>NZ_JBVISL010000010.1:131581-222343 GCF_055575555.1 Streptomyces sp. NPDC034085 | reverse complement strand
CTGCAGGGGGGACCCTGTGGGAGAGTAGGACGCCGCCGAACAATCATTGTGGGAAAGCCCCGCACCTTCTGGTGCGGGGCTTTTCTGCGTTCCGGGCGCGTTCAGCCGTTTACCGGCACGCGGTTCCCGTCAACCTGCGCTGACTGCTCGTATGGTGGGCCGATGGGCTACGAGCTGGTCATCTTCGACAACGACGGCGTCCTCGTGGACAGCGAGCCGCTCGCCACTACCACCCCGCCCGGGCGCGAACTGCGGCCCGTGCCCGGGGTGACCGAGGTGCTGGGAGAGCTGTCCGCGCTCGGACTTCCCTACTGCGTCACCTCCTCCTCAAGCCGCGAGCAGATCCGGGCCGAGCACGGCGCGTCCGGGATGGGCGAGTGGTTCGAGGAGGAGTGGATCTTCAGTGCGGAGGACGTCGGTCAGGGCAAGCCGGCGCCGGACCTCTTCCTGCACGCCGCCGACATGATGGGCGTCGCCCCCGAGCGGTGCGTGGTGGTCGACGCCGGCCCGCTCGGGGTGCAGGCCGCACGGGCCGCGGGGATGGCCGTACTCGGTTTCACCTCCCTGGTCCCCGCCGAGCAGCTCGCCGGCGCCACGGCCTGCTTCGGGGAGATGAAGGAGCTGTCCGCCCTGCTGGGGCTGGGCGGCTGATCGGTTGTGTGATCGCTCTACCCACCGGTAGTGGCGGCGCCTACGCTGTGCCGCCATGACGGTTGACGTACGGCTTCGCCGTGGGCGCGGGGCGCTCGGATTCAGCTTCTTCGCGCAAGGGGTGGCCTTCGCCCTGCTGGTGACGCGGATCCCGGCCATTCAGGACCGGTACGGGATATCCGACGGGCTGCTGCCCGCCTTCCTCGCCGCCGTGCCGGTCCTCGCCGGGGTCTCGAGCGTCGCCACCGAGCACCTGGTGAAGCGGGTCGCGCCCAGTGCGGTGCTGCGGTGGGCGCAGCCCGTCGTCCTGCTGGCCCTGCTCGGGGTGGGGGCCGGCAGCCGGATGTGGCACGTGGCGGTGGCGCTGGGGGTGTTCGGGCTGGCGGTGGGTGCGCTGGACGCCTCGATGAACATGCTCGGGGTGAACCTCCAGCGGGCGTACGGGCGCTCCATCATGCTGGGCTTCCACGCCGCGTACAGCCTGGGCGGGATCCTGGGGGCTTCGGCAGCGTGGGCGGGGGCGCACTGGCACCTGTCGTTGTTCGCGGGGTACCTGCCGGCCGTGGCGGTGGTGCTGCCGGCGGCGTTGCTGGCGAGCCGGCACTACGTGGACGTCGAGGCCGGGCCCCGGGAGGCGGGGCAGGGGTGGCCCGCGGGTGGCGGGAAGCTGTTGTTGCCGCTGTGCCTGGTGATGGCCTGCGCGTACATCGGGGATTCGACGGTGGCGAACTGGAGTGCCAAGTACCTGCAGGACGTGCTGGGCAGCTCCGAGCAGCTCGCGACGGTGCCCTACAACGTGTACATGGTGACGACGCTGGCCGGGCGGGCGGTCGGGGACCTGGGGGTGCGGAGGTTCGGGCCGGTGGCCGTGGTGCGGGCCGGGACGGTGGTGGCGGCCGGCGGGTTCGCGGTGGTGGCGGTGGCGCCGGGGGCCTGGGTGGGGATGCTCGGGTTCACGCTGCTGGGCGTCGGGTTGTGCGTGATCGTGCCGCAGACCTTCGCCGCCGCGGGGCGGCTGTTCCCCGGCGCCTCCGACACGGCGGTGGCGCGGTTGAACATCTTCAACTACGTGGGGTTCCTGATCGGTTCGCCGCTCGTGGGCGGGATCGGGGAGGCGTGGAACTACCGGGGCGCGATGGTGGTGCCGATGGTGCTGGTGCTGGTGACGTTGTTCTACGCCCCTTCGTTCGGCACGGACCGGGCCCGATACGGTGTCGGGCATGAGCGGCGAGCCGGTGACCGGGCTGTTGATGTGGGACGAGGCGGTAACGGGGTATGACTTCGGGCCGAGCCATCCGATGGACCCGGTGCGCCTGGCGCTGACCATGGGCCTGGTGCGTGCCTTCGGGCTGGACCGGGAGGTGGAGGTGCGGGCGGCTCCCGCGGCCGGGGATTCGACGCTGAGGCTGGTCCACCGGGAGGACTACGTCGCCGCGGTGCGGGAGGTGTCGGCGGATCCCGGCGCGGCGGACGGCTCGTACGGGCTGGGGACCGTCGACGATCCGGCGTTCCGCGGGATGCACGAGGCCTCCGCGCTGATCGCCGGGCAGTCGGTGGCGGCGGCGGAGGCGCTGTGGCGGGGTGAGGCGGGGCACGCGGTGAACTTCGCGGGCGGTCTGCACCACGCCATGCCGGGCGGGGCGGCGGGGTTCTGCGTGTACAACGACGCGGCGCTGGCGGTGGCGCGGCTGCTGGAGCTGGGCGCCGAGCGGGTCGCGTACGTGGACGTGGACGTGCACCACGGGGACGGGGTGCAGGCGGCGTTCTGGAACGACCCCCGGGTGCTGACGGTCTCGCTGCACGAGCATCCGCGGACGCTGTTCCCGCAGACGGGCTGGCCGGAGGAGACGGGCGGCGAGGCGGCCGGGGGCAGCGCGGTGAACGTGGCGCTGCCGGCCGGGACCGGGGACGAGGGGTGGCTGCGGGCCTTCCACGCGACGGTGCCGGAACTGCTGGCGGACTTCCGGCCGCAGGTGCTGGTGACGCAGCACGGGGCCGACACGCACTTCGAGGACCCCCTCGCGCACCTGGCGGTGTCGCTGGACGCGCAGCGGGCTGTGCAGGAGGCCTGTCACGCGCTGGCGCACGAGTACGCGGGCGGGCGCTGGCTCGCGCTGGGCGGCGGCGGGTACGCGGTGGTGGACGTCGTACCCCGGTCGTGGACGCATCTGGTGGGGATCGCGGCGCACCGGCCGGTGGATCCGCTGTCACCGGTGCCGCGGTCCTGGCTGGACGAGGTGTACGCGCGGACGCGGCAGCCGGGGCCGGCCCGGATGACGGACGGCCGGACGCCGCGGTGGCGGGACTGGGACGCGGGCTACGATCCGGCGGACCGTACGGATCAGGCCGTTCTGGCGACGCGCCGGGCGGTGTTCCCGCTGCGCGGGATGCTGGTGTGACGCGGGGCCGGCCCGTGGCACGGTTACGCCAACTGTGGGGGGAATCGGCGTAATTGATGAGCCGGCAGGTGCGGTGCGGCAGCATCGGAGGGTGTTGAGCACCGGCGCGTTGCGTGCGCATCTGCTGGCCGCCCGGTTGGCCGGGCCCGTCGCCACGACGCGGGAGGAGAGCTTACGCAGTTACCGGCTGTTCGCGGCGCGGGATCCCCGGGTGCTGCTGGGGCTGGAGCCGGAGCGGCGCTGGGATGTGGGTGAGCTGCTGGGGCTGATGGCGGCCAGGTGCGGGGTCTCGGCGGATCCGGCGCACGTCAGCGGCCCGGACGTGATCGACCCGGAGCGGACGGTGGCGGCGCTGGAGGCCTTCGCGGGGCGGCTGGCGGTTGCGGCGGATGCCCGGTCGCCCGTGCTGCTCGGGACGGGGCACCCGCACCGGCTCCTGGGCTTCTACGCCGCTTTGGCTCAGGCGTTGTCGGCGGCGGGATGTGTTGTCCTCACCCCGGCGCAGGGGGTGGGTGTCGACATGGCGACCCGGTTCGGCGTACGTCCGCACCGCATCGATTACGTACGGGGTGTCGCGCTGGTGCGGGAGCACGGCGCGCGGGGGGCGGCGAGTGCCACCGGCGCACACTCCCATTCGCCGCTGCCGGTTCGGATCGTCCTGGGGGCGCTCGCGGAGGCCGGCGGGCCGCTGCCGGACCTGGTGGTCGGGGACCACGGGTGGGTCTGCGGTGCAGGTCAGCTGGGTGTGGAGGCCATCGGGCTGGGCGATACGGATGATCCGGCGCTGTTCGTCGGGGAGGCCGAGGGGCGGGTGGCGGTGGCCGTTCCGCTTGATGACGGGGTGCGCTCGGACTACTACGGCCCACTCCTCCGGCACGTGTTGCACCGCGCCGGGCTGGCGGGGCGTCAGGAGTGGCCGTAGCTCCTCTTCCCCACTCGTATCACCCGCCCCTACTCTGGGGAGTGAGCGTGCGACGACGAGGAGTAACCGGAGGGGAAGCCGGTGCCCGTCATGCGCGGAAGGTCAGGTGGGTGTCATGGCTGCTGGCGAGAGGCCTCTCAGTGAGGTTCAGTTCCTGACCGTGGCGGAGGTCGCCTCGGTGATGCGAGTGTCGAAGATGACCGTGTACCGGCTGGTGCACAACGGTCATCTGCCCGCGATCCGGGTGGGCCGGTCCTTCCGGGTCCCCGAGAACGCGGTTCACGAGTACCTCAGGGAGTCCTTCGTGGGGGTGGAGTCGGCCTGAGACTCTCCCCTTCCGAGGGGGCTCGGCCACATCTCGGAGGGCTCGGATTACAAGCTCAGAGCTTGGGCGGGTAGGCTAGGCCGACGTAGGTCGTGTGGGCCCAGACGCCCCGCACCGATCCCCGCTGGCGCGGGGATGTTCCGAGAAGTGAGCGAGGGTAGTCGTGGGCTCTGTTATCAAGAAGCGGCGCAAGCGGATGGCTAAGAAGAAGCACCGCAAGCTGCTCAAGCGCACCCGCGTCCAGCGCCGTAACAAGAAGTAAACGGCAGCTGTACGTGTTCTCCGCAGCCCCTCCACCATCCTGGTGGGGGGGCTGCGGTGCAGCCGGGGGTACTTCTTCGAGGGAGGCGCTGAGCTCGTGGGGAAGGTCGTGCTCGTCACCGGGGCTGCCCGGCAGCTGGGGGGCCGCTTCGTGCGCCGCATCCAGCGCGACCCCGAGGTGGAACGGGTCATCGCGGTCGACGCGGTGAGCCCGCCGCACCGGCTCGGTGTGGCCGAGTTCGTGCGGACGGACATCAGACAGTCGGCCATCGCCCGGGTGCTCGCGGAGCACGCCGTGGACACGGTGGTCCATCTGGCGGTCACCGGTGGCGCCGTGGGGGCGCCGGGCGGGCGCAGCACCGTCAAGGAGACCAACGTCATCGGGACGATGCAGCTCCTGGGAGCCTGCCAGAAGTCCCCGACGGTACGGCGGCTCGTGGTGAAGTCGAGCACCAGCGTGTACGGGGGCACGGCGCGGGACCCGGCCGTCTTCACGGAGACCACGCAGCCGAAGTCGTTGCCGGCGGGCGGTTTCGCGAAGGACGCCGCCGAGGTCGAGGGCTACGTACGGGGCTTCGCGCGCCGGCGGCCGGACGTGGCGGTGTGCGTGCTGCGCTTCGCGAACATCCTGGGGCCGTTCGCGGATTCCGCGCTGGCGGAGTACTTCTCGATGCCGGTGATGCCGACGGTGCTGGGCTACGACCCGAGGCTGCAGTTCGTGCACGAGGACGACGTGGTGGACGTGCTGCGGCTGGCCGCGGGGGAGCCGCGGCGGGGGACGCTGAACAGCGGGACCTTCAACATCGCCGGTGACGGGGTGCTGCTGCTGTCGCAGTGCGCGCGGCGGCTGGGGCGGCCGACGCTGCCGCTGCTGCTGCCCGCGGTGACGTGGGTGGGGCAGGCGTTGCGGGCGGTGGGGGCGACGGACTTCTCGCCGGAGCAGATCCGGCTGCTGACGCACGGGCGGGTCGTGGAGACGACGCAGATGCGGGAGACGCTGGGGTTCCGGCCGGTATACACGACCGCCGGGGCCTTCGCGGACTTCGCGCGGAGCCGGGGGAGCGGGTTGTTGCCCCCCGAGCGGGTGGACCGGGCCGTCGGGCGGGTAGCGGAGCTGTTGAACGTTGACGAGGGAGTGGAGCGATAGTGGCCGACGCCAAGGTCATCCCGTTCGACGAGGACCGGCCGCGCCGCCGGGCCGGTGCCCCCCGGACGGTGCGGGCGGTTCCGGAACCGCCGGAGCCGGTGGAGCCGGTCGCCCAGGCGCCCGCGCGGCGCGGCGGTGACGGCGGCTGGGACCGGCGGATCGCGGGCGGTCTGGCGTTCCTGCGGCGGCGGATCACCGGGGAGTACGAGGTCGACGAGTTCGGCTACGACAAGGAGCTGACGGACCAGGTCCTGATGTCCATGATGCGGCCGCTGTTCGACAAGTACTTCCGCGTCGAGGTCAAGGGCGTCGAGAACATCCCGAAGGACGGCGGCGCGCTGATCGTGGCGAACCACTCGGGGACGCTCCCGCTGGACGGGCTGATGCTCCAGGTGGCGGTGCACGACCACCACCCGGCGGAGCGGCACCTGCGGCTGCTGGCGGCGGACCTGGTGTTCATGCTGCCGGTGGTGAACGAGCTCGCGCGCAAGGCCGGCCACACGCTGGCCTGTGCGGAGGACGCGCAGCGGCTGCTGGAGGCCGGGGAGCTGGTGGGGGTGATGCCGGAGGGCTTCAAGGGGATAGGGAAGCCGTTCGGTGAGCGGTACAAGCTCCAGCGGTTCGGGCGGGGCGGGTTCGTCTCGACGGCGCTGAGGGCGGGCACGCCGATCGTGCCGTGTTCGATCGTCGGGGCGGAGGAGATCTACCCGATGATCGGCAACGCGAAAACGCTGGCGCGCTTGCTGGGGGTGCCGTACTTCCCGGTGACGCCGACGTTCCCGTGGCTGGGGCCGTTGGGGGCGGTGCCGTTGCCGACGAAGTGGACGATCCAGTTCGGTGAGCCGATCCCGACGGACGGGTACGCGCCGGAGGCGGCGGAGGACCCGATGCTGATGTTCAACCTGACGGACCAGGTGCGGGAACAGATCCAGCACACCCTGTACAAGCTGTTGGTGCAGCGGAGGTCGGTCTTCTTCTGACGGCGGGCCGGGCGCGGGTGACGCCGGTGGGGCTGGTTGCGGCCAGCCCCACCGGCGTTTCTCCTGCTACTCCGCGTCCTCCGCCTGGATGCCCAGGCCCGGGAGGAGACCCGGGAGGAGGGGCGGCAGGGTGATGTCCGGCTGGGGTTGCGCCGGGGGAGCCGCGGGCGGGGGTGTGGACTGGCCGGGCGCCGGCGGGTTCAGCAGGTTGCCCGTGCCGCCCAGGAGGCCGCTGCCGGGCGCCGGGGCATTGCTGCCGGACGGGCTGGGCGCGGCCGGAGGCGCCGCCGAGCTGGCGGCGTCCGGTGCCGGTGCGGGCTGCTGCTTGCCCGGCGCCGGGCTGCTCGGCTTGGCCGGGCCGCCGCCCGGACCGCCGCGGTGCTGCTCCGGGGCCTTGGGCAGCATGCCCTGGAGCGGCGCCACCTCGTCGTCTATGGCCTGGAAGACCGAACTCACCTGGTCCCCCACGTCCGTGAGCTGCGGCGGCAGGTTGGACCGGAGCCGGCCCCACGCGTCGCGGTGGGAGTTGGAGAACGAGGACAGCGCCTGGATCGGGCCGAGCGAGCCGTCCCGCTTGTAGGCGGCCTGCAGCAGCCGGTGGCCTTCGGCCGCGTCGTGCTGCATCCCTGCCAGCGCCCGCCGGATCTCCCCGAGGACCTCGTGGTCCAGGGGGCCCGAGCGGCCGCGTTCCATCAGCCGGCGGGCTTCCGACAGCCGGTTCGAAGCCCGGTCGAGGTAGACCTCGCCCCGGTCCGCGCCCTCGTCGGCCAGGCCCAGCTTCAGGTCCTCCATGCCCAGCTTGACCGGGTAGAGGGGATCACCGGGCAGGGCGTCGGTGCTGGCAGCGGCCACTCCGCTGAAGGCCCCGGCGGCCACACCCACGGTGAGGCCCCCCGCTGCGATGCCCTTGGACCAGCGGGAGCGGGGCCGCAATTTCCGGAGCGAGGTCGCCCGGTGGGCGCCGCGGCCGGTCCGCTGTTCGGGCACCAGAGGGTCCGCGGCGGCACCGCCTCCGGCCCTCTCCTCCATCACCATGGCCTCCATGGCGGCGACGAGCTGCGCTCGTTGCACCACTTTGACCTCGGGGTCCAGCACCGGGCGCGGCATTTCGCCGAGCACGCTCGCCAGGGCCAACAACCGGTCGTGGTCGGCGGATTCGGCAGGTGCCTCGGACTGCTCGGCCGCCGGATCCGGATCCGAAGGACCGGACGGGGTCCGATCCTCCAGGGCCTGGGCGAAGGCGTTCGCCCGCCGGTGCGGAGTCACGTTCGCGATCACTGGCGGCACCTCCTCTCGTCATGACGATCGACTCCCCAAGGTGTCCGGAAGGTTGCCTTCCTTGAGCACATCCACACTTTCGGGTGAGCGGCTTCGGGCAGGGCGTGTCCAAAGGGAGCCTGCATTCCGCACAACGAGCGGCGCGGCACTTGGGTTACGGACGAAGGATGATCGGACCACAGCGTCATCGAGGGGTCACCGGGTGTGAGGTCGTGTCGTGAGCGGGAGGGGGTCAGCGGGAGGGGGTCAGCGGGCGTCGTCGGGCAGCAGGCGGGCGAGGGTGCGGACCGCCCGGTACTGGAGCGTCTTGATGGCGCCTTCGTTCTTGCCCATCACCCGGGCCGTCTCGGCGACCGAGAGGCCCTGGAGGAAGCGCAAGGTGACGCACTCCTGCTGCTGGGGGTTGAGTTTCCGGACGGCTTCGAGCAGCGCCGCGTTGGAGAGGGACTCCAGGACGGAGTCCTCGGGGCTGCGCTCCACCTCGTTGGCGTCGAGCATCTCGCCGGTGGTGACCTCCAGGCGGAAGCGGCTGGACTTGAAGTGGTCCGCCACCAGGTTCCGCGCGATGGTCACCAGCCAGGCGCCGAAGTCGCGGCCCTGCCAGGTGAAGGTGGAGATGCGGCGCAGCGCGCGCAGGAAGGTCTCACTGGTGAGGTCCTCCGCGGTCGCCTTGCCGCCGACGCGGTAGTAGATGTAGCGGTACACCGTGTCGCTGTACTGGTCGTAGAGGCGGCCGAAGGCCTCGGCCTCGCCGGCCTGGGCGCGTTCGACCAGGTCCATCATGCGGGCCTGGTCGCTGTCCGCCGTGGGGCGGCGGGCGGCGGGCGCGCTCGTCCCGCCGGCGGCGGCCGGGCCGGAGCCCGAGCGAGCGCGTCTGCCCACGGTCGCCCCGCCGTCCGTCAGGGCGTAGCAGGGGCCGGCCGGGCCGAGGCCGGCAGGGACCGCGGCGGCGAGGGCGGGGACGGCGTACGCGGTGGGGACGAAGCCGCGCAGGTGGTCGAGGACCGTCGCGCGCAGCGTAGCCAGGCCCGAGGCGTCAACCCCGACAGGTGGGTACACGGGACTCCCAGAGGCAGAGCTTCCATCACGTGCAGTGCGGGACCGTTCACCCGTCTCGTGGCGACAGATGGGCGGTGGCATGCGTTTGAGGAGAATAACGCTTCGTACAGGCAGCGCTACACCCAGTTGCCTAAATCACCGGTTCCGACATTTCTGTTGCGTGTCCAGGGCATATTCAGACCTGGTTGGTGATCGATTCCTGATCGCTTGGGTGCGCGGAATGGACGCTTCCACGGTGGCTCGCGACCGAGTAGGGCAGGCCGGAGTGCCGCGCCGACGGCGCGGGTAGAGGGGAGCGAATGACCGGCGGGCGGCCCGTGGCGGGGCCGGGGCCCGGCGTTGCTACTTGCGGCGCCGGTGGAGGGCGACCGCGGCGGCCGCGCCGCCCGCGATCGCGCCGACTCCGGCGGCGGCCGGGACGCCGACCTTCACGGCCTTGCGGCCGGTCCGATAGTCGCGCAGCCGCCAGTCGTGGGCGCGGGCATGCTTGCGCAGTTTTGTGTCGGGATTGATCGCGTACGGATGCCCGACGAGTGACAGCATCGGGATGTCGTTGTGCGAATCGCTGTACGCCGCGCAGCGTTCGAGGTCGAATCCCTCGGCGGCGGCGAGCGCGCGCACCGCCTCCGCCTTGGCGGGGCCGTGCAGCGGCTCTCCCACCAGGCGCCCGGTGTAGATCCCGTCCACGGACTCGGCGACGGTGCCCAGGGCGCCGGTCAGGCCGAGGCGGCGGGCGATGATCGTGGCCGTCTCGACGGGGGCGGCGGTGACCAGCCACACCTTCTGGCCGGCGTCGAGGTGGGCCTGGGCCAGGGCGCGGGTGCCCGGCCAGATCCGCTCCGCCATGTACTCGTCGTAGATCTCCTCGCCGATGGCCATGAGTTCGGAGACCTTGTGGCCCTTGACGATGGACAGGGCGCTGTCGCGCGCGTCCTGCATGTGCTCGGGGTCCTCGACGCCGGCCAGCCGGAACCACGCCTGCTGCCAGGCGAAGCGGGCCAGTTCGCGGCGGCGGAAGAACTCGCGCTTGTAGAGGCCGCGGCCGAAGTGGAAGATCGCGGCGCCCTGCATGACGGTGTTGTCGAGGTCGAAGAAGGCGGCGGCGAGGGCGTCGCCCGGAACCGGGAACTGCGGCTCGGCGGCCTCCGGTGCGGCCGTCCCGGGCACGGCTTCGGCGGCGGTCCCGGGAGCGGCCCCCGGGCCGCTTTCCGGCACGTCTTCCGTGCCGGGGGCCTGTGGCGCACCGGCCTGCGCGGTCTTGCGGGCGGCCTCGGCCGAGGCCTCGCCTGCCAGCACGCTCCGCGCCGTCGCGGAGCGCCTACGGGGGGTGAGCCATCCCAGAGCGGCCATGACGCGAGCATAGCCATTGTGTTCGGGAGTTCCCGAACCGCCGGGAAACGGAGCGGTTAACTCTTCGGGCGCCCCGGCCCGGCGCGGGACAATGACGGCATGAGTCCTCTGCTGCGCCGTAAGGAAAAGAAGCGTCCCGAGGAGCGGATGGTGACGCTCATCGGGAAGCCGGGGTGCCATCTGTGCGATGACGCCCAGGAGGTGATCGAGAAGGTCTGCGCCGAGACGGGCGCACAGTGGGAGAAGAAGGACATCTCGCAGGACGAGGAGCTCTACCGGCTGCACTGGGAGCAGATCCCGGTGGTGTTGGTGGACGGCGAACAGCACACCTTCTGGAGGGTGAACCCCGACCGGTTGCGGCGGGCATTGGGAGCCTGACCGGTTCGCCCGCTACCATCGTGGGCGATTTGTGGGGACTCGGGGGCGTATCGATGAGGAGTGTGTACCGTTTTGCCCCCCTCGGGATTTGAACGGGTTCGGCCCGTTCGCGGCCCGGGTGTCATCTGCCCAGCCCGCGTGACCCCGGTCACTTTGCTCGGACAAACCGGACACAATCTTTGTGCACGCGTTCACAAAGACATAGCCTGCATTCGACGGGGCGGTCCTGGGACACGAGGCCGCCTGCAGCCCCGCTCATCCCGCAGGAGCATCGTGGCAACTGGCCGAACTCACCGACCGGCGACCCGCAGCCGAGGTATTCCCGAGGCCACTGTCGCCCGGCTTCCGCTGTACTTGCGCGCCCTCACCGCGCTCTCCGAGCGATCGGTGCCCACGGTGTCCTCCGAGGAGCTCGCGGCCGCCGCCGGAGTGAACTCCGCGAAGCTGCGCAAGGACTTCTCCTACCTCGGCTCCTACGGGACGCGCGGCGTCGGCTACGACGTCGAGTACCTCGTCTACCAGATCTCCCGCGAGCTCGGCCTGACCCAGGACTGGCCGGTCGTCATCGTCGGCATCGGCAACCTGGGCGCAGCCCTCGCCAACTACGGCGGCTTCGCCTCGCGCGGCTTCCGCGTGGCCGCGCTGATCGACGCCGACCCGGCCATGGCCGGCAAGCCGGTGGCGGGCATCCCGGTGCAGCACACCGACGACCTCGAGAAGATCATCGAGGAGAACGGCGTCTCCATCGGCGTCATCGCCACGCCCGCCGGCGCGGCCCAGCAGGTCAGCGAGCGGCTCATCGCCGCCGGTGTCACCTCCATCCTGAACTTCGCGCCGACCGTGCTGTCCGTGCCGGACGGCGTGGACGTGCGCAAGGTCGACCTGTCCATCGAGCTCCAGATCCTGGCGTTCCACGAGCAGCGCAAGGCCGGCGAGGGCGCCGGCGGCGTGGACGCGGACGCCGGGTCCGGTGCGGAGACCGCCGCCGCGGGCGGGACGGGCGCGGCTCCGGCCGCCGCCGTCGAGCCGCCGGCCGGGCGGGCCGCCGCGGCCGCGCGCAAGGGCGGCCCCGAGGGCGACGTGCCGGCGGTGATGCCGGCATGAGTCTGCTCGTCGTAGGCCTCAGCCACCGCAGCGCGCCGGTGAGCGTGCTGGAGCGGGCCTCGCTGTCCGCCGACGCCAAGGCCAAGCTGCTGCACGACACCCTGGCGGCGGAGCCGGCGGCGGAGGCCGCGGTGCTCGCCACCTGCAACCGCATCGAGCTGTACGCGGACGTGGACAAGTTCCACGCCGGCGTCGCCGAGCTGTCGACGCTGCTCGCCCAGCACAGCGGGGTCGCGCTGGAGGAACTCACCCCGTACCTCTACGTGCACTACGAGGACCGGGCGGTGCACCACCTGTTCTCGGTGGCGTGCGGGCTGGACTCGATGGTCGTCGGCGAGGGCCAGATCCTCGGCCAGATCAAGGACGCGCTCGCGCTGGGGCAGGAGCTCCACACCGCGGGCCGGCTGATCAACGACCTCTTCCAGCAGGCGCTGCGGGTCGGCAAGCGGGCGCACTCGGAGACCGGGATCGACCGGGCCGGGCAGTCGCTGGTGACGTTCGGGCTGGAGCAGCTCGCCGTGCACCTGCCGGTGGAGGAGTGGGCCGCCGGGAAGCGGGCGCTGGTCATCGGCGCCGGGTCGATGTCCTCGCTGGCGGCGGCCACGCTGGCGCGGGTGGGTGTCGCCGAGGTCGTGGTGGCGAACCGGACCGCGGAGCGGGCGGAGCGTCTTGCGGAGATTTTGGTTGCCTCGGGCACTGGTGTCGCTGCGCGGGCCGTGCCGATGGCGGCTGTCGCCGGTGAGCTGGGCCGGGTCGACGTGGTCGTGTCGTGCACCGGGGCCACCGGGCTGGTGCTGACCGGGGACGACGTCGCCGACGCCCTTGCCGGTGGGATGGACCCTGCGGGGCTCTCCCCCACCCCGCCCCTCCCCGGAACCGGGGCCGCGCCCCGGGCCTCCGCGCAGGGTGTGGCCGACGGCTTCGCCGCGGCGCGTACCGGGGCCCCGGCCGCCGGCACGGGCGGGGCCTTCGCCGACGTGCCGCAGGCGGCCGTCGGCGGCGTCGACGCCGAGGTCGTCGCGCGGCTCGCCGCCCTCGCGGAGGCCGGGCGGCGGATCGCCGACGCCGGGGCCGTGCGGACCATCACCGCGCCCGCCGCCGTCGAGGGCGACGGGTGTCCCGTCGGGCCGGACGCGCCGGTCGCGCTCGCCGGTGACGGGCGCTCCGCGCTCGCCGGGGTCGACGCCGGGTCGCTCGAACTGCACGGGGCCTGGGCCGATCAGGGAGAGGCCGCCGCGCAGCGGCAGCCCCGCCGGGCGGCCCGGAGCCAGGCCGACGGGGCCGTCCCCGTACGGCTGGCGCTGCTGGACCTGGCCATGCCCCGGGACATCGACGCCGCCGTGCACCGCATCCCCGGGGTGCGCCTCGTCGACATCGAGAGCCTCGCCGAGGCGTCCGCCGACGCGCCCATGGCCGCCGACGTCGACGCCGTGCGCGGCATCGTCGCCGGCGAGGTGGCCGCGTTCGGCGCCGCGCAGCGGGCCGCGCACATCACGCCCACCGTCGTCGCCCTGCGGGCGATGGCCGCCGAGGTCGTCGCCATGGAGGTGGCACGGCTCGACGGGCGGGTACCGGACCTCGACGAACGGCAGCGCGCGGAGGTCACCCAGACCGTGCGCCGCGTCGTCGACAAGCTCCTCCACGCGCCGACCGTGCGCGTCAAGCAGCTCGCGAGCGAGCCCGGCGGCGCCGGGTACGCCGAGGCGCTGCGCGAACTCTTCGACCTCGACCCTCAGACGGTGGCATCCGTCAGCCGGGCGGACGCGGCCGATCCGAAGAACGACGACCCAGGACGGGCATCATGAACACACGTCCCGACCAGCCCCTCAGGCTCGGCACGCGGCGCAGCAAGCTGGCCATGTCCCAGTCCGGGCACGTCGCCGAGGCGGTACGGGCGATCACCGGCCGGCCCGTCGAGCTCGTGGAGATCACGACCTACGGTGACGTCTCCCGCGAGAACCTCGCGCAGATCGGCGGCACCGGCGTGTTCGTCACGGCCCTGCGAGACGCGCTGGTCCGCGGCGAGGTCGACTTCGCCGTGCACTCGCTGAAGGACCTGCCGACCGCGCAGCCCGACGAGCTGGTCATCGCGGCCATGCCCGAGCGCGAGGACCCGCGCGACGCGCTGGTCGCCCGCGACGGCCTGACCTTCGAGCAGCTGCCCGACGGCGCCCGCGTCGGTACCGGTTCGCCGCGCCGCATGGCGCAGCTGAACGCGTACGCCCGCAGCCTCGGCAAGTCCATCGAGACCGTCGCCATCCGCGGCAACGTCGACACCCGCATCGGTTTCGTCCGCGCCGGCGAGCTCGACGCGGTCGTGCTGGCCGCGGCCGGGCTGAACCGGATCGGGCGCGCCGACGAGGCGACCGACCTGCTGTCGGTCGACAACGTGCTGCCCGCGCCCGGCCAGGGTGCCCTGGCCGTGGAGTGCCTCGCCTCCGACGCGGAGCTCATCTCCGCGCTCGGCCGGCTCGACGACCCGCACACGCGGGCCGCCGTGACCGCGGAGCGTGCGCTCCTCGCCGCCCTGGAGGCCGGGTGCAGCGCACCCGTGGGCGCGCTCGCCGACCTTCTGGCCGACGGGCGGATTGTCAATGAAATGCGCCTGCGTGGTGTCGTCGGAACCCTCGACGGTTCGACGCTGGTGCAGCTGTCCACCACCGGTCCCGTGCCCCAGTCGTACGACGAGGCCATGGCGCTCGGCCGCGAACTCGCGGACGAGATGCTGGCCAAGGGCGCGGCCGGTCTGATGGGGGAGCGATCCCGTTGAACCCCTCAAGCCCCACCACCTCCCCCTTCGCGGGCGTCGCCGCCCCCGGGCTCGTCACCTTCCTCGGTGCCGGCCCGGGCGACCCGGGTCTGCTGACGCTGCGCGCCGTGGAGGCGCTCGCCGCCGCGGACGTGCTGATCGCGGAACCCGACGTGCTCGAGGTCGTACGGACCCACGCGCGCTCGGGTGTCGACACGCCGCAGCTGACGGTGGCTGACGAGGTGTCAGCCGCCGCCGGGGTCCCGGCGATCCGTACTCCGTCGACCGCCGCGGACGTCGCCAATCTTGTCATGGAGGCCGCGCGCTCCGGCAGGCGGGTCGTCCGTGCGGTGACCGGCGACCCCGGACTCGAGGGCAACGCGGCCGAGGAGATGCTGGCCTGCGCGCACGCCGGCATCCCCTTCGAGGTGGTGCCCGGCGTGGCGACCGCCGTCGGCGTGCCCGCGTACGCGGGTGTTCCGCTGCGCGGCGAGCAGGGCGCGGACGTGCGGTTCGTGGACGCGCGGCACGCCTCGGCGCGGTGCTGGAGCGAGGTCGGCACGAGCGACTGCGGCGTCGTGGTGTCCGCGACGCTGGAGACCGTCGCCGGCGCGGCCGCCGAGCTGGTGTCGGCCGGACGCAAGCCGGAGACGCCGCTCACGGTGACCGTGGGCGGTACGACGACCCGCCAGCGGACCTGGAGCGCGACCCTGGGCACGATCGCCCAGGTGTTCAAGCAGGGCAAGGTGCTCCCCTCCCCCGAGGGCTCGCGGCCGGTCATAGCCGTGGTCGGGGAGCAGGGTGCCGCGGCGCGGCGCGAGGAGCTGGCCTGGTTCGAGTCGAAGCCGCTGTTCGGCTGGCGGGTGCTCGTCCCGCGGACGAAGGAGCAGGCCGCTTCGCTCTCCGACCAGCTGCGTTCGTACGGCGCGGTGCCGCACGAGGTGCCGACCATCGCCGTGGAGCCGCCGCGTACCCCGCAGCAGATGGAGCGGGCGGTGAAGGGCCTGGTGACGGGCCGCTACGAGTGGATCGCCTTCACGTCGGTGAACGCCGTCAAGGCGGTGCGCGAGAAGTTCGAGGAGTACGGGCTCGACGCGCGGGCCTTCGCGGGCATCAAGGTGGCCGCGGTGGGCGAGCAGACGGCGGCCGCGCTGGTGGAGTTCGGCGTGAAGCCGGACCTGGTGCCGAGCGGTGAGCAGTCGGCGGCCGGGCTGCTGGAGGACTGGCCGCCGTACGACCCGGTCTTCGACCCGATCGACCGCGTCTTCCTGCCGCGTGCCGACATCGCGACGGAGACGCTGGTGGCCGGTCTGATCGAGCTGGGCTGGGAGGTCGACGACGTCACGGCCTACCGGACGGTGCGGGCCTCGCCGCCGCCGGCGGACACCCGTGAGGCGATCAAGGGCGGCGGTTTCGACGCGGTGCTGTTCACCTCCTCGAGCACCGTGCGGAACCTGGTCGGCATCGCGGGCAAGCCGCACAACGTGACCGTGATCGCCTGTATCGGGCCGGCGACGGCCAAGACGGCGGAGGAGCACGGGCTGCGCGTGGACGTGCTGTCGCCGGAGCCGAGCGTCAGCAAGCTGGCGGAGGCGCTGGCCGCGTACGGGGAGGCGCGCCGGGCGGCGGCCAAGGAGGCCGGCGAGACGGTGTCCAGGCCGAGCGAGCGCCGTCCGGGCGCACGGCGGCGCCGGGCGACGTGAAGTGAGGGGCGGAGGGGCCCGGGGGCTATGTACGCCCCGGGCCCCTTCGGCGTACCGGTGCCTTCGGCGTGCCGGGGCGGGCGTACGGGGCGGGCGTACGCGGCGTCCGGACGCGCGGGTACTCAGGCCGGTGCGGGTGGCGGGTTGAGTAGCGGCACGGATTCCGGCGCGGCCCGGGGCGCGGTTCAGTGGGGCCCATGACCGAGAACCCCGTCGCCCACGACGCCCCCGCCGCAGCCGCCCGCGACCGGCGGGCCTTCCTGGCGCCGCTGCTCTCCACGCTGCTGACGCTGCCGATGGCGCTCCTCGCGCTGTTCTACGCCGGGATGTCGCCGATGGCCTGCGACTCCTGCGACGGCGAGGCCGCGGCCGCCTTCGACGCCGGTTTCGAGACCGCCTGGCCCGTGTTCCTGGGTGCGCTGGTGGTGGCGCTCCTCCTGCTGGCGGCGTGCTGGATCCTGCCGTGGGAGCGCCGCAACGCCGCCCGCCGCGTCCTGCTCGCCCTCGCCGCGCCCGGAGCGGTCCTGCTGGGCACCGTCGTCTTCACGGCGCTGATCGACTGGCCCTAGGGGGTGGCGGGGGGAGGTGGGGGGCGGGCCTACGCTTGGGGCGACTGCTGTCGAGGCTCGAAGAGGCGACTAGAACATGAGCGCGTACGGATCCTTCCCCGGCTCGCGGCCCCGCCGGCTGCGCACCACCCCGGCGATGCGGCGGATGGTCGCGGAGTACCGGCTGCACCCCTCGGACCTGATCCTCCCGGCGTTCGTCCGCGAGGGCATCAGCGAGCCGCTGGCGATCTCGGCGATGCCCGGCGTCGTGCAGCACACCCGGGACACGCTGCGCAAGGCCGCCGTCGAGGCGGTCGAGGCGGGGGTCTCGGGCATCATGCTCTTCGGTGTTCCGGCGGACGAGAACAAGGACGCGCTGGGCACGGCGGGCACCGAGCCGGACGGCATCCTCCAGCTCGCGATCCGGGACGTGAAGGCGGAGGTCGGCGACGACCTGGTGATCATGTCGGACCTGTGCCTGGACGAGTACACCGACCACGGCCACTGCGGGGTCCTCGACGAGCACGGCCGGGTCGACAACGACGCGACGCTGGAGCGGTACGCGGAGATGGCGCAGGTCCAGGCCGACGCGGGCGTCCACGTGGTGGGCCCCAGCGGGATGATGGACGGCCAGGTCGGCGTCATCCGCGACGCGCTGGACGAGACGGGCCACGAGGACGTGGCGGTCCTCGCCTACACGGCGAAGTACTCCTCCGCCTTCTACGGGCCCTTCCGCGAGGCCGTCGCCTCCTCCCTCCAGGGCGACCGCAAGACCTACCAGCAGGACCCGGCCAACGCGCGCGAGTCGCTGCGGGAGCTGGCGCTGGACCTGGAGGAGGGCGCGGACATGGTCATGGTGAAGCCGGCGGGCCCCTACCTGGACGTCCTGCACCGCGTCGCGCAGGCCGTGGACGTGCCGGTGGCGGCCTACCAGATCAGCGGCGAGTACGCGATGGTCGAGGCGGCCGCGGAGAAGGGCTGGATCGAGCGGGACCGGGCGATCCTGGAGACGCTGCTCGGCATCAAGCGGGCGGGCGCGGACACGATCCTGACGTACTGGGCGACCGAGGTCGCGGGCTGGCTGCGCGCGGAGCGGTAGGCCGCCCCGGCCGCTGCGACCCGCTCCCCAGGGCCGTGCGGGAGCGGTCGCGGTGGGGCGGGCGCACCCTGGAGGGGTAGGCCGACTGTGGAGGTGATCCGCCATGCCCACGCTCGCCGGATGGCACGTGGAGCTGGAGTTCTCCGAGGAGGGCCACCGCACCAGCGCGGCCGCGCTGGTCAGGCTCGCCGACGGCTCCGAGATGAAGGCGCGCGGCTACGCCATGCGCCACCCTTCCGACCCGGAGCAGCTGCGGGTCGGGGAGGAGATCGCGGGCGCGCGTGCGCTCATGGATCTCGCGTCCCAGCTGCTGCAGAAGGCGCACGCGGAGATCGACGAGGCGTCGGGCAAGCACTCCTATCCGTTGAACGGTTGACCCGCTGACCCGCTGACCCGCTGGCCGGCTGACCGCCGCTGCGCCGAAGGGCCCGCCCGGGCCCCGGCGCGGGCCTTCGGCGGGCCGGCCGGCCGGGCGGGCGGTCAGCGGGTGCGGTGGCGGAACAGGGCCGTGGCGAGGGCCAGGGCCAGGGCGGTGATGCCCGCGCACCAGGCGAGGGCCGTCCACGGGGTGGTCCCGACGGGCTGGTCCAGGAGCAGGGCGCGCAGCGATTCGATGACCGGGGTCAGCGGCTGGTGCCCGGCGAAGCCGTGCAGCCAGGTCGGCATCGTCGCGATCGGGACGAAGGCGCTGGAGGGGTACGGCAGGAACATCATCAGGAAGGTGAAGCCGCCCGCCGCCTCCGGGGTGCGGGCCAGCAGCCCGAGGGCGGCCGCCAGCCAGGAGATCGCCGTGATGTACGCGACGAGCAGTCCGGCGGCGGCGAGCAGCGCGAGCGGCCCGCCCGAGGGCCGGAAGCCGATGGCGAGCGCGACGGCCAGCACCAGAGTGGTGGAGAGCAGGTTGCGCACGACCGAGGCCGCGACGTGCCCGGCCAGGACGGGCAGGCCGCCGACGTCCAGGGAGCGGAAGCGGTCGATGACGCCGTTCTGCAGGTCGGCGGCCACGCTCACGGCGGTGCTCGCCGCGCCGAAGCCCGCGCACAGCAGCATGGCGCCGGGGACCACGTACGTCACGTACGCCGTCCCGGTGTCGATGGCGCCGCCGAAGAAGTAGACGAAGATCAGCATCAGCATGACCGGCAGCATCAGGGCGGCGATCAGCGCGTCCGGGCTGCGCCGGCTGATGCGCAGGCTCCGTCCGGTCATGGTCAGGGCGGCGGTGGCGGTCATCGGGCGGCTCCCGTCAGGGCGAGGAACACGTCGTCGAGGGTGGCGCTGCGGAGCGTGAAGCGGTCGACGGCGGTGCGGTCGGGGTCGAGTTCGTCGAGCAGGGCTCGCACGTGGGCGGCGGAGCCGTCTGTGGCCAGGCCCAGCGTCAGCTCGTCGGGGGCGTGGTGCACGGCGCGGGCGGCGAGCGCTTCGTAGGCGTCGCGGCTGGCCAGAGTGAGGTCGAGGCGGTGCCGGGCGACGCGGGCCTTCAGCTCGGCCGGGGTGCCCTCGGCGACGGTCCGGCCCGCGTCGAGGACGCTGACCCGGTCCGCGAGCCGGTCCGCCTCCTCCAGGTACTGGGTGGTGAGCAGGACGGTGGTGCCGTCGGCGCGCATCTCCCGTACGACGTCCCACAGTTCGGCGCGGCTGCGCGGGTCGAGTCCGGTGGTGGGTTCGTCCAGGAAGAGCACCTCGGGCCTGCCGACGAGGCTCGCGGCGAGGTCCAGGCGCCGCCGCATCCCGCCCGAGTAGGTGCGGGTGAGCCGGCCGGCGACCTCGGACAGGCCGAAGCGCTCCAGCAGTTCACCGGCGCGGGTGCGGGCGTCGCGGGCGGACAGCCCGGTGAGCCTGCCCGTCATGCACAGCGTCTCGGCGCCGGTCTGGAGGTCGTCCAGGGCCGCGAACTGCCCGGTGAGGGCGATGCGTTCGCGTACGAGGGCCCGGGCGCCCGCGATGTCGTGCCCGGCCACGCGGGCGGTCCCGGAGTCGGGCCGGGTGAGGGTGGCGAGGATCCGGACGGTGGTGGTCTTGCCCGCGCCGTTGGGGCCGAGCAGGGCCAGGACGGAGCCGCGGGGGACGGCCAGGTCGAGGCCGTCGAGGACGCGGGTGCCGCCGTAGGACTTGGTCAGTGCGTGGGCGTACAGGGCGTGGTCGTGCGTGGTCATCGGCAACACGGTCCCTTCTGCGTATGGGTTACGCGCTTCTGTGTAAGTAATACACAGAACTAGGATGTGGGTCAACGACGGAGGAGGGAGGGGCGGCGATGGACAAGGACCCGGCGGACGACACCGGCCTCCCGGCGAGCCTGCAGATGGCCTGGGGCCTGCGTGAACGCCCCGGCAAGGGCCCGCGCCCCACCCTCACCCTGCCGAAGATCGTCGACGCGGCCGTCGCCCTGGCCGCCGGCGAGGGCATGGACGCCGTCTCCATGGGCCGCGTGGCCAAGGAACTCGGCGTCTCCACCATGTCCCTCTACCGCTACGTCACGGCGAAGGAAGAGCTGTACATCCTGATGTCCGAGGCGGGCGTCGGCACCCCGCCGCCGCTCCCGGCCGAAGCGGAGCAGTGGGGCTGGCGGGAGCTGCTGACCGACTGGGCGTACGCGCAGCGCACCCTGCTCATGACGAAGCCGTGGATCCTGCGGATCCCGCTCACCGCCCCGCCGGCCTCGCCGAACCAGCTGGCCTGGATGGAACGCGGCCTCGCCTCGATGGCCGGCACGGCGCTGGAGGAGGGCGAGAAGCTCTCGGCGGTCATCCTCATCGGAGGCCTCGTCCGCAACGAAGCCACCATGGCCGCCGACATGATGGACGCCATCATCAAGGGAGGCGTCCCCCCGGACCAGGTGCTGGGCCGGTACGTGACCACCCTGCGCCTGCTGACGGGCCCGGACAGCCACCCCGCGCTGACCCGGCTGCTGGAATCCGACGCCTTCACCGGCTCCGGCGAGCCCGACTTCCAGTTCCGCTTCGGCCTGGACCGGATCCTCGACGGCCTGGCCCGCCTGATCGCGGACCGGACCGCTCCGCCGAGCGCGTAGCCGCCGCCGGGTGCACCCTGGAATCCAGCGGCCACGGAGGTGATCGCCATGAAGGATGCCGTCGGATGGCACGTCGACGTGCGGTTCGAGGAGGACGACGAACGCACCCGCGCCGCCGCCCTCGTCCGCCTGCCGGACGGGAGCGAGCTGCGCTCACACGGCTACGCCAGCCGCCACCCCAGTGACGGCAATCAGCCGAGGGTGGGTGAGGAGCTCGCGGCGGCGCGCGCGCTCAACGATCTGAAGGAGCAGTTGCTCACGAAGGCGCACGACGAGATCGACGGGGCGTCGGGCCGCACGTCGTACCCGATCACGCGCTGACCCCGCCTGGGCGGCACCTACCGGCCGACCCAGCCGGTCAGCGCCGCCCAGCTCGCGGGGGCGAGGTCCAGGACGGGCCCGTCGGCGACCTTGGAGTCCCGGACGTGCACGGTGGCGGGGGTGGTGGCGACCTCGACGCACGTGTCGCCTTCGCTGCTGCTGTAGCTCGACTTGAACCACGTCAGTTCCGTGCTCATAGCTCTCCTGGCAAGCGGTCCAACAGGCCACCCGTCTCCCGGGGGTTGAGGGCCTGGGTTCGCAGCATCGCATATCGCTGGGTCAGGATGCTGACGTCGTCCGGGTCGGTGACGAGCCGGCTGCCCCGCTGGCCTTCGAAGTAGCCAAGGCGCTCGTGTTCGGACGTTTCCAGCATGGTGAACGAACCGGAGAGCGCCGGATGGTGCGTCTGGCCGAGCGGAAGTACCTGGACCGTGACCTGGGGGATGTCCAATGCAGACCAGCAGGTGGCGCAACTGTTCGGCGTAGACCGCGTCGCCGCCGATCCGATCCCGGAGCGCGGTCTCGGAGATGACGAAGGCGAGGTTCGGGGGACTCTTGCGGTGGATGATCTGCACCCGGCTGAGCCGCCTGGCGGTCAGGCTCTCGATTTCCTCCGGCAGAAAGGCCGGAACGCGGCAGTGGAAGAGGGATCGCATGTAGCTCTCGGTCTGGAGGAGCCCCGGGACGACCATGCATTCGTACAGGTCGATTGCGATCGCGCGCGTTTCAAGGTCCATGAACTCCTCTGACCAAGAAGGAGTTGCATCCCTCTCCGGCATGCCGAGGGCCGCAACAGTCAGCAAGCCGGGCAAGCCCAGGTGGAAGTCCAGCAGCTCCGCGACGTGCGGCATCAAGGCGCGCCGCCCCTGCTCGATGGAGGCGATGGTCTCCTCGTCCAACTTGGCCAGGTCGGCGAGGTTTTTCTGGGTCAGGCCTTTGGCGATCCTGGCGGCGGCTACCTGCCGTCCGATCATCTTCATGGTCGTCGCGTTGGCGCGCGGGCGTCGCCGACGAGCGTGGGCGGCCAGGTCGAGAAGCTGAGGTTCCTGCGGGGACTTGGCGCCGACACACTCGACATGTCGTCCCTGCCTGCCGAACGGCGCCGCTACCTGGCCCGGATCGGGCGCCGTCTGACCGCGCAGGCCCTGGTGCGGCGCGAGTCCAACCGGCGCCATCCGATCCTGCTGACACTGCTCGCGCAGTCCTCGGTCGACGTACTCGACTCCGTCGTCCAGCTCTTCGACCAGACCCTGTCGGGCTCGGAGTCCCGCGCGCGAATCAAGCTGCGCGAGGTGCTTGCCGAGCGGGCCAAGCTTTCCGAGGACCGGCTCGCCCTGCTGGAGGAGATCCTGCCCGTGCCGGCAGCGGCCGGCATCCCGGACGAGGCGGTGGGGACGCTGCTGCGCGGGAAGATCGGCATGTCCCGGCTGCGATCGTGGCCACGCACCGCGAGGCGCACTACGTGCTGGACGAGATTTTGGGCAACGCCACCGACCTGCCGATCACCGAGCACGCCACGGACACGCGTCACCCTGGTCAACTTTGGCCTGTTTGACCTGGTGGGAAAGTCGCCCCGTATCCGCGACCTGGGCAAGATCACCCTGTACCGGGTGGGCGCCAAGAGCGACTACGAGGAGCGGTTCCCGAAGGCAGGACCGCTGCTGACGAAGAAGGCCAACCTCGACCTGATCGCCGATCACTGGGACGACCTGCTGCGGCTGGCGGGGTCGCTGAAGTACGGGCACGCCACCGCCTCCTTGATCGTCGGCAAGCTTTCGGCGTCTTCCCGGCAGAACGCGCTGGCCGCCGCGCTGAAGGAGTACGGGGTGATCCGCAGAACGATCTACGCCGCGAAGTACCTGTCGGACGAGGGCTACCGGCGCAAGATCGCCCGGCAGCTGAACAAGGGCGAGTCCTTGCACGCCCTGCGCCGCCAGCTCCACTACGCCCGCGAGGGCAAGGTCACCCGCCGTCAGCCGGAGCAGCAGAACGAGCAGGCGTGGTGCCTGACGGTGGTGACGAACGCGGTGGTCTGCTGGCACACCGAGTACATGGGCCTGGCCGTCGGTGAACTGCGCGGGGCGGGCCGCGAGGTGGACGCCGAGGTCCTGGCGCACATCTCCCCGGCCCGCAGCTCGGTGGTGAACTACTACGGCTCCATCACCGTGGACTACGAGCACGAACTGGCCCAGCTCGACGAGCGGGGACACCGGCCGCTGCGGACCGTGGCCGTGGACGATCCCGGAGCCGGGCTGTAGAGCAGCGAATCGGCCCCGGTGAGGTGCGGGCGCCTGGAGCGTACGGGCCCGTCAGGGATTGGGTAGCGGAAGGCCGGACGTCTGCGGGTGCCGCAGGTTGCTTTCCGTCGTAGACGTGCAGGGTGGAAGAGCTGGGATTCGGGGGCCGATGACGGAGCCTCCGGGGGAGGCGCCGCGGCACGGTGGGGGCGCCGTACTGCTGGTGCTCACCTGCCAGGTTCGTACGGCCGGCAGATCCGCGTCCGGCAGGCGCAGATGACTGCCGCGGCCACCCACAGCGTCGCCACAGCGCCGGGGTGGTCCACCAGCACCACGGACAGGCCGGACACCACCGCGACCAGCAACACCATCAAGGGCCAGTCCCGCTTTCGGTACCACCCGAGCCGCGCGGCGATAGCCGCGTCGAGGCTCTCGCCGAGGAGCTCGTCGAGAGCCTCGGCCACACGGTCGTCGACGAAGTCGCCGAAGCGGCCCTCCAAGAGAAGCGCATCGCCGCAGGACACCCGAGTGGTGGTCATCGACGTGCCCTCCGTCATCAACTGGTTCGCTGCCATGGCCACAACTCTGCCCGTCACAGCCTCCGCTGCCAGTCCTGCCTGCCCACGGACCGGCGGTGGGTTTTCCCTACCTCGAACTCGTGGGTTGTCCGCGTGCCGCTGACGCGGGCCACCCGCCTAGTGTTTGCGGAGTCCGCGGATGAATCGAGAAGCATGGGACCACGATGGACGAGTGCAGGAGTCGGGATGCCGGCCCCGACAGGGGGTGCGGGCCGGATCAGGTGACCGGGAAGCCGAATTCGCAGACGGGGACCGCGGGCCAGGTCCTGCCGCGCAACCCCGTGCGGGCCCTGAAATCGCCCCCCCTGTGGTTGGCGTCCGCGCACCTGGCCGCCGACGGCATATCCGCGCTCGTCGGCTTCGCGGTGCTGATGCTGCTGGTGACCGGCATCTGCCTGCTGCCGGTCGCCCTCATCGGCGCACCACTGGTGATCGCGGCGGCCTGGCTGCTGCACCGGCTCGCCGATGCCGAGCGCGACCGGTACGCCACCCTGTGCGGGCTGGAGATTCCCGCACAGCCGGCTCCGGAACTGTCCGTGAACCTGCTGCGGTCCACGCTCACCGTGCTGACCAGCCGCTCGACGTGGCGGCAGGTCTGCTACTTCGCGCTGCTGATCCCGGTGTCTGCCCTGAACGTGGTCGCGGTCGCCCTGGCCTGGGCCGGCCCGACGATGCTGGCCCTGCTGCCCTTCTACTACGCGGAGCTGCCCCTGGGACGGGCCGCGATCGGTCCGCTGAACATCGACAACACGGGCACGGCCCTGGCCGTCGCGGCGGTCGGAGTGCTTGCCGGCCTGACGGTGTCACCGGTGGTGGTACGCACCCTGCGGGCCCTGGACATCACCCTCGCCCGCACTCTGTTCGCCCCCTCCCGGGACGCCCGGCTCACCCAGCAGGTCGCGTACCTGACGGCCAGCCGGGCACGGGTGGTCGACGCCGCGGAGGCTGAGCGGCGGCGGATCGAGCGCGATCTGCACGACGGTGCGCAGCAGCGCCTCGTCGCCATGGCGATGACTCTGGGCCGGGCCAGCTCACGGCTCAAGGGCGCGGGACACCCCGAGACTGTGGAGCTGATCGAGAGTGCCCGCAGCGAAGCCCGCCAGGCCATCAACGAGCTGCGCGACCTGACCCGGGGACTGCACCCGCCGGTCCTCACCGACCGGGGGCTGGACGCCGCGCTGTCCGCGGTGGCCGCCCGTTCCCCGATCCCGGTCACGATCGCCGTCGATGCCGCACCGAGGCCGTCCACCACGGTCGAGGGCATCGCCTACTTCGTGGTGAGCGAGGCCCTGACCAACGTGGCCAAGCACGCCGCGGCGAGCACCGCCTGGGTGACGATCCGCCGTATCGACGACCGGCTGACGGTGACGATCGGCGACAACGGTATCGGCGGGGCGACCCTCGGGCGGGGCAGCGGCCTGAGCGGCCTCGCGGACCGGGTCTCCGGGGTCGACGGCAAGCTGACGGTCTCCAGCCCGGTCGGCGGGCCGACCCTCATCGAAGTGGACATGAAATGCGCGTAGTGATCGCCGAGGATTCCACGCTGCTGCGGCAGGGGATCGTGCTACTCCTGGAGGAGCAGGGCATCGAGGTAGTGGACGCGGTCGGCGACGGCGAAGCCCTGCTGAGATCCGTCGCCGAGCACCATCCCGACGTGTGCGTTGTCGACGTACGCATGCCACCCACCTTCGTCGACGAGGGTCTGCGCGCCGCACTGGTCATCCGCAACCGCTGGCCCGAGGTCGGCGTGCTCGTCCTCTCCCAGTACGTCGAGGAGAGCTACGCCATCGACCTGATCGCCGACGACACCCGAGGGGTCGGCTATCTGCTCAAGGACCGGGTCTCCGACGTCGACGACTTCGTCGACGCCCTGAAGCGGATCACGCTGGGGGACACCGTCCTCGACCCCGAGGTGGTCAAGCAGGTGCTGGCGCGCACCCGCAAGCGGGACCCGCTCGCCGCGCTGTCCCCCCGGGAGAAGGACGTCCTGTCAGGCATGGCCGAGGGCCGCTCGAACTCGGGGATCGCCGCACAACTGGTCATAGGTCCGGCCGCAGTCGAAAAACACATCAGCAACATTTTCGCGAAGTTCGGACTGCACCCGGAGGACGGCAAGAACCGCCGGGTCCGCGCAGTCCTGCGCTACTTGGGAGCTTGAAAGCAATGTCTTCTGTCAAGAGCCGGTTCATCATCAGCAGCGGCCTGATCGTCCTGCTCGTCGTCGTCGCCGTGGGCGCCTGGTCCGTGGTCAGCGTGATGAAAGGCCGTGACAGCTTCTCCGCAGCCGACCAGGCCGACGCGTCCGCCGCCACCCTGCTGAGCATCGACACCGCGAACGCGGGCGTCTCACTGAAGGCGAGCAACGACTCCTTCGTGCATGTCTCCGCCACCGGCAAGTACACCGGCAGCACCCCGCCAAAGCTGACGACCAGCACGGCCGGCGCGATCATCACCGTGTCCCAGTCGTGCTCCGGCGACTGCGACGATTTCCGTCTCGACATCTCGCTGCCGGAAAGGCTCGCGGTGAAGGTGACCACCGTCGACGGGGGGACCACCGCGCGAGGCCTCGCCGGCAGTCTCGACATCAGGACGCGTTCCGGGGGCATCGACCTCACCGACCTCTCCGGGCCGCTCTCCCTGAACAGCACCACCGGCCAGATCCATGTGGCCGGTGTCACGTCCGACCGGTTCGAGGCCACGACGACGGACGGCGAGGTCAGGGCCGCATTCCGCACTGCCCCCACAATGACGAACGTGACCACCGGCAACGGCGGTGTCGACCTCACCCTGCCTTCCTCCGGCTACTACATCCACGCCACCAGCGCCAACAGCAACCCCAAGATCGACATTCCGGTCGACCGCAAGGCCAACCACACCGTGACGGTGAAGACGAACGACGGCGGTATCGACATCCACCATTGATGGAGGCCATCCGGAATACGCCGGAAACAGGCAACAGGCGTGCCGTCAGGCGGTCACCCGCAGACGGCAATCGGCCGGGAACCGCGTGGGCGTGTTTCATAGGTGTCCACCTGCGCGACCAGGAGATGAGCCTGCGCGACATCGCCAAGCGGCTCGTCATCACCACCGGCACAAAGGAGGGCCAGCACCCCTCACCCGCCACCGTCATGCGGATGCTGCGCGAGCACGACGAGCAGATGGCCACGATGGAACCGGCGCGCTGACCTGCGGATCATTCCCTAGCGTTGTTTTTTCGGCGAGAACTACTGGGACCCCCGCCGGGACGACGTGGTGCTCTGCGTGAGCGAACTGGCCACCAACGCCCTGCGGTACGGGGTCCCGCGCGGCCGCGCGTATCGCCTCCGGCTGCTGAACTTCGGCTGCTGCGTCCGCGTGGAGCTGCACGACAGCGGGCCCGGGCTGTCGCGGATCTCGGCCGGGCCGCCCGGGAACGGGCTGCTGCTCGTCGCCGGAGTGGCGGACGGCTGGGGAGTCCTGCCCCGTCGGCCGGGAAAGGTCGTATGGGCGGAGTTCGGCCCGGGCGGCTGCCGCTACTGACGGGCGCGCCGCCCTGCGCGAGCGGGGCGGCGCGTTGTCCACAGTCCGGGGACGGGCGTCAGGCCGGCTGTTCCGGGGAGGACGCCGTGATGATCGAGAACGCGCCGCCCTGCGGGTCGGCGAGGACCGCCATGCGGCCCGCGACCATGTCGAAGGCCGGGGCCAGGACCGTCGCGCCGGCGCGGACGGCGGCCGCCTGGATGTCGTCCACGCTGTCCACGTGGAAGTACGGCTGCCAGTGCGGCGGTACGCCCGGCGGCAGCTTGCTCATGTCCATCATCCCGCCCACCGCCCGGCCGGCGACCTTGAACTCGACGTAGTCGTCGGCGCCGGCCATCTCGGAACGGGCCGTGGTGACGGGCAGGACGGAGGAGTAGAACGCGGAGGCGGCCGGGATGTCGCCGGTGGTGAGTTCGTTCCAGATCAGTGCGCCGTGCTCGTTGACGATGCCCGCGCCCTCGAAGGTCCCGGGCTGCCACAGGCCGACGACGGCGCCGGTCGGGTCGGCGACCAGGGCCATCCGCCCGAGGTCCATGACGTCCACCGGGCCCATCATGACGGTGCCGCCCGCGTCGGTGACGGACTTGAGCGTGGAGTCGATGCTGTCCGTGGACAGGTACGTGGTCCACACGGTCGGCGGCAGCGGGTCCGGCACCGTCCCGTCCGGGTTCATCGCCTTCATGATCCCCGCCACCGGCTTGCCCTTGAGGGTGCAGACGGAGTACCCGCCCTGCTCCGCCGGGCCGACCTCGCCCTGCCAGCCGAAGAGGTCGCAGTAGAAGTCGAGGGCGGCCTGCTGGTCGGGGACCATCAGGTCGATCCAGCACGGGGTGCCGGGCTTGTAGGGGCCGTTCATGTCGGGCACGGATGCCTCCGTCGGTGGCGCGGGGGAAGGACGGGCCAACCCCTACCCGGCCCCGGCGCCCGGAACCGGCCCGTACGGGTGACGTCCCGGCGCCCCGGCCGGGCGAGGCGGCCGACGCCGTGGCGAGGACGACCCGGGCGGGCCGCCCGGTCATGGCGGCTCCCGAGATCGATGGACCAGCGGCTGGTCAGCCCGCTCAGCACACGAAGCCCGTCACTGTGCCGTGGTTGTCAGGGGAGGTCAGGCCCCAGAAGAACAGCCCCACGAAGCCCGGCCTGATCTGCGGCCAGATCTCCCGGACTCCGGCCTTCGTCAGCCAGCCTTCCCCGTCCTCAGGGTCCTGCTCGTCCGCTGCCCCCATGCGAAGCCCGCCCCCTCGCTCGCCGACCGCCCTTGGCTTGGTATCCGGACCGCCGGAACATCACCCGGCCGGGTCGTCACACTCGACTTCACGCCCCCCTGATCGGAAGAGGAACGACTTCTCAGGCGCCGGACCGCCGTACGCGCACGTCCAGACGGCGGGCCGCCGCCTCCAGTTCCCGCAGCGTCCCGAACGGTACGACCGCCGCGCGCGCGGGGATCCGTACGCCCCCCGTCAGGGCGATGCGGGTGCCCAACCCGTCCAGGGCCGGGGCCGCCGCCAGCCCGGCGATCAGGAACCGGCTCTGCAGCCAGCACCAGCCGGGGCGGCGGAAGCCCCGCAGGTGGGCCCGGAAGCCGTACCTGCCGCGGGCCAGCGCCTCGATGCGCTCCCCGTCACAGCGCACCACGCGGATCCGCTCGAAGTCGGGCAGGAAGTCCAGGGCGGCCATCACCGGCCACACCTCCTCGAACGGGGCCGCCACCACGCGCTCGGCCACGCGGGCCCCGCGCACTGCGGCGGCCATCACGTGCAGACGTGCCACGGTGTCGATGTCGGTGCCGGTCATGCGGACCACGCCTTTCGGAAGCTGGAACGGGCCCGGTGCAGCCGGGACTTGGCGGTGCCGGCCGGGACACCGAGGACGGCCGCGGCGGCCTCCTCGTCCAGGCCCTCCACGTCCCGCAACACCAGCACCGCCCGGTGCGCGGGCGACAGCCGGGCCAGGACGTCCCCGATGTCGGCGGCCAGCTCGGGATCCCCTTGCGCCGGCACGTCCGCCGGCTCGGCGGGACGGACCCGGGCCGCGCGCTGCGCCGTGCGCACAGCCTCCCGCACCGCGATCGCCCGCACCCACCCGTACAGCGCCTCCGGCTCCCGCAGCGACCGCAGCGACGTGAACACCGCCAGCAGCGCCTCCTGCGCGGCGTCCGGACCGTCTCCGAGGGCGATCGGGGTGCAGATCCGGGCGATGTACGGGGCCAGGTGGTCGAGCAGCTCGTGCAGCGCGAGGGTGTTCCCCGCCCGGGCCGCCCGGGCCAGCGCCACCCCGCGGTCGCGTTCCCCCGGGCTCACCTGGCGCGCGCCAGCCGGGCCGCCGCCCAGCCGAAACCGAGGCAGGCGGGCGTGTACACGGCCAGGTTCAGGGCGTGGAAGGGGCTGCCCGGCGGACTTGCGAGGACGCCCGCCGCCCAGCCGAGGCCCGCCAGACCTCGTACGCCGAGCCCCACCGCCACCGCCCCGGTCACGGCCCGCGCGAGCCGGCCGCCGCGCCCGTACCCGTGCGCCAGGACCCCCGCCCCGGCGGTCAGCGTCAGCGCCGCCAGCGGCAGCACCACCCGCGGCCCGAAGGACACCTCCGCGCCGAGCACCGCCAGCGACAGCGCCCGCTCCCCGGACGCCGGCCAGGTCGCCCCGGTCGCCCAGTACAGGTGCGCCAGCCCGTCGGCCCCCAGCAGCCCCGCCACCGCGATCCCGGCCCGCCGTCGCGCCGTCCCGTCCATCCCCGCTCCCCTCACCGTGCCGCGCCCTGACACACCGAAGAGGCCCGGCCCCGGGGAGACGTTCCCTGTGAGGCCCATCACAAAGCGGCGGCTGGCGCAGGCCGTCCTACTGCCAGAACAGCTCGAAGACGGTCTCCCGGAGTTGCGGGAGGCCTCGTCGAGCGGCTTGCGGGCGGTCTCGACGTCGGTGGCGGACGCGGCCCGCGCTTCGATGGTCGGCCACGTGCCGGTCGAGTCCGGGGTCGCGTGCGAGGGCGTACCCGCCCCACCAGCGGGCCATGAACGCGGGCACGGGCCCGATGTCGGTTCCTCCTCGGATCGGACGCCTTCCGCCCTAGCCCTCCGGGTCGGGTCCGGGCCGGGAAACGCGACGGCCCCCGGTGCGGGTGCGCCGGGGGCCGTCGGGTGGGGCGTCAGAGCTTCTCGGGGGTGCGGATGCCGAGGAGGGACATGCCCTTGGTGAGGGTGCGGGCGGTCAGGTCGCACAGGAACAGGCGGTTCTCGACCTGCTCCGGGGTGTCGGCCTTCAGCACCGGGCACTCGGCGTAGAACGTCGTGTACAGCGACGCCAGCTGGTACAGGTACGCGGCCAGCTTGTGCGGGGCGTACTCGGCCGCGGCCTCCGCGATGAGCGCGCCGAAGCCGTCCAGGTGCAGGCCCAGGGCCCGCTCCGAGGCGGCCAGCTCCAGCTCGGGGTGGGCGGCCGGCCGGGCCTCGCCCGCCTTGCGCAGGATCGACTGGATGCGCGCGTACGCGTACTGGAGGTACACGGACGTGTCACCGGTCAGCGAGACCATCTGGTCCAGGTCGAACTTGTAGTCGCGCGAGGCGGAGGTGGAGAGGTCCGCGTACTTCACCGCGCCGATGCCCACCTGGGCGGCGCGCTCGGCGATCTCCTGCTCCGTGAGGTCCTGGGCCTTCTCGCGGACGACCGCGGCGGCCCGCTCGACCGCCTCGTCCAGCAGGTCGACCAGCCGGACCGTCTCGCCCTCACGGGTCTTGAACGGCTTGCCGTCCTTGCCGAGGACCGTGCCGAACGCCAGCTGAACGGCCTTGACGTCCTCGTTGAGCCAGCCGGCCCGGCGGGCCGTCTCGAAGACCATCTTGAAGTGCAGCGACTGCCGCGCGTCCACCACGTAGATCAGGGACGTGGCCGACAGGTCGGAGACGCGGTTGCGGATCGCGGAGAGGTCGGTGGCGGCGTAGCCGAAACCGCCGTCGGACTTCTGGACGATCAGCGGGGTCGGGTTGCCGTCCGGACCCTTGTACTCGTCGAAGAACACGCACAGCGCGCCGTTGGAGCGGACGGCGACGCCCGACTCCTCCAGCAGCTTGCAGGTCTCGACCAGCATGTCGTTGTAGCCGGACTCGCCGACGACGTCCGGGTCCTGGATGTCCATGTCCAGCTTGTTGAAGACCGAGTAGAAGTAGATCTTCGACTCGTCCACGAAACGCTGCCACAGGGCCAGGGTCTCCGGGTCGCCCGCCTGGAGGTCCACCACCCGGGCCCGGGCGCGCGTCTTGAACTCCTCGTCGGAGTCGAAGAGGGCGCGCGAAGCCTTGTAGAGGCGGTTGAGGTTGGACATCGCCTCTTCACCGGAGGCCTGGGGGTCCCCCTCGGCGGCCTTGTGGTCCAGCTCGTGCGGGTGCTCCAGCAGGTACTGGATCAGCATGCCGAACTGGGTGCCCCAGTCGCCGATGTGGTGGCGGCGGATCACCGTCTCACCCGTGAACTCCAGGATTTCCACCATCGCGGCGCCGATCACGGCGGACCGCAGGTGGCCGACGTGCATCTCCTTGGCCACGTTGGGCTGCGCGTAGTCGATCACGGTCGTGCCGGCGGACGCGTTGAGCGGCACGCCGAGCCGGTCGTCGGCGGCACGGGCGGCCAGGGTCTTGATGATCGCCTCGTCGGAGACGGTGATGTTGAGGAAGCCGGGGCCCGAGACCTCGACCTCCTTGATCACCCCGCCCTTGTCCAGGCCGTCGAGGACGGTGGCCGCCAGCTCGCGCGGGTTGGCCTTGGCCTTCTTCGCGAGCGCCAGGATGCCGTTGGCCTGGAAGTCGGCCCGGTCGCTTCGTCGCAGCAGCGGGTCGGCGGCACCGGCCTCCGGCAGGGCGGAGACGAGGGCGTCCGCGACGCGCTGTTCGACGGAGGAAGCGAGGGAAGGGACCGAGGCCATGAGCTGCCGTTCCTGTGAGGTTGCGCCTGAAGGTGCACTTGGGTGTTCCGACAAGTGCCGAGTATCCCACGCGGAGGGGCCCGGCCTCTCGGGATATCACTGTGCGGAAGCAACCCCGGAGCGGCAGCTTCCGTCTGGGAGAATGGCCGAAGCCAGCATTCGAGATAGAAGGACGTGTCGTGGCTCAGAGCGCCCAGAGCAGCAGCACAGAGACCGACTGGGTCTCCCGTTTCGCGGACGAGGTCATCGCCGAGGCGGAGCGCCGAGCCCCGGGCAAAGTGATCGTCGTCGCGTCCGGGCTCTCCCCCTCCGGCCCGATCCACCTCGGCAACCTGCGCGAGGTCATGACCCCGCACCTGGTCGCGGACGAGATCCGCCGCCGCGGCCACCAGGTCCGCCACCTCATCTCCTGGGACGACTACGACCGGTACCGCAAGGTCCCCAACGGCGTCCCCGGAGTCACCGAGGCGTCCCACGCCCAGCACATCGGCCGCCCGCTGACCGCCGTGCCCGCGCCCGAGGGGTCCCCGTACCCGAACTGGGCCGAGCACTTCAAGGCCGCCATGGTCGACTCCCTGGCCGAGCTGGGCGTCGAGTACGACCCGATCAGCCAGACCGAGCAGTACACCTCCGGCGCCTACCGCGAGCAGGTGCTGTTCGCGATGAAGCACCGCGCCGACATCGACGCCGTCCTCGACCAGTACCGCACCAAGCAGAAGCCGGGCGGCAAGAAGCCCCAGCAGAAGCAGGCCGACGCGGCCGAACTCGAGGCCGCGGAGGGCTCGGGCGCCGCCGCCGAGGACGACGGCAGCGCCGAGGGCGCGGAGTACTTCCCGTACAAGCCGTACTGCGGCGCGTGCAACAAGGACTTCACCAAGGTCACCGCCTACAACGACGAGACCACCGAGCTGACCTACGTCTGCACCGAGGACGAGTTCACCGAGACCGTCAAGCTCTCCGAGTTCAACCGCGGCAAGCTGGTCTGGAAGGTCGACTGGCCCATGCGCTGGGCGTACGAGGGCGTCGTCTTCGAGCCCTCGGGCGTCGACCACTCCTCGCCCGGCTCCTCCTTCCAGGTCGGCGGGCAGATCGTCGGCCTCTTCGGCGGCGAGCAGCCCATCGGCCCGATGTACGCCTTCGTCGGCATCTCGGGCATGGCGAAGATGTCCTCCAGCAAGGGCGGGGTCCCCACCCCGGCCGACGCGCTGAAGATCATGGAACCGCAGCTGCTGCGCTGGCTGTACGCGCGCCGCCGCCCCAACCAGTCCTTCAAGATCGCCTTCGACCAGGAGATCCAGCGCCTCTACGACGAGTGGGACAAGCTGGAGGCCAAGGTCGCCGACGGCACCGTCCTGCCGGCCGACGCCGCCGCGCACGCCCGCGCCGTCCGCGTCGCCTCCCACGAGCTGCCCCGCACCCCGCGTCCGATGCCGTACCGCACCCTCGCGTCGGTCGTCGACATCACCGCCGGGCACGACGAGCAGACCCTGCGGATCCTCTCCGACCTGGACCCCTCCCAGCCGCTGAGCTCCCTGGACGAGGTCCGGCCGCGCCTGGACCGCGCCGAGAACTGGATCACCACCCAGGTCCCGGCCGACCAGCGCACCCTCGTCCGCGAGGACGCCGACACCGAGCTGCTGTCCTCCCTGGACGACGCCGGGCGCGAGTCCCTGCGGCTGCTCCTGGAGGGCCTCGACTCGCACTGGTCCCTGGACGGGCTCACCACCCTCGTCTACGGCGTGCCGAAGGTGATGGCCGGCCTGGAGCCCGACGCCAAGCCGACGCCGGAGCTCAAGGTCGCCCAGCGCGAGTTCTTCGCCCTGCTCTACCGGCTGCTCGTGACCCGCGAGACCGGCCCGCGCCTGCCCACGCTGCTGCTCGCGGTGGGCGCGGAGCGGGTGCGCAAGCTGCTCGCCGCCTGACGCGGAGCGCCCGTACGGAAAAGGGCCCGCACCTCCGGTTCGCCGGGGGTGCGGGCCCTTTTCCGCGGTCGCGGCGCGCGGTCGCGCCGGTTACGGGATGTGCTCGTCCATCAGGTCGCGCTGGTAGCGCTCCTTCAGCCGGGGGATCAGCTGCTTGAGCTCGGCCGCGTCGCGCGAGTCCGCGATCCCGAGGCGGTCGGAGAGGCGCTCCTCCAGCTGCACGGGGCTCGGGACCTGGGCGTACTCCTCGATGTAGGCCCGGAAGACCTCGTACGCGGCCTCCCGGAACTTCTCCTCGTCGGCGTCGGAGAGGGCGTCGGCGGGCTCGGCCTGCTCGGCCTGCTCCTCCGGACCGGCCGGGGGCATGACCGGGATCGGCTCCAGGCCCTCGACGTACTGCGGGTTGTAGTCGCCCTCGTACGCCGCCTGCGGGGCGAGCGGCGCCGCGAACCAGGCGCTGTCGTGCGCCGCGGGCATGGCCGTCGGCTCCACCACGAAGGGCGCCGGGCCGTGCACGGGGCCGGGGGCGGGGGCGGCGAAGGGCGGCTGGGCCTGCGGGCCGGCTTGCCGGGGCAGCCCGGCGGGGGCCCGCGTACCGGTCTCGGGCTCCATGGGGGCGGTCTGCGCGGGTTCCGGCACGGATTCCTGCGCGGAGGCGTGCGCGGGTTCCTGCGCGGAGGCCGGAGCCGGGCCGGGGGCCGGCGCCGCCACCAGGGCGGGAGCGCCCGCCGAGCCCGCGGTGACCGCCGCCGGAGGCAGCAGCACCGGGTCGATGCCCGCGGCCGCCAGCCCCTCGGGCGCCGTCTGCGACAGCGGCACACCGATCCGGGCCAGGCGCAGCGGCATCAACGCCTCCACCGGCGCCTTGCGCCGCCACGCCCGCCCGTAACGGGCCTGGAGCCGCGCCTGGTAGATCAGCCGGTCCTGCTCCATGCCGACCGCCTGCTCGTAGGAGCGCAGCTCCCACAGCTTCATCCGGCGCCACAGCTTGAAGGTGGGCACCGGCGACAGGAGCCAGCGGGTGATCCGCACCCCCTCCATGTGCCGGTCCGCGGTGATGTCCGCGATCCGGCCCACCGCGTGCCGAGCCGCTTCGACCGTGACCACGAACAGCACCGGGATCACCGCGTGCATGCCCACGCCCAGCGGGTCCGGCCAGGCCGCCGCGCCGTTGAACGCGATGGTCGCCGCCGTCAGCAGCCACGCCGTCTGGCGCAGCAGGGGGAACGGGATGCGGATCCACGTCAGCAGCAGGTCCAGCGCCAGCAGCACGCAGATGCCCGCGTCGATGCCGATCGGGAACACCAGCGAGAAGCTGCCGAAGCCTTTCTTCAACGCCAGCGCGCGCACCGCGGAGTACGAACCCGCGAAACCGATGCCCGCGATGACCACGGCTCCGGCGACCACGACACCGATGAGAATCCGGTGCGTACGAGTCAGCTGCATCGCGGCCACGCGATCCCCTCCCCTTGCCTTGTCGAGCTACGGCAGGCACAGCGTACGGGTGACTGCGCGTCACCCGTGCCGTAGGCCCCCTCCTGTCGGCGGGTCTGCTGCCGGGCTACTGCTGGGGCGAGGCCGACGCGGAAGCGGAAGCCGAAGCGGAACCGGACGGAGCCGCACCCTGGTCGGTGTTGGCGGAGGCGACCGAGGCAACCGTCTCCTTGGCCGCGGAGATCGCGTCCTGGAGCAGCTTGCCCTGGTCCGGCGCACCGGCGCCCTCGTAGGCGGCACCGTTGAAGTCGAGGGTCACCACCACGTTCTGCGTGCGGACGACGACCGTGTTGTTGAAGAAGTCGACGTCCTTCTTCACGCCGTAGGCCACCGTGGTGCCCTGGTCGCCGACCCCGCCGGCCTGCTCCACCTTGACGTCGTGCGCGCCCTCGGAGGCCTTCGCCAGCTCGATCTGCTTGTTGTACTGGTCTTCCGCACGCTTGTTGCCGCTGCCGAGGGAGGCGTGCGAGTCGTAACGGACCAGGGAGACGGACAGCCAGCGGTACTGCGAACCCTTCGCACCGTCGGTGTCCAGGCCGTTCCAGGAGCAGCTGGCGCGGTTCGAGAGGTCGTTGGACTTCGCCGCCGTGCCGTTCTTGTCCTTCGCCTCGGGGACGAGCGACTCGACGGTCTTGCCGGCCAGCGCCTTGCAGGGGTCGGGCAGCTTCGCGAAGGCCACCTTCTCCAGCGGGGCCGACGGCTTCGTGCTCGGCTTGGCGGACGCGGAGGAATCGGACTTCTTGCCGGAGTCCGAGCCGCCCGAGGACTTGCCCGAGTCGGACGAGCAGCCGGCGACGGCGAGGATCACCGGGACGGCTGCGCAGGCGAGAACGCGGGTGAGGCGCGAGGCTGATCGGTGCATGTTTCCTTCAGACGTTGGGGGCTTCTGCGGGGCGCGTTACGGGCGCGGGACCCGAGCAACGGTAGCCCGACCGGGCGCCCGGCTGCTGTGCGCGCCGTCACGGGGGGCGTGCGCGCCCCCCGTGGGGGGCGCTGTCACTGGTTGAAACGCTCGGCCAGGGCCTGCGCCAACTGACGTGCCCTGTCCTGCGTTTCCGCACTCGGGGGGACCGTGCCCGGGCCGGACGGCTGCACGCTGTACTCGACGGTGACCAGGACGTTGGAGGTGCGGAAGACGATCCGCACGGTCCGGGCCTGGGCGGCGGTCGCGCCGGCCGCGGCGAGCTTGTCGTCGAGGAAGGCCTCGTTGCCGAGCCCCTCCAGGACGCGCGAGCCGAGCTCGGGCGGGGTACTGGGGGAGGCCGGCGCGGAAGCCGGAGCGGAACCCGAACCGGAAGCGGCCGGGGCAGGCGTGCCACTGCCGCCCGGAAGGCCGGCGGGGCTCGCGCCGGGCCCCGTGGCGGAGCCTGTGGCGGGGGCGCCGCCCGGGGTCGGGCCGGTCGTCGGGCCGCCCGTCGGGCTGGCCGTCGGGCTGGCCGTCGGGCCGGTCGGGCCGGGGAAGGGCAGGTGCGCGTCGGTCAGCCGGCGCACGTACACCTGGCGCGCCTTGTCGTCGTCGCTCGTCGTGGCACGGTCGTAGGAGACGACGCGCTCGAAGGTGACCGACAGCAGCAGCGTCCCCTCGGGGGTCTGCGCGTTCCACCGGCAGCCGACGTGCCGGTCACCGTCGTACGAGGCCTCCGCGGTCCCGGCGTAGAGCTGGTCGCGCTGTTCGGTGGTCAGGGAGTCGACGGCCGGGAGCATGGCCCGGAGCCGCTTGGGGTCGGCGGCCTTGCAGGGCTGCGGCAGGCTGCGGTACTTGCCGGGCTGCGCGGGCACGGCGGTGTTCCCGCCGCCCTTGGGGTCGCCGGCCCCGGTGCCGCTGCTGTCGGTGCACCCGGCGAGCCCGGCCGTGCCGGCCACGAGCGCGGTGAGCATCGCGATGCCCGGCAGGACTCGGCGACGTACCGGCGATCGGTCCACGTCCACTGGCTCCCCTGGCTCCTTCGGGAAATTCCGTTGCCGCGACTCGGGCACGGATGGACACAATGTCTATCGCACACGCTGGTGCCGGCGCCGGTTCCCTGTCTGCTTTGGGGCTATGAGCGCGGCTTTTCGCGTATTCATACTTTTCTGTGGATTTCAGGGGATTCTTGTCTTATGTCGTACGTAGAGGTACCAGGGGCGAACGTCCCGATCCGGATGTGGGCGGACCCGGCGTCCGTCGAGGACAGCGCGATGCGGCAGCTCCAGAACACGGCCGGGCTGCCGTGGATCAAGGGCCTGGCCGTGATGCCGGACGTGCACTACGGCAAGGGCGCCACGGTGGGCTCGGTCATCGCCATGAAGGACGCGGTCTGCCCGGCCGCGGTCGGCGTGGACATCGGCTGCGGCATGTCCGCGGTCAAGACCTCCCTGACGGCGAACGACCTCCCCGGCGACCTGTCCAAGCTGCGCTCGCGCATCGAGCAGGCGATCCCGGTGGGCGCGGGCATGCACCGCGAGGCGGTGGACCCGGGGCGGCTGTACGGCTTCTCGGAGGAGGGGTACTCCGACCTCTGGGAGCGCTTCGACTACCTCGCGGACGCGGTCAAGTTCCGGCGGGACCGGGCACTGCGGCAAACCGGGACATTGGGCTCCGGTAATCACTTCGTAGAGATTTCAATCGATATGTCGGGAGAAGTGTGGCTCATGCTGCACTCGGGCTCCCGCGGTATCGGCAACGAGCTCGCCGCGCACCACATCGGCGTGGCGCGGGGACTGTCGCACAACCAGAACCTGGTCGACCGGGACCTGGCGGTCTTCCTCGCGGCGACCCCGGAGATGGAGGCGTACCGCAGCGACCTCTTCTGGGCGCAGGAGTACGCGAAGTACAACCGCGCCGCCATGATGTGCCTGCTCAAGGAAGTCATCCGCAAGGAGTTCCGGAAGGCCAAGGTCTCCTTCGAGCGGGAGATCAGCTGCCACCACAACTACGTGGCGGAGGAGCGGTACGACGGAATGGACCTGCTGGTCACCCGGAAGGGCGCGATCCGCGCCGGCAGCGGTGACTACGGGATCATCCCGGGCTCGATGGGCACGGGGTCGTACATCGTGAAGGGGCTCGGCAACGAGAAGTCCTTCAACTCCGCCTCGCACGGAGCGGGCCGCAGGATGAGCCGGACGGCGGCGAAGAAGCGGTTCACGACCCGCGACCTGGCGGAGCAGACCCAGGGCGTGGAGTGCCGCAAGGACTCGGGCGTCGTGGACGAGATCCCGGGCGCGTACAAGTCGATCGAGCAGGTCATCGACCAGCAGACGGACCTGGTGCAGGTCGTGGCGAAGCTCAAGGCCGTCGTCTGCGTGAAGGGCTGAAGCGCTGAAGCCCTGAAGGCCCGAGGGGGCACCGCCGTGGCGGTGCCCCCCTCGGTCGCCCGTCTGCCGGTGTGGCGTCAGCGGGCAGGGGTGCTAGCTGATCTTCGAGAGGCCCTTGTCGATGTGGGGGGCGCTGCTCGGCTTCAGCGGGGTGTGCTTCTTCTTGGTGGGCGGCGGCGGGACCTGTCCCGGCTGGGGGTTCGCCGGGGTCCAGACGACCGGGGTCGGGCAGTCGAGCCGGTCCGGCTCGCCCCGGACCACCGCGCACTCGGTCTCGTAGACGGTTCCGGATGCGGTGAGCACCTCGACGATGACCCGGTTGGCGGTCTCTGCGATCGTGACGCCGCAGGGGTTGGCCGGGAACGTCGGGGAGCCCGTGGTGAGGTTGTACCAGGTGTAGGCCGGGGTGGTCGGGTTGGCCGCGTTGAAGTCGTAGACACCCGCCCACACGATGCCGTTGGGGCCCAGTACGGCCTTGTACTTGACTTCTTCCTCGTCCCACGAGGTGGAGATGTCCACGCAGGGCCCGGGCGGCCCGGGGGTGCCGGGGGCGCCGTCGCGGCCGTCACGGCCGTCACGGCCGTCGCGCCCGGGAGGCCCGGGAGGGCCGACCCGGCCTTCGCACTTGTCCTTGTGCGGGTTGGCCTTGGCGCCCTTGACGGCGGGGTCGTAGTCGTCGTCGTCCCTGCAGTCGTCGCCGCCGCCCTGCGCGCTCGCGGCGGCCACCGCGGCCGCCTGCGGCGCACCGGTGTCGGCCTGCGCGGGGGTGGCGAGGCCGAGCATCGCGATGGCCATCGAAGCCACCGCACCGCCGGCGAGCCATCTGGTCTGCCGGGGCAGCGGGCCCATGGGGGACGGTGTCCTTGTCTCAGGACTCATGTGTGGTGCTCCTCGTGGAACCGGAGGGTCTGACCCTGGGGGGTCGACCTCGAGGTCTGGCGACCTCGATCTGCATGGTTCGGCCGCCGGGTCCCGTACGGCGTGAGGCGCGAGGTCCGATCATCTGATCGGCGGCACATATGGCGCCGATCGGCCGAGCCGGGGGCCCGGCGGGGTCGCGGCGGGTGAGGGACGCGGCGAGGGCCGCCGGCTGGCGCCGGCGGCCCTCATGTCGCTCCGCAGGGCCGACTAGAGCTCGCGGTGCACCTTCGTGTTCGAGGCCTGGGCGCGGGGGCGGACCACCAGGAGGTCGATGTTGACGTGGCTGGGGCGGGTCACCGCCCAGGTGATGGTGTCGGCCACGTCGTCGGCGGAGAGGGGCTGCGCCACGCCCTCGTAGACCTTCTCGGCCTTGGCGGAGTCGCCGCGGAAGCGGGTCTTCGCGAACTCCTCGGTCTTGACCATGCCGGGGGCGATCTCGATGACGCGGACGGGCTGGCCCACGATCTCCAGGCGGAGGGTCTCGGCGAGGACGCGGGCGCCGTTCTTGGCGGCAACGTAGCCCGCGCCGCCCTCGTACGTGGCGTGGCCGGCGGTGGAGGAGAGCACGACGACCGTGCCGTCGCCGGAGGCGGTGAGGGCGGGCAGCAGCGCCTGGGTGAGGTTGAGGGTGCCGATGACGTTGACCTCGTACATCGTGCGCCAGTCGGCGGGGTCGCCGGTGGCGACGGGCTCGGCGCCGATGGCGCCGCCGGCGTTGTTGACGAGGACGTCGACGGAGGGGAAGCGTTCCAGGGAGGCGGCGAAGGCGTCGACGGCGGGGCGGTCGGTGACGTCGAGGGCGTGGGCGGTGGCCTCGTGGCCGGCCTCGGTGATCTCGGCGGCGAGGGCCTCGATGCGGTCCTTGCGGCGGGCGGTGAGGACGACGTGGTAGCCGGCCGCGGCGAGCTGCCGGGCGGTGGCCGCGCCGATTCCGCTGCTCGCGCCGGTGACTACGGCGGTTCGGGTGGCCGGGCGCGTGCTCATGGGCGGGGCTCCTCGTGGGGTCGCGTGGTCGCGGGGGTCGCGGGTCGCGTGGTCGCGGGGGTCGCCCGCCGGTTCGGTCGTTCGTACGGGCGAATGCCCGCCAGCATAGGCCGGGTCGGCGGCGCGGCGCGTACGTGATCACGGCTGCTGCGGCGGGGGTGAGGGGCGCGGTGGCGGTGATCGGCCTGGTCCGCGGCCTGCGCCGGGGCCGGGTGCCGGGGGCGGGGCGAATGGCGGAGGGCTTGCCCTCATTCGTGTGATGGTCCGATCGGCGGCTGGGCGGGGTGGCTACCGTCCGCGCGAGGAGGTGGTGGCGGTGCGCCGTGGTGCCGTACGGAGTGTGGTGGTGGCGGGCTTGCTGGTGCTGTGCGGGGCCGGGCCGGCGGAGGCCCGGTCCGGCCCCGGGGCGGAGGCGGATGTGGCGTACCACGGGCGGGTCCGGCTGTCCCACGGGCAGCTGAAGCTGTGGATGGTGCCGCGGAACGAGGGCCCGTCCGCGGTGCCGGACGCGACGGTGCGGGTGCGGCTGTCGGCGGACCTCGCCGACCGGCCCGAGCTGGACGAGGGGTGCGCGCGGGTGGGCCGGCGGGAGGTCGTGTGCGAGACGGGCGCGCTGCCGGAGCACGGGCAGGGCCGGCACATCGCGCTGCTGCTGGGGCTGCGGGAGCGGCCGGCGGAGGTCGCGGTGCGGATCGACACCCTGTGGGACGGCGGCGCGACCGACCGCAACCACGCCAATGACGAGCACGTGGTGCTGGCCCTGGACACGGGCGACACGTACGCCTTCTGAGGCCTGTCGGAGGCTGCTACGCCTTCCGGGGTCGTCCTCCCGGGAGCAGCCAGCGGGCGACGGCGGCGGCGGTCTCGGCGTCGTCGGCCGCGGGGGCGCTCCAGGCGACGTAGCCGTCGGGGCGTACGAGGACGCGGGCGGTACGCCCCTGCGTGGCCCAGTGGTGGTGCGTGAGGGGTGTTCCGGGCGGGGTGGCCGCGCCGGGCGGGGTGATGAGGACGAAGCCGCCGGCGCGCAGGGCCTCGTACAGCCGCGTTCCGTCGGCGAGGGGGAGGTCGGGGGCGCGCCGGCCGGCGGGGGTGGGGCGCCGGGTGCCGGGTGGGGGCGGGTAGGCGATGCCGATGCCGGAGACCAGGCCGAGCGCGCGGTCCTGGGCGGGGCCGAGGCGGGCGAGGAGGCCGGCGCCGAGGCGGCGGGCGGTGCGTCGGGCGGGGGTGCCGGCGGTGACGGCGCGGACGAGGGCGCCGCTGGCGCGCAGGACGAGGCGGCCGACGGGGTGGCGTTCGCGGTGGTAGCTGTCGAGGAGGGCTTCGGGGTCGGGGGCCTGGCCGTGCAGGACGGCGGCGAGTTTCCAGGAGAGGTTGGCGGCGTCCTGGAGCCCGGTGTTCATGCCGAGGCCGCCGGCGGGGGAGTGGACGTGCGCGGCGTCGCCGGCGAGGAAGACGCGGCCGGCGCGGTAGTGGGGGACCTGGCGTTCGTCGCTGTGGAAGCGGGACATCCAGCGCGGGTCGTGCATGCCGTGGTCGCTGCCGAGGGCGGCACGGGTGAGGGCGCGCAGTTCGTCGAGGGAGGTGGGGTCCGTGTCGGCGGCCCGGGCGTCGGGGCTCCAGGCGATGGCGCGGTACCAGCCGTCGCCGAAGGGGACGAGGAAGGCGAAGGCGTCGGCGGTGCCGTTGGCGGTGAGGGTGTCCTCGGGCGGGTCGGTGAGGCGGACGTCGGCCAGGATCATGGAGCGGACGACGGCCTGGCCGGGGAAGGGGAGGCCGAGGCGGTCGCGGACGGTGGAGCGGACGCCGTCGGTGCCGACGACGTGGCGCGCGTGGATCTGGCGGGGGCGGCCGTCGGGGCCGGGGCCGTGGTCCTCGGGGCCGGGGCCCTCGGGGCCGTGGTCTTCCGGGTCGGCCTTCTCCGTGTCCTGGACGTCGAGGGTGACCGTCTCGTGGTCCTGGCGGAGGCCGGTGACCTGGCAGTCGTATTGGATGACCGTCCCTGTGGACAGTGCGCGGCGCTCCAGCAGTTTCTCTGTCTCATATTGAGGGGTGATGAGCACGAAGGGGTAGCGGCTACGCAGCCGTCGGAGGGAGAGGGCCATGGAACCGAAGGGGCGCAGCAGGTCGATCCGCCGGCCGGTGGAGACGAGTTCGTCGGCGAGGCCGCGCGCGTCGAGCAGTTCGAGGGTGCGGGCGTGGACGGCGAAGGCGCGGGTGAGGTTGGCGGCCGTGCGGGGCCGCTTCTCCAGGAGGGTGACGGAGAGTCCGGCGGCGGCGAGGTCGCCGGCGAGCAGGAGTCCCGTGGGTCCCGCGCCGACGACGGCCACGTCGAAGACGTCGGTGGTGCCGGTGTCGCCGGATGCTCCGGTGGTGTCCTCAGCGGCAGTCATGCTCCAGGAGTCTGCCAGCCGGGGGCGGCCGCCGCAGGGCGCTACACCGGGGCGCCGTTGCCGAATTCGGCCAGGGCGTCGTCCACGATCCGTTCCAGGCGCGAGTGGTGGGCGCCGCGCCAGTAGACGCGTTCGCAGTCGGTGCACTGCGCGAAGACGTCGTACGAGCGCTGCGTGCCGTGTTCCAGCCGGTCGCCGACGCTGTCCTTGTCCGCTTCCCGGAGCGGGCCGTTGCAGGCCGTGCAGCGGGTCCAGGGGGTGAGCTCGGGTGCGAACCGGCTGAGTACGTCCCGCAGTTGCTCGTCCGGGTTGTCGCTGTAGACGTACGCGCCGGCGAAGATCTCGCGGCGGCGCAGCAGGCCGCGGTCGCGGGAGAGCAGGACGCGCTGCTCGGCGGCGGAGCGGGTGGCGAGGGCGGGGTCGCCGATGTCCTCGTTCTCGTAGGCGGCGTCGACGCCGAGCAGGCGCAGCCGGCGGGCGAGGGTGCCGAGGTGGACGTCGAGGAGGAAGCGCAGGGGGGCGCCGGCGATCCGCTGGGGCCGGTCCACGCCGAACACCTCTACCGTCTGGCCCGCTTGGGGCACGTACGAGACGGGGACCTCCTGGCCGTCGACGACCAGGCGGCCCACCTCGGTGAGGGGGACGCCCGCGGATTCGACGACGTGTCCGATGCTGGAGGCGCCGTCGGTGGCGGTCGGTACGCGGTCCGCGCGCCGGCTGGGCGGGGCGAAGAGGCGCAGTTCGGGGGCGAGGGTGAGCTGAATGCCGGGACCGTTCACGGTCCCAGCATGCCATCGGGGGCCCGGCGGCGCCGCCGAATTCGGTGGTTCCGGGTGGAGGGGGTCAGGTGGTGGCTGTGGCCTGGTCGTAGGCCTCGCGGTGGGCACTGACCTCGTCGAAGTGGTTCTCGGCCCACTTCTTGACGGAGGAGAGGAGGCAGCCGAGGCTGCCGCCGAGTTCGGTGAGGCGGTAGTCGACGCGGACGGGGACGGTCGGGGTGACGGTGCGGGTGACGATGCCGTCGCGTTCGAGGGAGCGGAGGGTCTGGGTGAGCATCTTCTGGCTCACGCCGGGGATTTTGCGGCCCAGTTCGCTGTAGCGCATGGAGCCGGTTTCGGCCTCGCCGAGGGCGCTGAGGACGAGGCCGACCCACTTGTCGCTGATGCGGGCGAGGAGCTGGGTGGTGGGGCAGTCCCTGACGAAGGCGTCGTAGGCGGCGCGGGCCTCTTCGCGCAGGGCGGCGGCGGTGCGGGTGGCCATGGTTGCCCACTTCCGGGTCGGGTACGCACTCCCAAGTGCGTACTTTCGAAAAGAGAGTACCTCTCCCTAGGTTAGTGGTCATCGGGAACGGCTGACCGGGACCGAACGAGACCTGACGAACGGGGAGAGAGACATGAGCGAGCAGCAGCGGACCCGCGGCATGCGGGCAGCGGTGGTCACCACCTTCGGCGGGCCGGAGCGGGTGGAGCTGGCCGAGGTGGCGGTTCCCCAGCCGGCGGCCGGCCAGGTCCGCGTCCGGGTCCGGGCGGCCGGGCTGAACCCGGTGGACGGCGCTGTCCGCGCCGGCGTCTTCGGCGGGGCCGGACAGCGGCTCGGGCTCGGCTGGGACGTGGCGGGCGAGATCGACGCGGTCGGCCCCGGAGTGGACGGCTGGACGGAGGGCCGCAGGGTGGTCGGGCTGCACTACGGCCCGGTGAAGCCGCTCGGGACGCACGCCGAGTACGTGGTGCTGGACGCCTCCGCGGTGGCGGCGGCCCCCGCATCGGTGGACGACACGGCCGCGGCGGCGCTCCCGCTGAGCGGGCTGACCGCCGCCCGTGCGGTGGACCTGCTGGGGCTCGCCCCGGGCGACTCGGTCCTGATCACCGGCGCGGCCGGTGTGGTCGGCGGCCTCGCGGTCCAGCTGGCCGCGCGGGCGGGCCTGGTGGTGACGGCCCTCGCGGGCGAGGGGGACGAGGAGTTCGTACGCTCCCTGGGCGCGGCCGGGTTCGTGCCGCGCGGGTCGGCTCCGGCGGAGCCGGTCGACGGGGTCCTGGACGCGGCGGTGCTGGGGGAGGCGGCGCTGGGCTTCGTCCGCGACGGCGGTGCGTACGTGGGCCTGATCCCGGGCGCGGCGCCGGCCGCGGAGCGGGGGATCCGGGTGGAGGAGCAGGAGGTCGCCCCGGACGGCGCCCTGCTGGCCCGGCTGTCCGCCCTGGTCGACGCCGGCGCGCTGACGCTCCGCGTGGCGGGCACCTTCGACCTCTCCGAGGCCGCCAAGGCCCACACGGCCCTCGCCACCCCGGGCACCCGAGGCCGCCTGATCCTGACCGTGTCCCCCTGAAGGCGCCGCTCCCACCGCTCAGCGCCGGCGCGCTTCCCGGGCTTCGCGCCGCTGCGCCGGACTCCGTCCGTCGACCGGCCGGGCGGGGTCACGGGCCGGGGCGGGTGCCGACGGTCGCCTACGGGTGGCGTGCCGCTGCGCGGGGTCCGGGGCGGAGTCCCGGGGAACGGTGGAAGGGCGGGTAGGGGATCTCCGGCTCCGCGCAGCGCCACACCGCCCGCACCGGGGCCCGGTGGCTCGCCGTCCGGCGGGTGGGGGTGTGCGAGGGGTTACGGCGGTGGGGGGCGGAGGAGCCAGTGGCGGGTGAGGGCCAGCATGTCGGCGGGGCTGCGTCCGCCGTGGTCGACGGCGATGAACCGGCCGCCGATCCGCAGGGAGAACGCCATCAGGCAGCGGACCTCCACGTCGTCCGGGTCCGGGCAGAACGCGCCGAACAGCTCCCGCAGGTAGTCCATCCTCCGGTTGTCGACACGGCGCAGCCGCGCCGCGACGGCCGCGTCGCGCCGGGCCCAGTCGCGGACCGCCAGGTCGACCGCCGTCCCCCGCACCGGCCCGTCGGCCGACTCCTCGACGATGGTGAACAGCCGCTCCAGCTTGGCCCGCGCGTCACCGCCCGCGCCCTCGGTCTGCTGGATCACCCCGTCCGCGACCTCGTGTTCCCACGTGTCGAGCATCTCCTCCAGCAGCGCGTCGCGGTTGCGGAAGTACCCGTAGAAGCCGCCCTTGCTGACGCCGAGCGCCTGCGCCAGCGCCTCGACGCGGACGGCGTCCGGGCCGCCGGCGGCGAGGGCGCGCAGGCCCTGCTCGATCCACTTGCCGCGGGGCGTGCGGGCGGTGGCCATGGTGTGTCTCCCGTCACGTGCCGATGATCTGTACGGGTGCGTACAGACCGGTCTAGCCTCATCTATACGGCATCGTATAGATGGAGGGGCACGCCATGAAACTCCCCAGTTCCGCCCACACCTCCCGGCCCTGGCGGATCCACGAGATCGCAGGCGACTTCCAGCTCGAGGACGTGTGGGCCCTGCCCACCCCGGGCGGCCCGGACGACCTCGCGCGGCTGGTGGCCCAGTTCGCGCAGGGCCCCAGCCAGACCTCCGGGATCTCCGCCCCCGCCTACCGGATCCTCTTCGCCGTCCGCTGGAAGCTCGGCGCGCTGCTCGGCTGGGACAAGCCCGGCGACGGCGTCGGCGGCCGGGTGCGCTCGCTGCGGGAGCGGCTGCCGGCGGACCTCGCCGAGGGGCCGCAGGGCCCCGACCTCCAGGCGCTCCCCTTCACCTCCGTCTACCAGACGCACGACGAATGGGCCGCGGAGATGGGCAACAAGACTGTGCACGGGATCATGCACATCGGCTGGGTGCCGGACGGGCGGGGCGGCCACCGCGGCCAGATGGCCGTCCTGGTCAAACCCAACGGGCTGCTCGGCCTCGTGTACATGGCCGCCATCAAGCCCTTCCGCTACCTGGGTGTGTATCCGGCGCTGGTCAAGGCGATCGGCCGCCAGTGGCAGGAGAACGCCGCCGCGCGCGACGCGGCCTGACGCAACGCCCCGACCTGACGCCCCGGCCTGACGCCCCGGCCGGCACTGCCCGCCTCAGGGCCAGACGAGGCAGTACGCCTGGTGGCCGTTCTCGTGGAGGCGGTGGGAGAAGTCCTGCCATTCGTGCAGCAGCTGGTAGACGTTGAAGGCGTCGCGCGGGCCGCCCCGGTCGGGCACCGTCGACCAGATGAACGCGGCCGCTCCCACCGACTCCTCGCCCACCCCGCGCAGCGGGTCGACCACCGTCATGGGCAGCTTGACCACCGCGTAGTCGGGGTGCAGGACGACCAGTTCCAGCGGGGGCACCTTGTGCAGCGGTATGCCCTCGATGCCGGTCAGGACCATCGCGGCCATCGTCTCCGGCTTGATCTTGGTGAACATGCCGCCCATGCCGAGCTCGTCGCCGCCCAGCTCCTCGGGCCGCATCGTCTGCGGCACCCGCGCGGCCGTCGCGCCGTCGGGGGCGCCGAAGTACTTGTACGTCACTCCCATACCGCGGCCCTTGGGCAGGCCGCCGGTGTCGTCCGCGTCGTCCGCCGCCGCGTCGGCCTCGCCGCCCGGCGCACGGGGCAGCCCCGGTACGGGATCGACGGCCTCGGCGCCGCGCCGCCGGTGCCTGCCGCGTCGGCGGGCTTCGCGGGCGCGCTGCGGGTCGAGGCCGTCCGTACCCTCGCCCGGTCCACCACCGCGTTGCATATCTCCACCCGACACGTATTGCCTGCCCCGGCCCCGCGGCCCCCGCCACGCAGCCTGATCATCATGGCAGTGACCTCCCCCGCGGCGGCGCGGTGAAACGCCCGTCCGCAAGTCTGTCGCGGCCTCTGAGACCATGGCTGGTGTGAGCTACCCGTACCCGTATGAAGCCCCAGTTTCGCAGACGCTCTTCGAGCGCGCGTCCCTCGTGACCCCCGGCGGCGTGAACTCTCCCGTACGCGCCTTCCGTGCCGTGGGCGGTACGCCCCGGTTCATGGTGTCCGGTACCGGTCCCTACCTGACCGATGCCGACGGGCGTGAGTACGTCGACCTGGTCTGCTCGTGGGGGCCGATGATTCTCGGCCACTCCCACCCCGAGGTGATCGAGGCGGTGCAGGCGGCCGTCGCCCGCGGCACCTCCTTCGGCACGCCGGGTGAGGGCGAGGTCGCCCTCGCCGAGGAGATCGTGGCCCGTATCGAGCCCGTCGAGCAGGTGCGCCTGGTGTCCTCGGGCACCGAGGCGACCATGTCGGCGATCCGGCTGGCCCGGGGCTTCACCGGCCGCGCCAAGGTCGTGAAGTTCGCCGGCTGCTACCACGGACACGTCGACGCGCTGCTGGCCGCCGCCGGTTCCGGCCTGGCCACCTTCGCCCTGCCCGACACCCCCGGGGTGACGGGCGCGCAGGCCGGCGACACGATCGTGCTCCCCTACAACGACCTCGACGCCGTCCGGGCCGCCTTCGCCGCGCACCCCGGCGAGATCGCCTGCGTGATCACGGAGGCCGCGCCGGGCAACATGGGCGTCGTCACCCCCGGCGAGGGCTTCAACCAGGGCCTGGCCGACCTGTGCCGCGAGAACGGCGCGCTGTACATCTCGGACGAGGTGATGACCGGATTCCGTACCTCCCGCGCCGGCTGGTACGGGGTGGACGGGGTCAAGCCCGACCTGATGACCTTCGGCAAGGTCATGGGCGGCGGCTTCCCGGCGGCGGCGTTCGGCGGCCGCGCGGACGTCATGGGGCACCTGGCCCCGGCCGGCCCCGTCTACCAGGCGGGCACGCTCTCCGGCAACCCGGTCGCCACCGCCGCCGGCCTCGCGCAGCTGCGGCTGCTGGACGGGGCGGCGTACGACAAGGTCGACGCGGTCTCGAAGGAGATCCAGGGCCTGGTGACGGCGGCGCTGAGCAAGGAGGGCGTGGCGCACCGGCTGCAGACCGCCTCCAACATGTTCTCGGTGTTCTTCACCGCGGACCCGGTCCGCAACTACGACGACGCGAAGAAGCAGGAAGGGTTCCGCTTCAACGCGTTCTTCCACTCGATGCTGTCGCAGGGCGTCTACCTGCCGCCGTCGGCGTTCGAGTCCTGGTTCGTGTCCACCGCTCACGACGAGCGGGCCGTCGAGCGCGTCGCGGCCGCGCTGCCGGCCGCCGCGCGTGCCGCCGCGGAGGCGAGCGCATGAGCGACATCACCGTCGTCCACGTGATGCGGCACGGCGAAGTGCACAACCCGGACGGGGTCCTGTACGGGCGCCGCTCCGGCTACCACCTCTCCGAGCTGGGCCGGCAGATGGCCGACCGGGTCGCCGAGCACCTCCAGGGCCGGGACGTCACGTACGTGGTGGCCTCGCCGCTGGAGCGGGCGCAGGAGACGGCCGCGCCGATCGCGAAGGTGCACGGCCTGGAACTGGCCACCGACGGCCGGCTGATCGAGGCCGGCAACGTCTTCGAGGGCAAGACCTTCGGCGTCGGTGACGGGGCGCTGCGCAAGCCGGGCAACTGGAAGCACCTGACGAACCCGTTCAAGCCGTCGTGGGGCGAGCCGTACGTCGAGCAGGTCGTACGGATGATGAGCGCGATCGAGGCGGCGAGGGACGCGGCGCGCGGGCACGAGGCGGTGGCGGTCAGCCACCAGCTGCCGATCTGGATCGTACGGAGCTTCGCGGAGCGGCGGCGGCTGTGGCACGACCCGCGGCGGCGGCAGTGCACGCTGGCGTCGCTGACGTCGTTCACGTACCAGGGCGACAAGCTGGTGTCGGTCGGGTACAGCGAGCCGGCGCGGGACCTGGTGCCGGCGCATCTGCTGGCGGGCGCCAAGCCGGTGAAGGGCAAGTCGAAGGCCTTCGGGGCGTAGCCCCGGGCCCCGGACTCGGAGGGGCCGTCCCGGGGGCGGGTGCGGGGCCGTGGGCGCCGCTGCGCGGGGCTGGGTTCCCCTACCCGCCCTTCGCCCGTTCCCCGGGGCTGCGCCCCGGACCCCCGGGCTGTGCCCCGGACCCCCGGGCTGTGCCCCGGACCCCGCGGGGCTGCGCCCCGGACCCCCGGGCTGCGCCCCGGACCCCGCGGGGCTGCGCCCCGGACCCCCGGGCTGTGCCCCGGACCCCGCGGGGCTGCGCCCCGGACCCCGCGGGGCTGTGCCCCGGACCCCGCGCCTCAAGCGCCGGCGGGCCGGGTTGGGCCGGCGGGGCTGGAGGCCGCCGGGCTGGGTTTGAGGTTGACCTGGGGGTTCATGGGGCGCTGGGGGGTGCGGAAGATCCGCAAATCGGTCATGCGAAACTTTTCACATGAGCCTTAGCCGCGCGCGTGACCGTCGAACCAACCGCCGCTCGACCAGCGGCCGCGCCGTCCTGCTGACCGCGATCACCCTCGCGAGTGCCCTGACCCTGTCGGCCTGCGGTGATTCCGGCAGCGGAGGCAAGCCGGCCGGTTCCGGCGGGGGGAACTACGTGACGGGCCCCAGCGGCATCTCCACCGTCGCCAAGGCCGACCGCACCGACGCCCCCAAGCTCGACGGGGACACCGTCGACGGCAAGACGCTCGACACCACCGCCCTCAAGGGCAAGGTCGTCGTCCTCAACGTCTGGGGCTCCTGGTGCCCGCCCTGCCGCGCCGAGGCCCCGTACTTCGCGAAGGTCTCCAAGGAGATGGCCGACGCCGGCAAGGACGTCGCCTTCGTCGGGATCAACACCCGCGACAACAGCAAGCAGAACGCCGCCGCCTTCGAGGAGAACTTCGGGATCACCTACCCGAGCCTCTACGACCCGGACGGCAAGCTGATGCTCCGCTTCCCCAAGGGCACGCTCAACGCGCAGTCCATCCCCTCCACGATCGTCCTCGACAAGCAGGGCAGGATCGCCGCCCGCACCCTCGTCGCGGTCAACGAGGAGCAGCTGCGCTCGATGATCGACCCGCTCCTCGCGGAGCAGTGAGCGCGTGGACCCGCACCTCCTCCTCGCCGCCGAGGCGACCGGCGTGAACACCACGGTCCTCAGCGGCGCGCTCCTGCTGGCCCTGCCGATCGCGCTGCTCGCCGGGCTGGTGTCGTTCTTCTCCCCCTGCGTGCTCCCGCTCGTGCCCGGCTACCTCTCCTACGTCACCGGCGTGAGTGGTGCCGACCTCGCCGAGGCCCGGCGCGGCCGGATGCTGGCGGGCGCGAGCCTGTTCGTCCTCGGCTTCACCGCCGTCTTCGTCTCGACGGGCGCGCTCTTCGGCCAGTTCGGCGACGTCTTCCAGGGGGAGAACAAGGAGATCGTCACCCGGGTCATGGGCGGTCTGGTGATCCTGCTCGGCCTGTTCTTCATGGGAGCGATCCCGGGGCTGACCATGCGGGAGTTCCGCTTCCACAAGAAGCCGACGGCGGGCCTGCTCGGGGCGCCCGTGCTCGGCGTGCTCTTCGGCATCGGCTGGACCCCCTGCATGGGCCCCACCCTCGCCGCCGTCAACACGCTCTCCATCGACCAGGCCAGTGCCGGGCGCGGCGCGCTGCTGATGGTGGTCTACTGCTTGGGCCTCGGCCTCCCCTTCATCCTCGCGGCGATCGCCTTCCGCAAGGCGCTCGGGGCGTTCGGATGGGTCAAGAAGCACTACGCGTGGGTGATGCGCATCGGCGGCGGCATGCTGATCGTCACCGGTCTGCTGCTCGTCACGGGACTGTGGGGCGGCATCGTCTACGAGATGCAGAGCTGGACGAACGGCTTCACGGTGGGGATCTGAGGACTACACGGACATGAGTACGACCGACAAGGCGCCCGCCGAGGCGCCGAACGACTCCGGCACGCCCAACGACTCCGGCGGCCCGCCCAACGACTCCGGCCCGGCGCACGACGACGCCGCGGCCCGAGCGCAGCTCTCCACCGCCCCCGTCGAGGACGGCGCGGCCACCCCCGTCGGCATCGGGGTCACCGGCTGGATCCGCTGGTTCTGGCGCCAGCTCACCTCCATGCGGGTGGCGCTGATCCTGCTCTTCCTGCTCTCCCTCGGCTCCATCCCCGGCTCCCTGGTCCCCCAGACGCAGGTCGACCCGATGAAGGTCGCCCAGTGGAAGAAGGACCACCAGTTCTGGGTGCCGGTCGCCGAGAAGCTCCAGCTCTTCGACGTCTACAGCTCGGTGTGGTTCTCCGCGATCTACATCCTGCTGTTCGTGTCGCTGATCGGCTGCATCGTCCCGCGCACCTGGCAGTTCGTCGGCCAGCTCACCGGCCGCCCGCCGGGCGCGCCGCGCCGCCTGGAGCGGCTGCCGGCGTACGCGGCGTGGCGTACGGAGGCCTCCCCGGACGAGGTCCTCTCCAGGGCGAGGACCCTGCTGCGCAAGCGGCGCTTCCGCACGGAGCCGGTCGGGGACGCCGTCGCCGCCGAGAAGGGTTACCTGCGCGAGGCCGGGAACCTGGCCTTCCACATCGCCCTGATCGTGCTGCTGGTGGCCTTCGCGGCCGGGCAGCTCTTCAAGTCCGAGGGCGGCAAGCTCGTCCTGCGCGGCAAGGGCTTCGCCAACACGCTCACCCAGTACGACGACTTCAAGTACGGCAGCCTCTTCTCACCGGACAGCCTGCCGCCGTTCTCGTTCACCCTGGACCGGTTCGACGCGACGTACGAGAAGAGCGGCCCGCAGAAGGGCACCCCGCGCGACTTCAAGGCGTACGTCACCTACAGCGAGGGCGCGCACGGCCGGCCGAAGCAGGCCGAGATCGAGGTCAACAAGCCGCTGGAGATCGACGGCTCCAAGGTCTTCCTGCTGGGCCACGGCTACGCGCCGGTCATCTCGGTGTCCGACCCCTCCGGCAAGGTGATCTACAAGGACGCCGTGCCGATGCTGCCCTTCGACGCCAACCTGAGCTCGTCGGGCGCGGTCAAGGTCCCGGACGGCTACCGCAACAAGAACGGCGACAAGGAGCAGCTCGGCTTCAACGCCATGTTCGTGCCGACCTTCGCCGGAGCCGGCAAGGGCACGATGCTCTCGCAGTTCCCCGCCCTGGACTTCCCGGTCCTCGCCCTCAGCGCCTACCACGGCAGCCTGGGTGTGGACGCGGGCCTGCCGCAGAACGTGTACCAGCTGAACACCTCCAAGATGCAGGAGTTCAAGAACCCCGAGGGCGAGCTGTTCAAGCAGCGGCTGCTGCCGGGCGAGACGATGACCCTGCCGGACGGCGCGGGCACCGTGAAGTTCGAGGGCATCGAGCGCTGGGCCACCTTCTCGGTCACCCAGCAGCCCGGCAACGGGCTGGCCCTCGCGGGTGCGGTCGTCGCCATCGGCGGTCTGGCCGCGTCCCTGTTCATCCAGCGCCGCCGGATCTGGGTCCGTGCGGTCCGGGGCGAGGACGGCCTGACCGTCGTGGAGATGGCGGGCCTGGGCCGCAGCGAGTCGGCGAAGCTGCCGGAGGAGCTGTCGGTGCTCTGCGCCGCCCTGTACGAACGGGCGCCGAGCCCCGTGCAAGCCGTAACCACAGAGGAAGAAGAGGGGGAGCGCGCATGACGACGCTGCTCGCGGCGGCGACGAACGAGAGCCTCGCCGATCTCAGCAACAAGCTGGTGTACGCGTCGATGGCGGTCTACACGCTCGCCTTCCTCGCGCACATCACCGAGTGGGTCTTCGGCAGCCGCAGCAAGGTGGGCCGTACGGCCGCCGCGCTGACGGCGCCGACGGCCGCGGCCGGTGCGGCGCCCGCCGTGCGGGTGCGGACCAAGGGCGGCGCGACGGCTGTCCTCGACAGGCCGGAGGTCGTCACCCGCTCCGTGTCCGGCACCCGGGACGTCCCCGACGGCCCTGGCGCGGCGGGCGGCACCGAGCAGGGTGACCTGTACGGGCGCATCGCGGTCTCGTTGACCGTGCTCGGCTTCCTGATCGAGGCGGCCGGCGTGGTCGCCCGCGCGATGTCGGTGCAGCGGGCCCCCTGGGGCAACATGTACGAGTTCTCGGTGACCTTCTCCACGGTCGCGGTCGGCGCGTACCTGATGCTCCTGGCGCTGAAGAAGAACGTCCGCTGGCTCGGCCTGATCCTGGTCACCACCGTCCTGCTGGACCTCGGCATCGCCACGACCTGGCTGTACACCGCCAGTGACCAGCTGGTGCCGGCCCTGCACTCGTACTGGCTGTGGATCCACGTCTCCACCGCCATCTTCTGCGGCGCTGTCTTCTACATCGGCGCGGCCGGCGCGGTCCTCTACCTGTTCCGCGACAGCTACGAGAGCCACCTGGAGGCCGGCCGCACCCCGGGCCGGTTCCGGACCTCGGTGCTGGAACGGCTGCCCTCGGCGGCCTCGCTCGACAAGTTCTCCTACCGGATCAACGCGGCCGTCTTCCCGCTGTGGACCTTCACCATCGTCGCGGGCGCCATCTGGGCGGGCGACGCCTGGGGCCGCTACTGGGGCTGGGACCCGAAGGAGGTCTGGTCCTTCGTGACCTGGGTGGCGTACGCCTGCTACCTGCACGCGCGGGCCACGGCGGGCTGGAAGGGCCGCAAGGCCGCCTATCTGGCGCTCTTCGCCTTCGCCTGCTGGATCTGGAACTACTACGGCGTGAACATCCTGCTCAGCGGCAAGCACTCGTACGCGGGCGTCTGACCCGCCGGAGTGGGACGCTGGTGGTATGTCTCCTGTGAGCCATGCCACCAGCGAGCCGCACGGCTCCGGCCGCTGGACCATCCGCTTCGAGATGCACCTGCCGTACGGCTACCAGGCCCTGTGGCCCGCCGTGACGACGCCGGACGGGCTGCGCGGCTGGCTGGCGGCGGCGGACGTGCTGGAACGCCGGCTCGGCGGTGCCGTCACCCTGCGCTGGCTGAACACCGGCACCACGGTGTCCGGGCACGTCACGGCCTGGGACACCGAGCGGGTCGCCGAGTACACCGTCTCCGAGCACGGCCGGATCCGCTTCCATCTGGAGGCGGTGGGCACCGATTCGACGGTGGTCCGCTTCCTGAACGAACGCGGCGGCTCCGCGCAGGAGCGCCTCGACTGCCTGGCCGGCTGGCACGACCACCTCGAACGGCTGGAGGCCGCGCTGGCCGGGCACCCGACCGACTGGGCGGCCTGGACCGACGCCCGCTGGGGCGAGCTGCGCGCCTCCTATGCGTCCTTCTCCCGGACGTAGGCTCACCACACCGGCCGCAGCGGCGGCAGCCCCCCGTCCCCGTGCAGGGCGCGTATGACGCGCGCCAGCTCCCCCCGCAGCGCGGCGAGGTCGGCCCGTGCGGCCAGCTCGGCCTCCAGCTGGTGCAGGACCCGCCCGGCGGTGGCCAGGTGGCGGTCGGCGGCGGGGGTGAGGACCACCAGTTTGCGGCGTCCGCCGCCGGGGTGCGGTTCACGCCGGACGTAGCCGCGCTTCTCCAGGTCGTCCACGATCTGTCCGGCGGCCTGCTTGGTCACCCCGAGCCGTTCGGCCAGCTCGCTCGCGGTGGCGCCGGGTCCCTTGAGGGCCTGGAAGGCCATGCCGTGCAGGGGGCGCAGGTCGGCGTAGCCCTCCTCGGCGAGGCGCCGGGTGAACTCGCCGAGCATCAGCTGGAAGCCGATCCCGAGGAGGAAGGTCAGCTCGGTGCCGGGGTTCTCTTCTGCGGAGGTCACGCGTCCATGGTGCCACAGGCGAGTAAAGCCCCTTGACTCAGTTGAGTAAAGGGTCTTTACTCACAGGCATCCGCACGCCACGCCGCCAACGGAAGAGGACACCACCGTGCACGTGATCAGCGCTTCCCCCGAGAACGTCACCGCCACCCCGAACGCCACCATGACCGGCCTCGCCGCCCCCAGCCGCGGCAGCTCCGAACTCGCCACCTGGCACGTCGACATGGCCGCCGGCGCCACCGGCCCCGAGCACACCGTCAGCCGCGAGCAGGTCTGGCTGCTCACCGCCGGCTCCCTGGAGGTCACCTGCGACGGCCGCACCGAGAAGGCGTCCGCCGGCCAGACCCTCGTCCTGCCGCCGGACGTGCTCCGCCGGATCCACGCCCCCGAGTCCTTCGAGGCGTACGTCGCCATGCGCGCGGACGGCGTGGTCTCGGTGCCCGGCACCGAGGGCACCCGCGTCCTGCCGTGGGCGCAGTGACCGGCCCGGGCCGCACCCCCCGGCGGCGGGGCTGCTAGTCCTTGTCCGTGCCGGGCTCGCCCTTGCCGCCGTCCCCGTCCTTGTCCTTCTTCCGCTCCTGCTCCTCGCGCAGGGACTTCAGGAACTCCGGGTTGTCGTCGGGCGCCACCCACTGCGTGCGGCGGGCACGCCCCCCGCCACCGCCGCCGACCACGGAGCGCTTGCGGCCCGCGAAGAGCCACACCACCGGGCCGACGATCGAGAACAGCAGGATGATCAGCACCCAGACCGTCTTGGGGAGGTGCTTGACCTCCTCCTCCGGGGTGTTCAGGCAGTCGATGAAGGCGTAGATGGTCAGCGCGATGATCAGCAGGAACGGCAGATAGCGCAGCACGGTGTGGGACCGACTCCCGGGAAGTGGCGACGGGCCCGCGCGGGGCCCCGGTGACGGTTCCAGGGTATGGGGTGACGGATACTGGGCTCCATGGCTTACGACGATCTCCGCTCGCTGCTCCGGGCTCTGGAGCGGGAGGGCGACCTCAAGCGCATCAAGGCCGAAGTCGACCCGTACCTGGAGGTCGGGGAGATCGTCGACAGAGTGAACAAGGCCGGCGGCCCGGCCCTGCTCTTCGAGAACGTCAAGGGCTCGGCGATGCCGCTCGCCATGAACGTCTTCGGGACCGACCGCCGCCTCCTGAAGGCCCTCGGCCTGAAGTCGTACGGCGAGATCAGCGAGAAGATCGGCGGCCTGCTCAAGCCCGAACTGCCCCAGGGCTTCATCGGCGTCCGCGAGGCCTTCGGCAAGCTCGGCTCGATGGTCCACGTACCGCCGAAGAAGGTGAAGGGCGAGTCCGCGCCCGTCCAGGAGGTCGTCCTCACCGGCGACGACGTCGACCTGGATCAGCTGCCGGCCCTCTTCACCTGGCCCAAGGACGGGGGCTCCTTCTTCAACCTGGGCCTCACCCACACCAAGCACCCCGAGACCGGCGTGCGCAACCTCGGCCTCTACCGGCTCCAGCGCCACGACAAGCGCACCATCGGCATGCACTGGCAGATCCACAAGGACAGCCGCAACCACTACGCCGTCGCCGCCGCCCGCGGCGAGCGGCTGCCGGTCGCGATCGCGTTCGGCTGCCCGCCGGCCGTGACGTACGCGTCCACCGCGCCGCTGCCGGGCGACATCGACGAGTACCTCTTCGCCGGGTTCGTCGCGGGCAAGCGGATCGAGATGGTCGACTGCAAGACCGTCCCGCTCCAGGTCCCGGCCAACGCCGAGGTCGTCATCGAGGGCTGGCTGGAGCCGGGGGAGATGCTCCCCGAGGGCCCCTTCGGCGACCACACCGGCTTCTACACGCCGCAGGAGCCCTTCCCCGCGCTGAAGATCGACTGCGTGACGATGCGGAAGCGCCCGCTGCTCCAGTCGATCGTCGTCGGCCGGCCGCCGACCGAGGACGGCCCGCTGGGCCGCGCGACGGAGCGTTTCTTCCTGCCGCTGCTCAAGATCATCGTCCCGGACATCGTGGACTACCACCTCCCCGAGTCGGGCGGTTTCCACAACTGCGCGATCGTCTCGATCGACAAGAAGTACCCCAAGCACGCGCAGAAGGTCATGCACGCCATCTGGGGCGCCCACATGATGTCGCTGACCAAGCTGATCATCGTGGTGGACAAGGACTGCGACGTCCACGACCTGCACGAGGTCTCCTGGCGGGCCCTCGGCAACACCGACTACTCCCGCGACCTGACCGTGGTCGAGGGGCCGGTGGACCACCTGGACCACGCCTCCTACCAGCAGTTCTGGGGCGGCAAGGCAGGCATCGACGCGACGAAGAAGCTGCCGGAGGAGGGCTACACCCGCGACGGCGGCTGGCCCGACATGGTCGAGTCCGACCCGGCGACGGCGGCCCTGGTGGACCGCCGCTGGAAGGAGTACGGCCTGTGAGCCCCATCGGCGTGGGCGGTCCCGCCCTCTTCATCGGCGACGACACCACGTACGTGGCCCTCGTGCGCCCGGTACTCGACCCGTCCGACCCGGGCGTCGGGATGGCCGCCCAGCAGGCGGGGGTGAGCGCCGAGGAGTTCGCCGGCTCCGGCGACGTCTGGGCGCTGATGTGGGAGCAGGAGGACGGCGGCGGTGGCTTCGAGCTGCCCGGCCTGCGGGACGCGGACGCCGACGACTTCGCGGAGCGCCTGCTCGCCGAGCTGGCGTTCGCCGCGGCCGAGCCGTTCACCGTCGAGGCGGGCCCCGTGCTGAGCCTGGAGGGCCGCCCGTCCGGCGGGTCCTGCGCCTTCCTGGCCCGGATCACCCCGCCGGAGGGCGAGGAGGTGCCCCCGCTCACCCTGGAGATCGCCCCGGAGGCCGTGGGCACCCTCCGCGCCGACCTCGAAGCGTTCCGCGGGAGCCTCGTATGACCTCCGCCGCCGAAGCCCTCCCGGGACCCGGCTCCGCGCCGCAGGCCACCGGCAAGGTGAAGGCCTTCCTGCGCCTCGTGATGATCGAGCACTCGGTCTTCGCGCTGCCCTTCGCGTACATCGCCGCCCTCACGGCCATGTTCCGGCTCGACGGGCGCATGCACTGGAAGGAGCTGCTGCTCGTCACCGTCTGCATGGTGGGCCTGCGCACCTTCGCCATGGCCGCGAACCGGATCATCGACCGCGAGATCGACGCCCGGAACCCGCGCACCGCCGGACGTGAGTTGGTCACCGGCGCCGTGTCGGTCCGCTCCGCATGGACCGGCGCGGGGATCGCGCTGGTGGTCTTCCTCGGCTCGGCCGCCCTGCTGAACCCGCTGTGTCTGGCGCTGGCGCCGGTCGCGGTCGTGCCGATGGTGGTCTACCCGTACGGCAAGCGCTTCACGGACTTCCCGCACGCCATCCTCGGCCTGGCCCAGGCGATGGGCCCGGTCGGGGCCTGGCTGGCGATCACGGGGGAGTGGTCCTGGGACGCGGCCGTCCTCGGCCTCGCCGTGGGCGTGTGGATCGGCGGCTTCGACCTGATCTTCGCCTGCCAGGACGTGGCGGCCGACCGCGCGGAGGGCGTCCGCTCGGTCCCGGCCCGCTTCGGCGTCCCGGCGGCCCTGTGGGGCGCCCGTGGCGCGCACGTGGTCACGACCGGCCTGCTGGCCTGGTACGCCGTGCTCACCGACGCGGGGGTCCTCTTCTGGACCGGCCTGCTGATCGTGGTGGCGGCCTTCCTCTACGAGCACACCATCGTCAAGCCGCACGACCTGTCCCGCCTGAACCGCGCCTTCTTCACGGTCAACGGCTTCATCGGCATCGCCCTGTTCCTGTGCGCGCTGGCCGACCTGGTGGTGCGGGGCCTGGCCTTCTAGGCGGCCAGGGCCTGCCGGGGCGCCGGGCGGCGGTAGTACACGGCCGTCGCCACGCCTGCGGCGAGGCCGATGAGGTGGGCGTACCAGGCGATGCCGGAGTCCGTCGGCAGGATGCCCGTGAATATCGTTCCGCCCCACACCCCGGCGACCACGAGGCCCACCGCCACGTTCAGCGGCTTGCGTTCGACGAAGCCGCGGACCACCACGTAGCCGAAGAGGCCGAAGACCAGGCCCGAAGCTCCGGCTCCGATCGTGTTCGGCGGGGCGACCAGCCAGGAGCCGATCCCGTCGGCCAGAATGATCAGACCGCTGACGGCGAGGAACCGGCGTATGCCGCTCAGCGCCGCGATGAAGCCGAACACGAGCAGCGGGATGCTGTTGGACGCCACGTGGTCGAAGCCGAAGTGCAGGAACGGGCACGCGACGATGCCGACCAGGTGCTCCGTGTCCCGGGGCCTGATCCCGTACTGGTCGAGGGAGTGCCCGGTGGCGTAGTCGACCGCCTCGATCGCCCACAGCAGCGCCACCCAGCCCAGCATCAGCTGCGCGGCGGCCTTGGCGCGGTCCGTTCTGCTCCAGGCCGGCTCGGTCGACGTGCTCATGATGGTTCCCCCTCGTGCCGTCCCACCCTCTGGGACGTGCGCACACCTTACCGAGTGCCCTCGCGCCGTGGCCGGATAGTCTCGGAGGTATGACTGACGGCAAGCGCACCCCGTGGGTGGTCGGGGTTTCCGGGGCGTCCGGGACGCCGTACGCGGCGGCGGTGATCCGGGGGCTGCTGGCGGCGGGCGAGAGTGTGGACCTGGTGGTCAGCCGGGCTTCGCGGCTCACCCTGCTGGACGAGACCGGGATCGCGTTCCGGGACGCGCACTGGCGCGCGGACCTGGAGGAGTGGCTGGGCCGCGGCGCCGACGGCAAGCCGGGGACCTTCGAGGGGTTCGACGTCGCCGGCGTGCGCCACTGGGGCGCCGGGGACCTGGCGGCCGGGCCGAGTTCGGGTTCGTACCCCGTCAAGGGGATGCTGATCGTCCCGGCCTCCACCGCCTGTGTGGCCGGTGTGGCGCTCGGGCTGTCGAAGGACCTGCTCCAGCGCGTCGCGAGCGTGACGCTCAAGGAGCGGCGCCGGCTGGTGGTCGCGGTGCGGGAGACCCCGCTGAACGGACAGACGCTGAGGCATCTGGTGGCGCTGGACGAGGCGGGCGCGGTCGTGCTGCCCGCCTCTCCGGCGTTCTACGCGGGCGCGACGCACATCCAGGACCTCGTGGACTTCGTCGCGGGGCGGGTGCTCGACGCGGCCGGTGTGCCGCACGGGCTGTACCGCCGTTGGGAGGGGGAGCTTGGCAGCGCCCGCCCCCGTGAGTAGCGGCAGCGCTGTCAGCGCTTCTTGGTGCTGCCCGGGCGACGGGTCTTGTCGACGCGGTGGGCGGCGGCGGGCTGGTCGGTGCGGGATCGGTTGGCCAGCTCCTGGAGCTGTCGCATGTGCGCGTAGGCCATCTCGATCGTGTACACGGTGAACCACTCCTGAAGATCGTCATTGATCTGTTGAAAGATTCACAGGGTGTTGACCCTGTGCGCCTTTGATTCTATACCTAAACTTGCAGGATCGCCGAATAATGGAAGGCTCCACGTAATGGACACGGTGGACAGGCAGCTCATCCAGGCACTCCGTGAGAACGGTCGCGCCTCATACGCCGAGCTGGGCCGTCTCGTGGGCCTCTCCGGCCCCAGCGTCACCGACCGCATCAACCGGCTGGAGTCGGCCGGTGTCATCACCGGCTACCGCGCGACGGTGGCCGCGGCCGAGCTCGGCCTCGGCGTCACCGCGCTGATCGGCATCTCCCTCTCCGACGCCGCCGACCACGAGGACGTGGCGCGCCGGCTGCGCGACCTCGCGGAGATCGAGGACTGCTGGTTCATCGCGGGCGACGACTCGTTCATGCTCAAGGTCCGCGCCAGCGACGTCGACGGCCTGGAGAAGATCATCCGCAAGCTGTCGGGCACCAAGGGCGTCTCCCGCACCCGCACCACCATCGTGCTCTCCACCAAGTGGGAGAACCGGGTCGGCGAGCTGCCCGAGGACGCCTGAGAGTACGGTGGGTGGCGGTTGCAGACAGGTCTGGACAGGGACAGGTAGAGGAGACACCGGCATGGACGCGGGGCTCAAGCGCGAGCTGGAGGAGAAGGTCCGCTCCGGCGAGCGGCTGACGCGGGAGGACGGCATCGCCCTCTACGCCTCGGACGACCTGGCCTGGCTGGGCGGTCTCGCCCACGAGGTGCGCACGCGCAAGAACGGCGACGTGGTCCACTTCAACGTCAACCGCCACCTCAACATGACGAACGTGTGCACCGCCTCCTGCGCGTACTGCTCGTTCCAGCGCAAGCCGGGCGAGAAGGACGCGTACACGATGCGCATCGAGGAAGCCGTCCGCCTGGCCAAGGCCATGGAGAACGAGAACCTCACCGAGCTGCACATCGTCAACGGCCTGCACCCCACCCTGCCGTGGCGGTACTACCCGCGCTCGCTGTCCGCCCTGAAGGAGGCGCTGCCGAACGTCTCGCTGAAGGCGTTCACGGCGACCGAGATCCACCACTTCGAGACGATCTCGGGCCTGTCGGCCTCCGAGATCCTCGACGAGCTGATCGAGGCCGGTCTCGAATCGCTCACCGGCGGCGGCGCGGAGATCTTCGACTGGGAGGTCCGCCAGCACATCGTCGACCACGCCACCCACTGGGAGGACTGGTCGCGCATCCACCGCCTGGCGCACGAGAAGGGCCTCAAGACCCCGAGCACGATGCTCTACGGGCACATCGAGGAGCCGCGCCACCGGGTGGACCACGTGCTGCGGCTGCGCGAGCTCCAGGACGAGACCGGCGGCTTCCAGGTCTTCATCCCGCTGCGCTACCAGCACGACTTCGTGGACATGCAGGACGGCAAGGTCCGCAACAAGCTCCAGGCGCGCACGACGATGGCGACGGGCGCCGAGGCGCTGAAGACCTTCGCCGTCTCCCGGCTGCTCTTCGACAACGTGCCGCACGTCAAGGTCTTCTGGGTGATGCACGGCGTGCAGACCGCCCAGCTCGCGCTCCAGCACGGCGCGGACGACATGGACGGCTCGGTGGTCGAGTACAAGATCACCCACGACGCCGACAACTACGGCACCCCGAACAAGCTGGGCCGCGACGACCTCCTGGAGCTCATCCGCGAGGCGGGCTTCCGCCCGGTCGAGCGCAACACGCGCTACGAGATCATCCGCGAGTACCCCGGCCCGGACGCCTCGCTGCGCGAGACCCCGCAGGCCATGCGCGTCTGACCCCGCGTCCGGCACCGCCGTCGCGGAAGCCCCGGCCCCCGTTCACCGGCGGGCCGGGGCTTTCCCGTTCCCCGAGGCCTGCGTAATGGGTACGATAGGCCAATGACCCTTACCTTCACGTTCGATCCGGTCGTCGACCCCGCCCTGCGCGAGGGCATCGCGCAGCTGTGGACCGAGGTCACCAACGCCGGCGGCGCGGTCGGCTTCGTCCCGCCCGTCACCGTCGACGACATCCGCCCCGCCCTGGTCAAGCACCTCGTCGCGATGGCCGAGGGCCGCCACCGGCTGCTGGTCGGGCGCGACCCCGGGGGCGCGGTCCAGGCCGCCGCCTTCCTCGCCTTCGAGGCGCACCCGTTGCGCAAGCACTGGGTCTGGGCGTACACGGTCATGGTCAGCCCCGCCCTCCAGGGCCGCGGCGCCGGGCGGGAGCTGATGGCCGCCCTCGCCGACGCGGCGCGCACGCTGGAGGGGATCGAGGCCATCCGCCTGGAGTGCCGCGGCGGGGCCGGGCTGGAGCACTTCTACGCGGCGTGCGGCTACAAGGAGGTCGGCCGCGTCCCCGACGCCATCCGCGTGGCCCCCGGCGACGACCGCGACGACATCACGATGCTGCTGCCGCTGCACTGACCCCACCGGGCCGCGACGGGGGCCCGGCGTGCTTCACTGGACGGGCACGTGCCGACGTAGGAGAGAGGAAGGGGTCACCGTGTCCCTCAAGCCGAGCGCGACGATCCGCTACACCGCGATGCGCCTGGGCATCTTCGTCGCATGCCTGGTGCTCGTCGCCGTCCTGGTCAACCTGGGCTGGTTCCCGGCCGGGCTGGGTGACGCCAACTTCGCCTGGGTCGTGCTGCTCGCGCTGGTGATCTCCGCGCCGCTGTCCTTCGTACTGCTGCGCAAGCAGCGCGACGAGATGTCCGCCCAGATCTCCGGACGCGTCGCGGATGCGAAGCAGAAGCTCGCCGCGAACCGCAGCCAGGAGGACGCGGCCGACGACGCCGCCCGCGTCGCCTGAGGGGCGCCGGCCCCGCCGGTCGCCTTCCTCACAGCCGCCCCGCGGCCGTCCGTCCACCGACACGCCCCGGCGCCGGGAACTCCCCCCGCGACGCCGGGGCTTCGGCGTTTCCGGGGCCGGGACGCCGGGCGGATCGGCCTCCGCGCGATCGGTGCTCAAAGCATCCCTTTGAGTTTCTCAAAGCGGAGGTGTTAGCGTGGGGACCATGTTGACCGCAGCCGCGCACCCGATGAGCCCGAGCGTCCCGCTCGTGGCGCGCCTGCACGTCGACCTCTGCCGCCGCGTGTCCGCGGCCTGTTGCCGTTGCCGCTGAAGCGCAACAGCAGCGGTCCCCGGCCGGCCCGGCCCCTTTCCGGCTGCCGCCGTACCGCACCCCTTGCAGAAACCTTCCGCCGTACGTCCGTGCGTCCCCCGGAGAGTGTGTCTTGTCCGCGTCCCCCCAGGCCCCGGCTCCCGCCAAGGCCTCCTTCACGTTCCCGTTCTGGGCCCAGATCGTCGTCGGCCTCGCGCTCGGCGTCCTGTTCGGCTGGCTCGCCCGCAGCCAGGACGTCAGCTGGCTGAAGACCACGCTGGAGCAGATCGGCGACATCTTCATCCAGCTCCTGAAGCTGGCCGTCGCCCCCCTGGTCTTCTTCGCCATCCTGGTGTCCATCACCAACCTCCGGAAGGTGAACAACGCCGCGCGGCTCGCCTCCCGCACCCTGCTCTGGTTCATGATCACCTCGCTGATCGCGGTGGGCATCGGCCTTGCCATCGGCCTGCTGACCGACCCGGGCGCCGGCACCGGCCTCACCCCGGCCGACGGCAAGGAGCCCAAGCGGCACGGCTCCTGGCTCGACTTCCTGACCGGCATCGTGCCGAAGGACATCGTCACGCCCTTCACCGAGCTGAACGTCCTCCAGATCGTCTTCCTGGCCGCCGTCGCCGGCATCGCCGCCCTCCAGCTCGGCCCCAAGGCCCAGCCCGTCCTGAACCTCGCCGAAGCCGTCCTGGAACTCCTCCAGAAGGCCCTGTGGTGGGTCATCCGCCTCGCCCCGATCGGCACCGTCGGCCTCATCGGCACCGCCATCGCGAGCTACGGCTGGGACCTGATCGGCAAGTACGCCACCTTCACCGCCGACGTCTACATCGGCTCGGCGCTCGTCATGTTCGGCGTCTACCCGCTGCTCCTCGCGACGGTCGCCAAGGTCAACCCGGTCCAGTTCTTCAAGGGCGCCTGGCCCGCGATCCAGCTGGCCTTCGTCTCCCGCTCCTCGGTCGGCACGATGCCGGTCACCCAGAAGGTCACCGAGCGCCTCGGCGTCCCGAAGGAGTACGCCTCCTTCGCCGTTCCCTTCGGCGCCACCACCAAGATGGACGGCTGCGCCGCGATCTACCCGGCGCTGGCCGCGATCTTCATCGCGAACATCTTCGACGTGCAGCTGGGCATCAAGGAGTACCTGCTCATCGCCTTCGTCTCGGTCGTCGGCTCCGCCGCCACGGCCGGCCTGACCGGCGCGACCGTGATGCTGACGCTGACCCTCTCCACGCTGGGTCTGCCGCTGGCGGGCGTCGGCCTGCTGATGGCGATCGACCCGATCCTCGACATGATGCGCACCGCGACGAACGTGGCCGGCCAGGCCGTCGTCCCGGTGATCGTGTCCGCCCGTGAGGGGATCCTCGACAAGGAGGCCTACGCCGCCGCCTCGTCCTCCCCGCTGGACGAGCCGGCCGTCCCGGCGGCCCCGGTGCCCGTCGCCGTGTAAGGCGGCGCGCGAGGCGCGACGCACGCCGTACGGCCAGGGGCGCCCGGATCTCACCGATCCGGGGCGCCCCTTCGCACGCCGGTCAGGCGTCGTTGTCGGACATGGTGAAGCCGTGGACGGTGTCGGGGTAGATCTCCGAGGTGTGGGCGACCCCCGCGGCGTCCAGGCCCCGGTTGAGCTCCGCCAGGGCGTCGGGCGTCAGGTCGCTCTCGGCGTGGCCGAAGTGCACCTGGCCGCTGATCCCGGCGAGGACACCGGGCCCGTCCGCGCCCACGGGAGCGTGGAACGCGGCGACGGCGGCCACCCGGCCGGGGTGGGCCGCGGCGGTGCGCGCCGCCAGCAGCCCGCCGATGCAGTAGCCGGTCACGGCGACCGGTCCGGGGGCGACTTCGGGCCGGGTGGTGAGGAACCCGAGGTAGGCGTCGGCGTCGCGCCGTACGCGTTCGGCGGTGTCAGCGGTGCCGGCCCGTGCCGGTGGAAGACGTTGGGGACGAGCGTCCTCAGACCGTCTGACCCCGCCAGTACGCCACCGCGGCGAGGAGGAAGGGGGCCGCGTACCACCAGCGGCCGAGGTTGCGGTGGAAGACGGGGACGGCGGTCAGCAGCAGGCCGAGGAAGCAGAGGAAGACCGAGACGCCGGCGGTGAAGCGCACGTCGTCGTGCAGCCGGTCGTACGGGGAGCCGGGCCGCAGGACCAGGGCGATCCAGCAGAAGTAGGCCGCCGGGAGGTAGACGAGGGCCAGGGGCACGGCGAGCACCCAGCGCAGGCACCCCCGGTCCTCGGGCAGGTCGATGGACGTCATCCGGCCATCTTCGCCGCCGTCAGCGCAGCTTCCACACCCGGATGGTGGTGTCCTCGCTCCCGCTGGCGAGGAAGGTGCCGTTCGGGCTGAACGCCACCGAGCTGACGGCGGCGGAGTGCCCGTTGAGGGTCGCCCGGTGGACGCGCGTCGCCACGTCCCACAGCCGGACGGTACGGCCGCCGCCGCTGGCGAGGGTCTTGCCGTCCGGGCTGAATGCCACCGACCGGACAGCGCTGTTGTGGCCGGTGAGGGTGCCGTCGGCGGTACGGGTGACCGCGTCCCAGAGCCGGATGGTGTTGTCGGCGCCGGCGCTGGCGAGGGTCTTGCCGTCGGGGCTGAACATCACCGAGGCGACCGGCTTGGTGTGACCGGTGAGCGTGCCGGTGGGGGTGCGGCTCGCGTAGTCCCAGAGGCGGATGGTGCCGTCGTTGCCGCCGCTGGCGAGGGTCTTGCCGTCGGGGCTGAACGCCAGGGACGTCACCGGCTTGGTGTGGCCGGTGAGGGTGGCGACGGGGGTGGGGGAGCGGTTCAGGAAGTCCCAGAGCCGGATGGTGTTGTCGTCGCCCCCACTGGCCAGGGTGTTGCCGTCCGGGTTGAACGCCACCGTGCGCACCGGCCCCGTGTGTCCCGTCAGGACGCCGGCGGGGCTCAGGCTGGAGACGTCGTACAGGTGGAGGGCGCTGCCGCTCCCGCCGACGAGGGTCGTGCCGTCGGGGCTGTAGAGCACGCAGCTCACGGTCGTGTCATGGCGGTCGAAGGGGTTGAGGCCCCCCTGCCCGAGGAGGTTCCACACCCGCACGCTGCGGTCGTTGCCGCCGCTGGCGACGTACCTGTTGTCCGGGCTGAACGTCACCGACTGCACGGGGCCGGTGTGGTCCTTGACCTCGTACGCCAGGCGCACGCCGTCCGTGCCGGGGCCGCCGTTCGCGTCGTCGGAGTTGCCGCCGCCGGAGCCCTCGCTGCCGTTGCTCTTGTCGCCGGTCAGCCGCAGTACGGCGTACGTCCCGCCCGAGACCCCCGCCAGCGCCCCCAGCCCGCCGAGCAGGACGTTGCGGCGGCTGGGCCGCGGTGCGGCCGGGGCAGGGTCCCGCAGGTCCACCGTCGGTACGTCGCGCACGGCCGGCTGCCGCAGCAGCGCGCGCAGCCGTTCCGCGACGGCCGGCGCGTCGGGCCGCTCGGCCGGCTCCTTGGCCAGCATCGAGGCCACCAGCTCCAGGAGGGCGGGCGGCACGTCCGCCCGTACGGTGTCCAGGGCCGGCGGCTCCTCCTCCAGGTGCATCCGCATCAGCACCCAGGCCTGGTCGGTGCCGTGGAACGGCGGAGCGCCGGTCAGCAGCGCGTACAGCACGCACCCCAGGGCGTACACGTCGCAGCGCCCGTCGACGTGCTCGCCCCGCCACTGCTCGGGGGACATGTAGGGCGGCGTACCGAAGACACGGCCGGTCACGGTCAGCCCGCCCGTGGCGTCGGCGGTGCGGGCGATGCCGAAGTCGCAGATCTTCAGGCGGCCGTCGGCGAGGAGGAAGAGGTTCCCGGGCTTCAGGTCCCGGTGCACCACCTTCTGCGCGTGCGCGGCCGCCAGCGCCTCCGCCGCCTGGAGGGCGAGGTCGAGCACCTGGGGGAGGGCGAGGCCGCCGCCGGGGGAGCGGGCCAGGAGGTCGGACAGGTCCCGCCCCTCCAGCAGCTCCATCACGATGAAGAGCCGGTCGTCGTGGCGGCCGATGTCGTGGACGACGGTGATGCCGGGATGCTGGAGCCGCGCCCCGATGGACGCCTCGCGGCGGAACCGGCCGAGCAGCTCCTCCGAGGCGTCGAACTCCCGCAGCACCTTCACCGCCACGGCCCGGCCCAGCTCGACGTCGTACGCCCGCCACACCTCACCCATGCCGCCGTGCCCGAGCCGCTCGTCCAGCCGGTACCGCCCGGCCAGCTGCTCCTCCGGCTGCATGCCGCCCCCTGCTCTACGTCAACCTCTGCCACGCAGGGGTCATTGTGTAGCAAGGAAGCCCGTCCAGGCGGCTGGAGTGAACGTGAGGGGGCGGAGGGCGGTGTCCTTGGAGTCGCGGACGTGGATGGCGGCGGGGGTGGTGGCCACCTCGACGCAGTCGTCCCCCTCGCTGCTGTCGCTGTAGCTGCTCTTGAACCAGGCGTGCGCCACCTCAACGCAGGAGTCGCCTTCGCTGCCGCTGCTGTAGCTGCTCTTGAACCAGTCCAGCTCCGGGTTGCGGATCATGTCTCTCCCAGCAGTTCCTCGATGAACGCCATCGACTCTCGCGGCGTGAGCGCCTGAGCTCGGATGATGCCATAGCGCAGTTCAAGGATCCTGAGCTGCTTCGGGTCTGAGACGGGACGTCCGTGAAATGCCCCGTCAGACCGGCCCACTGCGGTGCCGTCTGGAAACTTCAGTACTTGGATTCGTCCACCCATGCCCGCGTGTTCTTCGACGTCGGTTGGCATGACCTGGAACTCCACGTTGGGCAGTTGGCTGACAGCAAGCAGGTGTTCGAGCTGTCGACGCAGAACCATTGTGCCCCCGATGCGACGGCGGAGGGTGACCTCTTCTTGGACGAAGCTGAGCGCCGGGCCGGGGGCGCGGTCGTAGATCGAGTGGCGGGCCATGCGGGCCGCCAGAATCTGGTTCACCTCGTCCTGGGAGTACGCCGGCCGTCGCATCCCGAACAACGCGGACGCATACTCGGAGGTCTGGAGCAGGCCGTGGATGTTGTGACTGCTGTAGGCGCCGATCTCGACCGCCCGACCCTCCATCTTGGCCAGATCCCGGATCTTTTTCGGGTAGCGGACCTGCTCCATGTCCGCCTTCATGGCCGTGATCTTGCCGCCTGCCCGCAGTACCTCGTCCGCCCTGTCCAGGTACTCCGGGCGGGGGATCCGTTTGCCCGCCTCCACCTTGCGGACCAGGTCCTCGCCGTACCCGACCTCCGTGCCGAAGTCGGCGGCCCTCATGCCCGCCTCTTCGCGCCACGCCCTGAGCTGGCGGCCGAGTGCCGCCAGGACCGCCGCTCCCTGTTCGTCCTCCGGGTCGATCTCCCAGCCCGCGTCTTCCGTACCGTCGTTGTCCACCGCCATGCGTGCCCCACCTCCGACGCGCCGAAATCCTCAACACCCCCTGCCCCTACGGACTTCAGGACAGCCCGGACAGCACCGGACAAGCGCGGGACAAACCCCGGACGCACCGGCGGTACCGCTTCTCACGGTAGCCACGCCGCTGCACGCTGGGTGAGGTGACGACTCAAATCTGGTGCTCTGCACATCAGTTCGGTGTCCAGCTGCCCGCCACGCCCCGTGGCGCCCGACAGGCCCGGCAGCTCGTCGTGGAGAAGCTCCGCGCGTGGGGGCTCCCCACCGACGGGCCCGCGCTGATCGTGGCCGAGCTGGCGGCCAATGCCGTGACCCACGGGCGGGTGCCCGGGCGGGACTTCCAGGTGGTGCTCAGCCTGCGCGGCGGGGCGCTCCGGATCGAGGTGGTGGACACCCGCCGCGACCGGATCCCCGTTCCCCGGGAGGCGGACGCCGACGCCGAGGGCGGCCGGGGCCTGGCGGTGGTGGAGGCGCTGGCCGACCGGTGGGGGGTGGAGCAGGGGCCGCCGCCGTGCAAGGCCGTGTGGGCGGAGGTGGACCTGCCTACAGGCGGCTCGCCAGAAGGATCGTGACCGGAGGCGGGACCACCGCGATCCAGCCCGCCCAGCATGCGGCCGTGGCCAGGGCGGGGCGTCGCCGGAGCAGCCAGCAGGCCACGGCGAGGACCGGGGTGAGGGTCCAGGACGCGAACCAGAAGACCATGACGACCGCCACGGCCTCGGGGTGGACCTCCGAGGCCATCCCGGCCAGGGCCCCGAAGACGAAGGCCACGGGGCTCAGGGCCACGGCCAGGACCGTGCCCCAGGTCAGCGCGGTGTCGGATGCGGAGGTCGTGTCGTTCACGGGTCCAGCCAAGCGGCTGCGGGAGCGGTGCGCCTGCGCCCGGATACTCACTGCCGGCCGGTCCGCGTACTCATCCGGGGCGCGGGCCGCCAGGATCCGGCGACCCTCGACATAACCCCTTAAGTACGGAGGTAAATCCACCCAACCCCCCCTCCGGCCCCCGCTCACTCTCTCGGGTGAACTGTGACAACTCGGCTGGATTCCGGGGTGGTTGCCGGGCATATGCTCGGCCCGCCAACCACAGAACTGAGACGGCCCCCGCCGGGACTGGCATCCCGAGCGAGGGCCTCACCAAGCAGGAAGAAAGCCCTTCCCCATGGCGTCCAAAGAGATTAACGTGCGTGCGCGCGCGGCGTCCCGTGTTCGAGGCGGGACCATCCCATCAGGTGTCGTCCACGTCAACGTGCGGCACACCGACCACTACGTCGTGATCGGCAACCACCTGGCCCAGCACCCGGTCCTGTCGCTGGTGGCGATCGGCCTCGCGGTGCACATCCAGTCGCTGCCCGCCGGTACCGGGATCGGCATCAAGGAGCTGACCGCCCGCTTCCCGGAGGGGGAGATCCGGATCGCCGCCGCGCTGCGGGAGCTGGAGGCCGCCGGGTACCTGGAGCGGAGCCGCGTACGGACCCCCGAGGGCCGGCTCGTGACCCGGACGGTGTCCTACAACCGGCCGCGCGCCGCCGTCCCGCCGCAGGACGACCCGCCGCCGCCCGACCGGGCCCCCGTACCGGAGCCCGAACCGGAGGCGGCCCCCGCCCGGGAGCCCGCCCCGGAGCCCGCCCCGCAGCCGGGGGCGACCGCCCGGCAGGACGCCGCCGACCTGCTCGCCCGGCTGCGCCGCGACGACCCCCGGCTGCTGCTCGCCGAGCGGGACGTACAGCGGCTCGCCCCCGGGGTGGCCGCCTGGCTGGACCGGGGGGCCGAGCCGGAGGCCGTGCGCCAGGTGCTGGCCGGGGGCCTGCCCGTGGACCTGCGCAGCCCGGCCGCGCTGATCGGGCACCGCCTCAGGGAGGGGATCCCGCCGCACATGCCGGTGACCCCGCCCCCCGCGCGGCACGCCCGGCGGCCGGACCCGCTGCAGAACTGCGACGGCTGCGACCGCGCCTTCCGGGCCATCGAACCGGGCCGCTGTCGCGACTGCCCGCCCGCACCGCCCCTGGCCGCGTAGCCCGACGGGCCGGGCCCGCAGCGACTGCGGGCCCGGCCCGGACCGAGGATCCGAGGGGGAGCGGATCAGTTGGGGCAGAACTGCTTGATCGCGGTGCCGAACGCCGCGGTGTAGGCCTTCGTGTAGGCCTCGTCCGCCTTCTTCTTGGCCTCGTTGTCGGCGGTCAGGCCCTGGTTGGGCTTCAGCTGCGGCTTCGGCGGCGCGTCACAGGCGCCGGACTGTGCCAGCTCCCTGCCGTCGGCGAACCCCTCTGCGGCGCCGCGCTTGCGCTCCTTCTCGATGAAGTTCCTGTTGACCGCGTCCTGTGCCTCCTGGCCGCCCAGGCAGGTCACCTTGCCGCCGCCGGACTGGGAGGCCGAGTACTTGCCGAGGGGCAGGTCGAGGGCGGAGAACTTGCCGTCGGCGCCCACCGTCACGAGGGACCCGCCGTCGCCGTCGGTCTGGTCGACGGTGACCTTTCCCTTGGCCTTGTCGAATCCTTCACCGGTGACGACCACCTTGGTCGCGTCGTTGGCCTTGGCCTCCACGAAGCACTGGGCCGCGGGTGCGGCCTGGGTGGTCGTGGGGGTCGCGGCCGAGGCGGCGGTGGCCGAACCCAGGGCGAGCGAACAGGCCGCCAGGGGGATGAAGAGGGTGGTACGGGTGCGCTTGTTCATGTCGTTCCTCACCTTGGGGGTGGGGGAGGGGGCATGGCCGGAGCGGGGCGGCACCGCGGAGGGAATGACGCCGCATCGGCCCCGGTCCACAGATCGGAACTGTGCGGGGCGGTGCGCTCCATGCGCAACGGCAGGCCCCGGAGGCAGTCCGTCCCTTCCATCGTGCCCCGTCTCCCCGAGGCTGTCGACCGGAGCCCCGGAGCCCCTGCGCCCGGCCGTCGTACGGGCCGTGACGTGCCGAACGCCCGCCCCTGGACAGTGCCGTTGCGGCGGGGGCGCGACCGGGCGGGCCGGGGTGCGGGCGCCTAGACTGAGGGGGTCACGCCCTGCGCCCGCCCCGGGTCACGGCACCCGCCCGCGGGCCCGGGGACCGCCCGTGGGCCGGGCCCGCCCGACACAACCGGGCCGGGCCGGATCCACCCGTATCCGGGAGGGCGACCATGACCGGCCACCTCCGGCGGCGGGCGTTGGGCCCGCTCGTCCTGTTCTCCGCACCCGCGCTGGTGCTGCTGACGGTCGTACCCGCCGGCGCCCGGCCGCCGGCCGCCGTGCCGACGGCCACGACGGTGTCCGCCACGGCGGCGAAGGCGCCGACCATCTGCCACGGGCTGACCCAGGGTCAGGACCCGTACCACCGCGGCTGTCGTGAGGGCTACCTCCAGGGCTCCAGCTCCGGCAACCGCGATGGCAAGCCGCCCATCTGCCGCAAGACGCTGCCGCCGTTGGTCCCGCCCAACCCCAGCCCGTTCGTACAGGGCAAGGCCGAGGGCTACACGTACGGGTACAACCAGGCCTACGCGAAGTCGGCGGCCGCCAACAAGGCCGCGTGCGCCGCGATGAACAACCCCCAGCCCCCGCCCCAGCCTCAACCGCAGCCCCGGCAGCAGACGCAGGAGAGCATGTTCGCCGCGGGGAAGTCCTCCGGGGAGACCTGGGGGCGGGACGAGGGCAAGGCGTGCCTCCTCGCGCGCACCCACGCGCGTCTCGTGCCGCCCAAGCAGCCCGACCCGCTGATCCTCGCCTTCCAGAACGGCTACGCACTGGGCTACGACACCGCCTTCGACGAGGCGTACCGGGCGAACTGCCTGAACAAGTGAGCTCGGGGTGATGGAGAGGTAGGACGATGAGGATGCGACGTGCCGCCGGTGCGGCAGCGGCCGTACCGCTTGCCCTGGTGTGCGTCTGGACGGCCCCGTCCGCGGAGGCGGCCAGCACCCACACCATCACCCTGAGCGGAAGCCTGACGGTGTCGGACGCCCCGAGCCTGGCCTCGGGCCGCACCACGCGGACCATCGGCTTCACGCGGGTGGCGCAGATGAGCCACGACAAGGCGACCGACACGTTGACCGCCGAGTCCTGCGTGGGCGGAGAGACCCGGGGCGTACTGACCGTGCGGATCACGCTCAGGTCCTCCGAGCTGGCGGTGGTCTCCCCCACGCTCCGGCTCTTCGAGGGCTCGGACTGCCTGAACAACGACCTCGACGGGGAGGACCAGGGGATCCAGCAGGGCTTCATGCCCGGCAAGAGCCTGACCAACTGGCAGCTGGCCGCCGAGAACGGCGAGGCGGGCTCCGACGACTACGCCCGGGTGACCTTCAGCCTGAAGCACGCGGGCGGCACCGGCATCGGCCTCGGCAGTCCGGCCGAGCCGTCGAACGTGGTCGCCACGAGGGACGCCGCCGACCCCACGCGCGTGGTGGTGGAGTGGAGCGACCAGGCGACCGACGAGAGGTGGTACGAGGTCTCCGACAGCACCCTGCGGCAGATCAAGAAGGTGACCCCGAACAGCACGTCGCTCACCTGGACCGGACTGCCCGCCGAGAAGCAGTGCTTCCAGGTGCGGGCGGTCAACCTCGTGGGCCCGTCGGACTGGACGCCGGTCAAGGCCACGTCCGAGTGCGTCTGACCCGCAGCGGGGAGAGCCGCCGGGAGGGTCTGTCACGGTCTTGCCACAAGGGGCAGTTGAATGTGTTCAAAACCCGGGGGTGCGGGCCTACCCTGACGGCCACGCAACAGGGGAGGGGACCCGATGTCCGACAACGCCGACGCGCCCGAACAGGCGGAACGAGGCGGACCCGCCGAGGCGCCGGTTCAGCCCGCTCCGCCGCCGCCGCCCGCTCCGCTCGCCCCGCCCGCCCCCGGAATGCCCGGTCACGACCCGGCCGCCTGGCGGGGCTGGCTGGCCTATCAGCACCGGATGCGCCAGCAGCAGGCACGCGAGGCGGCCGCCGCGAAGGCGGCGAACTCGATGTGGCGGCGGATTCGCCCCGCCGAGGCGGCCCCGGTCCACACCGTCACCCTGGTGGCCGCGCTCGCCGCCGGGCTCACCACCGCCGTCGTCCTCGGGGAGGGCATGGGCCCCGGGCTGCTGCTCGCGGCGCTGCCCGCCATGGTCGCCGCGTACGCCGCCGCCCGCGCGGCCGGGCGCAAGGCCAGGCCCTGGAGCCTGGTGTGGGCCGCCGGCTGCGTCGCACTGCTCACGGTGCCGGCGCTGCGGGACGCCGCCTGGCCCTCCACGCTGGCGATCCTGGCCGCCGTGCTGCTGGCCGCGCTGGCCCTGCACGGCACCCGCCGGTGGCCCGGCGTGCTGCTCGGCCCGCTCGGCTTCGTCGACAGCGCGGTCACGGGCGTCGGCTGGGCCTGGGCGGGGGTGCGGGCGCGCGGCGGCGGGGCGGGGCGGGAGCGCTGGGTGCCCGTCGCCAAGGCGGCCGTGGTGGCGGTGGTGCTGCTGATCGTGTTCGGGGCGCTGTTCGCCTCCGCCGACGCGGCCTTCGCGGATCTGCTCGGCGGCCTCAGCCCCGACATCCCGGTGGCGGAGGGACCCTGGCGGATCCTGCTCTTCCTGCTCGGCACGGTCCTCGCGCTCGCCTTCGCCCGCACGGCCGCGGCCCCGCACCGGTGGGACCGGATGAAGCGGACGCCGGGCAAGGCGCGCTCACGGGTGGAGTGGAGCCTGCCGCTGATCGTGCTCAACCTGCTCTTCGCCGGCTTCAACGCGGTACAGCTGGCGGTGCTGTTCGGCGGCTACGACACGGTGTTGGAGAGCACGGGGCTCACGTACGCCGAGTACGCGCGCCAGGGGTTCTGGCAGCTGCTGTGGGCCACCGTCTTCGTCCTCGGGGTCATCGCGCTCGCCCTGCGCTGGGCGCCGCGCGGGGGTGCCGGGGACCGGCGCCTGGTCCGCTCGGTACTGGGGACGCTGTGCCTGCTGACCCTGGTGGTGGTCGCCTCCGCGGTGCGCCGGATGGACCTGTACGTGGACGCGTACGGCCTGACCCGGCTGCGGCTGTCGGTCGTCACGATGGAACTGTGGCTGGGCCTGGTGATCGTGCTGCTGATGGCGGCCGGGATCGCCGGCGGGCGCTGGCTGGCCCGTGCGGTGGTCGGCAGCGCGGCGGCGACCGTCCTGGCCTTCGGCCTGCTGTCCCCCGACGGGATCATCGCCGAGAGCAACGTGACCCGCTACGAGCAGGACGGCAAGCTGGACCTCGCCTACCTCCGCGACCTGTCGGCGGACGCGGCCCCCTACCTGGACCGGCTGCCCGAACCCCGCCGCTCCTGCGCCCTGATGGGGATCCGGGACCAGCTGCGGGAGGCCGAGGAGGCGCCCTGGTACGCCACGAGCCTCGGCGAATACCGCGCCCGGGCGATCCTGCGCGAACGCCCGGTGACGGCGACGGCCCGCGAGTGCGCGCTGCTCGGCGCGTACGGCGGCCGCAGCGAGTGACCGCACGCCGGCCGCGGTCCGGCAGGCCCGTCAGGAGCGGGAGTAGGAGCCGAGGCCGATCAGGCAGTAGACGTACTCGTTCACGACGCTGCCGTTGATCGTGTACTGGTACGAGAAGCCGTACTCGGTGCGGGAGTTCTCGTCGCAGCGGCTCATGTCCGAGGTGCCGGGGAAGCGCTGGATGACCCGGTAGTGGGCGTCGTCCGCCGAGCAGGAGACCTCGTCGATGTTGCTGACGCGCTGCGCGGTGGTGGAGTCGGGCAGTTCGCCGTTGAGGCAGGTGCCCGCCTCGAAGGGGCGGGGGGCCGCGGTGGTGGGGGTGGGGTCGGGCGTGGGCTCGGTCGTCGGGGTGCGCGTCGGCGGGCTGTAGGTCGGCGGGTCGTAGGTGGGCGTGCTGTCCGTCGGCGAGGGGTCCGAGGTGTACGTCGACTCGGCCGTCGGGGACGAGGAGGCGGACGCGCTGTGGGAGTGGTCGTCGTTGCTCGTGACGACGATGCCGATGACCACGGCGGCGACGACCCCGAGCGCCAGCAGGCCCCCGAGGGCGCCGCTCTTCCCCGTCCGCGCGGGCTGCGGCGCCACCGGCGGCGGCGGTGCCGGTGGCCCGGACACCCTTATGCGCAGCAGGACTTCCGTCTCGCCGACGCGGGCCCGTACGAGGTCGCCGTTGCGGGCGGGGGGTATGCGCATGCGCTGCGGGCCGGCCGGAAGGGAGACGGAGACGGTGGCCCCCGCGGCGGCCTGTGCGGGGGTGAGCGTCAGCTCGATTTCCTGGGGCGACACCGGCGGCTCCTCGGGGTGGGGGCGGGACCCTCCCCGGATTCTGCCGGGTACGGGCCCGGGGACGCAGGCGTTCCGGCAGTCCCGCGGGGTGGCGTGTGCGCGCCAGGGGGTGGTCCCGTCGACGGGGTGTGGAGCTGGCGGGGAGAAGGCGTACGGGGGGTGGTCCCGGGCGCCGGGGCGTGCGTAGATTACCGGCGGTAACACCCCGACGACCGAGGAGAACGCCGTGGACGCAGCCGAGCCGAAGCCGGTCGAGCCCGTCAAGACGATCGTGGGCGGCGTGGTGCGCGAGGTGGCCGTGCCGGCCCTCGTCGGCCCGGCGGCGAGCGGGTCCCTCGGGGACATCCCGTTCCAGAATGCCCGGGAGGCCCCCCGCGAGGCCGTGCTCGCCCGCAAGGAGCGCGACGGCAGCTGGCGGGACGTCACGGCCGCCGAGTTCGCGCGCGAGGTGCTCGCCGTCGCCAAGGGGCTGATCGCCGAGGGGCTCGCCGAGGGCGACCGGCTCGCCATCATGGCCCGCACGACCTACGAGTGGACCCTGCTCGACTTCGCCGGATGGGCCGCCGGGCTGGTCACCGTACCCGTCTACCCGACCTCCTCCGCCGTCCAGGCCCGCTGGATCATCCACGACTCCGGGGCCGTGGCCTGCGCCGTCGAGGACACCGTCCAGGCCCGGCTCATCAGCGCCGAGCGCGCCAACCTTCCGGGGCTGGCGCACCTGTGGGAGTTCGACACCGGCGCGCTGGCCCGGCTCGTCAAGGCCGGGGAGCACCTGCCCGACGCCATCGTGCACGCGCGCAGGGCCGCCCGTACGCCCGATTCCGTCGCCACGCTCGTCTACACCTCCGGCACCACCGGTCAGCCAAAGGGCTGCGTCCTGACCCACGCCAACTTCTTCGCCGAGGTCGACAACGCCGTCGAGCTGCTGCACCCCGTGTTCAGATCCGCCACCAACGAGCCCGCCTCCACGCTGCTCTTCCTGCCGCTCTCGCACGTGTTCGGGCGGATGGTCGCCGTGGGCTGCCTGCGCGCGCGGGTGAAGCTCGGCCACGCGCCGAGCATCAGCACCGAAGACCTGCTCGCCGACCTCGCCGGCTTCCAGCCGACCTTCCTCCTCGCCATCCCCTACGTGCTGGAGAAGGTCTACAACACCGCCCGCGCCACCGCCGAGAAGATGGGCCGCGCCGCCTCCTTCGACCGGGCCGCCCGCATCGCCCAGCGGTGCGGCGAAGCGGGCGGGGGCAACCCGCCCGGGATGGGGCTGCGGGCGGCCCGCGCCCTGTACGACCCGCTGGTCTACCGGCGGATCCGGGCGGCCCTCGGCGGCCGCGTGCGCTACGTCCTGAGCGGCGGCTCCCCGCTCGGGCGGCGGCTCGCCGCCTTCTACACCGGCGCCGGCATCGACGTCTTCGAGGGCTACGGGCTCACGGAGACGACGGCGGCCGCGACCGTCACCCCGCCGCAGCGCCCCCGGCTCGGCACGGTCGGCTGGCCCCTGCCGGGGACGGCGGTGCGCATCGCCGACGACGGGGAGGTGCTGCTGCGCGGCCGGCACGTCTTCGCCGGGTACTGGAACGTGTCCGCCCACCAGCCCGGACAGTGGCTGGCCACCGGCGACATAGGCGAGCTCGACGCCGACGGGTACCTGACCATCACCGGCCGCAAGAAGGACCTGATCATCACCTCCGGAGGCAAGAACGTCGCCCCCGCGCCCCTGGAGGACTGGCTGCGCGCCCACCCCCTGGTCGGCCAGTGCCTGGTCATCGGCGACAACCGCCCCTACATCGCCGCCCTCCTCACCCTGGAGCCGGACGGGCTGGCGCACTGGCGGCAGATGCACAAGAAGCAGAACGTGCCGCTGCGCGAGCTGGTCGCCGACCCCGAACTGCTGGCCGAGCTCCAGCGGGCGGTCGACGAGGCGAACAAGCTGGTCTCACGGGCAGAATCCATCCGCCGCTTCACCGTCCTGCCCGGGGAGTTCACCGAGGCACGCGGACACCTGACCCCCTCGCTGAAGCTCCGGCGCGGGGCCATCGCCCGCGACTACGCGAGGGAGATCGAGCAGCTGTACCGGGCGCCGCGCACCGCCTGAGCGCCCGCGGCCGTCGAGGGGCGGGGGCGGCGGAGCCCGCTTATGGTGGGCTGGGCCGACCGGTCCGGGGGGCGACCCGAGGAGGGCGCAGTGTCCCGTCCCCGTTCCCGTCCCCATGCCCGGCCCCTTCCACAGCCCTTTTCCCGGCCCTTTCGGCCCCGTTTCCTGCCCCGTACGGTCGCCGGCGCGGCCTGCGCACTGGTCGTCGCCGCCGCCCTCGGGGCAGCCCCCGGCCCGGGCCCGGCCGCGGGCATACGGTGGGGGGACTGCCCCCTGGAAGCCCCGCCCGAGGGGATGCGGTGCGCGGAGGTGACCGTCCCCCTCGACTACGCGGACCCCGCCAAGGGCACCACCCGTGTGGCCGTGGCCCGCATCCCCGCCACCGCCCCCGGCCGCAGGCCCCTCGGCTCCCTGCTGCTGAACTTCGGCGGCCCCGGCAACCGCGGGATCGCCTCCCTGGCCGCCGACCCCAAGGCCTTCGCGGAGCTCGGCGAGCGCTACGACCTCGTCGCCTTCGACCCGCGGGGCGTCGGCCTCAGCAGCCCCGTCTCCTGCGGCGGCAACCAGCAGACCGGCGACGACGTGCCGGAGGACGCCGCCTCCCAGCTGGCCGCCCTGCGGGCCGTCGCCCAGCGGTGCGCGCTGCACTCCGGGCCCGTCCTGCCCTACATCGGCACCGTCAACGTCTCCCGGGACATGGACCGCATCCGCCAGGCACTCGGCGACAGGAAGCTCAACTACCTCGGCTTCTCCTACGGCACCCGGCTCGGCGCCGTCTACGCCGCGCAGTTCCCGAAGACGACCGGCCGGATGGTCCTCGACGGGGTCGACACCCTCAGCGAACCGCTCGCCGAGCAGGCCCTGGTCTCCGCGCGGGGCCAGCAGCGGGCCCTGGACAACTTCCTGACCTGGTGCGCCCACCAGAACGGCTGCGTCTACGGCACGAACACCCGCACCGCCCGGGAGAAGATCGAGGAACTCGTCGAACGGCTCGACGCGCGCCCCCTGACCGGCACCGACGGCACGCACTTCACCGGCCAGGACGCGGTCGGGGCGATCGGCGCCGCCCTGTACTCCAAGACCCTGTGGCCGGACCTCGCCGAGGCCCTCGCCCGGGTCGAGCGCGACCGGGACCCGGCCGCCCTGAAAGAGCTGGGCAACCCGCCCGAAGAGGAGACCGACGACGGCCCCGCCAAGATCCCCGAGGACAACGGCGAGGCCGCCCTCACCGCCGTGAACTGCGCCGACGACCCCGACCGGAGCAACGACGAGGCCACCCCGCACGCCATCGCGCAGGAGATCCACGACCTGGAGGCGGAGTTCCGCCGCACCTCGCCGGTCTTCGGGCCGGGCCAGCTGATGACCGTGCTGTCCTGCTACGGCCGGCCCGCCGGCACCGACTTCATCCGCCGCATCGACCGCCCCGGCGCGCCCCGCATGCTCCTCGTCGGCACGCGCGGGGACCCGGCGACCCCGTACGAGTGGACGGAGGAGACGGCCCGCCGGCTCGGCTCGGCGGTGGTGATCGACTACAAGGGCGAAGGCCACACCGGCTACACCGCCTCCGCGTGTGTCCGGGGGTACGTCCACGACTTCCTGACCGGCGGCAGACTGCCGGCCGGCACACGCTCCTGCCCCGCCGGGGAGTGAGCCGGCGGGACATGAGCGGCACACGGCCTAGCAGTCGGGGCGGGTCGCGCGGCCCGCGAAGCGGTCCGCCATCCAGGCACCGACCGCCAGGGAGTGCGTGATGACACCGCTGACGTGCTCGCCGAGCACGATGGTGTCGAACTGGACGTCCGCGCCCCGCGCGCACCACTCGGAGCGCAGCTGCCGCCCGACCGCGTACGGGATCAGCTCGTCCCCGAGCGCGTGGTACTGGAGCACCGGCGCGGCCGGGGCGGTGCGGCCCAGCCGGCTCTGGTTCAGCCGGGCCTGCCAGTCGGGCTGCGCGAGCGGGTCGCGGGTGGTGAGGTCGGAGATCCGCTTGAAGGAGCCGGCGACGGCGTCGATCGCCACGCAGTTCTCCTTCATCCCGCCCACGAGCGCGCGGCCCGCCGGGTTGAGGTACGTGTCGAGCTCCAGCTCCGGGAAGGCCGCGTCCTGCCCGGCCGCCGCCATGAAGATGAGGCCGGAGCCGAAGGAGCCGTTGTTGGCGGCGGCCACCTTCAGCAGGTCGGCGGGGACGCCGCCCGTCGCCGTTCCCTTGACCTTCAGCTCCGGCGCGTACGAGCCCTGCAACTCGGCGGCCCAGCCGGCGGCCTGGCCGCCTTGCGAGTAGCCCATGATGCCGACGGGCGTGTCCGCCGGCAGGCCGGCCTCGGGGAGGCGGATCGCGGCGCGGGCGGCGTCGAGCATGGCGTGGCCCGCCGACGGGCCGACGGTGTAGGTGTGGAGGCCGGGGGTGCCGAGCCCCTCGTAGTCGGTGACGACCACGGCCCAGCCGCGCTGGGTGTACTGCTGGATGAGGTTGGCCTCCATGGCGGTGCCGTTCGGGAGGTTGTTGCTCGGGGCGCAGGAGTCGCCGAGCCCGACCGTGCCGACGGCGTAGGTGATGAGCGGGCGCGGGCCGGTGCGGCCGTCCTGCGGGACGATGACGGTGCCCGAGACGACGTTCGGGGCGCCGTCGGCGGTGGTGGAGCGGTAGTGCACCTTCCAGGCCTTGGTGCCGGTGGGCTGGCCGGGCAGCGGGTGGAAGGCGGAGGGGGCGCTGCTGACGAGATCGCCGGGACGGCCGGCGGCGGCCGCCGTGTCGGCACCGGCGGCGGGGACCTGCGCCGAGAAGACCAGGGCGGTGGTCGCGGCCACGGCGGCCAGAGCGGTGCTGCTGCGCAAACGCATGGGCGGTACTCCCAACGTGCGTAAGGGTGGGGGCGGGTGAGGCGAAGGTACTGACCGACCGGTCGGCACGTCGCTGACCGGACAGCTCACCTTTCCTGACCGGGCCTCCCACCCCGCCCGGGACGCGCCGCGCCCCCGCCCGGGGCTACAGGCGGGGAGGGCGAAGCCGTGGTCGCCACGCCGCCCCGGCCGGAGCGCCCGCGCGCTACCCGCCGGAGGCCATGCGGTACGCGCCCGGCGTCGTGCCCGTCCAGCGGCGGAACGCGCGGTGGAAGGCGGTGTCCTCCGAGAAGCCCAGCCTGGCGGCGAGTTCCGCGATCGGCTCCCCGCTCTCGGCCAGCCCCGCGATCGCCGCGTCCCGCCGCACCTGGTCCTTGAGCTGCTGGAAGGAGGTCCCCTCCTGCTGGAGGCGGCGCCGCAGCGTTGCCGGGGAGACCGCCAGGCGCGCAGCCACCTCCCCGAGCTCCGGCAGCCGCGGCGAGCCGCGCAGCCGCCGCGTCAGGGTCCGGCGTACCTGCTCCGCGACCGTCGTCCCGTACTCGGGCCGCGCCAGCAGGTCGAAGGGGGCCCGGCGCAGCATCGCGTCCAGCGCGGCCTCGTCCCGTACCAGCGGCGCGGTCAGCCAGCACGCGTCGAAGACGGCCTCCGTCCGCTCGGCCCCGAAGCGGACCGGACAGCCGAAGAGGGTGTCGTACTCGTCCCGGTGCGGCGGCGGCGGATAGGCGAAGCAGGCCTGCGCCAAGGGGATCCGCCGCCCGACGAGCCAGCTCCCCAGCCGGTGCCAGATCGCGAGCACGCACTCGCTGAGGAAGCGCTCCTCGTCCCCGTCGAAGGTGCTGCGCACGGTGAACCGCGCCTGCCCGCCCCCGGTCTCCAGGGCCAGCTCCGGCCCGCCCGGGAACAGCCCGTAGAACGCGGCGGCCCGCTCCACGGCCGCACCGAAGTCCCGGCAGCCCAGGCAGGCGTGGCACATCATCGCGAACGTGCCCGGGCGGCTCGGGACGGCGGACAGCCCGAGGAACTCGTCCTGCGTGGTCCGGTACAGGGCCCGGAAGAGCCGCGCGAACTGCGCGGGCGTGATCCGCGCCCGGTCGTCGCCGAGCAGCAGGGGCGGGATCTGCGCCTCCTGGAGCAGCGGCACCAGGTCGCAGCCGGCGCGCCGCGCCCCCGCGAGCACGGCGCGCACGTGGTGCACGGTGATCGTCCGCCTCCCCATGGCTTCGACGGTAGCCCCAATGAGCGCCGGGGTCAGCGGGGGTGACGCTTCCGGTCATGCCGGGCGGGGCCGCGGGTGCCCACCATCGGGGGGTCACCTATGCCGGGAGGGCGCGCGATGGACGGTCGGCCGAGGACGCTGGCGGTGTTCACCCAGTGGACCGAGGAGAGGTACGGCAACGGCACGGCGCTCCGCTTCCGCCCGCCGGACGGCGGCGACGGCTGGACGACCCGTACGTACGCCGAACTCGGCGCGGCCGTACGCGAGAGCGGGCGGACGCTGCTCGGACTGGGCGTCGCGGCGGGCGAGCGGGTGGCGGTGCTCGCGGAGACCCGGCCCGAGTGGACCTGCACCCACTTCGGGATCCTCGCGGCGGGCGCGGTCCTGGTGCCGGTGTACCCGACGGCGGGGGAGGAGGAGCTGGCCTGGGTGCTGTCGGACTCGCAGGCGGTGGTGGCCGTCTGCGAGGACGCCGCCCAGGCGGCCCGGGTGGAGGCCCTGCGGCCGAAGCTGCCGGCGCTGCGGGAGGTCGTACGGATGGACGCGCCGGGCGGAGTGGGCCGACTGGACGGACCGGGCGGGCCGGGCGGCGGGGGGCGGAGGGGTGCGGCGGATGCGCCGGGCGGCGGGGGCCGGGTGGACGTGTCGGGTCGGCCGCCGCGGGCCTCGGAGTCCGAACTGGCCGCCCGGGCCGCCTCAGTGACCCCCGACGCGGACGCCGCGATCGTCTACACCTCGGGGACCACGGGCCCGCCCAAGGGCTGCCGGCTGACGCACGGCAACCTCGGCGCCGTCCAGGACGCCACCCTCCCGCTGGTCCGGGGCGGGCCGGGCGACTCGACGTACCTGTACCTGCCGCTGGCGCACCTGCTGGCGCAGCTGATCCAGTTCACCACCCTGCTGGAGGGCGGGGAGCTGTGCTACTTCGGCGGCCGGGTGGAGGACGTGGTGGCCGAGCTGGCCGAGGCCCGGCCCACGCACCTGCCGTCGGTCCCCCGCCTGTTCGAGAAGGTCCATGCGGTGGTGCTCGGCCTGGCGGAGGGGCAGGAGGGGGGCCGGGAGCGCTTCGAGGAGGCGGTCCGGCTGGGCGTGCGCGCGGCCGACGGCGCCCTGCCCGAGGAGCTGCGCCCGGCATGGGAGGCGGCGGAGGAGTCGCTCTGCTCCCCGGTCCGGGCCGCCTTCGGGGGCCGGCTGAAGTGGGCCCTGACCGGCGGGGCGCCGATCGCCCCCGCCACCCTGGACTTCCTGCGCGCCTGCGGGATCCGGGTGTTCGAGGGCTACGGGATGACCGAGTCCGGCGGGGTCATCAGCCTCAACCACCCGGACGCCGTCCGGCACGGCACGGTGGGCCGCCCGGTGGCGGGCTGCGAGGTGCGGATCGCCCCGGACGGGGAGGTGCTCGCCCGGGGCCCGATGGTCTTCCCCGGCTACCACGCGAACCCCGCGGCGACGGCCGGGGCCCTGGACGCGGACGGCTGGCTGCACACCGGCGACCTGGGCGCACTCGACGGCGACGGCTTCCTGACCATCACCGGCCGCAAGAAGGAACTGATCATCACCTCGGCCGGGAAGAACATCACCCCGACCGAGGTGGAGTTCGCCGTCCAGGCCGCCTCCCGCTTCGTCTCCCGCGCGGTCCTGATCGGCGACCGCCGCCCCCACCCGGTGGTCCTGATCACCCTGGACACCGCGGAGGTCGCCGCCTGGGCGGCCCGCCGGTCCCTCGACCTCGGGCCCGCCCCGGCCGCGCACCCGGCCGTACGGGCCCTGGTGGCGGAGGCCGTCGCCGCGGCCAACGCCACCGTCTCCCGCCCGGCCCGCATCCGCGCCTTCCGCGTCCTGGACGAGGAACTCTCGGTCGGCGCCGGCACCCTCACCCCGACCCTGAAACTGCGCCGCGCGGAGGTGGCCCGCCGCTACGCCGCCGAGATCGAGGAGCTCTACGGCTAGGCCAGCGCCCGCCGGAGCCGCTCCAGGCCCTCGGTGATCTCCTCCGGGGTGTGCGTGGTGAAGGACAGCCGCAGCGTGCGCGGGTCCGGGGTGCCCGTGAAGAACGGGGCCCCGGGCACGTAGGCCACGTCGTGCGCCACGGCGGACTTCAGCAGGGCGCCCGCGTCGGACCCCTCGGGGAGCCGGGCCCACACGAACATGCCGCCCTCGGGGCGGTTCCACTCCGAGCCCGGCGGGAGCGCCCCGCCGAGTCCCGCCAGCAGGGCGTCGCGGCGGGTGCGGTAGGCGTCCCGGACCCGGGCGACGTGGGCGTCGAGGTCGTGGGCGCCGAGGTAGTGGGCGGCGGCCAGCTGGTCCACCGTCGAGGTGTGCAGGTCCGCCGCCTGCTTGGCGACCACCGCCGCACGGCGCAGCGCGGCGGGGGCGCGCAGCCAGCCCAGGCGCAGACCCGGGGCCATGACCTTGGAGAAGCTGCCGAGCAGGGCCGTGCGGTCCTCGGCGCCCGGGTGCGCGGCGATCCAGGGCTGGTGGGCGCCCTCGTAGCGGAGGTCGCCGTACGGGTCGTCCTCCACCAGCCACAGCCCGAGCCGCGCGGCGATACGGGCCACCTCGGCCCGCCGCCGGGCCGGCAGGGTGCGCCCGGTCGGGTTCTGGAAGGTGGGGATGGTGTAGAGCAGCTTCGGCCGCTCCCGGGCGGTGATCTCGGCGAGGGCGTCGGGGAGCAGGCCGTGCCCGTCGCAGGGGACGGGCAGGACGCGGGCGCCGGCCAGCCCGAAGCACTGGAGGGCCGCCAGGTAGGTGGGGTTCTCGACGAGCACCGTGTCGCCGGGCTCCAGGAGGGTGGCGGCGAGCAGGGTGAGCCCCTGCTGGGAGCCGGTGGTGACCAGCACGTCGTCCGCCGAGGTGGCCAGGCCCCGCGCGGCGGCCCGGGCGGCGACGGCCGCGCGCAGCTCGGGGACGCCGTCGGTGGTGGAGTACTGGAGGGCCCGGGCGGCTCCGGCGCCGGTCAGGGCGGTGTCGTACGCCGCCCGCAGGCCCTCGGTGTCGAAGAGTTCCGGGGCGGGCAGGCCCCCGGCGAAGGAGATCACCCCGGGGCGTTCGGTGAGCGCCAGGATCTCCCGTACGGGCGAGCTGCCGACGGCGCTCGCGCGGGAGGCGAAGGGGGGCAGGGCGGCGACGGTGCTCGCGGGCATGGGGCGGCTCCTCCGGTGGCGGGTGGGGCGCAGCCTAGCGGGGAAAGGTGCAGAGGGCACCTACCCGTCCGCGGGCTGAACACCGCCCGCCCCCTCCACAACTGACGCTGCATCAGGTAGACGGGAGGCATGACGAGAGACGAGCGGGAACCACAGGACACCCGGGCCGGGGACTACGCGGAACTGGCGGCCGTCGGCCCGTACGGGGTCCGCCCCGGCCACGCCCTGATCACCATGGTGGAGCCGCACCCGGGGCACGAGTACGCGTACAACCGCTGGTACGAGGACGACCACTACTACGCGGGCGCCATGGCCATGCCCTGGATGTACGCCGGCCGCCGCTGGGTGGCCACCCGCGAGCTCCGGGAACTGCGCTACCCCGAGAAGTCGGCGGTCGCCCAGCCCGTCACCGCCGGGTGCTACCTGTCGACGTACTGGGTGACGGAGGGCCGCTACGACGAGCACATGAAGTGGACCGTCGGCATCAACAAGCGGCTGAACCGGGACGGCCGCGTCTACCAGGACCGCACGCACGTCTTCACGGCCTTCCAGGACCACGAGGCCACGGTCTACCGGGACGGGGCCGCGGGCCCCCGGGACTACCACGCGCTCGACCATCCGTACGCCGGGCTCGTGCTCCAGGTCGTCGACGCCGACGGGCCGGAGCGGCGGGCGGAACTGCTGGAACGGCTGCGCGCGCGGGTCCTGCCGGGGCGGCTCCAGGGCTCCCCGGCCGCCCTGGTGACCGTCTTCCGGCCGACCCCATTGCCCGGCGACCGGATGACCTACGTCAAGCAGGTCGAGGGGGTCGACAGCCGGCTCACGCTGCTGTGGTTCCTCGAGGCCGACCCGCGCACCTGCTGGGACCGGTTCCAGGGGCTGGACACGGAGGTCGCGGAGTCGGGCCTGGGGCGGGTGGAGCTGGTGGCGCCGTTCGTTCCGACCGTGCCGGGGACCGACCGGTACGTGGACCAGCTGCGCTGAGGCGCGCCGGGCACGGCCGAGCCCTCTCGGCCAGGACGGCGGGCCGGTCGAGAGGGCTCCGTACGGGGTGCTCGGGGTGGTCGTGGTGCCGAGCGCGACGGGTGACGTTCAGGCGAGGTGCTCCAGTCCGCCGTCGACGACACCGGTGACGAAGGAGGTCCAGGAACCCGGCGCGAAGGAGAGGGACGGACCGTCCTGCACCTTCGAGTCGCGGACGGCGATGGCCTCCGTGACGGGGGACTTGACTTCGACGCAGGCCCCGTTTCCGCCGGAGTAGGAGGACTTGGTCCAGTTTTCCGTGCCGCCCTGACGAATAGCCATGTTCTTCTCCGGTTCAGCGAGTAGTTCCGGTTGCGCGCCGGCCGGGGATTTTCCTGACCGACGTGATCGACGCTACCGGCAGCACTCGAAGACCGAAGGAGGCATTCACTCGACCGGGTGGCATATTCCATTCAGGCCTTCTGTGGCCGGGGATCGACGGTGTACCGTGCTGGCCCCTCTTCCACTTCCGTCCTCTTCCTCCCGTTGCGCCCGTTCCTCCGGCGGTGGGTGGACGCTCTGTTCCCGGTCGGTCCAGGTCAGTTCGCCTTGCCCGCGTAGTGGTCGATGATCCCGGAGATGAACTGCCTGGTCTGGTCGACGTTGAGGGCCTGGGCGCGCAGGTGCTCGTACATCACGCTGTATTTCTGGACGTCGTTGGCCTTCTCCAGGTACAAATCGCTCGTGACGCCCTCGATGTAGACGACGGTCGAGTCCGAGGCGTCCGGGAATTCCAGAATGGCGTACTGCCCGTTGACCCCCGGATGGGCACCCATCGTGAACGGCATCACCTGCACCGTGATGTACGGCTGCTGCGACTGCTCTATCAAGTACTCCAGCTGCCGGATCATCACCTGCGGATCGCCCACGTGCCGGCGCAGCGCCGCCTCGTCGATCACCGCCCACAGGCGCAGCGGACCCACGTCCGGATTGTTGTTGTCCGTCTCGGACAACCGTTTCTGGCGGTGCATGCGGACCTGGACGCGCTTCTCCACATCCGCCGGAGCCGTCTCCGGCAGCGCGCCGCGGATCAGGGCCTGGGCGTACTCGGGGGTCTGGAGCAGGCCGGGCACCATCTGCGGCTCGTAGGTGCGCAGGCTCGCCGCGTCGGTCTCCAGGCCGATGTAGACGCTGTACGGGATGTCGCCGAAGGCGTGCCACCAGCCCTGCTGGCGGGAGTCCTTGGCCATCTGCATGAGGGAGTCCACCAGGCGGGGGTCCTCGACCTCGTACACCTCGCACAGGTCGCGGACGTCGCGCTGGCTGATGGACCGGCGGCCGTTCTCCAGACGGCTGATCTTGGACTGGGAGACGAGGAGGCGCTCGGCGACCTGTTCGGCCGTCATGCCCTTGTCCTCACGGAGCTTGCGCAACTCCATGCCCAGTCGGCGGCGTCGGACGGTGGGATTGACATTGGACGCCACGTGGACGGCACCTCCGCCTTCTTCTGTAGCTGTCTCGCTGAGTGTCTGGTGTTCAGCAGACTGCCACCGAAGGGTGCGACGGCGCTGGGGAACGCGGGAAAGCGGCGCGCGGGGTGGCGAAGCCGTATCTTCGGCCTCGCCACCCCGCGCGGGCGGCTCCGGGACCGGGTCCTGGGGGACGGCCGGTCGCGGTGTCGGTGGATCTGTGGATCCGCGGATCCGTGGATCCGTTGGATCGGTGACCCGCTGGCGGATCAAGGGGTGTCGCGGGTCGTGCGGGTCGTACCGGCGCCGGTGCCGGCGCCTGTGCTCAGTGCGCGGCCACGCGGGCCATCGCACCCGTCCGGCGCGGCTGCAGCGGAACACCCGCGGCCGCCGTGGCCCGGACGGCCGGTTGCGGCTGCGGCTGGACGGCCCGGTCGCGGCGCGGCTGTGCGGCCACACCGTTCTGGACGTCCATCACCGCGTGCGCGACGAGACCGCCCATCGGGTCGTGCCGGATCAGGTCCCGCAGCCGGGACCTGGACGACCGCCCCTCGTTGCCGGGGTACAGGTGCTTGCCGAGTCCGACCGCGTGGGCCAGTGCGGCGAGCGCCGCGGTCCGCGGGTCCGGCGGTACGCCGGTGCGGATCGCACTGTCCAGCCGGGCACGGATCTCCCGGCTGATCGCCGTGTCGGTCGCCTGGTAGCGAGTCGTCGGCAGCACCCCGCACATCTGTCCCGCGACGGCATGGACCATGCCGCAGCGCTCCAGATGAGCGAGGTAAATCTGGCGGAGCCCCAGGCGGGGTCCGCCGATCCAGTGGACGGCCCGTACCGGGCTGCCGCGCCTGCGCAGCAGTTCCAGTGCGGAGTCCAGAGTCGGATCTCCTGTCGGCCGTGGCATCACCACGGCGATACGATCCCCGTCAGGGGCTATCCGTCCTGCCAGAGCCAGCTCCACTAGCTGTGCCCCGGCCAGGCCGAGGTCGAGCGACTGCGGCTGCGCCGTGGTACCCGTGGCCGGGTCCAAAGCGAGCAGCAGAAGCTCCTCCGGAATTGTTCTGCGGCTCCTGCCCATCCATGCCTCCCCGCGTGGATGAGTGACAGGGTGACGCCTCTCACATTCATCTGTCGAGAGCGCCTGGATGCTTTGTGGGGGAACCAGTAGCTATGTCGTTCTCGTCTAGCACGTGGGCGATGCCCCCTAGACGGGACACTGTTAGACGGTTCGGACAGTGACCGGACAGCGATCGAGGAGGAACGGTGGCGGGCGAGTCCCCCGACAAGTCGGTAGATGAAGGAGCGTCCGGGGAGCAGGACCCGAGGCTGTCGGTCTTCCAGCCGCGCGACCCCCTGAAGGAGGCCGTGGCGGCCTGGGTCGCCACGGCCGAAGAGGACGCGGAGCCGGAGCCGGAGCCCGCCCGGGGGGACGGCGGGACCCCGAAGGCGGCCGTGGTCCGCCAGGCACAGGCCCCGGAGCCGGAGTCCGCTCCGGCGGACGAGGCGGGTACCGGCGAGCCGGCCGCCGACGCCGAGGAGCCGGGTTCCGCTTCGGCGGACGCGGAGAAGGCGCCGGGCGGAGCTGGTTCCGGTTCCGGGAAGCCGTCGGGGGAGTCGCGTACGGAGGCTGCCGACGGGGAGCGCACGGCCGTGTTCCGCGCCGTGAAGCCGGGTTCCGCTTCGGCGGACGCGGAGAAGGCGCCGGGCGAGGCCGGTTCCGGTTCCGGGAAGCCGTCCGCGGAGGCGGAGGAACCGTCCGAGAAGCCGTCCGAGAAGCCGTCGGGGAAGCCCTCCGAGAAGCCGTCCGGGGACGTACGCACCACCGCGTTCGGGGTGGTGACCACGGACCCCGCTCCCGAGGCGGACGAGCCCGCCCGCGCCGGCGAGCGCACCGCGGTCTTCCGTACGGTCAAGCCCGGCTCCGCCCCGGCGAAGCCCGCCGCCGGCGATGAGCGCACGGCCGCCTTCCGTGCCGTCAAGCCGGGTTCCGCTTCTGATTCCGCTTCCGATGCCGAGAAGGACTCGGGGAAGGACCGTTCCGGCCCGGCCGATGCGGACCCGCGTGCGGTGAAGCCGGGTTCCGGTTCGGCGGATGCCGAGAAGCCGGCGGCGTCCTCCAAGGGTTCCGGTTCGGCTGCTGCGGATGCGGAGGAGGGCGGCCC
>NZ_JBVISL010000010.1:0-131485 GCF_055575555.1 Streptomyces sp. NPDC034085 | reverse complement strand
TACCGGCCGCTGCGGACCCGCGTGCGGCGAAGCCTGCCGCCGACAGTGAGCGTACGGCCGTGTTCCGTGCGGTGAAGCCGGGTTCCGCTTCGGCGGATGCCGAGAAGCCGGCGGCGTCCTCCAAGGGTTCCGGTTCGGCTGCTGCGGATGCGGAGAAGGGCGGCCCGGCCGCTGCGGACCCGCGTGCGGCGAAGCCTGCCGCCGACAGTGAGCGTACGGCCGTGTTCCGTGCGGTGAAGCCGGGTTCCGCTTCGGCGGACGCCGAGAAGCCCGCCAAGCCGTCGGGTGACTCCGAGACCGACAGCGAGCGCACCGCCGTCTTCCGCGCCGTGAAGCCGGGCCCGGCTCCGGCGGACGCGGACAAGGCGCGGGGTGACGAGCCGGCGGGCGGCAAGCCGACGGGCGGCAAGCCGGCGGGCGGCAAGCCGTCGGCGGACAAGCCCTCCGGGGACGCGCGTACCACCGCCTTCGGCGTCGTCAAGCCGGACGCGGGCGCCAAGGACGCCGCCAAGAAGCCCGCCACGCCCCCGGCGGGGAAGCCCGGCAGCGAGAGCGACCGCCGCGTCAGCACCTTCGTACCGCTGCGCGGCGAAGACGCGCCCGCCCCCGCCGCCAAGCCGGCGGTGAAGCCGACCCCGCCGGCCGCCCCGCCCCGCCTGGACCCCAGCGAGCGGACCACCCAGCAGCCGCTGCCCCCCAGGCCGCCGCTGGACATGCTGGCGGACCTCACCAACAACCCGCCCCCGCCGCCCAGCCCGATGCGGACCGCCATCCGGCGGGTCAAGATCTACGCGCCGATCGTGCTGCTCCTGGCCCTCGTGCTCGCCATCGTGCAGCTGGTGCGCCCGCTGCCGGCGCCGAAGCTCAAGCTGACCGCGAAGTCCACGTACAGCTTCGAGGGCGGGGCGCCCAGCCTGCCCTGGCCCACCGAGGGCCAGGCCTCCATGGCCGCCGCCGGCCTCGGCACGATCGGCAGCTCCGGCGAGCAGAAGCCGGTGCCGATCGCCAGTGTCACGAAGTCGATGACGGCGTACATCATCCTGCGCGACCACCCCTTCAAGAAGGGGGAGAAGGGCGCGATGATCGACGTCGACAAGACCGCCGAGACCGAGGGCCAGAAGGACAAGTCGGACAACGAGTCCACCCTCAACACGGTCCACGAGGGCGACAAGATCTCTGAATACGACGCGATCGCCGCCCTGATGATCCCCTCGGCCAACAACATCGCCCGGCTGCTCGCGCGCTGGGACTCCGGTTCCCAGGAGGCGTTCGTCAAGAAGATGAACGACACCGCCAAGGAACTCGGCATGACGAACACCACCTACACCGACCCCTCGGGCCTGGACGCGACCACGGTCAGCACCGCCGAGGACCAGGTGAAGCTGGGGCTGAAGATCGTCGAGATCCCGGCGCTGGTGGACATCACCCGCATGCCCAGCTGGACCGACCAGACCGGCAAGACCTGGCCGAACTGGAACCGCCTGGTTCCGTTCAACGACTCCCTCGGGATCAAGACCGGTACGACGACCAAGGCCGGCGGAAACCTCCTCTTCGCGGCCCAGAAGAAGGTCGGCGACACCAACCAGCTGCTGGTCGGCGCGGTCCTCGGCCAGCACAAGCCGCCGATCATCGACAGCGTGATCGCCGCGAGCAAGCAGCTGCTGGTCGCCACGCAGAAGGAGATCCAGGGCGCGCCCGTCGTGAAGAAGGGGCAGGTCGTGGGCTACGTGGACGACGGGCTCGGCGGCCACACGCCGGTCGTCGCCACCGCCGACGTCCAGGCGGTCGGCTGGCCCTCGCTCACCGTGGACATCAAGCTGGGCGACGGCGGCACCGCGATTCCGGAGTCGGCGAAGGCCGGGACCGAGGTCGGGGTGCTGACGGTCGGCGACGGCGCCAGCCAGGTGAAGGTGCCGGTGGCGCTCCAGCGGGAGCTGGAGACCCCGGGCTTCGGCAGCAAGCTGACCCGGATCGGCTGACTCCCGAGCGGCGCGGCGCCCTGGGCGACCCCGGGGCGCCGCGCCGCGTCCAGGGAGTCGAGACGGGAGAGGGCGTCGTTCGTGAGCACAGCCGAGCAGCAATACGGTCCACCCGCGCAGCCGGGCCGCGGGCGCGGGCCGGACTCCGCACGCCCGGCCGCGTCCTCCGCACACCCGCCCGCCGACTCCGGGCGGCCGACCGCGGCCTCCGCCCAGCCGGCCGCCGACTCCGCGCAGCCGACCGCGGCCTCCGCCCAGCCGGCCGCCGACTCCGGGCGGCCGGGGCCGGGCCAGCGCCCCGGGCCGACCCCGACCCCGGCGCCCGGGCAGCCGGAGCCGGGGCAGTCCCCCGGCGGGCCGCCGCCCGCGGCGGCCACCGCGACCACATCCGGCACCCCGGCCGCATCCGGCACCCCGGCCACATCCGGCACGCCGACCACATCCGGCACCCCGGCCACATCCGGCACGCCTTCCACTTCCGGCCTCCGTTCCGCGCTCGCCCGGGCGCACCGGCACCCGGTGCTGGCGGCCACCGCCACGGCGGCCGTCCTGCACGTCGTCTGGTTCTTCTGCTTCGCCAACAGCGGCGGCGACCTCGCCGCGCAGGACGCCTGGGCGGAGTTCGTCGGCCGCCACCCCGACACGGCGTACAACCTGGCCTGGTACGGGGGCATGCACCCCGTCTCGTACAGCGTCGTGTCGCCGTACGTCATGCACGTGCTCGGCGTCCGGACGACCATGATGCTCGCCGGAACCGCCTCGGCCGGGCTCCTCGCGCTGATCCTCACCCGCTGCCGCGGGGCGGTCCGGCGCCCCCTGTGGCCGGCCCTCGCCGGGGTCTACGGGCTCCTCTGCAACGCCCTCTCCGGCCGCGTCACCTTCGGCCTCGGCACGCTCTTCGCGCTCGGGGCCGTCGCCGCCGTCTTCTGCTGGCCCCGCGCCTGGGCCCGGCGCCGCTGGGCCAAGGCCGCCGTCGCGGCGCCGCTGGCCGGGCTGGCGACCGCCGCGAGCCCGGTGGCGGGGCTGTTCCTCGGGGTGATCGCCGCCGCGCTGTTCCTGAGCCGGCGGCGCCCGGGCGCCTACGCCCTCGGGCTGGCCCCGGCGGCGGTCGTGGGGCTGTCGGCCTGGCTGTTCCCCTTCTCCGGGACGCAGCCGATGAAGCCCCTCTCGGCCGCGCTGCCCTTCGCCGCCGGACTGGCCGTCGCCCTCCTCGTGCCGAAGGCGTGGAAGACGGTCCGGATCGCGGCCGCCGTCTACACCTTCGGGGTGTTCCTGACCTGGGCGGTCGACTCCCAGGTCGGTTCGAACGTCACCCGCCTCGTCATGCTCTTCGGCGGAGCGGTGCTGCTCGCCGCCCTTCCGTACGCGGCCGCGCGCACCCGGCGCCGGCGCGCGCTGCTGCTCGCCTTCGCGGGGGTGACCGCCTGGATCACCACCAACAGCGTCACCGACATCGTCCGCACCACCCCGGTGGCCGCCTGGAACCGCGAGCTGGCCCCGCTGGTCGACCAGCTCGGCAAGGCCGGGGCGGACAGGGGCCGGGTGGAGGTGGTCCCCGCCAGCAGCCACCGGGAGTCCTCCGCCTTCCCCTCGTACGTGAACCTCGCGCGCGGCTGGAACCGGCAGGCCGACCTCGAGCGCAACCCGCTGTTCTACGACGACACCCTCACCGCCGAGAGCTACCGGGCCTGGCTGGAGCGCTGGGCCGTGCACTACGTGGTGCTGCCCGCCGACCACCCCGACTCGGGCGGGGAGGCCGAGGCGCAGCTCGTGCGCGCGGGGCTCCCGTACCTGCGCGAGGTGTGGGGCGACCAGAACTGGCGGCTGTACCGGGTGGACGCTCCCACCGACCTGGTGACCGGTCCCGCCCGGGTGCTGCGGGCGGGCGCGGACCAGCTGGTCATCGACGTCTCGGCGCCCGGGCGGGTGCTGGTGCGGATCCCGCACTCGCCGTGGCTGGGGCTGGTGGACGGCGAGGGCAAGGCGGTGGAGCCCCCGCAGGAGACCCCCCTGTCGAAGGCGCGGAGCGCGGTCGGCACGGGGGCGGTGAAGGAGTACGCGAACACCTCCGGGTGCCTCTTCAAGGCGGCCCCGGACGCCGCCGGGGACGTCTGGACGGAGCTGCTGGCGCCGGCGCCGGGCGCGTACCGGGTCGCGGCGAAGTACCAGCTCCCGCGCGGCACGCCGTGCCCGGAGGAGCTGCTCGACCGGACCCCGGGCCCGGCATCCTGACTTCCCCCTCCCCACCGGAAAGCTTTACGTACTGGTCCGGGTGCATCCCTCCCCATATATGCATACGATCCCAGTAGTCCGATTGGCTGCTTCCTGAGGGAGTTGACGACGGGATGAGCAAAGAGCAGAAGCAGGACGTCCAGACGGTGATCGCGAAGGCGACGGAAGGGGTCCAGCCGCCGCGGACGCAGGGCCACGGCTTCGACGGCCCGGTCCGCAGCAAGGTGAAGGGCGGAGCCCACACCAAGGCGGAGCTCAAGCGCGCCGGCACCCCCCAGGGCGACCGCATCGGCGAACGCAGCCGAGGCCTCAGCTGACGCCGGCCCCCCGTCACGCCGCACGCCGCCCTCCCGCCACCCCGGGAGGGCTTCCCACACCCGAAACCCCCCGACCATGCGACCCTGGGACCTCGTCGACCACGGGGGAGTGCATGTCCGTCCTGATGCGCGCGCCGAGGGAGAGCGGCTCGTGGCTCTGGGACCTCGACGACGTCACCGAGCCCGGACTGGAACCGGCGCTGGAGACGGCGGCACGGATCTCCGCCGTGCTGTCCTCGCACGGACTGCTCACCCCGCAAGGCCTGGAATGGAGCTGGTTCGAGGTCGGCAGGGGCGGGCTGGGCATCGACAGCGGGCTGAGCCTCCTCGGCAGGTCCCTCGGCGACCCCGGACTCGCGGAGGACATCCGGGGCTGCCGGCCGGTGGGCCGTCCGCGCGCGGAGATGACGGGCTTCACCGTCGTCGGCCCGGGGACCTGGTACGACGCGGCAGGCGCCGCCCGCAAGGAGAGCCGCCTGGTCGAGCTGCTGGTGTCGCCCGACTCCATCGGCCCCTTCGCGATGCTGTCGGTGCACCACGACGTCTGGGCCACCTGCGACTTCCGCGGCACCCCCCACCCCGGCGTGCACGCCCGCAACGCACCCCGCCTCGCGGAGGCGCTACGGGAACTGAATACGCTGCTGGGCGTCGAGGCGGAGCCCGGGGAGCCCACCTACTTCGGCAGGGCCACGGCGCACGGGCTGAAGGACGCGGAACTCCTGGACGGCCGCGGCCCCGACCTCACGGACCTGATGTAGCCGCCCGCGCCCCGGGCTAGTCTGTCCGACGTTGGGCCGGCCTGGCACCGAACGACGGTACGACGCGGCCACGGGGGGTGGCTCAGAAGAGTGCGCCGAGCCCCTGGGCTCCGCGACCTCGTGCAGCTCCGACACCACCCCCCCCACCAACCCGGCCCGCGGGAAAACCCATGGCGGCCCGGAGGCCCGCCCGCGGATAGTGGCCGGATGCCCCACCGCTCCGCGTACGTATGCCTCTCCTGCCGGCTCTCCTTCAAGCACTCCGGGCAGCGGACGTACCACTGCCCGAAATGCCGCCGGGCGCTGCTCCTCGCCGGCGACGCCTTCGAGGCGCCGCCGCGGCGGAACCGGGACGCCTGGAGGGTCGTCGCGGTCCTGCTCCACGCCGGACTGGACTTCCGCCAGTCCTGCTGCGGCTGCGGCCCCGGCTACCGCCCCAGAACCCTGCGCGAGGTAAGAGAACGTCTCGCCTCCGCCGAACGCACCACCACCCCACCAACCCGCGCCCTCGCCACCCCGTAGACGAAGCAAACACCCCGCGGACCGGGTGCTGAGGCGGCGACGGCGCCAGTGGGCGCAGCCAAACGGCCCGGAGCGTGATCGCTCCGGGCCGTTGTCCCTGGTGCCCCCGGCAGGATTCGAACCTGCGACACCCGCTTTAGGAGAGCGGTGCTCTATCCCCTGAGCTACGAAGGCGGGATCTGTCGGAAAGCGTGTCTCGCGGCTGCCGGGACCGGCGGGCCGCTCGGACGTGCTTGGTGACAGGGCGTGGCGGCGGCCCCGGAGGGCGTAGCCACCGCGGTCAGTGTAGCGGGTGGCGCATGATCCGTAAGCGGAGATACGTGTGCTTGGTCCGGGCGGCGAGGGCGGGTGGGCCGGGTGCCCTGACGTCGCGGTCCGAGACGGGTGGGGTGCTCAGTAGCGCAGGGATGCCGCCACCGGGAGGTGGTCGCTCCTGGTGGGCGGGAGGGTCCAGGCGGCCAGCGGGGTCAGGCCGCCCCGCAGCAGGATCTGGTCGATCCGGGCGACCGGGAACCGGGCGGGCCAGCTGAAGCCGAACCCGGCGCCCACCGCCTCCTGGGCGGCGGTGAAGCCCCCCGTCACCGGGGCCAGCGCCCCGTCCGCGGTGGTGCCGTTGAAGTCGCCGACCAGCACGGTCCGCCCGGCCGGGCCCGCCCGCAGCTGCGCGGCGAGGTTGCGGGCGGCCTCGTCACGGCGCTCCGTGGCGAAGCCCCCCGCGCCCAGCCGGACGGAGGGCAGGTGGGCCACGTACACCGTGACGGGCCCCTTCGGGGTCTCGGCGGTGGCGCGCAGGAGGAGCCGCCACGGCACGATCGGCGTGCCGCCCGCACCGCGCAGCGGGAAGGTGCTCCACAGCCCCACCGTGCCCTGGACCACGTGGTACGGGTGGCTCGCGGCCAGCTCCCGTTCGTACGCGTCCAGCGCGGGCCGGGTCAGTTCCTCCAGGGCGATCAGCTGCGCGCCGGAGGCGGCCACGGCGCGGGCGGTGCCCGCCGGGTCGGGGTTGGCGTCGTCCACGTTGTGGGTGACGACGGTCAGGTCGGCCAAGGCCGGGCCGCCCCGCGCGCCGTCCCCCAGGGCGCTCCCGTACAGCCCGCCCCACACCAGGGCGGGCAGCAGTACGGCGGCCAGCGCGCGCCGGGAGCGCCGGAGCAGGGCGGCGGCCGCCAGTACGGGCACCGCGAGCCCGGTCCAGGGCAGGAAGGTCTGCACGAGGCTGCCGAGGTGGCGGGCCGCCGGGCCGCTGGGGATCCAGGGGTGCGCGAGCAGCACCAGCGCGGTCAGGACGGCGAGGGCCGCGACCACGCCCCCGCGGCCGGGGCGGAGCCGGGAGTAGGCGCCCCCGCGGCGGGGTTTCGTGTACTCGGTCATGCCCCTGGTGACGCGCCCGGCGCCCCGGAGGTTCGGCCGGCACACGGGTCCGCCCCCGCGTGCCGGGGCCGCTCACAACCCCATCGGCGTGTGCAGCTCCACGGTGATCTCCACCTCCACCGGCGCGTCCAGCGGCAGCACGGCCACTCCGACCGCGCTCCGCGTGTGGATGCCGGCGTCGCCGAAGGCCGTGCCGAGCAGTTCGCTCGCGCCGTTGACCACGCCCGGCTGGCCCGTGAAGTCCGGGGCGCTCGCGACGAAGCCGACCACCTTGACCACCCGCTTCACGGCGGACAGGTCCCCGGCGACCGCCGCCACCGCGGCGAGGGCGTTCAGCGCGCACCGCTGCGCCAGCTCCCGGCCCTGCTCCGGGGTGACCCCGGCGCCCACCTTGCCGGTGAGCGGCAGCGCGCCGTCCACCATCGGCAGCTGGCCGGAGGTGTGGACGTAGTGCCCGCTCACCACCGCCGGTACGTAGACGGCGACGGGCGCCGGGGCCGGCGGCAGTTCCAGGCCGGCCGCCGCCAGGCGCTCTTCGGGGGTCGTGGGGGTCGTGGGGCTCGCGGTCACGAGGGCTCCTTCGGTGGGGGTGGGGGAGGTGCGGGCGCCCCGTCAGGGCCGGGTCACCCGTACCCGGTAGCGGCCGCCCGGCAGCTCGCCCACCACGCTGATGCCGATGCCCGCCTGCTCGTCGGTGAAGGTCTCGCCCGGCCGGAACGGTGCGTCCGACAGTTCCGCGTGCACGTTGGGCCGCCGCGTACAGCCGCCGCTGCCGCTCGCGCTGTCCGAGACGGTGACCGGGCCGCGCCCGGTGTCCACGTCCGAGTCGACCTTGTAGATGAGTACGCCGGGCTTGCAGACGGCCTCGTCGTTGCCGCCGCGGGTGCGGACCTCGATCGCGTAGCCGGCGCTCTCCGAGAGCGGCACGAAGGCCAGCTTCGTGCCGCCCCGGACGGCCAGCGGGGACAGGACGTGCTCACTGGCTCCCGGCCTGGCGGCGCAGCTGACCTGCGCGGCGTCGAGCCAGCCGAGCTTCCACTTGTGCCAGCCGAGGAGGTCGTTGTTGGCGCCCCAGTCCTCGCTCATGATGTCCCAGTGCCCTACGGTGCCGCCGCCGTCGGAGGTGTAGAGGTCGGGCAGTCCGAAGACGTGCCCGTTCTCGTGGGGGAGGACCCGGTACCCGGTCTCGCGGTAGGAGCCCGAACCGTCGTCCTGGCGGCTGTAGATGAAGGACGTGTTCGCGAGCGGCACCCCGTCGGCCATCGGCGCCTCCCCGTTGCCGGAGAAGGTGACGGACAGGACGGTGTCCAGCGCGGAGGGGCCGGCGTTCGGGGTGACGAGGATGTTGACCAGGTCGTACCGGCTGAAGTCCACCTCGGGGTCGGCGGCCTTGGCGATGTGCTCGACGAGCTGGCGGTAGCCGGGCTCGTAGGGGGAGCCGCGCTCGATGCCGTACGCGGCGAAGGGCATCGGCATCCGCAGCCAGTTCCGTACGGGTGAGTCGGCCCGGTAGGTGAGGCGCCCGTAGGAGCTGGTGCGGAACCAGTCGGAGGTCTGGGGGAAGAATTCCGCCAGCCGGTCCATGGCGGTGCCCTCGCCCTTGGCGTCGGGGAAGTCGATCATCAGGTTCAGTGCGCGGACCTCGCCGGTGGAGCGGGAGTACCCCGGAGGCGTCGGCAGGCCCTCCGACATCTGCACGCCCATGGTCCCGGCGATCCGGCACGGCGCCAGGGCCGATTCGGCGCTCGTCGCCACGGGGCCGGAGGCCGAGTGGCCGCGGGGGGATATGCCGCCGCTCGCGGTGGCGGTGACGCCCAGGGCCAGTGCGGTGAGGCCGATGAACGCGCCGGCGCGACAGGGTCTGCGTATCCGGCGGCGGGTCTGCGTCATGGAGCTCGCCTTCGGTCCGCGGCAGCCGGCCGGGTCCGGACTGCTCTGTGCGCTCACCCTCCGACGATTGCGACACGCCCGCCCGTCGAAAGCCTCCAAATGTGATCCAACCGGGGCAAAGGAACCCTCTTGCGTGTGTGGTGCGGCTCACACGCACGAGTGAAATAACCGGGGAGTCGATCCCCGTTTGAACGAGAGTCCTCACGAAGCGGGGACCGGCTCCCCGGATCGGGGGCGCCGCATGACCGCCGCACCCCCGTGGCGCTCATCCAGCACCACCCGTCCCGTCCGCCGCACCCCAGGAAGGCCCCGGAATGAAGAGCTCCGCCCGCACCCCGGCGGCCGCCCCCACGGCGGCCGTGGACCTCGCCGCGACCACCGCCCCCACCCCCGCCCGGGTCCCGAAGCCGCGCGCCGACGCCGTGCGCAACCGGGAGCGGATTCTGGTGGCGGCGCGCGAGATGTTCGTCGAGGCCGGTGCGGACGCCCCCCTGGACGAGATCGCCCGCCGAGCCGGCATCGGCAACGCGACCCTGTACCGGCACTTCCCCGACCGGGCCGCCCTCGTCCACCACGTGGTGCTCTACGTGATGGACCGGGTCACCGCCCTGGCCGAGGACTCGCTGGCGCAGGAGCCGGACGCCTTCGCGGCGCTCTGCCGCTTCACGCACGCCGCGGCCGACGAGCGGATCGGCGCCCTGTGCCCGATGCTCTCCGACGGCTTCGACCACGACCACCCCGAACTCCACGCCGCCCGCGACGCGCTGGAGTCGGCGGTCGAGACCCTGGTCGCCGCCGGCCAGGGCGCCGGCCTGCTGCGCGCCGACATCGGCGTCGGCGACCTCATGGTCGCGCTGTCCCAGCTCAGCCGCCCCCTGCCGGGGACCGACTGCCTGGGTGCGGACCGGTTCGCGCACCGCCACCTCCAGCTCTTCCTGGACGGGCTGCGGGCCCCGGCCCGGTCCGAACTGCCCGGCACGGCCGCCACGTTGGAGGACCTCAGGCACGCGTCCCGGGCCTGAAAACCAGGTGACGGCCGCCCCTCCACCCCCATAACCTCAAACAGCCTCAAAACACTTCTTTTTCAGTCATTTTCATTCATCCGCACAGTGAAGTGGGTACCCCCATGTCAAAAACAGCCGCGACCGCCTCGCCGGCTGCCGTCGACCCCAGTCGGTGGAAGGCCCTGGTCTTCATCGCCCTGGCGCAGCTGATGGTCGTCCTCGACGCGACCATCGTGAACATCGCCCTCCCTTCCGCCCAGACCGATCTGGGCATCTCGGACGGCAACCGCCAGTGGGTCATCACCGCGTACGCGCTGGCCTTCGGCGGACTGCTCCTCTTCGGCGGCCGCATCGCCGACAAGTGGGGGCGCAAGAACGCCTTCGTCACGGGCCTGATCGGCTTCGCCCTGGCCTCCGCCCTGGGCGGCGCCGCGACCGGTGAGGCGATGATGCTGGGCGCCCGCGCCCTGCAGGGCGCCTTCGGCGCGCTGCTCGCCCCGGCCGCGCTCTCCCTGCTCGCGGTCACCTTCACCGACGCCAAGGAGCGCGCCAAGGCCTTCGGCATCTACGGTGCGATCGCGGGCGGCGGCGGCGCCGTCGGCCTGATCCTCGGCGGCTTCCTGACCGAGTACCTCAACTGGCGCTGGACCTTCTTCGTCAACATCCCCTTCGCGATCGTCGCGGCCGCCGGTGCCTGGATGGTCATCCGCGAGCCGGCCGGCTCCCGCAACAGCGCGCGCCTCGACGTCCCCGGCGTGATCCTCTCGACCCTGGGCCTGGTCGCGCTCGTGTACGGCTTCACGCGCGCCGAGTCGGCGGGCTGGTCCGACACCGTCACCGTCGCCATGTTCGTCGCGTCCGCGGCGCTGCTCGCGGCCTTCGTGTTCGTCGAGTCCAAGGTCGCGTCCCCGCTGCTGCCGCTGCGCGTGCTGCTGGAGCGCAACCGCGGCGGTGTCTACCTCTCGCTGGGCCTGGCCGTCATCTCGATGTTCGGCCTGTTCCTCTTCCTCACCTACTACCTCCAGGTCGTGAAGGGCTTCTCGCCCGTCAAGACCGGCTTCGCCTTCCTGCCGATGATCGCCGGCATGATCACGGGCTCCACCCAGATCGGCGCCCGGCTGATGACCCGGGTCGCGCCGCGGCTGCTGATGGGCCCGGGCTTCCTGCTCGCCGGCCTCGGCATGCTGATGCTGACCCAGCTGGAGGTCGGCTCCTCCTACCCGGCGCTGATCCTGCCGGCGCAGCTGCTGCTGGGCCTCGGCATGGGTACGGCCTTCATGCCGGCGATGTCCCTGGCCACGTACGGGGTGAACCCGGCCGACGCCGGTGTGGCCTCGGCGATGGTCAACACCTCCCAGCAGGTGGGCGGCGCGATCGGCACCGCCCTGCTGAACACCATCGCCGCCTCGGCGACCACCGCGTACCTGACCGACCATGCGGCCGCGGCCGCGGCGGGCGGCCCGGCGGCGAAGCTGGTGCAGGCGCAGGCCATGGTCGAGGGCTACGCGTCCGCGATCTGGTGGGCCGTCGGCATCCTCGTGGCCAGCGCGGCCATCGCGTTCACGCTGATCAGCACCGGCCGTCCGGGCTCCGGCGGCCCGGTGGCCTCCGGGTCGGGCGCCGGTGAGGAAGCCGAGCTCAAGATCCCGGTGGTCGCCCACTGACGGGGCGCCCCGTGCGGGAATGACTGAAGACCCCGCTTCGTTCAAATTTGAACGAAGCGGGGTTAGTCTTTTCAGGGGACCCCGCACCGCGTCCGCCGGAAGCCGCAGCGCGTCGTGCGCGGCCCCGCACCGACGACTGACCGAGGAGCGCCTCCCGTGACCACCGAGACCCCCCGCATGCCGGCGCTCTACCTCAGCCACGGGGCGCCGCCGCTCGCCGACGACCCGCTCTGGCCGGGCGAGCTCGCCGCCTGGTCCGGCCGGATACCCCGGCCGCGGGCCGTCCTGATGGTCTCCGCGCACTGGGAGGAGGCCCCGCTGGCCCTCGGCGCCACCGAGACCGTCCCCCTGGTCCACGACTTCTGGGGCTTCCCCGAGCACTACTACCGGGTCCGGTACGGGGCCCCGGGCGCGCCCGGGCTCGCCGCCTCGGTCCGCGCCCTGCTCAAGGGGCCCGGCACCCCGGTCCAGGACGTCCCGGACCGCGGCCTGGACCACGGCGCGTACGTCCCGCTCGTCGAGATGTACCCGGAGGCCGACGTACCGGTCCTCCAGGTCTCCATGCCCACGCTGGACCCGGCCCGGCTGATGGACATCGGCCGCAGGCTCGCCCCGCTGCGCGACGAGGGCGTCCTGATCGTCGGGAGCGGCTTCTTCACCCACAATCTGGCCGCGCTGCGGCACACCGGCCCCGGCGTGCCCGCCTGGTCGGCCGAGTTCGACGCCTGGGGCCGCGAGGTGCTCGCCGCCCGCGACGTCGACGCCCTGCTCGACTTCGAGGCCAAGTCCCCGGCGGGGCGCCTGGCCCACCCGCGCACGGAGCACTTCGCCCCGCTCTTCGTCACCCTCGGGGCCGCCGGATCCGACCTCACCGCCCAGCACACGGCGGTGGACGGGTTCTGGATGGGCCTGTCCAAGCGCTCCCTCCAGTTCGGGGGCTGAACGCGCCTAAGGGGTCCGCAGCGGGCCGGTGACCTGCTCTCCGATCACGAAGCCCCGGGCCGGGCCCTCGGGGACGGCCACCCCGGTCCCGTACGGCGCCCGCACCTCCGACGCGTACCGCGCCTCGTCGGGAACGGGGCCGGTCAGCACGCTGACGGTGCCGCGGCCGTCGTAGTCGTCGACGATCACGTACACCGGGATCCCGGCCCGGGCGTACGCACGGCGCTTGCGCACCCGGTCCCGCGCGACGTCCTGCGGTCCCGGCGCCACGACCTCGGCGACCAGCGGCACGCTCGCCGCCCTGATCCCGAGCTCGCCCCGGGCGGCGTGCCCGGTGAGGTCCTCCGGCGCGAGGAGCACGTCGGGGGCCCAGGCCTGGTAGCCGCCGACCACGTACATCGCCATGTAGGGGGCGTACGGGCCGCCCGCGAGGTGGGAGGCCAGCAGGGACCGCAGCCGGTTCGCGGTGAGGGCGTGCGTGAACGGCCGCCCCACCCGCCACATCTCGATCAGCCCCTCCACGATCTCGACGCGGAAGGTCTCGGGAGGGTCGATGGCCTGCCAGGCCCGCCACAGGGCCTCGTCCAGCTCGGGGTCGGGGTCGGCTTCGGAACGGGCGCTCGTCGGCGCGGTGCGGGCCGGCCGCGGGATGTGTGCGATCACGCCCGGCACGCTACGGCCGGGGCGTGGCATGCCGACGGAATATGCCCCCGCTTCACCCGGACGGGCGCGGAATCACCCGGACGGGCGTACGCCCGTCGGACGCCCGAACCCCCGTCGAAGAGGCGTGCACCGGTTTGAGGCGAGACCTCCTACTTGTCGCATATCCGGCGATTCGATCGCCGGTCCGAGCAACCAGAAGCCGGTAGGGCCCGTCTTCAGGGTGGGAGGGCGACCGCGACCGCCGCTGATCCGGGGCGAACGGGGCAGAGGCGCATGTGAGGGCGGTCTCACGGCCGTAGGGGGTCATGCAGGCCCGGGAGCGCCTCCGTGCCGACCGCTACCCCGCCTGACCTGCATCTCTTCGGGTCCTTGTGGTACGTCGCCCCCACCGCGTCCGGGGTGGCGGGGCAGGATACTGCAAGATCTGGAAAAAGGGAGACCGCGTGGGAATTCTGTCCCGATTCCAGTCGTTGTTTCCTTTCGGAAGCGGGCACTCGGAAGAGTGTCCGAGGACGCACCGCGACCGATTCACCGCATCGCAAGGGAGCACGCATGGCAACCCGCGCCGTCGCCCGTCGTCAGTCCACGAGCAGCGCCCGCGCTGCGGGCGGGGAGATCGTCGACCGCGACCTGGTCGGCATGTACCTCGACGAGATCGCGCGCACCCCGCTGCTCGACGCCGCCAGGGAAGTGGAGCTCTCGCAGATGATCGAGGCGGGCGTGTACGCCCGGCAGATCCTCGACGGTGCGATAGAGCGTGAGGGGGAGACCCCCGCCCGCGAGGAGCTGGAAGCCCTGGCCGCCGAAGGCGAGCGCGCCAAGGAGATCTTCATCCGTTCCAACCTCCGCCTCGTCGTGGCCGTCGCCCGCCGCTACCCGCGCAGCGGCCTGCCCCTCCTCGACCTCGTCCAGGAGGGCAACGCCGGCCTGGTCCGCGCGGTCGAGAAGTTCGACTACGCCAAGGGCTTCAAGTTCTCCACGTACGCCACCTGGTGGATCCGCCAGGCCATCACCCGGTCCATCGCGGACCAGTCCCGCACGATCCGCCTCCCCGTCCACCTGGTGGAGGAGCTCGGCCGGATCCGCCGGATCCAGCGCGAGTTCAACCGGGAGAACGGCCGGGATCCGGAGCACGCCGAGATCGCCGCCGAGCTCGACTCCACGGAGAAGCGCGTGGGCGACGTCCTGGACTGGGCGCGCGACCCGGTCAGCCTCAACATGTCGGTCGACGACGAGGGCGACACCCAGTTCGGCGACCTGCTCGAGGACACCTCGGCGATCTCGCCCGAGCAGTCCGTGCTCTCGCTGCTGCGCAGCGAGGAGCTGGAGGACCTCCTCGGCAAGCTGGACCAGCGCACGGCCTCCATCATCAAGATGCGCTACGGCATCGAGGACGGCCGCGAGCGGACGCTGACCGAGGTCGGCAAGCAGCACGGCCTGACCCGCGAGCGGATCCGCCAGATCGAGAAGCACGCGCTGCTCGAGCTCAAGCGCATGGCCCGCGACACCGGCTTCGACGCGGTGGCCTGACCGGCCCGCGCAGCCGCCCCCGGACGAGCCCCGGTACCCACCCCCCCCGGGTGCCGGGGCTCCCGCCCGTGTCGACGCCGCCGGTCCGCTGTCAGGCGCCGCCGCCCGCCGCCCCGCCGCCGGTCCGCCGCCGAACCTCGCCCGCTGGCGTCCGCCGTCAGGCCCCGCCCGCCACCGCCCCTCCGGCGTCCGCCCCTGCGGCGTCCGCCCCTTCGGTCCGTGCCCCGCCGCCGCCCCTGGTCAGCCGTGCGCCCAGGGCCCGCGCCGCCTGCGCCAGGAACGCCGGCTCCCGCACCGTGAACTCCAGCCCCGTCAGCGCCATCCGGGCCGCCAGCCACTCCGGCGTGTCCCCGCTCTCGAAGCGGACCCGGGACCCCGCCGCCTCCGCCACCGCGCAGGCGCGCAGCCACGCCGGCAGCTCCTGCGGGGGCGCGGCGAAGGACACGTCCGCCGGGTACGTCTCCCCGCCCCGCAGCCCGCGCCGTACGAACTCCGCCGCCTCCATCGGCAGCTGCCGCGGGGTGAACCGGGCGCCCGTCGCGAAGGGCTCGCTGACCCGGTCCACCCGGAAGGTGCGCCAGTCCTCCCGCTCCAGGTCGAAGGCGACGAGGTACCAGCGGCTGCCCGTGCTGACCAGCCGGTACGGCTCCACCAGCCGGCGCGAGCCCACCCCGTCCCGCGCCCGGTACGCGAACCGCAGCCGCTCCGGCCCCTCCACCGCCGCGGCCATCACCGTCAGGGTCCGCGGGTCCACGCTCGGGCCGTCCCCGCGGGTGACCGCGACCGTCGCCGACTGGAGGGCCCCCACCCGGAACCGCAGCCGGCCCGGCAGGACCTGCTCCAGCTTCGCGAGGGCGCGTACGGAGGCCTCCTCCACCCCCTCGATGGCATGGCCGGCCCCCGCCCGCAGCCCCACCGCGATCGCCACGGCCTCCTCGTCGTCCAGCAGCAGCGGCGGCATCGCCGCCCCCGCCACCAGCCGGTACCCGCCCTCCGCGCCGAGCGTGGCCTCCACCGGGTACCCCAGCTCCCGCAGCCGCTCGATGTCCCGCCGGATGGTCCGCGCACTCACCCCGAGGCGCTGCGCCAGCTCGCTGCCCGGCCACTCGCGCGGGGTCTGGAGCAGGGACAGCAGGGTGAGCAACCGGCCGGGGGTGTCGTTCATCCTTCAAGACTGCCAGGGATATAGGACACGTCCTGGCCTACATGCCGTCTAGGTTTCTCTCCATGAGCACCGAGACGTCCACGGCATCGCCCGAAAGAGAGAACGGGCCCGTCCGAGAAGAGCGGAACGCACCCGCCGAAGCAGCCCCCGCACCAGAAACCGCCGGCGACCCGGCCGCCCCGGCGGACCGCCGCCGCTGGCTGGCGCTCGCCATCGTGATGACCGCGTCCTTCATGGACCTGGTCGACGTCACGATCGTCAACATCGCGATACCCAGCATGCGCCAGAACTTCGGCGCCTCGACCAGCGCGATCCAGTGGATCACCGCCGGCTACGCGCTCGCCTTCGCCGCCGGTCTGATCACCGGCGGCCGTCTCGGTGACATCTACGGCCGCAAGCGGCTCTTCCTCGTCGGCGTCGCCGGCTTCACCGTCGCCTCGCTGCTCTGCGGCATCGCGCCCGACCCGGGCATGCTCGTCGCCTCCCGCCTCCTCCAGGGCGCCATGGCGGCGATGATGGTCCCGCAGGTCCTGGCGATCATCCACGTCACCTTCCCGCCGCACGAGCGCGGCAAGGTCTTCGGCATGTTCGGCGCGATCGTCGGCCTCGGCGCGGTCTCCGGACCGCTGCTCGGCGCGCTGCTCACCGAGTGGGACCTCTTCGGCCTCGAATGGCGCACGATCTTCCTGATCAACCTGCCCGTCGGCATCGCCGCCGTGATCCTGGGCCGCAGGTTCATCTCCGAGTCCAAGGCCCCCAAGGCCCTGCGCCTCGACCTGGTGGGCGTCGTCCTCGCCACCCTCGCGCTGGTCCTGCTGATCTTCCCCCTCACCCAGGGCCGGGAGAACGACTGGCCGCTGTGGGGCTTCGCCGCCATGATCGCCTCGCCGTTCGTCTTCGCCGCCTTCCTCGCCTACGAGAAGTACAAGATCAAGAAGGATGGCTCCCCGCTCGTCGAGCTCTCCCTCTTCCGCATCAAGAGCTTCGCCGGAGGCATCACGGTCCAGCTGGCCTTCGGCCTGGCGACCGGCATCTTCTTCCTGGTCTGGACGCTCTACATGCAGATGGGCCTCGGCTGGAGCCCGCTGCGCGCGGGCAGCACCGGCATCCCCTTCTCCATTGCCGTCTCCGTCGCCGCCGGGCTCTCCGTCGAGAAGTTCGTCCCCCGCTTCGGCCGCAAGGTGCTCCAGGCCGGTGCGCTCGTCATGGCCGCGGGCCTGCTCCTCTACATCTGGGAGTCCGAGCGCTACGGCATGGGGATCACCTCCTGGCAGATGGCCGCCCCGCTGATCGTCATGGGCATCGGCATGGGCCTGATCGTCGCCCCGCTGAACGACACCATCCTGTCCCAGGTGCCGCGCGAGCACGCCGGATCGGCCTCCGGCCTGATCAACACCACCGGCCAGATGGGCAACGCGCTCGGCCTCGCCCTGACCTCCGTCGTCTTCTTCGGGTCGATCGAGGACGACCGGATCCTCGGCGTGCCCTACGTCGAGGCCTTCCGCGGCGCGCTGTGGTGGGTCGTGGCGGTGCTCGTCGCGATCTTCGCGGTGATGTTCGTGCTGCCGCGCCGGCAGATCCCGCTCGCGGAGCGCGAAGGGGCCGTCGCGGAAGCCCACGGCTAGCCCCGGCGTCGCCCGCCCGGGTCCGGACATTCCCCCCGCATCGAGGGGGGAATGTCCGTTTTTATTTGTTTTCCCCGATTCTCGGCGTAGGGTGAAGGAGAAGCGACAGAATCCGGCACCGAACGGACATGAACCCACAGGGGCTCGCATGATCCTGACCGTCACCCCCAACCCCTCCCTCGACCGGACCTACGAGGTCCCCTCGCTGGACCGCGGTACGGTCCTCCGCGCCGCCGGGGAGCGGGTCGACCCGGGCGGCAAGGGGGTCAACGTCTCGCGGGCCCTCGCGGCGGCCGGCGCGTCCACCACCGCGGTCCTCCCCCTGGGCGGCCCCGCCGGGACCCTGCTCGCCGAGCTCCTGGCCGCCGAGGGCGTGGACGTCACCGCCGTCTCGATCGCCGGACTGACCCGCTCCAACATCGCGGTCGCCGAACCGGACGGCACCCTCACGAAGATCAACGCGGCGGGTCCGGAGCTCTCCGCCCAGGAGTCGGCCCTCCTCCTCGACACCGTCCGCGGCTCGGCCGGCGCCGACTGGATCGCCTGCTGCGGCAGCCTGCCGCCCGGCCTCGATCCCCGGTGGTACGCCGAACTCGTCTCCCGCGCCCACGAGGCCGGCGCCCGCGTCGCCCTGGACACCTCCGGCGCCGCCCTGGCGGCGGCCCTGCCCGCCCGCCCGGACGTCGTCAAGCCCAACGCCGCCGAACTCGCCGAAGCCGTGGACCGGCCGCTGGCCACCCTCGGCGACGCGGTCAAGGCCGCCGAGGAGCTGCTGTCACGCGGCGCGGGCGCCGTGCTGGCCTCCCTCGGCGGGGGCGGCCAGCTCCTGGTCACCGCCGAGGGCGCGTACCACGGCACGGCGCCGGCCCCGGCGGTCCGCAGCGACGTCGGGGCCGGCGACGCCGCCCTGGCCGGCTTCCTCACCGCCGGGGGCACCGGCCCCGCCGCCCTCGCCTCCGCCCTCGCCCACGGCGCGGCCGCCGTACAGCTGCCGGGCAGCGTCATGCCGTCCCCGGCCGACCTGCGCCCCGAGACGGTGCGCGTCACCCGGGACCTGCCGCTGGACCTCCCGCTGACCCGGACCTGACCGGCCCGGCCGCGGTCACAGGGGCGGGCGGCCCGCCGCGGTCAGCGCACCCGGCCCCGCAGCTCCATCGCCCCGCGCGCGGCGGCCTCGCTCTCGTAGACCTCGCACATGTGCCGCCCGTCCGGCGTGGCCGTGTGCTCGACCTCCCACAGGCTGAGCTCGCTCCCGTCGAGCAGCACGAAGGCGTGCTCGTACAGGCTGAACCCGGCGTCCCGCCCGTCGGGCAGGCACTGCCGGCCGCCGAACGCCTGGGTGATGTGGTGCGCGTACGCCGAGCGCAGCAGCGTCGCCACCCCCTCCCCGGGGCGGTCGGCGTTCTCCGCGCGGCGCAGCACCCGCCGGGCGTGGTCCGCGGACTGCTCCGGCGTGTACTCGCGCCGGCGCCGGCAGGGCGCCGAGGCCGCCAACAGCGCGCCCAGCTCCGCCAGATCGCCCTGCGCCCCCTCCTCCCCGCCCCGGTCCTGCGCGGGCAGCGGCAGCCCCTCCGAGGGGGCCTCGCCGAACAGCCGGGCCACGGCCAGGGCCAGTTCGTCCTTGCTCGTGAAGACCTCGCAGCGGGTGCTCCGGTCCTCCCGGAGCCGGTAGGACAGCTCCCACAGGGAGGCCGCGCCACCGTCCGACAGCAGGTAGGTGTGCCGGTGGGTCTCCCGCCACAGACCCGCCGACGGGCTGTGGTGGGTGGTGTACAGCGAAGAGCTGTGGGCGAGCGCCGTGCCGAGGCGCTCGACCAACCGGTCCGGCAGGTCGAAGGAGTTGAGGGCGCGGCCCAGGAGTCGCTCGAGGTGCGCCTCGGTTGTCTCGTACGGATCGCTCAAGGTGGGTCTCCAGGCCGTCGCAGCTTGTCACTCAGCGGAAGCACAACGTAGCCCCTCGTGCTGACATCACGTCCGGGATTCGGTAAAACGTCCGGGAAGCAACCAGGGTTCGCGCCACACCTTCAGGTCAAGTTCCGTACGCCCGGCCCATGTTCGCGGCCCTCACGGCGCGCCGCCCGGCAGCATGGGCGCCATGGCAACGAACACAGTGGGCGTCCCCAGCCAGCAGGGCCGCCCCCGCATCCGCCCCGAAGACCAACCGGCCGCCCCCCGGGGTCTGGCCTGGCTGCTGGCGGCCACCGGAGCCGCCGGGCTGCTCGCCTCCTGGGTGATCACCCTCGACAAGTTCCTCCTGCTGGAGGACCCGGACTTCAAGCCCGCCTGCAGCCTCAACCCCGTGGTGTCCTGCGGCAGCGTCATGCAGAGCGAGCAGGCCGCGGCCTTCGGCTTCCCCAACCCGATGCTCGGGCTGGCCTGTTACGCCGTCGTGGTCTGCGTCGGCGCCGGACTCCTGGCCGGCGCCCGCCACCGCGGCTGGTTCTGGCTGGGACTGAACGCCGGGACGCTCTTCGGTACCGGCTTCTGCGCCTGGCTGATGGTCCAGTCCCTGTACGAGATCAACGCCCTGTGCCTGTGGTGCTGCCTGGCCTGGGTGGCGACCCTGCTGATGTTCTGGGCGGTCACGGCGCACAACGTCCGCGCCGGACACCTGCCCGCGCCCGGCCCGCTGCGGGTCCTGTTCACCGACTTCGCGTGGGCCCCGCCCGCCCTGCACACCGGGGTGATCGGGATGCTGGTCCTGACCCGGTGGTGGGACTTCTGGACGGGCTGACGGCGGCGGCCGGACGCGCACGAGGGCCCCGGCGGCTGGACGCCGCCGGGGCCCTCGTCACTTCGCTCCACGGGCGCCGGTGGGCCCTGACCGGAAAGGGTCGAGCGGAGGGATCAGCTGCCGATCGAGCCGTTGCCGGAGAGGACCGGGATGTTGCTCAGGATGTGGGAAAGCGGCTCGTCGCCCTTGGCCTGGGTGGAGTTCTCGGTGCACTGCTGGTTCTGCGGGTTGGACAGGACGTTGATGTCCTGGACACCGATGTTGAGCAGGGCGACCAGCGACTGGGCGTTGACCTTCGCCGGCAGGCCGATGCAGGGCTTGTTCAGGGTGCCCTGGACCAGGCTCAGCTGGGGGCTCATGGCGCCCGTGGTCTTCTGGTTGCCGTAGATCTGCTGGGCACCGTTGCCGTTGACGGTGTTGATCCCGTTGTCGTTGCCGACGGCCATGGCCGGGGCGGCAGCGGCAGCGCCCGCACCGATGACGGCGGCGGTGACCGCGGTGGCGGTCATGATCTTCTTGAGCATCATTGATCCTTTTGTCGCACGAGTGCCCGCTTGTGGAGCGCCCTGATCAACTGGGCTCCCGGAGGGTTGGTTCCGCTGCTTCACTCAAACGGCTCGCGCGGGGACGGCTTTTCCCCAGGGCGGGTGAGGCCGCTCCGGACGCCTGCGCGAAGCCCGTACGCAGCCCCCAAGTCCGGCTCTGCCCGTTCAAGATCGTGTTGCGCTCCGTAGAAGGTGTACGCACGGTGGGTGAGGAAGCGGATTGTTCCCGTCCGCTCACGCGCGACCACCGAAGGAAGCCCTCATGCGCACGAAGCCGTCCCGCCTCCGCGTCCTCGTCCCGTCGGTCCTCACCGCCGTCATACTGTCCGGCGCGGCGGCGGCCCCCGCAGCCGCCGCCGACGGCGGCTCCGTCCTGGAGAGGCGGGCGTCCGCCGTGCAGGAGCAGATCGAGCGGATCGAGGAAGTCGGAGCGGCCCCCGGGCGCGTCGCGGCCGGGCCGATCGACGACCTCCTGACGAGCCTGAACAAGACCCTGCAGGACCTGCTGAAGTCCCTCAGCGGCCTGCTGCCCCCCGGGGTGAAGCTGCCGGTCATCGAGCTGCCCAAGATCCCCGAGATCAAGCTGCCGGACCTGCCCGCCGGGGTGACCGTCCCGCCGGTCAAGCTGCCGTCGGCGGCGCCGGCCACCCCCGCGACGCCGGCCACCCCGGCGATCCCCGACCTCACCGAGATCCCTGACATCCCCGACATTCCCGACCTCCCCGTCCGCAACTAGGCGGGAGCGGAGGCTGGCGGGCGACACGGATGCGGCGGTTGAGCCGAACGAGTCTGGTTCTGCTCCGATCCGGCCCGCAGCCGTGTCGTCCGGGAAGCTGGACCGTTTCGCTTCGTGTGAGCCCCGGACCGGGGCTGGACATCGAAGAGAAGGTGCACTCCTCATGAACGCTGCTGCCAAGAAGGCCGCTGTGGCCCTGGCCTCCGCTGGTCTCGCTGTGGCCGGTGCCGCCGGCGCGGCCTCCGCCGACTCCCTGGCCGAGGGTGCGGCCGTGAACTCCCCCGGTGTCCTCTCGGGCAACCTGGTCCAGGTCCCGCTCCACATCCCGATCAACGTCTGCGGCAACTCCGTCGACGTGATCGGCGTGCTGAACCCGGCTTTCGGCAACGTCTGCGTCAACGACTGACGCACGTCGCGATCCGCACCACACGACTGTGGGCGCCCCCGGCACGGCCGGGGGCGCCCACAGTCGTTTCCGGGCCGCTCAGTTGGCGCCGCCGTTGAGCTTCACCCCGCCGAGCAGCGGGGAGGCCTTGGTCGCCCCGTTCGCCAGGCCCAGCACCTCGGCGGGGGCGTTGTTGCGGAGCTTGTTCACCCCCTGCGCGGTGTGGACGACCCCGTTGACGGCGTCCCCCTGCTCGGCGAGGGCCATGCCCACCGTCTCGGGGGACGAGGCGACGACGGGCTCGACAGCGCTCAGCGCCGTGTTCCATCCGGCCGACAGGCTCATGGGAGGGCCGGCGGGAGCCTCGGCCGCGAAGGCCGGAGCCGCCGCACCCAGGGCGGCGACGGAGCCGGCGACGACAGCAGCGGCCTTGGAGAGCTTCATTATCGAAATCCTCTTCTTTTCGTGGACAGAGGTGCCAGCGGCGCCGTCGCGCCGCTTTCGACCTGGCTAACGATTACCGGTGGCTACGGAAACGCCGGAGCGGGACGCACGGCAGCGGCCGGAGAATCCGCTGGGGATTCTCCGGCCGATATTTCTTCTGATTACCGGTATTCCCGGTCAGACGATGCGGGACCGCCGGTACAGAATGGCGCCGCCGAGGACGAGGGCCGAGGCGAGGGCCGCCAGGGCCGAGGTCTGGCCCGCTCCGGTGGCCGCCAGTTCCGGCGGGGCCGCGAGGGCGGGCGCGGGAGCCGGCTGGGCGGCCGCGACCGCCTGGGCGGGGGCGGGCGCGGGGGCGGGCGCCGACGGCACGTGGACCGGGAAGTCGCCGGCCGGGGCCGCCGGGGGCTGGTCCGCCGGACGGACGGCCTCCGGTACGGGGGCGGGGGCCGGCGCGGGACGCACCGGCTGGCTGCCGTGCGGCGGCCGGGGCTCGGGGAGTTCCGCGCCGGGCTGCTCCTCGGGCTGCGGGGCCGGGAGCGTGTGGGGCTGCTCCTCGGGCTGCGGGGTCTGCGGCGCCGGGGCGGGGAGCGGGGCCGGGTGCCCGGTCATCGGCCCGTGCTGCGGCCGCGGTTCCGGCTTCGGGGCGGGCCACACCTCCGGCCCGGGCTTCGGGTGGTGCGGCGCGGGCGGGGCCGAGTGGGGCGCCGGGTGCTCCGCGTGCCGCGGCGGGTGGTCGTCGCACTCCTCCTCGCCGCCGTCGCCGGGGCCGTCCGCGTGCGGGCCGTCGCCGTGCGGGCCGCCCGCGTGCCAGGAGGCGGGGGCGTCGTGGCGGGGTGCCGCGTGCCGGGGGGCGTGCGCGCGGGGTTCCGCGGACTCACGCTCCTCCTCGTGGTGCGGGCGGGGCAGGGCGTGCCGCCCGCCCGGCTGCTCGTCGAGGTAGCGCCGCAGGTCCTCGGCCCGCTCGGGGCTCAGGTGGCGCTCGTGGTCGTGCCCGGCGGCGTGCGAACCGCCGTCGGAGGCGGTGGTGCTGACGCACGTGTTCCCGAAGGAGGGGTTGAGCGCCGCGCCCGCGTCCACGCTGTTGCCGCACAGGTTCGGTGCGACCGTGATCGGTACCGAGACGCTGTTCCCGGACAGCACGCCCGGCGAATGAGAGGCCTCCGCGGAATGGGCGCACGCCGCGCCGGCCGCGAGGGACAGCAGGCCGGAGGCGGCCGCAGCGGTGAGCACCCCCTTGCCCAGTACCTGTCGGCTCAGTACCTGTCGCATGGGTCCTTCCCTGTCTACCGGCGCGGGGGCCGGTGCTGAATCGAAGGTGGCCTCGGAGTGCACCGCCGTGCACTCCGAGGCCACCCCGAGGAGGTCTGCCCTTGCGGGCTGAGGCGCTACGTCAGCTGTTGACGCAGGTGTTGCCGAACGCGGGGTTCAGCAGCCCGATGACGTTGACGGTGTTGCCGCAGACGTTCACCGGGATGTGGACCGGGACCTGCACGAGGTTGCCGGACAGGACGCCGGGGGAGTTCAGGGCGGCTCCGTGGGCACCCGCGTCGGCCATGGCGGGGGAGGCGACACCGGCGGCCATCAGCGCGCCGGCGGCCAGCACCACTGCCTTCTTGTACTTCATTTTTCTTTCGTTCCTTCCCGCAGAGGTGTATCCGCTGCACAGATATCAACGAGTGGGCCCGGAAAAAGAAACCGAAGAATTTCCGGGGGTCTCGGGCAATTCAGCCCGGGGCCCCGCTTCCGGTACGTGAATTCCGGCCGCTATTTTCACGGCCGGCCGGAATGAGCCGGGCCCGGAATGCGGCGAGGCCGCCGCGACCCGGGGGTGCGACGGCCTCGCTCGGGGTGGTGCGTGATCAGCTGCCGGCGGAGGCGTTGCCGGAGAGGATCGGGATGTTCTCCAGGATGTGCGAGAGGGCCTCGTCGCCCTTGGCCTGGGTGGAGTTCTCGGTGCACTGCTGGTTCTGCGGGCTCGACAGCACCGGGATGTCCTGGACGCCGACGTTGACGAGCGCGAGCAGCGACTGGGCGTTGACCTTGGCCGGCAGGGCGATGCAGGGCTTGTTGAAGGAGCCCTGGATGAGCGCCATCTGCGGGCTCATGTTGCCGTAGGTGGCCTGGTTGCCGTAGATCTGCGCGGAGTTGTTGCCGTTGACGGTGTTGATGCCGTTGTCGTTCCCGATGGCCATCGCCTGCGGGGCCATGGCGGCACCGAGACCCACGGTGGTGGCTGCAACCGCTGCGCCGGCCGCGAACTTCTTGATCATTATCGTCCCTTTTTTGCAGGATTGCCCGGTACTGGAGCACCCGGATCAACGGCTCCGCCCCGGCTCGGGTTGCGTGACTTCACCCGGATGCCGCCGTTTCGGGTGGCGCGGTTGACGTTCAGGCGTTCACACACGTGTTGCCGAACGCGGGGTTCAGCAGCCCGATGACGTTGACGGTGTTTCCGCAGACGTTCACCGGGACGTGGACGGGAACCTGGACGAGGTTGCCGCTCAGCACGCCGGGGGAGCCGGCGGCGACGCCGTCCGCCGTGGCACCGCCGTGCGCGGAGGCGAGGCCCGCGCCGCCCATCAGCAGCGCCGCACCCGCGACCGCCAAGGTGCCGCCGCGCATCAGCCTCTTCTTCATCTCCGATTTTCCTTTCGGTTCGAACAATGGTGCACCCGCATAACGACGCGCCCGCTTCAAGGGTGCGTGCTATCGCCCAAAAGGCCGTACGAGCGAGTCCGGCGTGATTTCCAGCCTGATTTCTGACAAAGTTCACTCCTGTTTTGACCCCTTGATCGAAAATGGAGACAGGGTCATGGGTTCCTCCCGCAGAATCCTCGGCACGCTCGGCCTGCTGTCCTGCCTCACGCTTTCCGCACACGTGCCCGCAGCCGGCGCCGCGGCGCCCGCCGGGATGCGTGAATTGCCCCGGGTTCCTTTCACGCAGCGTTACCAGGCCGTCCAGCACGGCGGGCTGGTCCGGGCCTCCAACTCCGCCATCAGCTGCCGCCGGCAGGAGAACGAGCAGGCCGAGCCGTGCGCCGAGGTCAAGAAGGGCGCGGCCGGGGTCAACGGCGACTTCGAGATGTTCTACGACGAGGTCGACAAGGATCCGGACACCTACAACTCCACCCGGGCCGAGCTCAAGGTCCCGCAGGGCGCGAAGGTCTCGTACGCGCGGCTGTACTGGGGCGGGAACCTGCGGGTGGGGGAGCAGAAGCCGCCGGAGGACAACGGGCGGGTGCTGGTCGCCGAGCCCGGGGGCGCGTACAAGGCGGTGCTGGCCGACACCGTGATCGGGCACCACACCGACGGCGGCAGCGACGCCTACCAGGCCTCGGCCGACGTGACCCCGCTGGTGCGCAAGGGCGGGGCCGGGATGTGGACCGTGGCCCAGCTCAACGTCGCCATGGGGCACTCGGCGGCGGGCGCCTGGGGCGGCTGGACGCTGGTGGTCGCCTACGAGCACCCGCAGGAGCCGCTGCGCCGGATCTCGCTCTGGGACGGCTTCGAGTCCCTGGCCGCCGGCGCCGGCGAGGCCGCCGGGGAGACGGTGGAGATGGCCGGCCTGGACGCGGCGCCCGGCGCCTCGGGCAAGGCCGGGGTGGTGGCGTACGACGGGGACCGGGGGGCCCTCGGGGACTCGCTCACCGTGACCGCCGACAGCGGCCGCCGGGTTGACGTCAGCGATGCAGAAAATCCTTTTAATGATGTTATGAATTCCACGATCACGGAATTCGGACGTCCCTCGTTCGTGCGACAGCCCGAACATATGAATAATCTCGGATATGACGCGGACGTGTTCGACCTGAGTCCCGCCCTGTCCGGTGGAGCCCGCAACCTCAGTTTCCGGTTCGCGGGCGAAAGTCAGGGCCAATTCCTCGGTGTGCTCTTCGTTCAGACAGACGCACGCCGCTGAACGCAGGAGACCACTCCACGTGCCGAAACACCCCTCGCCCGACCCGTCACCCGCCGGTTCCGGCTCCCCCTTCACCGTCCTCCACCTCGTCCAGCCCGTCGACGGGGGCGTCGCCCGCGTCGTCACCGACCTCGTACGGGCGCAGACCGCCGCGGGACTGCGCGTCCTCGTCGGCTGCCCGCGCGGCGGCACGCTCGCCGACGGCGCCCGCGCCGCCGGGGCCGAGGTGCACACCTGGCGCGCCGGACGGTCCCCCGGGCCCGCCCTGCCCGCCGAAGTGCTCGCCGCCGCCCGGCTCATCCGGCGCCTGAGCCCCGACCTGCTGCACGCCCACAGCGCCAAGGCGGGGCTCGCCGGGCGGCTGGCCGTACGCGGCTCCGTGCCGACGGTGTTCCAGCCCCACGCCTGGTCCTTCGACGCCGTCGGCGGCGCCACCGCCGCCCTCGCCCTGCGCTGGGAGCGGATCGGCGCCCGCTGGGCCGACCGGGTGCTCTGCGTCAGCGAGGCCGAACGCCGGGCGGGCGCCTCCGAAGGGATCACCGCCCGCTGGTCGGTGGTCCGCAACGGCGTCGACCTCGAACGCTTCCGCCCGCCCCCCGGCGGGGACGAGGGCCGCGCCGAAGCCCGCGCCGCACTCCCGCTGCCCGGCCGGGGCCCCCTCGCCGTGTGCGTCGGCCGGCTCTGCCCGCAGAAGGGCCAGGACATCCTGCTGCGCGCCTGGCCCGAGGTGCTGGGCACCGTCCCCGACGCCCGCCTCGCCCTGGTCGGCGACGGCCCCGACGCCGAGCGGCTGCGCCGCACCGCACCGCCCGCGGTCCACTTCGCGGGCGCCGCCGCCGACATCCGACCGTGGCTTCACGCCGCCGATCTCGTTGTACTGCCGTCGCGGTGGGAAGGCATGGCGCTCGCCCCGCTCGAAGCCATGGCCTGCGGCCGCCCGGTCCTGGTCTCCGACGTCAGCGGCGCCCGGGAGAGCCTGCCGTCCGGCCAGGGCCGGCTCTGCCTGGTGCCGCCGGAGGACCCGACGGCACTGGCCAAGGCCCTGGGACGGCTGCTCGCCGAACCGCGGCTGCTCACCGAACTCGGGGAGCAGGCCCAGCAGCACGCCCGGACGGAGTTCGACGTGCGGCGGACCACGGACGCGGTCACCGGCCTGTACCACGAACTGCTGGGCAGGCCCCGGCCCTTGAACCAGGAGCGCATCAGCCGATGACGATGGACAGCGCACCCGCCCGGCACACCGGGCAGGGCGGCACGGGGCACGCCGGCGGCAGCGCCTTCGCCCCCTCGGCTCCCGCCGAAGCCCGCCGTGCCGTGACCGCCATCCACCCCCCGCGCGGCCCCCGCGCCGGCCAGGCCCGCGCCGCCGTCCGGCCGCAGCGGGCACGCCGCCGCGAGGGCCTCGCCGCGCTGCTGGCCGCCGACGCGTTCGCCGCCGCCGTCACCGCGACCGCCCTGCCCGCCGGCACCCTGCCGGCCGGAGCGGCCCTGCCCGCCGCCGCGCTGCTCACCGCCCTGCACGCCCACGCCGGGCTCTACCGGCCCCGCCTCGCACCCTCCGCCCTGCTCGACCTGCCCGCGCTGGCCGCACGCGCCGCCGTGCTGTGGTGCGGGGCCGCCGCCGTACTCGCCGCCGCCGCGCCCGGACGCGCCCTCGGCTGGAGCGTGCTGCTCGGCGCCGTCTGCCTCCAGGCCGTACTGGCCTGCGCGGGACGCGGCCTCGTCCACCGGCTCCGCCGCCGCTCCGCCCTGCGGCGGCCCGCCTCGGCGCTCGTGGTCGGCCCCGGCGAGGGCACCGGCGCCGTCGCCGCCGCCCTGCACGGACGCCGCGAGTACGGGCTGCGGCCGGTCGGGATCGCCGACACCGCCGCTCCCGCCGACGGGGACGGCGGCCCGCTCCCGGTGCTCGCCACCCACGAGGACGTCCGGCGCGCCGTCATCCAGAACTCCGTCCGGCACGCCGTCTTCACCTGTCCGCCCGAGGCCGACGAACGCACCGCCTCCCTGGTCCGGCTCTTCCACGACCACGGCTGCCGGCTCTGGCTCGCCGACCCCGCCGGGACCGCCAAGGTCACCGGCATGCGCGTCGCGCAGCCCGCCGACCAGCTGTGGGGGTACGCCGTACAGCCGCTGCTGCCCCGCCCCTCCCGGCCGCTGGAGCGGTGCGCGAAGCGGGCCATCGACTCCTGCCTGGCCACCCTCGCGCTGATCGCCGCCGCGCCCGTGATGGGCGCCTGCGCCCTCGCCGTGCGGCTCTCCGACGGCCCCGGGGTGATCTTCCGCCAGGAGCGGGTCGGCCTCTACGGACGGCCCTTCACCCTGCTGAAGTTCCGCACCCTGCGCGCCGACGCGCACGAGTCCGCCACCCGATGGACGGTGGCCGGCGACCGCCGGATGAGCCCGGTCGGCTCCTTCCTGCGCAAGTCCTCGCTGGACGAGCTGCCGCAGCTGTGGAACGTCGTGCGCGGTGACATGAGCCTGGTCGGGCCCCGTCCCGAACGGCCCTTCTTCGTCGCCAAGTTCAGCACCGTCCACCCCGGGTACGAGGCCCGCCACCGGATGCCCGTCGGCATCACCGGCCTCGCCCAGATCAACGGGCTGCGCGGGGACACCTCCATCGAGGACCGGGCCCGCTTCGACAACCACTACATCGACACCTGGTCGCTGTGGCAGGACCTGTGGATCCTGGCCCGGACCGCCGCCTCCTTCTTCCGCTTCCGGCTGGGAGGGAGCTGAGCATGACCCTCGCCGTCTCCGGCTCCGTCCTCGCCCCGGACCCGGGCCCGCTGCGCCGGCACTGGCCGCTGCTGCCGCTCGCCGCGACCGTCCTGTTCCTCCTCGCCCCGCTGCCCGCGGGCGACGCGACCGCCTCCGGGAAGGTCGGCCCCGCCGACGCCGCCTCGCTGCTGCTCGCGCTCGTCTGCGGCGTCCAGGCGCTGCGCGGCCGGGTGCGGACCCTGACCCCGCTGGGCGTGCTCGTGCTCGGCGCCCCGGGGGTCGGCCTCGCGGTGGCCACGATGACCGCCGGAGACCCGTACGCCGCCCTGCCCGGGTTCGTGCGCTACCTCCAGGTCTTCGTCCTGGTCCCGGCGGCCGTGGTGCTGCTGGTGCGCGACGCCCGGGAGTTCCGGCTCGCCGCCGGCTGCTTCGTGGTGCTGGCGCTGGTGCAGGGAGCGGTCGGGGTCGTCCAGTACGCCACCCACACCGGTGCCTCGTACCAGGGCGAGGACGTGCGCGCCGTGGGGACCTTCGGCCCCGGTGACGTGATGGGCATGGCCACCGTCGTCGCGTACGGGCTGGTCGTCGCGACCGCCGCCGCGCTCGCCCCCGGACTGCCCCGGCGCGTCCGGCGGACCGCCGGGGCGTGCGCGCTGGCGCTGGTGCTGCCGCTGGTGCTGTCCTTCAGCCGGGGCGCCTGGATCGCCACGTTCGGGGCGGCGGTGCTGGTGATGGCCATGGCCGGGATCCGGCGGGCCCTGCGGGTGCTGGTGGCGCTGGCCGCCGTCGGCGTGGTGCTGGTCGGCGGGCTCGGGCTGGGCTCCGAGATGGTCGCGGAGCGGCTGAACTCGATCACCCAGGTCTCCAGCGCCCCCGACCAGTCGGTGACGGACCGCTACACGATGTGGGCGGCCGCCGAGTCGATGTGGCGGGAGCGGCCCGCGGTGGGGGTGGGCCTCAAGGGCTTCCCCGCGCACCGGGACGGCCACTCCTCGCTCGGGCTGTCCTCCGGCAGCGACACCGCCGGCGCCGGACAGGCGTTCGTCAAGCAGCCGCTGCTGTCCCCGCACAACATGTACCTCCTCATCCTCGGCGAGCAGGGCCTCGTCGGGCTGCTCGCCCTGGCGGGCGGCTGGGCCGCGCTGCTGGTCGCCGGGCTGCGGCGGTGCGCGGTGGGGTCCGACGGGGCGGTGCGGGACTGCGGGCTGATCGCGGTCGGGCTGTTCGTGTGGCAGCTGACCGACTTCCTGTACGCGGACATCGGCGGGCCGTCCACCGTGCTGACCGGGGTGATCATCGGCCTGGCGGCCTGGTGGGCCCTGCCCTCCGGGGGGCCCGGGGACGAGGTGGCCGCCTCCGGCCGTGCCGGGGGTGCCTTCGCGCCCGTCCGCGGCCGGACCGGCGACGGGCCGAGGCCGAGCGGCCGGGACGCGGCCGCCGCCTGTGGCCCGCGGGCCGCCGAGGGGCCGGCCGGCCGGTGACCGACACGACTCCCTGGCGGCGGCCCGCGGCCGCGGCGACCGAAGTCGCCGCGGCCGCGGGCTCCGCGGGAACCGCCCCGGCCCCCGGTACGGGCGCGCCGGGATCCGACGGCCCGGGAGGGGCCGGGACACCGGGGGACGGGCGGCCGGCCCTGCCGCCCCACGGGCACGGGCGTGCGCCCGGCGCGCCGGACACGGGGCCGGGCGGGGCGGGAGGGGGCCGGATGACGGCAGAGCGGTGGGGGGCGGACGTGCGGAACGGCGTACGGGCGGCGGACGCCCGGGAAGCCACGTGGAGCGGCTACGCGGTGGCGGCCCGCGGCGGCGCCCCGGCGGCGGGCTCCGCCGACCCGGCACCCGCGGCCCGGGAACCGGTGCCGGCGGGCGGGGACCCGGTGGCGGCGGTGGACGTGCGGCGAGGGGGTCCGGCTGCGGGCGGCGGTGGCGGCGCGCTGGGCGGTGGTGGTGTTCTCGGCGCGCCCGGTGGGGCGGGTGGTGGCGGTGCGCTCGGTGGTGGCGGTGTTCCGGGCGTGCCGGGTGGGGCGGGCGGTGCCGGTGCGCCGGGTGCTGCGCTCGGTGGTGGCGGCGTGCTTGGCGCGCCCGGTGGGGCGGGTGGTGGCGCGCGCGGTGGTGGGGGTGTGCTCGGTGTGCCCGGTGGGGCGGCCGGTGGTGCGCGGGGTGGTGGTGGCGCGCTGGGGGCGGGTGGTGGTGCGGGCGGTGGTCGCGGCGTACTCGGCGTGCCCAGTGGGGCGGGCGGTGGTGCGCGGGGTGGTGGCATGCTCGGTGCGCCCGGCGGTGCGCCCGGCGGTGCGGGTGGTGGTGTGCGTGGTGGTGGTGTGCTCCGTGCGGGCGGTGGTGGCGGTCGGGCCGGCGTCGGGCGCGTTCCCGCCCGGCGGGGGCGGCCCCGGCCCGCCGGGGGCCCGGGCCCGGGCGGGCCCGGAGCCGGCAGGCCCGGCGGCGGTACGGGGGCTCCGCTCGGGCGGTTCCTCGCCAAGGCCGCTGCCGTCACCGCCGGACTGACCGCCGCGGGGGCCGTGTTCGGGCTCGTACGGGACCAGACCATCGCGCACCTCTTCGGCGCCGGGCACGACAGCGACGCGTTCCTCATCGCCTGGACCGTGCCCGAGATGGCCTCCACCCTGCTGATCGAGGACGCCATGGCCCTGCTGATGGTGCCCGCCTTCAGCCACGCCCTCGCCCGCCGGGCCGCCAGCCGGGCCGGGCTCACCCGCAGGGAGGCCCGCGCGGCCGACCCCGTACGGCTGCTCGTCGGCGCGACCCTGCCCCGGCTCGCCGTGTTCCTGGCCGCCGTGGCCTCCGTGCTGATCGTGGCCGCGCCGCTCGTCGTCGGCGTCCTCGCACCCGGCCTGCCGGACCCCGAACTGGCCGTCCAGTGCACCCGGCTGACCGCCCTCACCGTCGTCACCTTCGGCGTCGCCGGGTACTTCAGCGCGGCCCTGCGCGCCCACCGGTCGTTCCTGCCGCCCGCCGCGATCTACGTCTCGTACAACGTCGGGATCATCGCCACCATGGTCGCCCTGCACACCCTGTGGGGGGTGCGGGCCGCCGCCGCCGGAGTCGCCGTCGGCGGGCTGCTGATGGCCCTCGTCCAACTGCCCGCCTTCATCCGCAACGTGGGCTTCGCCCCCAGTCGCCCCAAGGGCGCCCCGCGCAGCCAGCGCGACCGCGACCGGCCCACCCTCATCGCCCTCGGCGTCATCGCCCCGGTGATCTTCTTCGCCGTCTTCCGGCAGTCCCAGGTACTCGTCGAACGCTTCCTCGCGGCCTCCCTCCCCCCGGGCGCCATCTCGCACCTGAACTACGCGCAGAAGGTCGCGCAGATGCCGATGGTGCTCTCCCTGATGATCTGCACCGTCACCTTCCCGGTCGTCGCCCAGGCCATGGCCGGCGGGGAACGGGAGAAGGCCCGCCGCAGGGTGGAGCAGGACCTCGCCCTGGCCGCCCTCGCCGTCCTGCTGGGCAGCGCGCTCGTCATCGGCTACGCCCCGCAGATCATCCAGGTCCTCTTCGAACGCGGGGCCTTCACCCACCAGGACACCCTCGCCACCGCGTCCGCCATGCGCGTCTACGGCCTCGGACTCCTCGGCCACTGCCTCGTCGGCGCGCTGTCCCGGCCCTTCTTCTCGACCTCCCGGCCCACCTGGTTCCCGGCGCTCGCGATGGGCGCCGGACTCCTCGTCAACATCGTCGCCGGCGCCCTCGCCGTCGGCTGGTGGGGCATCCACGGCATCGCCGCCGCCAACGCCGCCGGCATCACCACCACCGCCGCCCTCCTCCTCACCGGCCTCGGCTCCCGCATCGTCGCCATCCAGGTCCGCCGGGTCGCCGTCAGCATCGCCCGCCTCGCCGTCGCGGCCGCCGCCGCCTGCGGCACCGGCTGGCTCGCCGGCCCGATGATCGCCGACCCGATGCTCAGCGCCGCCCTCGGCTGCCTGCTGATCCCCGCCATGTTCGGGGCCACCGGGATGGCCATACGGGCGCTGGAGATCACCGCCCTGCCCGGCCAGATCGCCCAGCTCGGCTCCCAGACCACCGCCCGGATCGCCCGGCTCACCCAGAGGTTCCGCAATGTCCGCTGACACCGACACGGCGCCCGCCGCCGTGACGGGCCCCGCCCGCCGGGGCGCCTTCCCGTGGGTCCTGATGTACCACTCGGTCGCCGAGTTCACCGACCCCGCCGAGGACCCGTACGGGATCACCGTCACCCCGCGCGCCCTGGAGGCCCAGCTCCTGTGGCTGCGCGCCCGCAAGCTGCGCGGGGTCGGCGTCGGCGAGCTGCTGCGGGCCCGCTCCGCCGGGCGCGGCCGCGGACTCGTCGGACTCACCTTCGACGACGGCTACACCGACTTCCTGACCCGCGCCCTGCCCCTGCTGCGCCGCCACGGCTGCACGGCCACCCTGTTCGTACTGCCCGGCCGGCTCGGCGTCGACAACGTGTGGGACCCGCTGGGGCCGCGCAAGCCCCTGCTGACCGCCGAGCAGATCCGCGAAGCGGCCGCCGAGGGAGCGGAGATCGGCTCGCACGGGCTGCTCCACCAGGACCTCACCACCGCCCCCGGCGACGTCCTCCAGCAGGAGCTGCGCGGCAGCCGCGACCTGCTGCGCGAACTCACCGGCACCCTGCCCGAGGGCTTCTGCTACCCGTACGGCCACCTCGACGCCCGGGTCACCGACGCCGCCCGCGCCGCCGGCTACGACTACGCCTGCGCCATCGCCCCCGGCCGGCTCACGGGCCGGCACGCCCTGCCGCGCACCCACGTCAGCCAGGCCGACGGACCGGTGCGGCTGCGCGTCAAGCAGCTGCGGCACCAGGTGCGCGAGCTGCGCAGGAGGGTGCGGGTGCTGCCGTGAAGGACGTCAAGGCCCTGCACGTCATCACCGGGCTCGGCGTCGGCGGCGCCGAACAGCAGCTGCGGCTGCTGCTGCGGCACATGCCGATGCCCTGCGACGTCCTGACCCTCACCAACCCCGGCCCCGTCGCCGAAGGGCTGCGGGCCGACGGGGTGCGCGTGGTGCACCTGGGCATGCGCGGCAACCGGGACCTGGGCGCGCTGCCGCGGCTGGCGCGGTTCATCCGGCGCGGCCGCTACGACCTGGTCCACACGCACCTGTACCGGGCCTGCGTGTACGGACGCCTCGCGGCCCGGCTCGCGGGCGTCCCGGCGACGGTGGCCACCGAACACTCCCTCGGGGACGGCGAGATCGAGGGCCGGCCGCTGACCGGCGGGGTACGGGCCCTGTACCTGGCGAGCGAACGGCTCGGCGCGGCCACGGTGGCGGTGTCCGACACCGTCGCCGCCCGGCTGGAGGCGTGGGGGGTGCCCGCCGCCCGGCTGCACGTGGTCCCGAACGGGATCGAGGCCGCCCGCTTCCGCTTCGACCAGGACGTACGCCGCGCTGCCCGGGCCCGGACCGGGCTGCCGGAACGGGCCTTCGTGGTGGGCGGCGTCGGACGGCTGGTGCCGGGCAAGCGGTTCGACGTACTCGTGCGGGCCGTCGCCGCACTCCCCGGCGCCCACCTGCTGCTGGCCGGGGACGGCCCCGAACGGGCCGCGCTGCGGCTGCTCGCCGCCGAACTGGGCGCACAGGGCCGGATCCACCTGCTGGGCGAGCGGGACCCGCTGGGCGACAGCCCCGACGGGCGCACCCCCGGGATCCCCGCCCTGCTGGCCGCCATGGACGTCTTCGTCTCCCCCTCGCGGGAGGAGGCGTTCGGGCTCGCGGTCGTCGAGGCGCTGGCCGCCGGGCTGCCGGTGCTGCACGTGACCTGCCCCGCCATCGACGACCTGCCCGCCGCACAGGCCCCCGGGGCGCGGCGGATCGGCACCGGCACCGAGGAGCTCGTCGCCGCGCTGCGCGGGCACATGGAGGCCGGCGCGCGCCGGCTCCCGCCGCCCCCGGTGGTGCGCCGGTACGACATCGCGCGCACGGCGCGGCAGCTGCTGGACGTCTACGCCCTCGCGCTGGCCGCGCCGGTGCCGGCGCCCGTGCCGGGGCCGGGGTCCGGGGCCCCGGTCGGGTCGGAGCCGGCGCCGGCGGCGGAGCCGCGCGGCCCCGCCCCGGCCCCCGCGCCTGGAACACCGGCCGGGCAGGAGTCGCCGCAGGCCCCGGCCGGATCGGGCTGAGCGCCGGACGGACGCCCGTACGGGCCGGTCGAGCCCCCCTTCAGCTTCACCCCCGGCCAGGGGAACGGCCGGGGCCCCCGAACTCCCCTCCTCCCAGGAAGGCACCGCACATGGCCGACACCGCCGACCAGAAGAAGTCCGACCACCGCTCGGAGAAGAAGCGCAGGCTCAGGCTCCTGCCGCCGCCCGCGTGGTGGCCGCTGCCCGCCTGCGCCCTGCTCGGGCTGGCCGCGGGCGGTGCGTACGGGGTGCTCAAGGCCCCCGAGTACGCCGCCACCAGCTACGTCGTGGCCGTACCGAACGAGACCACCGAGCCGGCCACCGCCCTCGGCTTCGCCCAGGCCTACGGCCGGATCGCGACCAGCAGCTCCACCCTCGCCTACGCCCAGCCCCGCGCGGGCATCGACGCCCGGCAGCTGCGCACCCAGGTCCGCGCCGAGACCTCCCCCGACTCTCCGATGATCGCCGTCACCGGGACCTCCACGAGCCCCTCCGAGGCCGCCGACATCGCCAACGCCGTCGCCGACGCCCTCTCGCTGAGCAGCAACACGGCCGCGAAGAACACCGGTGTGCAGCTGCTGCTGTTCAACCAGGCCGTCGCGCCCGCCGATCCCGCCTCCCCGTCCGCCCCCGTCAGCGGAGCCGTGGGGCTGTGCGCGGGCGGTCTCCTCGGCGGGCTGTGGATGCTGGCCCGCCCGGCCCGCACGGGCCGCCGTACGCAGGAGGAGGCCGTCCCGGTGGTGGAGGAGTACGCCTCGCTGCCCGCGCAGGGCGAGCACACCGAGACCAAGGAGAAGGAGTCCGTGCGATGACGCACGGCTCCGCCGGGGCCCTGTCGGTGACGCTGTGCCGGGACCCCCGGCAGTTCGCCGCGCTGGAGGAGTCCTGGACCCGGCTCGTGCGCAACTGCCCCACCGCCACCCCCTTCCAGAGCCACGCCTGGCTGCACTCCTGGTGGCTGTCGTACGGGAAGGACGGCCGGCTGCGGCTGCTGCTCGTACGGCGCGGCGAGGAGCTGGTCGGTGCGGCCGCGCTGATGCTCGTACACCGGCCGCTGCCGCGGCTGGTGCCGCTCGGCGGTGCGATCACCGACTACTTCGACGTGCTCGTCGCCGCCGAGTACGCCGCCCAGGTCGTGCCCGCCCTGGCCCACGGGCTGCACCGGGCCGCCCGCAGTGCCGTGGTGGACCTGCGCGAGGTGCGGCCCGGGGCCGCCGCCGAACAGGTGTGCGCGGCGTGGCCCGGGGTGAGCAGCACGCTCACCGACTCCACCTGCATGGAGCTGCCCGCGCTGCCCTTCGACCAGCTCGTCAAGCGGATGCCGTCCTCGGGCGGCCAGCGGGTGCGGGCCAAGCTGCGCAAGACCGACGCGGCCGGGATCGAGGAGCACGAGGTCACCGAACGGGAGGTGCCGCAGGCGGTACGGACCCTGCTGCGCCTGCACGAGAAGCAGTGGCGGGGCCGCGGGGTGACGCCCGAGCACCTGCGGCCCCGCTTCGCCGAGCACCTGACCCGGGCGACCAGGCGGATGGTGCGGGCCGGGGAGGGCCGGCTGACCGAGTTCCGGCTGGACGGCAAGGTGGTGGCGGCCAACATCACGCTGCTGTCAGCCTCGCTGAGCGGCGGCTACCTGTACGGCGCCGATCCGGACCTGCGCGAGCGGAAGGTGGACGTCGCGACGCTGCTGCTGCGCTACGAGGCGGGCCGGGCCCTCGCGGACGGCCGGCCGGTGGTGAGCTTCCTGCGCGGCAACGAGCCGTACAAGAACCACTGGCGGCCCGAGACGGTGGTCAACCGGCGCCTGCTGCTGGCCACGCACGCGCTCGCGCCCCTGCTGCGGCTGCACGAGTCGCAGATCACGGGGCGCGAGCGGGCGGTGGACGCGCTGCGCGAGGCGCTGCCGGCCGCCCGGGACTGGCGGGCGCGGCTGAACGAACTGCGGGTGCGATGACCCGCCTGGAAGGGACGGCACGGCTGGAAGGGGTGGAAGGGCAGGAAGGTCCGGGAGGGCCGGAAGGGCTAGAAGGGCCAGAAGTTCTTGCCCCAGTCGAAGCTGACGCAGACCGACTGGTTGCCGACGATCGAGTTCAGCCAGTCGCCGAAGTCGAGCGGGACGCACCACTGCCTGCTGTCGTTCGGCTCGGGCTTCGGCTGGGGCTTGGGCTCGGGCTTCGGCTCCGGCTTCGGCTCGGGCTTGGGCGCCTGGGTGGGCCGGGTCGGCTCGGGCCGCGGTGCCAGCGGGCTCGGGGACGGGCTGGAAGGCGAGGGCGCGGGCTCCGGGGCGTCGGGGGACGGGGACGGCGGCCGCACGGGCGGCACCGAGTCCTTGGGACTGGGGGCCGGGACGGGCGTCGGGACGTCCGGCGTCGGGATCTGGGGCGTCGGGACCACCGGCGTCGGGACCACCGGCGTCGGGACCACGGGCGTCGGGATGACGGGCGTGGGGACCACGGGCGTCGGAATGACCGGCGTGGGGACCACCGGCGTCGGCTCGGCCGCCCGGGGCTCGCCCAACGCCTCGCGGAAGACCAGCGCCGACTGCGGGTTCTGCTTGCACCGCCACACGCCGTGCGGGCAGTAGTCGGTGATCGTGTGGTAGAGCGGCTTGTGCTGCTCGATCCACTTCAGCATCTGCCGCACGTACTGCGCGTTGTCGCCGTTGCGGAACAGCCCCCACTCCGGGAACGAGATCCGCTTGCCGTGTGCTTTCGCGAAGTCGACGTGCTGCTGGAGCCCGTACGGCTGGCTGACGTGCTCCTCGAAGGTCCGTCCGGGCCCCTGGTCGTACGAATCCATGCCGATGACGTCGACCACGTCGTCGCCCGGGTAGCACGTGGTCCAGCCGATCGCGTCCGTCCCCCGGTTGGGGGCGAAATCGAACTTGAACGCCTGTCCGGGGACGGAGCGCATCGTGTTGACGACGCGCCGCCAGTACGCCTTCCAGTTCCGCGGGTCGGGCGCGCAGCGGTGGGTGTACGTGGTGCCGTTCATCTCCCACCCGAGCACGACCACCGTGTCCGGCACGCCCAGCGCCACCAGCCGCTCGGCGAGCTTGTGGAAGTGCCGGTCGTACTGGCCTTCCGCGCCGGCCCGGATCAGCTGCGCCACCTCCCAGTCCGGCACCCGCTCCTCGTTGCGGGCCTGCATGGGCACGTTGAGCACGAACATCCGGTCCTTCTCGGCGCGGCGCCACTCGGCCCACTCCTCGAGGAACTCCACGTCGCCCTCGACGCCGGACCACTGCTCACCGGGGAGATAGGTGTGCCCGACGCGGATCTCCCTGCCGCCCAGCCACTGCGACAGGTACGGGATCCGGGCGACCCCGGACGGCCCGTAGCCGAGGTAGGCGCCCATGGCGGTGTCGGCGCCCTGCGGAGGGTCGTCGTCCGGGGCGGCGAGCGCGGCGCCGGTGGCGAGCAGCCCGGCCGTGACCGTACCGACGCAGGTGCTCACCAGGCGGTGGCGTGGTCTGGGCATGGCGTCTCCCGTGCTTTCGCTAACCGGTGTGCTTCCACACGACGTTAGGCATCACATCTGACGAATGGCCTGTCCGGTGACCGCTGCGTAGGCCATTCGCAGCTGCGCATCCTCTCCGCTTGGTCCGACTAGGTGAAAGACCCCGTTCCCATGTACGCGTTCGACGGCCATGTGCCCGCTGTTCTGCTCAGACTCGATCGCAATCCGTTCCACCACGGAACCCTCGGCGCCGTCAGATCCCTGGGGCGCAGGGGCGTGGAGGTCCATGCCGTCGTCGAAGCCGGGGGAGGTCCCGTGGGGCGTTCGCGCTATCTGCGTGCCGTGCACGCCGGTCCGGCGGGCGGGCTGGATCCCGAGGCGCCCGAGGCGCTGCTGGAATGCCTGGTCGGGGTGTCGGAGCGGATCGGGCGGCCGGCGGTGCTCGTGGCCATGGACGACCTGAGCGCCATCGCGCTGGCGCGGATGGCACCGGTGCTGACGGACCGTTTCCGGATGCCCCATCAGCCCGAGGGTCTGCCCGCCCGCGTGGCGGACAAGGCGGAACTGGCACGGCTCTGCGCCCGCTGGGACGTCCCGCACCCGCAGACGGTGGTGCCGGCGAGCGGCGGCGAGGCGGCGCGGGCCGCCTGGCGGCTCGGGCTGCCGGTGGTGGCGAAGTGGAGCCGGCCGTGGCTGCTGCCCGCGGGCGCCGGGCTGCGGAGCACCACGCTGGTGGACACCGCCGCCGGGGCGCGGCGGTTGTACGAGCGCTCCGCCGAGGCGGGGAGCCGGCTGCTGCTCCAGCGGTTCCTGCCCGCCGGACCCGACACGGACTGGTTCTTCCACGGGGCGTTCGGCCGGGGCGGGCGTCCGCTGCTGGCCGGGTCGGGCCGCAAGGAGCTGTCCTGGCCGGTGCGGACGGGGCTGACGGCCGTCGGCCGCTGGCTGCCGGACCCGGCGGTGGAGGAAGCGGGGCTGCGGCTCGCCGAACGGCTCGGCTACCAGGGCATCCTGGACCTCGACTTCCGCCGGGACGAGCGCGGGACCGTCCGCCTGGTGGACTTCAACCCGCGCCCCGGCGCGCAGTTCCGGCTGTTCGCCGACGACGCGGGGCTGGACGTGGTCCAGGCGCTGTACCTGGACCTGACGGGCCAGCGGGTACCGGCGCCCTCGGGCGGCCCCGGCCGGGTCTTCGTGGCGGAGAACTACGCGCTGCTGGCCGCCGTACGGGGACGCACGCTGCCCCGCCGCGCCGCGGCGGCCCCCGCCCCCGCCGCCGGCCCGGGGCGGGCGCTGCCGCGCGGGGAGCGGGGGCGGGTGGAGACGGCCTGGTTCGCGCCCGACGACCCGTGGCCGTTCCTGGCGATGCTCGGCGCCCTCCTCGGGCGCGGCCTGGACAAGGGCGCCCGCGCCCTGCGGGGTGTTCCCGCGCAGGGGCGGCGCAGGGCCCGCGCGGTGCGGGCCCCGCACCGGCGCGGCGGCGAACGGCCCCGCACGCGGCCGCAGTCCGCAGCGCCGGGCCGCCAGGCTCCGCCGGAGGCACCGGCGGAGCCGGACGAGCTGGTGATCCGGTGACGATCCGGTGCTGAGCCGGTGGGAGGAGTGGCCGTGAGGCGGACGGACGATCTCGTGGTGGTCGGCGCCGGTCCGTACGGGCTGTCGATCGCCGCGCACGCGGCGGCGGCCGGGCTCGGCGTGCGGATCCTGGGCCGGCCCATGGCGTCCTGGCGGGACCACATGCCCGAGGGCATGTACCTCAAGTCGGAGCCGTGGTCCTCCAACCTCTCCGCGCCCGACGGCCGCTACACCCTGGCCGACTACTGCGCCACCCGCGGCCTGAGGGCCGAGCACGGCGACCCGCTGCCGATCGGCACCTTCAGCGCGTACGGGCTCTGGTTCGCCCGGCATGCCGGCCTGCCCGAGGTGGAGGAGCGCACCGTCACCGAGGTCACCCCGCAGGGCGACGGCTTCCTGGTCCGCACTGCCGACGGGCCGCCGCTGCTCGCCCGTACGGTGGCCCTGGCCGTCGGGGTGATGCCCTTCACGCACTGCCCGGCGGCGCTGCGCGAGCTGCCCCCGACCCACTACTCGCACAGCAGCGGCCACCGCGACCTGTCCCGCTTCGCCGGGCGCGAGGTGGCCGTCCTGGGCGCGGGACAGGCCGCGCTGGAGACGGCGGCGCTGCTCGCCGAGTCGGGGGCCCGGCCGTGCCTGGTGGCCCGGCGGTCCCGGCTGAACTGGAACACCGTCCCGCAGCCCCTGGAGCGGCCGCTGCGGCGCGCCCTGCGCGACCCGCACAGCGGTCTGGGCACCGGATGGCGCAGCTGGGCGTGGTCGGAGCTGCCGTGGGCGGTGCGGCGGCTGCCCGCGCCGACGCGGGAGCGGATCGCCGCCACCGCGCTGGGGCCCGCCGGGGCGTGGTGGCTGCGGGACCGCTTCGAGCGGCGGGTGCCCGCGCTCATGGGGCACCGGCTGCACCGGGCGGTGGCGGTGGGCGGCCGGACCCGGCTCGGGCTGACCACGGCCGCCGGGGAGTCCGTCGTACTGGACACCGCGCACGTGATCGCGGCGACCGGGTTCACCGCCCGCCTGGACCGGCTGCAACTGCTCGACGCCCGGCTGCGGGCCGCGCTGGCCACCGTGGGCGGCAGCGGCACGCCGGAACTGAGCCCGGGCTTCGAATCCTCCTGGCCGGGGCTGTTCTTCGCGGGGCTGCTGACGGCTCCCTCATTCGGACCTTCCATGCGATTCGTGCACGGTGCGGGGTTCACGGCGGGGAGACTGGTGAAGGGAGTCCGCAGCCGCCTCGGCGCGCGGGGTCCGCTGCCGGGTACCTCCGGCGGTGTCCGGCCGGTCCGGGCCGCCGCCGGGCGTCCCGAGACGTATCTACGCTGAGATCCACCTGAGAGGGGTCCGCGATGGACGCGGAGCGAGCACAGGGAGGCCGTGGCTGGGTGCGCATCCCCGCCAGCCGCGGGGAGCAGCCCCCGGCGCAGGCGGCGGCCACGGGCACACCGCCCCGGACGGCGCCGGGGACACCGCCGCCGTGGACGCCGGCGGGCGCACCGCAGCGGACTGCGGGCACGCAGCCCCGGGCGGCGGCCGGCACACCGTACGGGTCGTGGTCCTCCGGTCCTTTCGGCTCCGGCGACCAGCCCTCGATCTACCTCTCCCTGGTCAAGCGCTGGCAGGAGGCCGGACGCACCCTTCCGGGGCATCCTGACGAGGAGTGGGAGCGGCTCATCTCCCAGCCGTGCTGGCCAGGCCGTTAGGTGGTGTGTCTCTCGTGGCAGCGGCGGAGCGCGACGAACCGGACCAGGGCACTCCTGGCCTCGTGACGGGCCCGGCGGAGCGGCTCGCGCTCAACGGCATGGGCAGCTTCGAATGGAACCTCGACAGCGGTGCCCTCGTCCTGGACGAGGCCGGCTTGGCCGTCTTCGACCTGGAGGCGGCCGAGTTCGACGACACCCCCGAAGGCCTCGGCCTGCGCATCCCGGCCGATGACGCGGCCCGGCTCTCGGACACCGTGACCGGCGTGCTGGAGGGCGGCGGGGCGACGTACGGCTCGTACTTCACGGTCCGCCGGCGCGACGGCCGCGACCAGTGGACCCACACCACCGGCCGGGTGCTGCGCGACGCGGGCGGCCGGCCCCTGCGCATCGTCGGGATCGTCCGGGACGCGACGGCCGAACTTGCCCACGCGACGGTGCTGCGCAGGCTGGAGAGCGCCCGCGTCCAGCAGGCCGCCATCGTGCAACGCACCACGGAGGCCCTGTCGCGGGCGGTGACCGTCGACGACGTGACGGCCGCCCTGACCGGCGCGGGCGCACTGGAGCGGCTCGGCGCGGACGGGCTGGCGCTGGGACTGGTCGAGAACGGCGCCATCAAGATCATCGCGTTGAGCGGGGAGACCCTCGAAATCCTCAGCGAACGCAAGTTCACCCGCCTGGACGGCTCGCTGCCGCTCTCCCAGGCCGTCCTCACCAGGAAGGCACGTTTCGTCACCTCGCTGACCGACCTGGCCGGCGAGTTCCCGCTCCTCGCCGACTACCTGCGCCGCATCCGCTACGACGCCGCCGCCTACCTCCCCCTGATCGCCCAGGCCAAGGCCATCGGCGGCCTCGTCCTCTTCTACCGCCGGCGCAACGACTTCAGCCCGGAGGAGCGCAACCTGTGCCTGGGCCTCGCGGGCATCGTCGCCCAGTCCCTCCAGCGGGCCCTCCTCTTCGACCAGGAACGGGAGTTCGCCACCGGCCTCCAGGCCGCCATGCTGCCCCGCCGCATCCCCGAGATCAGCGGAGCGGAGATCGCCGTCCGCTACCACTCCGCGTGGAGCGGGCGCGAGGTCGGCGGCGACTGGTACGACGTCATCGCGCTGCCCCGCGACCGGGTCGGCATCGTCGTGGGCGACGTACAGGGCCACGACACGCACGCGGCGGCCATCATGGGCCAGCTGCGCATCGCGCTGCGCGCCTACGCGGGCGAGGGGCACCCGCCGTCCACCGTGCTCGCGCGGGCCTCGCGCTTCCTCGCGGAACTCGACACCGAGCGCTTCGCCACCTGCATGTACGCACAGGTCGACCTGGAGACCGGAGGCGTACGGGCCGTCCGCGCGGGCCACCTCGGCCCGCTGATCCGGCACACGGACGGGCGTACCGGCTGGCCCAACGTACGGGGCGGCCTGCCGCTCGGCCTGGCGTCCGTCTTCGAACAGGAGGACTTCCCCGAGACCCGCCTCGACCTGGTGCCCGGCGAGACGCTCGTGCTGTGCACGGACGGGCTCGTGGAGGAACCGGGCACCGCCATCACCGACGGCATGGAGGCCCTGGCCCACGCCGTCCGCAGCGGCCCCCAGGGCGCCGGAGCCCTCGCCGACCACCTCTCCGACCGGCTCTGGGAGCGCTGGGGCTCCGGCGACGACGTGGCGCTGCTGGTGCTGCGCCGGGCCCCGGACCCGGGCACGCACCGGGCGCCGCGCATCCACCAGTACGTCCACCAGGCCGACCCGGAGGGCCTGTCGGAGGCCCGCTACGCGCTGCGGCAGGCCCTGCGCGACTGGGGCATGGCCGAACTGGCCGACGACGTCGAGCTGGCGGCGGGGGAGCTGCTGGTCAACGCCCTGCTGCACACCGACGGCGGGGCGGTGCTGACCATGGAGGTGCTGCCGGAGCCGGTGCGGCGGATCCGGCTGTGGGTCAAGGACCGCTCCAGCGTGTGGCCGCGCCGGCGCACCCCGGGGGAGGCCGCCACCACGGGGCGCGGGCTGCTGCTGGTGGACGCGCTGGCCGTGCACTGGGGGGTGGAGTCGCGGGGCGACGGGAAGGCCGTCTGGTGCGAGTTCGACGCCGGCGGCAGCGCGCGCGGCACCGGGTGACGCGCTCCGGTTGTGGGGTGCGGGGGGCGGGGTGATGATGCGGCCATGGAACGGATGCTGGCTCTGCGGGAGCTGCCCCTCTCCCCGGGCGCCCCGCTGCTTCAGGGGGTACCGTGCGCCGCTTGACCGGGGGCGCGGTCGCGGTCGCCGCCGTGGCGGTGCTGGTGGTGGTGCCGGCGCTGCTGCTGCCGGCGGCCGGGGACCGGGCGGTGGTCGACTGGACGACGGGGCGCCCGCACACGGACCCCGGGTGCCAGCGGGTCGCGTTCATGTCGATGACGGGCGTCGCGCCGGAGTGCCGCTGACGGAGGCGGCCGCGTGCGGGTGGTGGCTGCCGCGTGACGGCCGGGGGTCGGGGCCGGCTGCGGTGGTCCGGGGCCGGGGCCGGCGGCCGCCGGGTCCCGGCCCGAGTGCCGGTGGGGGCGGCTGCCGGACCTGCCGGGTGGACCACGCGGGTCACCGCTGCCCGGTCACCTCGACCACGTCGATGTCCTTCGCGTCCTGCGCGACGGTGTCCACGGCGCGCGGCATCAGACCCGCGAAGTGGATCTCCTGGAGTTCGGCCACGGCCCTGGCGCGGCCCGGCCGGATGCCCCCGGTGAGCGGGCTGCGGGCCACCCAGGAGTGTTCGGCGCCGTCACAGACGACCTGGCCGGCGCCGATGCTCAGCCGGGAGGCGTCCTGCACGACGGTGGCCTTGATCTGAACCGCCCCCGAGGGTGACGCGGTCTCGCAGTGGTAGGTGCCGGAAAGGGTGACGGAGCCGTCCTCGGCGAGGTGCGCTCCGGACCGCAGGGAAATCGCCTGATGGAAAACGGTGGCGTGGGCGGGAGTGGTGAACAGGGCCGTCGCGGCCAGGGCGGAGAAGGCCCCGAGGGCCATTCGGCGGGCGGGCGTGCGCATTGTTCCTCCAGGTGGGTGCGGTGGCGGGATTCCGACGGAACGCATTGTGCTGGCAATTGGCGGGCGACTCGTCCCGCGCGCCCGTGTCGGTGAGTGCAATTCCCCGCTCGGGCGCGTGAGACTGGCGGGAGTCGCTCCCCGCCCCGAAGATCCCCGAAGGGGTTCCCGTATGCGTCAGCCCCGTCCGCGCGCCTCCGTCCTGGCGTCCGCCCTGCTGCCCGCTCTGCTGCCCGTCCTGCTGTTCACGGCCACCGCCTGCCAGAGCGCCCCGGAGGGGGCCGCGCTCGCCCCCGCCGCGGTGCCCGCCGTCCCGGTGGACGACGGGGCGGCCGGCGCCGACGAGGATCCCGCCGGGCAGGACCGGGCGGCGCTGCCGGGCACCGACAAGGACGCCCATGTGGGTGACTCCGTACGGGTACGGGGGCACGAGGTGGGGCGTCACCTCCAGGTGGTGCTGGGCGCGTTCGTGGACCCGGCGGTCAGCGTCGAGCCGAACTTCGGGCCGGCCGCCGGGACGCGCTGGGTGGCCGCCTCCATGTCGTTCGTCAACGTCGGCGGCGCCTCGTACGGGCCACTCGGGCGCATGTGGGCGTACGACGGCGCGGGCAAGCGCCACCCGGTGGTGCGCACCGGAGAACTGACGACCGGCAAACCGCTCGTCTTCGATTCCCTCGCGGTCGGTGAGCGGGCCGAAGGATGGGTCGTGTTCGAAATTCCGGAAAACCAGAAGATCGTGCGGCTCCAGTACCAGGACGCGAACATGCAGGCGAATTCCGGAGGGGGATTCTGGTCGGTCTAGCCCGCCCGGGTGAAAGGCCGTGAAAGGGCCGGGCGCGGGCGCACTAAGGTGCGCGCATGACTTCTACGCAAGCCGAAATCGACCGGACCCAGCTCGGCACCCTTTCCGTGCTCGCTTGGATCGGCGACCCCGACGAGGGCCACGACATCCCGTACCTGCTCGCCTACACGCTCGGTGACGGCCCGCAGGGCCGGGAGGCGGGCGAGGCGGCCGCGCGCGGGCTGCTGGAGGAGATGGGCCTGCCCATCGGCGACGTGGTCATGGACGGAACCATGAACCCGCAGAAGTTCGACGTGAAGGTCCTCCTCGCCGACAACCAGATCGCGCTGACCATGCCCGGACTGAACGCCACCTGCACGGCGCCGGACGAGTGGGTCGCGGCGGCGAACGAGAGCGGGCAGGCGTACTTCCTGTTCGCGACGCGCGCCTGGCCCGAGGCCGTCCCCGGCAAGCCGGTGAGCGCGGAGCTCCTCCAGGCCTTCGCCGGTGACGAGGAGGTGCTGACGAGCAGCGCCCACTGCGTCGTCACGGTGCAGAGCCTGCAGCGCTAGGCGGACGCCCCCCAGGGGGTGTCCGCACAGTAGCGCCGGCCGCCCGCAGGGCAGGCGGGACTTTGCGGGCACCCCCCTGGCACCGGCCCCCTTACGCGGCAGCCGCCGCCGCGCCTGCGGTGGCCGCCGTGCCCCGGCCGCCGGGCTTCCAGCCTGCCCGGCGGCCGGTCCCCTCCCCACCGCCGCGGCCGGCCGTCAGGGGCGTTCGAAGGCGAACCGCAGGGAACGGACCCGGTTGTCGAAGTTGGACCCCGCCAGATCGGGCAGCCCCACCGCGCGCAGGCCCACCGGCCGGGTGAGCAGCTCCCGGAACAGGGCCTTCATCTCCACCCGCGCCAGGTGCGCGCCCAGGCAGTAGTGGGGTCCGCCGCCGCCGAAACCCAGGTGCGGGTTGGGGGAGCGGGTGATGTCGAAGGCGTCCGGGTCGGGGAAGACCGCCTCGTCGCGGTTGGCGGAGGCGTAGTAGAGCACCACCTTGTCCCCCGGACGGAACAGGCGCCCGCCCAGCGCGTGTTCGGTGGTGACCGTCCGGCGGAACTGGATGATCGGCGTCGAGTGCCGGATCATCTCGTCCACCGCGCCGTCCGCGTACTTCTCGAAGTCCGAGAGCAGCAGGTCCCGTTGCTCGGGAAAGTCGGTCAGCAGGGTCAGCCCGTGGCTGATCGCGTTGCGGGTGGTCTCCACGCCCGCCACCATCAGCAGGCTGAAGAACGCGCCCAGCTGGCGGGCGCCGAGCGCCTGCCCGTCCACGTTCGCGCACACCAGGGCCGAGATCAGGTCGTCGGCCGGGTTCCTGCGGCGCTCCCGCCCGATGCCCGCGACCATCCGCTGCATCCGGGCCAGCGCCCGCAGCCCGCGCCCGGGCATCCGCAGCCGGGCCGCCAGGCCGCGCTCCACACCGATGTTCTCGGAGGCGTGGTTGACCCGGTCGGCGATCTCCGCGCGGTAGTGCTCCGGGATCCCCATCATGTTGCAGATGACCTCCAGGGGCAGCCGGGAGGACACCGCCGAGACGAACTCCTCGGGGTGCTCGGCGAGGACGTCGTCCACGATCCGGGCCGCGACCGCGTGGATGTCCGCCTCCGCCGCCGCCAGCAGCCGCGGCGTGAACGCCCGCTGCACGATCTTCCGCAGCTGCGCGTGGTCCGGGCCGTCCAGGTTGACCATGGAATCCCCGAACAGCGCCCGCACCCAGCGGGCCGGCTCCGGCGTCGTCACCCCGGGCGCGCTCGCGAACACCCTGGGCAGGCGGCTCGCCTCCTGCACGTCCGCGTGGCGTACGAGGGCCCAGTGGCCGCCGCCCTCGGGGACGAACACCGGGGCGTCCAGCGCCCGCAGCCGGCCGAACGCCGCGAGACGCTGGTCGGGGGGCCGCTGCCAGAAGCCCGGCTCGGCCAGCTCCGCGCCGGGGCCGGGGCCGGGGCTGTCACCGTCGCCGTCCGTGTCGTCCGATCCGGTGCCGTGCCGTTGTGGGGGGAGTGTCATGGGGGCTGTCCCTTCCTGTCGCCGTTTCGCTGAGCTGCTGAACGGGTTCGGGGGCGCGGGAGTGACGGGCGCGGGCTCAGGCTTCGGCCCCGGCGCGGGCGGGATGCCCGCCGCGCACGGCGAGGGTCGTGCCGGCCGCCACGGTGGCCGTCGCCACCAGCCCCGCGTAGAGGACCGCGTACGAGCCCGCCCAGGTGCAGGCGAGGAGTGCCAGGGAGGCGAGCGGCAGCACCATCTGCTGTGCGGCGCCCCGCTTGAAGTGGCGGGAGTGCAGCAGCCACACCATCAGCAGGAACAGCGCCGCCGGGACCGTCACCGCGGCGTTCGCGGCGAGCTGCGAGATGTGCGCCTTGCCCACCGCGTGCTCCACGGCGACCTCGATGCCCGCGCCGATCGCCGCACCCGAGGCGAAGATCAGCAGATGCCCGTAACCCCACGGGATCGCCTCCCGGTTGGAGGTCAGCCGCTCGTGCATCGGCACCGCGAAGTAGATCCACCAGGCGGCGAAGACGATCAGCAGCCCGCCCGCGGCGATGGGCAGCAGCTCACCCAGCGCCTCGTGCTCGTCGAGGGCCGACTTCACCGCGACCGTGCTCGCCGCGATGGTCTCGCCCAGCACGATGATGGTGAACAGCCCGTACCGCTCCACGATGTGGTGCGCGTGCCAGGGCGTCTGGTGCCCGCGCTCGGCCAGCACCGGCACCGACAGCTCGGCCACGACCAGCACCACGAACAGCCACTGCTTCGACCCGTCCGGGGCGAACAGCAGCCCGACCCAGCCCGCCTGACAGATCACCAGGCCCGCCGCGTACTTCAGCGCCGCCGCACGCGCCTCACCGCTCTCCCCGGCCGCCGCGCGCAGCCACTGCGCCGTCAGCGCCACCCGCATGATCAGGTAGCCGATGACGGCCACCGTCCAGTCGCTCGCGTCGAACGCCCGGCTCACCCCGGCCGCGTAGACGAGGACGCCCGCGATCTGCACCAGCGTCGCGATCCGGTACGGCACGTCGTCGCAGTCGTAGGCGGAGGCGAACCACGTGAAGTTCATCCAGGCCCACCACACGCCGAAGAACACGAAGGCGTAGCCGATCACCCCGGTCCCCGGATGGCCCTCCGCCAGCGCGTGCACCAGCCGTGCCCCCGCCTGGGCGATCGCGACGACGAAGCAGAGGTCGAAGAACAGCTCCAGCGAGGTCGCCGTCCGGTGGCCCTCGTCACGGCTGCGGGCGGTCATCGGTACGTACGTCATACCGCCCAGCACACCAGGGCCCGGCCGACCGGCCCGCGAGGCGCGCGGCCCGCGGCACCCGGGTAGCCCGGGCGGACTCGCACTGCCGCCCCACCGCCCCGGCCCGACCAGGGGGCACGCGGCCGACAACCGGGACCTCTCCCCGCCCGCGGACGCCACCCCAGGCCTCCACGACACCCCGACGCCCACCGTCGGGCAGGCGGCCGACGCAGGCGGTCTTCGCGGCGCACGGGCTGCACGCCGTATGACCCGGCCAGCCCACCCGTTCGGACCAGCCGCAAGCGGTGCATAAAGGGCTGAATCGGCCTAGACCACCTAGCGTGGGGCTGTGTCCGAGCCCGCAGAAGTACTCGCCGCAGCCCCACCCCCCGGGCCGACCGAGACCCCGCCACCGGCCGGGCGGTCCGTCACCGCCCGGGCCACCGCGGCCGGCACCGCCGTCTCCCTCCTGCTCATCGCCGCGATCGTGCTGGGCAGCCGCCTGCTGCGGGACTTCGACTCCGCCCTGCTGCCGTACGCCGTCGCCACCGTCTTCCTGGCCTTCGGCGTCGCCTACCGGTACACGACGTGGGTCTCCGCACCCGGCGCGCGCCGCCTCTTCACCAAGGGCTTCGGCAGCTTCCTCTCGGCCGCCAACTTCAAGAAGGCACCCACCGCCCTGCCGAGGATGGCCGCCACCTACCTCGGCTTCCAGAAGTTCCTCGGAGCCCGCTCACGCGCCCGCTGGGCCGCGCACCAGCTCATCTTCTGGGGATGCCTGCTGGCCGCCGCCATCACCTTCCCGCTGACCTGGGGCTGGTTCACCTTCACCTCCGCCAGCGGCTCCGGCCCCGGCTACGAGATGCGGATCTGGGGCTTCAAGATCCTCGGCTTCGACTCGCTCGACGCCGTGGGCTGGCTGATGTTCCACGGCCTGGACATCGCCGCAGTCCTCGTCATCCCCGGAGCGTCGTACTTCCTGTGGCGCCGGATGAAGGACCGCGGCGCCATCACCGGCCAGCGCTTCGCCTACGACCTGCTCCCGCTGATCTGCCTCATCGTGATCTCGGTGACGGGGCTGCTGCTCACCTTCTCGTCGATCTTCCTGCACGGCGACGGCTACGAGTTCCTGGCGATCCTGCACATGGTGTCGGTGGTCTTCACCCTCATCTACATCCCCTTCGGGAAGTTCTTCCACATCGTCCAGCGGCCGGCGGCGGTCGGCATGCAGCTCTTCAAGTACACCGCCCGCCAGGACGAGGAGATCTTCGCCTGCAAGCGCTGCGGCGAACCCATCGACACCACCCCGTACGTGCAGAACCTGCGCGGCACCATGCAGGACCTGCGACTCGACTTCGACGCCTTCGCCGAATACTGCCCCCGCTGCAAGCGGGTCCTGCGCGGCAACGCCTACCTGACCCAGGTCAAGAAGGGCTTCAAGTGACCGCGACGGACCCCGCCAAGCCCGCGCCCCGACCCCTGCCCCTGCCCCTCGACCCGGCCGTCGCCCCGCCCGGCACCCGCACCTTCCGCGACGCCGGCGGCATCCCCGCCGACCGGTGGCACGCCGACCAGAACAGCGAGACCCTCGTCCCCACCCACTGCTGCTTCTGCGGCGTGCAGTGCGGGATGTACCTGCGGGTCGACAGGGCAGGGAAGGTCTTCGGCGTCGAACCGCGCAACCACGACATCAACCGCATGCGGCTGTGCCCCAAGGGCATCAACGCCTACCAGCAGGTGAACCACCCCGACCGGCTCACCTCACCCTTGCTGCGCCGCTCCCGCGACGAGGAGTTCAAGGAGGCCTCCTGGGACGAGGCCCTGGACTTCACCGTCTCCGAGATCCGGCGCATCCAGAGCACCCACGGCAATGACGCCGTCGGACTGCTCGGCGGCGCCAGCCTGTTCTCCGAGAAGACGTACCTCGTCGGCAAGTTCGGCCGGGTCGCGCTAAAAACCAGACACGTCGACTACAACGGCCGCCTGTGCATGGTCAGCGCGGCCGGCGCCAACAAGCTCGCCTTCGGCATCGACCGCGCAGCCAGCCCCTTCGCCGACATCCTCCTCACCGACTGCCTGCTGATCGCCGGGTCGAACGTGGGGGAGTGCTTCCCGGTGATGACCCAGTACCTCTGGGGCGCCCGCGACCGGGGAGCGTCACTGATCGTCGTCGACCCGCGCGAGACGGCCGTCGCCCGCACCGCCGACGTCCACGTCGCCCTCAAGCCGGGCACCGACTCGGCCTTCTTCAACGCGGTGCTGCACGTGATCGTCGCCGAGGGCCTGACCGACGAGGCGTACCTCGCCGCCCACACCACCGGCTGGGACGTGGTCAAGCAGACCGTCCAGGCCTACCCGCCCGCCCGGTCCGCGGAGATCTGTGGCATCCCCGCCGCACAGATCGTCCAGGTGGCCCGGATGTTCGGCGGCGCGGACAAGGCGATGGCCTTCCACGCGCGCGGGATCGAACACCACTCGCAGGGCGTCGAGAACTGCCTGTCCGTGATCAACCTGTGCGTCGCCACCGGAAACCTCGGCAGACCCGGAGCCGGCTACGGCACCATCACCGGCCAGGGCAACGGCCAGGGCGGGCGCGAGCACGGCCAGAAAGCCGATCTCCTGCCCGGCGGCCGGTCCATCATGAACGAGGAGCACCGCCGCCAGATCTGCCGGATCTGGGGCATCGACGAAGCCGACCTCCCGCCCGCCGGCACCTCCATGATGGAGATGGTCTGGCAGATGCAGCGGCGCGAGATCCGCGGCCTGATCGGCATCTGCAACAACCCGTTCGTCTCCCTCCCCAACTACGGCGAGGTCAGGCTCAGCTACGACGCCCTCGAGTTCCACGCACAGTTCGACTTCTTCCTCTCCGAGACCGCGGCCAACGCGCACGTGGTCTTCCCCGTCACCGTCTGGGCGGAGGACGAGGGAGTCATGGCCAACACCGAGGCGCGCGTCGTCAAGCACAACAAGGCCCAGGAGCCCCCCGCCGGAGTGCGCACCGACACCTGGGTGATGTGCGAACTCGCCCGGCGCCTCGGGGCGGGCGACAAGTTCGACTTCGCCGGCTCGCGCGAGGTGTTCGAGGAACTGCGCGTCGCCTCCGCCGGGACCGTCAACGACTACTACGGCATCACCTACGACCGGCTCGAGACGACCGGCGGCATCGCCTGGCCCTGCCCCTCCACCGAACACCCCGGCACCCCGCGGCTGTTCGAGAACGGCCGGACGTACCACCCCGACGGCAAGATCCACATGCAGGCCGTGGAATGGCATCCGCCCATGGACGCCTACAGCGACGAGTTCCCCCTGTCCCTCACCACCGGCCGCACCGTCGCGCACTTCCTGTCCGGCAACCAGACCCGCCGCCTGGGCGCCCTCGTCGAACAGACCCCGCGCCCCTGGGTCGAGGTCCACCCCTCCCACGGCTTCCGCGACGGAGACCCCGTCAGGGTGGTCACCCGCCGCGGCAGTGCAGTTTTCCCGGCCCTGGTCACGGAGGCCATCAGGCCCGACACCGTCTTCATCCCCTACCACTGGCCCGTCCCGACGGCCGCGAACGCCCTCACCATCGACGCCCTCGACCCCCGCTCGAAGATCCCCGAGTACAAGGTCTGCGCCGCGCGGATCGAGGCGGCCGAGCGGATCGACGAGGTGCCCGCGCCGCCCACGGCCCCCGGCCGCGAGGCCTACCCGGAGACCCAGATCTCCCGCACCGACCCCCTGCCGCCCACGGCCCCGCAGGGCCGCGGCACGGCGGAGAGGAGCTGACGCCGCCATGATGGGCCGCACGATCTTCATCGACCCCGGCCGCTGCATCGGCTGCCAGGCCTGCGTCTCCGCCTGCCGCGAATGCGACTCGCACCGCGGCAAGTCGATGATCCACCTGGACTACACCGACGCCGGCCGGTCCGTCGCCTCCCTGCCCACCGTCTGCATGCACTGCGAGGACCCCGTGGCGCCCTGCGCCGAGGTCTGCCCCGCCGACGCCATCCTGGTCACCGCCGACGGCGTGGTCCAGCAAGCCGACACCACCCGCTGCATCGGCTGCGCCAACTGCGTCAACGCCTGCCCCTTCGGCGTCCCGAAGATCGACCTCCAGGCGAAGCTCCAGATGAAGTGCAACCTCTGCTACGACCGCACCGCCTACGGCCTGGCCCCCATGTGCGCCACGGTCTGCCCGACCGGTGCCCTTTTCTACGGAACCCTCGAAGAACTCCAGGCCGAACGCCCCGGCGTCCAGGTCGCAGACTCCTTCGCCTTCGGCGATGTGGTCGTCTCCACCGGCGTCGCCATGGTCGTCCCCGCGGACAAGGTGCAGTGGCCCGTCCCCGGCGGCCTGCCCGTCGTGGAAGTGAACGGGGTGGATGTCCGATGAGCGTGACCCAGCAGCCCGCACCCGGGTCCGCACCGGGCCCGGACGCCGGCCGTGACGCCGCCGCCGAGCAGCTGCGCGACCGGATCAGCGCCGACTCCCTCACCACCCGGCGCGACTACCTGCGGATCGTGGCGACCGTCTCCGGCGGACTGGCCATCGGCGGAGTCGGCGTCGCCTCCGGCATCCTCCACCGGCACGGGGACAGCGAGACGCTGCCCGAGGCGAAGAAGGTCACCGACCAGCTCGCACCGGGTGAGTCCGTGGCCTTCCGGTTCCCCGGTGCGGAAGACCGCGCCCTCGCCGTCCGCCTCGGCGACGGCAGCCTCGTCGGCTACTCCGCCGTCTGCACCCACCTGGCCTGCGCCGTGCTGTGGCGCGAGGACCGCGGCCCCGAAGGGGAGCTGTACTGCCCCTGCCACGAAGGCGTCTTCGACGCCCGCACCGGCGAAGTGACCGCGGGCCCGCCACCCCGACCGCTCCCGAGGATCTTCCTGACCGAACAGGCCGACGGCAGCGTCTGGGCCATCGCCACCGCCCGCTCCGGCGAGCCCGCCAAGGAAGCCCTGTGCCGGCAGTTCGGCGACTCCCACCCCGCGATGGCGCAGCGGCTCGACTGCCCCGGAGCGGCCCGCGCCGAAGAAAGCGGACGCACATGAGCGACGCGCAGCTTCCTCCCCGCCCCGCCTACCACCCGGGGAGCGCCCAGCCCCGGCTGAACCGGCCGGTCCACGAGCGGTACCCGCAGATCCGCTCCACCAGCGGCTACGGCGACCCGCGCATCCGGCACACCGGCCCCGGCCCGGGAGCCGGCACCGAACAGGAACCCGAGCGCTCCTCCAAGCTCAACGCCCGGCTCACCCTCGCCCTCACGGTCGTGATCGGGCAGCTCTGGGCGCTGACCGTGACCGTCAACGAGTGGATGAAGGGCCACACCGCCACGGCCTGGTGGGGAGCGGGATTCCTGGTCCTGTCCTTCCTCGTCGTGATCGCCCTGTGGCTCCTTGACCCGAAGGACCGGTGACCATGTCCACACCCACACCCACGCCCACCCCGTCCGCGGTGCGCTCGCACCGCGCGGAGACCTACAAGCCCGGCGCTGTCATCGGTGACTGGCGTCCCGAGGACGAGAGCTTCTGGCAGGCCACCGGCCGCCGGGTCGCGCAGCGCAACCTCTGGATCTCCATCCCGGCGCTGATGCTCGGCTTCGTGGTGTGGCAGGTCTGGTCGGTCACCGTCGTCAAACTGAACGACGTCGGCTTCGGCTTCTCCAAGTCGCAGCTGTTCTGGCTGACCGCCATTCCGGGCATCACCGGCGGCACCTTCCGCATCCTGTACACCTTCATCGGCCCGATGTCGGGCGAGCGGAAGTTCACCGCCTTCAGCACGATCATCCTGGTCGGGCCGATGCTGTGGCTCGGCTTCGCGCTCCAGGACACGGGCACCCCGTACTGGGAGCTGGTGCTCATCGCGGCCGCCTGCGGCATCGGCGGCGCCAACTTCGCCTCCTCGATGGCCAACATCGGCTTCTTCTTCCCCAAGAGGGAGAAGGGCAGTGCCAACGGCCTCAACGGCGGCCTCGGCAACCTCGGCGTGAGCGTGGTCCAACTCGTCGCCCCGCTGGTGGTCACCGCCGCCGTGCTGGGCGCCCCGGCGGGCGGCCCGCAGCACGACGCGAAGGAGAACACGGACATCTGGCTCCAGAACGGCGCCTTCCTCTGGGTGCCGCTGCTGGTGATCATGTCGCTGCTCGCCTGGTTCCTGATGAACGACCTCAAGGTCGCCGCGGCCCCCTTCAGCCAGCAGAAGGTCATCTTCAAGCGCAAGCACAACTGGCTGATGACCTGGCTCTACGTCGGCACCTTCGGTTCCTTCATCGGGTTCGCCGCCGGCCTGCCGCTGCTGATCAAGAACAACTTCGAGACGCAGGGCTACCAGGCCACCACCTACGCCTGGATCGGCCCCTTCGTCGGCGCGCTCATGCGCTGGGCCGGAGGCTGGCTCTCCGACAGGATCGGCGGCGCGAAGGTGACCATGCTGTCCTTCGTCGGCATGGCGGTGGCTCTGGTGGTCGTGATCTTCGCGCTGCCCACCAGCGGCGACCTGGGCAGCTTCTGGACCTTCTTCTCCGGCTTCCTGGCGGCCTTCGCCTTCTCCGGCCTGGGCAACGGCTCCACCTTCCGGCAGATCCCGGTGATCTTCCGGGATCAGCACATGCGCCAGGCGGAGGGCCAAGGCCCCCAGGCGCAGGCGGCCGCGCTCAAGCAGTCGGAGATGGAGGCGGGCGCCGTCACCGGTTTCTCCTCCGCCATCGCCGCCTACGGGTTCTTCTTCATCCCGGCGATGTTCGCCGCCATGGCGGTCACCCACGCGCTGTGGATGTTCATCGGCTTCTACGCGACGTGCCTCGCCGTCTGCTGGTGGTTCTACGCCCGCAAGGGCGCGGAGGCTCCCAGCTGACCGGAGCCGCGGCAGGGACCGGGACCGGGGCCGGACCCGGGGGCGGCCGTACCCTTGAGGCATGAGCACCGCCCCCGCCTCCGCCCCGCAGTCCCCGGACCCCGAAGCCGGGGCGAAGCCCGAGAAGCCCGAGGCGAAGCCGAAGCCCAGGCCGAAGCTCGTCTTCGACGACCCGCTGGACCAGCAGTCCTCGGACGACACCGACCGCGGCTGGGGCGAGCGGCCCGCCGGAGGCGGCGCGGCCGACCTGGCCCGCTTCCTCGACGAGAAGCCCCCGCACCACATCTGAGCGTCCGCGGCCGTCAGAACGCGTCGCGTGCCCCCGGCGCGCTCGCCGCCGGGGCGCTCTCGCCGTTCCCGCTCCGCTGGGCGATCAGGACGTCGCGGATGTCCTTGAGCACCTCCAGCTCGGTGATCACCATGGTTTCCTGCACGCCCTCCCTGGCCTTGCGGCGCGCCTCCACCCTGGCCAGGTACTTCGCCATCGGCAGGACCATCAGGAAGTACACGACCGCCGCGGTGATCAGGAAGCTGAGCGTGGCGTTGAGGACGGAGCCCCACATGATGTTCACGCCGGTCGGCTCGCCCTTCGCGTCGACCCCACAGGGTGCCTTCAGACACGAGGTGTAGACATCCAGGTTCTTGGTGCCGATGGCGCCCACGAGCGGGCTGATGATCCCCTTGACGATCGAGTTCACGATGTTCGTGAACGCCGCGCCGATGACCACGGCCACCGCCAGGTCCACGACGTTTCCGCGCATCAGGAAGGCCTTGAAGCCCGCCAGGACGCTCTCCTTCTTCTTCTCGCTCACCACTGAGCCTTTCTGTGTGCCTGCTGTAGACGGAGCCAACGGTTCCGAAAGCTACGGCAGTCACGGCCCGGCGTGTCCAATTGGGACCCACGTGCGGGCTACTCGACTGGTATTCCGTGCGAATCAGCACAGTGTCACCGCCAGACGCGCCACGGCGCCCGCCCCCACGAGGGCGCGCGCCGTATCCCGGGGAACGGACAGGACCACCAGCGCCCCGGCGTCCCCCACCCCCGCCTCCACAGCGGGGACTTGGGTCACCCGGGCCCCTGCGGCCACCACCCGGGGCGCCCCCGTGCGCTCCGCCGCGACCACGTCGACCCGGTCCCCGGGGCGCAGCAGCCGCACCGTGCCGGCGTCCGCGATGCGTACGGGGGCCGAGACCATGCGTACCGCCGCGGGCGTCGGCTTCGTCTCCGGGGCGGGCGCCGTGCCGCGGGAGGCCTGCGCCTCCGTTCCGCCCACCGCCAGGGCGGCCGCCACCACGGCCAGGCCCGCCGAGGCGACCCGCCGTCGGCGGCGCACCGCGCGCCGCAGCCGGCCCCCGGCCCGGCCCACCCGCAGCGGCGGAAAGGCCGGTACGGGCCGCCCGGGAGGACACGTGGACGAGCAGACGGGCGAGGGAGAGCCGACAGGGGAGGGGGAATCGGGGGACGAGGGGGACGAGGGAGAGGTCCTGGACATGATGTGCACCGCCTGGCTGGTCGAGTTCCGGCGTCCGGGCCCACTGCCCGGACTCCCTCACGATCCGCCGCCGCGCCAGGCCCCGCTCCGGGCTGTGGACAATCCCCAGGCTGTGGACAACGCCGTCACCCCCAGGTGTCAGCGTCCCGAAGGAACCCGGCACGCCTCCGAGAAACCCTGGCTCGTCAGACCGAAGGCGCTGTTGACCCGTGAGCGCCAGTTCTCCAGCGCCACCATGGCGGTGAGCTCGACGAACGCGGCCTCACCGAGCCGGGCGATCAGCTCGGCGGCCAGCTCGTCGGTGACCGCCGGCTCGGTCTCGGTCATCGCCTCGGCGTACTCCATGACCAGCAGCTCCAGCTCGGTGAACACCTCACGGGACTCCCGCCACCGCGGCACCCGCTCGATCTTCGCGGCGGAGAGGCCCTTCTCGTGGCCCTCCCAGTAGCCGAAGTCCATGCACCACGAGCAGTTGATGCGTGCCGCCGAAGCCATCACCGCGAGGTGCTTGAGGCCGGCGTCGAGCGCGTTCCACTTCGCCGCCCGCTGCTCCATTCGGACGTACGAGAACAGCACGCGCGAGTTGTGCCCGTACGCCTGACCGGGGTCGAGGACCTTGCCGTAGGTGCGGCGGGAGTACCAGGCGCCGATGCGCATGAGCAGGGTGCGGGGCGGGCTGAGGGAGATGCGGGGCATGGCCGGCCTCTTCCGGTGCGGGGGTCCCGGTGACCCCTTCGCCATGAGGACATGACAGCCCCGCGGGATGTGACACCGCCCCGCACCGCCCGGGGCCGGACAGGCCCCGGACGCGAGGGCCGGCGTTCCACCGCACCCGGCATCCACCGGGCCTCAGCCGGCGCTACGGCAGTTCGATGCCCAGGTCCCAGCCGTCATGGGCGTGGGTGCACAGGCAGGCGCGCGCTTCGGTCGCCGGGAGGGCCGCCACCGCGTCGAAAAGCACCTCGCGCAGCCGGCCGACGTTCTCGCCGAACACCTTGAGGACCTCCGTGTGGGAGACGCCCTCGCCCGTCTCGGCGCCCGCGTCCAGGTCCGTGACCAGGGCCATCGAGGTGTAGCAGAGGCCCAGCTCGCGCGCGAGCACCGCCTCCGGGTGCCCGGTCATGCCGACCACCGACCAGCCGGCGGCCGCGTGCCACCGCGACTCCGCCCGCGTCGAGAACCGCGGCCCCTCCACGACGACCATGGTGCCGCCGTCCACCGGCTCCCACTGGCGCCCCCGCGCCGCCGCGAGCGCCACCGACCGGCCCACCGGGCAGTACGGGTCCGCGAAGGTGGTGTGCACGACGTTGGGGACGGTCCCGTCCGGGAGCGGCTCGCCGTCGAAGAAGGTCTGCACGCGGGACTTCGTACGGTCGACCAGCTGGTCCGGCACCAGCAGCGTGCCCGGCCCGTACTCCGCCCGCAGGCCACCGACCGCGCAGGGGCCCAGCACCTGGCGGACGCCGACCGAGCGCAGCGCCCACAGGTTGGCCCGGTAGTTGATCTTGTGGGGCGGCACGGTGTGTCTGCGCCCGTGCCGCGGCAGGAACGCCACCTGCCGTCCTGCCAGCTCACCCACGTACAGGGAGTCGCTCGGCGGCCCGTAGGGGGTCTCCACCTGGATCTCGGAGACGTCCTCCAGGAAGGAGTAGAAGCCCGACCCGCCGATTACACCGATCTCTGCGTTCACCATGGCCTCACCCTAACGGGGGACGCACAAGGCCCCGCCGCCCAAGAGGGCGAGCGGGGCCTTGCGGCAAGCGGGAGACGTACGTACGGGTCAGGCCGCGGAGGTGGAGCTGCTGCCCGTGCTCGAGGTCGCCGAGGAGGACGAAGCGGCAGGGGCCGCGGACGACGTCGACGTGGACGGCGGCTTCGTGGCAGGGGTGCTGCTCGACGAGGCGCCACGGCTGTCGTTCCGGTAGAAACCGGAGCCCTTGAACACGATGCCGACCGCGGAGAACACCTTCTTCAGGCGTCCGTCGCAGCTCGGGCACACGGTCAGTGCTTCGTCGGTGAACTTCTGCACGGCCTCAAGGCCCTCACCGCACTCGGTGCACTGGTACTGGTAGGTCGGCACGAATTTCCTCCTGGCACTCTCACTCAATGAGTGCTAACGACGCTCCATGGTGACGTATTCCGGCGGATCAGTCCACCGTCACAGGCGTGCGGTGACCGATCCCACGCTCGTTCGCCGCCTTGCGGGCGGTCGGAGCGGACGAGTTCACGATCCGGCTCGGGGCCTTCGGCGCCAGCTTCGCGCGCAGCGCCACCAGCGTCGCCAGGGCGAGAGCCGTGGCCGCCAGGGGCACCAGGAAGCCGTACGAGGACCCGTGCGCGTCCGTCAGCCGGCCGGCCAGGGTCACCGCGGCGGCCTGCCCGAAGGCGACCGCGCCGGTCAGCCAGGTGAAGGCCTCGGTCCGCGACGCGGCCGGGATCAGCTGCTCGATCATGGTGTAGCCGGTGATCAGCGCGGGGGCGATGCACAGGCCGACGACCAGGCCGAGGGCGCCCAGCAGGATCACGGAGTGCGCGGCCCACAGCACCGAGGCGGCGGCGGTGAGGCCGATGTAGCCCATGATCAGGCGGCGGCGCGGGCCGATCTTCCAGGCGACGGCGCCCATCGTGATGCCGGCGATCATGTTGCCGGCCGCGAAGATGCCGTACAGCAGGCCGTTGGCGCCCGGGTTGCCGATCTCGTTGGAGAAGGCGGCGAGCGAGACCTGCATGCCGCCGAAGACGGCGCCGATGCCGATGAAGGCGACGATCAGGACGCGCAGGCCGGCGAAGGACAGCGCGGACTGGTGCTTGCCGCCGGCCTCCGCAGGCGCGGCGACCTTCGGCTCCGTGGCGCGCTGCGCGGCGAAGAACAGTCCGCCGAGCAGGGTCAGGGCCGCCTCGGTGGCCAGACCGGCCGCCGGGTGGACGCCGGTGCACAGCGCGGTGGCGAGGACCGGGCCGACGACGAAGGTGAACTCGTCGGTGACGGACTCGAACGCGGCGGCCGTCGGCAGCAGCGGGGAGCCCTCCAGCTTGGCCGCCCAGCGGGACCGGACCATGGGGCCGACCTGCGGGACGGAGGCGCCGGCCGGGACGGCGGCCAGGGCGAGCGCCCACAGCGGGGCGCCGAGGAGTGCCAGCGCGGTCAGAGCGGAGACGGCGACGGCGTGCACGAGGACGGCCGGGACGAGGACGGCGCTCTGGCCGCGGCGGTCGGTGAGCTTGCCCATGACCGGAGCGAACAGGGCCATGGAGACGCCGGTGACGGCGGCGACGATCCCCGCGTCGCCGTAGGAGCCGGTGGCGTGCTGCACGAGCAGCAGGATGCTGATGGTCAGCATGCCGAACGGCAGGCGGGCGGCGAAGCCGGGGAGGACGAAGGTGAGGGCACCGGGCGTGCGCAGGAGCTGCCCGTAGCCGGGTCGGGCGGACGTGTCGGTCGTGACCGCGGATGTCACGGCCTGGCCTTTCCGCTGCCTGGTAGAGCGTCCCCGTCTGCGGACGGCGGGCCGCCTTGTGAGCGACCGCACCCGTACATGTGGGAGCCCCGAGAGCTGTCCTCTTGCGCAGAACCGAGTGATACCTGGGCGCCCCCTGCGAAAGGGTGCCACGGCCGCTTTGCGGTCGCGCCAGCTCTGCGTCAGGCAGAGTTGGTTCGATCTGGTGTGCCTTCATCGTACAGGGGAATCCACTACCACGTCCTGTGATTACGGTGACAAGGCATGTCTTCACCTGCGATTAACTGGAAGTTCGCATTCCGCACCTTGTGGAATGGGTGCAAGCCCGGCCACACGCCACCGAAACCGGCCAATTAGAATGTCGCTCTAAAAGGAAAAGATCGTTCGGGCGGCCCGCCGGGCCGCCCTTTCCGCCACTCAGAGTGACGTTCCGCCACCGGTTCCCAGCCACCCCGCCAGCTTGCCGCCGCGCGCGACCGCCCGCAGTCGCGCCTCCGCCGCGTCCCGGACCGGATCCGTGGCCACCACCAGCAGCTCGTCCCCGCGGCGCAGCACGGTCGACGGCGCCGGCACGAAGCTCTTCGCATCCCGGACGACCAGCGTCACCGACGCTCCCGCCGGCAGCCGCAGCTCGCCGACCTCCACCCCGTGCATCCGCGAGGCGGCCGGGATCGCGAAGGAGAGCAGGTGCCCGCGCAGCTTCTCCAGCGGCGCCGACTCGATCCCCAGGTCCGAGGCGGCCTCCTCGGTGTCGCGCAGGTTCAGCGTGCGCGCCAGCCAGGGCAGTGTCGGCCCCTGCACCAGCGTGTAGACGACGACGAGCACGAAGACGATGTTGAACACCCGGTCGCTGCCCTCGATGCCCGTCACCATCGGGATCGTGGCCAAGATGATGGGCACGGCGCCGCGCAGGCCGGCCCATGACATCAGTGCCTGTTCCTGCCAGGGGATCCGGAAGGGCAGCAGGCTGACGAAGACCTCCAGCGGCCGCGCCACCATCGTCAGCACCAGTCCGATGATCACAGCGGGCCAGAAGTCGTGCACCAGCTCGTGCGGGGTGACCAGCAGGCCCAGCAGCACGAACATGCCGATCTGGGCGATCCAGCCGAGCCCGTCCGCGAAGCCGCGGGTGGCCGGCCAGTGCGGCAGCTTCGCGTTCCCCAGCACCATCGCCGCCAGGTAGACCGCGAGGAAACCGGAGCCGTGCGCCATCGCGCCGGCCGCGTACGCGGTCACGGCTATCGCCATCACCGCGATCGGGTACAGGCCGGAGGCCGGCAGTGCCACGTGCCGCAGCCCGTACGCCCCCAGGAAGCCCACCGTCAGACCGATCGCGATGCCGATCGACAGCTCGAGCGCGATCTTGCCGAGCAGGACGTACCACTCGTCCACCGGTCCGACCGTCGCGAAGGACACCACCAGGATGACGACGGGGGCGTCGTTGAAGCCGGACTCGGCCTCCAGTACACCCGTCACCCGGGACGGAAGCGGAACCTTGCGCAGTACGGAGAAGACGGCCGCCGCGTCGGTCGAGGAGACGACCGCGCCGATCAGCAGCGCCTGGCGCCATTCCAGCCCGACCAGATAGTGCGCACCCGCCGCCGTCACGCCCACGCTGACCGCGACGCCGACCAACGACAGGGCCACCGCCGCCGGCAGCGCCGGCTTGATCTCTTTCCACTTGGTGCCCAGACCGCCCTCGGCGAGGATGACGACGAGCGCCGCGTAACCGATGACCTGTGTCAGCTCGGCGTTGTCGAATACGACGTTGCCGATGCCGTCCTGGCCTATCGCGATGCCTATGCCGAGGTAGATGAGCAGGCTGGGGAGGCCGCTGCGTGAGGAGACGCGCACCGCCGCGACGGCGACGAGCAGCACGAGCGAGCAGACCAGCAGGAGCTCGTTGAGCGTGTGGACAGTCAGCGGGCGGCCCTTTCCTCAGAGCGCGCTTGGCGGATCGTTCCTCCGGCGGCGCGTACGGCAAGTACTTCGTTACCTTACCTAATCTTTGACGCACTCTTTACGCGATAACCACATTGTGAAACGGCTGTTGCCGCCTGTCCTACGGACCTCGACCCCTGGCGGATCAACGAAGGCGGTCCTGCGCCTATGGTTGCTCCCAGCACTCCCAGGACCACCCTGCCCCTCTAAGGACAGCGATGCCCGCCAATGAATCCGGACCTTCCGTCAAGAAGAAGGGACGACGCGCACGCCTGCTCGTGCTCGTCATGGTCCTGGCGCTCTTGGCGGGCCTCGGCTACGGCGCGTACTGGAGCGTGGACACCGTGCGCGCCTCCTTCCCGCAGACGACCGGCTCCCTCAAGGTCCCAGGCCTGACCGGGACCGTCGACGTGAAGCGCGACGAGCACGGCATTCCGCAGCTCTACGCCGACAACGACGAGGACCTCTTCCGCGCGCAGGGCTTCGTGCACGCGCAGGACCGGTTCTGGGAGATGGACGTACGCCGTCACATGACCTCCGGCCGCCTGTCGGAGATGTTCGGCTCCGGCCAGGTCGAGACCGACGCCTTCCTGCGCACCCTCGGCTGGCGCCAGGTCGCGCAGGAGGAGTACGACAAGAAGCTCTCGCCGGAGACGAAGAAGTACCTCCAGGCCTACGCCGACGGAGTCAACGCGTACCTGAAGGGGAAGGCCGGCAAGGACCTCTCCGTCGAGCACGCCGCCCTCGACCTGAGCGACGGCTACAAGCCGGAGCGCTGGTCGCCGGTGGACTCGGTGGCCTGGCTCAAGGCGATGGCCTGGGACCTGCGCGGCAACATGCAGGACGAGATCGACCGCTCGCTGATGACGAACAAGCTCTCGCAGGCACAGATCGACGAGCTCTACCCGCCGTACCCCTTCGACCGGAACAAGCCGATCGTCGAGGGCGGCACCGTCGCGGGCGGCAAGTACGCGCCCCAGGGCACGCCCGGCGCCGGTACGGGTGCCGGCGCGGCCCGCGGTACGGGAACCACCACCCCCGGCACCGGCACGGGTGCGAACACCGGCACGGCCGCCGGCACCGGCTCGCCGACGACCCCCAGCGCGGGCACGGGCACCGCCAGCGGCCTCGCCGACAACGCCTCCGCCCAGGGCGCGACGGTGGGCCTGCGCACGCAGCTCGGTTCCCTCGCCAAGACCCTGGACGAGATCCCGGCCATCCTCGGCCCCAACGGCAGCGGCATCGGCTCGAACTCCTGGGTCGTCTCGGGCCAGTACACGACCACCGGCAAGCCGCTCCTCGCGAACGACCCGCACCTGTCCCCGCAGCTGCCCTCGGTCTGGTACCAGATGGGCCTGCATTGCCGTGCCGCCTCGCCCCAGTGCCAGTACGACGTCGCCGGCTTCACCTTCTCCGGGATGCCCGGCGTGGTCATCGGCCACAACGCCGACATCGCCTGGGGCATGACGAACCTGGGCGCCGACGTCACCGACCTCTACCTGGAGCAGGTCCGGCCCGAGGGCTACGTCTACGACAACAAGGTCGTCCCCTTCACCACCCGTGAAGAGGAGATCAAGGTCGCCGGCGGCAAGAGCAAGAAGATCACCGTCCGCACCACCAACAACGGACCGCTGATCTCCGACCGCAGCGACGAGCTCGAGAGCGTCGGCTCCCGCGCCCCCGTCCCCAGCTCGGCCCCCGACCGCGGCGACGGCTACGCCGTCGCCCTGCGCTGGACCGCCCTGGACCCGGGCAAGTCGATGGACGCCGTGTTCAAGCTCAACCGCGCCAAGGACTTCAACAGCTTCCGCGCCGCGGCGGCCGACTTCGAGGTCCCCTCGCAGAACCTGATCTACGCCGACAACAAGGGCGCCAACGGCAACATCGGCTACCAGGCCCCGGGCCGGATCCCGATCCGCAACCAGGGCGACGGCCGCCTGCCGGCGCCCGGCTGGGACCCCAAGTACGCCTGGAAGGGCGGTCGGGACGGCAACACCGGCTACATCCCGCAGAACGAGATGCCCTGGGAGCTCAACCCGGCGCGCGGGTACATCGTCACCGCCAACCAGGCCGTCACCGAGTCCGGCACCGGCACCGGCACCGGCACAGGTACCGGTACCGGCATCGGCACCGGCGCCAGCACCGGCAAGTACCCGTACGTGCTGACCACGGACTGGGGTTACGGCGCCCGCAGCCAGCGGATCAACGACCTCATCGAGGCGAAGACCAAGGACAACGGCAAGATCTCCACCGACGACATGCGCACCATGCAGATGGACAACAGCAGTGAGATCGCCGCGCTGCTGACCCCGATGCTGGCCAAGATCCAGGTCTCGGACCCGGACGTGCGCTCGGCGCAGAAGCTGCTGGAGGGCTGGAACTACACGCAGGAGCCCGACTCGGCGGCCGCCGCGTACTTCAACGCCGTGTGGCGCAACATCCTCAAGCTGGCGTTCGGCGACAAGATGCCGAAGGAGCTGCGGATCGAGGGCAGCTGCATGAACGTCAGCGAGGAGAGCACCGGCCCGAACGACGACCTCACCCAGACGGTCCGCGAGTGCGGTACGCGCGGTCCCGACTCGGCGCAGCCGGACGGCGGCGACCGCTGGTTCGAGGTGGTCCGCCGGCTGGTCAAGGACGAGAAGTCGCCGTGGTGGAAGGCCACCCCGAAGACCGTCCACGACAAGCCGGTCACCACCCGCGACGAGCTCTTCGCCCGCGCCATGGAAGACGCCCGCTGGGAGCTGACGGCCAAGCTCGGCAAGGACCAGTCGACCTGGAGCTGGGGCCGGCTGCACCAGCTGACGCTGAAGAACCAGACCATCGGCAAGGAGGGCCCCGGCTTCATGCAGTGGCTCCTCAACCGCGGCCCGTGGAACCTGGGCGGCGGCGAGGCCACCGTCAACGCGACCGGCTGGAACGCCTCCAGCGGCTACGGCGTCACCTGGGTGCCGTCGATGCGGATGGTCGTCAACCTCGGCGACCTGGACAAGTCCCGCTGGATCAACCTGACCGGCGCCTCGGGCCACGCGTACGAGAGCACGTACACGGACCAGACGCAGCTGTGGGCCAAGGGCGAACTGCTGGACTGGTCCTTCGGAAAGAGCGCCGTCGACAAGTCGACAGTGGACACCCTGACGCTCAAGCCCTGACCACGGGGTCCGATCAGCAGCTGATCACGCGGTGAAGCGCACCACCCCCGACGGGGTGGCCACCGCGTGGACGGGGTGGTCGTGCGGTTCCTCCGGGACCCGCGCGACCACCTCTTCGTCGTAGAGGAGCACCACGAGGGCGGGATGCGCGCCGACGCGCTCCAGCCGCGCCAGCACCCGGTCGTACGAGCCTCCGCCGCGGCCGAGCCGCATCCCGCGCGCGTCCACCGCCAGCCCGGGCAGCAGCACGGCGTCGGTGCCGGTCACGGCGTCCGGGCCGAGCGGTGCGCCGGAGGGTTCCAGCAGCCGCATCTTGCCCGGGTGCGCTGCTTCGGCGAGGCTGTCCGGGCCCTCGTACTCGGCCCAGTCCAGGTCGTTGTCGGGCAGCAGCAGGGGCAGCAGCACGCGCTTGCCGGCGGCCCGCAGCGCGTCGAGGAGTTCGCGGGTTCCCGGTTCCGCACCGACCGAGACGTACGCGGCGACCGTACGCGCGCCGGCCAGTTCCGGCAGGGTCAGCGCGGAGCGGGCGAGCGCGCGGGCCGCCGCGCTCCGGGCCCCGGGGGACAAGGCCCGGCGGGCGGCGAGGAGTTCCCGGCGCAGGGAGGCCTTTTCGGGCGCGAAGGGGTGATTCCCGGGCAGGTTCTCTACCACAGTCCTGTCACAATTCCTTTCATATAAGGAGCAAGTCGGGCATATTTACCGGAATCTCGTCGGCGCTCCGCCGTGACCCACTATCGTTCTGCCCATGACTCAGTCGCACCCTGTGATCAAGAAGGCCGTCATTCCGGCTGCGGGCCTCGGCACTCGCTTCCTCCCGGCGACCAAGGCGACGCCCAAGGAAATGCTCCCCGTCGTGGACAAGCCGGCCATCCAGTACGTGGTCGAGGAAGCCGTCTCCGCCGGCCTGGACGACGTACTCATGATCACAGGACGTAACAAGCGGCCCCTCGAGGACCACTTCGACCGGAACTACGAGCTCGAATCCGCCCTGATCGCCAAGGGCGACGACGACCGGCTGAAGAAGGTCCAGGAGTCCAGCGACCTGGCCACCATGCACTACGTCCGCCAGGGCGACCCGCGCGGCCTCGGCCACGCCGTCCTGTGCGCCGAGCCGCACGTGGGCAGCGAGCCGTTCGCCGTCCTCCTCGGCGACGACCTGATCGACCCCCGCGACCCGCTGCTGCGGCAGATGGTCGACGTCCACGCGCGCACCGGCGGCACCGTCATCGCGCTGATGGAGGTCGACCCCGCCAGCGTGCACCTCTACGGCTGCGCCGCCGTCGAGCCGACCGGCGACGACGGCGTCGTCCGCGTCACCGGACTCGTCGAGAAGCCGGAGCCGGCCGAGGCGCCCAGCAACTACGCCGTCATCGGACGCTATGTCCTGGACCCGGCGATCTTCGGCATACTGCGGGAGACCGAGCCGGGCCGCGGTGGGGAGATCCAGCTCACCGACGCCCTGCAGAAGCTGGCCGCCGACGAGAGCGTGGGCGGCCCGGTGCACGGCGTGGTCTTCCGCGGCCGCCGCTACGACACCGGGGACCGGGGGGACTACCTGCGGGCCATCGTCCGACTCGCGTGCGAACGTGAGGACCTCGGCCCGGAGTTCCGCACCTGGCTTCGCCGTTACGTCACGGAGGAGATGTAGCACCTTGAGCAGCAGCGCACCGCAGGACACCGGCCACCACCGCCTGTGGTCGGTGGACGAGCACCTCGCCGACGTCCTCGCCGCCGTCAGGCCGCTCGAGCCCATCGAGCTCCAGCTGCTGGACGCCCAGGGCTGCGTCCTGGTCGAGGACGTCACCGTGCCCGTCGCCCTGCCGCCCTTCGACAACAGCTCCATGGACGGCTACGCCGTCCGGACGGCTGACGTCCAGGGTGCGAGCGAGGAGTTCCCCGCGGTGCTCGCCGTCATCGGCGACGTGGCGGCCGGCAGCGGCGAGCTGCCCACCGTCGGCCCCGGCCAGGCCGCCCGCATCATGACCGGCGCCCCGCTGCCGCCCGGCGCGGAAGCCGTCGTACCGGTCGAGTGGACCGACGGCGGCACGGGCGGCGGCGCCGCCTCCGGCATGACCCCCGCCAGCGCGGCGCCCGAGGGCGCCGGCGGCGAGGTACGCGTCCACCGCGCGGCCGAGGCCCGCGCGCACGTGCGCTCGCGCGGAAGCGACGTACAGGCCGGCGACCTGGCGCTGGCCGCCGGTACGGTCCTCGGCCCGCCGCAGATCGCGCTGCTGGCGGCGATCGGCCGCGGCACCGTGCGGGTCCGCCCGCGGCCGCGCGTGGTCGTCCTGTCCACCGGCAGCGAGCTGGTCCAGCCGGGTGAGGCGCTGGCCGCCGGGACCATCTACGACTCCAACAGCTTCGCCCTGGCCGCCGCCGCCCGCGACGCCGGCGCCATCGCCTACCGCGTCGGCGCGGTCGCCGACGACGCCGACACCCTGCGCTCCACCATCGAGGACCAGCTGATCCGCGCCGACCTGCTCGTCACCACGGGCGGGGTCAGCGTCGGCGCCTACGACGTGGTGAAGGAGGCCCTGACCGCCGCCGGGTCCGGCGGCGAGGGCGGGGCGGCCGGCGGCGTCGACTTCCGCAAGCTCGCCATGCAGCCCGGCAAGCCGCAGGGATTCGGGACCGTAGGCCCCGACCACACCCCGCTGCTGGCCCTGCCCGGCAACCCGGTGTCCTCCTACGTCTCCTTCGAGCTGTTCGTGCGTCCCGCGATCCGGGCGCTCATGGGCCTGCCGCAGTCCGAGGTCTCCCGGCCCAGCGTGCGCGCCGTGCTGAAGGCCGACCAGCCGCTGCGCTCCCCGGCGGCCCGCCGCCAGTTCCTGCGCGGCGCGTACGACGCCGAGGCCGGCACGGTCACCCCGGTCGGCGGATCCGGCTCCCACCTGATCGCCGCGCTCGCGCACGCCGACTCGCTGATGGTCGTACCGGAGGACGTCACCTCGGTGGAGCCCGGCGCCGAGCTGGAAGTGATCCTGCTCGGCTGAGGAACGGCCGGTGCGGGTAGCGTGTTGCACCACACAGGCCCCACGGCTCCAGGGGGCCCGGAGCGGGAGCGGCACGCAGACATGAGTACGCACAGCAGGCTGACGCACATCGACGAGGCCGGCGCGGCCCGGATGGTCGACGTCTCGGAGAAGGACGTCACCACCCGGACGGCGCGCGCCAGCGGCCGCGTCCTCGTCTCGCCCCGGGTGATCGAGCTGCTGCGCGGTGAGGGCGTGCCGAAGGGCGACGCCCTCGCCACCGCGCGGATCGCCGGGATCATGGGGGCCAAGAAGACGCCCGACCTGATCCCGCTCTGCCACCCGCTGGCGGTCTCCGGGGTGAAGGTGGACCTGAAGGTCGCCGACGACGCCGTGGAGATCCTCGCCACCGTCAAGACCACCGACCGTACGGGCGTCGAGATGGAGGCGCTGACCGCGGTCGCCGTCGCCGGCCTCACCGTGATCGACATGGTGAAGGCAGTCGACAAGGGCGCGGTGATCACCGACGTCCGGGTGGAGGAGAAGACCGGCGGCAAGTCGGGCGACTGGAGCCGGCCGTGACGCCCCCGCGCGGCGGCGAGGTGCACAGCCACGTGCCGCCGGCGGCCGCCGGGGCCGAGGAGGCGCGGCGTCCCGCCGCCGAGGCCCTGCCGGGGCGGGCGCTCGTCGTCACCGCCTCCAACCGTGCCTCGCAAGGGGTGTACGCGGACAAGGGCGGCCCGCTGCTGGCCGAGGCCCTGGAGAAGCTCGGCTTCACGGTGGACGGCCCGCGCGTGGTCCCCGACGGCGATCCCGTCGAGGGGGCGCTGCGCGAGGGCGTGGCCGCCGGCTACGACGTCATCCTGACCACCGGCGGGACCGGCATCTCGCCGACCGACCGGACCCCGGACGCCACCGCCCGGGTGCTGGACTACGAGATCCCCGGCATTCCGCAGGCCATCCGCGCGGAGGGTCTGGCGAAGGTGCCCACCGCCGCCCTGTCGCGGGGCCTGGCGGGCGTCGCCGGCCGCACCCTGATCGTGAACCTGCCCGGGTCCACGGGCGGGGTGAAGGACGGTCTCGCGGTGCTGTCCCGGATCCTGCCGCACGCCGTCGACCAGATCCGGGGCGGCGACCACCCCAGACCGGACGCGGTGCCCGGGAGCCCGAGCTGAACGGCCCTTCCTGGCCGGTGGTGCTGGCGGACGGCGATGTCACGCTCCGGCCGATAAAGCTGCGGGACCAGCGCGCCTGGCGCGAGGTCAACCGCCGCAACCGCGACTGGCTGCGGCCGTGGGAGGCCACCATCCCGCCGCCCGCGCCGTGGGGGCCGGTGATCCACCGGCCGACGTACCGGCAGATGGTCCGCCATCTGCGGGCGGAGGCGAACGCGGGCCGGATGCTGCCCTTCGTCATCGAGTACCAGGGGCGGCTGGTCGGCCAGCTGACGGTCGCCGGGATCACCTGGGGCTCGATGTGCGCCGCCCATGTGGGCTACTGGGTGGACCGGGACGTGGCCGGGCGCGGGGTGATGCCGACGGCGGTCGCGCTCGCCGTGGACCACTGCTTCCAGAAGGTCGGCCTGCACCGGATCGAGGTGTGCATCCGCCCGGAGAACGGGCCCAGCCGGCGTGTCGTGGAGAAGCTCGGGTTCCGTGAGGAGGGGCTGCGGCCGCGTTATCTACATATCGACGGGGCGTGGCGCGACCACCTGGTCTTCGCGCTCACGGCGGAGGAGGTTCCGCAGGGGCTGCTGCGCCGCTGGCACCGGACGCGCCGACGGGAAAGTCCGCCGTCGGCACCCGCGTAAAGCAGGTAATCGCAAAAGCGTTCGAATTTCTGCGTGATTCACCCATAACCTGATCCGAAGAATCACAAAAAAAGTCGGTGATATCAGCCGGATCGTGCGACACACCGGCCCAATTGGCTGATCCCCTCGGCCGCACCCCTCTACGGTGTGAGGTGTGAGCAGCAGCGGCCTCATCTACGCAGTCATCGTCGGGGCCTGGGCCGCCTACTTGGTGCCCATGTGGCTCCGGAGGCAGGACGAGCTGAACGAAGCACGTCCGACGGAACGCTTCTCCACCGCCATCCGGCTGCTTTCCGGCCGGGCGGGAATGGAGCGCCGTTACGCCAAGGGGCTGCGTGAGCGCGGTGAGGATCAGGCGGAGGCCCAGCCCCACGCGGACCCGGACGCGGCGACCGAAACGGTGAATTCCGTGGACGCCGACGCCCGGGCCGTCGGCGTGCCCCCGACCAGAGCCGAGCCGAGGTCCGCGGAGGCCGAGCGGGTCCGCCGCCAGCAGCGCCTCCAGGTGCTCGCGCGCCGCCGGCGCACCACGGCGCTCCTCTTCCTCGCCTTCAGCGGCGGCGCCATCGTCGCGGCCGTCGGCGGCATCCGGTACCTGTGGGCCCCGGCCGTGCCGGCCCTGCTGCTGAGCGCCTACATCGTGCACCTGCGCGTCCAGGAGCGGCGGCGCTACGAGTTCACGATGGACCGGCGCCGCGCCGAGGCGGCCGCCCGCAGCCTCCGCGAGAACCGCCCTCAGCGCCACCGCGAACAGCCGGAGCCCGCCGACGCCACCGAACCGGACCCCGCACCCCCCCTCTCCCCGCAGGAGGCGGGGCGCCGTGCGCTGGTCGAGCAGACCGACCACGCCGAGTGGGTGGACCAGCAGCGCGAGCGCGAGCGCGGCCCGGCGCGCGGCGACAGCTGGGAGCCGGTGCCGGTCCCGCTGCCGACGTACGTGACGGCCCCGGTCGCGCCCCGCGCCACCGGCCCCGTCAACCCCGACGGCTGGAGCGCCACCCGCTCCAGCACCGCCGAGCCGACCGAACCCCGCCTGCGCGCCCAGCCGGGCCCGCCGGCGCCCGCGCAGCCGGAGCCCAAGCCCCAGGCCGCCCCGCCCCGCCCCCGCGGCCGCGATCTGGGCCGGACGCCGCTCTTCGACCAGTACGAGAGCGAAGACCGCCCGCGCGCCGCGAACGAGTGATCGGTGACCTGCGCGGACGCTCCGGACAACCCGTTTTGGAGCACCCGCGCGGGGATGCTAATGTTTCACACGTCGCAAGGGCCTGTGGCGCAGTCTGGTAGCGCACCTCGTTCGCATCGAGGGGGTCTGGGGTTCAAATCCCCACAGGTCCACAGACGACAGTTCTTGAGTAGCTCTCAGGAATCGTCACGAGATCCCGTTCAGCCGAGAGGCTGGGCGGGATCTCGGCGTTTGTGGGGTGCATCCGAGACGGTGTCCGATGGCCCGTCCCGGTGCGGGGCTTGCCGGGGATGGGGTGAAGGGGAACGCACGCCGGCCTGCTGGCCGGACGCCTGAGGTGCTCTGCGCATCACCGGGTCGGAGCGGACTCGTCAGCAGCGGTAGCCGTCGGGAACCTGGAGGAGAGCCACGAAGATCCATACCATGACCGCCGCGCCGGCTGTGCCGCCCAGTAGGGCGACCGGGAGGTTCCAACGTCCTACGTACCCGATGAGCACCCCCCCACCACACCGCCGACATGATCGCGAGCAGGGCTGCGTAGAAGATCAGCGCGAGCCCGTTGGCCGCGCCGTTCACCCCTACGTCGCATGCCCGCCAGGCGGCTGCCAGGAGCACCGACCCGAGTACACCGGTGGCCAGGCCGGCCACAGGGGCGACTGCGCAGCCCCACTCTCCCCGAGTCACTTCCGGTTCCTGACCTGCGGGACGTTCTCGCCGTTGCGCTGCGCTTGCTCCACCTGGTCCATCGCGTCGTTGATTCCTTGCCGAAGCTGTTCCTCGGTCAGGCCTCGCCGCCCTGAGCGAGTTCAGTGATCCGCCCACGTCGGGTTGCGTACCCCCACCTCATTGGCCAGGTCACTCTGCCATGCGCAGTGAACAGCCGACAGGCGCAGTTCCCGGGTGGCTACCGGGATCTCGGCGTTGCCGTGGGTGTTTCCGGAGTGGCGGTGGGGTGTGAGGGGTCGGCCGGTGGGTGGGGTCGGCGGGGGCTGCGCGAGTATCGGGGGATGGACACGGTGGACAGGGCTACGGCTCAGGCTTGGGAAGCGCTCGGCGGTGCCGCGGAGTTGGCCGGGCGGGTGGGTTATCGGGGGGCGAGCGGGCTGGCGGGGCCGCTGCCGGTGCGGGAGTTGGCGCGGGCCTGCGTCGGGGTGTGCGGGTTGGCGGCGGCCGAGCTGGCCGCCGTACGGGCCGGGGGTACGGCCCTGGACGCGGCGCCGGTCGTGGTGGACGAGGGTGCCGTGGCGACGGCGTTCGTCAGCGAGCGGCACCTGCGGGTGCGGGGACGCGCGCCGGTGAGCTTCGCGCCGCTGTCGGGGTTCTGGCCGGCGGCCGACGGCTGGGTGCGGACCCACGCCAACTACCCGCACCACGAGGCCGCCCTGGTACGGGCGCTCGGCGTGCCGGCGACTCCGGAGGCGGTGCGGGGGGCGCTCGCGGGGATGGACGCGGCGCAGGCCCAGGAGGCGGTGTACGCGGAGGGCGGGCTGGCCGTCGCCGTGGCGCAGGACTACGGGGAGCCGCAGCCGCTGGTCGAGTGGGTACGGGGGCCCGGGCGCGGGCGGGTGCGCGGGCCGGGCGCGCTGCCGGCGGACGGGGTGCGGGTGCTGGACCTGACCCGGGTCATCGCCGGGCCCGTCGCGACGCGGACGCTGGGGCTGCTGGGCGCGGACGTGCTGCGGATCGACTCCCCGCGCCTGCCCGAGGCGGACGACGCGTACGCGGACACCGGCTTCGGGAAGCGGTCCGCGCTGCTGGACCTGGCGGACGCGGGTGACCGGGGGGTGCTGGAGGGGCTGCTCGACGGCGCCGACGTGGTGGTGACGGGGTACCGGCCGGGAGCGCTGGAGCGGTTCGGGCTGGGCGCGGAGAAGCTGCTGGAGCGGTGGCCGGGGCTGGTGGTGGCGCAGCTGTGCGCGTGGGGGTGGCGCGGGCCGTGGGCGGGGCGCCGGGGCTTCGACTCGCTGGTGCAGGCGGGGTACGGGATCGCCGCGCGGTGTGCCGGGGAGGGCGGCGCCCCGGGGGTGCTGCCGGCGCAGGCGCTGGACCACGGGACGGGGTACCTGGTGGCCGCGGGTGTGCTGCGGGCGCTGGCGGAGGGCGGCGGCCGCGCGCTGCGGTTCTCCCTGGCCGGGACGGCGTCGTGGCTGGTGCGGGAGATTCCGACGGCGGGCGCGGGGGTGCCGGGGTACTCGCCGGAGCCGTGGCTGCGGGAGGCGGAGTCCGGGTACGGGGTCCTGCGGTACGCGGCGAGCCCCCTCGGGGACTGGGCGCGCGGGCCGTCCCGGTGGGGCTCGGACGAAGCGGCCTGGCTCGACCGCTGACCGGGGGTGCCCGGTCCGGCGGGTGGGGGCGGGGCGCTGCCCGCCCGGGCCGGTGCGGCACGCCGTGCGGGGTGCGTTCCCCGAGCGGTCGCGCCCTGCGGGCCGGTGCGGCCGCCGGGCGGGTTCCGTCCCCCGATCGGTCGCGCCCCTGTGCGCCCCGCCCGCCGCCGTCGGGGCAGCGGCAGGCTCTGCGCGCCCGGGGTCGTCCGTCAGGAGCCGGCGGCGGGCAGCGGCTTCGTCATGCAGCGGCTGGACTCGTGGAAGCGGTAGTAGCCGAACTTCTCGGACAGGGCGTAGCCGGACGACAGGTAGAGGGCGATGGCCTCCGGCTGCTGGTCGCCGGTCTCCAGGACCATGCGGCGCCGGCCCGCCGCCCGGGCGTCGGTCTCCAGTTCCGCCAGGATGCGGCGGGCCAGGCCCAGGCCGCGCGCCTGCGGGACGACGTACATCCGCTTGATCTCGGCGTCGCCGTCCGAGTAGCCCTCGCCGTTCTTCTCCTGGCCCCGCCAGCCGCCGCTGGCCACCGGGGTGCCGGTGGCGTCGTACGCGAGGAGGTAGAGGCCGTTCGGCGGGACGAACATGGCGGGGTCGAGGAAGGTGGCGTCGCCCTCGCCGTCGTAGCGCTGCTGGTATTCGACCTGGACCTGGGCGTCGAGCCGCACCGCGTCCGGGTGGTCGTACGGTACGGCGCGGATGTTTATACCGTGAGACATTCGAATATCGTACGGATCCCTCCGGCTATGGTGCAGGGATGCTCACCGTGACCTCCGTGAATGTGAATGGGATCCGCGCCGCCGCCAAGAAGGGGTTCGTGGAGTGGCTCGCCGGATCCGACGCCGATGTCGTCTGCCTGCAGGAGGTACGGGCGGAGGCGGCGCAGATTCCGCCGGAGGCCGGGGCGCCCGGGGGCTGGCACACCGTGTTCGCGCCGGCCGCCGCCAAGGGGCGGGCCGGCGTCGCCGTGTACACGCGGCGGGCACCCGAACGGGTGCAGGTGGGCTTCGGAAGTGACGAGTTCGACACGAGCGGGCGCTACGTCGAGGTCGACCTGCCCGGCGTCACCGTCGCGAGCCTGTACCTGCCGTCCGGGGAGGCCGGCACCGAGCGCCAGGACGAGAAGTACCGGTTCATGGGGGAGTTCCTCGGCTACCTGCGGGCGCTGAAGGCGCGGGCCGCCGCCGACGGGCGGGAGGTGGTGGTGTGCGGTGACTGGAACATCTGCCACCAGGAGGCCGACCTCAAGAACTGGAAGACCAACCGCAAGAACGCGGGCTTCCTGCCCGAGGAGCGCGAGTGGCTGGGGAAGGTGTACACGGAGGCCGGGTACGTCGACGTCGTGCGCGTGCTGCACCCGGAGACGGACGGGCCGTATTCCTGGTGGTCCTACCGGGGCCGGGCCTTCGACAACGACGCGGGCTGGCGCATCGACCTCCAGGTGGCGAGCCCCGGCCTGGCGGCCAGGGCCGTGAAGGCCTTCGTCGAGCGGGCGGAGACGCACCCGGAGCGGTGGTCGGACCACGCACCGGTGACCGTCGTCTACGAACTCGGCGTCTGAGGCGGCTGGGGCGTCTGCGGCCTTCCCGGCTGCCGTGGCGGCTGGGACGCCTGGGGTGGTGCGGGCGCCTGGGACGCCTCGGGCGCCTCGGGTGCCTGGGGTGCCTCCGGCTCCGGCGGGAGCTGCTGGTGCAGGCGGCCCATCGCCATCGTCAGCTCTGCCTCGACCACGCTCTTGGCCAGCGGGCGCAGCCGCGCGACGGCGTCCTGCCCGATGTGGGTGGATATCAGCTCGGTGAACAGCGCCGCCAGCGCGTCCGCGTGCTCGCGGACCCGGCGGCCGGTCTCCAGTACCGCCGACAGCGGTACCCCCTCGCGGACCAGGGCGGATGAGACGTCCAGCAGCCGCCGGCTGACGTGCACGATCTCCTCGCCGTCGGTGGCGAGGTAGCCGAGGTCGAGCGAGGCCGCCAGGTTCTCCGGGGTCACCTCGCCCTCGAAGTAGTCGGCCAGGTCCTCCGGCGAGAGCCGGACCGGGGTCTCCTCCCACCAGCCGATGCCGAGCAGCTCGCCCAGCTGGCTGGCGTCGCGGCCCTTCTCGAAGGCGGCGGTCAGCTCGGCGATGCCGCCGAGGGTGTGGCCGCGTTCGAGCAGGGCGGCGATCGTGCGCAGCCGGGCCAGGTGGTGTTCGCCGTACCAGGCGATGCGGCCCTCGCGGCGGGGCGGCGGGAGAAGCTTGCGCTCGCGGTAGAAGCGCAGGGTGCGCACCGGGATGCCGGCCGCCTCGGCCAGTTCCCCGGTCCGGTACTCGCGCGCCACGGCGGGTTCCGCCTCTCTCTTCACCGGTGTGTCCACACGCGCAGCCTAGGGGGTGACGTGTGGATCATGCCGGGCCTGATCACTGTGCACCCCTGGGGCGTACCCGCAGTAACTTTCCGGGCACGACCCCTACCCATGGGTACGGAGCTGCTCTACTCTCCCGATTGTGCCAGTGATTGCTGGCAGCGTTGCGGTTTCGGATTGCGGTGCGGAAGGCGGCGGGCATGGGCGGTAGGGCCAGGAAGGCCGGCGGGGGCCGGCGCGAGCACGTACGGGTGGCGGTGATCGGGTCCGGGTTCGGCGGACTCGGTGCCGCCGTGCGGCTGCGGCGCGAGGGGATCACCGACTTCGTCGTGCTGGAGCGGGCCGACTCGGTCGGCGGCACCTGGCGCGACAACAGCTATCCGGGGTGCGCCTGCGACGTGCCCTCGCACCTCTACTCCTTCTCCTTCGCGCCGAACCCCGACTGGCCGCGGACCTTCTCCGGGCAGCCCGCCATCCGCGCCTACCTGGAGCACGTCGCCGACACCTTCGGGTTGCGCCGGCACATCCGGCTCGGCCACGAGGTCCTGATGATGCGCTGGGACGCGCACGAGCTGCGCTGGGAGATCGAGACCTCGGCGGGCGACCTGACCGCCGACGTCGTGGTGTCGGCGACCGGGCCGCTGTCCGACCCGAAGATGCCCGAGATCCCCGGGCTCGCCGGGTTCCCCGGCAAGGTCTTCCACTCGGCGCGCTGGGACCACGACTACGACCTGACCGGCAAGCGCGTCGCCATGATCGGTACGGGCGCCTCCGCGATCCAGATCGTGCCCGCCATCGCCCCCCGGACGGAGCGCCTGACGCTCTTCCAGCGGACCGCGCCGTGGGTCATGCCGCGCACGGACCGGGCCATCAGCGCCGTCGAGCGGTGGCTGCACCGGCAGCTGCCCTTCACCCAGTCGGCCCGCCGCGGGCTGCTGTGGGGGATCCGCGAGCTCCAGGTCAGCGCCTTCACCAAGCGCCCGAACCAGCTCGGGCTGATCGAATCCCTGGCCAAGGCCAATATGGCGCGTTCCATCAAGGACCCGGCGCTGCGGGCCAAGCTCACGCCCTCGTACCGGATCGGCTGCAAGCGGATCCTGCTCTCCAGCGAGTACTACCCGGCGCTGGCCCGGCCCGACGTGGACCTGGTCGCCTCCGGGCTCAAGGAGATCAGGGGCTCGGTCCTCGTCGCCGCCGACGGGACCGAGACCGAGGTGGACGCGATCATCTTCGGCACCGGCTTCCACGTCACGGACATGCCCATCGCCGACCGGGTGGTGGGCGCCGACGGGCAGAGCCTCGCGGAGGCCTGGAAGGACGGGATGCAGGCGCTGCGCGGCGCGACCGCGGCCGGCTTCCCGAACTGGATGACGATCATCGGCCCGAACACCGGCCTCGGGAACAGTTCCATGATCCTGATGATCGAGTCGCAGCTGAACTACATGGCGGACTACCTGCGCCAGCTCTCCCTGCTCGACGGGAGCAGCCTGGGCGGGCGCACCGCGCTGGCCGCCCGGCCCTCCGCCGTGAACCAGTGGAACCGCCGCGTCCAGACGCGGATGGAGCGGACCGTGTGGAACACCGGTGGGTGCACCAGCTGGTACCTCGACTCCCAGGGCCGCAACACCACCGTCTGGCCGGGGACGACGGGGGAGTTCCGCCGCGAGACGCGCACGGTCGACCTTTCGGAGTACGAGGTTGTACGGGTGCGCGAGCGCGGCCCGGACCGGGTCGCGGTCGCCGTCGCCCCGAACGCCGGCTCCGCGGCCGTCGCCCCGAACGCCGGCTCCGCGGCCGTCGCCCCGGCCGCTCCCGCCGGGGAGGGAGCCGCGTGAGCCGGCCGGGACACGTCACCACCGGCCGGTACGCGCCCCCGGCCGCCGCCCGCGAACTGGTCGCGGTCTCCGCCGACGGGGCCCGGCTGCACGTGGAGGTGCACGGGGCGGAAGGCGCCCCGGCCGTCGTGCTCTCCCACGGCTGGACCTGCTCCACCGCCTTCTGGGCGGCGCAGATCCGCGAACTGTCCCGCGACCACCGGGTCATCGCGTACGACCAGCGCGGCCACGGCCGCAGCCCGGCGGCCGCCGCCTACAGCACCACCGCCCTCGCCGACGACCTGGCCGCCGTGCTGGAGGCCGCCCTCGCCCCCGGCGAGCGGGCCGTGGTGGCCGGGCATTCCATGGGCGGCATGACCGTCATGGCCGCCGCCGGCCGGCCCGAGTTCGCCGAGCACGTCGCGGCCGCCCTGCTGTGCAGCACCGGCAGTTCGCGGCTGGTCGCGGAGGCGACCGTGCTGCCGTTGCGCGCCGGGCGCGCGCGGACCCGTACGACCCGCGCCGTGCTCGGCTCCCGCGCGCCGCTCGGGCCGGTCACGCCCCTCGGCCGCGCGGTGCTCAAGTACGCGACGATGGGGCCCGGCTCCGCGCCGGACCGGGTGGAGGCCTGTGCCCGCATCGTGCACGCCTGCCCCGCAGGGGTGCGCCACGCCTGGTCCGAGGTGCTGGCCGGGCTGGACCTGGACGCCGGACTGGCCGGGCTGACGGTGCCGACCGCCGTCCTCGTGGGCAGGGACGACCGGCTCACCCCGGTCGCGCACGCCCGGCGGATCGCGGCCGCGCTGCCGCACTGCGTGGGCCTGACCGAACTCACCGGCATGGGGCACATGACGCCGGTCGAGGCCCCCGAGGCCGTCACTGGCGCCGTGCGCGAACTGACGACCCGGTACCTGGGCTCCGCGGCCGGCCCGTCCGCCCCGGCTGCCGTACCGAGCCCGTCCGCCGCACCTGCCGGACCGGCCGCGGTCGTCGTACTTGCCGTACCTTCCGACGCCGGCGCATCCGGCACATCCAGCGCATCCGCCGTATCCGACGTATCCGACACACCGAAGGAGAAGACCGCGTGAGCGCTCGCAGGAGTCTGGAAGGCCAGGTCGCCGTCGTCACCGGCGCCGCGCGCGGGGTCGGTGAACTGCTCGCCCGCAAGCTGTCCGCGCGCGGCGCGAAGGTCGCCCTGGTGGGCCTGGAGCCGGAGGCGCTCAAGGAGGTCTCCGAGCGGCTGCACACCGACAGCGACCACTGGTACGCCGACGTCACCGACCACGAGGCGATGGCCCGCGTCGCGCAGGAGGTCAAGGAGCGCTTCGGGAAAGTCGACATAGTGATAGCCAACGCGGGCGTCGCCGTCGGCGGGCCGTTCGCGGACTCCGACCCCGTGGCCTGGCGCCGCGTCATCGAGGTCAACCTGATCGGCGGGGCCGTCACCGCCCGCGCCTTCCTGCCCGTACTCATGGAGAGCCGCGGTTACTTCCTCCAGATCGCCTCGCTCGCCGCGATCACCCCCGCGCCGATGATGACGGCGTACTGCGCCTCCAAGTCCGGCGTCGAGGCCTTCGCCCACTGCCTGCGCGCCGAGGTCGGCTACAAGGGCGTCAAGGTGGGCGTCGGCTACCTCTCCTGGACCGACACCGACATGGTGCGCGGCGCCGACCAGAACGACGTGATGCGCGAGCTGCGCCGGCGGCTGCCGTGGCCCGCGAACCGCACCTACCCGCTGGGGCCGGCCGTGGACCGGATCGTGGCCGGCGTCGAACGGCGCTCGGCGCACGTGTACGCGCAGTGGTGGCTGCGCGGGATGCAGGGCGTCCGCGGCTACCTGCCCGCGGTCATCGCGGCGGGCGGTCAGCGGGAGATGAGGCGCTTCGAACCGAGGCTGGCCGGCGTCTCCAAGGGGCTGGTCGGGGCGGGCGGGGCGGCCGACGAGCAGGAGCGCTCCCGGCGGAGCTGACCGACATGCGCGCTTTGTCACTCCGTGTCAGTCTGGTCGGGCCCCCACCACCGAGTTCCGTACGGAGTGATGAAGCATGTCTCTCAAGGACCAGTTCAGGGACAAGGCGAACCAGCTGAGGGAGCGGGCCGAGAAGGCCGGGCAGGGCGCGAAGGACGGGGTGTCCGGGCGCGCCGTCGGGGTCGGTGAGAAGAGGGAGCCGGGGGAGGCGTCGTCCGACGACGTGAGGGACGGGCTCGACGGCCGGGCCTGACGCTCACCGCGCTCACCGCGCTCACACGCGAAGGGGCCCGGTCCGTACCGCGGTACGGACCGGGCCCCTTCCGCATGCCGCCTTCCGCACGGCTCGCTCCGCCGCCGGGCCCTACTCCCGCGGCGGCAGCTTCGGGCGCCGGAGGTCCGGTACGTCGGTGTAGCCGGGCGGCACCGCGGCCGGATCCTGTTCCAGCAGCTCCAGCGCCAGGTGCACGGCGTCGTCCAGCTGCGCGTGCCGCCCCTCCGCCCAGTCGAGCGGGGTGCGCAGGATCGCCAGGTCCGGCTCCACGCCGTGGTTCTCCACCGACCAGCCGTACTCCGGGAACCAGGCGGCGTTCATCGGCACGGTGATCACCGTCCCGTCGCCCAGGGTGTGCCGGCCGGTCATCCCGACGACCCCGCCCCAGGTGCGCTGGCCCACCACCGGGCCCAGCCCCAGCAGTTTGAAGGCGGCCGTGATCATGTCGCCGTCGGAGGAGGTCGCCTCGTCGGCCAGTGCCACGATCGGGCCGCGCGGCGCGTTCGACGCGTACGAGACGGGCTGCGCGCCCCGGGTCAGGTCCCAGCCGAGGATCGAACGGGTGAGTTTCTCCACCACCAGCTCGCTGATGTGCCCGCCCGCGTTGCCGCGTACGTCCACGATAAGGGCGGGCCGGGACATCTCCATGCGCAGGTCCCGGTTGAACTGCGCCCAGCCCGAGCCGCCCATGTCGGGGATGTGCAGGTAGCCGCAGCGGCCGCCGCTCAGCTCGCGGACCACGGCGCGGCGCTTGGACACCCAGTCCTGGTAGCGCAGCGGCCGCTCGTCGATCAGCGGGACGACCGCGACCCGCCGGGCCCGGCCCTCTCCCTCGGCGGGTTCGAAGGTGAGCTCGACGGTGGTGCCGCCGGCCGCCGAGAGCAGCGGGTACGGGCCGGTCACCGGGTCGACCGGCCGCCCGTCGACGTGGGTGAGGACCGCGCCCTCGCGGATGCCGGTGCCCGCGAGCGGGGAGCGGGCCTTGGAGTCGGAGGACTCGCCGGGCAGGATCCGCTTGACCACCCAGCCCTCCTCGCGGTGCACGAGGTTGGCGCCGAGCAGGCCGATGGCCCGCTGGTAGTGGGGCGGCCCCTCGTTGCGGCGGGCGGGGGAGACGTACGCGTGGGAGGTGCCGAGCTCGCCGAGCACCTCGCGCATGAGGTCCGCGAACTCGTCGGGGGAGGCGATCCGTTCGACGAGGGGGCGGTACTGGCGCAGTACGCCGTCCCAGTCGATCCCGCACATCCTCGGCTCCCAGAAGTACGCGGGGATGAGCCGGCCGGCCTCCTCGAAGGCCTGGCGCCACTCGGCGGCCGGGTCCACCTCGTGCAGGATGCGCCGCAGGTCGAGGTAGACGGTGGAGTCACCGTCGCCCGGCTCGGTCGCGGGGACGGCGCGCAGGTCGCCGTCGTCGTTGACGACGAGGCGGGTGCCGTCGCCGCTGACGGCGAACCAGTCGAGCCCGGAGGCCAGTTCCGCCTTGCGGGCCTTGGTCATGTCGAAGTGCTCCAGCGTGGGCTTGCCGCTGGTGTCGGCCGGGTTGGCGAAGGTCTCGCCGAGCGCGCCCGAGATGGGCCAGCGCAGCCAGACCAGTCCGCCGCCGTGCACGGGGTAGAGGGCCGAGTACTTCGACGCGGAGACGGGGAAGGGCGTGACCCGGCTCTCCAGGCCCTCCACCTCCACCGTCACCGTGCCGTCGCCCTCGCCGGACTCGCCGTCGACGGGGTCGAGTCCGCCCGCCGCGGGCCGGCCGTCTGGGGAGAAGGCGAAGGGGGAGGGGGTGGCCGAGGAAAGCGGCACGAGGTAGGGGCGGCAGCCGAGCGGGAAGGACAGGTCGCCGGTGTGGACGTCGTACACCGGGTCGAACCCGCGCCAGGACAGGAACGCGAGGTAACGGCCGTCCCGGGTGAAAACCGGGTTTTCATCCTCGAAGCGGCCGTTGGTGACGTCGATGACGACGTGGGCGCCCGGGCCGGAGATCCTGGCCATCTTGATCTGGCGCAGGGACCGCCCGATGCCGGGGTGCGACCAGGTCAGCCAGCAGCCGTCGGGGGAGAAGGCCAGGTCGGTGACGGGGCCGTTGATGGACCGGATGAGCTCGGTGACCTCCCCGTTGGACTCCTCCGTCGCGTCGAGCAGCAGCAGCCGTCCGTCGTTGGAGGCGATGGCGAGCCGCTCCCCGTCGGGATCGGCCAGCAGTTCCGTCACGCGTCCCAGCTCGCCCGAGGCCAGCCGGCGCGGTTCGCGGTCGCCGGAGGCGCGGGGGAGGTAGGCGATCTCGATCGCGTCCTCTCCCTCGGCGTCGGTGACGTAGGCGACCTGCCCGCCGCTGCCGAGCATCTCGGGCAGCCGTACCCGCACGCCGGGGGTGTCGGCGATGGTGCGGGCGGGGCCGTCGCGGTGGGTGAGCCAGTACAGGCTGCCGCGTACGACGACGGCGCTGGCGCGTCCGGTGGTGTCGACGGACAGCGAGTCGACGTTGCTGGCGGCCGGCACCTGGTACGTACGCCGTCCCGCGCGCGGGCCGCCGAGGCGGACCGGCAGCTTGCGCGGGGAGGCGTCCGCGGCGAGGGAGTCGACCAGCCAGAGGTCGCCGGCGCACTGGTAGACGACGCGGGAGCCGTCGCTGGAGGCGTGCCGGGCGTAGAACTCGTCGTGGTCGGTGTGGCGGCGCAGGCCGGTGCCGTCGGGCAGGCAGGAGTAGAGGTTGCCGACTCCCTCGTGGTCGGAGAGGAAGGCGATCCGGTCGCCGACGAACATCGGCGAGTCGAGGTGGCCTTCCAGGTCCTCCAGGAGCCGCTGTCCGTGCAGCCAGAGCCGGCCGGTGGCGCCGCCGCGGTAGCGCTTCCAGGCGGCGGGCTCGTGCGGGGGCTTGCCGGTCAGCAGCAGGCTGCGGTGTTCGCCGCCGGCGTCGGCGACCTGGAGGTCGGAGACCGGGCCCCAGGGCAGGCGTCCGCCCGGGCTGCCGTCGGTGGGCAGCTTGTACGCCCAGGAGTAGTAGGAGAAGGGCTGGCCGTGGGAGGAGACGGCCAGGATGTTCCCGTCGGGGTCCCAGCCGCAGACGCGGGTGTCGGTGGAGCCCCAGTAGGTGAGCCGGCGGGCGGGGCCGCCGTCCACGGGGGCGAGGTGGATCTCGGGGTCGAGGCTGCGCCAGGTGGTGAAGGCGATGTGCCGTCCGTCCGGGGAGAAGCGCGGGTGGCCGACGCGGGTGCGGTCGACGGTGATCCGCCAGGCCCGGCCGGGGGTCTGGCCGTCGGGGACGAGGGGGGCCACCCACAGGTCGTCCTCGGTGGCGAAGCACAGCAGGTCGTCGTGCAGGTGCGGATAGCGGAGGTACGCGACGTCGTGGCTCACCCCCCAATGCTTTCCGCGCCAGGGGGGCCCGGCAACTCGTACAGGTGAGCGGGGGTTTCCGAAGGTTCCCGCCGGGCGCGTGACCCACAACACGCCCGCTATCGAAACGGAACGGTTTCGTTTCGTTAGGCGGGCGGGTAGTCTCTGAGTGAGGAGTACGGAACCGTTTCGTTCGGAGGTGTCGCGATGAAGGCAGGTTGCCGGGTGAGCGACGTGATGTCGGCTCGGCGCAGCCGGATCACCCCCGAACGGGAAGCCGAACTCCACGGGGCGGTCCTCGACCTCCTGCGGGAGGTCGGCTACGAGGCGCTGACCATGGACGCGGTCGCCGCACGTACGAAGTCCAGCAAGGCCACCCTCTACCGCCAGTGGGGGAGCAAGCCGGAGCTGGTCGCCAAGGCCCTGCGGTGCACCCAGCCGGTCACCCTCCGGGAGATCGACACGGGCAGCCTGCGCGGGGACTTCGCCCGGATGGTCGAGTGCTCGGACGACGCGCAGATGGCCAAGGACACCGCGCTGATGCGGGGCCTGGCCCATGCCGTCCACGAGAGTCCGGAACTGCACCGGGCGCTGCGCGACCTGCTGGTCGACCCCGAGATCAACGGTCTCCAGGCGATGCTCCGGCGTGCGGTCGAGCGGGGCGAGATCCGGCCGGACTGCCCGGCGCTGGACTTCGTACCGCACATGCTCATCGGGGCGTTCATCGCGCTCCCGCTGATCGAGGACCGGTCCGTCGACCAGGCCTTCCTCGGCCAGTTCATCGACGCCGTGGTGTTCCCCGCCCTCGGCGTCTGACGAACGGGCACAGCTCCTCAGAAGTACACAACGTCCCTCCTGCTGCTCCTGACACGCCGCTCTCGTCGTCGGGCCGGCTTTCCACGCCCTGATCCGACCCGGATCCATCCCACGACCTGAAACGGGAGAACCACGACGTGGCCACCTTCCTCTACCGGCTCGGGCGCGGTGCCTTCAGGCGCCGCGGCCTGGTCGCCCTCGTATGGGTGGCGCTGCTCGTCGCCGCGGGCTTCGGCGCCGCGACGGCCTCCGCGCCCACCTCCGGCTCGTTCTCGATACCCGGCACGGAGGCCCAGAAGGCCTTCGACCTGCTGGACGAGAAGTTCCCGGGCATGTCCGCCGACGGCGCGACCGCCCGCATCGTCATCAAGGCCCCGGCGGGTGCCAAGGTCACCGACCCGGGCACCAAGGCCGAGGTCGAGAAGCTCATCTCCGGCCTGAAGAGCGGCCCGGGCGCCGCCCAGGTCGCCACCGTCGACGACCCGTACCAGACGAAGGCGGTGAGCCAGGACGGCTCCACCACCTACGTCAGCGTGAAGTACAAGGTCAGCGGCATGGAGCTGAAGAACGAGACCCGCGAAGCGCTCAAGGACTCGGGCCACGGCGCCCAGCAGGCCGGCCTCCAGGTGGAGATCGGCGGCGACGCGCTGATCGAGGCCCCGGAGACGGGCTCCGGCGAGGCCATCGGCATCCTGATCGCCGGCATCGTCCTGGTCATCACCTTCGGCTCGCTGGTCGCCGCCGGGCTGCCGCTGCTGACCGCGCTGATCGGCGTCGGCATCGGCGTGTCCTCGATCACCGCGCTCGCCAACGTGCTGGACCTCGGCTCCACCACCTCCACCCTCGCGATGATGATCGGCCTCGCGGTCGGCATCGACTACGCGCTCTTCATCGTCTCCCGCTACCGCGTGGAGCTCGCCGAGGGCCGTGAGCGCGACGAGGCGGCCGGCCGGGCCGCCGGAACCGCCGGCTCCGCCGTCGTCTTCGCCGGACTGACCGTGATCATCGCCCTCGTGGGCCTGGCCGTCGTCAACATCCCGATGCTGACGAAGATGGGTGTCGCCGCCGCCGGCACGGTGGTCATCGCGGTGCTCGTCGCCCTCACCCTGGTGCCGGCGATCCTGGGCTTCGCGGGCAGGAAGGTGCTGCCCGCCGGCCAGAAGAGCAAGCTGTTCGGCAAGGGCCGCCCGGCCGGCGCCGAGCCCAAGGCCAACGGAGGGACCCGCTGGGCCCGCTTCGTGCTGCGCCGCCCCGTCATGGTGCTGCTGGTCGGTGTCATCGGCCTCGGCGCCATCGCGATCCCGGCGTCCAAGCTGGAGATGGGCCTGCCGGACGACGGCTCCAAGCCGGTCTCCACCAGCCAGCGCAAGGCGTACGACATGCTGTCCGAGGGCTTCGGCCCCGGCTTCAACGGTCCGCTGATGGTGGTCGTCGACGGCGACAAGGCGCTGGCCGACCGCACCGCCGACCGGATCAAGGGCCTGGACGGGGTGGCGGCCGTGATGCCCCCGCGCCAGAACGAGGCCAAGGACGCGGCGATCGTCAGCGTGATCCCGAAGGACCGGCCCTCCTCCACCGAGACGGAGGACCTGGTCCACTCGATCCGCGACGGCAACGGCAAGGACGTGCTCGTCAGCGGCCAGACCGCGATGAACATCGACTTCTCGCAGAAGATGAACGACGCGCTGCTGCCCTACCTGGCACTGGTCGTCGGCCTCGCCTTCCTGCTGCTGATGCTGGTCTTCCGCTCGATCCTGGTCCCGCTCAAGGCGGCCCTCGGCTTCCTGCTGTCGGTCGTCGCGGCCCTCGGCGCGGTCGTCGCGGTCTTCCAGTGGGGCTGGCTCGGCTCGGTGTTCGGGGTGGAGCAGACCGGTCCGATCATGTCGATGATGCCGATCTTCATGGTGGGCGTGGTCTTCGGCCTCGCCATGGACTACGAGGTCTTCCTGGTCACCCGGATGAGGGAGGCGTACGTCCACGGCGAGCGCCCCGGCCAGGCCGTGGTGACCGGCTTCCAGTACAGCGCCCGCGTGGTCGTGGCGGCCGCGGTCATCATGATCGCCGTCTTCTCCGGCTTCCTGGGGGCCAGCGACTCGATGGTCAAGATGATCGGCTTCGGCCTGGCCGTCGCCGTCCTCTTCGACGCCTTCGTGGTCCGCATGGCCATCGTCCCGGCGGTGCTGGCGCTGCTCGGACACAAGGCCTGGTGGCTGCCGAAGTGGCTCGACCGGATCCTGCCCAACGTGGACGTGGAGGGCGAGAGCCTGCGCAAGCACCTCGGCGAGTCCGGGCCCGGCTCCCCGGAGGACCCCGGCAAGCAGCGCGAGCTCGTCAACGCCTGAGTCAACTCCCGGCCCTGAAACCCACCCGCGACGCGGGTCAACCCGCGGCCCGGGAACTCACCGGCGACGCGGGTCAACCTCCGGCCCGGGAACTCACCCGCGACGCGTCAACCTCGGGCCCGGGAACTCACCCGGCGCACGACCGGCCCCGCACCTGGAACCCAGGTGCGGGGCCGGTCGCGTCCGGCTACGCCGTCCGGGTGGTGGCGTACGTACGGCGCAGGAAGCGGCGCAGCGCGGCGCTGTCGAACTGGAGGACGGCGACGCCCTCGGGCGAGTGGAACTCGACCACCGCCTGGACGCGGCCGCAGGGCCAGATGCGTACGTCCCCGCTCCCGGACGGGGCCAGCAGGCCGGCCTCCAGGAGGGCGAGGGGGAAGACCCACTCGTTGTCGGTGTCCTCGGGGGACAGCTCCGCAGGGAAGACGACGCGCACGGCCAGCGGCTCGGCGGGGGTGAAGCGCAGGGCCACCGGAATGGCCCGGTAGAGGGGGTCGTCGGTGATCACCCGCGCGCGTACCCGCTCCTCGATGGCGACGCCCCGGACGGCGTCGGCGGTGGCCGCGGTGGCGGTCACGGTGGGGGCGTCGGGGGCGGCGGTCGCGGTCGTGCCCGCGGTGGCTGGTGGATTCTCGGCGGCGGCTGACATCGACCAGACTCCTCGAAATCGGATCATTTACGTCCGTTTGTCCGTGTCCAGCCTCGCACATTCCGACGAAAGCGCAGGGATCTATTTGTGACCCGACCGCTCTTGCCAACCATTTGCAACTGGGTACTACTCTTGAACGGCTGTAGACCTGTGCGAGAAAGAGGAAGCGGAGCTTCTCCATGCATGTGCCCGACGGATTCATCAACACACCCGTCTCGGCGGCCGCAGGAGTGGCGGCCGCCGCCGCTGTCGCGGTCAGCCTGCGTGGCGCCCGCCGCGAGCTCGACGAGCGCACCGCCCCGCTGGCCGGGCTCGTCGCCGCCTTCATCTTCGCCGTGCAGATGCTGAACTTCCCGGTCGCCGCCGGCACCAGCGGGCACCTGCTGGGAGGGGCCCTCGCCGCGATACTCGTCGGCCCGTACACCGGTGTGCTGTGCGTGGCCGTCGTCCTGCTGATGCAGGGCATCCTCTTCGCCGACGGCGGATTGACCGCGCTCGGCGTCAACGTCCTCAACATGGCCGTGGTGACCGTCGTCGTCGCCTACGCCGTCTTCCGCGGCCTCCTGCGGCTGCTGCCCGCCGGCCGCCGCTCGGTCACCGTCGCCGCCTTCACCGGCGCCCTGCTCTCGGTTCCCGCCGCGGCCGCCGCCTTTACCGCCCTCTACGCGGTCGGCGGCACCACCGACGTCCCGATCGGCAAGGTCGTCACGGCCATGGTCGGCGTCCACGTGCTCATCGGCATCGGCGAGGCCGCCATCACCGCCGCGACCGTCGGCGCCGTGATCGCCGTACGGCCCGACCTGGTCCACGGCGCGCGCCGGCTGACCGTCCCGCTGAAGCTGCGCGTCGGCGGCGAGCTGGTCGACGCCCCCGCACCCGCCGCCACGCCGGAGCCCGCGGCCGCCCGCTCCACCCGCACACTGTGGCTGAGCGGCCTCGTCACCGCCCTCGTCCTGGCCGGCTTCGTCTCCTTCTACGCCTCCGCCAGCCCCGACGGACTGGAGAAGGTCGCCGCCGACAAGGGCATCGACACCAAGGTGGAGGAGCACGCCGCCGCCGGCTCGCCCCTCGCCGACTACAGCGTCAAGGACGTCACCGACGCACGCCTGTCCGGCGGCCTCGCGGGCGTCATCGGCGTCGGCTCGACCGTCGCCGTGGGCACCGGCGTCTTCTGGGTCGTGCGCCGCCGCCGCGCGCAGGACCTGACCGCGGCCTCCACGGCCGCCCCGTCGGCTGGCTGACATGGGGGCGGGCCACGCGCACAAGCTCTACCGGCACGGGCACTCGCCGGTGCACGAGCTGCCGCCGCACTGCAAGATCGCCGCGACGTTCGCGTTCGTGGTCGTCGTCGTCTCCACCCCGCGCGAGGCGGTGGGGGCCTTCGCCGGGTACGCGGCCCTCATCGCCGTCGTCACCGCGGCGGCCCGCATTCCCGTGGGATTCCTGCTGCGGCGGATGCTGATCGAGGTCCCGTTCGTCCTCTTCGCCGTCCTCATGCCCTTCGTCGCCCAGGGCGAACGGGTGGAGGTGCTCGGCATGTCGCTGAGCGTTTCGGGCCTGTGGGGTGCCTGGAACGTCCTGGCCAAGGGCACCCTCGGGGTGGCCGCCTCCGTACTGCTCGCCTCCACCACCGAACTGCGGGCGCTGCTGCTGGGACTCCAGCGGCTGAAACTGCCGCCGCTGCTGGTGCAGATCGCCTCCTTCATGATCCGGTACGGCGACGTCATCACCGACGAGCTGCGCCGCATGTCGATCGCCCGGCGCTCGCGCGGGTTCGAGGCGCGCGGGATCCGGCACTGGGGAGTGCTCGCCAAGACGGCCGGCGCGCTGTTCATCCGCTCCTACGAACGCGGCGAGCGGGTCTACCTCGCGATGGTCAGCCGCGGCTACGCCGGCTCCATGCCGGTGATCGACGACGTCACGGCCACCCGCGCCCAGTGGGCGTACTCGGCCGTGCTCCCGGTTACGGCGCTCGCCGTCTGTCTGATGGGTTGGACGCTGTGACGTCTGCTTCCGCTGCTTCCCCCGCCGCTTCCGCCGCGCCCTCCCTGGAGGTGTCCGGAGTTGCCTTCGCCTACCCGGACGGGCACCAGGCCCTCTTCGGGGTCGACCTCACCATCGGCCGCGGGGAGCGGGTGGCCCTGCTCGGCCCCAACGGCGCGGGCAAGACCACCCTGGTCCTACACCTCAACGGCATCCTCGGGGGCGGGGTCGGGTCGGTGACCGTGGCCGGGCTGCCGGTGGAGAAGCGGAACCTCGCCGAGATCCGGCGCAGGGTCGGCATCGTCTTCCAGGACCCCGACGACCAGCTGTTCATGCCGACCGTGCGCGAGGACGTCGCCTTCGGCCCGGCGGCGGCCGGCCTGCGGGGCGCCGAACTGGAGGAGCGGGTCCGCGAGGCCCTCGAACAGGTCGGCATGGCCGGGCTCGCCGACCGGCCCCCGCACCACCTGTCCTTCGGGCAGCGCCGCCGGGTGGCCGTGGCGACCGTACTGGCGATGCGGCCGGAGATCCTCGTCCTGGACGAGCCCTCCTCCAACCTCGACCCGGCCTCGCGGCGCGAGCTCGCCGACATCCTGCGCTCGCTGGACGTCACGGTGCTGATGGTGACCCACGACCTGCCGTACGCGCTGGAGCTCTGCCCGCGCTCGGTGATCCTGAGCGAGGGTGTCATCGCCGCCGACGGACGCACCCGGGACCTGCTGTGCGACGAGGCGCTGATGGGTGCGCACCGGCTGGAGCTGCCGTTCGGCTTCGACCCGCGCTCGGTGGCCGCGGCGTAGCCACAGCCGAAATGGCGACATGGCGATATGGCGGCATAAGCAACCGTCGGCGGTTGTTGGTCTGCTCGTGAACATCCAGGGTGTGGTGACCGAGGGCTTCGAGCCCGTCAGAGACGCCTTCGCGCGCAATTTCGAGACGCTCGGGGACCGCGGCGCGGCGGTGGCCGTCTACCGGGACGGCCGCAAGGTCGTCGACCTGTGGGGCGGCACGAAGGACGCGGACGGCGACGGCGGCGGGCCCTGGACCGAGGACACCGCGACGATCGTGCGCTCCGCCACCAAGGGCGTGGCCGCGGCCGTGCCGCTGCTGCTGCACCAGCGCGGACTGCTGGACCTGGACGCGCCGGTGGGCTCGTACTGGCCCGAGTTCAAGGCGGGCGGCAAGGAGAAGACGCTGGTCCGCCACCTCCTCGCCCACCAGGCCGGCGTTCCCGCACTGGAGCGCGGCCTCACCACGGCGCAGGCCGCCGACGGGGTCAGCGGGGCGCGCGCGGTCGCCGCGCAGCAGGCCTTCTGGGAGCCGGGCACCGCGCACGGCTACCACGCCCAGACCTTCAGCTGGCTGCTGTCCGAGCTGGTGCTCCGGGCGACGGGCCGCACCGTCGGCGGGATCCTGGCCGAGGAGATCGCCGAGCCGCTCGGGCTGGACTTCTGGATCGGCCTGCCGGAAGGCGAGGCGCACCGGGTGGGCCGGGTGGCGCCGGTCGAGCCGCCGCCGGGTGCGGGACTGCTGAAGACCCGGCCGAGGAGAAACGTTTCGGAGGCGTACGCCGACCCGGGCTCCCTCACCCGCCGCGCCTTCGCGGCCATCGACCCCCTGCCGGACGAGAACGACCCCGTCTACCAGGCGGCCGAGCTGCCCGGTTCCGCCGGCATCGGCACGGCGCGCGCCCTGGCCCGCTTCTACGCGGCGACCATCGGCGTGGTGGAGGAGGGGGCGCGGATCTTCACGCCCGCCACCTCGGCGCTGGCCGGCACGGAGTTCGCGTCCGGGGCCGACCGGGTGCTGGTCGTGAACACCCGCTTCGGCCCGGGCTACATGCTGCACGGGCCGGCGTCCCCGCTGCTGTCCCCGGCCTCCTTCGGCCACCCGGGGCGGGGCGGGTCCCTGGCCTTCGCGGACCCGGAGTCGGGCATCGGCTTCGGCTACGTCACCAACTCCCACGCCAAGTCGGTCACCGCCGACCCGCGCGCGCAGGCGCTGGTCCGGGCACTGCGGTCCTGCCTCTGACGGGTGCCGGCCGGGTGCCGGGCACGGGCCCGGCCGGCCCCCGCGGCGGGGTGCGCGGGTGCGGGCGCGGTCAGGTGGTTTCGCGTACGTCGGCCAGCGCGGCCGCGGCGTGCCGGACGAGCTCCCGCGGGGCCATGGGGAACACCGTGTGCGGGGTGCCGGCCGCGGCCCAGACCACGTCGTGCTCCAGCAGGGACCGGTCGGCCAGCACGCGGGTGCGGGTGCGGTGGCCGAAGGGCGGAACACCGCCGATGGCGTAGCCGGTGGTCTCGCGGACCAGCGCGGCGTCGGCGCGGGTGACTTTCGCGGCGCCGAGTTGACGCCGCACGGCGTCGACGTCGACCCGCGAGGCACCGTCCATGAGGACCATCACCGGGACGCCGTCCGCCGCGAAGACCAGCGACTTCACGATCTGGCTGAGCTCGCAGCCGATCGCGGCGGCGGCGTCGGCGGCCGTGCGGGTCCCTTCGGGGAAGGCGCGGACGTCGAGGTCGAGGCCCAGCTCGGCGAGGGCCCGGGCGAACAGGGGGTGCGGGATGGTCGTCGTCATGCCGGGACGCTAGCGCCGCCCGGCCCCCGGAGGCGAGGCGTTTTCACCTGGCGGGCCGGGGCGTCGCGTCTCCCCGGGTGCGTCTCTTCCGCCCGAGGGCGCCACGTCCGTCCCTGGGCCGTCGTTCTGCCGTCTCCCGTTCCCCGCCTGGTTCCGCCTGCGCCCGGGCGGGACCGGCTGCGCCCGCGCGCGCCCGGGCGGAGGCGGGGGCCGGACTGGGGCCGCTCGCGTGCCGCCCATGGCCCGCGACCCGTCGACGCGCCGACCCGCCGGACTGCCGCGCCCCGTCCCCCGGCGCGGCCCGAGACCCGCAAGCCCGCGGGCCCGGCCCCCGTCCCGGCCGCAGGGCCTCAGGAGGCGTTGAGGACGCTCGCGACGATGGGGCCCGCCGTGTCGCCGCCGTGGCCGCCGCCCTCGACCATCGCGGCCGCCGCCACGTCGCCGCGGAAGCCCGTGAACCAGCTGTCCGGGGCCGTCGCGCCGTCCACCTCCGCCGAGCCGGTCTTCGCACCCTTGTCGGAGCCCGCGACCGAGGACATGGCGCCCGCCGCGGTGCCGCCCGGGCCGGCGGCCTGCTTCATCATCCGCACCAGCTGCTGCGAGACCCCGAGCGCCAGCGAGCGCGGAGTGGCGGCCAGGGTGCGGCCGTCCAGGGAGGCCTTGACCAGCACCGGCTGGCGGAAGACCCCGGTCCGGGCGGTGGCCGTGATCGAGGCGATGTTCAGCGGGTTCATCTGGATCGCGCCCTGGCCGATGTACTCGGCGGCGGCCGCCGGACCGGAGGTCACCGGCACGCTGCCGTCCTGCGAGGGGATGCCGGTCTTCCAGTCCAGCCCGATCCCGAAGGCCTCCCGCGCCACCCGCGGCAGCGCACCGTTGTCCCCCACTTCGTTGATCAGGCTGATGAAGGCGGTGTTGCAGGACTTGGCGAAGCTGGTCGAGAAGGGCTGCCCCTTCAGCGAGAAGTTGTTCAGGTTGTGGAAGACCTTGCCCTCCCACGAGACGGTCTGCGGGCAGTCCGCCGGGCGGTCGGCCGCCACCAGGCCCTTCTCCAGCAGCATCGCCGCCGTCACGATCTTCATCGTCGAGCCGGGGGCCCGCCGGCCCTGCATCGCCGCGTTGAAGCCGTCCCTGCGGTGGTTGGCCACCGCCAGGATGTCACCGGTGCTCGGCTGGACCGCGACGACCGAGGCCTCGGGGTGCAGCGCCACCGCCTTCTCAGCCGCCGCCTGCACGTCGGCGTCCAGCACCGTCTGGATCTGCCCGGGCTTGCCCTCCACCAGCGTCAGCAGGCTGCGCTTGGGCGCGTCCTGGGCGGCCGGTTCGATCCACAGCTCGACGCCGGGCGTGCCGCCGGTCTTCTCCCCGTACGTCTTGCGCAGCGAGTCCAGCACCGGCCGCAGCGACGGGTACTGCTCCGCCGTCAGCTCCTTGCCGTGGCGGTCCACCGCCTTGACGGGCGGGCTGGCCGGGGTCCCCGTGCGCAGCTTCTCGTCCTTCTGGAGCTGCGGGTGGATCACCGCGGGCTGCCAGTCCACGAGCGGCTCGCCGGTTCCGGCGCCGCGGACGACCGTCAGCCGGGAGTCGTACGCGAGGGGCTTGGTCGTGCCCTCGTAGCTGATCTCGGCCTCGACCTTGAACGGCACGGTGGTGCCGTCCGGCGTGCCGGGGGTGATGACGGCCTTGGACACCATCGCCCCGGCCTTGAAGTCGGCCACCGCGGCCTGTGCGGCCTGCGTGTCGGTGGTGAGGCCGGCGGCCTTGTGGTCGTCGCCCGCCGCCCACGCGGCGAGGAAAGCCTGCGCGGTGGCGGCGGCCTCCTTGCCGGTGACGGGCCCGCTCGCCTTAGCGGCGGACGACGCGCTGCTCTTCGCACCGCCGCCGTCGCCGCCGTCCGCGCCGCTGCCGCCGCTGTCCCCCACCAGGGTGTACACCCCGTACGCCGTACCGCCGACCATCGCGAGGAACACCCCGCCGACGATGGCACCCTTCGCCGCCCCGTTCACTGCGTCCCCTCCCCAGGAGCCCCCGTCCTCTGAACATGTTCAAAGAACCTAGGGAAGCGACCTTACCTGTCGGTAAAGGGTCAGATCCAGGTATCCAGCCACATCCGGCCACGCCACGAGTCCATGGGCACGCTCTGGCCGGTGTAGATCGGCCAGAAATAGATGAAGTTCCACATGATGAGGAGGACGAGGACGCCCGCGCCGATCGCGCCGATCGCGCGCCGGCGCTCCGTGGAGCCCGCCGGGCCCAGCATGGCGCCGGCCATCATGGCCACCGCCAGGCACAGGTACGGGACGAAGACCACCGCGTAGAAGTAGAAGATGGTCCGCTCCTGGTAGTTGAACCAGGGCAGCAGGCCGGCGCCCAGCGCGCACGCGATCGCGCCCGCCCGCCAGTCGCGGCGGAAGAACCAGCGCCACAGGACGTACAGCAGCGCGAAGCAGCCCGCCCACCACAGCAGCGGCGTGCCGAGGGCCAGCACCTCGCGGGCGCACTTGCCCGCCGCGGACGCCGGGCAGCCGTCGGTGCCGGGCGCGGGGGACTCGTAGAAGTAGGAGACGGGCCGGCCGAGCACCAGCCAGCTCCACGGGTTCGACTCGTAGGTGTGGCCCGAGGTCAGGCCCACGTGGAAGTCGTAGACCTCCGTCTCGTAGTGCCACAGGCTGCGCAGCCACTCCGGGAGGAAGGAGAGCGAGCTGTGCTGGTCGTTCCTGGCGGCCCAGTCGCGGAAGTAGCCGCCCTTGCCGTCGTCGGGGCTGAGGATCCAGCCGAGCCAGGAGGCCACGTACACGCCGATCGCCACCGGCACCGTCGACAGGAAGGCGGGCAGCGCGTCGCGGCGCAGCATCGCCGCGTACGGGGCCCCCGCGCCGGCGGTGCGGCGCGCGGCGGCGTCCCACAGGACGGTGAGGACCCCGAAGAAGGCCAGCACCACGAGGCCGTTCCACTTGGTGCCGAAGGCCAGGCCCAGGCAGACGCCGGCCAGCAGCCGGTACGGGCGCAGGCCCAGGCGCAGGGTCTCCGCGACGGTGACGTCGGGGTGGGCGCGGCCCTCCTCGTCCACCGGCAGCGCCGCCGCGAGTTTCGCCCGCGCCCTGTCCCGGTCGAGGAGCAGCGCCCCGAAGGCCGCCAGGACGAAGAACATCAGCACCAGGTCGAGCAGTGCGGTGCGGCTCATCACCAGGTGCAGTCCGTCGACCGCCAGCAGCGCGCCCGCGAGGCAGCCGAGGAAGGTGGAGCGCAGCAGGCGCCGGCCGATGCGGCACACCATCAGCACCGAGAGGGTGCCGAGCGCCGCCGTCATGAACCGCCAGCCGAACGGGGTGAAGCCGAACATCCACTCGCCGAGCCCGATCACCCATTTGCCGACGGGCGGGTGCACGACGTAGCCCGGGTCCAGGGGCAGCGGTACGGCGTCGGGATTCGACAGGATCGACTTGTCGACATCCTTGGGCCAGCTGGCCTCGTAGCCCTGCCGGATGGTGGCCCACGCGTCCTTGGCGTAGTAGGTCTCGTCGAATATCACCGCCTTGGGGCTGCCGAGGTGCGTGAACCGCAGCACCCCCGCCACCAGAGTGATCAGCAGCGGCCCCGCCCAGGCCATCACCCGCTGCCAGGTCCGCCGGCTCGCCTCGGGGATCCCGAGCGCCGTCCACAGCTGCGTGGACGGCCGTGCGTACGGAGGCACGAGGCGCGTGCGGACGTCCGTCACCGGCGCGGCCGGCGCGTAGCCGAACCCGCGCAGGCGGCGCAGCCACACGGGCGGCTCGTAGGCGGACTCGCGTGCGCCCGGCGGGACGGGCGGGGCCCCCGCGGGGCTGGGCGGCGGCGTCGCGGTACTGGTCACCGGGTCATCGTAGGGAACGCCCCTGTGCGAGCCCCAGTCCCCACGAGCCCCAATGAGAGGATGAGGCGGTGACAGCTGACCTGCCCCGCGGTGCCGAAGCCCCCTCCTCCCCCGGCGTACTCGTCCTCGCCGGGACACCCATCGGCGATCTCGCCGACGCCCCGCCGCGGCTCGCGGCCGAGCTGGAGCGGGCCGATGTGATCGCCGCCGAGGACACCCGGCGGCTGCGCCGGCTCACCCAGGGGCTCGGCGTGCACACCACCGGGCGCGTCGTGTCGTACTTCGAGGGCAACGAGTCCGCCCGCACCCCCGAGCTGGTCGAGGCCCTGGAGGCCGGCCGGCGGGTGCTGCTGGTGACGGACGCCGGAATGCCCTCGGTGTCCGACCCCGGCTACCGCCTGGTGGCCGCCGCCGTCGAGAAGGACATCAGGGTCACGGCGGTGCCCGGTCCGTCCGCCGTGCTCACCGCGCTCGCCCTGTCCGGGCTCCCGGTGGACCGCTTCTGCTTCGAGGGCTTCCTGCCGCGCAAGGCCGGCGAGCGCCTCGGCCGGCTGCGCGAGGTGGAGGGCGAGCGGCGCACCCTCGTCTACTTCGAGGCGCCGCACCGGCTGGACGACACCCTGGCGGCCATGGCCGAGGTGTTCGGCGCCGGCCGGCGGGCCGCGGTGTGCCGCGAGCTGACCAAGACCTACGAGGAGGTCAAGCGCGGCGGCCTCGGGGCGCTGGCCGCGTGGGCGGCCGAGGGCGTGCGCGGCGAGATCACCATCGTGGTCGAGGGCGCCCCGGCGGCCGCGCCCGGCGATGTGGACGCCGAGGAACTGGTGCGCCGCGTACGGGTGCGCGAGGAGGCCGGCGAGCGCCGCAAGGAGGCCATCGCGGCGGTCGCGGCGGAGGCCGGCGTACCCAAGCGCGAGGTCTTCGACGCGGTCGTCGCGGCAAAGAACGCGGCACAAAAGGTGCCGTAAGACGGTAAAGAGCTAACCTGAAAAGCAAAGCTCAGACCGCGCACCGGGCGTTTGTGGAATGACTGGCCCAAGGACCGTCCATTACTGGACATGGCCTGATGCGCTCCCGCCCGAAGAGGCGTCCACTGGCAGTGGCACCAGTGGAACAAGAGGAGCTGGCATGAGTGAGATCGCAGACACCCCGGTACCCGTCACGGCCGCGGGACCGGCCGCCCCTCCCGCCTCCGGCGTGCAGACCGTGCACGAGGCGTACTCCTTCGCCTGCATGAAGTGCGGCTTCGGCTGGGAGCAGTCCTACGCGATAGAGCACCACGTCGACGGCAGGGGCGAGCCGTTCATCATGTACACCGTGAACGGGGAGCGGGTGCCCTCACCGCTGTCGAACCCGACCTGCCTGAACTGCGGCGGGCACGTCGTACGCATCATGCGCGCGGGCCAGGTCTCCACGGTGCTCGGCACGATCGACCGGCTCTACCACCACCGCATCGCCCCCGGGATCGCCGGGCCGGTGCCGGCGGGCGAGAACGCCCCCCGCCCGCCGAAGCAGCGCAGGGTCGCGGCGCACGACGCCCCCGGGCCCGTCGCCGTCGACGCCTCGGAGCCGCGCCGCGGCCTGCTCTCCCGCATCATGGGCCTCTTCGGGCGGTCATAAGATCGGCTCATGAGCCCTAGCCCCTCCTCCTCCCCGGCCGCCGCCTCCAAGGCTTCGAAGGACGTGCCGCCCCCGCTGCCCGAGCCGCTTCGGGTGGCGGTGGCCGATGCGCACACCCACCTCGACATGCAGTCCGGCACGGTCGAGGAGGGGCTGGCGAAGGCCGCGTCGGTGGGCGTGACCACCGTCGTCCAGGTCGGCTGCGACGTGAAGGGCTCGCGCTGGGCCGCCGAGACCGCCGCCGCGTACGCGAACGTCCACGCCGCCGTGGCCCTGCACCCGAACGAGGCCCCCCGCATCGTCCACGGCGACCCCGACGGCTGGTCCCGCCAGGGGGCCCGGGCCGGCGGCGGCGCAGCCGCGCTCGACGAGGCCCTCGCCGAGATCGAGGCGCTCGCCGCGCTGGACCACGTCAAGGCGGTCGGCGAGACGGGCCTGGATTACTTCCGCACGGGGCCGGAGGGAATGGCCGCGCAGGAGCGTTCCTTCCGGGCGCACATCGAGATCGCCAAGCGGCAGGGCAAGGCCCTGGTCATCCACGACCGCGACGCCCACGCCGACGTCCTGCGCGTGCTGCGGGAGGAGGGCGCCCCCGAGCGGACCGTCTTCCACTGCTACTCCGGCGACGCCGAGATGGCCCGCGAGTGCGCCGCCGCCGGCTACTACATGTCCTTCGCCGGGACCGTCACCTTCAAGAACGCCGCGCCGCTGCGCGAGGCCCTCGCGGTGGCCCCGCTCGAACTGGTGCTGGTGGAGACCGACGCCCCGTACCTCACCCCGGCGCCGTACCGCGGACGGCCCAACGCCCCGTACCTCATCCCGCTGACGGTGCGGGCCATGGCCGCGGTGCGCGGCATCGGCGAGGACGCCATGGCCACCGCCCTCGCCGCCAACACCGCGCGCGCCTTCGACTACTGACCCGCGCCCCCTCGTCCCTCCGCCCCCGCGCCGGGGTCCGGCTCGCGCACCCGTTCGTCCGACACGCTGAGTGGTCGAACGGCTTTGATGCGTGACCGCCGCTCCCGCTAGGGTGCCGTGCCCGAGCAGCCGGGGGCCGGACCAGTGGAGCGAACCGACGTGAGCGAAACGCAGGGCAGTCACCGCCGTGCCTCCTGGCCGGGGACGCAGCCGGACCGCGGCACGTTCGCGGCACCCGGGCCCCACGCCCCGTACGACGACGACGCCGGGCCCTACGAGGACCCGTACGACGGGCACCACCACCCCGCCCCCGACCCGCAGGTCCCCGCCCCCCGGGCCGAAGGCCGCCGGGCCGCCCGCCGCCGCGCGGCCGCCCCCGCCACCGCCCCCGCCGACGCCCCGCCACCCGCACCGGACCCCGACCGCCCCGGCGGCGGCGGCCGCCGCCGGGCCGCCGACGGCAGCCGCCGCGGCGCCCCCGCGGCGGAACCGCCCCCGCCCGCCCCGGCCGCGGACCCCGCTGCCGGCCGGCCGCCCGGCGCCGGGTCGGGCCGGCGCAGGCGCCCCGTGCACACCCCCGTCGGCCAGGGCGCCGCCGCCCGCGACAGCTGGCGGCGCATCATCCCCCAGGCGCTGGTCGTCGCCTTCCTCGCCGGCGGCACCACCGCCTTCGTCGCCGCCGACAAGGCGGTGCGGCTCACCGTCGACGGCGTCCCGCGCACCCTGCACACCTTCGCCGGGAACGTCGACGAACTCCTCGCGGCGGAAGGCCTCGGCGTCGGCCCCCACGACCTCGTCGCCCCCGCCGCCGGCTCCCCCCTCGACGACGGCCAGCAGGTCGTCGTCCGCTACGGCCGCCCCCTGCGGCTCACCCTCGACGGCACCACCCGTCAGGTGTGGACCACCGCCCGCACCGTCGACGGCGCCCTGCGCCAGCTCGGCGTCCGCGTCGAGGGCGCCTACCTCTCCACCCCCCGCACCGCCCCCGTCCCCCGCTCCGGCCTCACCCTCGGCGTGCGCACCGAACGCGGCGTCACCTTCATGGCCGACGGCCGCGAACGCACCATCCGCACCAACGCCGCCACCGTCCAGGAGGCCCTCGACCAGGCCGGCATCACCCTCCACGGCCAGGACACCACCTCCGTCCCCCCGGACTCCTTCCCCCGCGACGGCCAGACCGTCACCGTGCTGCGCATCACCGGCACCCGCGAGGTCCGCGAGGAACGCATCCCGTACGAGACCGAACGCGTCGAGGACGCGGCGCTCTTCGCGGGCACCGAGGTCGTCGAGCGCGTCGGGCGGCCCGGAGCGCGCCGGGTCACGTACGCCCTGCGCACCGTCAACGGCGTCCGCCAGCAGCCCCGCAAGATCGCCGAGGAGGTCGTCCGCGAACCCGTCAGCCAGCGGGTCCTGGTCGGCACGAAGCCGCTGCCCGCCTCCGTCTCCGGCGCCGACGGCCTCAACTGGGCCGCGCTCGCCCAGTGCGAGTCCGGCGGCCGCCCCTCCGCCACCGACCCCTCGGGCACCTACGGCGGCCTCTACCAGTTCGACGTCCGCACCTGGCAGGCGCTCGGCGGCAGCGGCCGCCCCCAGGACGCCCCGGCCTCCGAGCAGACGTACCGGGCGAAGAAGCTCTACGTGCAGCGGGGGGCGAGTCCGTGGCCGCACTGCGGCCGTAGGCTTTGACGGTGAGCACCGCAGAGCAGCAGCCCCACCAGACCCCCGAGGTCCCTTCAGACGCCCTCCTCGGGCCGGCCGACATCCGAGAGCTGGCCGCCGTCCTCGGCGTACGCCCGACGAAGCAGAAGGGCCAGAACTTCGTCATCGACGCCAACACGGTGCGCCGGATCGTGCGGACCGCCGGGGTGCGGGCCGACGACGTGGTCGTGGAGGTCGGCCCGGGCCTCGGCTCGCTGACGCTCGCCCTGCTGGAGGCCGCCGACCGGGTGACCGCCGTCGAGATCGACGACATCCTGGCCGCCGCGCTGCCCGCCACCATCGAGGCGCGGATGCCGCACCGGAAGGACCGCTTCGCGCTGGTCCACTCCGACGCGATGCTCGTCACCGAACTCCCCGGCCCGGCGCCGACCGCGCTCGTCGCGAACCTCCCCTACAACGTGGCCGTGCCGGTCCTGCTCACCATGCTCGACCGCTTCCCGAGCATCGAGCGGACCCTCGTGATGGTCCAGTCCGAGGTCGCCGACCGGCTCGCCGCCCGCCCGGGCAACAAGGTCTACGGGGTCCCCTCCGTCAAGGCCGCCTGGTACGCGGACGTCAAGCGCGCCGGGGCCATCGGCCGCAACGTCTTCTGGCCCGCGCCGAACGTCGACTCGGGCCTCGTCTCGCTCGTACGGCGCGCGCAGCCGGTCGACACCACCGCCTCCAAGGCCGAGGTCTTCGCCGTCGTCGACGCTGCCTTCGCGCAGCGGCGCAAGGGCCTGCGCGCCGCGCTGGCCGGCTGGGCCGGCTCGGCCGCCGCCGCCGAGCAGGCGCTGACGGCCGCCGGCATCTCCCCGCTGGCGCGCGGGGAGTCCCTGACGGTGGAGCAGTTCGCGGCGATCGCCGAGCACAAGCCGGCCGTCGAGAGGCCCGCGCTGTGAGCGTGACGGTACGCGTCCCCGCGAAGGTCAACGTCCAGCTGGCGGTGGGCGCCGCCCGCCCCGACGGCTTCCACGGCCTGGCCAGCGTCTTCCTGGCCGTCTCCCTCTTCGACGAGGTCACGGCCGCCCCGGCGGCGGAGCTGACGGTGACCTGCGAGGGCCCCGACTGCGACCAGGTGCCGCTGGACCGCGGCAACCTCGCGGCGCGCGCCGCCGAGCTCCTTGCGGCCCGGGCCGGCATCGAGCCCGCCGTCCACCTGCACATCGCCAAGAACATCCCGGTCGCCGGCGGCATGGCCGGCGGCAGCGCGGACGGGGCGGGCGCGCTGCTGGCGTGCGACCTGCTGTGGGGGCTCGGGACCCCGCGGGAGGAGCTGCTGGCCCTGTGCGCGGAGCTGGGCAGTGACGTCCCCTTCAGCTTCGTGGGCGGCGCCGCGCTGGGCACCGGGCGCGGGGAGCTGCTCACCCCGGTGGCGGCCGGGCGGTTCCACTGGGTGTTCGCGGTCGCCGAGGGCGGCCTGTCCACCCCGGCGGTGTTCCGGGAGTTCGACCGGCTGACCGCCGGTACGGACGTGCCGGAGCCCGAGGCCTCGCCGGCGCTGCTGGCGGCCCTCGCCTCGGGCGACGCCGACGCGCTGGCCGCGGTGCTGCCCGGTTCCAACGGCCTCCAGCCGGCCGCGCTGTCGCTGCGCCCGCAGCTGGCGGCCACCCTCGCGGCGGGCGCCGACGCGGGGGCCCTGGCCGGGCTGGTGTCCGGGTCGGGTCCGACGACGGCCTTCCTGGTCCGGGACGCGGAGTCCGCCGCCAAGGTCGCCGCCGCCCTCGAAGCGTCGGGCACCTGCCGCGCCACCCGGATCACCTCCTCTCCCGCCCCGGGGGCCACGGCCGTCACGTCCTGACGGGCGGGCGGCGGGCGGCGGGCCGCGGGCGCGGGTACCCAGGCGCCGGCTGAGTATCTGCGCCCTGTCGGAGGGCGGTGCGCGGCCGCGACTGTTGGGGGCATGACAGTCAGCGCACGCGGCATGGCCGCCGCCACGCCCGCCTCCCGCGACCGGTACGTGGACCTGCTCCGGGTCGCCTCGCTCGGCACGGTCGTCCTCGGCCACTGGCTGATGGCGGCCGTCAGCACCGACGGCGTGGGCAACCTGCTCGCACTCGTGCCCCCGCTCCAGGTGCTCACCTGGGGGCTCCAGGTCATGCCGGTGTTCTTCTTCGTCGGCGGGTTCTCGCACGCCCTGTCGTACCGCTCGCTGGAGCGCCGCGCCGGCGGCCGGCCCGTGTACGCCGTCTTCCTGCGCGCCCGCCTCCGGCGGCTGCTGCGGCCCACCCTGGTCTTCGTCCTGCTCTGGGCGGCCCTCGCGCTGGCCGTGCAGCTCGCCGGAGCCGGCGGCGGCCGGCTGACGGGGGCCGCGCTGCGGATGGTCACGCAGCCGCTGTGGTTCATCGGGATCTACCTGGCGATGGTGGCCTTCACCCCGCCGCTGCTGAGGCTGCACGCCCGCCGCGGCTGGGCCGCCTTCGCCGCCCTGGCCGGCGCCGCGGCCCTGGTCGACGTCCTGCGCTTCGCGCTCGGAGTCCCGTACGCGGAGTTCCTGAACTTCGCCTTCGTGTGGCTGGCCGTGCACCAGCTCGGCTTCCTGCGCGCCGACGGCCGCATCACCCGGCCCGCCCTCCTGGGGGCCGCCGGGCTCGCCGGGGCGGTGCTGCTGGTGGCCGTCGGGCCGTACCCGCTGTCCATGGTCGGGATGCCCGGGGAGAAGGTGTCCAACATGGCCCCGCCCACCCTCGCCCTGCTCTGCCACGGCATGTGGCTGGTCGGCGCCGTGCAACTGCTCGCCCGGCCCGCGACGGCCTGGCTCGCCCGCCCGCGCGTCTGGCGCGGGGTCGTCGCCGCCAACGGCATCGCCATGACCGCCTTCCTCTGGCACCTCACCGCCATGCTCGGCGTGTACGCCGCCCAGCTCGCCCTGGGCCTGCCGCTGCCCGAGCCGGCCACCGCCGGCTGGTGGGCGCAGGTACCGCCGCGGATCCTCCTCGCGGCCGCCCTGACCGCCCTGCTCGTGGCCTGCCTGCGCCGCTTCGAGGCACCGGGGACCGCCGACGCGGCCCCCGGCAGCGGGCCCGCCGCCGCCCTCGGCACCACCCTGTGCCTGCTGGGCGTCCTCGGCCTGTCGACGACCGGCCTCGGCGGTCTGCTGGAGGGCCACAGCGCCACCCTGATCGCCCTTCCGGTGACCGCACCCGCCGCCATCGGCATGGCAGTGGGGGGCGCCTGGCTGGTGGAACGTTCCGCGTCGGCGCGGAGGGTTAGGCTGAGGGGCTGATCCACACCCTTTCCCTGGAGCGCGTCTGATGGCCGTCAATCTGGTCAATGTCGAGGCAGTCAGCAAGGTGTACGGCACCCGTGCCCTGCTCGACGGCATCTCCCTCGGCGTGTCCGAGGGAGACCGGATCGGTGTCGTGGGCCGCAACGGCGACGGCAAGACCACCCTCATCCGGATGCTCGCCAAGCTGGAGGAGCCCGACACCGGGCGGGTCACCCAGAACGGCGGCCTGCGCATGGGCGTGCTCACCCAGCACGACTCCCTCGACCCGGCCGCCACCATCCGGCACGAGATCATCGGCGACATGGCCGACCACGAATGGGCCGGCAACGCCAAGATCCGCGACGTCCTCACCGGCCTCTTCGGCGGCCTCGACCTGCCCGGCTTCGGCCAGGGCCTCGACACCGTCATCGGCCCGCTCTCCGGTGGCGAGCGCCGCCGCATCGCGCTCGCCAAGCTGCTCGTCGAGGACCAGGACCTCCTCGTCCTCGACGAGCCCACCAACCACCTCGACGTCGAGGGCATCTCCTGGCTGGCCGAGCACCTGCAGACCCGCCGCTCCGCCCTCGTGTGCGTCACCCACGACCGCTGGTTCCTCGACCAGGTCTGCACCCGCATGTGGGACGTCCAGCGCGGCTCCGTCTACGAGTACGAGGGCGGCTACAGCGACTACGTCTTCGCCCGCGCCGAACGCGAACGGATCGCCGCCACCGAGGAGACCAAGCGGCAGAACCTCATGCGCAAGGAGCTGGCCTGGCTGCGCCGCGGCGCGCCCGCGCGCACCTCCAAGCCCCGCTACCGCATCGAGGCCGCCAACGAGCTGATCGCCGACGTGCCGCCGCCGCGCGACAAGTCCGAGCTGATGCGCTTCGCCAACGCCCGCCTCGGCAAGACGGTCTTCGACCTGGACGACGTCACCGTCCAGGCCGGGCCCAAGACCCTGCTCAAGCACCTCACCTGGCACCTGGGCCCCGGCGACCGCGTCGGCCTCGTCGGCGTCAACGGCGCCGGCAAGACCTCCCTGCTGCGGGCCCTCGCCGAGGCCGCCCGCACCCAGGGCGAGACCCAGCCCGCCGCCGGCGAGATCACCGTCGGCAAGACCGTACGGCTGGCCTACCTCTCCCAGGAGGTCGGCGAGCTCGACCCGTCGCTGCGCGTCCTGGAGGCCGTCCAGCGCGTCCGCGACCGCGTCGACCTCGGCAAGGGCCGCGAGATGACGGCGGGCCAGCTGTGCGAGCAGTTCGGGTTCACCAAGGAGAAGCAGTGGACGCCGGTCGGCGACCTCTCCGGCGGCGAGCGGCGCCGGCTGCAGATCCTGCGCCTGCTGATGGACGAGCCGAACGTCCTCTTCCTCGACGAGCCCACCAACGACCTCGACATCGAGACCCTCACACAGCTGGAGGACCTCCTCGACGGCTGGCCCGGCTCGATGATCGTGATCTCCCACGACCGGTTCTTCGTCGAGCGCACCACCGACACGGTGATGGCGCTGCTCGGCGACGCGAGCCTGCGGATGCTGCCGCGCGGCCTGGACGAGTACCTGGAGCGCCGCAGGCGCATGATCGAGGCCGCCGCCCCCGCGCCGGCCCCGGCCGCCGCCGCCAAGACGACGGCGTCCGGCGACTCGCGCGCCGCGAAGAAGGAACTCCAGAAGATCGAGCGCCAGCTCAACAAGATGTCGGACCGCGAGTCGAACCTGCACGCGCAGATCGCCGAGCACTCCACCGACTACGACAAGGTCGCCAAGCTCGACGCGGAGCTGCGGGAACTGATCTCCGAGCGCGACGACTTGGAGATGCGCTGGCTGGAACTGGCCGAAGAGGCCTGAGTCCAGCGGGCCGCCAGGGCCCCGGAAAACGCCGGCCGGACGGATAACGGCCGTGTCACGGGCCGGTCCTCCCTTGGGAACAGGGGTGCGACCGGCCCGCTGCGTGTCGGCCACGGGTGATAGAAAGGGTCGGTTCTTTTCGATCTCCGGATCGCCCCACCGCCCGAACCCGAAGGTATGCGCTGATGACCGAGCCGCCCCAGCCGCCGAACCAGCCGCCGACCCCTTCCGGTTACGGGCACCTGCCCGGACCGCCGCAGCCGGGCTACGGCTACCCACCGCAGGGCGCCAACCCGTACGCGCAGCAGCCGCCCACCGTCCCGCAGCCGGTGGCGCAGGGCGGGTACGGCTTCCCGCCGCCCGGGCCCGGCATGCCCCCCGGCCCGCCGGCGCCCGGCGCCCCGGGCCGCCGCAAGGGGGCGGTCATCGTCGCGGCGGCGGTCGCGGGTGTCCTCGTACTCGGCACCGGCGCCTACTTCGCCTTCCTGGGGGACGACGGCAAGGACCCCAAGACGCCCGTCGCGCAGGGCTCCACGCCCGCCGACCCCAAGCCCTCCGGCTCGCCGTCCGTGGACAAGGGCGACGGCAGCGGCAACGGCATGGCCGAGCAGACCGACCTCAACGCCGGCCGCAAGTCCGGCGAGGACAAGGTGCTGTGGCTCAAGACGGCCAAGCTCACCGGCCCCGGCGCGGGCATCCCCACCCCGGCGATGTGGGTGGTCGGCGACACCGTCGTCAAGACCGTCGACAAGTCCGTCATCGGGTACGCCGTCACCGACGGCAAGGAGAAGTGGAAAGTCGACTTCCGTACCGAGATCTGCGGGTACGCCGACCAGACCACCGCCGACGGCAAGACCGTCCTGACCGTCAAGGACGGCGAGGGCTCCAACGCCACCTGCAACCAGATGAAGCTGGTCGACCTGAAGGCCGGCAAGGAGGGCTGGACGAAGGAGCTCGTCAAGGAGAACCTCTTCGACGGCGCCGCGTCCGTCGGCATGGCCCTCACCGGCGACACCTTCGTCGTCAACCGGATGGGCGGCACCAGCGCCCACCGCGTCAGCACCGGCGACAAGCTCTTCTCCGGCCAGAGCGCCGAAGGCTGCCAGCCGAGCCAGTACGCCGCCGGCAACGGCAAGCTGCTCGCCGTCGCCCTGTGCATGGACGACGACAAGACCACCGAGATCCAGGACGCCGACCCGGTCACCGGCAAGAAGACCTGGACCTACCGGCTGCCCAAGGGCTGGCGCGTCGGCAGCGTCCTGTCCGTCTCTCCGACCGTCATCGACATCAACAACCGCGAAGAGAGCAAGCGGGCCATCGTCTCCCTGACGCCCGACGGCAAGAAGCGCGCCAGCATGGCCGCCGAAGGCTCCTTCGAGACCAACTGCAACGCCGGCAGCATCGAGAACCTTCAGGGCTGCGGCAACTCGGTGGTCGACGGCGACACCCTCTTCCTGCGCACGGCCGCGGACAAGGGGTTCGACAACGAGGTCGTCGCCTTCGACCTCGGGACCGGCAAGGCCAAGTGGCGCCGCAAGGCCGGCGACAAGCGCAACTGGTACCCGGTCAAGGCGGGCAACGGCCAGCTCATCGCCTACCGCTCCAACGCCCTGCGCGAACCCGGCGAGATGGTCTCCATGGCGGCCGGGAGCGGTGAGCCCAAGGTGCTGCTGCGCATGCCGTCGGGCCCCGCCGCCAACATAGAGAGCTCGATGGTCACCTTCCAGGTGCGGGCCTTCGAGGACGGCCGGTACTTCACCTCCGCGACCCGGCTGATCGGCGAGGGCAAGGACGAGCGACTCCTGATGGTCTTCGGCAAGTGAACGAGCCCACCGAGCGTCCCACCGAGAGGCAGTAGCACGCGATGAGTACCCCGCCGCCCCCCAGCCAGCCGCCGTCCGGCGGTTTCGGCGGCCCGCCGCCGCCCGGCCCCCCGCAGCCGCCGGCCCAGCCGCCGACCGTTCCCCAGCCGCCCGTGGGTCAGCCGGGCTACGGCTACCCGCAGCCGCAGGCCCAGCCCGGCTACGGCTACCCGCAGCAGCCGAGCACCGTCCAGGCCCCGGCCCAGCCGTACGCGGCGCCCGCGGGCGGCGGCGGCAACGACGTGCGCAATCAGCTGCTGATCGTCGCGGCGGCCGTGCTGGCCATGGCCCTCATCATCGGCGGCGGCTTCTGGTACGTCTCCGGCGACGACGGCGGCGCCCAGCCCGCCGCGAACGGCGCGAGCGGCTCGCCCGAGGGCGACAAGAACCAGGCCGGCACCCCCGGCAGCGAGAAGGTCCCGACCAACCCCAAGTCGAAGTCGCTGGTCAACGTCCCCAGCCCGGCGCCGGCCGACGTGGTCTCCGTCGACGGCTCCTGGCTGACCGACACCACGTACGTCAAGTCCGACGTGGCGAAGGTCGTCGGCTACAACCTGGTCGACGGCGGCAAGAAGTGGGAGCTCGCGCTCCCGGCCAACGTCTGCGGCGCCACCAAGCACGTCAGCGACAACAAGAGCGCCATCCTCTTCGAAGAGGGCATGGCGACCAACGACAAGAAGTACCCCCAGTGCACCCAGGTCGGCGTCATCGACCTGAACACCGGCAAGCTCCTGTGGTCCGGCACCGCCAAGTCCGCCACCGGCGGCGACAAGCCGGTCGCCTTCAGCGAGGTCACCATCAGCGGCCAGACCGTCGCCGCGGGCGGCCTGTCCGGCGGCGCCGCCTGGAACCTCGCCGACGGCAAGTCCCTGTGGACGCCCAAGACCGACGGCGAAGGCTGCTACGACATGGGCTACGCCGGCGGCGAGGCCCTCGCCGTCCTGCGCAAGTGCGGCCGCAGCTCCAGCCCGACGCTGTACGCGCAGGCCCTCGACCCGGCCACGGGCGCGCCGAAGTACTCGTACAAGCTGTCCGCCGGCATCGAGTGGGCCGGCATCATCTCCACCAAGCCGCTCGTCATCGCCGCCAACGTCGGCAACACCGCCAAGAACGCCACCAACGTCAGCGACCTCTTCGTCCTCGACGACGCCGGCCAGCTCAAGGCCCGCATCGGCCTCGCCGGCGGCAGCTACGCCCCCAAGTGCCCCGCCACCGAGGTCGAGCAGTGCTCGAACATGGTCATCGGCAACGGCAAGGTCTACCTGCCGTCCTACGAGCACCAGGGCACGGCCTCCGTCGGCCGCACCAACGAGATCGTCTCCTTCGACCTGGAGACCGGCAAGGCCACCAGCGACCGCGCCGACGCGGGCGAGCGGTACACCATGTACCCGCTGCGCATGGACGGGTCGAACATCATCGCCTACAAGGTGCCCCCGTACGACGGAGGCGGCCAGGTCGTCAGCATCGACGGCAAGACGATGAAGGAGACCCTGCTCATGCAGAACCCGGCGGAGAAGACGAGCCAGCGCGCCGAGACGAGCTTCTCGCTGGACCACTCGGAGTTCCGCTACCACAACGGTCGCCTGTTCATCTCCCGCACCACGGTGCGCAAGCCGTACTCGGACAAGGCCGACCCCGAGTACCTCTTCGTCTCCTTCGCGGCGAGCTGACCCCCGGCCCGCCCCGATCGCGGAAGCCCCCGGACGGTACCCACCGATCGGGGGCTTTCGCGCGGTAACCGCCGCGCCCCGTCGAACAAGCGTGTAGCTTGCCGGGTCAGAAGGATCTGGGGTGGGAGCCTTGATGGGCGTACGGGTCATGGTGGTCGACGAGCACCGGCTGCTGGCCGAGGCGCTCGCCTCGGCCCTGAAACTCCGCGGGCACCGCGTGCTCGCGGCGGCCGCGCCGGCGGCCGGTGCCGCCGAACTGGTCATCGGCCGCGCCCCGGAGGTGTGCCTGTTCGGCACGGCCGTCCCGGCGGAGCCCGGGGTGTTCGAGCCGGTGGTGCGGATCAAGCGGGAGCGCCCGCAGATCGCCGTGGTGGTGCTGGGCCCGGTGCCGAGCCCGCGCGGGATAGCGGCCGCCTTCGCCGCGGGAGCCTCGGGGTACGTGCGCCAGGACGAGCGCATCGAGGGCGTCGAGCGGGCCCTGGCCAAGGCCCGGGCGGGGGAGGCCGCCATCGCCCCGCAGCTGCTCCAGGCGGCCTTCGCGGAGCTGCTCAACCCGGCCGCGCAGCCCGACGACGAGGCCGGCCGGCTGCTGCGGCTGCTGACCCCGCGCGAGGTCGAGGTGCTGGTACGGGTGGCGGAGGGCGAGGACACCCGGCTCATCGCCGCCGGGATGGCCATCGCGCCGAGCACGGCCCGTACGCACGTGCAGCGGGTCCTGATGAAGCTCGGCGTGGGCTCGCGCCTGGAGGCCGCCGCGCTGGCCGCCCGTACCGGGCTGCTGGACCGGGCCGCGCCGCCGGCCCGGCCGTGGCCGCAGGACTCCGTCCCGCCGCCCGGCGACTAGGTCCCGCACGGCGGCGGTCTCCCCGGGCGGTTTCCCCCGGGCGATTTCCCCGGCGATTTCCCCGGAGGCGCGGAATCCGGTAAGCCAGTCACCAGAGCGCGCGCATCCGCGCGCTTCCGCGAGAGGTAGGAGTGGCAGTGAGCAAGTACCTGGTCACCGGCGGTGCCGGCTACGTGGGCAGTGTCGTCGCCGCCCATTTGCTGGAGGCCGGACACGAGGTCACCATCCTCGACAACCTCTCCACGGGCTTCGCGGAGGGCGTCCCCGCGGGCGCGACCCTGATCGACGGGCGGATCCAGGACGCCGCCCGCTACCTGGACGCCTCCTTCGACGCGGTGCTGCACTTCGCGGCCTCCTCGCAGGTCGGCGAGTCCGTGGTGAACCCCGGCAAGTACTGGGACAACAACGTCGGCGGCACCCTCGCCCTGCTGACCGCGATGCGCGAGGCCGGCGTGCGCCGGCTCGTCTTCTCCTCCACCGCCGCCACCTACGGGGAGCCGTCGGGCGGGGTGCTGACGGAGACCTCGGTGACCGCGCCGACCAACCCGTACGGCGCCTCGAAGCTGGCCGTCGACCACATGATCGCCGGGGAGTGCGCGGCGCACGGCCTGGCCGCGGTCTCGCTGCGCTACTTCAACGTCGCCGGCGCCTACCGCGAGTTCGGCGAGCGCCACGACCCCGAGACCCACCTGATCCCGCTGGTGCTCCAGGTCGCCCTGGGGGAGCGCGAGTCCATCTCGGTGTTCGGGGACGACTACCCGACGCCCGACGGCACCTGCGTACGCGACTACATCCACGTCGCCGACCTGGCGGAGGCCCACCTGTCGGCGCTGCGCGTCGCGGCCGAGGGCGAGCACCTGGTGTGCAACCTCGGCAACGGCAGCGGCTTCTCGGTCCGCGAGGTCATCGAGACGGTCCGCAAGGTCACCGGCCGGGAGATCCCGGAGATCGTCGCCCCGCGCCGCGCGGGCGACCCGGCGGTCCTCGTCGCCTCCGCGCGCACGGCGCACGAGCGCCTCGGCTGGACCCCGACCCGCTCGGACCTCACCAACATCGTGCAGGACGCCTGGAACTTCGCCCGCAAGCAGCGTTCCTGACCCTCCCGCCGCCCTCCCGCGCGCCCCCCGCACCCGACGGTGCGGGGGGCGCGCGCGTAGGGGCCGGGCGCGGCCGGCAGGCGCTGTGCGCGGGCGCCCGGCGTGCGTACGCCGGGTGAAACACCTCCCGTGCAACTGCCCGCGGCACACGCCGTCCGCGAGCCGTCCCGCCGGATCTTCCGGACAGCTGAAAACAAGCCACCCCGCGGGCGGCCGCCGACGGTCCTCCTGGAAAACCGCTCGGAAAACTTCTGCTATTCGGCCAACCGCGAGACGCCGCCCGCTCTACGCTGATGCGTGACACCGGTGGGGGCCGGTGTTGATTCAGGGGTCGAGACACGCCGGGTACGGCGTCCGGTCCGGGGTAGTGCACAGAAGTCGCGGCGGCGGCCGCGGGGCCTGTGGCCGTCCGGCCGGGCGCCGTACCCGTAGTCGTCCGTTCCCCGACCCTTGGGGGTTTTGTGGTTCGTATCCGGGTCCTGGTGGTCGACGGCCACCGCATCTTCGCCGAGTCCCTCGCAGCCGCGCTCGCGGCCGAGCCGGACGTGGACGTGTCCGCGGCCGGCAGCGGTCCCGCCGCCTCGCGCTGCCTGGAGCGGGCGGTGGCGGAAGGCCGCCGCTACGACGTGCTGCTCGTCGACGCCGACCTCGGCGCCGGCGCGGCCGCGCCGGGAGCCCTGTCGGGGACCGTGCCCGGCCAGCGGGAGGCGGGTTCCGGTCCGGCGCCGCCGCCCGCGGACGGGATCGCCCTCGTCGCCGGGGTGCGGGTGGCCCACCCCGGGGTGCGCACGGTGGTGCTCGCCGAGCGGGACGACCCGCGGCGGGCCGCGCTGGCCCTGCAGGCCGGGGCGTCGGGATGGGTGGCGAAGGACTGCTCGCTCTCGCGCCTGCTGGCCGTCATCCGCGGGGTGCTGCGCGAGGAGACCCACCTGCCGCCCGCCCTGCTCACCGGGGTGCTGCGGGAGCTGACGGCGGCCCGCAAGCACCGCAGCGACAGCGAGCGGCTCGTGGAGTCCCTCACCCCGCGCGAGCACGAGGTGCTGCGCTGCATGGTGGCGGGGCTGGGCCGCAAGGACGTGGCCGCGCGGCTGTTCTTGTCCCCGCACACGGTGCGCACGCACATGCAGAACGTGCTGGGCAAGCTCGGGGTGCACTCGACCCTGGCCGCCGTGGCACTGGCCCGGCGGGCCGGCGTACGTCCCGCGGAGCTAGCCGGGGATGTTGTCGAACGGAGCGGTCAACTGGCGTAGCAGCCCGGCGAGCTCGCCCCGCTGGGCCGTGGAGAGCTGGGCCAGGATCGCGCGTTCCTGGGCCAGCAGGCCGGCGAGGGACTGGTCCGCGCGGTCGCGCCCCTCGGGCGTCAGCCGGACCAGGACCCCGCGCCGGTCGCTGGGGTCGGGCAGCCGCTCGACGAGGCCCTTCTTGGCGAGTCGGTCGATGCGGTTGGTCATGGTGCCGGAGGTGACGAGGGTCTGCGTCAGCAACTGTCCGGGGGAGAGCTGGTAGGGCGCGCCCGCGCGCCGCAGCGAGGTCAGCACGTCGAACTCCCACGGCTCCAGGCCGTGCTCGGAGAAGGCGAGCCTGCGGGCCCGGTCGAGGTGGCGTGCGAGCCTGCTGACGCGGCTGAGCACTTCGAGCGGTTCCACGTCGAGGTCAGGGCGCTCTCGCCGCCATGCCGCGACCAGTCGGTCGACCTCGTCCTCCATGCCGATCAGTGTACGGGGTCTGTCGATATGGAGTCTCTTCAGATCAAGAATCTTGACATCGAGATATAGTCTGGCCGAGCATGGGGCATGGAGGGGGCCGGAACAGCTTCCGCTTCCGACCGCCCCACCAGTAGGGAGGCTCGAACATGCATTCCGATATCGCGCCGGCCGTGCGCCCGCACGCCCTGGACGGCTCCGCACCCGTCTGGGACCCCCAGCAGTACCTGCGCCACGCCGGGCACCGCACGCGCCCGTTCCTCGACCTGATGACCCGGATACCCGAGCTCCCCACTCGGCCCGCGCGCATCGCCGACCTCGGCTGCGGCCCCGGCAACGTCACCGCGCTCCTCGCCGACCGCTGGCCCGACGCCCGCATCACCGGCTTCGACCTCTCCCCGCAGATGCTCCAGCGCGCCACCGCCGAGCACGCCGGCCCGACGCCCGGCGGGGGCACGCTCGACTTCCGCCACGCCGACCTCGCCGACTGGATGCCCGAGGAGACGTACGACCTGATCGTCTCCAACGCGGCCCTGCAATGGGTGCCCAGCCACCCCGGCTCCTTCGCCGCCTGGATCAACGGCCTGCGCCCCGGCGGCACCTTCGCCTTCCAGATCCCCGGCAACTTCACCGCCCCCAGCCACCGCCTCCTCGCCGAACTGTGCGACACCCCGCGCTGGCGCGACCGCCTCGCCGGGCACGGGGCGCGCTACATCCACCTCCTCGAACCCGCCGAGTACCTGGCCCGGTTCACCGAACTGGGCTGCGCCGTCGACGTCTGGGAGACCACCTACTCCCAGCTCCTGCCCGGGCCCGACCCCGTCCTCGACTGGGTCAAGGGCACCGCCCTGCGGCCCGTGCTCACCGCACTCGGCGACGACCGCGAGGCCGTCGACCGCTTCCTCTCCGAATACCGAGAAGCCCTGCGCACCGCGTACCCGCCGGGCCCGCGGGGCACCGTCTTCCCGTTCCGCCGCATCTTCGCCGTCGCCCACAAGGAGGCCTGACCTTGCTGACCGCAGTCGACCACGTCCAACTCGCGGCCCCGCCCGGATCGGAAGACCGGCTCCGCGCGTACTACCAGGACGTCCTCGGCATGACGGAGATCTCCAAACCCCCGGTCCTCGCCGCGCGCGGGGGCTGCTGGTTCACCGCCGGGGGCGTGCAGCTCCACCTCGGCGTGGAAGAGGACTTCCGGCCGGCCCGCAAGGCCCACCCCGGGCTGCGGGTGACCGGCATCGAGGACTACGCCCGCAAACTCCGCGAACGCGGCGCCGACGTCGTCTGGGACGACAACCTGCCGGGCCACCGCCGCTTCTACTCCCACGACCCGGTCGGCAACCGGCTGGAGTTCCTGGAGAAGCGCGGCCCGGCGGCGCCCGGCGCGGAGAGCGTGCACGAGCACGGCCCGCAGAGCTGACGGACCCGCGTACCGACTTATCGACGTACCGACACAGCCACGGCCCCGACGGGCCCCGCACGACACGACGGCGCCCCGCCACCGGAAGGACCGGTGACGGGGCGCCGTCGCGTCAGCGCCGTACGGACCTCAGCTCCTGCGGTGCCCCACCAGCCGGGGCTTCGCCTCCAGGTTCTCCAGCCCGTGCCAGGCCAGGTTCACCAGGTGCGCCGCCACCTCGGCCTTCTTGGGCCGGCGCGTCTCCAGCCACCACTGCCCGGTCAGCGCCACCATCCCGACCAGCGCCTGCGCGTACAGCGGCGCCAGCTTCGGATCGAAGCCCCGGGCCTTGAACTCCAGCCCCAGGATGTCCTCCACCTGCGTGGCGATGTCACTGATCAGCGACGCGAAGGTGCCCGTCGACTGCGCCACGGGAGAGTCCCGCACCAGGATCCGGAAGCCGTCCGTGTAGTTCTCGATGTAGTCCAGCAGGGCGAACGCGGCCTGCTCCAGCAGCTCCCGCGGGTGCCCCGCCGTCAGCGCGCCCGTGACCCCCTCCAGCAGCTGGCGCATCTCGCGGTCCACGACCACCGCGTACAGGCCCTCCTTGCCGCCGAAGTGCTCGTACACCACCGGCTTGGACACCCCGGCCTTCGCCGCGATCTCCTCCACCGAGGTGCCCTCGAAACCCTTCGCGGCGAACAGGGTGCGGCCGATGTCCAGCAGTTGCTGGCGCCGCTCGGCGCCCGTCATCCGGACCCGGCGACCACGCCTGGGCTTGTCGCTGCTGGTACTGCTGCCGTCGATCGCCACGTCCCCCATCATGCCGCGTTCGGCGTCTTTTCCCTGCGCCGGGCGTCGATCCTCGCCCCGGACGGCCAGCGCACGTCCGAAGCCCACCCCAGCTGCTCGAACCAGCGGATCAGCCGCGCACTCGAGTCCACCTGGCCGCGCAGCACCCCGTGCCGCGCCGACGTCGGGTCCGCGTGGTGCAGGTTGTGCCAGGACTCCCCGCACGACAGCACCGCCAGCCACCACACGTTGCCCGAGCGGTCCCGGGACTTGAACGGCCGCTTGCCCACCGCGTGGCAGATCGAGTTGATCGACCACGTCACATGGTGCAGCAGCGCGACGCGCACCAGCGAACCCCAGAAGAACGCCGTGAACGCACCCCACCACGACATCGTGACCAGACCGCCCACCAGCGGCGGGATCGCCAGCGACAGCACCGTCCAGAAGACGAAGTCACGGCTGATCCGCCGGATCGCCGGGTCCTTGATCAGATCCGGGGCGTACTTCTGCTGATCGGTCTGCTCCTCGTCGAAGAGCCAGCCGATGTGCGCCCACCACAGCCCCTTCACCAGCGCCGGCAGCGTCTCGCCGAACCGCCACGGCGAATGCGGGTCGCCCTCGTGGTCGGAGTACTTGTGGTGCTTGCGGTGGTCCGCCACCCAGCGCACCAGCGGCCCCTCCACCGCCATCGACCCCATGACCGCCAGCACGATGCGCAGCGGCCGCTTCGCCTTGAAGGAGCCGTGCGTGAAGTAGCGGTGGAAGCCGATCGTGATCCCGTGGCACGCCAGGAAGTACATGAACACCATCAGGCCCAGGTCCAGCCAGCTCACCCCCCAGCCCCAGGCCAGCGGTACCGCCGCCAGCAGCGCCAGGAACGGCACGGTGATGAAGAACAGCAGCGCGATCTGCTCCACGGAGCGCTTCTGCTCACCGCCGCGCGTCGCGGAGGGCGCGGAAGGCGCCGAGGAGTCCTCGATCAGTTCGGGACTGAAGGTCATAAGGGGGTCCCCTGGGGGGTGAGGAGTCGGGGGGAGAGAGCCCGCAGGCGCCGGGCACCCGACCTACGGATCCGTAACCTACGGCAACGTAAGTATGGCAAAGACGGCGCGGACGGCAACAGGACCCGCGCCACGAGGGCGAACCCTGCCCACAGTGCGGGCGCTCTGCCGGGGCACAGGGGCAGGACACCTATCCTGTTGTCGTCGGACAGCGCGGTCCGCACGGGCAGCTCGGGCTGCGCAGCACGACCGGCACGGCCGCGCACCCCGGGAGCCCACAGCCCAGTAGCGCTCGAACACTGCAAGGAGCCGCACCTGTGAGCAGTGCTGACCAGGCCGCCCAGGCCCCCGTCACCCAGCCCGCCCGCCCCGCCGCCGCCCCGCGGACGGCGGAGACGGCGAACGCCGAGCTGCGCGCGGACATCCGCCGCCTCGGCGACCTCCTCGGCGAGACCCTCGTCCGCCAGGAGGGCCGGGAACTCCTCGACCTCGTCGAACGGGTCCGCGCCCTCACGCGCACCGACGGGGAGGCCGCCGCGGCGCTCCTCGGCGACACCGACCTGGAGACCGCCGCCAAGCTGGTGCGCGCCTTCTCCACCTACTTCCACCTCGCCAACGTCACCGAGCAGGTGCACCGCGGCAAGGAGCTGCGCGCCCACCGCGCCGCCGAGGGCGGGCTCCTCGCCCGCACCGCCGACATGCTGAAGGACGCCGACCCCGAGCACCTGCGCGAGACGGTCAAGAACCTCAACGTCCGCCCCGTCTTCACCGCGCACCCCACCGAGGCCGCCCGCCGCAGCGTCCTGAACAAGCTGCGCCGCATCGCCGCCCTGCTGGAGGAGCCCGTCACCGGCGCCGGCGACCGCCGCCGCCACGACCTGCGGCTCGCCGAGAACATCGACCTCGTCTGGCAGACCGACGAACTGCGCGTGGTGCGGCCCGAGCCCGCCGACGAGGCCCGCAACGCCATCTACTACCTCGACGAACTCCACGCCGGCGCCGTCGGCGACGTACTCGAGGACCTCGCCGCCGAGCTCCAGCGCGTCGGCGTGGAACTGCCCGCCGGCACCCGCCCCCTCACCTTCGGCACCTGGATCGGCGGCGACCGCGACGGCAACCCCAACGTCACCCCCGACGTCACCCGCGACGTCCTGATCCTCCAGCACGAGCACGGCATCACCGACGCCCTCGAACTCGTCGACTTCCTGCGCGGACTGCTCTCCAACTCCATCCGCTACACCGGCGCCACCGAGGAACTCCTCACCTCCCTCCAGGCCGACCTCGAGCGGCTCCCCGAGATCAGCCCCCGCTACAAGCGGCTGAACGCCGAGGAGCCCTACCGCCTCAAGGCCACCTGCATCCGCCAGAAGCTCCTCAACACCCGCGAGCGCCTCGCCAAGGGCATCCCCCACGAGGAGGGCCGCGACTACCTCGGCACGTCCGAGCTCCTCGCCGACCTCACCCTCATCCAGACCTCCCTGCGCGAACACCGCGGCGCCCTCTTCGCCGACGGCCGCATGGACCGCACCATCCGCACCCTGGCCGCCTTCGGCCTCCAGCTCGCGACCATGGACGTACGCGAACACGCGGACGCCCACCACCACGCCCTCGGCCAGCTCTTCGACCGCCTCGGCGAGGAGTCCTGGCGCTACGCCGACATGCCGCGCGACTACCGGCAGAAGCTCCTCGCCAAGGAACTGCGCTCCCGCCGCCCCCTCGCCCCCACCCCGGCCCCCCTCGACGCCGCCGGCCACAAGACCCTCGGCGTCTTCACGGCCATCAAGGACGCCTTCGAGAAGTTCGGCCCCGAGGTCATCGAGTCCTACATCATCTCGATGTGCCAGGGCGCCGACGACGTCTTCGCCGCCGCCGTCCTCGCCCGCGAAGCCGGCCTCATCGACCTCCACTCCGGCTGGGCCAAGATCGGCATCGTCCCGCTCCTGGAGACCACCGACGAACTGCGCGCGGCCGACGTCATCCTCGACGAGATGCTCGCCGACCCCTCCTACCGGCGCCTGGTCTCCCTGCGCGGCGACGTCCAGGAGGTCATGCTCGGCTACTCCGACTCCTCCAAGTTCGGCGGCATCACCACCAGCCAGTGGGAGATCCACCGCGCCCAGCGCCGGCTGCGCGACGTCGCCCACCGCCACGGCGTGCGCCTGCGCCTCTTCCACGGCCGCGGCGGCACCGTCGGCCGCGGCGGCGGCCCCTCCCACGACGCGATCCTCGCCCAGCCCTGGGGCACCCTCGAAGGCGAGATCAAGGTCACCGAGCAGGGCGAGGTCATCTCCGACAAGTACCTCGTGCCGTCCCTGGCCCGCGAGAACCTCGAACTGACCGTCGCGGCCACCCTCCAGGCCTCCGCCCTGCACACCGCCCCGCGCCAGTCCGACGACGCCCTCACCCGCTGGGACGCGGCCATGGACATCGTCTCCGACGCCGCCCACGCCGCCTACCGCGCACTCGTCGAGGACCCCGACCTGCCCGCGTACTTCTTCGCGGCCACCCCCGTCGACCAGCTCGCCGACCTGCACCTGGGCTCCCGCCCCTCCCGCCGCCCCGACTCCGGCGCCGGCCTCGACGGCCTGCGCGCCATCCCGTGGGTGTTCGGCTGGACCCAGTCCCGCCAGATCGTCCCCGGCTGGTACGGCGTCGGCTCCGGCCTCAAGGCCCTGCGCGAAGCCGGCCAGGACACCGTCCTCACCGAGATGGGCGAGCGCTGGCACTTCTTCCGCAACTTCCTGTCCAACGTCGAGATGACGCTGGCCAAGACCGACCTGCGGATCGCCCGCCACTACGTCGACACCCTCGTCCCCGACGAACTCAAGCACGTCTTCGACCGCATCGAGGCCGAGCACGAACTCACCGTCCGCGAGGTCCTGCGCATCACCGGCGGGGAGAAGCTCCTGGACTCCCAGCCCATCCTCCAGCAGACCTTCGCCGTCCGCGACGCCTACCTGGACCCCATCTCCTACCTCCAGGTCTCCCTGCTGGCCCGCCAGCGCCAGGCCGCCGCCCGCGGCGAGGACCCCGACCCGCTGCTCGCCCGGGCCCTGCTGCTCACCGTCAACGGCGTCGCCGCCGGCCTGCGCAACACCGGCTGACCCGGCCCGTACACGCAGGAAGCCCCCGCCGGCCGGCGGGGGCTTCCTCGTACAGGCGTACGGGATCAGGAGTTGTAGGCGGACTGGGCGCGCTCCAGGCCCTCCTGGACCAGGCACTCCACCGCGTCCGCCGACCGGTCCACGAACCAGTCGAGCTCCTTGCGCTCCGTCGAGGAGAAGTCCTTCAGCACGAAGTCCGCGACCTGCATCCGGCCCGGCGGACGGCCGATGCCGCACCGCACCCGGTGGTAGTCCGCACCCATCGACTTCGTCATCGACTTCAGCCCGTTGTGGCCGTTGTCCCCGCCGCCCAGCTTCAGACGCAGCGTCGCGTAGTCGATGTCCAGCTCGTCGTGGACCGCGACGATCCGCTCCAGCGGCACCTTGTAGAAGTCCCGCAGCGCCGTCACCGGCCCGCCCGACAGGTTCATGAACGACATCGGCTTCGCCAGCACGATCCGCCGGCTCGCCGGCCCCGGAGACCCGATCCGGCCCTCCAGCACCTGCGCGCGGGCCTTGCCGTGGGCCTTGAACCGGCCGCCGATCCGCTCGGCCAGCAGGTCCGCCACCATGAACCCGATGTTGTGGCGGTTGCCGGCGTACTCCGCACCGGGGTTCCCCAGACCGACGATCAGCCAGGGTGCCGCGTCGTCCGACATCAAAAGCTCCTTAAGCCCGTGAACGAGAACGACCGCCGTCCCGCTCCAGTGGAGCCGGACGGCGGTCGGTCAGCAACTGCTGAGGGGGTGGGGCGAGGCTCAGGCCTCGGTGCCCTCGGCGGCCTCGGCGGCCGGCTCCTCGGCCTGCGGGGCGACGACCTGCAGGACGGGGGTCTCACCGTCGACGGCCAGCGTGGTGCCGGCCGGCAGGACCAGGTCCTTGGCGTGGATGGAGGCACCGGCCTCGAGGCCCGCGATGGAGACGGTGACCTCGGTGGGGATGTGGGTGGCCTCGGCCTCGACCGTGATCGTGGTCAGGAGGGTCTCCAGCAGGTTGCCGCCGGGGGCCAGCTCGCCCTCGGTCACCACGGCGACCTCGACCGTGACCTTCTCGCCCTTCTGGACGATCAGGAAGTCGACGTGCTGGATGTTGCGGCGCAGCGGGTGACGCTGCACGGCCTTCGGGATGACCAGCTCGGTGCCGGCACCCTCGATGTCCAGGGAGAGCAGGGCGTTCGGGGTCTTCAGCGCCATCATCAGCGCGTGGGCCTCGACACCGACGTGCTTCGGGTCGGTGCCGTGACCGTAGATGACACCCGGGGTCAGGGCGTCGCGGCGGGACTGGCGGGCAGAGCCCTTGCCGAAGGTCTCACGGAGCTTGGCGGCAAGCTTGATCTCGGACATGTTCACTCCTCGTGGGGTGACGAAAACGGACAGAGGTCACCCGGCCGGAACGGCCTGCTACGAAGAGCGCGTCGATAACGGAGCGTCCGTACCGCAGAACGGGTACGGCCTCCCTCGCCGAGCAACTCAGTGAGTGTACCCGGCGGGGAGGCCGCGCCCAAAAGGATCTACCGCGTGACCGCGGTGACTACTGCTGCTCCTCGAAGAGGCTGGTCACCGAGCCGTCCTCGAAGACCTCGCGCACCGCACGCGCGACCATCGGCGCGATCGACAGGACCGTGATCTTGTCGAGCTCCAGGTCGGACGGGTCCGGCAGGGTGTTCGTGAAGATGAACTCGCTGACCTTCGAGTTCTTCAGGCGGTCGGCCGCCGGGCCCGACAGGATGCCGTGCGTGGCCGTCACGATCACGTCCTCCGCGCCGTGCGCGAAGAGCGCCTCGGCCGCGGCGCAGATCGTGCCACCGGTGTCGATCATGTCGTCGACCAGGACGCAGACGCGGCCCTTGACCTCACCCACGACCTCGTGGACCGTCACCTGGTTGGCGACGTCCTTGTCACGGCGCTTGTGCACGATCGCCAGCGGCGCGTCCAGCCGGTCGCACCAGCGGTCGGCCACCCGCACACGGCCGGCGTCCGGGGAGACGATCGTCAGCTTCGTGCGGTCCACCTTCGCGCCCACGTAGTCCGCGAGGACCGGCAGGGCCGACAGGTGGTCCACCGGGCCGTCGAAGAAGCCCTGGATCTGGTCGGTGTGCAGGTCGACCGTCAGGATGCGGTCGGCACCCGCGGTCTTCAGCAGGTCCGCGACCAGGCGCGCCGAGATCGGCTCGCGCCCCTTGTGCTTCTTGTCCTGGCGGGCGTACCCGTAGGACGGGATGATCACGGTGATGGAGCGTGCCGACGCGCGCTTCAGCGCGTCGATCATGATCAGCTGCTCCATGATCCACTTGTTGATCGGAGCCGTGTGGCTCTGGATCAGGAAGCAGTCCGCGCCACGAGCCGACTCCTGGAAGCGGACGTAGATCTCACCGTTCGCGAAGTCGAAAGCCTTGGTCGGCACGAGGCCGACACCGAGCTGGTGCGCGACCTCCTCGGCCAGCTCGGGGTGGGCGCGGCCGGAGAAGAGCATCAGCTTCTTCTCGCCGGTCGTCTTGATCCCGGTCACAGCACTGTCTCCTCAGACGTGTGAAAGCTGCTCGCCCCCGTGTGCGTCCGTCCCGCACACGGTGAGCCAGCCGAATTGCGTGCACCTATCACGGTACGCCGTCCAGGGCGTACCTGTTTCCGGTCAGTTCACCTCAACGGCTGCCGGAGTCCTCCTCCGCCGACGACTGCGCGGCCGTCGCGGCCGCACTGCCGGGGCGCTTGCGAGCCACCCAACCCTCGATATTCCGCTGCTGGCCACGGGCCACGGCCAGCGCACCGGGCGGCACGTCCTTCGTGATCACCGAGCCGGCCGCCGTGTAGGCGCCGTCCCCGATGGTGACGGGAGCCACAAACATGTTGTCCGAGCCCGTCTTGCAGTGTGAGCCGACCGTGGTGTGGTGCTTGTGCTCGCCGTCGTAGTTCACGAACACGCTCGCCGCGCCGATGTTCGTGTACTCGCCGATCGTCGCGTCACCGACATAGGAGAGGTGCGGAACCTTCGTGCCCTCGCCGATCGTCGCGTTCTTCATCTCCACGTACGTGCCGGCCTTGGCCTTCACACCGAGGTTCGTGCCCGGCCGCAGGTACGCGAACGGACCCACGCTCGCCTGGTCGCCGACGACCGCGCCGTCCGCCACCGTGTTGTCCACCCGGGCGCCCGCGCCCACGCGGGTGTCCTTCAGCCGGGTGTTCGGACCGACCTCCGCACCCTCGCCGATGTGCGTCGCACCGAGCAGCTGCGTGCCGGGGTGGACCACCGCGTCCTGCCCGAAGGTGACGGTGACGTCCACGAAGACACTCGCCGGGTCCACGACCGTCACGCCCGCGAGCATCGCCCGCTCCAGCAGGCGCGCGTTCAGCAGCGCCCGCGCCTCGGCCAGCTGCACCCGGTTGTTGATCCCGAGGATCTGCCGGTGGTCGCTGCCGACCGCCGCACCGACGCGGTGCCCCGCCTCGCGCAGGATGCCGAGCACGTCGGTGAGGTACTCCTCGCCCTGGCTGTTGTCGGTACGGACCTTGCCGAGCGCGTCGGCGAGGAGGGCGCCGTCGAAGGCGAAGACCCCGGAGTTGATCTCCCGGATCGCGCGCTGCGCGTTCGTGGCGTCCTTGTGCTCGACGATGGCGGTCACCGCGCCGGTGCCGGGGTCGCGCACGATGCGGCCGTAGCCGGTGGAGTCGGGGACCTCGGCGGTCAGGACGGTGACGGCGTTCCCGTCGGCCTCGTGCGTGTCCGCCAGGGCGCGCAGGGTCTCGCCGGTCAGCAGCGGGGTGTCGCCGCAGACGACGATCACGGTGCCGGCCGGGCTCTCGCCGAGCTCCTCGAGCGCCATGCGGACGGCGTGGCCGGTGCCGTTCTGCTCGTACTGGACGGCGGTGCGGACGCCGGCGTCGATGCCGGCCAGGTGCGCGGTGACCTGCTCGCGCGCGTGGCCCACGACGACCACGAGGTGGGCCGGGTCGAGTTCGCGGGAGGCCGCGACGACGTGACCGACGAGCGAGCGCCCGCAGATCTCGTGCAGGACCTTGGGTGTGGCCGACTTCATGCGGGTGCCCTCACCCGCTGCGAGTACGACGACGGCTGCCGGGCGGGTTGCGCTCACGGGTGGGCCCTTCGGCTTCGGGGGTGGACCCGTGAAGGATAGCGGGGGGTCACGGCCCGGAAACGAGGCCGGGTCCCGACCGCGAGGTCAGGACCCGAACTGAGCTTGTTTCCTCTGTGTGCTCCCGGAGAAGGATTCGAACCCTCATTCAATGGACCAAAACCATTTGTCCTGCCCTTAGACGATCCGGGATGGCTCGTCCCCTATGTCCGATTTGGTTGATCGGATTCGGATGCAGCCCCTACTATGCCGCACCACCAGCCTTCGATGCGACGGTACAGATCGGCGCCTTGGAGAACGCGAACGGTGAGGCAGCCGTAGTAGTTCTCGCCGGTGTTCTTCCGGATGGTCTTGGGGTTGTGGCGTTTGAGGGCCGTCTTGAGGAATCGGTCGGCGTCGACGCCGACCAGGTTCGCCCAGAACCGCACCGCATCCGCGGCGTTGGCTGTTTCGTGGATGGTGACGCAGTAGCGCAGGTGTTCCGGGTTCACGCCGAGCAGGCGGAGCCAGGCGAGATACACGCTGATCATCCCCGGGTCGCTGTTCACGAAGATCACCCGTTCGCGCCGGTCGTAGGGCTTGTCCTTGCTGCCCTCGGCCCAGTAGAGGCCGACGCCCGTGAGGAAGAGCTCCCTGTCGGACATCCGGCCGATCTCGGCGGCGGCCTGCTGTTTGACTCTGCGCCTTTCCGTGTCTCGAGTCAGGAGCGTTCGCTCCCAACCCCTCCTTGCGATGGCGGAAGCCTCTTCGCGCGTCCGTCGGCGGTCCGGTTTCGGCAGGTCGCGGACCCAGAGGGAGATGGAGCTCTTCGAGCAGCCCAGTTCGAGCTGGATCTGGTCGTAGGTCATGCCCTGGAGGCGGAGTTCCCTGGCCCGGTCGCGGAGGTCGTCCTTCGCGTTCGGGCGCTTGGTCCACGCCGGTGGGGGCTCGCCCTGGAGGAGGCGGTTGAGGATGTCGTTGTTGTCGACGTGGAGCCGGTCGCGGATCTGCCGGCGGCTGAGGCCCTCGCGGCGGAGGGCGAGGGCCTGCTCGCGCAGGCCCTCGAAGTCGGCGTATTTGCTCATGGGCTCAGGTTCGTCCGGAATGTGGGATTCAGGTCTCGGGAGCCGGGCGATTCAGTCGTACGTGCGATTACCTCGGGTTTGCCGGAATTTCGTTCGGCGGCGTGCTGAGGCCGCTGCGTAGGCTGGAGCGCATGACCAGTACGGGGGAAGAGCGCGGGGGGACGGGCCGGGACGGGCCCTGGTGGTGGGGGCGGCGCCGGGCGGCGCTGCTCGATGTGGGGCTCGGGGTGGTGTCCGCCGTCGAGTGCGGCTTCGAGGGGGTGCCGAGCGCCCGTGAGGCCGGGTTGCCGGTGTGGGCGGGGGTGCTGTTCGGGGCCCTGGCCGGGTCGGCGCTCGTGCTGCGCAGGCGCTGGCCGGTCGCGGTGGTGCTCGTCGGGATCGCCGTCACGCCGGCCACGATGGGCTTCCTGCTGTCGGTGGTCGGCCTCTACACGCTGGCCGCCTGCGAGGTGCCCCGGCAGGTCACGGCCACGCTGGCCTCGATGTCGCTGGCCGGGACGTTCGTGGTGACGTACGTCCAGACGCGGGGGGACGTGGAGGCCGACGGCACGCTCGTGATCGTGCTGTCGGTGTTCATGGCGGTGGCGCTGACCGTGCCGCCGGTCCTGCTCGGGTTGTACGTGGGGGCGCGGCGGCGGCTGATGGAGAGCCTGCAGGAGCGGGCGGACTCGCTGGAGCGGGAGCTGTCGCTGCTGGCGGACCGGGCCGAGGAGCGCGCGGAGTGGGCGCGTCAGGAGGAGCGGACGCGGATCGCGCGGGAGATGCACGACGTGGTGGCGCACCGGGTGTCGCTGATGGTGGTGCACGCGGCGGCGTTGCAGGCGGTGGCGGCGAAGGATCCGGTGAAGGCGGTGCGCAACGCGGCGCTGGTGGGTGACATGGGCCGGCAGGCGTTGACGGAGCTGCGGGAGATGCTGGGGGTCCTGCGGGCGCCGGCGAAGCAGCCGGTGCGGGTGGCGGCTCGGGCGGCGGGCCCGGAGGAGGGGCCTTCGCTGGACGCGCTGGAGGCGCTGGTGGGGCAGTCCCGGGCGGCGGGGATGTCGGTGGAGGTGCTGGTGCAGGGGGAGGGGGGCGGGTATCCGGCCGCGGTGGAGCAGACGGCGTACCGGGTGGTGCAGGAGGCGCTCACCAACTGCCACAAGCACGCTCCGGGCGCGCGGGTCGTCGTACGGCTGGCGCACCGGGAGGGGGAGGTGGCGATGCAGGTGGAGAACGGGCCGTGCGAGGGGGAGGCGCGGGGGGCCGATCTGCCCAGCGGCGGCAACGGGCTGGTCGGCATGCGGGAGCGGGTGCTGGGGCTGGGCGGGGTGTTCGTGTCGGGGCCGACGGACGGGGGCGGCTTCAAGGTGTCGGCGGTGCTGCCGTTCCGTTAGCCGGTGGTGAGGCGGGCGGGCTGGAGGCCGGTGAGGAGGAGGGTGAGGGCTTCGTCGAGGCCGGCGCCGAGGTACCAGTCGCCGGTGTGGTCGATGAGGTAGGTGCGGCCTTCGCGGTCGATCGCCAGGTGGGAGTCGCCGTCGGTGCCGGCGCCGAGCGGGCAGATCTGGGTGGACAGGGCGCGTCCGAGGTCGGCGAAGGTGCGGGCGAGGTGGAGGCCGGTGAGCGGGTCGACGCGTACCGGGGTGGGTGCTATCTGGCGGCCGGGGCCGGGTGCGGTGAGGGTGAGGCCGCCGAATTCGGCCCAGGCTTCGACGGCGGCGGGGAAGACGGTGTGCCGGTGGCCGGCGGGGGTGGTGTGGTCGCGCAGGGCGTCGGCCCAGTATTCGGCCTGCTTGATGTCCCAGCGGCCGGGTTCCCAGCCGGCGGTGCGCAGGGCGGAGTCCACGGGGCCGGGGAACCGGGTGGCCGAGGAGCGGTCGTAGGAGGCGGAGGAGACGGTCATGGTGGCTACTCGGGGTGGGTGAGGTCGACGGGGCGTACGCCGAAGTGGTTGAGGAGCGCGTCGCAGGAGCGGCAGGGCGGTGCGTAGCTGCCGTGGAGGGGGTCTCCGTCCTCGCGGATGCGGCGGGCGGTGATCCGGGCGTGTTTGAGGGAGCGGCGGGCTTCGCCGGCGGAGAGGGGCTTGCGCGAGGCGCGCTTGCTGCGGGAGCCCTCGACGGCGGTGAGGTGGCGGGAGAGCAGGATGGCTTCGGGGCAGCGGCCGGTGAAGCGTTCCCGCTGGCCGCTGGTGAGGGTGTCGAGGAAGTCCTGGACGAGGGGGTGCAGGACGGGTGCCTGGTCGCCCTTGCCGGCGGTGCCGGTGAGGGTTTCGCCGCGGACGGAGAGCGCGGCGGCGACGGTGGGGAGGATGCCGTCGCGGCGGAAGCGGAGCACGGGCGGGGTGTGGGCGGTGCCGGTGCTGCTCCAGCGCAGGCGGGGGTCGCCGGCGGGGCCCGTCTCGGCCGGTTGCGGGCGGCCCGTGCGGGGTGCCGCGTTTTGTGTGGTCGCAGTCTGTGTGGTCGCGGTCTGCATGTGCTCTTCCCTCCCGTGGCGGCGGTGCCGGTCGCTGTCGCGCACGCCCCCGTGCTGCGGGACAGCCTGTCAAACGTCCTCTGTCACGTGGAAGCGGGGTCGAATATTCGTATCAATTCGGATGTTCCCGTCCCGCTCGCCGGTGCGTGGCCCGCGGGCGGCCGTGGGTCTTGCCGGAGCACATAGGCTGTGGTGAACCAGCCAGATCCAGCAGGGGGCTACCGCCATGACGACAGGTCGGCTCGGGCAGCAGGCCGCGCCACCCAACGCCGCTTACTCGGGGCAGGTCGTGCATTTCCCGGACCCGGTCCGGGCCGCTCGGCATCCCCACGGGGTGCGGATGGACGGCAACGGTCATCCCGATTTCTCGCGTTACGCGCGTGCGGCGGTGGAGATCGCCGAGCCTCCGGAGGGCTTCGGGGTGGACGAGCTGCGGCTGACGGACGTGGTGTCCGCGAACGCGGCCATGCGGGCGGCGGGCCATCCGCTGTGGGACACGGTGGGCCCGGTGGCGACGCCGCACGGCTGGACGTGGCACCACGTGGCGGGTTCGCGCCGGATGGAGCTGGTTCCGGTCGAGGTCAAGGCGCTGCTGCGGCACCACGCGGGTCTGGCGACGGCTCCGGTGGACCACGACAAGCGCGGGGCCCGGCCGTTGCAGGAGGTGCGTCCGGCGCACCTGGGGCTGCCGAAGGCGCTGGTGTCGGTGTCGGAGTCGCAGGTGCAGGGCGTCGAGGAGGACCTGGGGTACCGGCTGCCGGAGGCGTACCGCTCGTTCCTGAAGGCGGCGGGCGGTTGTGCGCCGGTGGGTGCGGGGCTGCTGGTGGAGCTGGGGCTGCTGGTGGACCAGCCGTTCTTCACGGTGCGTGAGGAGGCGGCGGTCAACGACCTCGTGTACGTCAACAAGTGTCTGCGGGACCACCTGACGAAGGACTACCTGTGCGTGGCCTTCGTGCAGGGCGGGCTGCTCGCGGTGAAGGTGAAGGGGGAGGGCGTGGGCTCTGTCTGGTTCTCCCCGTACGACGACGCGCGCGACCGGGACGGCTGGTCGGTGCAGGAGCGCGTGGAGCGTCTGTTGCTGCCGTGCGGTGCCGATTTCGATGCCTTCCTGGAGCGCTTGGCGGGGAACCCGCCGGAGCTGGAGACGGTGGCCGGTCTGATGGTGGACGGCGGATTCGCGCGTTCGGTTGCAGTGTCCGGCGCCGGCATGGGTGAGGGGTGACGGCGTCGTGGTGACGTTCGCGCAGGCGCAGGAGCGCGCCGAGGAGTGGATCAACGGGGACGTGCCCGGCTACCAGCACCGTGAGGTGCGGGTACGGGAGTTCGGGCTCGGGTTCGTGGTGTGGGCCGAGGACCGGGCGGCCGGTCCGGTGTCCGGTGGTGGGCGGCAGCGGCTGGTCATCGCGCGGGACAGCGGTGAGGTGACGCTGTGGCCGGGCCTGCCGGTGGGCGAGGTGATCCGGCGGTACGAGGAGGAGTACGGGGCGGCTGCTGCGTCGGCGGCTTCGGAGGCTTCGGTTCCGCCGCCGCGGATCGACTCGGAGCAGACCTCGTTCATGCTGACCCCGCCGCAGTGGCTGCAGGAGGCGGCGGACCGGGCGGGGATCCCGCCGGCGGTCGGGGACGCGTCCGCGGGTGCTTCGGGTGCTTCGGCCGGGTCGGCTGCGGCTTCGGCTGCGGCCGGTGCGGACGAGCCTGTTCCGCTGAGCCGCGGGGGCGAGGTCCCCTACGAGCCGACCGCGAACGACGGGGTGCCGGCCGGGTCCACGCCGTGGGCCGGGACCGATGTGAACTCCGGTGCCGACGACGGCTCGGTGCCGCTGCCGGCGACGGTGTTCGCGCCGCCGCTGTCCGGGTCCGACCTGGACGACGCGCCCTCGCCCTCCGGGGTGGCCCCGGAGGCCAAGACCACGCTGATGGCGGGCGGCAGCCGGCTGCCGAAGACCACGGTCGCTCCGGCGCTGGCGGTGCCGGCGGAGGCCGCCGCCATCGCCGACGCGCCGACCAGCCGGGCCCGGGCTCCCCGGGCGGGCGGGGCTCCGCAGCCGCCGGCACCTCCCGCGGCGCCGCCGGCCGGGGCGCCGGGTGCGCCTGGGATGCCGGGTGCGCCTGGGACGCCGGGGGGCGGGGCGCAGTACGCCGCCACGATGCTGGCGCCGGGTGGGCCGCCGGCACCTCCGGGGACGCCGCCGGCGCCTCCTGGTCCGCCCGGTGCGCCCGGGGCGCCTGGTGCTCCCGGGTCGCTGGGTGGGGGGCTGGACCATGCCGCCACGATGCTGGCCGGTCCGGCCGTCGTACAGCCGCCGGGGCCTCCTGGTCCGCCCGCGCCTCCTGGTCCGCCGGGCGCCCCCGGAGCGCCTGGTGCGCCCGGTGCGCCCGGGGGTGGGGCGCACCATGCCGCGACGATGCTCGCCGGTCCGGGTGCGGCTGCGCCGTCCGGGCCGCCCGCGCCTCCTGGTCCGCCCGGCGCCCCTGGGGCTCCCGGGGCTCCCGGTGTGCCCGGTGCCCACGGGTCGCTGGGCGGGGGGCTGGACCATGCCGCCACGATGCTGGCCGGTCCGGCCGTCGTGCAGCCGCCCGGTCCGCCCGCGCCTCCCGGTCCGCCAGGGGCCCCCGGGGCTCCCGGTGCGCCCGGCGCGCCCGGGGCTGGGGCGCACCATGCCGCGACCATGCTGGCCGGTCCCGGGGGTGTGCCGCAGCCGCCCGGTCCGCCCGGCACGCCTCCCGGCCCGGCTCCGCAGCTGCCGGCGGCCGTGTCCGGCGTCCCCACGGTGGGCCCCGGCTACCAGGCCGTGCTGCGCTACCGCGCGCCCGACGGCTCCGAGCAGCAGCTCATCCGCCGCTCGGCGCCCGGTACGCCGCACCCCGAGTGGCAGATCCTGTACGAGCTCCGCGCGATGAACGTGCCGCCGCAGCAGGTGCTGGAGCTGCACACCGAGCTGGCCTCGTGCGAGCTGCCCGGCGGCTACTGCGCCCGGATGATCCGGGAGACCTGGCCGCAGGTGCGGATCACCAGCGTGGCCCCGTACGGGACCGACCACGCGGGCCGTCAGCAGGGCATGCGCCACCTGCTCACCCATCAGGGTGAGCTGCACCAGGTGGCGGACGGGCCGGCGCGGCCGGCGCCGGTCCGGGCGCCGCTGCCGCAGGTCCCGCTCCAGCCGGCGATCCCGATGGACGCGATCGCGCAGGAGCTGGCGGGGGCCTTCGGTCCGCAGGGGGTGTTCCGCTACGACCAGCGGGCCGTGTCCCGTCAGGGCGTGCCGGAGATCGTGGCGCAGACGCTCATGTGGGCGGGCCTGCCGGTCGACTTCGGGCCGTTCTTCTGGGCGCAGGCGGTGCCCGGCCAGCCGGTGCCGACGCTGGCCGAGCTGGCCGCGCAGCGCGGGGTGCAGCCGGCGTCCGACGCGGGCTCGTACCTCGTCGTCGGCAGCGACTTCGGCAAGGCGCTGTGCGTGCAGTACGGGACCGCGCACATAGTGGCGGTGCCGGTGGAGGCCGGTCCCGGCGGGGCGCCCGTGCCGCCGCAGTTCGTGAACTCGAGCCTGCCGCAGTTCGCCCGCTCGCTGGCGATGCTGGGTCACATGTGGCGGCTGCGCCAGCATCTGACGCCGGAGCAGGCGGGCCGCTGGACCGTCGATTTCCAGGCGAATCTGGCCGGCCTCGACAGTGCGGCCCTGGCCTCCCCGGAGAGCTGGTGGTCGGTGCTGCTGGAGCAGATGTGGGACGGCCTGCTCTGACCGTAGGACCGGATGTGTGGCCGGGCCGGTCCCCTCGGAAGGGGGGACCGGCCCGGCCATTCCGGCTTCTGAGTGCAAATGACGCATCCTTGACAGCAATCCCCGCGAGAGAGGCGCTCCCAGGATGACTGCACCCTTTGCGATCGTGCGCGGTCGTGGCTACCGGACGGACGAGGTCGACCGGTATCTCGCGCGGCTGGCCGGCAGCCGGGACGAGGCCTGGGAACGGGTGGCCCGGCTCACCGTGCTGGCCCGTCAGATGGAGGCGGAGTCCGAGCGGTTGCGGGTGGCCGTCGCCGCGCTGGCTCCCCAGACGTACGAGGAGCTGAGCGAGCGCGCGCGGCGGATCCTGCAGTTGGCGCAGGAGGAGGCGCAGGCCCTGCGGGACGAGGCGCGGGCGGACGCGGCGGAGGCGGCGGACGCGGCCGAAGCGCACGCCGGCCGGGTGGCCGAGCTGGCGCGGCACGACGCGGAGGCGGTGCGGGAGCAGACCGAGGTGCGGGCGCGGCAGGGGCTGCTGCGGGCGCAGCGGGAGACGGACGGGATCCGGGCGCAGGCGCGGGAGGACGCGGCGGGGTGGCGGTCCGAGGCGCAGGCCGCGCTGACGGAGGCGGGGCGCCGGTCGCGGGCGCTGCTCGCGGAGCAGGAGCAGGAGCAGACGGAGCGGTGGGAGGCGGAAGGGCGGGAACTGGCGGCCCGGGCCGAGGAGGCGGACGCCAGGAACGCGGAGCTGGAGCGGTACGCGCAGGCGCGGCTGGCGGAGGTGCGGCGGGGGTACGCCGAGGCCGAGGAGTCGGCGCGGCACGGTCAGGAGGACGCGGAGGCGCGGGCGGAGGAGCTGGTCGCGCAGGCGCGGGTCGCGGAGGAGCGGGTGGGGCGGGAGACGGAGCGGATCCTGCGGGAGCACGCGGAGGCGGCGGAGGAGATGCGGGCCCACATGAGCCACGTCCGCTCCAGCCTGGCGGCGCTGACGGGGCGGGCGGCGGCGGAGTAGTCCCCTGCCGGTGCCCTGGCCGGGCGGTTGTGTCGGGGCGTGCCCCGGTGGGGCGGTCTGCCTTGTCGGGCGGTGTGCGGGTGCCGGTGTCCTGGTAGGGGCCGTTGCCTGGCTGGGCGGTGGCTGCGGGGAGGGCGGTGGTGTAGCGGAGGCCGTCGCCGGTGCCGGCGCGGCCGGCGGTGGTGGCGGGCAGGGCGCAGCCGGG
>NZ_JBVISL010000009.1:202378-332778 GCF_055575555.1 Streptomyces sp. NPDC034085 | reverse complement strand
GGAGTTCAGGGGTGGCCGGGGAGATCACCGGCTGGGCGATGTGGGTGAGGAGGTCGGCGTCGTAGGTCCAGCCGTCCTTGGTCCAGCGGACGGTGACGTGCACGCGCGGGCGCGGTACGGCGTCCGGGATGTGTTCCGCGCCGGGGATGCCCTCGTGGGGTAAGCGCGTGCTGGCCCGGTCGGGGGTGGCTTCGACGCGGAGCCAGTGGTCGATGCCCGCGCGGGAGCTGATGGTGCGGCCGTTCCAGCCCCATGCGTACGGAGGTCCGGTCGTGACGGCGAGGCGGTTGGCCGCTTCGCCGTGCGCGGCCTGCATCCGCTGTTGGGTGGTGTCATCGGGGGGCGAGTACATCGAGCACCTTCCTGAGTTCCGTGTCGGTCAGCGGGTCGTCCAGGGCCGATACGGCGGTGTCCCAGTGCTCCGGTGTGCTGGCCGAGACCAGCAGGACGTCCAGGCTCGGGCAGGAGCCGGCGGCGAGCAGGCAGGCCGCCGCCGGGTGGGCGCCGGGCCGGATCAACTCAACCAGTTCGGGCGTGATCAGGTCCAGGAGTTCCCCGCCGTGCATAGAGCGGAGCCGAAGGCCAGCAGTCCGGCCGAGCGGGCCTGGACCAACGGGCCTCGCCCGTCGAGTGCGCGGCTGATGGGCTGGGCCATGACGAGACTGACCGGCTGCTGCACTGCGGTCAGATGGTGGCCGGGGCCGCCCGCTTCGCGGGCGAGGGCGAGGAGTTCCGGCACGGTGAAGGCGTCGTCGGTGAACCCGGACCAGGTCGCGACCCCGTACCCGCCGATCACGCCCGACCCGGCGAGGCCTTCGAGGACCTCGAAGGCGGCCCGGAGGCCCGCGTGCAGGCGCTCACGGTCGCCGTGACCGACTCTCTCGGGGTTGTGGACGAAGACGATGTCGGCGTGGCCGAGTGCGGCGGCGGAGCGGCGGGTCTGCCAGTCGATGAAGTCCGGGGCGAGGCTATGCCGGCCATCGGCCTGCCCGGGGCGGAGCACCCCGGCCTCGACGGCCGCCCGGCCCTGGGCGCATGCGTAGAAGCCGGTCTTCGTCGCCACCCGCACCGCGGGGAAGTCGTCGAGCACCGGGCGGAGCTGCGTATGGACGGTGCCGGCGCCGTAGTTCGGGGCGGTGTCGATCCAGCCGGTCCCGCCCTCGCACCGCCTCCGCGCCGCCGTGGCGGCGGCGCGGAGGCGGTGGGTGCCCAGGGCGGCTTCGGCCGTCACCGGCCGGCCCCGGACACTGCGGCGGCCTGGCCCTGTACGAGGACGGTGACCAGGGCCGCGGTCTCGGCCCTGGCCCGGGCCGCCGCGATCACCCGCTCCGCCCGGTCGGGGGCGCGTACGGCCCGTTCGTCGGCCTTGAAGCCCGCCGCCGCCCGCACCAGCCGTTGGCGCTGGGCGAGGAGGTCGACCAGCTCTCCGTCGAGCGCGTCGATCAGGGAGCGGATCTCGGTCAGGGACTGGGGGCTGTTGCTCGGCATGGGCGCCATCATTTGATGCGGTGGTCCTCGCAGCAGCCGTCTTTGACCATTTGCTCGGTGACCGCCGCCCAGCCGCCCGCAGGCGCCGCCAGGGCGGCCATCCGGCCCGTCCGCGGACCGCCAAAGGCCCCTTCCAGCGCGGCCCGTTCGTGTAGGACCCCGCCCCGCACGACACCGGCCGTACGGATGAGGGAGGCGAAGTCCTCGAAGGGGTCGCCGTCGACCAGCGTGAGGTCCGCCAGCTTCCCCCGCTCCACCGTGCCCAGGTGCCGGTCCGCCCCGAAGACCCGGGCGGGCGTCAGGGTGGCCGTGGTCAGCACCTCGGCCGGCGAGAGCCCGTACCGGTGCAGGGCGCGCATGGCCATGTGCAGGTGCAGTCCGACCGGGGACAGTGGCGCGTCGGTGCCCAGTACCAGCCTGCCGCCGCCGCGCGCCACCCGTCGGTAGGCCTCGACCTCGCGTTCCAGTACGGCCAGTTCACCGTCCGTCGGCGGCCGGGACGCCAGCCCCTGGACGACGGAGACGTCCCAGGGCGGCATCATCGCCGTCACCCGCGGGTCCTGCGCCACCTCCGGGTGCGCGCCGATCAGCGCCATCGCGGTGAACGGGGTGGCGATTAGGTCGAAGCGGCCTCGGTTGTAGATCTCCAGGGTGTCCTGGTGGGTGTGGCCCTCGGCGCTCGCTCCGTGCCCGTACTCGGCGCGGTCGGTCGACAGCAGGTGCGTGGTGAGGTCCATCCCGGACTGGATCCCGGCGGCGCACAGGTGCGTACCGCTCAGCACGCCCAGCCGCTCGTGCGCGTGGCGGGCGGCCGCGGCCATCTGCCGGTAGGGGGCGCGCACGTACGTCTTGACGAAATCCCAGTCCAGCGCGTCCGCGCGGGCCAGGGAGCGGGCGAAGCCCTCGTCGGTGCGGTGCGCGCGGCCCATGCTGTAGCCCACGCGCGAGCCGTCGAGCAGTTCCCCCGTGGCCAGCAGCCGGGGCGCTGCCAGTAAACCCGCGGCAATGTCCTCGCGCAGCCGCGCCTGTTCGTAGGCGAAGCCGCCGAGGGAGACGGCCGTGGTGATGCCGTACGCGAGCTGGAGGGCGCCCTGGCGGGCGCCGTAGGTGTACTGCCAGGGGTGCACGTGCGAGTCCCACAGGCCGGGCAGGACCGTACGCGCGGAGGCGTCCACGGTACAGACGGCGGCGCGACCCGGACGGTGCGGTTCGACGGCGGTGATCCGGCCGCCGCTGATGAGGACGTCCACGTCGGCGCGCGGCGCGGATCCGGTGCCGTCCCACAACAGTCCGGCGTGCACGACCGTGTCGACGGGGGTGGGACGGCGGTAGGTCAGCGACACCGGCACGGTGCGCGGGGCTCCGGCGGGCGCACCCGCGGCGTCGACGCCGAGCAGCCGCAGCCGGCCGCTGGACTGGTAGAGCAGCGTCCGGGAGTCCCCCGACCAGGACGGGTGGTCGGCCGGTTCCTCCGTCAGGAGGCGGGCCTCGCCCGCCGGGGCGCCGTCGGGGCCCACCGGAAGCAGCCACAGCGCGGACTCGCTGACGCAGGCCAGCGCCCGTCCGTCCGGTGACCATACGGGCCCCGAGGCGTACCGGTCGGACAGGGACACGTGCGGGGCCAGGCCGTACAGGCGGGCCGCGCCGGTGTGCGTGTCGACGACACGGATGAGGTTGTGGCCCTCACGGAAGCGGAAGTTGAGCCGGTTGCGGTCGCAGAGGGCGAGGTAGCGGCCGTCGGGTGACCAGCTCGGCCGGCCCGGGAGCCCGCCGCCGCCCAGCGGGGCGGCCAGCACCCGCTCGGCGCCGGTTGACAGCTCCCGCACCAGCAGGTTGCCCGCCATATCCAGGCAGGCCAGCCGGGTCCCGTCCGGCGAGGGCACCCCGTGGACGCGGCCGCCGGGGGCGACGACGCTCTCCGCTCCCCCGTCGAGCTCGCGGCGGCGCACCGCACCCAGCCCGTCCCGGTCGTCGGTCCAGATCAGCGCGCAGCCGTCGGGGGACCACACCGGGCCCTGGACGTAGGCGGTGGGAGGGCTCTGCAGGATCTTGCGCGGGGAGCCGCCGGAGACGCCCACCACCCACAGCGCGTTCAGCGCGGCGAAGGCGATGCCGAGCCCGTCCGGGGACAGGCTCGGCTGGTGGATGCCGCGCACCGGGCGGGAGGACTCGGCCTCCAGCGCGTACTCCTTGACCGTGTAGCGGGGCCGGCGGACCCGGAGGGTGGCGTCGAGGGCGATCTCGCGCCCCCGGTCGTCGCGGTGCGGGCGGATCACCCGAAAGCGGCCGCCGACGGTCAGCAGCAGTTGCTCGTCGTCGATCCAGCGAGGCGGGGCGGGCGCGAGTTCGGCGTCCAGCGCCACCTGCCGGCCGTCCACGAACAGGGCCATCGCCTCGGTCTTCGGCGGCCCGGGCGTGCTCCGCAGCCACGCGGTGCGCCCCGCTGGGGAGACGGCGGGCGTCAGCAGGTTGCCCTCGGCGGTGGTGTGCTCGACGCGCGCCGCGCTCCCGTCGGCCGCGGCGGACACGAGCGTACGGGCCGTCAGCGCGGGCGCGATCCAGCCCGCGCGGACGAACAGCAGCCGGGAGCCGTCGGCGGACCAGGCCGGGTCGAAGTCCTCCCACGGGCGGTCCTGTCCGGGCCCGTCTTGGCCGGGGCGGCCGGTTATCTGTGTCAGGGCGCCGTCGCGCACGGACACCGTCCAGATGCGGTACGGGGTGCCGGCGACGGGGTCACCGCCGCGCTCGGAGCAGAAGGCGAGGGTGCGGCCGTCCGGCGACCAGGCGGGCGCGCGGTCGTCCCAGGCGCCGTCGGTGAGCCTGCGCAGACCGGAACCGTCCGCCCGCATCAGCCAGATGTGGAAGGCCCCGTCCCGGTAGGCGCTCATGGCGACCTGGCGGCCGTCGGGCGAGAAGACCGGCCGGTTCGGCTCCAGATCCGGCGGGGTGAGCGCGGTGGCGGCAGAGCCGTCCCGGGGCACCGCCCACAGGACGCCCTGCACCTCGGCGACGATCCGATCCCCGCCGGCGGTCGCGGTGGCGGCGCCGTTGGTGGCGTCCGTGAAGCGCAGGGACACCTGCTCGCCGGCTTCCGCGGCGGCCGGGGCCGGCGGTACGGGATCGGGCGACGGCGCCTCGGCCCGGGCGGGCGGGGCGGCGAATCCGTCGAGGAGCAGCGCTCCGGTCAGAGCCGTTCCTGAGGCCGCCGTGAGTACGCTTCTGCGGGGAACCGGTGACACGTTCTCTCAACTCTCCTTGTGCGAAGGGGACGTACGGCGCGGTGAGGCCGGCATCCCGAAGTGGGCGGCGAGCGCCGCGAGCACCGCGACGGCCCCGCACAGCAGCCAGACGGCGTCGCCCATCAAGGCCCACGCGGCGACCCCGGCGGCGGGACCCACGGCGGAGCCGACGCCGAACATCGCCTGCGAGGCGCCGAGGTACTGGCTGCGATCCTCCGGAGCCGCGGCCAGCGCGGGGTAGGCGGTCATCGTCGGGGAGCCGATGATCTCGCCGACGGACCACACCACGGTGGCAAGCACCAGTCCGGCGAGGCCCAGCGGCAGGGCGTAGACCGTCAGGCCCGCGCCGACGGCCAGAATCCCGGCAATGCTCGTCACCCGGGCGGGCCAGCGCTGCACCTGCCGGGTGACCAGCAGCTCGCAGAGGATGACGATGGCCCCGTTGACCGCGACGAGCACGCCGTAGACGAAGACGTCGAAGCCGTGGGCGCGCACGGCGAGCGGCAGCGTCGACAGGTACTGGGTGTAGACGGCGGAGAAGCCCAAGATGGCCAGCAGGAACAGGACGAAACCCCGGTCGCGCAGCACGGCCCGGTAGCCGGTGGGGCCGGTCCCCCGCGGCCGCGCCGACGGGGCGGCCGTACCGCGCGGGGGCCGGTCGCGCGGGAGCAGCCGCTGCCCGAGCACGGCGACGCCCAGGGCCGCTGCCGCCTCCGCCCAGAAGAGCAGGGCGTACGAGTGGGCGACGAGCAGCGCCCCGATCAGCGGGGCGGCGGTGGTGCCGACGTTGGTGGCGAGCCGGTACATGGCGAAGACCATCACGCGGCGCTGCTCGCTGGTCAGGCGGCTGACCAGCTCCGCGGAGGCGGGCCGGTAGACCTGGCTCGCCGCGCCGGTGCCCGCGGCGAGCAGCAGCAGTACCGGGTAGGAGTGGGCATACAGCAGGGCCGCGGTGAGGACGGCGTTGACGGTCATCGAGGAGACGATCGAGGCCCGGACGCCGATCCGGGCGACGAGCCAGCCGCCCAGGAGGATCCCGGCGACCGCGCCGGCGCCGTGTGCGGCGAGGGCGAAGCCCGCCCGCACCACGGGGAAGCCGCCCGCCACCATGTAGAGCACCAGGAACACTTGGAGGAAGCCGCCCAGGCGGTTCACCATGATCCCGGCGATCACCGCCTTGACGGGCAGGGGGGCTTCGCGCCAGGTGCGCGCGATGCCCACCGCTTCCATCCCGGCGGCGTTCCGCGTGCCCTCGTCCACGCTCATCGCGCTGCGGTGACCGGGGCAGCCGCTTCGAGGCGTACGGCGTCCTCGGCCGCGTCCAGGGCCGCCCGGCAGGCGTTCGCCGTGTCGGCGGCGGCCACCAGCATGGCGTAGCGGCCGGTGTGCGAGGCGGGCGGGAGTTCCAGGATGTGACCGGGCCGGGCGACGACCCGGGCGATCTCGATGGCGGCGGGGAGCCGGTCCCGGTCGATGGTGACCCGGCCCACGACGGTCTCCACCTCGGGGTAGAGGAAGCGGACGGCGGCTGCGCCGTGCCGGGCGGCGCCCTGTTCGGGGTGCTTGCCCAGGGCCAGGGAGGCGGCGGCGAGGCCGGCGTTCCATCCGGTGGCCAGCAGGCCGAGGTAGGAGATGAAGTCGCCGCCGCTGCGCGCGTTGACCTCGACCAGGGCCGGGCCGCGGGCGGTGAGGCGCCATTCCGAGTGCGTCCAGCCGCGGGTGATGCCGACGGCGGCGTGCACGGTGGTCAGTACCCTCAGCAGTTCGGGGTCGGCGAGCAGCGGGTCGGCGGCGTCGACGCCATGGCCCACCTCTTCGAAGTTGGGGGGCGGGCTCAGCTCCTTGCGGGCCACGAAGAGCGGGGTGACCTCACCGTCCCAGATCAGGGCGTCGACGCTGATCTCGGGGCCGTCGAGGTACTCCTCCACGAGGACGGGCTGCTCGAAGCGCTCGCGTACCTCAACCATGGTGGTCCCGCGGATGCCGGGGAAGATCGCGGCGAGTTCCTCGGGCGTGCGGGCCATGCGGGTGCCCGTGCTGCCGACCAGCGCGCGTGGCTTGACCACGACGGGGTAGCCCGTCCGAGCGGCCGCCGCGTACGCCTCGTCCAGCGTGGACACGGCGGTGGAGCGGGCCTGGGGGCCGCCGGCCGCGGCCACCGCGAGACGGGTCAGGTGCTTGTCGCGACAGGTCAGTACCGCCTCCGGGGTGAGCCCGGGCAGACCGAGGGCTCGGGCCACCCGGGCAGCCGGCAGGATGCGCGTCTCGTCCCAGCACAGGATCGCGTCCGCGCCGACGGGACCGGCGTGGCGGGTCATGCCCTCGGCGTCCAGGGTGTCGACGAGGGTGTGCCCGGTGATGAACGGGGCCTCCCAGCCGGGCTCCCGGTCGGAGAACAGCCAGATCCGGTGCTCGTGCGCCACGGATTCCAGCAGGTGGCCGCGGGTCTCCTGGTCCATGGGGCTGATCAGGATCAGCAGCGGACGGACATCGGGGCCGGGGGCGTCCGACGAGGGTGGGAACGGCAACGGGGAGGGCATCGGGTCACCTTTCGGTTCGGGAACGGCTGCGTGCCGCGGGCCGTGCGACGGCCGGTCGTCGCGGAGCGCAAGGCGCGCGGAGGAATGGCTACGGGTACGGGGTCGCCGGGTCAGGGCGCGAACTTGGCCGAGACCTCGGCCCAGCGGCCGGTCAGGGCGGTGGCCGCGCCGGAGTCGACGGCCTCGGCGGCCCGTTCCAGCTGGTCCCCGATCCGCTCGGTGAAGGGGAGAGCGGCCACCCGCGGGTCCTCCACGGCGGCCAGCGCGGTGAGGGCGGCAGCCGCGGAGAGCAAGACAGCGTCCCGTACCGGGCTCCGCCGCCCGGCGAAGAGCGCGCGGGACACCCGGGCGTTGTGGGCGGTGTCGGCCCCGCGCAGGGCCTCGGCCGGGGCCGGGGCGATGCCCACGTCGCGAGGGTCGAAGGCTTCGGCCCGCACCTCGCCGCCGTACACGCTCCACACCCGGGAGGTCGTGGTGACCGTGAGTTCGTCGAGACCGTCGTCGCCGTGGAAGACGAGTGCGGATCCGCCGCCGTGCGCGAGGACCTCGGCGAGCAGCGGGGCCCGGTCGGGGAAGGCCGTACCGACCGCGAGGGCCGCGGGGCGAGCCGGGTTGGTCAGCGGGCCCAGCAGGTTGAGGACGGTGGGGATGCCCAGTTCCCGGCGGGCCGGGGCGGCGTGGCGCAGGGCCGGGTGGAACCGCTGGGCGAAGCAGAAGGTGATGCCGGTCTCGGCGGCGGTCCGGGCCACGTCCTCGGGCCGCAGGTCGAGCCGGACGCCCAGCGCCTCCAGGACGTCGGCGGACCCGCAGGACGAGGAGGCGGCCCGGTTGCCGTGCTTGACGACGCGCGCCCCGGCCGCGGCGGCCACGACGGCGGCCATGGTGGAGATGTTGACCGTACGGGCGCGGTCGCCGCCGGTGCCGACGACGTCGACGGTGGGGCCAGGCACGTCCAGGGGCACGGCGTGGGCGCGCATCGCGTCGACGAAGCCGCGCACCTCGGTGGCCGTCTCCCCCTTGGCCCGCAGCGCGACGAGGAGCGCGGCCAGTTGGGCGGAGGTCGCCCCGCCGGTCATCACCTGTTCCATGGCCCAGGAGGTTTCGGCCGCCGCCAGGTCCTGCCCGTCCAGCAGGGAATCGAGCAGGTCCGGCCAGGTCGTCGTCAGTTCGCGGGCTGTCACAGAACACAGTCTGCGAATCCAGGTGACACCACGCCAGACCAGTTGACCGGCTCCGAACCGGACCAATCGCAGTCCACCTGTAAGTTCGTGACTGACGCAACACACGTTTGAACAGGGGGATTCCATGACGTGGCACGTCGTGTTAGAGGTCCGTCGGGACGGGCCCGAGCCACTGGGCGCCCAGATCGCGGACCAGTTGCGCCGCCAGGTGGAACAGGGCCGGCTGGCGCCCCGTTCCCGGCTGCCGTCCAGCCGTCAGCTCGCCGAGGACCTCCGGGTGTCCCGGAGCGTGGTGGTGGAGGCGTACGAGAAGCTCACCGGGGAGGGGCTGCTGGAGTCGGTGCGCGGGTCGGGGACGCGGGTGGCAGCCCATGCCGACACCCGGATCAGGAAGCCGGTGGTGCTGGTGGACCGGACGGTGCCCCCGGCCCGGTTCAACCTGTTGCCGGGTACGCCGAACGCGGTGACCTTCCCGCACCGCGAGTGGACGAGTTCCTACCAGCGGGCGGTGGAAACGGCCCGCTACCAGGGGCTCGGCTATCCGCCGCTGCTCGGTGTCGACCAGCTGCGCACGGAGCTGATCTCCTACCTCGGCCGGGTGCGCGGTGTGCTGGGGCACCCCGACAACACCATGGTGACGGGCGGGTTCGCGCACGGTCTGGGGCTGATCTGCGCGGCCCTGGTCGAACTGGGCGTGCACCGGCTGGCGGTCGAGGACCCGAGCCACGACCGGCAGCGTCAGTTCATCGAGGAGAACGGCATCCGGACGGTGGCGGTGCCGGTGGGGGCGGAGGGCGTGGAGATCGAACCGCTCTACGCCAGCGGGGTGCGGGCCGTGCTGGTCACGCCCTCGCACCAGTTCCCCCTGGGCGTCCCCATGTCCCAGCAGCGCAAGCAGGAGCTGGTGCGCTGGGCGCAGGACACCGGCGGCTGGATCATCGAGGACGACTACGACGGCGGGCTGTGGCTGGACCACCGCGGCCGCCACCTCGCGATGCAGCCCGTGAGCCCCGAGCGGATCATCTACGCCGGTACGGCGAGCAAGCTCCTCGCGCCCGGTCTGCGGCTGGGGTGGCTGGTGCTGCCGCCCGAGCTGACGCGGGTGACGGAGATGGTCCGGGTCAGGCGGGACCTGGGTGGCGACGGACTGATGCAGCTGGCGTTCGCGGACTTCCTGCGCAGCGGGCTGCTCGACGGTCACCTGCGCAGGATGCGGACGCGCTACAGGGCGCAGCACGGGACCCTGATGCAGGCCGTGGAGCGGTACCTGCCGGCCGCGACGCTGGTGGGTCCGGTGGCCGGGCTGCACGTGTTCGCGACGCTGCCGGAAAGCGCGGATGAGGAGCGGCTGGTGGCCCGGGCGCTGGCGCGGTCCGTCCTGGTCAAGGGCGGCCGGGTGTTCTACGACCGGCCGGGCACCGCTCTGCCCAGTCTGGTCCTGGGGTACACGGCCATGGGGCGGTCGGGCATCTCGGAGGCGATCCGACGCATCGGGGAGGCGTACGAGGAGTGATCCCGCACGGTGCGCCTCCCCGGACGAACGGCGTTCCCCTTCCAGTCAGTTGAAGGGAGACAGCGCGGAGCGGGCCCGGATCCAGGGATCGAGCACGGCCGTCCCCGCCGCGCGGTGCTGCGGCAGCAGCGTGCGGTCGGCGTCGAACAGCCGGTCCTGGTAGAAGCCGCGCAGGTACGGGGCGCCAGAGGTGCCGCCCGAGCCGGTTGCCCCCGGTGAGAGGTAACGCAGTGCCACCCCGTAGTGGACCTTCCGCCAGGCGAAGAGTTCCTGGTCGAGGCGGTGGGCCGCGTCCAGTACCCGCTGCCCGGACCCTTCGTCGGGTACCCTGCGCAGCAGGCTCCGCAACGGCTCGAAGTCCGGGTTCTGGTGCATCAGTACATAGGAGTTCTCGGTGGCCTCTCCGAGTGCCTCGACCTTCTCGGGGTGAACTCCGAGCAGGTGGATGTGGAGCAGCTGGGTGGGGAAGGCCTGGACGGCACTGGCGTCACCGGTGGCCGCCCGGAAGCCGTGGAAGTGCTCGACGGGCATGGTCCTGCGCAGCACGAGCAGCGCCTCGGTCTGCGCGGCGGCCATGGTCGCGGCGCGTTCCAGGCACTCGGTGGCGTACTCCCACTGCCCAGCGCGCAGCCATTCGGCGGCGGACATCACCCGTGCGAGCACGCCCCAGGTGGTGGCCTCGACGAGGTGGATCACCCGCAGGAAGGTGACCTCGTCGTGCTGGGTGGTCTGCGGGAGGACGGCCAGGTGCTCCAGGATGTCGGCGCGGCCGTGCGGGAGCAGGTAATCCTGCCAGTGGCGGGGCGGTTCGACGGAGGCGGGCCGCAGCGCGGGGGCGCGCCCGGCGGTCAGCGAGATCAGCGAGCCGAGCCGCGCGATGCGTTCCGTGAGCTGCGCGGCGCTGGGCAGGACGTCCTGGGCCCACTTCTCGGTGCCCTCGACGGTGCGCTGTTCGTACGCCCGCCAGCCCGCGGCGGTGGCGCGGATCGCCTGCCAGCAGGCCCGCTCGACGGCTCCGTCAGGAACGTGGGCGCGGGTGCCGAGGACGTGGTTGAGGAGACGGACGTTGCCGTAGGGCTGGTAGCGCTTGCCGCGCCGGTCCAGGGGACCGCCGCCACGGGCGGCGACCTCCTGGGGGCTCTCGCCGTCGGGGAGGGCCAGTTTCCATTCCGCCTGGAAGACGAGCTCGGCCAAGCGGAGCACGGCCCGCTCCTGACGGGTGAGCCGGTCACGGTCCAGGGCGAGGAGGACGACGATGTCCTCGTAGGCCTCGGCCATCCAGGCGCGCAGTCCGGGGTCAAGGTGGTCGCGGCCCGCGGCGCGGGCGTGGCGGACGTAGTCGGCCAGGTCGAAATCGAGTACGGCGCGCAGAGTCGTCGTAGTGGTGGCGGTGGTCGTGGCGCGCATCGCGGTTCCCCCCGGATCGCTGGTGACGCTTCAAACGGTGTGGTCGGTGGTGCGCCGGGTCATTCGCCGGCGAGGGCCGCCGAGAAGGGCAGGGCGTCCCCGCCGCCCGGCAAGCGGTCCAGTGCGTCGAAGACCTCCAGCCGGCTCTCGGCCTCGGCCGCCAGCGCCCGCGCAGTGTCGGCGAAGTGGTCCTCCAGCGCGGCCCGACCCGGGGCCGCGGGCCCCTCCGGCCCCCCGGCCGTGACCGTGGTTCCCGGCACCCGGGTCAACAGGGGCAACGCCAGGACGCCCTCACCGAGCCGGCTGTTGACGTACGCGGCCGCGGAACGTGCCGCGTCCATGTCCCGCTGCGGATAGGGGCCGACCACGTCGGTCGCTCCGAGCAGCACCAGCTCCGCCGCCCGGAGTGGGTCGAACTCCGCGTCCAGGGGCAGGGCGTCGATGCGCCCTGCCAGTAAGGACAGCGCGGAGACGTCCGCGGGCCGGTAGAAGTGGATGGCCTGCAGGGTGCACCCGGCGGCCGTGAACCCGGCGACGGTGGCGTTCTGCCTGGCGGCGTCACCCGGTACGCGGACGTAGACCCCGCCGACGTACTGGCGCTGCCAGCGGGCCGCGGCCCGCTGGAGGTCGGCCGGTCCAGCGTCGTCCGGGCCGGTGGACGTGCCGTCCGGATCGGCGGATATGAGGATGCGGCGCTGGTGGCGGCTGGGCAGCGGGTCCTGGGAAAGCCGCTCGCACTCGGCCGCGCTTACACCGTTCACAGGAGCACCTCCGATACCTCGGGCTCGGACCCGGCCGCCGTGAGGAGTTCACGCAGCACACCCACCCCCGCGTCGAACGCCTCGGCGGGCAGCCCCGGGGCGTCGTACACGGTGAAGACCAGGTGCCGGGAGCTCTTGGTGACGCTGGTGCGGCGATCGGGGCCCTGGAGTACCGAGGCCACGATCGCCGTCGCGTCCCGTACCACGGGCTCGTCGCGGACACAGGTGACGGTGGAGCGGAACCCGGTGAAGGACTCGCCCTCGCACGCCCAGTCGAAGCGCAGTTCGCCGTCGATGGCATCCGCGTCCTGGACGCCCATCAGTACCCCGGTGGTCAGCTCCGCATACAGCAGCGTGTCGACGGTCGGCATGATCGAGGGCAGGCCCTTGCTCCGGGCCGCGGCGATCTGGCCGGGCAGCGGACAGGTGTGGCCCTGGGCCTCGAACCACTGGGCATAGACCCGCGCGACCTCGGCTGCGCGCGCGAACACGTCTTCGACGTCGGACCGTCGCGCCAGTTCCCGGCGCCGCTCGTCGAGCAGGACGCCGAGGGCAGCGGGGTCGACCGCTGCCGCGACGGCGCAGAAGCGGGCCGTTCCAGCCGATCCGGACGGCTTACGGCCTGCGCTCAGTGCTGGGGCTTTCAAAAGGTTCTCCCGATTCACTTGCCGCGCGTACTTCGCGTGATCATTCCAACAGCCGGACGGAACCCGCCCAAGGCCACTCTGGGCACCGTGATCCGTACCAGTCTTGACATGTGGACATATCCGGCCACCGGTTCAGTGCGTGCGTACCCGCACGACACGTTCGTTGCGGTCATCCAACGGCAGGACGGCCTCTCCGGTGACGTCCTCGTGGCGCCGCAGCAGCAGGATCATGTCGAGCATCCGGTGCACCATCCGCTCCACCGCCTCCAGTCCCTCGGTGTCCGTCAGGGCCGGCTCCCGGGAGGTGCTGCGCAGCAGCGCCGGGAAGCCGCTGCCCAGGGCTGCCGTCGGCCGCGGCCTTGGCCGGGCTGCCGTCGGTTGCGCCCGTATCCGTACCCGCGCCCGGGCCCGTACGGAAGGCGGCGGGGTCGCCGGCGACGAACTCGCCGCCGAGGAGGACCGCCTCGATGCCGCCGGGACGGCTGAGGACTGTGATGAGCCGTTCGCGCCGGGCGACTTCCTCGCGGCCGTCGTATACCACCAGCTCAGAGGCGTGCAGCATGACGCGGACAGTCCGCCCGATCAGGCGGACCGGCACCGAGTAGCGGTTCATCCGGACACAGATCTGGCTGTAGCGGTCGACCCGCGGAGTGGAGAGCCGGCCCGTCTCGAACGGCTCCTCCGGCATGGGCACCAACAGCGACTGCTCGGCAGCGAAGTACTCGCCGATGGTGCGAGGACGGGAGCGGATGCGGCGGGCGTCGTCCTCGTGGTCCCGCCGGTCGATCATCGCGTTGAGCTCGGCGAGCGTGTCGACTTCGGGGACGGGGACCAGGTGGTTGCGGCGGAACCAGCCGATCTGGCCCTCGACCGGGACTAGGAGCTGTCCGGCCGATCATGGTGTTGGGCGGTATGGGGCGTGCTCGCCTGGTCTGGCCGTGGTGGTTGCTGAGGTCGTCCCATTGAGGGTTTCTCCCAGCGGTGTTCGGTGGTCACAGTCCTGGCTTCCCATGTTGAACACGTTGGCTGCTCTGGGGACCTGGCTACAGGGCAACGGTGTCAGCCCACACCGCTGACCACTGACCTCAAGGGGCCTCATCATGGGCCTCGGGCCAGGCTCTGGGACATCCGGCTATGGGCGAAGGACAGGATGCCAGCAAGCCGGGCGAACGGTCCGCTGGTAACGACCGGGGAGCGATGGGTGCCCGTGAGTCGGGCCGTCGCGTGCCACATGTAATCGCCCGGCCCGTACGGCCAGGCCGCCGCAGCCGCGACGTCGAAGTCCACGCTCTTGTCCTGCTTCTTTCGTCTCATGACTCCGTCGCACGGCCCCCGAGGAGACTTGGGCCGGCTCCGGGCCGCCGCGTCCCAGACGGTGCTGCCACGACCTTGGACGGCGTCCCGTCCTGTCGAGTGGCACGGCCGTGTGGAGCCCTGACACCACAGGTCCTGAGCAGCGCGGCCGCCGCCCAGGCGGGCGGCGGCCCGCATGAGCGCGGCAGGGTCAGACGGTGGGTGAGGCGGTGTAGTCGTGGCGTCCGTAGCCGCGGCCGTCGCCGTGCCAGTCGAGGAAGAGGATCGAGTCGGCCAGGGCGCGGGGGCCGGCCCGGTGGCTGATCACCGGCGTGCGGTAGTGGCCGTCGTAGTTCCCGCTGGCGGTGCTGTTTTCCAGCTGGCGCTCGATCTCGGTGAAGTCGTGCTCGGTCACGACAGGGTCGGTGCCGTCGCGGGACTGCTTGATCTGGAGCCGCAGCTTCGCCCCGTCGAAGATCGTCGGGTCGTCGACCTCACGGAACCGGGTCCCGTCCCACGTCACCTCGGCGTAGGCGTAGACGGTGCCGCCGGAGCGGGCCGCGCACGTCTTAACCGTGATCTTCCAGTTGTCCGGCCACGGCCCGTCATAGCTGCTGTCGTCAATGTCGTGCGTGCTGGACGCGCACTTGTAGGCCGGCGCGGCCAGCACGCTGGGAGCGGCCAGTGCCGCCACCGCCACCACGGCCAGCGCGGCCACCGCCACGCGCTTGATGATGTTCATGCCCGCTCAATGACGCTACCGCCGCAGGCGACAAGGCCCCCTCTTGAAACCGCCCCCGACGAGGGAGCTCTCCCCCAGACGTCCGGACACCGGCGGCCGGTCAGCCGGCGGCCGGCACCGCCGCGGTCCACTTGTCACGGCGGCGGACGTCCTCGCCGAGGAGGCCCTGTCGGCCCATGGGCGAGGTCGGTCGGCAGCAGCAGCCGGCAAGAGGCCGAGACCACCGGCCATGCCGAAATCCGCCAGACCTTCAGCGCTGGTAGACGTTCCAGCGTCCCAAGCGGGCCAGCTCCCTGCGGGCTGCCGCCTCGGTGAGGCCGAGCGCGGCCGCCGCCTGCGCCGGGGTGGAATCGTGCTGCACACAGCGGGCGGGCTCGTACCCGGCTTCGCCGGCAATCAGCTCCAGCCGGCGGACCGCGCGGACCGCGGCAAGGGGTGACGAGGTACCGAGCTTGCCGATCTCCGCCTCCAGCTGGTCCAGGAGGCCGGTGAGCGACTCGGGCAGCGGAATCGCGGCCGCCTCAACGACGACCGTGTGCCTGTCCCAGTCCCGGCAGCAAGCGTCCGCCTGCTCGTCGGCGGCGTCCTCCAGAGCCTGTGCGCCGATCGTGTCCCAGTCCAGGGGATGCTCGGGGCCACTCCATCCGCACGAACACACCGCGCGCAGTGTGGCCGCGCGCGGGATGTGCCGGAAGCGGCCGTCGTAGACGGACCAGTGCGACGTCTGATGAACGTCCGGGCCCGACCCGGTGTCGAAGATCGCCGCTCGCGGGACCGTGCCGTCCGCCAGGAGTACCCCGGACCCAGCCCTCATGGGAGGTCCCGAACTCCACCGTCCTCCACGTTTCCCTGCCGTCGGCCATGACGTCCCCTTCCCCGCGCGACGGGCCCGCCATCTGCAGCCTGCCCCTGCCCCTGCCCCGACCATGGCGCACCGGCGCGGGCAGGGGCAGGAGAACTCGACAACTTCCCCCGCGAGGTGGGTGTCCCGACCGCGCGCAGGCCGGTTTCCTGTGCTGCTGGCACGGGTCGGAAAGGGCCGCTCGAGGGTGGTGATCGATCCGGTGACTGCGCCGAGCCCTGTCACCGGGACTTGGCGCTGCCACCCTCTACGGGTGCTCGGCACTACGGGGCGGGGGTGAACTCCACGGCCGTGCCGCCACAGCCGGCCGCAATGTCCAGCAGCCGGTGCTGCTCCGCCTCGTCGACCGCCAAGCCCCAGCGCAGCTTCGTCGCGGTCCACTCCGTGGCGTACCGGCACAGCGCATCCGGCGACGGCGGCAGCCACTGGGCCGGATCCTGGTCCGCCTTGCTGCGGTTCGACCGGGCCGTCACCGCCACCAGGCTCGACGGCTGGCCCTGATCGTTCGCGTACGCCTCCCGGCGCGCCGCCGTCCACGCCGACGCCCCGCTGTCCCACGCCTCCGCCAGCGGCACCATGTGGTCAATGTCCAGCGCCCCGGCCGGCGTCACCTCCCGATCGTCGTAGTACGACCACCACACCCCGCCCGTCAGTGTGCAGCCCGGCCCGATCTCCGGGTATACGACAGCTTCGGACAGCAGCACCTCAGCACGCGTGTTGCAACCGTCGTCGGGCTGGTCACCGGCATTCCAGTGCCGGAACGAGGTGCGCTGGTAGCCGGTCCGGTCCTCGACCGCGAGCGGAAGTGCGGAGACCGCCACCCCCATCGGCAGCACCTGCGGCACGGCGGCCGGCCGCTCAGTGGCGAGCGCGGTCGCGGCGGGCAGGGACAGAGCGAGGGCAACTGCGGCCGCGACAGCGGCCCGCATCATGATCGTCATGCGGCGGTTGTACCGGTCCCCGCCGCGCCAGCAACAGGCATCCAGCAGCCGTTCACCCTGCTGGGGGCGCCAGGTTCACCGGCGAAACGCCACTGCACCCGTAGCCAGGGTGCCGCGACGGTGCCCCGGCCGAGCCGGGCGCTCAACCGGCTGCGGCGGCCCCACCTCCGCCGAAGGGCGATACGTCGTCGGCGGGCAGGGCCCTCAGGCGGCCCGCGAGTGCCGCGTAAGAAGGTGGTGTTCTAGGAGGGGGTGGACATCCCCCGGTCTCGACTCGGCGAAAAATTCCATCAGGTCCTCCTTTCCCCGCACACGTACAGTCCGGGCAGGGCCCGGGTACGAGTCATCATTACGGAAGGGCCAAGGCCCCCCGGCGAGGCGAGGGATGTCGCTCATGACGGCCAGTGCTGCCTCCACGTCGCTCAGCGGCCTGCGGGCACCGGCGCGCCGTACCGTGATCCGCTCGTAGGCGTCCGACCAGCGCTGCACCAGTTGTGGTCCGAGCCCGCAGGCGCTCAGGAAGGCGGCGCACTGCTGGCGGCTGGCTGGCAGCGCCTGCCGGCTGACGATCCGCGCCGCCGTGCTGACCGGCAGCAGGTGCGCCCCGCCCGCCAGCGCCTGCAGCCGGCGTAGCGGCAGCGCCCCGGCCCGCTCGTAGAAGTACTCCAGCGCTTCGCTCAGGTGCCCGGCCATAGTGATCAGCTCGGGGGCCGCCGGGCGGCGTAGGTGCTTCAGGCGGCCCCGCTCCCGGATGCGTGCCCGCTGCCACAAGTGCCCGACGGCCCCCTGTGGGTCGCCGCAGACGGCGACGATCGCCGTGACCGTCTCCCAGGTCGGCACGCTCCGGCCCGAGGCCGCGCGTTTCAGCGTCGCCGCCGATACACCCGTCCGCACCGCCAACTCGTCGTATGTGAGCCGTGCTGTGGCACGCAGCTCCCGCAGCGTCACGGCCAGCTCGCCGCGCTCCGGGACGGTGTGGTCGACGGGAAGTTCAGGACGTCCCATGACCCGGCCCCTACCGGCCGGCCTGGAGCGCGGCCCGGGCCGCCGCCGCCACCGCGCCCCGGCCGCCCGGCGCGACCGCGACGACCAGTGCCGCACCGATTGTTCCGGCACCGCCCAGGAGCTGGAAGACCTCGCTCATGGGCATTCCCCGCAGGCTCAGCACCACGGCCAGGACGAACACCACAGGCATCACCACGCTGATGACGACCGCCTGCGGCATCGTCAGACCCGTAGCCCGGTTGTCCGTTCCCCGCTGTCGACCGCCCGAACCGGTCGCCTCAGTCGTCACACTCATGTCGGATCCATTTCCGGGGACACCGCAACCCGGCACCCCTGCAGTAGTAGAGACGGGAGGGCGCGGGACAGCGCCCTCCCGTATTGATGACTCCGCCGCCAAGTGGCGCTTTCCCAGGAGCGATTGGCGTCGCCTGCCTGGGACCACAAGCATGACAGATAGTCACAGACACCTCGGGTGCGAAAGCCCTGCACCCCACCCGGTAAGTCTGAAATATCCGTCCATTCGTTCGCTGGCGTCCCTGACCTTGCGGAACCTTGCGGAAGCTCCCCAAGAGTGCACCTGACCTGCGCAAACGCCTCTCACACTTTTCGGATGAGGCGTCGGCCCTTCCCACCAGTCCCCGGCAAGCCCCATGCAAAGCCCGCAGAACCCGGACCCCCGCCCCCATTCGTCCAAGCCCGTCCAAGCAGAACTTGCGCTGCCGACCACTGAAAGCGCACGGTGGGACACAACCGCCAGAGACTGGCGGACCCCTGAAGTAGGTGACTCCGCAGCAGGGACACAAGCAGCACCGCGTTGGCGCGTGAGTGCCGCACGCAGGGTCGGCCCCACCGGGGCCGGCCCTGTCTCATTTCCCCACCCGGCGCCCGCGCCCCGAGTCCGCCAGGCGGCTGGCGGTCGTCGGCGACGCTGCGGGTGGTGGCCCCTCCTCCGCTCGACCGGCCCTGCCACCCGCGCGGCCCGGTCCGGCCGGGTGGCCGGGGTGGAGTCCTCGCAGTCCACCCGACAGCCCTGGAGCAGCTCGACGTCGCAGCAGCACCCGGCCGAGCAGCAGTGGCTGGTCGAGGAGGCCGAGCGGGAGAGCCTGACTGGGGTATGAAGGTTCCGGCCCGTCATAGCCGTTGGGCGTGCCCCCGGTTCGGCGGCAAGCGCTGCCGAACCGCAAGCCTCACCCTGCTCGTGCGCAGGTACCTCCGGTGAGCGCGTCATGGCCCACCGGACGCGCAAGCCCCCACCGGCTCCCCAAGCACCTCCGTAAGGTGCCTTACGGACCACGCGATCAGCCGCGGCGGCCGGGCTCGTCCCGAACGGGGGCACATCATCGAGCGTCACGTCCAGGCGCAGCCGCTTGAACGGAACCGGGTTGCGACAGGGCCCCCGTCGCGGTCCACGGCCCGGTCGGCACTGATCTCCGCCAGTGCCTCCGGGCGGACCAGTGCTTTGCCTTGGGCCCGTGAGGCACTCGCGTATCCGGACACGCAGACGGGGGACGGTCATGTGCGGTACACGGTGAGCTCCCCGAGGGTGTGGGCGGTCGGGTGTTCCCAGCCGGAGGGTGTGGGCTGAGGGGCCTGGCTGGTCTGGGGGCGGACAGTGAGGGTCTGGGGCAGGGTGAGGGCTCCACTGTGTGCGAGGCCGGGGGCCGCGTCGAAGTAGTAGACGTTGGCTGATCCTTCGTCGGTGACCAGATGCGGGCCCGACCAGGCCACGGCCGTGTCACGGATGGCGGTGGCGCTGATCAGGGGCTTGGTGAACATGCGGCGCAGACGGACCATGGCGCCGGGGCTCAGGACGCCGTCGTCCGTGGTGCGGGTCAGGGGGGAGGGCTCGCTCTCCTCCACAGGTCCTTCGGCGGGAAGCTCCCCGGCGAGGAGGAGGACGAGCATGATGGGGACGGCCTTGCGGCGCAGCTGCTGGGTGGCGTCGCCCAGGCGGGGGATGTGGTCGGCGGGCAGGGACAGTGCCAGGGAGCCGGCTTCGGCCCCGATTCCGACGGGCACGGCGGAGCAGCACCATTCGGCGCCGTATTCGAAGGCGTCGTAGACGGGTGCGCCGGGCCGCAGGCGGCTGAGGCGCTCCAGGAGGGCCCAGGGGCTGGTGATGGTGTGTTCGGTGAAGGCCTCGGTTTTGTAGCGGGCGATGTGGTCGGCGTAGTCGGCGGGGGCGAGCTGGCCTAGGAGGGACTTTCCTACGGCGGTGGCGTGGCCGGCGTAGCGGAAGGGGATGTCCTCGCGCACGGGCGGGGTCGCGTCCGCGGTGGAGGCCTGGGCGATGGTGATGTCTCCGCCGGCGTAGCGGCCGAGGTAGACGGCGGCTCCGATCTCCTGGCGGATGATGGCCAGGGTGAGCTGGAGCTGGGCGGCGATGCCGGTGCCGCCGGGCAGTGCCAGGCGGTCCAGTGCGAGGCCGGGGGCGAAGACGGTGTCGGTGATCGGTTCGGCGAACTCCTCCTCGCACAGCATGTCCAGGAGGGGCATGAGGGTGGCCTCGGGCACGGCGGTGTCCTGACTGATCTGGCGGATCTCCACGCCGAGGCGGTGGTCTTGGAGGATCCGGACGACGGCCAGAGCGCGGCGGGCTTCCTCCAGGGCCTGGCTCATGACCGGTGCGGCCGCCGACGGTGACGCGGTGCCGACAGAGGAGAGTGCGCCAGCGGGTGCGGTGTGCAGGGTGCGGGAGGTGCGCTGGCGGCGGGGTGTGCCGGCGGGTGCCTTGTTCTTGTTCCTTCGCCCGCGGTGCAGCATCCAGCCACCGGGCTTGAGGGGGTAGTCCCAGGGGGCCGGGGGCGGGGCGAGCGCCATCGCTTCTTTGGCCACCCGGGGGGGGTGGGCGCCGGGATCTCCCCGAGGTCGGGGTGGCCGGCGGCGCCGGTGCTGCGGGCCAGGCGCAGGTAGGCGGCGCCGTGGACAGGTTCGGCGGATCCGCAGCCCCACCAGGGTTCCGGGGCGAAGGGTGTGCGGCCGGCTGCCTGGTCGGCCCAGCGGCGGGCGTCGTCGTAGTCGCCGTTGCGGGTGTGGTCGAGGTAGAGGCAGTAGGCGGCGGTCCGGTTGTCGCAGCCGGCGGCGTACTGCCACCAGAAGCGGGCGCCGTGCTCGTCGCCGGTCAGGTGCAGCACGCAGGCGAATACCAGGGCCCCGGTGGCGAGGGTGACGTCGGAGGCGAACACCGCGAGGCGGGAGGCGGACTTCACGGCGTGCACCGCGGAGACGCTCAGCGCCTCCAGCGCCGCCTCGGCGCGCTCCGGGAGCACGGGCTCGACGGCAGTGGGGTCGGGCCAGAACTGTACGGGGGCGTCCTCGTCCTGCCCGTGGGCGGGACGGTCCAGCGGCCGTGCCCAGGCCGCTTCCCGGTCCGCGCGGGTGCGCCTGGCCGGCCTCTGCGGGCCGGCGCGCAGCAGGTCGTCGAGGGAGTCGGCTTCGGTCCTTTCACTCACGATGTCCTCCCATCCGAGTGGTCTGTCTCAGAGGCGAGCAGCCGCTTGAGTTTCTGTTTGGCCTGGCTGCGGGTGGTGCGGACCGTCTTGGGATCGACGCCCATGATCAGCGCGGTCTCCTGGTCGGTGTATTCGAGTCGGGTCGTCATGGTGAGGATGTCGCGCTGGCGTTCGGTGAGGTGGCGCATCGCCTGGTGGAGCGCGATCCGCTGGGTCAGCTGGTGATAGGGGTCTTCGCCGGCCTCGTCGGCGGAGGCATCGAAGACGGTGAGGTCCATGGGCTCGGGACGCTTCTTGCGCCTGACGTCCTCGATCCGGAACTTCAGGATCCGCCAGGCGAAGCCCGGCGCGTTGGCCATCTCCTGCATGCGCTCCCACTCGGTGCCGATCGCCGCGAACGCGGCGTCCACTGCCTCGTCGGCGTCCGCGTGGGAAAAGCCCAGCGACTCCCACGCGAAGTCCCAGTACCGCCCGTAGGAGGCGTCGTGGAAGCTCCAGTAGGACGCCTTCAGGGCCGGCGGCAGCTGGTCTATGGAGCGGGGGCGCTCGGGGAGACCCACCGCGCCGCCCAGCCCGTCCGAGCCTCCTTCGCTCACCTGTCCACCTCGTGACGCAGATCGTGCCTATTCCGCGGCGTCCCACTCTGCCTGCACCCAGGTCAGCTGCACGGCGCTCAGAGGCGGGTCGAACCCTGCCGGGAACATCAGCATCTTCGGCTGCGGCCACATGTTCTCCGGCCCGTGCTCGGTGCAGTGCAGAGCGATGAGATGCGGTCCTTCCCCGCAGGACTCGTGCCAATAGGGGCGGTCATGCGTCTGGCAGAAGTACCCGAACCTCCAACAGTCATCTTCTTCGGTCGGCTCGTAGAAGTTGGGATCGCGAACGATCGTGGTTACCGGCTCCTGCCGGTTGAACCGGGGGATGGGCCGGGGGTCACACCACAGCAGTCGGGGAGGTATCACGAACCCATCCTGACCCGAGGTCGACCTGTTCGGATCATTGGGTCGGTGGCCAGGCTGGGTTCCACCTCGCAGGCATTCTCATGACGATTCAAGATCGGCTCGCTTGACTTAGTGCAGAGAAGCCACGCTCCCACCTGCCGGTACGGGGTTGGCGCCTTCCCCTTGTGCCCTGCATGCGGGCAAGCGCGGGCGGCGCAGTACGGGAAGTGGCGATGCCCGCACCACCACCCCCGGCCGACAGCCCGCGCTGGACCTCCTACGCTTCCTCGAACGCGTCCAGCTCCAAGATCTCCAGCGCACCCGCGACTGGATAGCCGCAGAGGAGCAGCACGCGGTGGTGGAGGCTGCGCGAAGGCCTGCGCCGCCGCAGCCGGAGTGGCTGATCAAGTACGGGATCGGCACGGGCCGGCCGGCTGCCCGGGTGCACGCCGGCAGCTGCTGGGACACCCGCAGCCGCTGCAAACCCGCCACCACCGAACTCGCCCGGCGGGCCCTGGCCGAAGGCGTACAGGCCTGCCCGGCCTGCCGCCCTGACACCATCCTCGGAGTGCTCGAATGACCGGCCAGCGCCAGGGTGGAGGAATGAGGCCTGCCGTGCGCGTGGTCGTCTACCCGCCCGACGCCCAAGGCGGACGCCGTGTTCGCTGCGACGGCGAGATCCTGGGCCGCGCCCTCGGCCCGAACGACCTCTTCGAGTTCCTGCGCAGGGCCGGCCTCGACCCCGACGACGTCCACCTGGACGACACGCTGCTGATTGAGTGGCGCGGCGGCGGGCCTGCTGTGTGGAGTCCCGACTCCGGCGAGCAGTGAGCGCAGCAGTGCGGGCCGCCACCCGGCAGCTGGGGGCGGCCCGCACTGCTGCTGCGGGTCAGACGGTGGGTGAGGCGGTGTAGTCGTGGCGGCCGTAGCCGCGGCCGTCGCCGTGCCAGTCCAGGAACAGCACCGCATCGGCCAGAGCTTGGGGGCTGGCCCGGTGGCTGATCGTCGGAGTTCGGTAGTGGCCGTTGTAGTTGCCGCCCGATGTGCTGGCCTCCAGCCGGCCCTCGATGACGGTGAAGTCGCGCTCGATCACCACGGGGTGGCTGCGTAGGTGAGACCGGAGAGCGTTTGTCGGTGGCTTCCAAGAGCGGTTGATGGCTGGGCACTCTGAACATGTCGCTGAGAAGTGAGAGCACCGGAGTCGGCTCAGTGGTGTGCGGCCCGGCCGGGGGGCGTGTGGAAGTCGGTGGAGCGGTCCGTCGGAGTGGGGCATGATCCGCTCATGGAGCACGTCATCGATCTTGATCAGGCAGCCGCAGTGATCTTTGAGCGGGCTGCGGGGTGGCTGGCGGCCGGTCTCACTGTTGGGCAGGTGACGTGGCTGGACGCAACTTCGCCGTGGCCGCGGCAGTTTGAGACTGACAGGGCACTCGTGCGTGATCCCGTATCCATCGGCGTGCTCATCGACGGCCCAGGGGGCCCCGGGCTGTCCGTGGTGCTGTTCCGGGGCGGCTGGGCTGACGTGGACTACTTCGACGGTATCGACGACGGCGGACCGATACCGGCGTTCGACATCACATCGGCGGCGGCCTTCGGCACCCAGCTCGATCAGTGGGTGCCGCGCGCCTTCGGAAACCTTGGCACGAGTCAGAGCTGAGGGCTGGCAGCAGGGGGCGGCCCCACCTCAGTGATGCCAGCGCGGCCACCGCCGCGCGCTTGATGATGTTCATGCCCGCTCAATGCCGCTACCGCCCGGGTGACAGGCCCGTCACGAAACCGCCCCCGGCGAGGGACCTCTCCCCCAGGCGTCCGGACCGGTCCGCCGGTCAGCCGGCGGCGGGCACCACCGCTGTCCAGTTGAGAACGTCACGGCGGCGGACGTCCTCGCCGAGGATGGCAAGCATGTCCGCCAGCGGCTCGGCCATGTCCCGGGCGTCCGCTGGGCTCGAGCCGTACGCGGGCGACCCCGCAGCAGGCGCAGCGCCGTGTCCACGCGGTGCCGACGCCAGGCAGGGACTGAAGGGACCGGCACCCGATGATGCGGGCTTCGACCGGCATCGGCCTCCTCGTGGATCGCCCTTCTGCGGGCCGGTGACTTCGGCCGGCCTACCGCGTTGTCTCCGGCATGGATGAGGGTGTGCTGGACCTGTTGGATTCGCTGCTGGATGGGGTGCCCGAGCCGCGTCTGCGGCTGCTGGCCGAGGATGAGGCGCGGGCTCTGATGGTGCTGCTCGGGGTGCTGGAGGTGGAGGCCCTGTCGGAGGATGTCCGTCGGGCTGCCGGGGACATGAGGTTTCGGATCGGGTCCCGGCTAGCGTGAGGGCACAGGCCTTCACGCCGCCGGCTGTGGGCACGCACCGCGCGTCCTCCCGCACGCAGTCGACGCCCTCGGCACAGCCGCCTGATCCTGACGGAACGGGGCCCGTGCGCTTCCGGCTTCCGGCTTCCGGCTTCCGGCTTCCGGCTTCCGGCTTCCGGCTTCCGGCTTCCGGCTTCCGGCTTCCGGCTTCCGGCCAGGCTGCGGCCTCTTCCGCATGTCCGCCAAAGGCTCGGCCATCTTCCCAGCGGTCCGCACACCGCGCCGGACACTGCCGTGCCGGACTCCTGGGCACCATATCTTCAGCGCTGGTAGACGTTCCAGCGTCCCAGGCGGGCCAGTTCCCTGCGGGCTGCCACCTCCGTGAGGCCGAGCGCGGCCGCCGCCTGTGCCGGGGTGGAATCATGCTGCACGCAGCGGGCGGGCTCGTACCCGGCCTCCCTGGCGGTTAGCTCCAGCAGGCGGACCGCGCGGACCGCCGCGAGGGGTGAGGAGGTGCCGAGTTTGCCGATCTCCGCCTCCAGCTGGTCCAGGAGGCCGGTGAGCGACTCGGGCAGCGGAATCGCGGCCGCCTCGACGACAACCGTGTGCTTGTCCCAGTCCCGGCAGCAAGCGTCCGCCTGCTCGTCGGCGGCATCCTCCAAGTCCTGTGTGCCGATCGTGTCCCAGTCCAGGGGGTGCTCTGGGCCACTCCATCCGCACGAACACACCGCGTGCAGGGTGGCCGCGCGCGGGATGTGCGGGAAGCGGCCGTCGTAGACGGACCAGTGGGACGTCTGGTGAACGTCCGGGCCCGACCCGGTGTCGAAGATCGCCGGTCGCGGGACCGTACCGTCCGACAGGAGTACCCCGACCCAGCCCTCGTGGGAGGTCCCGAACTCCACCGTCGTCCACGTTTCCCTGCCGTCGGCCATGACGTCCCCTTCCCTCGCAACGGACCCGCCATCGGCAGCCGGCCCCGCACCGACCATGACGCACCTGTGCGGCAGAGGCAGGAGAACTGGACAACTTCCCCCGCGGAGGTGGGTGTCACGGGCACCCCGCGCAGGCTGGTTTCCTGTGCTGCTGGCACGGGTCAGAGCGGGCTGCTCAAGGACGGTGATCGATCCGCTTTCGGCGCCGTGCATCGTCACCTGGCTTCGCCCGCGCCACCCTCCACGGCACTCGGCGCTACTGGGCGGCGGTGAACTGCACGTCCGTGCCACCGCAGCCGGCCTCGCTGTCCAGCAGCCGGTCCTACTCGGTTTGGCCACGACCCTTCATGGCAGCCAGCCCTCGGGCCCCTCGCCGGAGCACCAAGCGGGCCGTCCCAGTATCTGGGTGGGGGCCCGGTGCGGGAGCCCGTTGCCCTGGGGCGAGGAGTTCTTCCCGCTTGGTATCGAAACGCCAGCCCGGTCGCGGCGCGACGACGCGCGACCCCTGCACGCTCCAAGGTCCGTGGCAGCAGACCTACGCCGACTCCGGGTTGACCAGCCGGCGCCGCAGCACGGTCGGCGGGAATTTGCGCGACCTCGTCGTGGCCGGTCCCTCCTCGACCGACTGATCAACGCCAGCCGCCAAGCCATCATGAACGGCCCACTATCGACCGGACAAGCGGCCGAAGACTTGGGCCGGAGAGAGAATCGCTGAGGCAGCATCCAGCCCTGGCATCACGAGCTCGATCCCGCTTCCTGCTTCTTCGCCGCTGGGACCATCGAGAGGCACTGGGGACACCACGACTCATCAGGCACCTCGAGGCGCAGTGGAACCTCGCGCTCGCCCGAGGACACCGCCAGCCCCTCCTCGTCACTGCACGCGATCGCCTGAAAATCCTCAACCGCGGCAGCGACCGGCACATGCCAGATCAGCCGGTCGGTATCGAGGCCGTATCCACGAACCCGTTCTGACGTTGCGATCACGATTGTCTCCTCTTCCTGCGGCTTCAGACGAGCGGCCAGTGACCTCATGCTACGGACACACTGCGTCAAGGCACTGAGGAATTGCGTGACCGCCAGGACGGGGAATTACGTCATCGTGCACGACCTTGGTCCTTACCTTCGATTGCCTGCAACAACGCTGGAAGGAGGGTGAAGACAGTGCAAGTTCCTCAACGGGGAATCTCAGACCAGGGGGCTACCTACGCGCCGCGGACTGTGGCCGGGATCGGGCGGGCATCAGAAAGCGAGTTCCAGCAGGCCGCCGAGGGTGAGGAGCAGCCCGGCGAGGCCCATGACGGCTCCCAGGTACCGGTAGACCTGCTTCGACATGACCCGCTTCGGAGGGCCGAGATCTCCGCGGGCGTGCATGGCCAGTTCGGCGTTGGCCGCCGCGTAGCGTGCCGCCGCGGCGGCGGCACCTCGGATGTTGAGAGCGAGTGCGGCGCCCGTGATGAGGCTGACGGTGCCGAGGGTGAGAAGGAAGAAGGCCAGGCTCATGCCGCACTCCTTGGGTGATGTGATGATCGGATGGAATCTGGTGCAGGCTTAACCGCAGCTCCGAAGCAGGCCCTGACCTTGGAGGGCAGCCGGCAGGAGGGGAGCTTCGTCTGCGCAGGCGAAAAAGAGCTGCGAGTCGACACCGTGGTGATGGACGGCCCATGGCAGTCAAGGTCGGGTCGGCCCGGATAGGCATTTGTGATCTTGTCTGTGACACGGTGGCTGCACCTTGCGGGAGCACCCGCTACCGCGGTGGCGTCGGCGTGTTCAGTTGAGCTTCTTGAGCTGGGCCGCCACTACCTCGGCCGGCTTCTCCGCCGTTCCGGAGTCGCTGTGCGCGGTGAAGGTCGCGAGGGTGGTGCCCTTGCGTATCACGATGGCCTCGATCGCTGTCTTCTTGCCGTTGAGGTCCTGCTCCGCGCTGAAGGTCGCGCTGTCGTCGCCGGTGGCGGGGGCCGTGCCGGGCACGATGTTGGTGAGCGTCACCTTCTCGGTGCCGTTGACGACGTTGATGGGGCCGCTGCATGCCGGGCCGGCGGCCTTGATGTCGGCGAGCAGGGTTGCGGCCTTCGTGCCGTACCAGGAGTGCAGGGACACCTTCGTCGTGGTCGTGTCCTTGGTGGCCTGAGTATGGACCTGGCCGCCGGTACCGGTCATCGCACCGCCGAGGAGGGCGGTGGCCAGGTCCCGGCATTCGGGCTTGTCCGCGGAGATGACCGGCCCCTGGAAGGCTTCTTCGACCTTGTGGTCAGGAAGGTCCGGCGGGGTCAGGGCCACGGCGGTCAGCTGCTCCTCGTTCAGGGGCTTGGGTGCCGGCGCTGCGGTTGCGGCTGTCGAGGTCGGCTCGGGGTGGGAGGGGGTGTCCTTACCTGCGCCGCACGACGTGAGGAGCAGGGTCGCCGAAACGGCTGTGATGGCATGGCGGACGGGGCGAAAGCGCATGGGGTCTCCTTGGCAGATGTGTGTTCCGGCCCTGCTTGAGGGGGGTGAGAACGAGTGCCCGGCCGGGTGGAGCGATGGCCGGGCACTCGTTGGTGGAGCGGGTTCTGGATCAGCCGATGGTGCGGGCTGTTGCCCAGTCGTCTTCCTCGACGCGCCAGCCGTTGCCGATGGCGGTGCGGCCTCCGTAGTAGAGGTGGAGGGTGCCGTCGTTTCGGGTCAGGTAGAGGTCGGGGATCTGGTCGTTGTTGACGTCGGGTGTGCCGCGCAGGAGGGGCCAGGTGGTGCTGTCCCAGCCGGTGGTGGCGTAGGTGAGGTCCTTGCCGTCGGCGGAGTTGACGGCGAGGGCGAGGGAGTTGATGTCGGCTCCGCCGCCGGTGCCGGGCTTGCCCCGTCGCAAAGCCAGGCCGCGGTCGGGAGTGGAGTCGTCGCGGAAGAGGAGGTCGGGGACGTTGTCGCCGGTGACGTCGCGGACGTCGACGATGTCACGCCGGGACCAGCTGCTGGCGGAGAGCTGGCGTGCTTCGGTGATGGTGGCGCCGCTGTAGCCGGTGAGGCTCCAGAAGGCGTCGCCGGCGGTGGCGAAGATGTCCTCCATCTTGTCTCCGTTCATGTCGGGTACGACGACGATCTGGGAGAAGGTGGCGGGGTCGGGTGCGCCGGCGGGGAGGAGGATTTCGGTGCGGCGGCTGATGTCGAAGCGGCCGTTGCCGTCGCCTTGGTAGATGTAGAGCTTGCCGTCGGGCATGCGGGCGATGAGGTCGGTGATGCCGTCGCCGGGGTACCAGTCGTTGGAGTGGGCGATCAGTGCGGTCTTGCCGCTGGCGTCCTTCCAGTAGCCGGCCGGTGCGGGTTTGCCGTTGTCGGTGGCGGCGGGCATCCAGGCATCGAGGTCGCCGACCTGGTCGGCGGGGTAGACGCGCAGGTTTCCGGCTGCGTCGATGGCGAGGAGGTCGGCCTTGCCGTCGCCGGTGGTGTCGCCGGGGCCGTCGAGGCCGGGGCGGGGGCGGACGTAGAAGGTGTAGGTGACGGGGTTGGAGGGGTTGCCGGCCTTGTTGACGACGCGGACGTAGAAGAGGTTGGGTCCGGCGTTGTCGGGGTTGACGTCGACGGTCACCGTGTCCGACCCGGCGGCGGGGACGGCCTTCTTGTCGTAGACGGGGTGGTTGAGGGACCACTGGAACTCGGTGATGTCCGCGGGGTTGGTTCCGCCCGCGATCACCGTGATCTTGCCGGGGCCGAGGGTGTTCTTGCTCCACTCGGCGCCGTCGGGGCCGGGGGCCGGGAAGTCTTCGGAGCGGATGGTGGGCGGTGTGGGCTGGGTGTGGTCGACGGTGAAGCTGCACCAGCCGCCACCGCCGGAGTCCATGGGGCCACTGCCGGACCACTGTCCGTCCCAGTCGATGGCCTGGGCGAGCCAGAAGTACGTCTTGCCGGGGGTGAACTTCTCCCACGGGACGGTCACGTTCGCTGCGCCGTCGCCGTTGGTGTCGCGGAGCTCGTCAGCGACGGGCGAGCCGTCGGCGGACCAGATCCTGAAGCTCAGTCGGCGCAGATTGCCGTCGCCGTCGGTGGCCTTGGCACGGAAGTCGACATCCGTCTTGCCGATCTTGGTGAAAGGCTGCCCGGTGACGCACGCACCGCCTGGGGAGGTGCTCATGTTCGCAAGGACCGGCGTGTCGGGGACCTTGGTGTACTCGACCTCGATGTACGGGGCGCTCTCACCGTTGGCCAGGAACTTCTTCCAGTAGCTGGCGTCGCTCTCGTTCGGCGAACGGAGCCCCAGGGTCAGGCTCTGCCACGCGCCTCGGGCACCCTCCTCGACCTTCGACTTGATGTCGATGCCGACCCAGGAGTCCGGGCAGGTGCTGTTGTAGCCGTGGCCGGTGCTGGCGCCAGCGATGCGATTGCCCCAGAAGGTGCCGTTGTTGGTGTTGTTCCACGTGCTGGAGCTGGTGATCAGCGGCGTGTGGTAGACGTCGAAGGCCCTGGCGTCACAGCCCCAGGAGTAGGTCTGCAACATCCGCAGGTTCGCCGAGCGAATCTGCCCTCCCTGGATCTGGGTGGGAAACTCGAAGATGAACGCGGAGCGGGACGTGCCGTAGGTCGTCGTCTCGTAGCCGACACGGGCCTCCGGCGTGCCGGATCCGCTGTTGTAATTCTGCCCGTTCCAGAAGCTGGAGTTGCCCTCGGTTTTGTAGAGGGCGGTCCAGTTCTGCTTGTGGCCCTTGATCGACGGGTCGATGAAGACCGGATACACGGTGTCCGCATCGTGCAACAGCTGCGTGTTGGGCGTCACCCGCAGCACGTTCTCGCCGGATAGCGTGGCACCGGCCGCCTTCGAGTGATTGCCCTCCGCACCGTTGAGCCCGGGCAGCGCCAGGGTCGGGTGGTCCTTCGCCTCCGGCGCGGGCTTCGCCTGCGGCTCCCCCTCGGTCACAGCGACCTTGCCCGCGGAGTCCCACATGAACGGAGTCGGAGATCCAGCGACCTCCTGACCTTGCGCGTCCCGCGCACTGACCGACTTGGACTCCTCATCGAGGTGGAAGGTCAGGTCCGGGGAGGAGAGCCGGTAATCCAGCTGGCCCAGCAGCGGGTCCGCAGCTGCCTGCTTGTCCTTGACGACCAGGACGTGTGTGAAGCCGCCGTCCTGCGCGGTCATGACCAGGTCGATGCCCGGACGGACATTCTCGTACAGAGCCCGCGGGCCGGAGATGACCGGCTCGGGCAGAGGCCCCGGCCAGGCGACTGCCAGGTCATGGCCGTCCAGATGCAAGCGCACCAGATCCGCCCATACCGGAGTCGGCGTATCGGCCTTGACCACGGCAGGCTGTACGAGAGCTGCGCGGGAGACACTGCGGGACGCCCGTCCGCTGTCGCCGGCCGGCGCGGCCTTGCTGCCGGCGGTGAAGACGACGCGCCCGTTCACCACCTTGGGCGCGAAGCCGCCCTCGACCCGCTCGAGCGTGGTATCGATCGCCTTCCACTGGCTGCCGATCTTCGCCCGCGTCGCAGCACTGGAAACGCGCAACTTGAAGGTTCCGCCAGGTTGCGCCCATGTGGTGGTGTGCGCGGTGGCCTCAGCCGTGACCTCGACCTCCTTGCCGCTCTCCTTCGCCAGTCGACGCGCCTCGGGGGCGCTGACAGAAGTCTTGGGGTTCGGCGACGGCGTGGCCTCAGTCGGGGTGCTGGTGTCGTTACGGTTCAGGACGACGGGGACGGCGACGGCGACGGCCAGCAGCGCCGCGAGGCCGCCCAGCTTTTTGCGTCGCCGAAGCCAGCTCTGCTGGCCGATTCTGCTTGCGTCAGGGTTTTTTGACGAACCGACGAGTGCGGGTTCGGGTTTTGACACGCTACTTCTTCTCCCCCCTCGGGTATGCGATTCCGCCACCCCTGGGTGTTCTCAGACAAAGGAGCCCGATGGCCGGGCGGCACGAATACCGGCTCCCCATCCGGACGTTCGCGCACGGAATGTGCGAGCAGAGCATGACTGATTAAGGCAGCTGGCGTCACCTGCGAGAATGTTGCAGGTGGAGCCCCAATGTCGCTTTTGTCACGACGTATGCCGCCGGTAAGTGATAAAGCCCACACCACCTAGATCGCTATGGCTTTTCTGCTCGCGCGAGCCTGAGAATCAGCAGACTATTTGTCAGTTTCCTGCCACACGTGTGCCGTCACCGTGGGCAGATCGTGGGGGGTCTACATGTCGCCGTTGTCGGCGCATCATTTCCGCCTGCCCGGAAACAAGAGAGCGCGCATGAGACGCGCGCGTCTCGCCGGGCATGCCGGCATCACCATCTCGGTGGCGCTGGTCGCATCACTCCTGCCCGCCCAGGCGTGGGCGGCATCACCGGGCGACCGCAGCGGGGTCCAGCTGCCCGGGCTCCAGCAGGACATGAAGGCCAAGCTCGACCAGGTCGAGGCCGCCAAGCTCGAAGGCTGGGCGGGAGCTCCCGTCCAGCCTCCGCCGGAGTACGAGCCCTCCAAGGTAACGCCGCCGGCCGGCGGCACGGTCAGCGTCGCCCTCTCGGGTGATCAACTCGTCCAGGCGGGCACGCTTCCGGTCAGTATCGGCAAGGCATCGCCCACCGAGGCGAACCCCACCCCGCCGGCCCCGTCCGGTACCTGGTCGGTGGCGGTCGAGACCCGCGCGGCGACGGAGGCCGCGAGTGTCGACGGCGCGCTCATCAAGGTGACTCCGCCGGCTGAGGGCTCCACACCGGTGGACGTCCAGCTGGACTACAAGACGTTCAAGGACCTCTACGGCACCGAGTGGGCAACCCGCCTGGAGCTCAAGCAGCTCCCGGCGTGCTTTCTGACCACCCCCGACCTCCCCGAGTGCACGGTCACCCAAGACGTCCCCAGCACCAACGACGCTGCCGCGGGCACGGTCCGCGCCACCATCGACCCGGCCACCACGCCGAGCGAGGGCATGCGGACCATGACCGGTGCCGGCGGCCCGGTCGTGCTTGCTGCTTCCGACGGCGCGTCCGGTGCCGGCGGGATGTACACGGCCACTTCCCTCTCCCCGTCCGGCTCGTGGACGGCGGGCAGCAGCAGCGGCGGTTTCTCCTGGGCCTACCCTTTGAACCTGCCCGCAGCCCCGGCAGGACCCGCGCCGTCGGTCGCGTTCTCCTACTCCTCGCAGGCAGTCGACGGCAAGACATCAGTGTCCAACGGCCAGGCGTCCTGGATAGGCGACGGCTGGGACTACGAACCCGGCTACATCGAGCGCCGCTACCGCCCCTGCGCCGATGATCTGAAAGCCACGCCGTCCAAGCCCAACAACGACAACAGCGCTGACAAGAAGAAGCGCGATCTGTGCTGGGCCGGGGACTCGGTGACCATGTCCCTCGGCGGCGGGGCCACCGAGCTGGTACATGACACTGCCACGGGGCAGTGGATTCCGGTCTCCGACACCGGCTCTAAGGTCGAGCACAAGACCGACGCCTCCGTGCCCAACGGCGCCAAGGACGGTGAGTACTGGGTCGTCACCACTCGTGACGGCACCCGCTACTTCTTCGGACGCCATGACCTCGACGGTTCCGGTACCCGTCCGGTCACGAACTCCGTTTTCACCGTCCCGGTCTTCGGCAATCACCCCGGTGAGCCGTGCTACCAGACGGCTTTCGCCAGTTCCTCGTGCGAGCAGGCGTGGCGGTGGAACCTCGACTACGTCGAGGACGTTCACGGCAACGCAATGATCATCGACTGGGCCAAGGAGACCAACCGCTACGCCAAGAATGAGAAGTACAAGGCCAAGGTCGCCTACATCCGCGGTGGGTACCCGACCCAGATCACCTACGGCCTGCGCAGCGACAGCCTCGCCGGCCCTCCTGGCGCCAAGGTCGAGTTCACCGTCGCCGAACGCTGCATCAAGGAGGGCGCCACCGAGTGCTCCGACGCTGAGTTCGAAGGCAACAACTACGGCGACAAGCAGCCCTGGTGGGACACCCCCTCGACGCTGCACTGCAAGGCGGACGCCAAGGACTGCTACATCGCCTCGCCCACCTTCTGGACCCGTAAGCGCCTGACCGCCGTCACCACCTATGGCCAGCGCACCGAGGGCTCCACTGCCCTGTCGCTGGTGGACCGATGGAACCTTGCGCAGTCGTTCCCTAAGCAGCGCACCGACACCCACCCGCCGCTGTGGCTGGAGTCCATCACCCGCACCGGCTACGGCACCACCAAGGACGCCGCCGGCAACCAGGAGTCCACCAGCCTTCCCCCAGTCTCCTTCATCGCCAACGTGAAGGACATGCCCAACCGGGTCGCGACCGGCTCCAACGACGCCACCCCGGACTTCGACCGCCTGCGCGTGGAGACCATCCGCAGTGAAACCGGTAGTGAGACGTACGTCGACTACTCGGATCCGTGCCCGGTCGGAACCACGCATCCCAAGCCGGAGGAGAACACCGGCCGCTGCTTCCCGGTCCACTGGTCCCCGGACCCGGACCTGGACAAGCCCAAGCTCGAGTGGTTCAACAAATACGTCGTCGACAAGGTGATAGAGAAGGACCGGGTCGCCCGCCAGCCGGACGTGGTCACCAGCTACACCTACGAGGGCGACGCCGCCTGGGCCAAGGACACCGACGAGTTCGCCAAGCCCGAGCTGCGCACCTACAGCCAGTGGCGGGGCTATGCCAGCGTCGTGACGAAGCGCGGCGTCACCGCCAATGCGGCCAAGAGCGACGCGACCGAAGAATCACAATCACGCCACCGGTACTTCCGCGGCATGTCAGGTGACGCCGGCCGGCCCAAGGTAACCATCAAGGACTCCACCGGCGCCGAGGACCTCGGCGAAGACCTGCCGCAGTACCAAGGCCTGACCGCCGAAACCATCACCTACAGCAAGGCGGGCGGCCAGGTCGTCTCCCGAGAGGTGACCTGGCCCTGGAGCCAGAAGACGGCAGCCCGCCCCAGGGACGGCACCACACCTCTGGAGGCATTCCGCGGCGGCACAGCCCGGACCGACGAGGTACAGGCCATCAGCGGCGGCAAGTCCCGCATGATCCGCACGCTCAACGCCTACGACCCCACCTACGGCCTCCCCGTCACGGCACAGACCGACGCGCTGTCCCACAACGGCACGACGTGGTCCACAGTCGAGCAGAGCTGCACCACGACCACCTACGTCCACAACCCGGCCAAAAACCTGATCGGCCTGCCCCAACGGGTACGAAAGACCACCGGCGACTGCGCCCACGCATCCACAGGGACCGCACTCAAGGACGCCCGCACCTCCTACGATGCCCTGAACGCATTCGGCGCGGCGCCCACCAAGGGACTCGCCGTCCAACTGGAGACCCTGGACGCCGCGGGCACCGGATGGGCACCTTCCGGGCGTGTCGAGTACGACGCCCTGGGCCGTCGCGTTAAGGACTACGACGCGGCCGGCAACATGACATCCTCCTCTTACAGCCCCGCCGCCGGGGTTGCGTTCACGGTCACCAACACCAACGCGCTGGGACACACCGGGTCAACCAAGATCGATCCGGCTCGAGGCAACCCTCTGGAAGTCACGGACGTCAACGGGCGAAAGATCACCACGTCCTATGACAACCTCGGCCGGACCACCGCCGTCTGGACCGCATCGCAGAAGACGTCGGACAAGCCGGCGAAGACGGTCGAGTACCAGATCTCCGAGCACGAAGCACCCGCCGTCACGAGCAGAACGCTGCAGGACGACGGCACGTACTCCACCTCGGTCGCGATCTACGACGGCCTCATGCGCACGCGCCAGACCCAGAGCGAAGCACTCGGCAGCGGCCGCCTCATCACGGATACCTTCTACAACGCGAACGGAAGCGTCCGGCAGACCAACAACGGCTACTACGCCGAAGGCGACCCCGGCAAGAACATCTTCGTTGCGGAGAGCGTCTTCCAGATCCCCAACTCCACCAAGATCGCCTACGACGGACTCGGCCGCACGATCCGCGCGACCAGCCTGCACGCCGGTGTAGAGCAGAGCTCGGCCACGACCGAATACGGCGGCGACTGGACCCGCAGCCGCACCGGGATGTCCCCCGACGGTTCCACTCCGCTCAAGGGCAGCCGCGCCAGCGAAACCTGGACCGACACCCTCAACCGCACCACCGAGGTCCGCAACTACACCTCGAGCGACCTGACCACGTCCAACAAGACCTCGTACTCCTACGACGAACGCGGCAACATGGCCAAGGTCACCGACCCCGCCGGCAACAGCTGGACCTACGGCTACGACGCCCGTGATCGAATGACCTGGTCGGACGACCCCGACGCGGGCAAGACCACCGTCTCCTACAACAACCTCAACCAGAAGATCTCCACGACCGACTCAACCGGCCGGACCCAGTTCACCACCTACGACCCCCTCGGCCGCGCAACCGAACTGCACGACGACGCGGCCAACGGCCCACTCGTCACCTCCTGGACATTCGACTCGCTGCCCGGCGCCAAGGGCCTCGCCGTCTCCTCCACGCACTACGAAAGCGGCGCCGCCTACACAAGCGAGGTCACCGGCTACGACACCGAGTACCGGCCCACCGGATCCAAGATCACCATTCCGGACGTGCCCGGCACCAAGGGCCTCGCAGGCACCTACGCATACAGCACCACCTACACGCCGACAGGCAAGGTCCAGTCGACTACCCTCCCCGCTACACCCGGAGGCCTGGCCGCCGAAAAGCTGGTCACCCGCTACGACCGCGACGGCATGCCACAGAGCATGTCCGGCCTGACCTGGTACACCGCCGACGTCAAGTACAGCCCGTACGGCGAAGTCCTGCGCACCGCGACCGGCAACGCACCCAACCGGGTGTGGACCACCAACCAGTACAACCCGAACACCGGACAGCTGACCAACCAGATCAGCGACCGCGAGACCGGTCCGAACCGGATCAGCGACGTCTCCTACACCTACGACCCGACCGGGAACATCACCTCGGTCACCGACACCCAGCCCGGTGGACGCGAAGACCGCCAGTGCTACGTCTACGACCCGATGGGCCAGCTGACAAAGGCATGGACCGGCAAGACGGCGGCATGCACCGGCCCCAGCCTGACCGACGTCACCCCCGGCCCGGACAGTGACGGCTTCTGGCAGGAATACCAGTTCGACGCGATCGGCAACCGCACCAAGCTGATCAACCGCGACCTGACCAACAGCGAGCTGGACGACGAGACCACCTACACCTACGGCATCACCATCGCCGGCAACGGCACCCAGCCGCCGCTGAAGATCAAGCCGCACGCCCTGGAGAAGGCCGAGAAGACCACCCGCAACCCGGGGTCGACGGCCAACTCGGTCTCCAACTACACCTACGACGCCCTCGGCAACACAACAAGCCGGCGCATCGACGGTGACACCCAAACGCTGAACTGGGACCGTCGCGGCAAGGTCACCTCCGCCACCAGCCCCGGCATCGGCGCCGTCTCCGTCATCGGAGCCTCGGGCAAGTGCATCGACGTAGAAAGCGGCAAGACCGCCGACGGCACGCCGGTGCAGATCTACCCCTGCAACGAAACGAAGGCGCAGCAATGGCGTCTAACCGGCAACACCGTCCGAGCCCTGGACAAGTGCCTGACCGCCAGCGGCACCAAGCTGGTGCTGGCCGCCTGTGACGGCAGCGACAAGCAGAAGTTCGTCTACCGTGCCAGCGACAAGTCGCTCAACAACCCGGCCACCAACCAGTGCGTCGACGTCCCCAACAACGCAGCCGACGGCGGTGACCTCCAGCTGTGGTCCTGCAACGCCACAGGTCCCCAGCAGTTCACCTTCGACAACACCACCACCTACACCTACGACGCCGGAGGCAACCGCCTCATCGAGGAAACCGGCAGCAGCCGCACCCTCTACCTCGGCGAAGCCGAGATCACCGTCAACAAGGCCGGCCAGGCCCTCGACGCCGTCCGCTACTACAGCGGCCCCGGCGCCACCACCGTCCGCCAGACCGGCGGCAAGGCGAACAACCACCAGCTGAGCGTGCAGCTGGCCGACCACCACAACACCGCCAACACCACCATCGACCAGAGCAACGGCCAGACCGTCACTCGCCGGAAGTCCGACCCGTACGGAAACCCGCGCGGCGGCCAGCCCGGCAACTGGCCCGGAAGCCACGGCTTCCTCGGCAGCGGCATCGACGACACGAACACCGCTCTCACCCACATCGGAGCGCGCGAGTACGAGTCGACCACCGGCCGGTTCATCTCCGTTGACCCCATCATCGACATCACCGACCCGCTCCAAATGAACGGGTACACATACGCTAGCGGAAACCCCATCGGCAACTGGGACCCGAGCGGCCTGCGAACCGAAGAGTGCGGAACGCTCTACGACTGCCACGGCCACACGGTCATCACCGCCAACAACTCCCACGAAATCACCTACGCCCCAATCTCCAGCCAGCGCAGGTACTACGAAACCCACGCACCCGCTCCCGACTACCGCGGGAACAACGGCAACGGCGACAACTGGTCACCGCGCAACATCACCAAGCAGATCTACAAAAACCAAAACGTCAAGTTCATCGACACGAATGCCATCAAGAAGAAGATCGCATTCGTAGTGGCTGGCCTGGGTCGAGGAATCCCTCAAGCAGCCACCCTGGTAATGGCGCCCGCAGCTAAGATGGTTTTGCCGCTCGTGGGCATCCCTACACCCGAGCAAGCTTACGACCGCCTGATGGAATACTTCGGCGTCGACACGAAGGGCGACAGCTACCAGACAGGCTCTATTCTCGCCCCAATCCCCGGTGCGAGCACAGCCAAAGCCGCGAAAATTGCCGAAAAGGGCGGCGGCAAGGTCGCCGGTAAAATCAAGTCTGCCCTCAGCAAATGCGACAGTTTCATCGCTGGCACCAAGGTGCTTTTGGTAAACGGCGAAAGCAAACCTGTCGAGGAAGTACAGAATGGTGATCAGGTCGTTGCCTCCGACCCGGATACAGGGGCGACTGAAGAAAAAACCGTAACGGGCACGATCTACACCAACGACGATAAGAACTACGTCGATATTGAGATCGATACGGGTGATGGCACCAGTACGATCACAGCGACAGCCCACCACGTCATCTGGTCGGAATCACAGCATCGTTGGGTCGAAGCTGGCAGCCTCCGCGCTGGGGAATCCCTTCGAACCGTCGAAGGCTCGCCTGTACGCATTAAGCAGACTTACCTTTACCGAGCCACGAAAGACACGTACAACCTGACGGTCGCCGAATTTCACGCCTATTATGTGGCGGCCGGTTCGACCTCTGTCCTCGTCCACAACTGTGCTCCGTCAACTGGCACTGGGGTGGTCGAATTCAATGCTCCTCCGAACGCGAGTGCAGCCGAGATACAAGACGTGAAGGACTACGTCGCCGCCTGCGAACGAGCCCGGTGTGCAGGATTTACGGCCGGCGGCCGTGTCTCTACGACTGGGGCTCTCCGTAGGCAAGCAAGCGCAGCAGCAGCAGCTGAACGGAAGCGAGCAGAGAAGGCTGGCACCCCCTACCAGGGCGTTGTTGGCCACGGGCCAGACACCACTTGGACTGGCATGGCCAATCCGCCTGAGTGGCTGGACCTCTCCTATAGGGTGAACGCAAGCCTCGGCGGGCAGTCGACCCGCTATCCAGTTGGATACATCCCGACCGAATTCAGGTACGTGCCATGAACAGTGATGAGCAGCGCTGGCGCCAAATCATCGATAAGTTCGCTCGGCTGACGGGCGAGCTCGCTGCAGCAGATGTGAACGATATTTGGAATTATGGCCCGCCCCGCCCCGGCGCCACACCCACCAAGATTCGAGAATGTGAGACACGGCAGCCGGCTCCTCTGAATGGCGACCACAAGAACATGCTAGTGGCAGCCGACGGCTGGAAAGGCTTCTATCATGATGTCGATCTGTTTGGGACAGAGGATTACATTCATTGCGGCAAGCTTGAAAGAGCGTGGGGAATCCTCGACGCGGCCAGCGAAGGTAGCGGTGGGCTGATTCAGTCCGACCGGAGTAAGTTCACTCCGATCGCCGCGGCAAATTTCGACATCGACGTCTTCGCGATTGAATTGGCAAGTGGTTCGGTTCATTGGATCGCGGGGCAGGAGATTGAAGTCTTTCCATCGCTCATGGCGTTCTTCGAGGGCATGTTTCACTACAATGAACAGTCCCTCGCAGACCTGCGGAGGGACCCGTGGCTAGGCGTGAACTAAAGCCTCGCGGCTGACATTTTTACTGATGGCTGCCTAGGAAGCTGAGTCTCAGGCAGCGGGCCCCCATCGAGGTGAGTTTCGATGGGGGCCCACCGCGATTAATGAGTTCGGCAGCAGCAGGGCTATCCTGTAAGTGGATGGTAATAGCAGCGGTCGGTTGTCAGCCAGCCTACGACCGTGTTCGCATCTGTTGCGGCTGTTAGGCATCTACTGTCGTTGAGGACAGGTTGTGTCATAGTGTTCCCAGGCATTGTTGCAGTACGCCTGTCTGCGGCGGGGGGCCGACGATGGCGAACACAGACACCAGGACGCGGAACGCTGTAACGTATTTTCAGCGGCGAGTCCTTCGAATGTCTAGCGGCGTGGGTTCATGCAAATCGTCACTGGGGGGTTTGCAGTGGGATGATCCGCGCATCAACCGGCATCGCCGCCTCGCGGTTCGTCCTCTGGGGGCCGGTGACTTCGGTCGACCTACCGCGTTGTCTCCGGCATGGATGACGGTGTGCTGGACCTGTTGGATTCGCTGCTCGATGGGGTGCCCGAACCGCGTCTGCGGCTGCTGGCCGAGGATGAGGCGCGGGCTCTGATGGTGCTGCTCGGGGTGCTGGAGGTGGAGGCCCTGTCGGAGGATGTCCGTCGGGCTGCCGGGGACATGCGGTTTCGGATCGGGTCCCGGCTGGCGTGACGGCACAGGCCTTGGGCGGGTAGATCATCACGCCGCCGCACCGCGCGTCCTCCCGCAGCTCACGGGCGACGCCGTCGGCGCAGCCCGCCTGATCCTGACGAAACGGGGCCCGCGTGCGTCCGGCTTCCTGCCAGACTTGCGGCGCCTTCCCTGCCCCGCACCTCACCCGTCAGCCGGGCATCCCGCGGTGCGGCCGGGCCCGGGAGCACCTCGGCGGCCTGCGCGAGCACCGGTTCCACCGGTGGCCGGGGCACCATTTCGGAGCCCTTCGCCGTCGGTCCGCCGGGTTTTCAGGGGCAGCCTGACCGCCGTGCCAGGCCACGGCGCGTCGGAGGGCGCCGGTCGGCGTACCGCACGGGGCAGGGCGCGATCTGCGCGTCGCGCCCGCCGCCGTGGCCTGCAAGCTCGGGTGTCAGGAGGCGGCCCGCCGCCAGGGCTCGCCGCTGGCCCGCTGGATCAGGTACACGTCCGGCCACTGCCTTCGGCTGTCCTCCCGGATGGCCTCTGCGCGGGGCCGGGGGATCCTCCCCAGGGACTCGATGTCCTCCAGGGAGTCGGACGCGAGCCCGTATTCGGTCTCGGTGATATTGCTCATCATGTCCTCCTCGGGGGCTGCGACGGGTCGGGCTCGGCCCCTGGTGAAGTTACTCCTTCACGTGGGGGGCGTAGCGTTCGTGGGCGGATTGGCGGCTGCAGCCCAGGCCCGCTCCGATCGCCTCCCAGGTCACAAGGGCAGCCCGGGCTGCGCGTACGGCTTCGACCGCCAAGCCCGGCACGGTGTCCTGCAGGCGGGCGACAGCCCGCAGGGCGGTGACCGGCCGGGTCCGGGAGAGGTCGCCGATCCGCTCCTGCAGGGCGGTCAGCATCTGCTCGACATCGCGCGGGAGAACACCTTCAACGGTGGTGACGTGGTACTCCCAGTCGGCGAACGGGCCCGTCCGCGCGTGCTCGCCCTCGGTCGCCTCGACGTCACCCCACACCACCTGATGCATGCCGCTCGCGCGCCAGCCGCATCCGCAGGCGGCTTTCACCGCGACCGCGCGCTCGGACACGGTGCCGTCGCTGTCCCACCACGCCGTACTCCCGTCCAGAGCCACGATGGGCGCGGCCTCCTGCCCGTCCGCCAGTACCGCGGCCACCCGGCCCTCGTGCCGGCCGCTCTCATCCACCCAGCCCATCCCCAACACCCCTTCTTCCCAGCACAAGACCGTCAGGGTTTCCTGACGGGCCGACGAGGATGAGGATGTCAGGAAACCCTGACAAGCGGGAGCTATTCCACTCCCTTTCACCATGAAGGGCCATCGAACCCGGTCGGTGGCGTACAGGCAGACCGCGGGCTTGAGTGCCCGGCCGCACATAACCGGGCCTGGCGGCTGGTCACCTGGCTTTGTGGGCCTTTGTGTTCATCGGCCCGTTCCGGGATCCGGCAGGGCCGGGGACGCTGGGGCAGACGCCGACCCGCTCGGTGAGCCAGGCTCGGTGGGGCATGTGCGGGTCGTACGACCGCACGGATCGTCCGGGTCACGCCGGTCCGGAGTGCCGACGGTCCCTGTCTCGCGTACGGTCACCGGGCCTCCCCCGCCGGGACGAGCCGGCGCAGCACGCGGAGGGCCGCGCGCGCGTAGTCGGGCGGCGTGGCCCCGGGGTGGTGAACTTCAGTAAGGGCGGCCAGCAGGGCCAGGTACTGGGGGTCGGCGTCGGCCGGGTCCTCGACGAGCTCAAATGCGGCGGACCGGAGCCGGGCGGAGCTCGCATGGGTCTTGCGGCCGGCCGGGCCGCCCAGGTCGTGTTCCACGACGAGGTCGGCCCGTCCGTCGCGGACCGCGGTAACGCGCAGCCGCCGGTCCCGCTCCTTCATGTCGGGGGCGAGGTCGCGGTACAGCTGTCCCTCGGCCACAGCACTCCTGCTCACAGGTGACTCCCCTTCTCCGGTATGGGCACTGGTCGAACGCGGTTCGGTACGCCGCTGTCGGGGATGGTACGGGCCGAACGACCGGCCGCCCGCCGTCCGCAGGCCCCGGTGCTGCAGCATGCTGTCAGGACGGGCCCTGCCACGGCGCCCCGCCCGAGGGAAGCTAGACCGCGACGGGACGAACCCGGCTGGGGCTCGGGGCCGCCGCCGTCGCCCCCCACGTCGACCAGGCCGTGCTCGACGCCTGCATCACGGAAGAGGAGCGGCAGCGAGACCGGCTCAGGGCGTTCACCGAGACTGGACCGGCGACCGTCGACCCGGTGGCTGACGGCTGTACCAGCACAGCGAGACCGTCACAGCAGCCTCAACTCGGCCTCCGAGGCCCCGATACGAGAACTGACCGGGGGCGGTGGATCTTGCCCTCTTGCTGAAGGATGGTGTTCATGCGCAACACCAAAGCCTTCAAGGAAGCGGTCGCGGAGACGCTGGCTCAGCTGGCCCACCGCGGGGTGACGGTCCGCCCGGGTACGGTCGCCGACACCATCGAGCGGAACATCCGCGCCGTCGCCGAGCGCCTCGGGATCCAGGAGCGCTCCGCCTGGCGGTACTTCGACCCGGCCGGCCTCGCGGCCAGCATCGCCCAGCAACGGCAGGCGGCCGAGACCAGCAGCACGCCCGGCGGCCAGGTGGGGCGCGCGCCGATGCCGCCAGTCGACAACCCGGAGCTGGCGCTCATCCTCGGGGGTGTCCCCGACGCCTTGGAGGAGAGCGGCGGCGACCTCTACAGCGTCATCGTCAACGTCGCCGTCAACGCCTGGATGGCCGGCCACATTCACGGCGAGGACGGCTGCGCCGGCTGCCAGGACAAACGGCCCACCGGCACCGACTGGCAGGCCCGGATGGACACCATCAGCGCCATGCAGCCCGACATCACGAAGTGGTTCAACCGGGAGGTCTGGACGGCCGCCCTCAACGACACCGGCTACGGCGTCACCCGCCGCTGACCCCAGCCGTGCTCAACCAGCGGCAAGCCGGCAACTCTGCGAGGGCTCGGCGGTGGCTCCGCGCCGGTTTCAGCCGCGCGACCGGTTCGGACGGTGGGGCCGGCGCCGGCCCGGTGAGGGTTCGGGAGCGGCCTCCGGTGAGGAGAACCCGCCCGGTACCGCGGTGCGCGGCGCCGGCTGCTCCACGGAAGGAGCCGCAGCGGTGGGGGCGGCGCGCTTGGCCGTGGCCAGGATGGTGATGTGCGGGATGTCCCGGGCGCAGGTCTGGCAGACCTCGGCCAGGGTCCAGACCTGGCCGACGGCCGGGTTGTGGGCGAGGACCAGCAGGCTGGTGCCGGCGCACTGGACGCGGGATTCGTGGAGGGCGCAGTGCGTGCTGCCGCAGCTGCAGGCTGCGTTGGGGCGGGCGCCGGCGAGGCGTCCGTGGGCCTTGATGTGCTCGGCGGCGAAGCGGCGCATGCTGGCGGCGTCCTTCGAGCGGGGCGGCATACGGCACGCGGCGGTGCTGCAGGTGACGGACACGGTGTGATCGGGGTGGCCGGTGAGGCGGACCGTCCAGGTCCGCCCCGGCACGCGTGCTCCGGGCATCAGGGTCAAGTCGGGGTCCCGTCGTTGGGCTGGTCCATGCCGGCGTTCTGTCGGCTCGTACAGGGGGACGCCGTGCCGAGGGGGGACGTCCCTTGGGCGGCGCGGGGCGTGCTGGATCAGAGCGCGCGCAGGACGGCGACTACCTTGCCGAGGATAACGGCGTCGTCGCCGGGGATCGGCTGATGGGCCGCGTTGTGTGGCATGAGCCAGACCCGGCCGTTCTCGCGGCGCAGACGCTTGACGGTGGCTTCGCCGTCCAGCATGGCGGCGACTATGTCGCCGTGGTCGGCGCTGTCGGCCTTCCTGACGGTTACGATGTCGCCGTCGCAGATGGCGGCGTCGATCATGCTGTCGCCGACCACCGTCAGAGCGAACAGCTGGCCTTCGCCGACCAGGTGCCGCGGCATCGGCAGGATGTCTTCGACGAGTTCCTCGGCGAGGATCGGCGTGCCGGCCGCGATGCGGCCGACGAGCGGGACCTGGACCGCCTCCGGCGTCATGCCGGCCGGGGTGTCGGGGATGTCGGCGGGCCGGCCGCCGCGCACGCGGTAGGCGCGGGGACGGTGCGGGTCCCGGTAGAGGAAGCCTTTGCGCTCCAGGGCCATCAGCTGGTGTGCGACGGAGGAGGTACTGCGCAGGTGGACGCCTTCGCCGATCTCCCGCATCGAGGGCGGGTAGCCCTTGCGGGCGACGGTCTGCTCGATGAAGGCGACGATGGCGGCCTGGCGGGTGGTGAGTCCGTCCGGGCCCGGGCGGGTGACGCCGGGCGGACGCCCGGGGCGGGCTTCGGATTCGGTGACGTGCATGTGGTGCTCCCCCCTGAAGGGATCTTGCGTGCAGGGACGGTAACCCGCATGCCACCCGGGACGGAACATCTTTTCGATAACAGGGCGTGCCGGTGTCCCAGCGGGTGGTGAGGGGATCGGGCGACGGCGGCCGTCCGTCGGTCCCGCGCGGCTTGCAGCCGGGAGGGGCACCGCTCATGATCCGCATGTGCCGTTTCACGTCAGGCTGCGCTTCGGGCTGCCGTCCTCCCCCGCCGTCACTGGCACCTGGGACAGTGAGGCGACCGCCGAGCGGAAGTTCCGGGGTTTCATCGGCCGCTACGGCAGCCGGGCGGACGTGCGCATCGAGCTGGTCGAGGACGGGCCCCAGGGCGAGCACACCGTGCGCTCCTGGACACGGGAGCGCGGTGAGGTGGAAGGTCCCTGACGACCCCGCCGAGCTCCAACGCCTGGTCCTCGCCGCCGTCGCCCCCCACGTTGGAGGCTGACTCGGCCTCCGTGGCTCCGGGCGGCTACCGGCGACCGGCTCTCCTGGGGCCGTATGGCCGCCCGCAGACCGCGCGGTGCTGGTCGGACTTCTGCTGCGGCCGATCCGCTCCCCAGGACGCCGGAGCCGGGGACGGGCTCGGCGGCCTGGGCGAGCATCGGCTCGAAGGGCGGGGTGAGAACCGCTCGGGGACGGCCGTCTTTCGCCGCCTACTTCGGGCCTGGCAAAGAGAGCCTGCCCAGCTGGGTGGGTGTGGCACGCGAAGAGGGCCAGAGGGCCCTGCCGAGTCAGGCTCCCGGGTGAAGAGTCCGCTCACAGCGGGTGAGCGAAGCTCAAAGGAGGGCGGCGGAAGTCCTCGGTGGGGCCAGGTGTTCGGCGACGAGGTCCTCGCCACCGCGATCCTCGACCGACTCCTCCACCACTGCGAAGTGATCTCCATCAACGGCCCCAGCTACCGGCTGAAGAACCGCCTCCAGGCCATCGAGCGAGAGACTGACGTGGCCTGACCAGCTGCGATCAGGACATCGGGTCCTCGCCCGGCGGGATGAAGGCGTCGGCGCCATCGGCATCCTCGACATGCCCCTGAGCATCGACCGTGATGGCCGTCGCCCGCCCCTGCGACGTGATGAGCCAGGCCAGTACCTGTTCCGTCAGCGGCGTTCCCCCTGGTCCCTCGTCCTTCCAGTGCACCCGCCACCCTCCGCCAGGCACCGCGGCCACGACCTGATCAGCTCGCTCCAGGTGGGAGAAGTCCTCGTAGTCCGTCACCGGACGCAGGCCACCACGCTTGGGGTCGACAACCAGGGCCGTCCCGGTCGCCTGGTCCCAGCCCTCCACACGCACCATGCGGCCGATCTCGGTGTCGGTGCCATTGAAGATCGCGGTCCAGCCGGTCTGATTGAAATAGCGAAGAGACACCGCTCCATCATCTCGAACCACGACGCCCGCGCTTCACAGGTCTCCTTGCTCTGCACGTTCATCCGTACTCAGCTCTGCACATAGGCGAGTACGCCGACAGCCCGGACGCCGCGGAGTACGCACGCGTCGTGCTGCGGCCGCGCGTGCTCCGCTGTGCTCCAAACTGCTGCAGTCGACGGTACGAACGCGAGCGCCTCGGTGTTGGCCGTCAGGCAGGAACTCTGCGTGGACGCCTCGATGCCCACAGGCCGGACTGCAGCAGCCTTGGTCAGTTGGTCTTCGTGTTGCGCAGGTGGGGGCCGATGTAGCCGACGATGATCTTCTGGGTGGTGCCTTTGGTGTCGTCGAGGAAGTGGATGCGAGGTGAGGTGGCGCCCTTGCTGTCGATCTTGAGGTGAGCCTCCATGACAGCGCGGCCCGAAGGGTCGACTGACTCGGGGACGGGGAAGACCCGCTGGCTTCCGAATTGGTCCATGGTCGCGGATCCCTCTGCCATCGCGGCCTGCTTGGCCGGCCAGCCCTGAACGCCGGGCAGCGGTGCTGTGCAGAAGTCGTAGAAGGCGCCCTTGAAGCCGTTCTGGGACTGCTCGGCGTAGGAGTCCAGGGCGCGTAGGGCGACCCATGCCTTGCCCGCCCAGACGCGGGCACGGTCGTTGTCGTCGAGGTCGATGCAGGTCTCGCGGTCGGCCGTGATCGTGACGCGGGTGAACGTATCGCGCCGGTCCCAGAGCTCTTCGAACGAGGTCGGCAGCGGCGGCGGTTCCTCGATCGGAGCTTTGGCGTCTTCGTGGCGGCCCTGCTGATAGAAGCGGGAGCGCAGCTGGTCGGCTTCAGCTTGGGCTCGTTCAGCTTTTTCCAGGGCTTCGACGGCTTCCTGGAGATTGTCCAGGGCCTCCTGACGGGCGTGCGCAAGCTGGTCTTCGAGGGAGGCAGTTGCGCGTTCGGCCAGGCGGGTGCTGGTGCGTTTTTCTTCGATTTCTTCGTCAGCGGTCTTCAGGAGGCTGAGGAGGAGGGCGTTCTCCTCGCGCAGGTGCCGCATTTCGTTGAGGGTGTCGGCGGAGACACGGGGTGCGGGCACGGCGGTCAGGGCGTCGCGGCGCTGCTGCGTGGCGGCGTCGTCGTCGGGGAAACGCAGGTCGCGTAGCAGCTGCGGGATGGGGGCCTGGGTGGCGTGGCGTTGGGCGGCGCGCGCGATGGCGTTCCATGCATGGTCGGCGGGATCACGCATGCGGGCGGGGCTGACGAAGCGGTGGCGGGCTGCGTCCGGGGGCCAGGCCGGGTCGGTGCCGGGCAGGAAGGTGCGCACGGCGCCAGGTGCCACTCGGTGGTGTTCGCCGATTTCGCGGCGGAAGGCATCCACCGCAGCCTGGTCGGCGAGGAGGTACAAGCCGGCGGAGCCCGCGCACTGCGGCATGACCTGGCGCATACGCCGGGACCACAGCGGATCGGGTTCGGTGGTGCGGGCGGCCACGACGACCGGGTGGTGGCGGTCGGGGTCGCAGAGGACCTCGATGAGGTCGTCGACCTGGGTCTGGGCCCGGGTGACCTGGAGGGCGTGGACGGTCAGACGGCCGCGGCCGTCCATCGGGCGCAGCTTGGCTACGAGTTTCTCGACGATGGCGGGCCGGCCCGGGCGCAGTCCTTCGGGCTTGCCGTTGGGGAAGCACTCCAGCGACACCGCGACCGCGGCCCTTTGCCCGGTGCCCGGCGCGGCCAGGACGGCGGTCACCGTGGTCCGCCAGGTGGCCTCGGGCCGGTCTTCGCGCAGCTGGATACGCAGGGCCTCTTCCGCGCCCTTGTCGTCGTAGCGGGACTGGCTGGTGAGCACGGTGGTGGCGTCGAGGTGGTGGACACCGCTGGTGCTGGGGGCGTCCGGGTAGCGGTTCTGCTTGGTCTTTATCCAGGTGATGGTCTCGCTGCGGACCGCTTCGAACAGTGCGCGGTCGGCGTCGGGGATCATCAGAGCGCTACGGAAGACGACCTGGTCCTGGGCGCCCAGGGACGGAGAGTCGTCGACCGGGCGTGGTCGGGCGGGAAGCGGCGATGCGAATGTCGTCAACATGGCCTCACTTGATGGGTGTTGGCCGATAGTTTCCGTCTCGCCCGCTCGGTGGTCGCCCACAATGACGAGGTGGCCGAGCTCGACGCTCGAATCGAAGCCCGCTTCCGCCAGCACCGGGACGCCGAGATCCTCCTCAGCCTGCCCGGCATGGGCCCCACCACTGGTGCCGAGTTCATCGCCGCGACCGGCGGTGACCTCACCGCCTTCGCCAGCCCCGACCGCCTGGCAGGCTTCGCCGGCCTGGCCCCGGTCCCCTGGGACTCGGGGAAGGTCAGCGGGAACCTGCGAAGGCCGCGGCGCTATCACCGCGGCCTCCAACGCGCCCTCTACCTCTCCGCCCAGGTCAGTGTGTTCTTCTGCCCCGTCTCCAAGGCGTACTACGACCGGAAGCGGAAAGAGGGCAAAGGGCACAAGCAGGCCGTCCTCGCCCTCGCACGCCGTCGCGTCAACGTCCTGTGGGCCATGATCCGCGACCACACGCCCTTCCAGGCCACCCCGATCCTTGCCACGGCCGCCTGATGAACGGCATGAGCCTCTCCGTGAGGCCGAAACGAGTGATCCTCTGTGGCTGCTGCGGCGTCGGCTCTAGACCTAACCCCTGGTCATGTCGGTCGGCTGCCTCGTTACCGGACCAGTGCGGAAACCTTCGCGTGAGAGACGTCGGCGGGCTCGCTCGCCTTGAGATCGGTGCGGACGCCGCCGAGGCGCTCCAGGAACTTGTCGCCCGCGGTGGTGTAGGTCATCTTGCTCCTGACCCCCGCACCATCAGGAATCCAACGGTAGAAGATCACGGTGCTGATCTGTCGCCCTTCCCTCTCGTGCGGGAAGTCGTAAACCGCGTATCGGCACTCGCTCTCGGGCAGGTCCTTCAGGAACGCCTCGTAGCTGTCTTCGTCCGAGGTCTTCTCGACCACGATCTCCTTGAGATCTTCGGTCAAGGTGAAGATCACGTACCTGTACTTGCGCTCCCTCGTGAGCTTGTTGAACGCCTCGATGCAGGCGTCAGAAACGGCAACGTCAGAGGAACTCATGTCCCCTCCTCGCGGTCGCGGGGCTACCAGCACCTGCCTCGCGACATGCGCCAGCAGCCCTTGGATTGAGATCCGATGTGCTGCTCAACGATCATGGGGCCAGGTGGATTCGGTGAGACACGCGTTGGGGGAAAGACGGCCGATACTCCACCTCATGACGCAAAGACGACCGAAGACTCGGCTTCCAGCAACGGCTCACTGGCCAGCGGCTCCGGCTGGACTTCCAGATTGGGAAGTTGCGTATCTGCACCCCCTGATGAGGCGTCTACGCGGGAGTCCCCTGGCTGATCGGAGGGAACGGGACGGCGGCGTGGGCCTGACCAATCAGACCCCGTCCACACGTAACGCGTCTGGTGCGCCAATGGTGTGACTCATGAGCCCGGGCGGGGTCGAAACGGCTTGCAGATAGTCACAATCCTTGTGGACCGACCCATTCCGTGGAGGGTGAATGTTCGGCAGACACAGCACAGCAGTCGTGATGAGTTCCCTGACCCTGGTGGCCTCGTCGGCGGTCTGGGCCCCAGCCGGTCAGGCCAGTGAGTTGGCACAGGAGAGTTTTCTGTGCACAGGCTCCAGTACCAGCACATACGACCCGCCCCTGACCCTGCAGCCGCGCCCGACCCGCATCGACACGCGTGCCGGTTACACGTGCGGGGTTGGCCCCGGCAAGACGGTGTCGGCCACCGGCCACCTCGTAGGCAACTCGCCGGCGGCGTCCTGCCTCCGGGAGGGGACGAACGACTTCACGGAAGAAGTCACGTTCGCGGACGGGCAACATTCGTCGATCGTGTACAACAGCGCCACTATCAGCCGTGTCGCCGGCGTTTACGTGACCAAGCTGTCCGGCCAAGTGGCTGAAGGCTACGGCAAGGGGCTGGCGGCGCAGCGAACCGTTACGGCACTCCCTGGCGAGCTGCCCACCGAATGCCTGCTGGAGGGGCTCGAGAAAAGCAGCGGTCAGGCACAGCTACAGGTCGGGACGTAAGCCGGACCACGGTGGGCATGCTCACCGGACCGGTCGCGGCAACTCCCGGCTAGCCGGGCTGATAACCGCCACCGCCGTCGGCCCGCGAGCGCGGGAGGGGTCCGACAGAGCCTGACGGATCCCCGCCCAGGCGGGGTAGGGCAAGGCCGCGCCCGCAGATCGTTCCTGCGGGCGCGGCCTGGTCGTAGCGCTCCACCACGCTGACGACACCGGCACAGCTCGGCTTGACGTCGAGATTGGGAAGTTGCCTCAGGCCCCTTGGACTCTTCCTGGGCGGCAGCCCTTCAGGCCGCCTGATGCGCGGCCGCGACCGCCGAGACGGCATCGGCGAGCGCTGACGGCTCCGCATCCGGCATCACCGGGTCATCGGCCAGCGCGACCAGAACGACGGTGAGGTACCGCCGGATGTCCTCCGCCCGCCCGGCGAACGCACGCAACCAGCCGCGGACCGTTCCCTCGGCCAGGCCCAGGTGGGCGGCGACCTGGGCCTGGCCCATACCCCACGTGGCTATCTCCAGCCCGGCCTCGATCACCTCGGCCGCATCCGCCCGCCGCGGCCTGAACACCTCGGCCAACAGCACATGCGTGACGCTGCAGCCCGAACAGCGCGTACGGCGCGGCCGCAGAAACAACCGGGCCCCGAGATCTCCCCGGATCACCCGGGGCCGGCCATGCCCCCACCCGGCAGCACGACCCACATACCGGCAGGCCCCGGAGCGAGACCCCTGGAACCGACCGCGACCCGCAACTGTCCCCACTGCCAGCAGCCCGTCAGCATCGTCGCTCTCCTGGCGACACCGGAAGCCGCCCGGCCGCCAGTTCCCACTGGCCTTCCCGATGTCGTCCCACTCCGCAGGGCTCCCTGAGAGCACCATCAACTGATCGGCAGCCTGAAAAATCGGGCTGCCGGCCACAGGCCTTGATGGCAGAGTCTGCCCATGGTCTTCCTACGTTGCGAAGCGGTCCGATGGGTCGATGACGAACCCCAGCCCGGCCTGGTCGAAGTCCGCTTCACCGACGCCCACCACCAGCAGTGGACCTTCGTTGACAAGTGGCCTGTCTTCAGTGGTGAGGACCTCCACCCCGACTCCAGCTATCCCGTCGAGGTGGGCGTCCTCTGCGACATCCTGACCGCTGGCAACAGCGCGGACACTGCGGACACGGTCAAGATCTCCGTCGCTCCCTGGGGACTCGAATCCCTCGACGGACGCATCGAGTTCGAAGTGCGGGCTGATCAATTGACCACCAGCTGAGGTCCACGATCACCGGGCCCCGCCGACCTGACGGTCGGCGGGGCTCACCCATACTCTTCGCTCCCCACCCTCCTCACACCGTTCAAGCAGCAACGAACTGAGGCGAAGAGCGACACTGGTCGTTTTCAAGAATCCCCATCACGTGTTCCCTCCCACATCCCCGGCCCGGGCCATCGCTGGTGCTGTAGCGACGGTTTCGCACCCCAGGGCCCGTTGTTCGCGAAATGGCAAAACTGCCGGCAGGGGGACCGCGCTGGCGTCTCGGGGTCGCGGTGAGACGCCGGGGCGGCCGCCTCGTCTGTAGGAACCCGCATCGGCTCTGGCCCTGGCCGGCATGAGGACTTTCCCGCCCTGCCGGGAGCCGCCCATCTGGCCGAACATCCTTGCGGAACAGATTCGGCCGTGGGCATGTTGGCCCGGTTTACCGGGCCTTCCCTGTCCGGCGGCAGCATCACCGAAGGAGCCCCACCGTGGAACCGATCGCGCTGCGCGATGCCATCCTTGCCGCCCTGGAGCCCGTCACCGGGATGGAGGTCCGGCCCGCTGAAGGTGTGCCGGGAGACGGTCTGGCCTACGGCTTCGTGACGCGTAGCGGCGACGGCGGGGAGACCTGGTGGCAGATCTCCGTACGGACCACCCCCGAGTCCCGTCCCACTGTCCCCGAGCTCGACCCGGCGCCTGTCCTGCCGGCCTCCGGACCGGTCCGCGTCGGCGACATCGAGCTGATCCTCGCCCACGCCGCCCTGGCAGCCGGCGCCGTTACCGCCACCCGCTACAGCACCCGCGAGAACTGCCCGGCACTCAAGTACGGAGTGCACGCAGAGTTCGATGACGAGACGGCCGCGTTCTTCCAGCTCCAGTGGGTGCTGCGGCCCGGGGAGGAGCGGCGCGAGCACACCCGGGGCCAGTACCGCGACGAGGTGTGAGCGTCCGAGGAGGGGGGTCTGGTGGTCAGCGGGCGTCGGCCTGGCGCAGGGCCTGGTGGTCGGCCACCACCCACTCGCGGCCGCCGCCCTCGGGGCGCAGGAAGATCGCTTGGGGGGTGATTCGGCGGGTGGCCGGGTCCTCGTAGTCGCCGATGAACTGGATCACGCCTTCGCGGTCTTCCACGACGTCGAGAACGCGGGCTCCCTCGAAGAGCCATGCGGGGAGCTTGCTCATGCCACGCCGTCCTCACGGGCGTGGGCGCGCGGGGAGCCGAGCCTGCGCCATCCCCGCCGGGCCGGCTCGATCAGGGCCGGCGAAGGCCGCCCGTATGTGCCCGAGGTGTCGACAGCCAGGGCGAAGGCGTCCCAGGGGGTGCGCTCGGCGGTGGTGTCGGGGCGGGGTAGTGCGGTTCCAGGGGTGCGGCGAGGGAGGGCGCTGTTCACGGTCGGCTCCTGTGGTCGGCGGCCTCACCACGCTACGCAGCGTGTGGCTGCTGTCACAGTGCCGGGATGTCTGCCAAAGCGTCTTCCAAACGGCTACGCGGTCCGTTCCCACTGCGTGAGGACCTCGGCGGCCTCGGGCACCTCGCGGTGGCGGCGCAGGGCGGCCAGGACGGCGCGGGAGCGGTCATGTGCGCGGCTGCTGGGGATGGCGGCCATGACGTCGAACATGCGGGCGGCGGTGGAGGCGGCCTCCTCGGGCTCGTTGGCGTCGGCGAGGGCCACGGCCAGCCACGACAGGTACAGGGCGTACTCGCGGGCGTGACTGGGGTCGTAGGACGCGAGGACCTTGCGCAGCAGGGGGACGGCACGCAGCGGCCGGTGGAGCTCGGTGCAGACGCGGGCCTGCATGACCTCCTGTTCGTCACGGTTGACCCAGTACAGCCACTTACGTGGGTCCTGCGTCGCGTCCGTTTCTTCGTCGGCTGCGGTGATCTGGTCCATGGCGGCGGACATCGCGGTGAGGGCGGGGCGCTGGTGTCCGGCGAGGGTGTGGACCCAGGCGAGGCGGGCGGCGGTGAGGGACTGAGCGCGGACGCTTCCGCCGGCTGCCGCGGCTTCGGCGGCGGTGACCAGTTCCAGGCCGCGTTCGACTCGGCCCTGGTTGGCCTCCCAGTAGCCCCAGGATCCGAGGAGGTGGGCGGTGAGGGGGCCGTCACCGGCCTGGCGGGCGGCGTGGACGCCGAGGTTGAACAGGGGGCGCGGGTCGACGTCGGTGGAGTCGGTGGCGACCCAGCCGGCGAGCTGGGCGAGTTCCCCGACGCCGGTCAGCAGGCGGCGCCCGACGGCTTCGCTGTGGCAGGTGGAGGTGTACAGGGCGGTGGCGCGGCGCAGCTCGCGGACGACGGTCTCCACCAGGTCGCCGCCGGCCAGCACGTCGTCGGCCAGGCGCAGGCCGTGGACGCGGCGCAGTAACGCCTCGGCATCGGCGGCGCCGACGGTGCGGCCCCTCGTGGTGCCGAGCGGGGACAGCGCGGTCTCGGGCGGCAGGAGCGAGGAGATCACCTCGGCCGGGGCGGCCGGGGTGGGGATGGCGAATCGGCGTGCGGCGCGGCTCGCCGCCCGGGCCCGGCGCAGCCGGTCCTCGTCGAGCTGGAGGACCGCGGCCAGGTGGGGCAGCCAGAAGGGGCCTGGGGTGCGGTTCTCGTAGCCGGTCTCCCAGCGCCACACCTCGGTGCGGCTGACGCTGGCACGGTGGGAGACATCGGCGAGGCGCCGCGCCAGGTCTTCCTCACTCAGCCCGAGTTCCAGCCGGCGCCCTCTGATCAGGTCGCCGATCCCCATGCCCATGGCGGACTCCCCCCTCCTCTACGAGGACGTTACCGCTCGCCGCCAAGAGGCGAAGCACCCGTCGTGCGCGCTCGATCGAACAAGCCAGGGTGCACCGTCAGCCCGGGCTGTCGCGCCTCACCTGCCCCCGCGTCCGCGCGGTCAGAGGCTGGGGGACGCCTTGAAGTCGTGGGCCTGGTAGCCGTGACCGTCCTTGTGCCAGTCCAGGAAGACCACCGCGTTCCCGTACGCGCCGCCGCCGGCCCGGTGGCTGATCACCGGGGTCCGGTAGCTGCCGTCGCGGTCCCCGCGGGGTGCCGCCTTCTCCAGCCGCGCTTTCAGCGGAAAGTCCTGCTCGGCCACCACCGGGTCGGTGCCCTCACGAGACTGCATGATCTGCACCCGGATCTTGGCTCCGTCGAAGATGGTCGCGTCGCTCGTGGCGTAGAAGGCCGGGCCGTCCCAGCGGACATCCGCGTAGGTGTAGACCGTCGCTCCGGAGCGGGCCGCGCACACCTGAACGGTCACATCCCAGTTGTCCGGCCACGGCCCGCTGTAGGCCGCGTCGTCGATCGACTTGGTGCTGCTGGAGCACTTGTAGTGCAGGGAGGGCGCTGCGGTGGCAGCCGTGGCCATGGTGGTGGCCGCCAGGAGGGCCATGACCGCCACGACGCGGAGCTGAGAGGCGTTTGGAGTGTTCATGGCCGGTCAATGGCGGCGGGCCCCGTTCCGTCACGGACCTGCGGCAGAGCCACCCCGACGGATGACGCTGCCGCACTGACCTACGGTCTTCCCCCAGCCCCTCGCTGCCGGGCGTAGCGCTGTGCAACTCTGCGCCGGCCGCCAGTGCAACTGGTCCGCGAGGCGGAAACCGGCACGGCGGGCCGGAGCAGCTGACAGGCCGCGCCTGAGGCACCTGGCGCCGCCAGCAGGTGATCACCTTGTAGCCGGAGGGCCGACCCCGCATGATCCGCATGTGCCGTTTCACGTCAGGCTGCGTTTCGGACCTCAGGCCTCTCCTGCTGTCACCGGTACCTGGAGCAGCCGCGAACTGGCCGAGCGGAGATTCAGGGAGTTCATCGGCCGCTACGGCAGCCAGGCAAACGTACGGATCGATCTTGTCGCAGAGGGGCCCGACGGCGAGCACCCCCTGCGCTCCTGGACGCGGGAGGGCGGCGAAGCGGAAGGCGCCTGACGGGGGCCGTAGGGCCCTGCGGGGGTGATCAGGCACAGGGTGGGAAGACGCCGAGAACCCACGGTGAAAGGTGGTGCCGTGATGGCCAGACCGGTATGGGCGGGGGTCGTCAGCTTCGGACTCGTGTCGCTGCCGGTCGCGCTCTACACCGCGACCGACAGCCACACGATCCGTTTCCACCAGCTCCAGCGAGGCACCGCGGACCGGATCCGCAATAAAAGGATCAACGAGCGCACAGGTGATGAGGTAGACATCGGCGAGATCGTCAAGGGCTACGACACCGGCGGCGAGTACGTGATCGTCGAGCCGAAGGAGCTCGATGACATCGCGCCCGGCCGGTCCAAGGCCCTGGAGGTGTCCGCGTTCGTCGACCTCGACACGGTGGACCCGATCTTCTTCGACAAGACGTACTACCTCGGCCCCCGCGGCGAGCAGTACAGCAAGGTCTACGCCCTGCTGCAGCGGGCCTTGGCGGAGTCGAACAAGGCCGGCATCGCGACCTTCGTGATGCGCGGACACGAGTACCTCGTCGCGCTGAAGGCCGAGGACGACCTGCTGACACTGCATACCCTGCACTGGGCCGACGAGATCCGCGACCCGCACCAGGAGGTCCCCGACCTTCCTGGCACAACGGAGCCGACCGCGGCCGAGGTGAAAATGGCGCACCAGCTCATCGACGCCCTCACCACCGAGTGGAATCCGCAGGACTTCCACGACAGCTTCCAGGAGAAGGTCAAGGCGCTCATCGAGGCCAAGGCCGCCGGCGAGAGCGTGGAGAAGGCGGAGCCAGCCGCCGAGCCCACCGGCGTGATCGACCTGATGGATGCCTTGCGCGCGAGCGTCGAGCGGGCTCGCAGCCCGAAGGACACCGGTGAGAAGGCCAGCACCTCCCGGAACACCGGACATGCGAAGAAGCCTGCTGCGAAGAAACGCGCCGGAACTTCGGAGGCTGAGTCGCTTCGGTCGCTGACCAAGGCCGACTTGTACGACAGGGCCGCCAAGGCCGGCATCAAAGGGCGTTCCCACATGACCCACGACCAGCTCGCCGACGCCCTCGCCGACACCGGGCAAGGCCGCCGCACGTCCTGAACCGCCCGGGGGGCGCGGCCGAGGTCTGGGTCAGGTCACCTTGACGCGCAGGGCGTACGGCTCCCCCGTGCGGATGGCCTCGGCCTGCTCTCGCAGATCCGCGTCCGTGAAGCCGAGCAGCGCCTCATCGGCGGCGCGACGCAGCAGCGGAAGGATCTCGGAGACGGGCCGGCCGCGACGCGCTTCAGCGAGCTCGGCGAAGGCCCGCTGGTAGGGGGCGCCGTACGTGCTCGCGCTGTCGGCAAGCAGCCGGTCAAGCTGCTGCCGCTCGATGCTGATCTCGCCCATGGCCCGCTCCTTCGGTCCTCCGGGGGCCCGTCCGGTCCGGGCCCTCGCCATCGACGCTACGAGGCAGGTCTGACATCGACCCCCGCCCCGGCACCGGGCACGTTCCGGCTGATGAGGTCCTGGAGAAGCTCCCGGGTGGGCGGCGGCATCAGCCCCTCAGTGGCCAGAAGGTGCCACTGACAGCCGGGAACCAGGCGGTCGAGCCGCCGGCACTCCCCAAGCTGGTAGACCAGCACCAAGGTATCGAGGGCGTGCTGGGCGGGCGGCCAGTCGCGCTCCCTCAGCGTGCTGAGCACAGCCAGTCCGGCCATCGCATAGCGGCCGTTCATCCACTCCCCCGCCCCCTCGCCCAGCTGCCCGCCGGCGAGTTCCCCCTCGACCCGGCCGCACAGGTCCAGGGCCCACTGCCGTACGCCCTCGGCGGTCTTCCAGGCCCGCGCCAGGTCCTGAAGGGGAGCCGTGGCGGCCAGGTCGCGCAGATGATCGCGGGCATCCCGCACGGGGCCGAGGGCCAGCTGGTGGTCGTCGGTGAGGACCGCGTCGGCGAACTCGGGGACGTCTTTGCGGGTGGTCTCAACGAGGGACGCGATCGGGTTGGCCACCGCGGTGGGGTTCATTGCACGCAGCAGGTCACCAATGTCCTCCAGGGACATCGTCCCGTTGAAGGCGGCAGTGGCCGCGGCCAGCGCGGCGTCCTTGGGTGTGGCAGTTGACGGGCCGGGGTTCGCGTCGAAGGCGGCGAGCTCGGCCGGGGGCCAGGTGTGTCCGGCGGCGCGGACGAGGCGGGCGATGCCTTCGTCGATCCGCCGTGCCCGGGCGGGGACCAGGGTCACAGTCAGGCCGGCGTCCGCAATGTGGTCGGCGAGGGCGTCGAGCCGATGCTCCGGGTCGGTGTCTGGTTCGTCGTCGCCGGGGACGGTGAGGGTGTCCACCGCCGCGGTGAAGGCGGTCCGTACCGTCTGCTCCGGTACCGGGAGACCCTCGCCGAACAGAACCAGGGCCACATCGTTCGGGCGCTTGCCGCGACCGGCATGACGGGCGAGGCCGAGGGCGAGGTCGAAGCTCTCCAGCGCCGGCCGGGAGGTGCTGCCCTTGCCGCGGCCCAGGCCTCCGCCGGAGATGTTGCCCGGCAGCAGCAGCCGGTCCTCCAGACCTCCAGCACCTTCGCGGTCACGTCGATGCCAATTAGGTACCGGCGCCGCTCACCGCCATGACCGGGCTGTCACCTCATCCGGTGAGTGCCCGTGTGGTTTTGTACGCGGGAACGGAACGGGAGTCGTTTGTCGACGACCTCGGGCGTCGCGTGTGAGTACGGGTTCTGGCACAGGTTTGTGGTCGGTGCCCCTGCGTGGTGATCGATGACTGGGTATGGCTGCCTGCCGGGCTCGTTGTCGGTGGTGAGTGCCATGATCGGTTGTATGGGGGCTCTTTTCGGCTACTACGCCGCTGCTGACGATGAAGACGCCGCTCGGGCTGTGGTTCGTGAGGACGGACAGCCGATGGGAACGGGGTACGACTCGTTTGTCGTGAAGGGCGTCGATCCGGTGGTTGAGCTGCTGCCGGCAGAGGTGCTCATTACGGGACGGGCTGCCGATGGCATCGAGGCCGATCCGCGGCACGGGCAGTTGGTCGGCATAGTGGGTGACGGCGAGGTGGTCAGCTTGTCTCTCACGGATTCGTTTTGTGAGTCGCTCGCCCGTTTCGACCGGAAGCAGTTGGGCGAAGTGGCACGTGGTTGGTCCGCGTCGGGTGTCTTCAACGCGCCGTCGGACCCGAGTGGGCTCACGGGCTTCCTCGAGGATCTTGCTGCTCTGGCAGAGAGGGCGGCCGCTCGCGGTCACCGGCTGTACTGCTGGATCAGCATGTAACGACCTGGGCTCAGCCCGCCAGCAGTACTCGCTTGCGCCAGCAGGTCGAAGCCGGCTCGGCCGAACATCTGGCCTTGAGCGTATTGATCCGGCGGCCCCGGGCACGCGCGGTGGAGCGAGGCCGTCGTCGCGTCGCTGCACCTGATCGCCGAGGATGTCGCCAGCTGCGGTCTGGACGCGGCCGACCTGCGCACGGCTGCTGACGTCGCTCAGGCCGCCGCGCACGTCCTGGACGAGGTGACGGTGCCGCGGCTGTTGACCGGGAATCTGTGGACGGTGAACACGATGCTCGCGGGCGGCGCCCCGGTGCCGACGATCTGCGGTGTCCTCGACATGGACCGCACCTGGTGGGGTGATCCGGAGGCGGACTGGCCGACGCGGATGGCCCGGGCCAAGCAGGACGAGCGCCTGTCCCTCTTCGAGGCCTGCGCGGCCCCCGCGGACATTGCGTCGGTCCGGTGGCGGCGGCACCTGTATGAGGTGCGGCACCTCGGTGCGCTGCGCCTGGAGCGGCACCGGCTCGGCAACCAGGCCGGTGTACGGGATTCCTATTCGGCAGTGGCAGCGGAGTTGTCCGCGCTCGCCTGCTGGTGAAGGGCGCCTCCCCGGGCAGGGGAGGCGCCCTTCGGGCGGATCGGGTCAGGTAGCCGGCAGGGCGTGGCCGATGACGGAGGCGACGGCCCGCGGGTGGACCAGGCCGGCGCGGACGAGCTGGGTCTGCTCGCTCGCGCAGTCGACGATGGTGAGGTGGTTGGCAGCCGGGCAGACGCCGCCGTCCATGACGATCGCGTCGAGGCCGGCTTCGGTGAGGAACCCTTCGACCTCGGCGAGAGTGATGGCGGGCCCGCGGTCGTCGGGGCCGGCGTCGCCGGAGACGTTGACGGTGGTGGCCGCGAGCAGGCCGGGTACCGCTCGGGCGAGGGCGCCCAGGGGGCCGGGGGCGTGGGTGGTCAGGGCGGGTGAGCCGACGACGGTGTATCGGGCGGCGTCGGCCTGGTCGCGCCATGGGAGGAAGAGGGCGAGGTCGCCGGGCCAGAACGCGGCGGCCAGGCGCTCGGCGTCGGGGGTGAAGTGCAGGAGGTCTCGGGCCCGGTCCTGGTCGGGGACGACGAGGGCGAGGGGCTTGTTCTTTGGGCGCTGCTTGCCCTCGAGTATGGCCTTGTAGGCGTCGGGGTTGGCTGCGTCGGCGCAGATCATGTACCAGCGGGCGGTGGGGACGACGACGAGGCGTCCGGCTTCGATGGCGGCTGCGGCGGTGTCGATGTCGGTGGTCGGGATGATCTGCAACGGTGGGTGTCCTTCCCGGTCAGGGGTTCAGGGCGGGGTAGTCGAGCCAGGGGTCGCGCAGTGCGTCGAGGCGCCGGGTGGAGTGCTGGGTGTGGGAGACGCGGAAGTACGCCATCAGGCGGAGCGTGGTGGTGTGGTTGGTGCCGACGGCGTGCGGGACCAGGTGGTGCATGAAGAGGACATCGCCGACGTCGGCGAGGAGCGGGACGCCGTCGGTGGTGTCGATGTCCGGGGGGACTTGGTCGGTGATGCCGCGGGCCCATTCGGTGGCGAACCAGCGGGACATCGTCAGGTGTCCGCCGGGGACGTAGTGGAGGGCGCCGGCGTCGGGGCGGGTGATCGGGGAGAGAACGACGCCGACCAGGAGGGAGAAGGTGCGCAATTCGGCGGGGTCGAGGTGGGGGCAGCCAACGCCGTCCACGTGCATCGTCTTCTCCGGCTGGGCGGCGGCCGGCGGGCTGGCGGGGATGCGGATCTGGACCTGGGTGGTGGTGACCGGGGCCGGGTCGGTCAGCAGGTCGGTGGCGATGTCGGCGGCGCCGGTGGCCGTGTAGAGGTCGAGGAGGGCCGGGTGCTGGCCGTGTTCGGGGGCGAAGGTGCGCTGGGTGTACTCGGTCAGGCGGTCGGGGTCGTAGTCCTTGGCGAACCAGGTGGTGATGAGGTCGCGGGCGGGGCCGGTGTGGGCGTTGGCGGCGAGGCCACGGCGGACGAACATGCCGTCGCGGCGGAATCGGGCGCGCTCGCCGTCGGTCACGAGCATGGGCTCTTCCTTCCGGTGAGGGCCTCCAGGGCGGGTACGGCGGAGGCGACTGCCTCGTCCAGGAGGCGGGCGCCGAGTGCGGGGGTGGCGGTGCGCGGGTCGTTGCCGATGAACCCGGCGGCGGCGATGCGCGGGTCGCCTGAGGACCAGGGCCAGCTCACGCCCCGGTCGGTGACCTGCCGGCGGATCTCGTCGGCGTCCTGAGGCGGATGGTCGGCGAGCTGGTCGAGGTGGACCGTGTCGGGCGCGAGGTGGAGCATGAGCGCGGTCTCGTGGAGGCCGGCGTGGATCTCGGGCCGGTCGCCGGCGGGAAGGTGGGCCAGGGCCAGGGGGTGCAGGACGCACACGCTGATCTCGTGGGCGTGGCCGAGTTCGTAGACGAGCGCGGCCAGCACGCCGCGGTTGCCGCCGTGCCCGTTGACCAGGACCAGGTTCCGGGCCTGGGTGGCACGCACGTGCTGGGCGACCAGGGTGTGCAGGAGGGTGGTGAACTCGGTGATGGTCAGCGACAGGGTGCCGGGCGCCCAGGCGTGCTCGGGGGCAATGCCGTACGGGAGGGCCGGGAGCTGCCACAGGTCGAAGGCCTCGCCGTGCGCGGCGACCAGGTGCCGGGTGAACTCCTGGGCGATGACGGTGTCGGTGGCGAGCGGTAAGTGGGGGCCGTGCTGTTCGGTGGAGCCGACGGGCAGGCACAGCACGGAGTCGGCTTGCACGCGGGTGGGGAGGGCGGCGGCGGTCAGCCGGTCGAGCCGGCGGTGACCGCCGCCGGGGCCGGTCATGCGGTGCGCCGTCCGACGCGGACGAGGAACTCGTTGCTCTCGTGGAAGGTGTCGTCCTCGGAGAAGCCGCGCAGGGTCTTCTGCACGGCGGTCTCGAACTCCTCCAGCCGGTCGCCGAAGAGGGCGGGGGCGGCGAAGCTGGTGGAGTACAGGTAGCCGAGGATGCCGGCGGTGTTCCAGGTCCGGGTGACCGGGACGGTGAACTCCTCGACCTGGTTGAACGGCGACTCCTCCATGATCTCGCTGTAGGGGCGGTTGTGGTGCTGGAAGGTGCCGCCGCCCGCGCGGCGTTGTTCGCCGAGGAAGTCCTTGATGACCTGCTTGACCGCGGCCTTCCAGTCGCTTTCGGCGGCCCAGAAGCTGCGGTCGGCGAACACGGCCACCGCCCCGCCCTCGGCGACCTGCGAGTCCAGCAGGGCGAGCACGCTGGCCTGGTCGAGCCAGTGGAACGCGCGGCAGATGGTGACCAGGTCGGCCTTCCACCCGGCCGGCGGGCGGAAGTCCTCGGCGGTGGAGGTGACCAGGGACAGGGTGGTGCCCTGCGGGACCTTGGGGCGCAGGGCCTCCTCGGCGGTGGCGATCATGTCGGGGTCGTTGTCGCAGGCGATGATGTCGGTGAAGTAGGGCATGAGGGCTTCGGCGACCAGGCCGGTGCCGGTGCCGATGTCCAGGTGGCGGCGCGGTCGGCGGTCGGGCGCGTAGGCAGCGAGGTGGGCGGCGAGGTCGTCGGGGATGCCGGGGCGGTACTGGCGGTAGTAGCTGGAGGTGCCGGTGAACAGGCTCATGACGTGGTCCCTTCGGGGGTGTTGAGGGTGCGGATGAGGGCGGCCGCGTCGGCGAGGGTGGCGGCCACGTGGACATGCTGCCGCCCGAAGGTGGGCGGTGTGTCGGGAATGGGCCGGTCTTTGGAGATCCACACCGGGACGGCGCCGGCGCCGAGGGCGCCCAGGACGTCACAGGCCCAGTCGTCGCCGATGTGAATCATGCTGGCCGGTGTCACGCCGTGGTGTTCGGCGACGGTGAGGAACGCGCGGGGGTCGGGCTTGGCGTAGCCGAGGGTGCAGGACGGGAACAGGTCGGTGACCCAGGGCGCGAGGCGTTGACGCAGGCCTTCGGTGTCGGCGTCCACGCAGGTGACGTTGGAGAGGGTGACGACCGGCGCGATGCCCGCCAGCTGCTGGAGCGCGTCGAGGGCGTACGAGTACAGGGTGAGCGGGGCGGCCGGCAGGTTGCGGGGGAAGTCGGCCGGCTCGATGCCGAGGGCGTCGGCAAGTTCGGCGGCGAGGGCGTCGCTGATGGCGGGCTGGGTGTGCAGGCGGCCGCGCATGACGGCGCGCGCCTGGTCGGCGGGCAGGGGGGACGCGGCGGTGAGCTGCATGGTCAGGCCGGGGCCGTCGGCTTCGCCGATGGTGCCGCCGACGTCCACGCTGATGAGCTGTACCGGGAGCTGGGTCACTCGGGTTCTCCTTCGCGGGTGGGCAGGCCGGTGACGATCGCGGCCAGGCGCCCGGTGCGGATGGCTTCGGTGGTGGCTTCGCCGAGGAAGGTCAGGGCGTAGCGCAGTTCGGCGTCGTCCAGGGCGTCGAGGTCTCGGTCGGCCGTGTGGGCTGCGGCGCGCAGGTCGTCGGGAATCTCGCGGGGGCGCTGCCCGTGTCGGAGGTGGAGGGTTGCCTGCCAGCGCTCCGGAAGGTGGTCCGGGAGTGGCTGGGTGGGCTGGAGGGTGGTGCTGTCGTCCAGGGTGGTGATGCGCACCGGGATGTCGTGGCCGTCCAGGGTGAGGGCGCCGGTCAGGAAGGTGTCGTGCCCTTCGAGGCGTGCGTCCAGGACGAGCAGCGGGCCGGTGGCGGCGGGGACGGTGCGGCCCCATACGGGCAGGGCGCGGGGCGGGTTCAGCATGGTGCGCTCCTCGGGGCGGCGCCCAGGCCGGGGCCGGTGGGCAGGGTGAGGTGTCCGCGGTCGGGTTCGACAGATTCGGCGTATAGCTGTTGGCGGCCGGGCTCCCACTGCTGCCGGTACTCGACGGCCAGGACTCGGTCGGGGCGGGCGGCGGCAAGGTGCAGGGCGGGCATCAGGGAGCGGCCGTGCGGGAAGACCGGGGTCATCGTGCGGGCCAGGATCCGGCGGGCGGCGGTGAGTCCGCCGCAGCCGACGACGTCGAGGGTGAGTGCGGCCGGCCGGATCCAGGCGAGGACGGCGGGGGCGTCGTCGGTCAGGGTGAGGCGCTCCCCCATCGCGAGCGGCAGGGTGCGCAGCCGCTCGTAGGCGCGGGGGGCGTGGGTGGGGGCCGGGTCCTCCAGCCAGACCAGCGCCGCCGGGTCGGCGGCCGCGGCGAACTCTGCCGCGAGGGCCGGCGGCCAGGTGCTGACGGCGTCGACCGCGACCGGCTCGGCGGTCGCGGCGGCGTGCAGAACGTCGGCGAACGCTCTCCCGCTGGCGCCCGGGCGGTTGCGCAGTCCCCACTTGGTGAAGGCCCAGCCCTGTGCGCTGACCTCGGGGATCAGGTTTGCGGTGGCAGCGTGGTTGAGGTCGCGGGTCAGCCAGGACGAGTACGCCGTGATCCGGTGGCGTAGCGGCTCGTCGGTCAGCAGTCGGGCGGCCGGGCAGCCTTCGGACTGGGCGTGCAGGTCCCATGCCGCGCAGTCCAGCGCGCCGACCGCCCAGGACCCGGCTCGGGAGCGGGGCGCCGCCTGGGCCAAGCGGTCCTGGAGGCCTTCGTGGTCGGTGGCGTCGGCGCCGACGAGGACGCCCGCCAGGGAGCGGATGGTGCAGGCGACGGGGTCGGGGAGGGGCCCGTACCAGCCGGCTGCCCGGCCGGAGCGCACCGAGACGAAGACGGTGTCGTCACCCGGCCCGGCGTGGTCGGCGAGATCTACGAAGTCGAAGGAGTCGATCACCAGGTGTCGCATCGCGTCCTCGCCTTCAGCAGGCGTCCGGCGGCCGCGAAGAGGCCCTCGGCGGTCAGGCCGGCTGCGGCCGCGATGTCCTGCTGGGTGTGCGGCCCTTCGGTCTCGCGCCAGCCGATCACCTCGACCGGCCGGGCGTGCCGTGCCTTCAGGAGGGACCAGATCGCGGCCGGGTGGCCGAGGGTGACGACCACCAGTGCCGCGTCCTCGCCGAGCAGGGCGTCCAGCTCGGCGGGGCGGAGGCCGGCGGGCCACACGTCGGGGTCGCCGAGCGCGGTCAAGTCGAGGACGGAGACCACCCGCACCGCGACGCCGAGCTCCGCCCGGATCCGGGGCAGCGCCTCAGCGGTGACAGCGGCGGGAAGGTCCCCGCACACCATCACGGTCAAGGCCGGCGGCTGGGCGTCGGAGAGGTGTGGCCAGACGGCGATCCCGCGGTCCAGTTCCTCGCGGAGCGTGTCGGTGGGGACGGGCGGCAGGGGGTGTTTGCCCGCGACGATCACGTTGAGCTGGCCCGTGCTGGTGAAGGCGTCGTCTAGGACGGCCGACAGCCGGGCCGGGTCGGCTGGCATCAGCACCCGTATGGCCGGGTCCTCCAGCGCGAGGAGCGTCGTCGTCAGCGAGGGGTCGCCGTGGGTGTAGGTGTTGTGCCAGCCGTAGGAGGTCAGGAGCAGGTTGAAGCTCGGCCGCGGGGCGGCTCCGGGCATCCGCTGCTGCTTGAGCAGGGAGACGATCCCGGTCGCCAGGAGCGGGGCGAAGGCCTCGTAGGAGATGAGGACCCCGCGGCCGCCGGCCGCGTTGAAGCCGGCGAGTTGCTCGCCCAGGACCTCCTCGGCAAGGACCTCGGTGGTCCACGGTTGTCCGGCGAGTTCGGAGAGGCGGTTGGATGCGAGCTCGTCCGGGCTGAAGACCCGGAAGTCCCCGGCGCGGGCGTGGGCGCGGATCACGGTGGCAGCAGCATCGGCGAACGAGACGGGCTGCTGCTGAATGCTGGCGAGCGGCGCCGGCGTAGGGCTGGGCGCTTTCAGGCGGGGCCACGCGGCTGCGGCGAGGGCAGCGGCAAGGCCGGGGCCCGGGTGGCCGCCGTCGGTGAACAGTTCCTCGGGGCGGTACGAGGACAGCCACGCTTCCAGGGCGTGGATCTGTGCGGAGTCGGTGGCAGCACGGGTCAGAAGGGTTTTGTGGGCGCGGGCGGTGCCGAGGATCTGTTGCCCGTTGACGGTGGCGGGGCCACTCCAGCCCTTGACGCACCGCATGATCAGCACCGTGCGGCGTCCGGCCAGGGTGTCGGCGACGCCCTGGGCGAGCTCGGTGTGAAAGGCCTCGTGGCCGTCGTCCGGGACGGTGACGGTGCGGGCGTGCCAGCCGAGCCCAGCCACGTACGCGGTCAAGGCCTGCGCGTCCAGGCTGGCGAGGAGGCTGGGGGCGCCCATGCGGAAGCCGTTGAGGTGGACGATCGGCAGGACCGGGGTGCCGGGCAGGGCGTGGGCGGCGAGCCAGGCCGCAGCGGTGGTCGGGGTCTCACACTCGCCGTCGCCGAGAGCTGGCACGATCACGCGTCCCGAGCCGGATGCGAGGGCGGCGCCCTGGGCGAAGGGGAGGCAGCCGCCGAGACGGCCGCCGAGGAAGTCACCTGCGGGCAGGGCTGGGGTGACCTCGGAGCCGAGGCCGGCCACGTCGGGGAAGGACCGGCACAGGTTCACCAGTCCCTGCTCGTCGCGGGTGAACTGGGGCCGGACGGCGGCGAGGTGGCCCGCGAGCCAGCCTGCGGCAATCTGCGCCACCCCGGCGTGGCCGGCGCCCAGCAGCGGCACCAACTCGGTGGCGTCGATGTCGCCGGCACCGGACAGCAGCGCGACGTGGGCCAGGGCCCACGCCGTCCCCGGCACGGTGCCCCAGTGCCCGGTCGGGCGCGCCTTTACGTCCCCCGGGCTTAGCGGGTGGCGCAGCAGCACGTTGTCCTGGAGGTGGATCTGCGTGGCGGCCACGTAGGCCTGGGCCCGCCACAGCAGATCCGCCTTGTGGGCGTGGCTGGTCATGCCGCGACCAGGCGTTCAGGGCCGAAGGTGAAGTGCCACAGGGGCCGGTAGCACTCCCAGGCCTTGGGGCGTAGGCCGGTCGGGCCGAGGATGTCCTCCAGGACGGTGCGGGCCTTCAGGTAGAAGGCGAGGTCGGTGGCGCCGGGAGCCCGGAGCCCCTCCATGATCCGGTTGTGGGCCTGGTAGACCTGAAGGTTGGGGAACTCAGTGATGTGCGGGGCGAGGTCGCGGACGCCGTCCTTCATGGCGGGCAGGTCGTCGAGGCCGACGATGTAGGTGAACGACGTGTCGTGTCCGGCGCGTACGGCCCGGCGCAGCACGCGCGGCATCTGCTGCCTGGTGAGCTCCGCTTTGGAGGCCTTCAGCAGCAGGTCTCGGCGGGTAAAGCACTCGGCGGTCATCCGTAGGACGAACGGGCCGGCCGTGCGGGCCAGGGTGTCGAAGGCGGGCTGGGTGCGCAACACGGAGCTGAGGAACCCGATGCGGGCGGTGATGTCGGCCTCGGTCAGCACGGCGCGCAGGTCGGCGAGGTGGTCGATGGCGGCCTGTTCGCGTTCGAAGCAGCCGGTGGAAACGGTGACCTCTTCCAGGGCGGTCAGCGTGCCGGCCGGGTGCTGGTGGGCCATGGCGTCGAGGAGCTCGCGGACCGCGCGCTGCTCGGACAGGCGGGGGTCTGCGGCGGCTTCGAGGGTGTTGGGGCAGAACGCGCAGCCGACGCAGCGGCTGCGGGCGTTGGGGTTGAGGGTTGCGGCCCGGCCGTCGTTGCGGAAGTAGCCGCCCACGGCCTCATCCGCGTCGATCCGCGTGACGGTGGCGACGGGGTTCCCGGCGAGGAGGAGGGTGTCCTCGTCGAGGACGAACGGCGAGGTGCTGGCGTTGAGCGGCACGATCACTTGCCACGGCACCGTGGGCGCTGACGCGAGGCGAATCAGGACCCGGGCGCGGTGCCTGTTCTGCGGGGAGCTGATGCCGTGCAGGTTGATCGCGATCAGCAGCGCGTCCTCGACGGGTACGCCGTAGCGGGCGGCGAGGTCGGCGAGGTCGGCGATGCTGTCTAAGTCGGTGGTGTGGGATTCACGCGGTGTGGTGGCAGGCACGGGGCCCTCCATCCGGTCAGGGGACGGACGCGGTGAACTTCCGTACGGTGCAGGCCCGGTTTGCCTGCGGGCAGGGGCCGTCGCGAGGATGGCCGACCCGGTGGTGCCCGTCCCCGGCTGCTCGACCTGTCCAGGGTTGTTCAGCCGGGGACGGTGGCCCGGTCCGGCGGTGATGTCCTTCGGGGTGCCGGCCGGGATGGTGGCCGGTGACAGCGCGGGCCCAGGGGCGCCGCGCTGCCACCGGAGTTCACAGGGTGGTGCGGGTACGGGATCCGCAGCGGCAGGCCCGTGTCTCTGGGGTGCGGGCTGCCGGTCGGAAGGTGCCGGGGTCCGCCGTGTCGATGGCCAGCCCTCGGGCCGGCTGTGCTTCGGCGGACTGGTCCGGAACGGTGATCGAGGGGCGGGGGGTGGCGCCGTCGGCCTGGTGGGCGCAGGAGAGTGCGAGGACGGCCAGGCCGAGCACGTTGCCTGTCGTCAGCAGCAGTCCTGCGACCACGTTTCCGTCCGGCCGGGCGTGCCGGCGCTTCCGGGGTGGGTTCAGGTGGGTGGGGCCGTGTAACTCGCCCCAGTCGCCGGCGCTCACGACGCCGTCTTGCTGGTGCTGAGTTCGGCCCAGACCTGCTTGCCGGTCCGGAACCGCTTGCTGCCCCATCGGGTGGTGAGCTGGTCGACGAGCTGGAGCCCGCGGCCGGACTCAACCTCGTCTTCGGGGGTGTGGGTCATAGGGGCGGGGAGGGTGCGGCTGGTGTCGGTGACGACGATCCGCACGTGGTCGGGGTGCCGGGTGACGGAGACGCCGATCCGGCGGGTGCGGGTGTGCTGGACCGCGTTCGCGACGAGCTCGGAAACGATCAGCCGTGCGTCGTCGACCAGGGCATCGAGGCCCCAGGTGCGCAGGCAGAGGGTGACGTCTCGTCGAGCGCGGGCCGGGGCGGTGTCGCGGGGCGAGTAGCCGTCGCTGTAGCGCTGGGGTCCGGTGGGTGCTGCTCTCACGTCTTCGGCCAGCGTGCCGGTCACCGGGCGGCCTTGCCAGCGATGAGGCTCTGTATGGCGAGGGCCGCAACGCGGACCGGGGCATCGGGGCCGTACGCGGTGGGGGCCGTACGGGAAGTGGGGGCCGTACGGGAAGTGCGGGGCGTGTGCGTGGTGCTCTGGCTCATGGGTGGCCTCGGCGTGTTCGGGAGCGGGTGTCGGGTGCGTGGCCTCGTGTCCCCGACGGGGGCGGGGACACGAGGCCGGCGGGCCGGGCCATGCTCGAACCCGGCCGTTCTGGGGCCGCGACTTACCACCTCAGCGTGATCATCTGCTGACACTTGGTCACGGCGTCACGTTGGAAGAATGCACCCGATGACGCGATGCCTGCAACCATTGCAACCAAACTCCCAACGATTGGAGGGATGTTCGATCGACTTCCGATCCCCGGGCCGGGCAGACTGACCCGGGATAAGGACGCCGCGCCCCGGAAGGGGAAGATCCACCCCCGAATCACCCCGCCAGCCCGCAGAGAGGCTCAACTTCCCGTGCCCACACCGCCGCTTGTGCAGACCGTGCGCAGACGCCGTCTCGGCAGCGCGCTGCGAACCTTCAGGAAGAACGCCGGCTTCAACACGTCCGACAGCGCCGCCCAGGCGATCGGATGGGACGGCAGCAAGATCAACCGGATCGAGAACGCCAAGGCACACCTGCCGATCAAGGACGTCAAGCCGCTCCTGGAGGCGTACGGGGTCACCGACGAGACGGTGGTCACCGCCATGGAGGAACTGGCCCGCGACGCCAACAAGGTCGGCTGGTGGAGCAACTACGGCGACCTGCCCGAGACCAACTACAAGGACTACATCGGCCTGGAGGAAGACGCCGAGTCGACCCGGATCTACCTGCCCGGCCTGATCCCCGGCCTGCTCCAGATCCCCCAGTACGCCCGCGAGATCATCACCGGCTCCGCCATCACCCGGACCACCGAAGAGGTCTCCGCCCTGGTCGAGATGCGCAAGAAGCGCCAGGCCATCCTCACCGACACCAGCCGCCCGGGCGGACCCCTCCACCTGTGGGCCGTCATCCACGAGGCGACCCTGCACTACCGCTCCGCGACACACCCTTCACTGATGCGCGAGCAGCTACGCCACCTGCTCGATATGGCCGAGCAGCCAAACATCACCATCCAGCTGATGCCGATACTCGCCAACCCCCACCCCGGCATGGTGGGCCCGTTCCACATCGTCCGGTTCCCTCACCCCTGGCCCACCGTGATCAGCGTGGAGACGATCCGCGGCGGGACCTTCGCCGAGGGGACCGACGACGTGAAGGTCTACGAGGCCGCCTTCGAGCGGATCGTGGCCGCAGCACTCCCCGTCGACGACTCGCGGGAGAAGATCAAAACCATCATGGAGAAGTCATGACCGACATGAACAGGCTGTCCGCCACCGACCTACCCGAAGCTCAGTGGCGCAAGTCGTCGTTCAGCGACGGCGGCGAACAGTGCGTCGAGGTCGCAGACACCCGGCCCACCCACGGCTTCATCGCCGTCCGCGACTCGAAGAGGCCGACGGGCCCGGCACTGGCCTTCACCGAGTCCGCATTCGCCGCCTTCCTGCCGCACGCGGCAAACGGGCGCACCCCGACGGTCTGACCAGCGACCAAGGCCCGGATTCCCCCAGCCCGCAGCGGGGGGAATCCGGGCCTTGCCTGTATGGCCATACCCCGTCGGCCGGCGCCAGCGCACCCTTCCGCCATGAGCCATTGACGATGTGCTGATCTTTCGGCTGAGCGAACCCGCGAAGGAAGACAGTCGCCAAAATCGCACATTCGCTCGAAGCGCACAAGCCATAGTGGTGCCCGCAGGGCATGGGCGAATAGCCGGCGTCCAGCGCACATGTGTACGAGCCGCGGTGGTGTGCGCGGCAAACGCGCAGAGGCTGGCGCGCATGATGGCGTAGGCGGTTGCACGGGTGCGGATGCCCTAGTGGTGCTGCGTCACGTGGTCGCAGAGATAGGCCTTTTCAGGTGCTGGTGGGTGCGTCCGCGAAGGGTGCCGTAGTGGTGCTGCGGGTTGTACCCGCAGAGATGGGGCGAGATTCACTGCGTGGTAGAAGTCCGGGAAGACGCCGTAGTAGTGCTGCGAGGCGGAACCCGCAGAGACAGAGCTGCCCTGGCCGGTCGGTTCACCGGTGAAAATGTGGCCGAGGTGGTGCTGTGGGCCGGGCGGGCCGACCCACAGGTGGGTTGAACGTGTCGGCGATCGGCTCGTCGCCGCAGTGGTGCTGCGGGGACAGGCCGCAGAGATGGACGACGGTGCCGACAGATTCGGAGTACCAGTGATCGCCGCAGTGGTGCTGCGGGCTGTACCCGCAGGCACGGCCTGAACCATGTCAACGATGGATGCTTTAGGTTCGGCACCCCAGTGGTGCTGCGGGATACGCCCGCAGAAACGGCCCTGGCCCTGATACGCGGGTTGATCGCCTATGCGCTGCCGCAGTGGTGCTGCTAGGGGCGCCCCGCAGATTGGGTGGGATGGGGGTGACACCCCGGCCGGCATCAACACTCGCCGAAGTGGTGCTGCGCAACGGATCCGCAGAGGTGGCGCCTCGCTGCCCGCCCGATGGACCAGTGCGAGATGCCGTGTGGTGTTGCGGAGTGGCGCGCAGAAATGGTCGGTGCGGCTCGGGTCGGCACCCACCGAAAGATAGTTCCGTGGTGGTGCTGCAGGGCAAACCCGCAGAAGATGACCCAACGTCCTGGAAAGCATGGTCGTCCGTCTGATCGAGCCGAAGTAGCGCTGCGGGGGGGTGCCCGCAGAGAGGGCCCGAGTGTGCGTCAGACCCAGGCATCCGAGGGAGCGGCCATAGTGGTGCTTCGGGATAGACCCGCAGAGATGGGCGTCTCAAGGACGGCCGGATGGTCGAGGTCGGCGTGCCGTAGTGGTGCTGCAGGGCAGACCCGTACAGACGGCAGCGCGACAAAGACACGTTTCTCGTGACCAGCGTAAGGCCGTAGTGCTGCTGCGGACCGTACCCGCAGGAAGGTGAGCTGAAGGTCTGTAGGATGCGCCCTTCGATCCGCTCGCCGCAGTGGTGCTGTGGGCTGTGCCGACAGAATCGTCGATGGCGGTCCTGCCGATCTCCACGATGACGATGCCGTAGTGGTGCTGCAGGACAAACCCGCAGAGACGGGAGCGTCGGCCTGACGACCGAGGACTGCCTCAAGTTGCCGCGGTGAAGCTGCGGGTACCAGTCCGCAGAGGCGGACGCCTCGCCAAGATGGACAGGCCAAAAGACCCCGCAGAGTCGGCGTGCCGGAGACGGCCCGTTCACCGCCTGCATGACGCCGTAGTGGTGCTGCGGACGGGCCCGCAGAATTGGCCCACTGGGAGCCTCGCGCAAACCGGTGCGGACGGCCAGTAGTGGTGCTGCGGGGTGGACCCGCAGAGGTGGCGCCCAGCAACGGCCAATCCCCCCGTTCGGCGATGCCGTGGTGGTGCTGCGGGCGGACCTGCAGGAACAGTCGGCGAGGTCGAAACGATGCCCCCTGCCGACATCATGCCGCAGTGATGCTGCGAGGTGAGCCTGCAGAAATCGCCATCCCCCCGCCCTGGGGGCGTGCCAGTAGGGGTGCTGCCGGACGGATCCGCAGAGACAGACGGCATTGGCTTCAAAACCGCCGGCCATGAAATGCCGCAGTGGGGCTGCAGGACGAAACCCGCAGTGATGGTCGGAGGAATCGCCCCCACGATCGGGCACGGCACGCCGAAGTGGTGCTGCGGGGACCGCCCACAGCGGCGGGACTATCTGTTCGTTGAGGAGGCGCACAAGTTCAAGCCGCAGTGGTGCTGCAGGGACGGACCTGCAGAGACTCGGGCCAGCATCGTGGCCGTGTGATCTGGGACGACGCACCGTAGTGGTGCTGCGGGCGGTACCCGCAGCGACGGATGGCCAAAGCTCCTCGGTGCTATGAGGCCGCACGCCACAGTGGTGCTGCGGTGCATAACCGCAGAGATGTTTTGGTCTGGTTGTGTTGGTTCCGAAAGGTGGCCCGAAGCTCAATTCCTCAGCATTGGACATTGTCTCCTTATCCGCCTCTTTGGCTGGGTGTATTCCGGTGTGTCGTGGCGGGTCGGGGACTCCGGATTCCCCGTACCGCTACGTCGATGCGGCGACCTGGTTCGAGGGGGCCGTCGCCGTACGGGAGGCGGGTGCGTGGTGCGGTGTAGAGGGCAGTGACGCCGAGGTTGTGGAGTCGGGTGGGTTTGGGGGTCTGGGTTCTGATGTCGGGGTGTTCGAGGAGGGTGGTGAGGGTGTTGGTGGTGTGGGGTTGGTGCCAGATGGGCCAGGTGAAGGCGTGGTTGGTGGTGTCCCAGCTGGTGGCTTGGGGCCGGTTCGTGTTTCCGGTCAGGCGGAAGGCGGTGAAGCCGTGGAGTGCGAGCCAGGTGGCGCCAGGAACGCCTTGTTGGGTGGCTTTGCCGTGGCTGACCATGTGGGCGTCCCCGGTGGAGAGGTGGTCGAGGTTGGCGCCGGCGTAGTCGTCGACGCGGTGCCATCGGGTGAGGGCTGCGTGGAGGTGGGTGGGGTCCTTTAGGCAGTGCTGGGCGGCCTTGGTCCAGTTGTTGGGCAGGGTCATCTGGCCGCTGCGGCCGAAGTACGGGGTGGTCCGGGTGTAGAGGGTTCCGCGGGCCACGCCCTTGTTCTTCGTGAGTGCGGCCTTGTCGTTCTTGCCCGGGGTGAGGCTGAGGGTGTTGATCAGTGAGGTGAACCAGTGGGCGCGGTTGTCGTCGCGGTCGCGTTCGGCCTGTGCGTGGTCGCGGAGTCGAGTAAGGGCGTCGTCGATGGGCATCTGGAGTGGGTCGTTGGGCGAGCCGGGTGCAGGGTGGCGGGGCTGGTCGAGGATGCCGGGGGCGATGGCGAGGGGGTCTTTGTGGGGCTGGGTGGGGAGTTGGGTGGCGAGGAGGTCGGCGAGGGTCTGGTGGGTGAGGGGGTGGTGGGTGTGGAGGACTGCGGAGGCGTCGGGTCCGCTCCAGGAGAGGCGGGGGGCTTGGTCGAGGAGGTGGGTGGTGAGGTGGAGGGTGCCGAGTGCGGCGAGGAAGCCGAGGGGTGAGCTTCCGTAGAGGGCGGGGAGTTCCAGCTGGTGCGGGGGCATCGGCATGGTCAGGTGCCTTCTTCGGAACAGGCCATGTCGGCGAGGCGGAGGACGGCTTCGAGGAGGGCCAGGCCCCAGGGGCCGTAGCCGCGGTTGAGCGCGTGGAAGCGGTCGGGGCCGCTCCAGTCGGTGCCCATGTTGGCGCTGTTGACGGTCATCTGCTGGTTGTCGGGCATGGTGCAGGTCACGGCTTGTGGTGAGGGGTCGGTGACGGGGGGCAGGAGCGGACGGGCGTGGCCGTGGTGGGCGGCGACAAGGTGGATGAGGAGTTCATCGTCGGTTCCGCGTGCATGGTCGGGCTGGGTATCGAGCCAGGCGGTGACGGCGAGGGCGCTGAGTGCTTCGTGACGCATCTCGGGAGCCCACTGGGCGAGTCTGGCGGCTCGTCGGCGTGCGGCGTGGTCGGCGGGGTCCATGCCGGATTTCGCTCGGGGTTCGTCGAGGGATTCGGCGAGAAGTCGGTCGCCAGCGCACAGCATGCACTGGAATCTGCTGTGGGCCTTTCCGCAGTCGTGGGCGTGGCCGGCGGTGCGGAGGGTGTCGATGAGGTCGGTGGGCAGGTCAAGGGCGGTGGCGAAGGCTGCGGTGCGGTTTGCGACGGCCAGGCTGTGCTGGCTGAGGGGGACGGGCCTGGTCAGGGAGCTGGCGTCGGCGCTCTCGTCGTCGACTCCCGCGCCTTGTTCTCGCTGTCCTACGGGCAGGTGCGGGGGGATGAGGAGGAGGCGGGCGGGTTCGTCGGGGTCCAGGACGACGCGTCCTCGGCGTTCGGTACGGCCGGTGGGTTCCGCGGTCCACTGCCCAACCGTCCGAAGGTGGCTCAGGCGGTCACGGGCCAGGTCGGCGTACGCGCCGTCCCCCGTGTGCCGGTTCAGGTGCCCCAGGAGCGTGTCGAGGAGGTTGTGCACGATGACGGCCTCCTCCTGTTCTCCCGCATGCAGGAGCCCGACAGCTCGGGTGATGGTCTTGGTGAGGGCCTCGGTGAGGTGCTCGTCGCCGCCGGCGAGGAGGGTGAGCAGGGGCGCGTGGATGCGGGTGGGGGCGGTGGCGGCGGGCGGGAAGTCACCGAGGTCACAGGTGGGCAGGTCGCGGGTGCCGGCCCAGCCGTAGGCATCGTGGCCGCCGTAGCGGCTGGGCAGGACCACGGTGCTGCCCGGCCGGATGCCCTTCGCTTCGGTCACCGGCACCCACTCCCCTTGGACCTCGTCGAAGGACAGCACCGGCGACATGCGCGGCTGCTCCTGCTTCTTCGGTCCGGGGGCGGGTTCATGGGTCAGGGGGGTGGATTCGAGGTCGCTGGTGTCGTCCGGTCCCGGGGTGCGGGTGAGGAAGCGGCGGAGCTGCGTTGCGGGGATGGCGACGGTTTCGGCCGGGTGAGGGGGGATCTGCCGCATGCGGACCATCCACCGGTCGAAGTCCGGCCGGCCGTCGACCTCTTGAAGGTCGGCTCGCCACAGGACCTGAACGTCTTCGGGGGTGGTGTCCAGGCCGTGCAGGAACGGGGCTGGGTTCTGGTCGGGAACAGGGGTGGGGCTGGTTCGGGTCCAGGAGTCGAGGAGCGTGCGATGCACCACCGGTATTCGTGGCGGCGCCACGTTCACGAGGGTGGTGTCGACGTCAGCGAGCAGGCCGGTCAGGGTCAGCGGGTTGACCAGCAGGCCGTCCGGCAGTGCCTGGGCGAGGGCGGTCCTATCGAGGTCGGTCGCGGGCAAGACGGGAGTCTGGTCGGTGAGCCAGTTCCAGACGTGTTCGGCGGCCTCTCCGTAGACGGGGATGGAGGACTGGTCGCTCTGGGTGCTGGCGCGGATCACGAGGGCGGGGGCGAGGTGGAGGTCGCCGGTGCGGTCGAGGCGGCCCAGGCGTTGGATGAGCGCGGCGAGGGCCGCGTTCTCCGTGATGAGGCCGGCGAAGGAGATGTCTATGCCGACCTCGACGGTCTGGGTGGCGACCACGACGAGCGGCCTGACGCGCTCCGCGTTTACGCCGGTGAGAAGTTCGGTGACGAGCGTGCTGGCGAGCAGTCGTTCGCGGTCCAGGGTGCGGGAGCGGCCGGTCAGCAGCACCACGTCCACGTCGTCGCGATGGGACAGCAGGCGGTAGGTGGCGCGGGCGGCTCGGATCGTGTTGGCGACCACGCCGATCACCGGGCGTTCCACGATCGGCAGCAGTGTGTCGACGGCAGATTCTGCGGCGTGTGCGAAGGCTTCAGCGGTGTCCTTGGCGTCGGCAGAGGCGTCCAGCAGTGTCAGGCGCCGCCGGGCGGTCAGGCGCCTGCCGGCCACGGGGTGGGTTCGGTCGGCGCCGGTAATGGAGTGGCGTGGCCGGTCGGGGCCGGTCGAGGCGGTTGCGGAGAGGCTGACGACCTTGACGGCCCGGTCGGCGAATTCGGGTTGGGTGGCGGTGGCCTGGTAGGCAGCGCAGTCGGTGGCCGTGACGAGCAGCGGCAGGGCGATGTGGGCCTCGTCCACGGCGAGGAGCGCGTCTATTCCGCACAGGGCGGCGTCGATGGGCCGCATGCGGGGGCTGGTGTGGTAGCCGCGGAAAAGCAGGCGGCTGCCGTATTGGTCGACGGTGGAGGTGATGACGGCCGGCTGGGCCGGAGAGCGCAGCCAGCGCGAGGCCCAGTCGACGCCGCCGCGCATCCGCACACTCTCCAGCGCCGAACCGGAACCCGCGATCTCGCGCAGCGCGCGGGCGACACGACCGGTCACGGTATCGGGACGGATCGTGTCGAGGGCGTGTTGAAGGGTGCGGGCACTGTCGTGGGCCTGGTCGACGACCAGGCGCCGGTCGACGACGAAGAACAGCCGCAGTGGCACCGTCCGGCGGGTGCCGGAAGTGTGCTGCCAGGCGAGGAGGAAGGCCCAGATGTCGATGATGCTGGTTTTGCCGAGGCCGGTGGGGATGTCCAGGTCCGGCCAAGTGCCACGGTCGGCGACCTCGTGGAGGTAGGCGGTCTGCCAGGGGAAGGGACGGTGGCCTCGGACTTCCTGGACGAAGTCGGGGAACTCCTCCAGCCGAAGTGTGTGTGCCGGGGTGAGGCTCATGCGGGCTTCTCCTCCGGATGGGTGGGCAGGCACAGGCCCAAGCCGTAGTTCTTCTTGCTGCCGAGCAGCACCGGGCCGGTCACGGGTTGGGCGAATCGCAGGCGGACGTGCCGGGCGGGCAGCGGGCGCTCGTCGGCCTTGCGGCGCAGGGCGCGCGCCGGAAGCGTCGGGGCGCCGGCCGCGTACGCGCCCGAGTGCAGGACTTCCACGGCAACGGGCTCGGGAAGACCAGCGAGGCGACAGCTGGCAGCCACCGAGGCCTCGATCTCACGGCCGTGGCGCTTGGGGAAGAAATCCAGCACCATCGGCAGCGCCGTGGTCCACTCGCGGGCGGGTCGTGTCCAGCGCTGCGGCCGTACGGTGCGAATGGCGTCGGTCGGTGTGGCGCCCGCGCTGATGTAGGTCAGGGGGATCGGCCTGGATACGGCCGGGACGTTCAGTTCGGCCAGGCCGCCACCGGCGCGCAGCAGGATGGCCAGCAGGGCGCGGCGGTGAGCCGGTTCCAGGTCGGAGGGCAGGGCAACGCCCACGCCGCGCAGCCGGCCGTCCGCGTGGCGGTGTCCGACGAACGGGTAGGCCACGAACGCGCACAGCCGTCGCTCGTCGCCCGGTGCCTTGTGGCCGTGGACCGCGACCATGGCGTCCACGTCGTGACCGGCCTCGTCCAGCAGGGTGCTGACCGTGCTTCGCAGTGCGCCGGTGACCTTCAAGGTGTGGGCCGGGTCCAGCGAGAAGCCGGACGGGAAGGCGAAGGACAGGAGATCCGAGTACGGTCCCTCCACCACGGTGGGTTCCTCATCCTCGGCCACCGTGCCGCGCAGAATGTAGGGGTGCGGGCGGGCCTGCTGGTAGGCGCTCTGGCCCTCTTCGTGAGCCCACCGCAGCTGTGCCAGCAGCCCCGGGTACGGGATGCGCAGGGACTGTGCGTCCGCTCGGTGTGCGTCGCTGTCGTCGGCCGGCTCCCAGACCTGCCACGGACCCTCGTCGGGGGTGTTCTCGTCAGCGGGCTGGATCGCGGCGTGCACGAAGGCGTGGCCGGTGGCCCGGCCGATGTAGGGAACAGACCTCGCCAGCATCTCCAGGACCGTGTGGACGCCTGCCGGTGGTTCGGTGGGCCACTCGAACTCCACAGTCGGCTCGGCCAGGGTGCGCTCGGGCCAGACCTTCGGCTTTCCGCCAGCCGTCCGGCCTGGCAGCACCCCGTGGCTGGGCTTGGTCTTCTCGATCCCGTTGGTCGGCACCCACGCGCCGCGCGGCGACGCCGCCTCGGCCGTGTGCTCGGGCACCCGCACGGTCGGGGCGGGCTGCTGTTCCAGCCACTGGAGGGCGGCGTCCTGAACCGGGTCCTTCGGATCGGCCACCGACACCAGGCCGCAGAACACCCGGTAGGGGTGGGGCGGCCATTCGGCCGCGCCACGGTCCAGCGTCGAGGCCTGGTAGACGGGGTCCAGCAGATGAACGGTTATACGGAATGGCATGCCGTCACTCGCCCTCTGCCTCGCCGACGCCGTCGGACAGGAACGACTTGTCGATGGCCTGCTGCAGGCTCGCGTTCGGTTTCAGCGCCACCGGCTCGGCGGACCACTCCAGGCCCGCCGCGCGCGCCCGCTCGGACGCGATCTCGAACAGGGCTAGCGCCTCCTGCACGGTGTTCACCGCCAGCGGCTCCTCCTGGGGGCGCCCGTCCCGGCCACGCTGGACCCACTGCACCCGCTCGGAAACGAGCACCAGGTCACAGCCTGAGCGCAGGCGCAGGGCCGGGGAAGCGAAAGCCAGCCGGTCGCCCAGCAGAGCGATTGCTGCCACCAGGGCGCGCGCCGCCGTCGTGAACTGCTCACCGGCTTCCCCGAACCGCAGCGAGGCCAGCTGGGCCATCGCAAGACTCGCCTCGCGCTGGACAGAGCGCACCGAGACGCCACCCAGTCCCTCCGAGGGCGGGATCATGCCGTGCCCGAGCTCGGACATCCGTGCCGTCTTGGCGCCCTTGGGCGCCTTGGTCCCCTCGACGGGCGTCCAGCCCGCTTCGGACACCTGTACCGTGTCGCCGGCCAGGTTCAGCGGGTCAACGCGGCCGGCCCCGCGAACCCCGATCAGCGGGGCAATGCCGATCATCGCCGACTTGTACGCGCGCGGAATCTTCACCTGGATCCGCCGCTTGCGGTGCGAGTCCCACACCCCGTACGCGAGGTCGCTCGGTACCAGGCGCAGGTAGGCGCTCCAGTCCTCGGAGCTTGCCTGGCGCAGGGCACGGCCCGCCTCGGTCTTGTCGAAGGCGGCACCAGTGGCATCTTCGGCGTCGCGGAAGTAGGCGTCCCTGGACCGGTGGGGCGCTTGCAGGTTCGTCGTTCGCACGGGGACGCCCGCCGACTCGGTGATCAGCAGCAGATGGGGAAGGTACGCGGATCCGTCGCGGATGGCGTCCATGAGTGCCTGCTCGCAGCGGTTGGCCTGCGACTGCGGCTGGTCTAGCCAGACCACCTCGGCCTTCTCGCCGTCCACGTAGCGGGGTTCGACGAGGTAGCCGGCGCCATCGGTTTCCTTGATTTTCACGGTGGGCGGGAACAGCGTGTCCCCGGCGCCGCCGATCGGCTCGTACTCCGCGCTGACGCGGATTGCCCCGTCGGTCGAACGCAGACTCGCCGCGGCAAGCAGCCGCTCGTAAATGTCCCGCACTTCAAGTCCCTTTGTCGTCACCCAGTACCCGCGCACACCGCGTCCTCTGCTGGCAGAAGCAGCAGGTCAGGGCGGTGAGATGGCGACATGGAAGCAGCACTGCCGGGTTGGCGCAAACACTCACCATTGGCTGGTTAGCGTCTCTGTCAGAGCGTGCATATACGGTGCGCCCCGCGCCCTTGTGGGCGGCTGTCAGTCAGGCCTGCGGGCACCAGGATCGAACGGAGCAGCGAAGTCCTGATTGAAGCAGTTCGCCCCGTGTGCAACATGGGGGGCTGAGGACTACTGGCAGCGCCCTGCACCCCGTTGGGCTTCACCGTGCGGCGAGTTGGCCCGTGCCCTTCGAACGTCCTCGGCCCCGGTTCGGCAGGTGCTCATGGGCTCCTCCTGATGAACTTGGCCTCCGGCCCAGGCTCGGCGTGCCCGACCGATTCAAACGGCTCGGTCAATTCTGCTGTGACATGAACCACCCCACTCGGGCGCCGACGCCCCACGCAGGGGTTGTGCTTGCGCACGCTCTCGCATCCGGCGGCCGCTTCGACGTGTGCGGAGCAGAACGCGCAGCGGAGTATCGAGGCCGGATTCCCCCCACCCGCAGCGGGGGGAATTCGGGCCTTGCCTGTATGGCGATGCCCAGTCAACGTGGCGTCAGCGCCGGATGACCGGCTTCGGCAGCAGCGTGCTCAGCAGCTGGGCCGTCTCCGCCTCCATGTCCACTCCCCCACCCAGACCTTCGTTGATGCGGGCCAGCCTCGCGGCGGCTTCACGGAGGGCATGACGTCCTCGCCGCCGGACCAGGTGCCAGGGGCGTGGCGGATGTAGACGATGAGCAGCGGGGAGCCGTCGCGGGCGGTGATGTCGTACTCGTGGACCGTGTGCTTCTTGAGGGCCGAGCGGACGGCCGGGGCCACGGACCGGGCGGGCATCCGGGAGGGGAACGGCAGGAACTGGGCTCCGTTGACGGTGGTGTACTGCAGGGCCTGGCGCGGCCAGAGGCGGGCGGCGTTCATCGCGCCGTGGTCGCGCAGGGCCTGGGTGTGGGCGGCGTAGTACGACTTCGCGGTCACGGACATGGACGGGTCTCCTTCGGGTCAGAAGCCGAGGTCGAGGTGGACCGTGATGGGGATGCGGTGGTCACCGTAGTCGCGGCGGGGGTTGTGGACGGTGCGGCGGTGCGCGGCGAGGCCGGCGGCGCCGCCCTGGATGGGCAGCTGGCACTCGTCGCAGCTGTACAGCCACTCGTCGCCGGCCGGGAGGTCGGCCGGGGTGAGCGGGTGCGGGTGCGGGCCGTCGGCGGCGCGGCTCATCCCCAGACCGCTTCCGCGTACTGCGCTTCCAGGCCGGCGCGGCCCTCGGGGTCGTCGGCCTGGTCGTCGTTCTCGTGCGGGCCGTGGACGGTGCAGCGCACGTCCGGGTCGTTCATCAGCTCGCCGGTCAGGGCGCGCAGGAGGTCGGTCACGTTGTAGACCGGCACCCACGCCTGGCCTTCACATTCCTCGTCGGCGGGGCAGCCCACCAGGACGTCAAAGCCGATGTCGCCCGCCCCGTCGACGTCGGTCCGCTGGGCGAGGACGATGCGGTCCGCTCCGGGGCGGATCTCCGCGACGCGGTCGCCGCCGGCGAGCTGCGAGCCGTCGCGCCAGCGCCACAGCGGCAGGAGCTCGGGGCCGAAGTAGCGGCGCACCAGGAGCCGGTCGCCCAGGCCCTCGCTGCCGTCCCAGCCGAGGTCCGCGCGCCGGGCGTCGCTGAGCGGCTTGAGCATCGCCTCCAGGCGGTAGAGGTTGTCCGCGACGACGACGTGGTCGAAGCCCTCGCCGGGCAGGCCGGGCCAGGCGGCGACCATGGCGGCGTGCTGCGCAAGGACGACGCGCTCGGGCACGCGCCGGTTTACGGACCGGGCTTCCTGGCGTGCGACGCACACGGAGGCCGGGGTGGGGACAACGAGAGCGACCGTGGGCACGCCGTGGCGGCGGGCGGTGGCGATCAGGTTGGCGCGCACCCTTTGCTCGCAGTTCGTGGCGTTCCCTGTCAAGTTGCTGTGTGCAGGGATACACGGGAAAATCCGTTGGCTGTCGGTGTTCCCTGCTGGAACGATCCTGGAATGACCGACCACCGTGACGCCGTCCTCCGCCTGTGGGGGCGCCAGCTCTACGAGCGACAGGACGAGCCACTCGCCTGGGCGGAGGCAGTACTGGAGGCCACCGGCCGACCGCCGACCGCCGTCACCGCGGCGATATCCGGCCGACTCGGCGCCCTCTCTGGTTCCCCATCGGACCGGGCAGATCTACTGTTTCGTACGGTCGCCAAGCTGGCCGCGAACCTGCGGGGCGCCGGCCACTACGACGCGGACGTCGGCACCCGAATCGGCCCACTGGCCCTGCAACTGGGCGAGCTCGAACCAGCGCTCGCCGGCCCGCTCGGGGACGCCCTGGGCCACCTGCCGGACGGGCCGGCATCCCTCGTCACCGTCCACGCGGCCGAATTGAGCGGGAACCACACGATCCAGCTGCGGGCGATCGACGCCCTGCTGGAGTGGGCCGAGCTCGCCCATCCGCAGGCCCTGGCAGCCCTCTCCGAGATCGCCTCCGACCACCGGACGCAGGACGTCACCGTCTGGACCAAGGCACTCAACCGGATCGCCCTGTTCGGCCACGCGAGCCTCGAACCGGGCCTACTGCGCGCGCTCGCCGACACCGGGCACCGCGGGGTGCGGTGGTCGGCGCTCGCCTGTGCCGAACTCGGCTTCCGCCGGGCCGTTCCGCTGATCACCGCCCTGCTGGAGCATCCAGATCCGATGGTCCGCGAGGGTGCCTGCGAGGCGCTCGGCCTCTTTGGGGAACGCGCCGCCGTGCCCGCCCTGACAGCCCTGCTGAACGACGGGACCAGTTGGGTCCGCAGCAGGGCCGCCATGGCGCTCGGCCAGATCGGCGGCGACCGGGCACGTGCTGCGCTCTGGCAGGCCATGATGGAACGCCGGAACCCGAAGGCCAGTCATCTCGCCTCGGCGATCGCCGCTTTTGGCCCGTCGGTGGTGGACGACCTGATCACCCTCACCGCCGATCCCGACCCGGACCTGCGGGCACTGGCCTGCCGCGCTCTCGGCTCAACCGCCGACGACCGGGCCCTGCCGGCACTGGAACACCTCGCCGCCCACGACCTCGCCAAAACCACCCTCGGCGGCCTCGTGGCAACCGCCGCCAAACAGGGGCTGCGGACCGCGCACCGCATTCGCGCACGCACCGCATCGACCTGAGCTCGACGCTCGTCTCGACTGACGTTCATCCTGAACCCAAGGCCACGTGGCACGAGGAGACCAAGACGTGTTCTCAGATCACTGCGAAACCCGTTCCTGGTTTCCACATGCGCAGCCAGGCAGCTTGGGTTTCAGGTCGGCGGGCGCAGGTGGAGGATGTTGCTGATGTCCTTCAGGGCAGGTCCCGGTTGGTCGTGGTCGTGTGTGAGCACGGCTGCGGCAAGGGTGAGCCGCGTGATCCGCTGGCGGAGGTCCTGGATCTCGACGTTCTGGTCGGCGATGGTCTTCTTCAGCCGAGTGACGGTTTCCCGGAGTCGCTTAGAACAGCGCGGTCGGCGCGGACGCGGTGCGCACGGTGCGGGTCCTGCCCGTCGGCGTGGTGCCCGCGCCCCGTGCCGCCCCGCAGGCCCCGGCCCCGGCGACGGCCGCATCGACGGACGCCGTCGCCGTGCCGGTGAAGACTCGCGAGATGGCGTCGCCGGGCTTTCACCGGGCCCTCGCCGCGCACCAGGCCGTCGCGCCCGTCAGCCGCGTCGACCCGGCGATCGCGCAGCGGTGGAGCGGCAGGCGCGGGCGATGAGGGAACTCAGCAGCCGGGCCTTTCCCGACACGGAAGAGCGCGCCGACGACCGGCCGGCTCCGATCGACGCCGCGGTCCTTCGGCGCCGCCGCGAGTTTGCCGCCACGGAAGCGGCCGCCGTACTGCGGGCCCGCGCAGAGCGTGCCCGGCAGTCGGGAGCAGCGGTGATCCTGCCGCAGCCCGCTTCACCGCACCCGGCTGCCGCAGGCGCGTCAAGCGGCGCTCCCGGGTGCGCGTGACGGATGATCACATTCCTCTGCCCTGGCGGGTTCCTCCGGCGTAGCGTGGCGTACACGCCTGGTACGGGCCGTGCCGTGCGTGGCGGTAGACCGAAGGGGGAGTCGTGCGGGCAGGGACCGTGCTGGACGGGCGCTACCGGCTGATCGAGCCGATCGGTGTGGGCGGGTTCGGGCAGGTCTGGAAGGCTCACGACCCGAAGGTCGACCGGCAGGTCGCGGTCAAGGTGCTCACGGGTGACAGCGGCCCCGAAGACCGCCGCCAGGTGGCCCGGTTCGCCCGCGAGGCCGCGGTCGCTGGCAGCCTCTCGCACCCGAACATCGTCACCGTCCACGACTTCGGCTCCGCGATGAACGACGGACGGTTACTTGCCTATCTGGTGATGGAGCTGCTCCCGGGGAAGTCGCTCAGCTCCAGCCTCGAGACCGGCAGACTGCCCCTGCCCCAGCTCCTGTACATCGCGGGCTGTGTCGCCGAGGCCCTGGACGCCGCCCATGATGCGGGGCTGACCCACCGCGACATCAAGCCGTCCAACATCATGGTCCTGCCTGACGGAAGCACGAAGGTGGTGGACTTCGGCATCTCCAAGGGCAGCGACGCTCAGCACGACATCACCACAACCGGTGTCCTGATCGGCACCCCGGCCTACATGGCCCCCGAGTGTTTCGGCAGCACCTTCGACTACCGCTCTGACCTGTACTCCCTCGGGTGCGTGCTCTACGAGATGCTCACCGGGCGCCGGCCTTTCGGTGGCACGTCCTGGCACCTCATCAACCAGCACCTGAACGAACAGCCGCACCCGCTGAGAAGCCTGCGCCCCGATGCCCCGCCGGAACTGGAGACGCTCGTCGCCCAGCTCCTTGCCAAGAGCCCGGCCGACCGCCCTGCGAGCGCCGGAGAGGTCGCAGACCTGCTCGCCGACATCTACGGGGAGCACTTCGGCTACAACCCGCCCACTCAGGGCCAGAACGTTGCCAGCGAGGTCACACTCAGCCGGGCCGAAGCCACTCACGGGGCCGTCATCCCGATGCGCATGACGACCCGCAAACCTTGCCCGGCCTGCGCCTCCAGAGCCGGCGGCGAGGGCTCTGCCGGGTGTGGCCCCTGTGAAGGGACCGGGCAGGCCAAGGAGAGCAGGCTCCAGCAGATCCGGATCCCCGCCGGCGTGCAAGCAGGCCAGCAGCTGCGCTTGCGCGGCATGGGCAGGCCCGGGAGGAACGGCGGGGCGCCAGGGGACCTCTACGTCACCGTGCACATCGACGGCTAGCGGCTGGCCTCGGCCCGGGACGGTCAAACCCTCAGCTGATCCCGTTCAGGGGCGGGCGCACTCCGGGGAGCGCCAGGCGGGTCATAGAGCGGCCAGCTGGCTCCGGGCGGTGTCGATCAGCTTGGCCCTCGCCGCCTTGAAGGGCTCCCAGTCCTGCGTTTGGCGTGCCTTGGTGAGGCCCTCCAGGATTGCCTGGGCGTGAGCACGTACCTCGGGGGTGTTCGTCAACTCGATCAGTGTTAGGGCGCGGCGGGATGCCAAGTACGCTTCGTCCTGGGCCCGAGTATGCGCCGATTCGTCGCGGTCGGCCCGGCCGACCTCGGCCTCCCAGGCCAGCGCCATCTCCCTGTCAGCGGCTGTGAGGAACTCGGCGATCGTGTCGCGCTGCGTGGCGTAGCGCGTGGCCGTACGGGCGGCCTCGGCGGTGAGCTGGGCGGTCTTGAGTCCGGCAGAGCGTCCGATCAGGCCGCCCCGAGTGCTGCGAACGCGGCTATCACCGCGGTGATGATGGTTTCCACTGGGCGGCTCCTGGCTGTCGGCCTGGGCGGGGCGGCGTCGAGGCTGGCGGTCAGGAGGTAGCGGCGGGCTCCGCTTCGTCACCTGCGTCCCGCAGGGCGTCTTCCAGGTCGGTGAGGGTGGTCTCGGCAGGGGTTCCGGCGGCCTGCAGGGCGAGAATGCTGGTGCCGCAGTATGAGGTGAGCGCGAGCAGGAGGTCGAGGAAGCGAGCCTGGTCCTGCGCGAGGGTACGCCCCATGATCTCCACGCCCTGGTCGTGGAGCATGCCCCGGATCGTCTCGACCATGAGCGTGTTCACCTCGTCGTCACTGGCCTGGGTCAGGCCGTCGAGGAACTCGTCGAGCGTCCTTTCTCCCCGGGAGGCAACCTCCGCGCTAAGGCCTAGCGCTGCGAGGGCGAGACCGCCCGCGAGGTTGGCCAGGCGGTCGGCTCCGTTGTCGTCGGCGTCCGCGTGGGCCGCGGCCGCGATCAGGCGCCCGGTCGGCAGGTCCAGCTTCGAGACGACGTCTTCGCGGTGGCTCGCCGGATCGAGCGAGGCGCGAAGGAGTTCCATGACGGGCACGTGCGTGAGTTCACTCATCACGCCATCCTGCCCACCGGGCCACACGGCCGGGCTGGAAACGACAAGAACGCGGACTCGACGCCTGCGGCACGCCACTGTCGACGCCCGACCACCTGGGTTCCTGAGTGGGGTCGGCCCGCTCAACCGAGCCCGCCAGGCCCGCGAGGAGGCGGAGGCGCTCGCGGCCCGGGCGCAGCCACGCTGGCGATGGTCCACCGATACCCCCACCTGCCCGATGGGGGTATCGGAGGCCGGAGGCATGGAGCGGTGATCACTTGTCCCGCGGGGCTGCACCGCATTTGCGTACTACCCAGACGGTGAGCGCGGTGCCGGCCGCCGTGATCAGGCTGGCGGGGAGTTCGGTGAGCAGGCCTTGGACGACGAGGGTGAGTGCTGAGTCGATCATGGTGTCTCCTGGTGCGATTCCGATTGGCCTCCTCCACGGTCAGCCTGTCCGCAGGCGTCCTGACGTGGTCTGACGTCGGCAGACAACTCAAGGCGGGAATTTACGAGTTCGGACGCGGTACGTTGCCCGTCGGACGTAGTCGGACGCTTCTGGACACTCTGCGAGGGATCACGTATGGCCCAGCTCACGGCTCCCACGTTTCCGCCTGGGCCTCGCAAGAGGCTGAGCGATGAGCTGCACCTGGCTCACCGACGGGCGGGATGGCCCTCGGTGCGGGAAATGGCCCGTGCGCTGGGCACCGGAGTGGTCAGCTCAAGCCGGATCCACGACGCCTTCATCAAGCCTCGGCTGCCGACGTGGGGGCTTGTGCAGATGTTGGTGATCGAACTTGCCGGCCGGACTCCGGGAGCCGATGCGGCAGCTGCGGTGAAGCGGTTCCACATGCTGTGGGACGAGGCCGCAGAAGCAGTCTCTTTGCCGCAGGTCATGGACGACCCGGGGCCGGCCCAGAAGGTGCCCCAAGCCGCGGCAGCCACTTCTGTTCCCCCAGCGGGGAGGCTTACACCGCGAAGCCTGCTACTTGCCGACCTTGAGCGGTTCAGCAGCCGAGATGACGTTGAGCAGGCATACATGCGCCGGATGCTCTACGACCTTCTTGACCGCGTTGCGGATGCTGCTGGCGTTGACGCAGCGGCGCGGCGGCAAGCGGACCGGGGTGACGGAGTCATCGAGCTGATCGATGCCGCTGTCCCCATGGCCGACCTCCTGCGCGCTGTGCTCGTAGTCCTTCCTGCCCACCTGCATGCGGTCAACCGGCTTGCCGCGGCCTCGGTCCGACTTCGCCCGCGCCTGGTCCTGGCCACAGGCAGCGTGAGCGTGGACGAACAGGACTGCTGGGTGGGTGCTGCGCTCAATGATGCCTGCCGGCTGCTCGACGCAGAGGCGATGAGGGCGGCGCTGAGCGGAGGCCGGGATGACTACGTGCTGTGCGTATCGGACCCCGTCTACTGGGCGACCGTGCGCCAGAATCACCACGGCATCCCGGCGGAGGCATTCCATGAGATCGCCGTCCCGGTGAAAAACGGCGCGGTGCAGGCGTGGCTGCACCAACCCCTGCCGAACTAGCCGTCCCTATTGCCGGCCCGCTCCCGGTGGTGGGTACGGCCTGCGCCGCAAGTTGAAGGCCGCCGGGCGGTCGCCGCGCACCGGGCCGTCGTGCCTGCAAGGCGCGGGGAATGCGGAGCAGGCCCTGCGGACGTCGTCTTCGCTCGTGGTCGCCGAGGGCGGCCGGCGTGCTGATGGTGGCCTGCTGCCTCGGTGTCCGCCGTTCGGGGATCTGTGCGGGCTGTTCAGGCGGTGGCGGCGAGGAAGTCGCGGACGGCGGGGATGGTGCGGCGTGCGGAGAGCTGGGTGCGGAGGTCTTTGAGGGTGCTGGTGCCGCGGGCGGAGATGACGCCGCCCATGTGCTCGACGGCACGGTGGGCGGTCTCCAGGGCTGCGTCGATGTCGTTGAGGGCGAGTTCGGCTTCGGCTTCGCGGGCGAGGTAGATGGCGGCCCCTCGAGGGAAGGCGGTGCCGTCGTATGCGTCGTTGGCCGTGGCGGTGGTCGCGGTACGGAAGTGGGTCAGGGCGCGGGCGGGGTCGGCCAGATTGAGGGCGCTGGAGCCGGCGAGCTGGTGGAGTTCGCCGCGGTTGACCCAGTAGGTGCAGGCGGGCTCGGCAGATCCGGCCTCGATGCGGTCGTAGGCGTCGAAGGCGGCGCCAGCCGCGCGCTGGCCGGCCTGGCGGTCTCCGGCCTTGGCGTGGGCGCGGGCGGAGCGGGCGTGGAGCATGGCGGTCATGCGGGGTGAACCGATGGAGGGGGCGGCTTCGAGTGCGGCGGTGATCAGGTGCTGGGCGCCTTGGGGGTCGCCGGTGCTGTAGCGCTGGATGGCCCAGAAGGCGAGGGTGTTCGCGCCGACGATGCGGTCGCCGGCGCTCGCGGCGGCGCGCAGGGCGGTGACGTAGTGGCGTTCGGCTTCGGCGTGAACAGCTCTTCCCTCGACAACTCCATCCGGCAACGCCCCCACACGGTGGCCCACCACGACCGTCCCACCACCCGCCACCCGGTGGGGCCAGATCAGACCGGAACAACCCCCGATCGCTCCCGAACGCCCCCAGGAGTGGGGCCACACGCCGGAAGACGGAGCCAAACCAGAGCGTTAATGCCACACAGGTTTATCCGAGTAGTAGATCTTGATCACACGGGAGTGCCGCGCGGGTACCCGGAGCCTCGCCCGCAGCGAGCGGATGAACCACGGAATGCGACCGCCCGGCCCCGTGGTGGTGGGGCCGGGCGGAGTGGCTGAGGTGCTCAGGGCGTCGGGGTTATGAGCCGCGGTGGATTTGACGTCTTATGCGTCTGGCGTTCGGCATCAGCTTTCGGAACTGGCGATACGGGCCAGGACGATGCCGCCGACGATCAGGGCCAGGGCGGTGACACGCAGGAGCGTGACGGGGTCGCGGTTGACGATGACCCCGAGAGTGATGGCGCCGACGGCTCCGATGCCGGTGAAGACGGCGTACGCGGTGCCCACGGGGATGGTCCGCATGGCGAGGGTGAGCAGGTAGACCGCGCCGGCGGCCAGGAGGAAGCAGATGACGGTGGGCAGCGGACGGGTGAAGTTCTGGGTCGGCTTGATGCTCTGGGACCAGGCGATCTCCACCGCTCCGGCGAGGGCGAGGAAGATCCAGTTCACGGGGTGGTCACCCTGGTGGCGAGATCGCGGCCGAGGTTGCGGGCTTCCTCCAACGCCTCGGCGAGGGACGTTTCGTGACGAGGGCGCTGGCCGGTCAGGAGCGGGTCGATGACAGAGTTCGTTAGTTCGGCGTGCAGGAAGCGGACGTCGGTGATGGCGAAATGACCGGCGGCGAAGTCCTGCAGGTACCGGGCTTGATGATCGAATGCGGCCTTGGGGGCGCCGGGGAGGTAGGAGCCGCCGCGGGCGCCGGCCACAACGATGGTCCGTCCGGCCAGTGACATGCGGGGGAAGGTGACCTGGTCGATCCATGCCTTCAAGGAGGCCGGGACGCCGTAGTTGTACATCGGGGTTCCGATGATGACGACGTGGGCTGCGATGAGCTCGTCGAGGAGCGGCTGGACGATCTGCCAGGCGGCGACCTGGTCCGGAGTGCGTGCGCCCTCGGCCAGCCGGTCAAGGGCGGTGATCCCATCGGTGAGGAGGTTGTCGCATATCCCGGTCCACGCCTCGGTGATCTGGGGCACTGGGTCGGTGGCGAGATCGCGGTAGGTGACCGTTCCGCCGGCCGCGCGCCACGCATCGGCGAACGTACTGCTGACCTCACGGGAGAAGGAGCGTCGTCGGGCACTGGCGTCGAGGTGGAGCAGGTGCGGCATGGTGAGTCCTTCGATCGGATCACTTAAGCGGACGCTGCGTCCGCTTGCTCGCCGAGACCATAACAAGAAGCGGACCATGCGTCCACTTATGCAGTAGGGTGACGGCATGGATGAGCCGAGCAATCTCCTGGACCTGGAAGCAGGACCCTCTGCTGCCAAGCAGGAGCGGGCGGATGCCGCGCGAAACCGCATGCGTGTGCTCGACGCAGCCGCACAGTTGTTCGCCACGCACGGTCCGGGCGGCGTCAGCATGCAAGAAATCGCGAAGGCCGCCGGCGTCGGTAAGGGCACCCTCTACCGTCGCTACCCGGACATCGCCTCCATCGCGGTCGCACTCCTGGACGACCACGAGCGAGCCCTGCAGGAGAAGATGCTGCGGGGCGCTCCCCCCTTGGGCCCCGGGGCCCCGCCCGCAGAGCGGCTGGCGGCGTTCTACGAAGCCATGGTCGAACTGCTCGACCGGCACACCCACCTGGTTCTCGGCATGGAGACAGGGCGCTCGCGGTTCGCGACAGGCGCCTACGGGTTCTGGCGCGCGCACGTCGCAACACTGCTGGCCGAGGCTGCGATTGCGGACCGAGAGGCAATGGTGGACCTCCTCCTCGCTCCGCTCGCACCCGAGGTCTTCCAATTCCAGCGGGACCACCTCGGACTCGACGTCCAGCAGATCACCTGCGCGCTCACCGCCTTGGGGCGCGGCGTCATCGCCTCCGCCCAAACGGGCTGAACCGAACGCCTGGCCACGGGTGCCTCCTCGGCGTGGGTCTGCTGCCGGTACGCCACGCCGCTCCAGCACGCCGGACGACACCTGCGGCGCGCAGCCGCGCTCTCTCTCCCCCCCCTGGCGACCGTGGTCACAGCCCGCGGCGTCGAACCGGCGTGACCGCAGACGGGGGTGCCCCACGTGTTCGGAACCGTAATGGCCGCGGTGACGACCCTCGCCCGGGCCGGCGACTGAGGCCGCATCAAGCCTGCCGCAGCTCACCCCCACTGCCGCTTCTTCGACCGCCCCCGCAACGAAGCCGGGCTGTACGACAACCGGATCCACGGCACCCTGGCAGCCCCGCGGAGCGCGGCGCTCCTCGACGTGCAGGTCGGGCAGTGGCCCACCAACGTGCGCCGACCCGGCGCCCCGTCGGCCGGGACGCTTAAGAAGGCCGTCCGTGGCCGCGACGGATGGGGGCTGTCAGAGGTGAGCACTAGCGTATGCAGCTATGGCTGACATATTCGAGCTCATACTCACGCTGGATATGCGCGACGAGTTGTCCGAGGACGAGCTCGCCGAGCTCCAATGGCACCTCGGGCTCGGACCCCAACCGGAGATCCTCCGCATCGTGACCGAGTTTCCGTTCGTGTACGCGGATGATGACGGCGAACTCGTCGTCGAGGACCACCCTGAGCCCCTTCTCGGAGAGCACGGTGAGGCATTCACCGTGGGCGGCGCGCTCGTCTCGGTTCTCCTTCACCGAGAACGCACCCCGTTTGGAGCGTGGGCTCTGACCAGTCGGCAGGAGATTCACCCCGACCAGTTCGACCTCATGGGTATCCTGCTCGGCTGGCTTGCGACCAAGGCCGGCGACTGCCACCGAGACTCTGACGGCAGTGTGGACCTGGGGTGGATCCGTTTCTGTGAATCACGCCAGGCGGAGCCGCTGGTTGCGCGTGACGGCGTCGTCGTCTGGCCGTCGTAGTCAGCGTCCCGACCTCGCCGAGAGTCTCCAGCGGGCTGGCGAAGCCGTCCTTGAGAGGTTCCGAGGTGTCCTTCTGTGCGTACGCAGTCGGCAGGCCATCGCTTGCGCGGTGCCATAGCGGTCGGTGACCTGGACGGTCGCCGCGTCCGGCTCGCCCCAAGTCTCGGGCCTGGCGAAACGGAACTCCTTGCCGTGCTTCGGATACCGCCCGCCCCGGGGATAGGCCTCGGCGTACTCCTTGAGCGAGGGCGTCGGCCGGCGCATGACGCGGTCCGAGCGCATCCGCCCCAGGACCTCGACGGGCAGCCCGTCAAGCATGTAGGCCATGCGCGGGGCGTTTTAGCCGGCGTCGAAGACGACCAGGATGTCCGGATCGCCTTCGCACCAATGTCCACCAGCGATCAGGCCCTCGACGACACGGCGGACCTGGACGGCGGTGACCTCGGCGACGTCGTCCTCCGGGCCGAGCCGCACCGCGTCCAGCAGCTGGCACCAGGACGTGCGGCCGCTCTCCAGCGCGGCGACTAACGAGTACGGCCAGCCCGGGATCATCAGATGCTGGTCCCGGCCCCGGCCGAAGGTATGGCAGAACAACCGCTCCGGGCTGCACTCGGCATCCGGCCGCAGCCAGTTGCTCACGTCCACCGCCAGGACGAGCCGGTCGTCGGCGGCCCGCGGCTGCGGCAGTGCGGCGAGTGTCCGCCGCAGCCGGCCCGCGTCGATGCGGCCCTGGTTCAGGGCCGCATACAAAGCGCCGTGCCCGCGACGGTGCTCGGCCAGCAGGGTCAGATCCAGCGGCGTCCTCACCGGGCCGTCCGCACGCAGCAGCGCGTCCGTCAACTCGAACAGTTCGTCACCGTGCGCAAGCAGGCACCGGTAGAAGTCGTCCCGGAAGTATGACGCGATAGCGAACGCATCTCGCCGGCCATCGTCATGCAGCAGACTCATTCCCCCACGGCCTTCGTGCTGGTCAGGTGCCTCTTTGGTTGGAGCACAGGATCAGGCGAAGGCCGTGTTCACGTCCCCGGAATCCACCTACGAGTGAACGTTCGTGTCCTCGTTCAGCTCAGATGTAGACCTATGCGACGTCGGAGTAGGCGAGGTGGGTCGCGCAGCCACGGCACCGGAACAGATATGCCGGCTGGTCATCTTTGTCCAGCGAGCCGAGGTAGTGCTCGACCTGATCCGACGGCCAGCCCTAGCCGCTCATCTCATGTCGCGGTGTCTCCAGCGCGTCAGAATGAGCGGCGAGTTCTGCACTCCCGAAACAGCCCAGAAAAGCGGTGCCCTCACCGCAGTGGAAGAACCACTGGGGCTGCTGCGAGGCTGAGAAACCGGGGGGTATGCCTGTCGACTGCCGAGAAGACTTCAAGGGGTACGTCGTCGCCCAGGCAAGTTCCTGCCGTGAAGTGCGCGTCAAACAGTTCGGCGGCGCTGCCGCTTGCGAGGCACCACGGGCACAGGCGGTCCTTGAGGTCTTCGACGGCGTAGACCGGGCCCGTGTAGATGGACCCGCGTCCCCGCCCACAGCAGACGCAGGTCACATCTGAAGGAACAACCACACCCGTGGCAACGGGGTCGGGGTGGTACGGGAACTCAGGAAGCTGCTCAGTTACAACCGCGACCGTAACAGCCGTCACGAACGGTCATTCCTCCCGACCATAAAGAACAAGCTAAGAGCTCGTCCTTGGCTGAACGTCGCGCAGGGCACCAGGCGGCTTCGTGATTCCGCCCGTCTTGGCCGCTGCCGGCTGCGACGTCTTCATTTGTGTTCACGCAGGAAGGTAGGGATCTCCTCGCGCGTCGGGTAGTCCGGCAGGGGGGCCGGCTTGTCCTCCAGGAACGCAGTAATGACGGCGACGGCCCGGTCGTTGTTGCCGTCGAGGCCGTTCCACATGTGGTGTCCGACTCCAGGCATGTACTGCGTGCGCTGGATGGCGGGGTCATTGGCAAGCACGGCGGTCGCCCATTGACGGACCTGCGAGGAGCACTCAGCGATCATCAGCATCGCGGGCGTCCGGGAGCGCCTCAGTTGCGGTGCGGTGGAGGGCGAGTCCTTGACCGTCTGCTGGATGCGGAGGCTGGCAGCGGGGCTGAACGAGAAGTTCTGTGGGATGTCCTCGGTGGGGATGCGGTGCGCGTCGCGCGCGCAGTAGGAGGATGCGATGTCGTTGCCGAGGTCGGCGGCGGTGAAGGCGTTGTCGCCTTCGGCCTGTCCGATCAGTCTGGTGTCGGGGGTGAGGAGTCCGAGTCGCATGAGGCCGAATGCCACGGCGTACCGGGGGACGTGCGTCGATCGCGGTCCGGTCGGGGCCGGCGCGAGGCCCCGTGCGGATGCTCGGCCCTTGTGCCCGGTGATGTGTGCGGTGGGGCCGTCCATGGGTCCCGGCTCGGCGATGATCGCCCGGTGCAGGCGTGTGGCGACGCCAGTGTCGGTTAGGGCTCGGGTGAGCACGACTCCGCCTCCGGAGAATCCGAGGACGTCGACCTTGCCCTTGTTCAGGCGGTCGACGAAGGCGGCGAGGTCACGGACCGACCTGGAGATCGTGTACTGGTCCAGGGAGAGCAGGTCGCTCCGTCCGCCACCGGCCTGTTCGTAGGCGTAGACGTCGTAGCCCTGGCGTGCCAGAAGTCGCAGAAACCGGTGGTCTTGTACCGAGATGCCTCGGACGGGGCCTCCGTGGAGGTACACGAACGGGACGGGATGCCGGGGGCCGGGGTCCGCGGGCGGGTAGTGATACACCGCGACCCGGCTGCCCGTGGCCAGGGTCCAGTGCTGCGTGGCCACGAAGGGTAGGGCGGGCGGGTACTGCCGGGCCGTCGGCACGGTCGGGATGCAGACCGTCGCCGTCAACGCCGCCGCGACGATCACCGGCAGGAGCGGCACGAGTCGCGCTGGCCAGGTGCGGTGTCGGCCCCGCCACAGTGCGAGGACAGTCCCGGTCCCCAGGGTCGTCAACCACGCGGCGAGCCCCGAACCTGCCCCGTCCGTGAGGGCGATCAGTGCGAGGAAGACGACGACCAGCACGGCGATGGCGGTCAGGGCCAGCAGTAGGCGTCCGGCGAAGCGGACGAGACGTAAGGCGGGCGTGGGCAAGGCGTGACCTCCGACAGTTTCAGAACGCTGTTTCAAAACGACGTTATCAGAGAAGGTAGGGTGCTGACCGTGGGTAGGCCCAGAACAAACGACGAGGCCGTCAAAGAGCGGCTTGTGGAATGCGCGACCGAGATGCTCGCCACCCTCCCGCGGGAGTCGGTCTCGGTACGCGCCGTGGCCGCTGCCGCCGAGGCCTCGACCACGGCGGTGTATTCCCTGTTCGGTGGTAAGGACGGGCTGATCGGTGCGGTGCGCGACAGAGCCGTCGCCGGCCTGTTCCATGACGTGTCGGGGGTGCGGGCCTCGGCGGACCCTCTCGCCGACCTCTACGCGCTGGCCGTCGCCTACCGTCGTTGGGGGCGCGGACACAGCCACCTGTACACGGTGCTGTTCGGTGGTGTGCAGTCCTTCGACCCGTCGGGCAATGAAGGTGCCAGTGACCCGATCCGTCCGCTCCTCGCGGCGATCGAGCGCGCCTTGAGGGCATCCGTCCTCGCCGGCGACGCAACAGCGATCGCCCTGTCGATCTGGGCAACCCTCCACGGACTCGTGACTCTCGAACTGGCCGGGGCCCTCGACGCCACCACGGCCGAGACGGCATTCCACTCGTCGATTCACGCCACGCTGCGCGGATGGACGACCGCGGAGGTGTTCCGCAGTCTTCGCCGAGCCGAACTTGCTCGGTGACAGGATCAGGGCCGGTATCCGGGCTCTCCCGAACGCCCTAGTACTCCACCAGCCGTAGATCGTGATCACGAGCGACAGGAGCTGGCGGCGGGTGGCCGGGGCCGCCCGTTTCGCTCAGGTGGAGTACCGCTACCGTCGGCGCATGCAGCCAAAGGTGATTTTCTTCGACCTCGGGGGCGTGGTCTGCCGGTTCCTTCCGCAACGGCGGCTCGACGCTCTCGGCGAGGTGTGCGGGACGAGCTCTGACCAAGTGAAAGACGTGCTCTACACGTCTGGGCTCATCAGGCGGTGGGACCTCGGGCACGACTCGTCCACGGAGATTCATCGCAGGATGACGAACGGGCTGGGGTACCAGGGGAGCCTTGCTGAGCTGCAAGAACTCTGGTGTCGCGCGTTCGAGCCGGATTCGCAGGTGCTGCAACTGATCGACGGGCTGCGCCCGCTGCACACGGCCCTGCTCACCGACAACGACCATCTGCTTCTGGACGCGCTCCCGCAGGTGCTCCCTGAAGTCGAGTCCCGCTTCGACTCCTTGCTCTTCTCCTGCCGACTCGGGGCGGCCAAGCCCGATCCAGTGGTGTTCACCCGGGCGCTCGACCTGATGGGTTGTGCTCCGGCTGAGGCCGTGTTCATCGACGACAAGGCCGCGAACGTCGCGGCCGCCCAGGAGCTGGGGATCACCGCGATCCAGTTCGGCGACGCCGCCGAACTCGGTACTGAACTGGGCATGCTCTTGGCGCGGTGAGCTCGCCGCGTCTCGATCCGGGCCGGCTTCGCCGGCACTGGCAGGGGAGGAAGTACGGCCACCGCTGATCATCGGTGTGTGAAGACTAACGATCTTGCGGTGGCCGCGGGTCACAGCGTAGTCCCTGCCCGGTGGCACGTGATGTTCGACCAGCTGATGGGCCGTGTCGCGGGACGGTTCACACGGGTCGAACCCAGGCGTCGTGCAACGGCGTTGGTGCTTGGCCTGCTCGCAGACCTGCCGAGGAAGAACCGCTGGACCCTGGCCGAGCACGCGGGCGACGCGAGCCCGGACGGCATGCAGCACCTGCTGCGCCGTGCGAAGTGGGACGCCGACTTGGTCCGCGACGACGTACGCGCCTCCGTGGTCGAGCACCTTGCCGACGACCAGGCGGTGCTCGTGGTCGACGAGACCGGCGACCTGAAGAAGGGAACCGCGACGGTCGGCGTGCAGCGGCAGTACACAGGCACGGCCGGGCGGATCGAGAACTCCCAGGTTGCCGTCTACCTGGTTTACTCCGCCGCTCGCGGGCATGCGGCGAGGCCCGCCCGATCGGCTACGTGCTGGCCGTCTCCAGCACTCACCAAGTCCTCACGCACGCGGGCAAGTTCCAGGCGAAGCCGCTGATCGCGCGAATCCCAAAGCTGGCCTGGCAGCGACTGTCCGCCGGAGCGGGCGCCAAGGGCGAGCGGCTCTACGACTGGGCCCAGGTCGACATCACTGGCCCTACCGGGCGGCCCGGGCACTGGTGGCTGCTGGTCCGCCGCAACCGGCGAAGTGGCGAACTCGCCTTCTACCGCTGCTTCTCACCCCACCCGGTCCCGCTGTCCGAGCTGGTCCAGGTGGCTGGACGACGCTGGACGGTGGAGGAGACCTTCCAGGCCGGCAAGGGCCTGGCGGGCCTGGACGAGCACCAGGTCCGCCGCTGGACCTCCTGGCACCGCTGGGTCACCCTGGCCATGCTCGCCCACGCGTTCCTGGCTGTCACCGCGGCCACCGAATGCCGAGACCATCCCTCACCCGACCACCTGATCCCCTTGACCGCCAATGAGATCCAGCACCTGTTCACCGTGCTGATCAGTCCGGTTCACGCCTTCCGGCACGGGCTCCGCTGGTCACAATGGCGACGCCGACACCAAGCCCGCGCCCGCACCTCGCACTACCGACGGCAAGCAGCCGCACGGCCATGAAGATCACGATCTACGGCTGGAGTACTAGAAGGTAGGACACCTCATGCAGTTAAGCCGTCAAGCGGAGTCCGGTCCTCGGCGGAAATCAGGTACTCACCGGGGACGAAGCCTGCGAGGCTGTGGGGGTGGCTGAGACAACCCCGTATGACGCCGACCGTGCCCGATTCACCCGCCAGGCGCTGGCCCGCCTCGTTCTGTGCGATCACGCAGCGGATGTCGCGGATGGCGCCACTGGTCTGGTCGCCACCGAGAACGACCCTGACACCGCTCCCGGGGGCCGGGTAAGCCAGGCATTCCAGCTCATCGAACTCGCGGAGCGCGCTCTGGCCTCGGCCATGATCTACGAACGCGAGCGAGGCAGCTCCTGGGCAGAGATCGCCCACTACCTGGGCATCAGTCCAGCAGAGGCGGAAGAGCGGTTCGCCGCGAACCTGGACGGCTGGACCACGGCCTTCGACGTCCCCTATCGGCTCGACGAGACCGGTCGAAAGCGCATACCGCAGCTGCCCACGGCAGCGTACGACCCGGCCTGGGCATGCGACCGGCTCGATACCTGGGCCAGGAACCGGCTCATTCTTGTCAACGACGAGCGCCCCGTCAGCTCGGGTCTCGTCATGGCTATGCCGGAGAAGGAAGTCCCGTCAGTGACCCGGTAGCGGCGTCTGCTGGGTAGGCGATCGCTTCGTCGAACAGACTGCGCGCGTGAAGGCAGTGGTGAAGCTGGCCGAGCATCCGATTGAACAGATGCCGCAGAGCCTGCATGTGCCAGTCCCCGCCTGCCCGGCAGCGACGGTAGTGGGCGTCCGCGCCGGCTGAACCACTCAGTGAGGCGAAGGCCCACAGGTGGCCGACGCCCCCTGCCGACGGACCCAGGCCGGGGTGGGCAAGCCTGGGTGCGGGGCGGCTTGCCCAGGCAAGCGCGGGTACGTCCTTCTCGGCACAGTTCGCTGCCGCAGCCATCGCCCCTGCCCGGCGAGCCGCACTCCAGCCCCGCCGCCACCGGCCTGGCCCTCACCGCCCTGGCGCAGCACGGCGCCGGCCCCCAGGACGCCGCTGTGGAGCGCGGCAGGCGCTTCCTCATCGAGACCCAGGACTCCCACGGCACATGGTGCGACCTCCCCGTCATGTACGGACCGCGTCCCTTCCTCACCGTCACCGGCACGCAGGTCCATGCCCTGGCCGCGAGAGGACTGCGCGACGCGGTCGCCGCCACCCGCCCCGGCGGACCCGCCCATGACCGGCTTTCACCCCCCGGTCCTCGAGCTGCTGACCGCCGTCCAGCCCGACGCCTGCATATTCGACTTGTCGGCATGGTCCCGCGCGAGGGTGTGCTCGGCGCTGTACCGGGCCAGGGGCAGCTACGCCTCGTCCGGGAGAACCGAGAGGACGAAGTAGCCGGCGGCGGCGAGCGCGTCCTTGGACCGACGCGGCAACTCCGTGTCCCGGGCGGGGCGCACGGCCGGTACTGCCAGGCACTCGACCACCTCGGTGAAGGATGCGGGCCTGAATCCCTTCGTGACGCGGGCGGCGCCCGATCTCATCGCACTGCCCGGGGTAGGCACCGTGACGGCTGGCCAACTGCTGATCACCGCAGGAGCCAACCCCCTCAAGAGGTTCGTCGCCCGCGAGGTCTCCAGGCATCTCAGCAGCACAGGCATCCTGAACACGGCGGGCTCGGGCGGAGCCGGATCATGACGCCGGCCGCAGGATCTCCAGCAACGCGGCCGGCAGACAGACACCGAGCTGGCGCTCGGCATCCGGAACGACCGCGTCGGTCAGCGGTGGCTGAACCCCCTACAGGCCCTCGCCCCAGAACATCGCCTTGACCTCATCAACCCGAGCCATGAACGCATCTTTTTGGACTTCGCAGCCCGGCTTGATGATCTGTAGGAGCGTCAGGGGCGAAGCTTGCCAGCGTGCTGGAGGAGCCGGAGCCGGCCTTCGTACGACCGGCTCCGATGGTGCGAGGCCAGGGGAGAAGGCCGGATTCCGGGGTTGTGCGACGTCCGGGTCCGTCAGACGAGGTGGATCGTGAAGCGCCTCACGACCTTGGGGGTCGTGGCGATCGTGTCGGCGTGGACCCAGCCGCGAGCCTTCTTGTACTCCCCGGTGCCGCCGGTGATCGCGTTGTCGAAGGGACCCTGGTCCAGGTAGTTGAAGTACACGCCCTGCACTGTGAGCTGGCCGCCCGGGAGGATGTAGGTCACGAGGCACTGCTCCGCTTCATCGGCGCCGCCCCGGGTGGTGGTGCAGGTGCCGTGGGTCTCGCCGACCTTGTTGTGGTCCTCGTCGAAGAGGTCCGAGCGGACGACGACTTCATCGCCCTGCGAGACGCTGCCGGGGGTGACGGGGAAGCGTGTGAGCTGCTGCACCTCGCCCAGGACCGTGATGACCCGGGTCTTGTCCCTGTCCTGGGCGGAACCGGTGTCCGTCGCGGCGGCCGCGACGGTGGTGCAGGCGAGGAGGGTGACCAGCGTGGCCGTGCCGATGCCGGCCGCTCTGATGGGGCGCATCATGCGACTCCTGAGGTTGATGTTCGGGAATGACCGGATAGCGAAATGCCATCCGATGTCGTTCGATTCCCTTCATAACCTCGACTCCGCCGCGCCGCGGAGCACCCCGGCACGAACCACCGGCACATCCAGCCGGTCGGACCAAAGTCAGGTGGGGAGCTCAGCACGAAGGCGAACGGCAGCTCCAGGCGGTGCCGGGCGATGAGCTCCTCGTCGGCGATGATCCCGCCCGTCGGCCCGTCGGCGGCGATGACGCCCTCGCCGAGGACGGCTCCAGGGCGTGCGGATGGTGCTCGCTCCCTCCGTATACTCCCGGTGTTCCGGCGGGGGCCGGTCCGTACGTGACCGTCGTCGGCTCTCGTGGGCGGACGCGGACGGGTGAAGGGGATCACGCGCGTGGGCTTGGCAAAGGACCTCGGCGGTCCGCATCGGTCCGTCGGGGTGGCTCGGCGCCCGCGGATCGGCGGGGGCGGTGGCGTCCCGCGTTCGCTCCGGGAGCCCGCGGGCCGCCGTGCGCGCGCCGCCGCGCGTGGTGGCGTACGGGTACCCGCCGGGGTCCTGCGGCCGGTCGGGGTTCCGGCGACCGCGCCGGAGCCCGTCACGGCCGGCCGGGTGGTGCCGCCCGTGTCCACGCCGGCGCGGCAGCCTTGAGCACGGGCACCCTGGGGTCCGTGGCGTCGTCCGGGGGCGGTGCCGACGCGTGGCGGGTCGAGGTCGATGCGGCGCCGGGCCGCCTGGTCGTGGCCGGGGTGATCGGCGAGGCCCGGGAGCACGCGCACGCCGCCGTACAGGTACTGGCGTGCGGGTCCGGCAGAGTGCTGCTGAGCGACGGGCGGGACGAACTGCCCGTACGAGCCGCCGTCATCCCCGCCGGGCACACGCATCGCGTGCGTCCGGCACCGGGGCCGCCGCCGATGGGGGTGATGGTCTACCTCGACGCGGACACCACCGCCGGACGCGCCCTGCACGACACCGCGGCCCGTGGTGGGGTGGCCGGCTGGGCCGCCGCGGCGTCCGTGTTCGCCGAGGCCGAGCCGCCGCCCGTCGCCGTGTCGGCGGCAGGTGTGCTGCGTGCGCTGGACAGGCTCGGCGCCGCTGCCCCCGGGCAGCCCCGGCATCCGGCCCTCGCGGCGGCGCTGGCGGCGCTGCCGGGCGCGGTGGCGGACGGACCGGTGCGGGTGGGCGAGGTCGCCGCCCGGGCCGGGGTGTCCGCGAGCCGGCTGGGGCACCTGTTCGCCGAGCAGTTGGGCTGGTCGTTCCCGGCGGCGGTGCGGTGGGCGCGGCTGCAGGCCGCGATCGTCTCGGTGCGTGGTGGGGCGAACGCCACCGAGGCCGCGCACGCCGCCGGGTTCTCGGACAGCGCCCACCTGACCCGTGTGTGCAAGGCCATGTTCGGCATCACCCCCTCCCAGGCCCTGGCCGCCGCCCACTGGACGCCGACGGCCGACGGCCCCGATACGCGGCGGGGCCGGTAGCGGATCCGTTCAAGCCCGCCGGGCACCGCGGCCGCGAGGCTGCCGGTATGCCCACAACGACCGCCGCGGCGCCCGCTGCCGCCCCCGCTCGCTTCCTGGTCCGGTACGCGTACGTGCCCTTCATGCTGCTCGGCGTCAACGGTGCCGCCATCTGGCTGGTGAGCGCCGGAGCCCCGAAACCCTGGCTGCTGGTGCTGTTGGCGTTCGCGGTGGGCTGCTCGTTCGCCGCCGAACGCGTGCTCCCGTACCTGCCCGCGTGGAACACCCCGCGCGGGGACGGCCGCCGCGACACCGTCCACGCGTTCGTCAACGAGGTGTTCACCCTGGCCGGACTCGCCGTCGTACCCGCGGCCGCCGCGCTCGCACCGGCCTCGGGGGCGTGGCCGGACAGCTGGCCGCTGTGGTGCCAGGTGCTGCTCGCCGTCGCCGTCGCCGACGTCGGCATCACCCTCGTACACCGCGCCAGCCACCACGTCGGCTGGCTGTGGCGGCTGCACGCCGTCCACCACAGCGTCACGCGCTTCTACGGCTTCAACGGTCTGATGAAGCACCCCCTCCACCAGAGCCTCGAGACCCTCGGGGGCGTCACCCCGCTGCTGCTGCTCGGCATGCCCCTCGACGTCGCCTCCGTCCTGGCCTTCGCCGTCGCCGTCCAGCTACTGCTCCAGCACTCCAACGCCGATTACCGCACCGGGCCGCTCACCAAGGTCCTCGCCCTCAACCAGGGCCACCGGTTCCACCACCTGAAATGGGCCGGCATCGGAGACGTCAACTTCGGCCTGTTCACCCTCGTCTGGGACCACGCGATGCGCACCTACACCTACGACCCGGACCGGCGGTTCACCTCCGAGGACCTGGGCATGGCCGCCAAGCCCGACTACCCGGTCTCCTACCTCGCCCAGCTCGCCGAACCGTTCCGGCCCGACCGGCCGAAAACAGGCACGCCCGGGCGTCCTTGATCACGCATGTGGCCACCGCCACTCCCCCACCCATCCCCATGACCGCGGGCCCCGTTCCGGGCCCGGTCGCGGCGGGATCGACGAAGACAGGAGGAGCATGACCACCACCGACCTCACCGAGGCCAGGGAGCGCTCCGCACCACCGCCCGCTGCCGATCGCGCGGCGGAAGAGAGCACGACGGGGCTGCTGCGCCCCCACTACGCGAGTTTCGCCGCCGTGGTGACATTGCAGGTCATCGGCGCCCTCGCCGGTCTGATGCCGCTGCTGGCCGTCGTCGAGCTGGGGCGCACCCTCTTGGCACCCGGCCCGGTCGACGCCGGCCATGTCCGGATCGTCGTGATCGAGGGTGCCGCGGGCCTGTTCCTCCGGCTTCTGTTCACGGCCGCCTCGTCAGGACTGGGACACGTCGTGGACGGCCAGGTGCAACTGACGCTCCGCCGGCGACTGGCCGCGCGGCTCGGGCGGGTGCCGATCGGCTGGTTCTCCCGGCGCCGGACCGGTGAGCTGGCCAAGGTGGTGGGGGACGACGTCAGCGCCGTGCACCCGTTCATCGCCCACGCCCCCGGGGAGCTGGTTTCCGCCTTCGTGGTTCCTCTGGCGTCGCTGGTCTACCTGTTCACCGTCGACTGGCGGCTCACGCTGATCACGCTGATACCGGTCGTGCTGGCCGTGGCGCTGGTCCCCCTGATGATGACCCCGGCCCGGTTGCGCGAGCAGGAGGAGTTCGACGCGGCCATGGGACGGATCTCGAGTTCCGTCGTCGAGTTCGTCCAGGGCATCGCGGTGGTGAAGGCGTTCGGGGCGTCGGGGCGCGCCCACCGTCGGTTCCTCACGGCCGTGGACGATTTCGTCGGCAGCTTCCTCGGGATGGTGCGCGGGCTCGCCGGCGTCGCCGCCGCCATGCAGGTGGTGCTGTCGCCGCCGTTCGTACTGTCGGTCGTCCTGATCGGCGGTACCGCTCTGATCACCACCGGTGGCATGGCTCCGGCCGACCTGCTGCCCTTCCTGCTGCTCGGACTGGGCCTGACCGCTCCGGTGGCGGCCCTCGGCCACGGGTTCGACGACATGCAGGCGGCCCGCCGCGCCATCGGCCGGATCCGGGAGGTGCTCGCGGTGCGGCCGCTGCCCGAGCCCGCGCACCCGGTGGCGCCGCGGGGTCACCGGGTGGAACTGCGGGGCGTCCGGTTCGGCTACGACGCCGATCGCGAGGTCCTGCGCGGCGTCGACCTGGTACTCGAACCGGGGACGACCACCGCGATCGTGGGGCCGTCGGGGAGCGGGAAGTCCACGCTGGTGCAGCTGTTGCCGCGGTTCTTCGACCCGACCCACGGCTCGGTGACCCTGGGCGGTGTGGATCTGCGCGAGCTCGGCAGCCGGGAGCTCTACCGGACGGTCTCCTTCGTCTTCCAGGACGTCCGCCTGCTGCGTGCATCGGTCGCGGACAACATCGCCCTGGCGGTACCGCACGCCGACCTCGACGACGTGGTGCGCGCCGCCCGACTGGCGAACATCCACGACCGGATCCTCGAGCTGCCCCGCGGATACCGGTCGGTGGTCGGTGAGGACGCCGGTCTGTCGGGTGGCGAGGCACAGCGGATCGCGCTCGCACGCGCACTGCTCGCCGACGCGCCCGTCCTCGTGCTCGACGAGGCGACCGCCTTCGCGGACCCGCAGACCGAACAGGCGGTGCGCCGGGCACTGGCGACGCTGGGGGGTGACCGGACGGTCCTAGTCATCGCCCATCGCCTGGAGACGATCGCCGACGCCGACACCGTCGTGATGCTGGACGAAGGACTGGTCGTCGAACAGGGCAGACCGGCCGATCTGCTGGCGCGCCCCGGAAGGTTCGCCGCGTTCTGGTCCCGGCGGACGACGACGGCCGACCAGGTCGCGACGCCGGATGACGTACCTCGAGGAGGCGGGCCCCGATGATCCGAATGCTGCTGCGCGTGCTGGGCCGCGAATACGCCCGGCCGGTGCGTCGCACCGTGGCCCTGATGAGCGCGACCGCGGTGGTCGAGGGCCTGTCCTACGCCCTGCTGGTTCCCGTACTGCGGGCCCTTTTCGGCAGCACGCCCGAAGACGCCCGGCTCTGGCTGATCGCGTTCGGGACCGCGGTCGCGGGCTACGCGGTACTGCGGTACGTCAGCGACCGGTCCGGTTTCCATGCCGGAGCCACGCTGTTGCGCGGCACGTACCACCGTCTCGGCGATCATCTGGCACGACTGCCCCTGGGCTGGTACGAAGCGGGCCGCCTCGGAGAGGTGTCCGTCCTGGCCGGCCGCGGCGTCCTCCAGGCGATGAGCGCGATCGCGCACCTGCTGGGCCCGTTCATCTCCGCCTGCGTGACCCCCCTGACGATCGTCGTCGTGATGCTGGCCTTCAACTGGCAGATCGGTCTGGCCGCGGCGGCCGCCGTACCGATCGTGGCGGTGATCCAGATCCGGACCGGCCGCTCGATGGCCGCCGCCGACGCCGAGCGGCACGCACGTGACCACGAGGCCACCGGGCGGGTCATCGAGTACCTCCAGGCCCAGCCGGTGCTGCGCGCCGGAGGCCGGACCGTCGAACGCTTCAGGCTGCTCGACGACTCGCTGCGGGACGTCGAGCGCGCGTCCCGGCGCTCCGCGCTGTCGGCGCTGCCCGGCGTGGTGGGGTTGACGCTCACGGTGCAGACGGCGTTCACCGTGGTGCTGGCCCTGGGCGCCTACCTCGCGCTCGGCGGGGACATCGGTGCGGCGGAGGTCCTGTCGCTCCTGGTGCTGGCCGCCCGCTGCGCGGATCCGTTGCTGGCCCTGGCCGACCTCGGCGGCCGGATGCGCGGCGCACGTCACGAGCTGGAGAGGCTCGACGCGGTGTTGCGTACCGAGCCACTGCCGGAAGCCGCAGAACCGGTCCAGCCGGTACGGCACGACGTGGAGTTCGAGTCCGTCTCCTTCCGGCGCGGCGACCGGACGGTGATCGACCACCTGTCGTTGTCGTTGCCGCAGGGACAACGGCTGGCCGTGGTCGGACCCTCGGGTTCCGGCAAGAGCACGTTCCTGCAGCTGCTCGCGAGGTTCTACGACGTGGACGCGGGGGCCGTGCGCGTGGGCGGTGTGGACGTACGTGCGGTCGACCCGCAGGTGTTGGCGGCGCAGTTCGCCATCGTCTTCCAGGACGTCTATCTCTTCGACGGCACGATCGAGGAGAACGTGCGTCTGGGCCGCCCTGACGCGGACGACGCCGAGGTACGGGCGGCAGCGACGGCGGCGCGGTTGGACGAGGTGATCGAGCGCCTGCCGGGTGGATGGTCCACGCGGGTCGGCGAGGGCGGGGCGCTGCTCTCGGGCGGGGAGCGCCAGCGCGTCTCGATCGCGCGGGCACTGCTGAAGGACGCGCCCGTCGTGCTGCTGGACGAGGTGACCTCGGCGCTGGACCCGGTGAACGAGGCCGCCGTCCACGAGGGCATCGAACGCCTGATGGCCGGCCGGACGGTGGTGATGGTCGCGCACCGGATGCGGACCGTCCATCGGGCCGATCGCGTCGTCTTCCTGGACGGCGGCCGGATCGTGGAGGAAGGCAGCCACGACGAACTGCTGAGCCTCGGCGGCCGCTACGCCGCTTTCTGGAACGCATCCCTGGCTCCGGGCGGCGCGTAACGAACCGGACCACGGCGGTCGGACCGTGCCGACGGCCCTGCCGGAGCAGGTCCGTCGGCCCCGCGCGGGCTGGAAGACGCCGACCGTGCCCGAGCGGGCCACCGCCCCGTACGCGGTCCCGCCGCCCGGCCCCGACTGGCCGGACTCCGACGCCATCAGCGCGCCGTCCACGCCCTCCTGCGGGGGCCGGCCGTGCCGCAAGGCAGCAGGCCGCCCGGCGGGCCGCCCACCCGCTCCGCGCCGGCGCGGCCCGGCCGCGGGGGCGGGCCGGGTTCGTCCGGCTCCGCCCGTGCGTCACCTACCGGGTCCGGAACGGACCGCGCACCCGGCAGCCGCCTGCTGCCGGGTGCGCGGGCTCGGCCGGCTCGACGGGCCCCGCATGCACGATCGCCCGCTACGGCCGCGTTGAGCTCTGCGCTGCCATCGTCGACCGTCTCGCCTTCGGCTGCGAGATCATCGAGACCGGCACCGACTCCTATCGCCTCGCGACCGCCCGCGCCCGCGCCGCCGAAGACGCCGCGGGCTGACCGTGCCTCAGCCCCTCACACGTCGGCGATCAGGGCATACCGTTCATCGTCCACCGGACCACCCCACAGATCGGGATCGCTGCTGAGCGGCTCAATTCGCACAGCGGCAACAAGAGGGCGCACGGCCGCAGCAAGGTCCTCGGCGCTGATTCCGCCGTTCCACGGCAGCGATTCAGCGCCGGCCACATACGGGACGCCCGTCTGGCCTGCCTCACGCCACCGCCCCTCGACCAGTACCAGCCGGCCTCCCGGCCGCAAGCGGGTCACCCACTCGCGCAAGGCGGCCTCCGGATCGGGCAGCGTCCACACCAGGTGGCGCGACAGCACGACATCGAACCGCTGTTCCCCGGTCGGGGGCATCATGGCGTCACCGACCAGGAAACGGCCGGCAAGGCCGGCGGTCTCGAACTTCGTGCGCGCCTGCTCAACCATGCGCGGCGCCAGGTCGACCCCGGTCGGCCGGTGTCCGGCCTCGGCCAACAACAAGGACACTGATCCGGTGCCGCAGCCGATGTCGAGAACGTCGACTGGATCGGTCGGCATCAAGGAGTGCAGGAGCCGGGTCCACGCAGCGCGTGTGTTGTCAGCCCTCAGCCCGTGGTCGGGCTCGTCGTCGAAGGCGGCTGCGGCGGCATCCCAGTAGGCTGTGATCGAAGCAGTGCGGTCAGTCATGACTCGATGTTCTCAGCAGCCACTGACACTCCAGACGCCCGGCAGCGGCGTCAGTTCTCACCGACGTTCTCCGGCGCGGGGGCTCAACACGCGCGAACCGCCCGCGATGCGGCGTCATCAGGCCCGCGAATGCGGCGGCGGCAGGTCTGCGCCGTGACCTGCGGCCACCGTTGCCGTCGGCGGCAGGGTTCGGTCAGCCGCTCTACCCGTAGTTCATGAACCAGTGAGTGTCGAAAAAGCGGGCCATCGTGAACGGGTGGTGCGGGTCGATGAGGATGCGGCAGACGAACTCAGCGGCTTGGCAGTCGAAGGGGACGTCCTCACCGTCGAAGGACCGGACCACGACAGGCCAGCGGTCGGGGTCGCCGTCGTCGGCCCTCCAGCAATACAGGTTCTCGTGCTCCGTGCCTGCCCAGATGAGCAGGCCGTCTTCCATGAGGTCCGTCCACGGCTCCTGGTTCAGATCCAGGAATCCGTCGAAGGCGCCCTTGCCGAACGTCTCGACCATGCGCTTGTAGTCGCTCGGCAGCGCCGTACCCAGGCGGGACTGCATCTCCACCCAGTCCATGTCCGGCCGCTGGTCGGACTGCGTCCAGCCGGTGATCAGTCTGAGCCGCTCCATCCAGTCGATGTCCTCGTCCTCATCCTCGTCCGGAGCGACACCCAAGGGTTCGGGCACCTCTCGGCCGGCGATTACCAGCACCGACCGCTCGGTCCCTTCGGCATCCCGCGCCATCCCCGTGCCGACCCACTGATCCCCGTATGCCCACGCCCGTAGCGTCACGGCGCGGTCCTCGAAGGGGACGAGGAGGGCCGCGCCCCTGGACTCGTCGACCGTCGGATCGGTGAAGCCATCGAGGACGAGGGTGCGCGGGATGCCGTACCTGCCTGCGAGTAGGTCGGTCAGTTCCTGCGGGTCCAGATCGCCGGGCAGGTACATATAGCTGTCCCCCGGGCCGAGTCGGGCCAACAGGTCGCTGACGACCGCTTGCGTGAGCTCCATGGCGGACAGTGAAGCGCACCGCACTGACAATGCGGCTCATCAGGTCCAGACCGTGGCCCAAGGCAGCAGAGCGGCCACCTGGTCCGGGTGGACGTCGGGGAACTCGCAGTCCCCGGCGAGGCGGACCAGCAGACCCGAGCCGGCGAGGTGACCGACCGTCGCCGCGGTCGTCGAATATCTGTGCCGACTTCCGGAATCCCGGGTTACGGTTCGAGTCTGTACGACCTCGGAGGGGGACCCGAGAACGGCGAGATCGTCGCGGCCATGAGCAATGGCGAACTCGGCTCCTTCATGAGCTGGCAGGAACGCCGATCATGCCGTAGCAGGTCAGAAGGAGAACAGAGCAGTGATCCGCACTCAGTACTACGTTACAAACCCATTCAGGGCGCCGTTCTTCTCCGGCCCTGACGAGCTGAGTGTCCTGGGGCAGTGGGTGACGGCCGACATCCAGCTCTCGCCGCTGTGCATCCTGGAGGCGATCGACCTGGTGACCGAGGCGAAGGCCAACCCGGGATTCGCGCCGGAGGATCTGGACGGAAACGCGCACACCGCCACCATCAGCTCGCAGGGCGTGAGAGTGGAGAACCACTTCGTCGAGCATGTTCAGGGTGCATTCACCCTTGACGACGCGTTCCGGGTGCTGGTCGACTTCTGGGACTACTGCTGCCAGGCGCATCCTGAAGAGGTCGACGCTCGCCGACGTGAGTACGCCGGGGAGCACGGCCGCGACCCGCTGGCCGGAATCCGTGACTACCTCGACGCATAACGCCCCCTCGTTTCCGGTGGCCGCCTGGCGGGCTGAGCAGGAAGTCGCGGGTCACGTCCTCCGTGTAGGCGGCGTCCCTGATCGCCTCGACGTGCCGGAGAGGCTGGCGGCCGGGAGGGGTGGCGTCGCCGACGGAGCACATGGCCTCCGCGTCGACGCGGGAGAACTCCCGCTGTGGCTCCGGCAGCGCGCGCAGCCGGTTGGCGCGCTGTCTGCCGGGCGCGACGGCCTGGGAGCAGGCCGGGGAGTGCGGGTCGGCGGCGGGCTGGAGGGTGCGTCCGGCGCAGTCGGAGCACGGGCGGGGGTGCCGGTGATGCGGCGGGCGGAGTCGGCGTGCAGATGGGGGCCCGCGCCTCGGAACCCGGCGCGGTGGCGGGCTTCGTCACCCGAATGCGTACCAGGCCCGCTCCTTCGGTGCGGCGGGGCCGGGGCGTGTGGTTTCCTGGGGCCGCCTCGCACTGTAGCGAGACGACTACTCCCAGTGAAGGGGATGCTGTGAGCGTTCTGGACATCAAGCTGGAGCGGGCGTTCGACGTCTTCGACTCGGACCGCGACGGGCGGCTCGAGAAGTCGGACGTCATCGGCCTCTCGGACAAGCTCGCCGAATCACTCGGCTACGCCCCGGACGCCGTGGCCGGACTCCGGGACTCCCTGGCGCAGTTGTGGGACACCGTCTTCGAGAAGATGGACAAGGACCACGACGGGGGCGTCGACCGGCAGGAGTTCAGGTCGGCGTTCCGGGCGCGGATCGTCACGGACCAGAACCGGATCTGGGACCGCATCAGGACCATGAGCAACGCCTGGACCGAGCTCGGTGACCGCGACGGCGACGGCATGCTGAGCCGCGAGGAGTACACCTCCCTGCTCCACGGCATGTTCCGCCTGCCCCGCGAGACCTTCGAGGAGGCCTTCAACCGGCTGGACGTCGACGGCGACGGGCAGCTGAGCCGTGACGAGATCAGCTCCGCGATGAAGGAGTACTACACGAGCGAGAACCACGCGGCCCGCGGCAACCAGTTCTTCGGCCGCCTCTGAGCGGCGGGCGGGGGCGCCTCCCCGCCCCCGCTGCCCCGCCCGCCCCGGCGGCACGCGGGGCCGATCCGTATCGCGTTCCCGCTCGTTGACGGAGCGGGCGAAGCCGCCCCGACACCCACTGGAGGACCTCTTGATGGCCGATGCCGCACTGCCGGTGATCGTTCTCTCCGACCCCGATCCGCTCCGCCGGCACGAGACGGCCGAGCTGGTGCAGAGCTGGTACCGGACGTCGTTCCGCGTGCTGCAGGTCGCGGGACCGGCGGAGGTGGTCCGGGCGCTGAGGTCGCTGGCCCACCGCAAGGTGCCCGTCGCAGCCGTGCTCGCCGACGAAGCCCCCGACCCGGGTGCCGCGCCCCCCGGCGTACGCTGGCTGCCGCTGGCCCGCTCTTGTGACGCCGTGTCCCAGGGGGCCGGCGGGGTCGCCGCCCGGAGCGACGACGGCCCGGCCGAGCACCTCAGGGGCGCGCTCGACGACTCCTTGTGCACCTGGAACGCCGACTGCCACGGGGACCTGCCGACCGCCGAAGTGCGCGGCAGCCGCTTCTCACCCGCCGCCTACGCGGTCCGCGACTTCCTCGGCCGCAGTGGCGTGATCTTCCGCTGGCTGCCCGACGAGGACGTGCGCGACGCCCCGGTGACCGTCCGGCTCGGCGACGGCACCGAAATGGCGGACCCCTCGATCAGCGAGCTGGCCGAGCGGCTCGGGCTCATCCGGCCGGCCGAGCGGGCCCACTACGACGTCGCGGTGATCGGCGGCGGCCCCGGGGGCCTGTCCGCGGCCGTGTACGCCGCCGCCGAAGGCATGAGCGTGGTCGTCATCGAGGACGACGCGCCCGGCGGCCAGGCGGGAACGACCTCGCGGATCGAGAACTACCTCGGGTTCCCCGTGGGCCTCACGGGTGGCGACCTCGCCCAGCGTGCCCTCCAACAGGCCCGCCGGGCCCGCGTCGAATGGCAGCCCACGCGGGTGGCCAGCGGCGTGACCCCGACCGCGGCGGGCGGGCACACCGTCGAGTTCGTCAAGGCGGGCACCGACGAGAGCGCCTCGGTGACCGCGGCCGCCGTGGTGGTCGCCACCGGCGTGGACTGGAACCGCCTGACGGCTCCCGGCGTCGACCGCCTCCTCAACTCCGGCGTGTACTACGGGTCGTGCCTGTCCGACGCCCCCTCCACCGCCGGGGAGGACGTGTTCATGGTGGGCGCGGGCAACTCCGCCGGACAGGCCGCCCTCTACTTCGCGCGCTACGCCCGCTCCGTCACCCTGCTGGTACGGGGCACCGACCTCGGCGCCTCGATGTCGAGCTACCTGGTGCAGCGCATCGAGCGGACCCCGGGCCTGCGGGTCCTGCTGGGCACCGAGGTCGCCGAGTGCCTCGGCGAGAGCACCCTCAGCGCCCTCAGGCTGCGGGACCGCGACGGCGGCGAGCGCACCGTTGCCGCGCACTGCCTGTACGTGCTGATCGGCGGCCGGCCGTCGACCGAGTGGCTCGGCGGCGCGCTGAGGCTCGACGAGCGCGGGTACGTGCTGACCGGCAGCGGTGGAGCCGGCCCGGACGCGCTGCCGATGGAGACCAGCGTGCCCGGCGTGTTCGCCGTGGGCGACGTACGCTCCGGATCCGTCAAGCGCGTCGGTGCCGCCGTGGGCGAAGGCGCCGCGGTCGCCCAGTCCCTGGTCGAGTACCGTCGGCGCCACCCCGACCGCTTCCAGGACGCGCGGGCGTCCTGCGGCTTCTGACCCTTCGCGGGCAGCCGGCGCACCGCGTGCGAGTACACCCCGCACAGCGGCGACCGCGAGCGGCTCTAGGCCGCGCCGTAGCACGCCCGGACCGGTCCGGGGGGCAGCTCGCGGCTGCCCGCCCCGGGGCGTACGGCCCTGGCCACCGTAGTGCCGCGACACCGCGGGGGAACCACCCGCCGCCGCCGGCTGGTTGTGGAATGCCGGCCGTGGGCATCCTGGGGAGGGGCCGGACCGGCGGCGGATGCGGGGGTGGGGCTGGTGGAGCAGCGGGTCGAGGTCCTGTCCGACCAGCGCGGTGTGCGGGTCATCATCTGCTCCGGTGAGTTCGACCAGGGCACCCTCGGGCCTCTGCGGGCGGCCGCGGAGGCCGCGGTGGGTGATGCGGCCGTGCGGTGGATCGCGCTGGACGTCACCGGCGTGGAGTTCGCGGACTCCACCCTTCTCAACCTGCTCCTGTGGCTGCTGCGTACGGGGCGTCTGGTCCTCATCGGTCCCACTCCGCACCGCCTGAACCGGGTGTTCGACCTGACCCAGGCCGGTGACCTCTTCCGGGTCGTGGACAGCGTGGAGGAGGCGCGCCTGCTGTAGCCGCGGCGCGGGGGCCGGCGGCGCGGCCGCGGGGTGTTCCGGGCACGGCGAGGCCCCCGACCCGGGGGGAGGGGGTCGGGGGCCCGGTCGTGCCAGGGCACCTGCGCCGGATCAGTGGCGGAAGGCGTCCTTGGTCTTCTCCTTGGCCTGGCGTGCATCGCCCTTGGCCTGGTCGGCGCGGCCCTCGGCGACCATGCGGTCGTTGCCGACGGCGCGGCCGAGGGCTTCCTCGGCCTTGCCCTTGGCCTGCTCGGCGTGTGCCTTGGCCTTCTGTTCACCCGACATGGGGACCTCCTCGTCGATGTACCGGCTCGGTCGTGAACGCTCTCTTGCTCGCGTCCGGCGACCGTAAACCCCCGTTTCCGGAACGGGGCCGCCCCGCGGGTGACGTGCATGGGTCCCGGGGCTCGGGGCACAGGCCCCTGCGGACGGTTCGTCGCTCAGGAGGTGGTGGCGGTGCGCGCTACGAAGGTGCTGGACTCCTTTCCCGCCGGTCATCCACACGGAAGTTGGTTCGCCGAGGAGTACGCGGCCCGGTGCCGGGAGCGGGGCGAGCGGGCGACCGTGGTGATGGACCTGGAGAGGGACGCCTTCCTGGTCGTGGCCCCGGACCCGGACGCGGCGCGAGACCGGGCGGCGTAAGGGCGTCCCCAGGCCGCTCCGCCGCGTCACCCGGCCCAGTGCACCCGCCCCAGATGGATCAGGCGGAGCTGGCGGCGGGCCGTGGCGAGGGCGGCCGACCAGTCCTCGCCCCGCAACGAGGCGGCGAGGAAGGCCGACGCCGTCATGAACATGTGGTCCACCAGGAGCCGCGAGAGCATCGTCACGTCGTCGGCGTCCCAGTCCTCGCTCAGGGGGTCGGCCCCGAGCGCGACCCCTATCTCCTCGGCCAAGGCGTCGAGTTGTCCGGCGATGGCCTCGCGTACCGCCGGTACCCCGCCGTGGCGCTCGCGCACCAGGAAACGGACGTGCGCCGGCCGGCTGCGCACCAGTTCGGCGACGAGCCGCACCGCGGCGTCACCGCGCTGTTCGGCGTCCCCGGTCGCGGCGAGGATGCCGCGCACCGTCTCGTGCAGGCTCGCCAGCGCCTCCTCGACCAGCGCGGCTCCCAGGTCGCCCACGCCCCGGAAGTGCCGGTAGAAGGCCGTGGGGGTGACGCCGGCTGCCCGGGCGACCTCCCTGAGGCCGAGACTGCCGAGGCTGCGCTCCTCCATCTCCGACAGGGCCGCGTCGAGGAGGGCGCGCCGGGTACGACGGCGCTGGGTCTCGCGGACCCCGGTGTGCGGGCTCATGACGTGAACTCAACCGCGTCACCTCGACAGGCGCCAGCATGAGGCGAACTGAACTGGGTAGTCAGTGTACAACTGTTACCTGAACAGGAGGACGTCTCATGCTCTTCCTCATAGGTGCGTTGCTGGTGTTCGGGGTCGTCCTCGGCACCGTGGCTCACGTTCCCGTTCCCGTCAGCGTGGTGGCCGGCCTGGCCATCGCCCTCTGGCTCGCCGTCTTCCTCGCGCGCGAGCGCTTCTCGGACCACCGCCGGCCCGGAGGGCCGCACTTCGGACGAGGAGGCCGGCGATGAGCTCTCGGACCGAGTCCCCTGCCCGCGCCGCGACCCGGGTCCGGGTCCGCGTCCGTGACGGCGACGCGATGGCCGTCGCGTCCTTCGTCCTCGGCCTGGTGGGCCTGCTCGTGATGAACCTGCTCCTCGGTCCGGCCGCCGTCGTGCTCGGCGTCCTCGCCCTGCGGCGGCACACGGCCCGGCCGGGCCGGGCCCGCCTGGGCATCGCGCTGGGCGTGGCGGACCTGGTGGTCCTCGCCTGTCTCGTCACCGCCGACGGGACGTGGTCGTGGGGTGTGACCTGACGCTTCGGGTTTCCCCGCCCCGGTGACAAGAGGCGGGCCGGCACTGCGCCGGCCCGCCTCGCCGGGGTCTGCGGCGGGTGCGGGGGCGCCACGCCGGCTGCCGCTCGGCGACGTTTGGGCGCTGGCGCGGGACCGGGGTTGTGGGAGACCTTGTGAGGTATCGCCGCGTTTCAGGCATACCCGGCTGTTCTGCCAGCGGTGAACAACGGCCCGAGCGGGCTCGATGATCACTACCGTCCGGTCCCATGACGATGGTTACCACACGCACCGTCGAATACCCGGCCGACGGGTTGATGATGGTGGGGCACCTCGCGCTTCCGGCCGGTGTCGACCGCCGGCCCGCGGTGCTGCTCGGACCCGAGGGCATGGGGCTCAGCGATGTCGAGCGCCGCCGGGCCGATGCTCTCGCCGAGCAGGGATACGTGGCGCTGGCCTTCGACCTTCATGGCGGACGCTATCTGGGTGACCCCGAGGAGATGCTGGCCCGTTGCCTGCCGCTGCTCGCTGATCCCGACCGGATGCGGGGCATCGGCCATGCGGCGCTCAACGTGTTGCACGCCGAACCGCGGACCGACCCCGACCGGATCGCCGCCGTCGGCTACGGCACCGGGGGCGCCGTCGGGCTGGAACTCGGGCGCGATGGCGTCGACCTGCGCGCGATCGGGACGGTCAACGCCCTGACCACGGGTCGGCCGGGCGAGGCGGCGCGCATTCGCTGCCCGGTGTGGGCCGGGGTCGGGTCGGAAGACCCGATCATGCCGCCCACGCAACGGGACGCGTTCGCCGCCGAGATGCAGGCCGCGGGCGTCGACTGGCGCATCACGGTCTACGGCGGCGCCCTGCACGCCTTCCACCACCCACCGGTCGATCACCCCACGGTCCCCGGCGTCGGCTACCACCCCCAGCACGCGCAGCGAGCCTGGCGCGACGTCCTCGACCTGCTCGCCGAGTGCCTACTCGTCACGGAGTGATCGCCTTCTGTCGACGCGCCTGCGCGAGCATCGGCTCGATCGGAAAACGCAGCGTCACCCCGGCCCCCTCCCCGAACGCGACGGACGCTCCCCCGCGAGCCCGGGGGCGTCAGGCGGTGTTGATACTGGCGAGGGTTCGCTGGAGCCGACGGATCGCGTCTTCCGCTTCCGTGTACTCCTGGAGGGTCGGCTGGACGGCGCCGAAGGTGGGACCGCCTCCGGCGGGCAGGGCCCGCCAGTGCAGGACCGGCGTGAGCGCGGTGGCGGCTGCGCCGAGGAACCAGGCCAGGCGTCCGTGGACGTGGGCGAGGGCGATGGCCACAGCGGCGAGCGCTTCCCGCAGGTGTTCCAGTCGGTCGACCTCGGGCAAGCCTTGCCGGGACTGCGGGGTGCCGACGGCGGCGTGGAGGTCGGCGGCGGCTTTCGCGGCGACGGTGCGGTCGGTGGGCGACAGCTCCCACGCCTGATCACGGATTTGCCGCTCGGCTTCCTCCGCCAGATCCTCAATGATCTTCCCCATGCCCATGCCTGCATCCTACGCATGCCGGGGCTGTCAGCAGCAGAGCACAGACAGACGGTAATGAGCCGGTTGGGCCGGCGGCGGCTCTGGCCGCGACCGCGATCAGCGCCGGCTGGAGCCCGCGACTCGGGTGGACGGTGGGCTGGTAGCGCCACCCGAGCGGCCGGTCACCCGGGGATCGGGGTGGCTCCGGTCGCGGTGAGCGACAGGGCCCAGAGGCGTGCGGCCGAGTCGGGGGCGACCGCGTGCGGGCGTACGCCGCCGTCATCCATCGGGGCGTCGCGGCGCAGGACGCGTGCGACGTCGCAGTCCTCCAGGTAGAGGCCGCCGCGGTCGTCGAGGAGTGGGGAGGTGGCTGCCCACAGACCGGTGGCTGCGCCTTGGGACGGTGACTTGAAGCCGTCGCCGACCACGTTGCCGTGCACGTCCACCCAGCCGCGTTCGACCTGCTCCTCGAAGGTCATCTCCCGCTGCAGTCCGGTGATGATCTTCCCTGGGTGAAGGGCGAACGCCCGGATGCCGTCGTTGCGCCCGAGGACGTCGAGCCACACGGCGAAGAGGGAGTTGGCGGTCTTGGACTGCCCGTACGCCAGCCACTTGTCGTAGCCGGTGCGGAAATGGGGGTCGTGCCAGCGGACGTCGGTCAGGGCGTGGCCGGCCGAGCTGTTGACCACGACGCGCGCGCCCTCGCCGGCGGCCAGGAGCGGATACAACTCGCAGGCGAGGGTGAAGTGCCCGAGGTGGTTGGCGGCGAGCTGGCTCTCCCAGCCGGGTCCGACGTACCGCTCGGGCGTGGCCATGACCCCGGCGACGGCCATGCACAGGTCGAGCTTGGTGAGGGACTGCCTGATCCGCGCGGCGGCGGCGCGCACGCTGCCGAGGTCCGCCAGGTCCATGGGGACGACGTCACAGCCCTTGACGTGGGCGAGGGCTGCTCGGGCGGCTTCCGGGCGCCGCGCCGGGACGATGACCCGGGCCCCGGCGGCCGTCAGGGCCCGGGTGGTCTCCAGGCCGAGTCCGGAGTAACCCCCGGTCACGACGGCGCTGGTGCCGCAGAGGTCGACGCCGGCCATGACGTCGGCGGCGGTGCTGGTGGCGGAGAAGGGCGAGCCGAGGGGCTGTTGTTCGCGACTGGTCATGTCGTCCACGCTACGATCTAGACCTAGGTCTAGATCAAGCCCTACGCTGTCCTGCATGGCGAGCACCGAGACCTCCCGGGACCCGAGCAGCATCGGCGAGGTGGCCGAACGGACCGGGCTCAGCGTGCACGCGCTCCGTCTCTACGAACGCGAAGGCCTGTTGGTGGGACCGGTGCAGCGCACTCCCGGCGGTCGGCGACGCTATTCCTCCTCCGATGTCGAGTGGCTGTTGGTCTGCGTCAAGCTGCGGGAATCCGGAATGCCCCTGTCCGACCTCAAGAGGTTCGCCGAGCTGGTCCGGCAGGGTCCGGGCAACGAAGCGGAACGCCTCCGGCTCCTCGACGCGCATCGGCGGCGCGTGGACGCGCAGATCCGGGCGCTGGAGGAGTGTCGTTCCGTGATCACCTGGAAGGTGGGTGTCTACGCCGAACACCTCGCCCGCGGTGAGGCCGGCGGCCTCTGGGACCCGACGGCCTGAAACGGGCTCCACCGTCATCGCGATCAGCGGTCCGCGGTCCTTCCGCACGGCGTTGACGGACTTCATCCCTGCCGAAGAGCACCGCGTCACCGGGAGGCAGCGCCCACCGGCCTCGGCCAGGACTTTCCTGCCGGGGCCGGTGGGCGGGTGCCGTCGGGGTCCGGGCCGGGCCCGGTGCCGGGTCAGCTGATGGACTTGATGGCGCCCCAGCCGCCGCTGCCGACCTGGATGCTCGGGCCGTCGATGGGGCCGTGGATGTCGGCGCCGCCCTTGTAGAACTTGAGGGTGCCGTCGCCGGCGGTGGCCCACATGTCGGCCGTGCCGTCGAGGTTGGCGTCTGCGGCGCCGGCGATGAGCGGCCGGTTGGCGACGGTGTAGCCGCGGCCGAACTCGTTGCGGTCGCTGAAGGTCTTCCCGTCGGGCTGGCCGAGGTAGGCGTAGAGGACGCCGTCACGGGTGTCGCGGGCCAGCAGGTCGGGGCGGCCGTCCTTGTTGGCGTCGCCGAGGGCGCTCAGATCCATGACGTCCCAGCCGCCGTTGCCGATGAGGACGGGAGCGCCGACGGCCGCGGTGGTGCCGACGACCCCCGGGTACAGGAAGAGCTTGTTGGTGTGCGTGACGACCAGGTCCGGCTTCCCGTCGCGGTTGGTGTCCCCGATGCCGACGACCTGGGCGGTGGTGGGCAGACCACCGGCGATCTTGATCGGCGCGCCCAGAGTGGCGTTGCCGAGGTTGGGGTAGACGCGGACCTCGTCGTCGACGCGGGCGACGACGTCCTCCATGGCGTCACCGTTCCAGTCGCCCCGATGCGTCACGGAGGCTCCCGACCAGCCGCCGGTGCCGATGATCGTGTGCGCGCCGACGCCGCCGGTGCCCGTACCGGGGTACAGGCGCAGCTTGCCGGTGTCGTCGACCGCGACGAGGTCCGGCTTGTTGTCGCCGGTCAGGTCGCCCGGGACGGCGTACGACGTGTTCGCGACCCAGGAGCGCACGTCGTCCACGCGGGTCGCGACGGCGCCGGTACGGGTCTCGGTGGACGGCGTGCCGAGGCATCCGCCCTGCCAGGAACGGCTGGTGACGGCGAGGAGTTCCTGGGTGCCGTTCTTCTCGCGCAGGACGGGGCCGCCCGCGTCGCCCTGGCAGATGGCCCCGTCGCCGGTGGCGGTCAGGGCGAGGTCGGTGGAGCCGTTGGCGACCGCCGTGAAGGAAGCGGTGTGCAGGCGGTCGGGGACCCAGGCGGTCTTGGTCCGGCCGAAGCCGGCCGCCCGCACGGTCTCGTCGGCGCCCGCGGGCGTGGTGGCCAGGACGGCCGGCTTCAGGTTGGCGATGCCGGTGTCCAGCTTCACCATGACGAGGTCCCGCTCCGGGTGCGGGACGAGCCGGATCGCGGTGCGGGTGGCTCCGGCGGTGGTCTGGGTCAGGTCCGTCCTGCCGACGGTGACCGTGACGGGGGCCGTGGGCTTGCCGGGCTGGACGACGCCGGTCGCGTCGGCGAAACAGCTCGCGGCGGACAGGACCCACTGGGGGGCCACGAGGGTGCCCGTGCAGGCGCGCTCGGCGTTGCCGATGACGATGGCGGCGGTGTGGGAGTGGGCGGCCGCCTCGGCCGGGGTTCCCTGCAGGGCCTGGGCGGGCGACGCCAGCAGGCCTCCGGCCACCGCGGCGACGGCGGCGGCGCCGCCGATCCATGCTCTGCGACGACGTACGTTCGACATGGTGTTCTCCGAAAAATCGAGTCAGGGCGTTCCGGCCGCGCGAGACGGCGGACGGAAGGGTGGTCGCATGCGGCGGTCCGGCGGGATGTCCCCGCCGGCCGCCGGTGGAGGGCTACGAGGAGACGGTGATCTCGACGAGGACGTGATCGCGGCGCTCGGGGTCGGCGGCCTCGCCCACGCCCTTCCACTCGTTCGGGGCCACCGTCACGTTCTGCTTGCTGCCCTCGGCGGTCAGCGTCACATCGGCCTCGTGGGTGGCGTCGCCCTTCATCCCGTACACCGCGGGAACCTCCAGGCTGAGGTGGCCGGTCTTCCCGGTGGCGCGGAAGCAGATCTTGCCCCGGGTCCGGGAGTACACCTCCATCAGCCCGGAGGCCGAGGCGCAGTCGGCGAGCACGATGTGCCCGTCGCCGCGCTTGAGGGTGATGCCCAGTTCGGCCTGGATCCTCGCGGCGTCCGGGTACGTGAAGTCCTCCACCGCGTGCGGCGGCAGGTCGGTGCTCACCGCGGCCGTGCCCTGGGCGGGGGCCTCACTGGCGTGCGTCGCGGTGACGGCGAGGGTGATGCAGGCCGCGGCCGCCGCTGTGGTCGCGATGACGCGTCGTACGAACTTCATTCCGTTGTTCCTTTTCATGCGCAGGGAGGCGGGCCGCCGATGCGGCCGTGAACGCCGAGGTGTAGAGGGGGCTACCACTGCAGCCAGCCGATGACCGTGGTCACCGCTTCACCCGTGAACTCCGAGACCTTGCCGCCCACCGTGTGGGCCAGGCCCGCCCGCTCGAGAAAGACGGACTTCCCGAGGAATACGCCGCCGAGCACGAACTTCCCGAGCGACGTGTGGAACTCGCTGCTGTCCCAGCCGTACGCCTGGCCCGTGAAATAGGCGCTCACCCCCTTGAGGGCCACGGAGACACCGCCGAGCACGAGACTGGCCCCCAACAGGAAGGGCGAGGCCGGCGTCGGGATGAAACCGAGCCCCATGGTGATGAGCGAGGCCGTGCCGGCGAGCGTGGACCAGCGCTTGGTGACCTTCGCCCAGTCCTTGTCGCTTCCCGTGTCCGAAGGCCACAATCCCCATTCCACGTACCAAGGCGTGTCGTTGGCGGTGGTCTGCGAGGGATGGGTGCCGTTCGCCTCGTACTGGCGCGCATCCTCGACCGCCTGCTTCGCCCTCGCGATGGCCTCGGCCCTCTGCTTGACTTCGGCGGTCAGGCGGGCGGCGGTGGCCGCGTCGGCGGCGGCCTGCGCGTCCTGGCCGGCTTGCAGGGCGGAGGCACGGGCCTGGCTGGCGCTCGCCTGGGCGCTCGACGCGGAGGAGGCCGCCTGCCGCGCCGACGCCACGGCCTGGCGCATCGAATAGTTCGCGGAACGGGAGGCGACCTGGGCTGCGGAGGCCGCCTGCTTGGCACTCGCCGCCGACTTGGCCGCTTCGGCCGCCGACAGGTCAGCGGCATCCGCGTTCGTCTTCGCGTCCCGCGCCGCGGTCTCGGCGTCCGCGGCATGGCCCTGTGCCTTCAAGGCCCACGTGCTCGCATCTGCCGCGGCCTGACGGGCCTCGGCCGCAGCCTTGGAGGCCAGCGCCGCGTCCTCCAGGGCCTTCGCCGCCACCTTCGCGGCGTGCGCGATCGAGGCGCGGATCGCGGAGACGTGGGTGGCGTGGTCCTGGTCCAGGCGGGCGATGTTGAACCTGTCCTGGAGGACGAAGTACCGCCGCATGCGGGCGGGGCCCTCCAGCACGATCTGCGCGGCCGACTTCATGTAGGGGCCGCCGGCGGAGAGGAGGGCGAACACCTCGGCTTGGTCGTCGACCTTCACCGCGTCCGCCAGTTCGACGGTGAGGAAGCGGTGCAGGGCAGCGGCGCTCCCGTCGGCCAGGGCCGCCTCGGCCTTGGACCTGACGTTGCTGCCCGGGTTCTGGTTCAGGAGCTCGAACACCATGACGCGGTTCTGCGTGGCGGAGGCTTCGATGACCCCGTGGGTGAGGAAATCGCGCGCCGCGTTCGGGTCGTCGCTCGCCAGCGCCCGGTGGGCGGCTGCGGCGACTTCCGAGCCGGCCGTCCCGGCGATGGCGAGCACGGTCTCCCGGTCGTCCTGCTGCTCGGCGAGAAGACGGTCGGTGTCGATCCAGTTGACGACGTCCTGTTCGGCGCCGGCGAGGGCGAACTCCGCGGCGTCGCGCGTCCACGTGCCCGGTGAGTCAAGGAGGCGTACGGCGGCCTTCCGGCCAGCCGTGACGGCCGCGACCAGGTCACCGCCGCGCAACGCCTCGGAGGCGGCCGCCACGAGGTCCTTGATGTCGGTGGCGGTCCTGTCGGCCTGCGTGCGCTCCCTCGCCGCCCGGGCGATTTCCTCGGTCTCGGCCTGTGCCCTGAGGCGGGCCTCCTCGACTCCCATCGCGGTGTCCTCGGCGATGCGGGCGGTTTCCGCGTCCCGGGCCGCCCGTTCCACGGCCTGGGCTTCCTTGACCGCGTCGGCCGCCGTGTTGGCGGCCTGCAGCGCGGCCTCCGCGTAGGCGGTGGACCGCTTGGCGTACTCGATCGCCTTGCCCGCGTTCGCCGCGGCGTCGTCCGCCGCGGCCGCGGCCTTCTCCGCGTGGTCGGCTGCGCTGTTGGCGGCGTCGCGTGCGGCACCGGCGGCGGCGGAGGCCCGGTTCGCCAGGGTCTGCGAGAGGGCCGCGGCCCGGGCCGCGCGTGCGGCGGCCGCGTCGGCCTCGGCCGCTGCCGCCCGCGCCTCCGCCGCCTGGGCCCTGGCGCTGCCGGCGGAGGCGGCCGCGTCGGCGGCGGCGTTGGCCGCGGCCGCGGCGTTCTGGGCCGCGCTCGTCGCGGCGGCGCAGGCGGCGGACGACTGCTGCGTGGCGGCGGCGGCCTGCGCGGCGGCGGCGGCCGCGGTGCGCGCGCGTCCGGCCGCGTCCCGTGCGCCTTGGGCGGCCTGGCGCGCCGCCGAGGCCTTGCCGGCGTCCTTCGAGGCGGCGATGGCGGCGCCGTAGGCCCGCGAGGCGGCACGGCCCGCGGCCGCGGCGGCGCCGGCGGCGGCCTGCGCGGCCTGCGCGGCGCGGCTGGAGGCGGCCTGAGCGGTACGGGAGGCGGAGATGGCCGTGTAGGCGGCGCTCGCGGCGCCCCGTGCGGCACTCGCGGCGCTGTTCGCCGCCTTGGCCGACTTCCGTACGTCGTTCTGCGCCGCCCTCGCTTCCTCGGCGGCCTTCAACGCGGCGGCCTTCGCCTTCTCCGCGGCGTCCTTGGCCCGGTTCGAGGCGGCGACGGCCTGTTCCGTCTGCAGTTTCGCCCGGTTGCCCTCCCGGATCACGATCTTGACCAACTGGTCGACCGTCGCGGCTTCTTCGTCACGGGCACGCGCGATGTACTGGCCGGAGGCGAGGAACTGGCGGATCGCCTCGGGCGAGCCGTCGCTCAGGGCGCGCTCCGCGTACTTCTTGACCTCGGGGGAGGCGGTGGTGAGGATCGCGAAGACCTCGGCCCGCTCGTCCTCCTGCTGCGCGGTGTGCTGCGTCGTCTGCAGGAAGGTGCGCAGGGCCGCCGGGGTGCCCAGTTCCAGGGCTTTGGCGGCTTCCCGCTTGACGGCGGTCCCGCTGTTGTTCATGACGGTGAAGACCGCTGCCCGCATGTCCGTGTCGAGCGACTGCGCGTAGCCGTCGCGCAGGTAGGACGCGATCGCCGCGTCCCCGGCGGAGAGCGCCGCGTTCGCGCTCTCGCGGACCGACTTGTCCGCGAGGGGGAGGGCGGCGAGAACGCCGAACCGGTTGTCGTCCGCCTTCGCGAGCGGCAGTTCGCTCGTGAGGAAGGCGGAGACCGCGGCCGGGGTGCCGACGAGGGCGGCGGCAGCGGCCTCGCGGACCGCCCGGCCTCCGCTCTTGTAGGCCCATACGGCCTTGCCCCGATCGGTGTCGGGCAGGCCGTTGCCCACGGCGGGGTCGCCCTCGGCGGCCCGGGCCGGGCCGGCGCTCAAGGTGACGACGGACGGCACGGCCGGAATCGCGGCGGCCCCGGCCAGGGTGCTGAGTATCCGGCGCCTGCTCCACAGCGACGGCGGCGTCACGGGCACACCTCTGTGACGCCGTCGCGCAGTGGGCAGGGCAGGGCGACGATCTTGCCCAAGGGAGTTCTCCTCGGTTCAGATGAGAAGCGGGTGGTTGCGGCGTCCTGGCTGGGTGATCGATCGCCAGCTCTGCCGACCCACAGACTCGCGCCTGGAGATCATCCGAACAACACTCAATACTGGAACCCTCGTTTAGCCAGGTTCAACACACGGGCCTACCTGCCGCGGCGCGAAGGATGCCCGGCATGACCCGTGCTTCAAGGAGAGATACTGGAACCTTCGTTTGATCAGGGTGAACAGGGGGGTGGTGGCCGGGTGCTCGAACGTCTGGAAATGGAAGCGTTCCTCGGGCTGGCGGCGGAGCTGCACTTCGGACGTACTGCGGAACGCCTGCACGTAACCACCGGAAGGGTCAGCCAGCTCATCAAGAAGATCGAACGCAAGGTTGGGGCGCCGTTGTTCGAGCGCACCAACCGCAGTGTTCGCCTGACGCCGCTCGGCCACCGGCTGCACGACGAAGTCCGGCCCGCGTACGAAGACATCCGGGCCGCCTTCGCCCGGGCTGTGAGCAGCGCCCGGGCGACCGTCGACACTTTGCGGGTCGGCTTCATGGGTGCCGCCGCCGGCCAGATCGCCCACCAGGCAGGCGACATGTTTCCCGAACGCGAGCCCGGCTGGCGCGTCCACATCCGCGAGGTCCAGCTCTTCAACGCCCTGGCGCGACTTCGCGAGGGAGAGGTCGACATCCTGATCCTCGCCCTGCCGATCACCGAGCCCGACATCGTCGTAGGGCCCGTGGTCTTCTCCGAGCGGCGGATGCTGGCCGTTCCCGCGAGGCACGCCCTGGCCCGCCGCGAAAGCGTGACCATGGAAGACCTCGCCGACGTCGCGCTCGTACGCGTCGCCGGCACGCCACCCGGGGCATGGCTCTCGGAGCTCTGGCCCGACCGCACGCCACAAGGCAGGCCGATCACCCCGGGCCCCGAGATAGAGACGTTCATGGAAGCCCTGCAAGTGGTCGCTTCGGGAACCGGCGCAGTCGTCGTCGGCGAGCAGGTAACCCAGTTCTACACCCGTCCCGGCATCACCTACGTCCCGCTCACCGACATGCCATGCCTGGACCGGGCCGCCGTCTGGCTGAAGTCGTACAGCTCCCCCGCCATCCGCCCCTTCGTCGCGACCCTCCTCGAGGCCGCCCAACTCCTCTACCCCGCCACCCCCAGGGCCTGACCCGGCCGGGCGGCAGGGCCGCGGTAGCGGGAGCCGGCGTCAGAGGCGGTGGGAGACTCCGCCGAAACCACCGCCGTTACGCACGCGGCTCCCGCTCCTCGTAGGTGATCTGGTACGGGGCGGCAATCCGGTTCAGCACCGTGGCGTCGAGGCGGCCCCGGTGGCCGGTTCCGGACACGTGCTCGGACAGGTCCTCCAGGTAGCACTCCCAGCCGCCGGGCGAGGACATCTGGAGGACGTGCGGCGGCGGGCTGCTCGCGGGACGCAGCGCGTGCGGGACGCCGTGCGGCAGCAGGACGAACTGGCCGGCCGTCACCGTGCGGTCCGTGTCGTCGAACTCCACGCCGAGGGCCCCGGACAGCACGTAGACGCATTCGTCCGCCACATGGTGGACGTGGCGCGGGATCTCCTGGGCGACGACGACTTCCATGAGGGAGAAACGGCCCTCGGTGTCCTCCGTCCTCGCCTTCACGGTCATCGCAGGCGGCAGCGGTACGCGAGTGGGGCGGGAGGCGCCGGGGTCGAGCAGGATGAACCGGTCTTCGGACATGAGTATCCTTCCCTCAACGACTTCGGAATCGGAATCCGATTCCGTTTCAGCTGAGCAGAGGAAGCAGCGGCATGTCAAGACCCTCCCGGACCGACGCGGAGCGAAATCGCCTGCGGGTGCTGAAGGTTGCGCACGAACTGTTCGCCGAGCGCGGGGACGAGGTGCAGATGGCGGAGGTCGCCCGGGCCGCCGGGGTCGGCGTCGGAACCGTCTACCGGCACTTCCCGACCCGGCAGGCCCTCGTCGGGGCCGTCGCCGAGCAACGATTCGCGAAGGTCCTCTCGTTCCTGGAGGAGGAAGGCCCGTCGCGGCCCGACGCGTGTGGGGCGGTGGAGGCGCTCCTGACGCGCGTGGGTGAGATGCACGAGGAGGGGCGCGCGCTCTCGGGCATGATCGAGGCGTCGTTCGGCGGCATGGCCCCGCGGGGCGAGGTCGGTGAGGCACTGCTCGCGATGGGGGCGCGGCTGGTCGAGCGGGGGCGGTCGGACGGGACGCTGCGTGCCGATGTGACGGTCGGGGACCTGTACATGAGTGTGGGTGCCGTGGCGATGCTCAGCCACCATGAGATCGGAGACTGGCGCCGGTTCGCGGAGATCGCCCTGGACGGTCTGCGGCGGCCCTGACGTCGGTGGGTACGGGGCGTCCGGTCGGACCGGCCGCCGCCGAGGTGCCCCGGGCGGACCCTCTCCGGCGCCGTCCTGAGGGCGCGGCCCCGGCCGGGGTGGGCAAGCCTGGTTCGGGGCGGCTTGCCCAGGCGCTCCTCGGGCTTGCCCAGCACGTGGGTGGCGGCCGACGGGAACGGGAGTTCCCACCACTTCCACCAGGTGACGCCGCCCTGGACGAAGACGGAGGCCGTGCAGCTGGAGGGCGGCGAGTCGGCCGGGCCGTGCGCATCCAAGGTCAAGGGCTGACGGCCGCGCCGCCTCCGGCGCCGAGGACCGCGGTCACCTCGTGACGGGCCGCGTCCGACAGGAGGGGCGACCAGCGCGTGAACAGCTCGAGCAGAGCGGCCCCGTTGCGCTCCCGGAAGGACTCGTTCACCTTGGCCAGGTCCAGCTCGTTGGCCACCGTGAGCTCGGCGAAGTCCCGACGCTGTTGCAGGGACGGCGTGAACTCCTCACCGGTGAACCGGTCCCGGAAGGTCACCGCCACTCCGTCCGGTGCGGCGAGGCTGGGGTAGGAGGCCTTGCGGTCGCAGCTGGCGTAGAAGTACACGAGCTCCTCCGCCTCCGTACCGATCGCCGCGGCCAGGCGGTCGCGCTCGGACAGCTCCAGCAGTACCAAGGGCAGCCCGTCGGTGCCGTAGAAGGCGTGGCACAGGGCCGCGGTCTGCAGTGCGGGCCGCGCGCCCCACACGGCGAGCAGCGCCTCGACGCGCAGCAGATGGGTGAGGAGCGTGCCGCCGGAGTGCTTGGCCGTCTCCGCTCCCCTCTCCTTGAGCAGCGCTATCGCCGGCGAGTCGGTGTGCTGGTCGTCGCTGTGCATCATGGGCCCATGATGACGAGGTCCCCACGTCGGCGTATACCGGGACCGGCATACGGACAGCGAGGGCTGAACCGAGCACCGCGGAACCCCGAAGCCTCTTCGGCCGGCACCTGGACCGCAACGTCCTGGACTGACTTCCTCATCGCCACCGGCGCCGACTCGACGTCGACACGGAGGACCTGACGGAGACGACGAGGACGAGAACGAGGACGAGACCTGGGCACCGGGGACCACCTGGACCACCGCACCGCCCCCGGGAAAACCGGATGCCGGGCGGTGTGCGGTGTGACCACACTGGCCGCACCAACACATCGCCCCACCTGAAGGACGTCCCCGCCCGTGCAGGCTGCCGTCACCGTCACCCCCGCCCAGATCCCCGAACTGCTGCTCGGCCTCGCCACCGTGCGGCCCGTTTTCCTCTGGGGGGCGCCCGGCATCGGGAAGTCGTCGCTGGTAAGGAAGTTCGCCGACTCCCTGGGCCTGGAATGCGTCAGCCTCCTCGGCACGCAGCTCGCTCCCGAGGATCTGATCGGCGTACCCCAGATCCGCGACGGCCGCTCCGTCTTCTGCCCGCCCGAGGCCATCGCCCGCGACGAGCCGTACTGCCTCTTCCTCGACGAGCTCAACGCCGCCGGCCCCGACGTCCAGAAGGCCTTCTACTCGCTGATCCTCGACCGCCGCATCGGCTCCTACGAACTGCCCGCCGGCTCCATCGTCATCGGGGCCGGCAACCGCGCCACGGACAACGCGCTGGCCCGGCCCATCGCCTCCGCCCTGGTCAACCGCCTCACCCACGTCCACCTCCAGGCGTCCGCACAGGACTGGCTGGTGTGGGCCGGCGAGCACGGCGTCCACCCGTGGGTCACCGACTACCTCACCGACCGCCCCGACCACCTCTGGTCGCAGCCGCCCAAGACCGAGGAGCCCTTCTCCACCCCGCGCTCCTGGCACATGCTCTCCGACGCCCTGCACTCCTTCGGCGCGGAGCTGGACGAGCAGACCCTCAAGGTGGTCGCGCACGGCACCCTCACCCCCGCGCACGCCGTCTCCTTCTGCGGCTACGCCAAGATCGTCCGCCACACCTTCGGCATCGAGGCCATCCTGAAGGGCGACGCCTCCTGGCCCGCCCGGCTCCAGGACCGCGACCTGCTCTACTACCTCGCGGAGGCCTTCCGGGGCCGCCTGCTCAAGGAACTCCCCGCGCAGAAGGAACACGTCTCGCCCGCCCTGCGCCAGCACACCCACCGTTTCAAGTCGCTGCTCGTCCAGCTCGCCGAGATCTCCGTCGAAGTCGCCCAGACCGTCATAGCCGACGACGCCGACGGCCTGCCCGTGCTGCCCGGATGGTTCCTGATCGAGGCCGCCCGGGACATGCCCCGCCTGGTCGAGGCCCGCCGGTGAGCCGGAGCGGAAACGCCCGCGCGAAGGCCGCCGCCAAGCCCGACCCCGCCACCCAGGCCTTCGCCGAGGGCCTGGCCCTGGTGAAGCAGAACCCGGCCCTCGCCGCCCTCGACGGCAAGATCTGCCGCGAGGCCGGCTGCCCGGAGTCGCCGGGCGGGGGCCTGGCCGCCGTCACCTCCAATGGCGTCGTCCACGTCCACCCCACCCGGCGGGCCGAACCCGGCGAGTGGGCCTGGACCATCGCCCACGCCCTGCTGCACCTCGGCTTCGGCCACGTCCCGGCCGCCAAGGACGAGGACCGGCCCCAGCCGGACCGCTTCGACCTCGCCGCCCGCTGCACGGTCGTCAACCGCTTCCTGCTGACCTTCCCGGCCGGCCGCGCCCCGGACCACCTTCCCGCCGCGTACCCCGGCGGCGACGAGGACGAGCTCGCCGCCCGCTGGCGCCGCGACGGCATTCCGGCCGCCTACGAGCACTGCGGCACGGCCGGCCGCCACCCCGACCAGGTCCTGGTGCCCTGGCGGACCTGGAACACCACCGTCCCCGACTGGCAGACCGCCTTCGCCGCCGCCCTGACCCGCAGCGTCTCCGCCGCCATGGACGTGGCCGGCGGCCGGCGCGACCGGACCACCGGCGAACGCCTCGCACAGCGCCCCTGGGACCGGGCCCTGAACTGGTTCGTGTCCTCGTACCCGCTGCTCGGCGGCCTCGCCGCCGGCCTGACCGTCGTCGCCGACGCCGAGCTGGCCCGCGCGCAGGACATCTCCATCGCCGCCGTCAGCGCCACCGCCGGGGAGATCTACATCAACCCGCTGCGCACCTTCGACGACGACGAATGGCGGTTCATCCTGGCCCACGAGATGCTGCACGCCGCCCTGCGCCACGGCGAGCGCCGCGGCCCCCGCGATCCCTTGCTGCACAACGTCGCCGCCGACTACGTCGTCAACGACTGGCTGGTGGAGATGCGGATCGGGAGCATGCCCGAAGGGCTGCTGCACGACCCGGCGCTGCGCGGGCTGTCCGTAGAGGAGGTGTACGACCGGATCGCCACCGATCTGCGCCGGATGCGGCGCCTGGCCACCCTGCGCGGCCGGGGCGCCGGAGACATGCTGGGCGAGCCGCTCGCCCACGGCGCGGGGCGCCCGTACACGGATCTCGACGAGTTCTACCGGCGCGGCCTCGCCCAGGGCTTCGACCTGCACGTGCGCGGCAGCCGCGGCCTGCTGCCCGCCGGGCTGGTCCAGGAGATCCGGGCCCTGGCCCATCCGCCGGTGCCGTGGGACGCCCGCCTCGCCCGCTGGTTCGACGAGTACGTGCCCAGGCCGCAGGCCGTACGGTCCTACGCCCGCCCGGCGCGCCGCCAGGCCTCCACCCCGGACATCCCGCGCGCCGGCCGGTACTTCCCGCCCGAGGAGACCGCCCGCTGCACCTTCGGCGTGGTCCTCGACACCTCCGGGTCGATGAACGCCGCCCTGCTCGGCAAGGCACTGGGCGCGATCGCCTCGTACGCCGAGGCCCGCGACGTCCCGGCGGCGCGCGTGGTGTTCTGCGACGCGGCGGCCTACGACGCGGGCTACGTCCCGCCGACCGAGATCGCGGGCCGGGTCCGGGTCCGCGGCCGGGGCGGCACGGTGCTCCAGCCGGGCATCGACCTGCTCCAGCGCGCCGAGGACTTCCCGCCCGCGGCGCCGCTCCTGGTGATCACCGACGGCTGGTGCGACACCCTGCGCATCCGCCGCGAGCACGCCTACCTGATCCCCCAGGGCGCCGGTCTCCCCTTCACCCCGAGGGGCCCGGTCTTCCGCCTGACCTGACCGCCGCCCAACTGGTCGTTTCGGGCCGGGGGTGCTGGATGTTCGTTGTCGAGTCGTTGAAGGACTAGCGCCGGACGTACTGCCACAGCACGCCTTCGCTGGCCTGGAGGTGGAATCCGCAGCGCGTCAGGAGCCGGTCGGCCGTTGCCCGGGGGAAGAGCCGGAAGCGGAGGCGCTGGTGGGCCACCACCACTCCTTGGTCTTCGATGAAGTAGTCCTTGAGATGACGGCCTGCCCGGTCGACCGCGACGTGCTGCGTGTAGAGCAGACCTCCGGGCAGGGGGCGATCGGAGCGTCGATGGGGCCCCTGGACGGAGAGCAGCAGGGAGCCGCCGGGCCGGATGGCGGCGGCGAGGTTGGTCAGCGCTCGCTCGTTGTCCTCCTCTTCCATGAGGTGGCTGCTCAACCAGGATTCCTCACCGTCCTGGACGATGTACCAGACGCCGCCGACGGAGTACGCGACGTCGAAGGCCGAGGAGAGGGACAGGTCCAGGATGTCCTCGCGGCGGAGCCGGGCTCGGTCGCCCAGTCTGTCGCGGGCCTGGGCCAGCATGCTGTCGGTGTGGTCGATGGCGGTGAGTCTCAGGTCTCCCGGGCCCAGAGCCAGGAGGCGGTCGGCGACCAGCCCGGTGCCCACCCCCAGCTCCAGCACGTCTTTGCGGGTACCGATGCAGGTCAGGATGGCGTGTGCGTAGGCGTCGTAGTCGTAGTACCCCGACGTCATGACGAGGTCGTAGAAACGCGACAGGTCGGCATAGGAATCAGGCACCCGCCGGACGGTAGCGGGGCGGTTCGCCGGGCAGCAAGGGTGCCTTTCGAGCCCCTGCCGACCTTGCCCGGGGCTGTGGCGGCGTGCCCTCAGCGCAGGGGCGGGAGGGTGGTGTCGAGGAGGTCGGTGACGAACTTCCGCAGGTGGCCGGCGCGGACGGGGGTGACGCCGTGGAGGACCTGGGAGCCGTAAGCGACGGCCGTGCCGGCCCGGGCATCGGTGAGCCGGCGGGTACGGCGGGCGTCGGTGAGCCAGGCGGGGGCGGTCTCGTGCGGGTGGGCGTCCGGTTCCTGGGCGTGGGGCAGGCGGTGGGTCAGGGGGTGCCGGGCAGGAAGCCCTCCGCCTCGCCGACTTCGCGGCCGGTCCACACGCTGGGGCTGGAGGTGGTTTCGACGTAGGAGTCACCGCCGGCGTCGGCGTCCTCGAGGACGACGCCGATGCGGCCGAGGCGGCGGGGCGGGGCTGCCGGGTCCGGGATGCCGTCGAGGCGGGTGGGGACTTCCTGGTCCGTGGTCAGTTCGGTGACGAGCACACACCCGCGGTGCTCACCCTGTCGGCGGTCGTGGTCTCCCCCCGCCGGCCCCAGGCAGGTCCGGTCGTACCGCCGTTGTCCGGCGCCGCGCCCGTGGCCGATCAGGCGTACGTGGCCGCGGTCGCCCGGCTGGTGCGCCGGCTGCGGGCGGGCGCCGCCGAGAAGGTGGTGCTGGCCCGGCACGTGGATCTCGGCGGGCCTCTCGCCGGGGGCGGGAGTGACGTCGCGGCCCGTCCGATGGAGCGGTATCCGAGCGCGTACGTCTTCCGCGTCGAGTTGCCCTCCCCCGCCGGCCGGCGGCGGCGCGTGCTGCTCGGCGCGTCCCCGGAGCTGCTGCTCACGCGCCGGGGCGACCGGCTGGTGCTGAACCCGCTGGCGGGCAGCGCGCGCCCCCCCCCCCCCCCCGGCACCACAACCGGGGCGGGGAC
>NZ_JBVISL010000009.1:0-202368 GCF_055575555.1 Streptomyces sp. NPDC034085 | reverse complement strand
ACCTTTTTGGGTTGCAATCCTACGGAGGAAGTGAAAACCCACACGGGCAAACGGATCTGTCTCACCGCGCTTCCGCCCTTCCTCCCTCTTTCCCCCCCCCCCCCGGCACCCGGATCCGGTCCGGGACCGGGCGCATGCCCGTGCGCTGCTGCTGTCGGCCAAGGACCGGCGCGAGCACCAGTTGGTGACGGAGGAACTGGCGGAGCGGCTGGCGCCGGTGTGCAGCCGGCTGGATGTCCCGGACCGGCCGGCCGTCAAGGCGGCCGGGCCGCTGCGGCACCTGTCGACGCTGGTCCGGGCCCGGCTGCGGCACCCGGCCCCCAGCTCCCTCGAACTCGCCGCACTGCTCCACCCCACAGCAGCTGTCTGCGGGGTCCCGCAGGCGGCGGCGCGCGAGCTGATCGCGGAGTTCGAGCAGGGACCGCGGGAGTTCTACACCGACCTGGTCGGGTGGACGGACCGGCACGGTGACGGGCAGTGGGTCATCGCCCTGCGCTGCCCCCTGCTCGACGGAGGGGGTCTTCGGCTCTACGCCGGGGCGGGCATCCTGCCCGCCTCACGGCCCCGGGCCGAACACGCCGAAACCGGACGCAAGCTCTCCACCATGCTCGATGTCCTCAGCTGCGCCCGCCCATGATCAGCGCGCTCGCGGAGTCCTCCTCGGGGCTGGTGTAGAAGTCGATGACGGCGCGCTGCCATTCCTCGACGTCCAGCAGGCCGTCGCCGTCCAGGTCGAGCTGTTCGAAGGCCCGCCGGGAGTCCCTCTCGGGCAGTCCGAGCGCGCTCTGCGCCTTCAGGAACTCATCCAGGCTGACACTGCCGTCCCCGTCACTGTCGACCAGGGTGACGTGCGCCTCCACCGACGGGCCCACCAGGTCACCGATCGTCCCCAGCTCGCGCGCGCGGAGCAGGGCGCCCACGAACGCCTCCTCGTCCAGCCGGTCCTCGCCCTGGACGCCGGCGAGCTTGGCAAGCTGCTCCCAGAACGCCGCCGCTCCCTTCTTGACCGCCATGCCCCGGGGCGTCGTCGCGGGTTCGCCCATGGCGCCGAGGAGCCGCTGGGCACGCTCCTGGACCTCCGCCTGGTCGAGGTACCCGTCGCCCGCGGAGTCGAGCGTGTGGAAACGACGGACGTACTTGGCGCGGAGTTGCGACTCACTCATGGCGAAGGCCCCTTCCGGGCGGGAGATGAACGGATTCGAGCGGCAGCGTAGGGCTCCGCCGGCGACCGCCGGGGACACGCCACACCCGCGACCGGGTGGCGTCCCGGCCGCTCCCGCCGCTCCCTCGGCTGCGCATGGCCTCACGGGCGAAGGGGCCCGGGGCCGGGCGGGCCACTGCGGCAGGGCGTCAGTTCTGGTTCTTCTCCAGGGCGGCGATGTACTTGTCCATGAGGTGGTCGCGTACGCCGTCGGAGGCGGGGGCGAGCATGTCGGCGGTCGCGCCCTTGGCCCGGTCCAGCAGCCCGCCCACCACCGGCATCCTGTCGTGCGCGGTGCCGCTGGAGTCGATGTAGCGCAGGGCGTCGACGTGGTGGAAGACCGGCTCGGGCGGGAGCTGGGGGACGACGTCGTTGTTGTTCACGAAGCGGTACATGCGCCGGGTGAAGGCACTGTCGTAGGCGCGGGCGAGCGTGCGGTCGCAGGTGCGGGGCTGGCCGAAGGTGTAGACGCCGTCGGCGGTCAGGTTGGGTTCCTCGAAGTGCAGGCGGGCGGCCGCGAGCATGGCCAGGGCGCCGCCGAGGCTGTGGCCGGTGAACCACAGGGTCTGGTCGTTGTCGCGGAACTCGTCGATCGCGGCGCGGATGTGCGGCCAGGCGCCGTCGAGGGCCTCGCCGAAGCCGTAGTGGACGAAGCCGGTCCTGCCCGGGCCGGGCCAGGGCGGGGTCGTGGTGTCGGAGAGCCAGTCACGCATCTCGACCGGCTGGGTTCCCCGGAACGCGGTGACGACCATCTGCGGACTGGCCATCGTGTAGGCCTGGGTGTCCTCGAGCGGGAACGGCGCCTTGAACGTCGTGTGATGGTGGCGGACGCGGTCGAACCCCCACTCCCGCGCGGTGGCCTCCACCGTCCGCTCGTCCTTGTAGGCCAGCTCGGCCGCACGGGCCATGCCCAGTGCGTGGCCGATGCTGTAGTCGGTGGCGGCGTGGTCGATGACAGCGGTCGTCATGACGGATCCCTTCGGTGGCCGGACAGGCGACAACTACGGAAAGTGACTATAGTTACTCACCGTTGCCACCTTGGGGACGCTGCCCGGCGTGCCCCCCTGCGTTGTGGAGGTGCCGTGCCCCCGGCTGACCCTGTCATCGACGGACTCGTGGCTGCCGCCCGCTGTGTTCCCGACGAGCTGGTCGCCACCCTTGCGGGGAGCGATGACCTGCGTACGGCCAGGCTCGGGCAGGCGATCCGGGAGCTTCGCAGCAGTGCGGCTCGTCCGGTCCGCTCCGAAGAGCAGGACGGGTCGACGGCCATCGATCCGGTGACGCACGACCCGGCCTGGTGAGGCGCCGGGAGTCGGAGGGAGCATCGGTGAGTGCAGAGGCGGCTGCGGCCAGGGTCCTCGTAACGGACTTGGACGGGACCCTGCTGGGCGGGTCGGCGTGCGATCGGCGGCGTCTGCTGGAGGCCCTTGAGCGGCATCCCGACATCGTGGTCGTCTTCGCGACCGGGCGGGGCCTCGACTCCGTCCAGGAGCTCTTACGCGACGACGCTCTCGTGCCGCCCCCTCGCTGGATCATCGGGGACGTCGGGGCGAGCGTCATCGACGGTGCGCACATGACGCGTCTTGACGCTCTGGAGGAGAGGCTGCGGGCGGGCTGGCCCGGCACCGAGAGGGTCCGTGCGGCGTTGAGGCGGTTCCCCCGGCTGGTGTACCAGGAGCACGTGGTCCAGGACGGCCGATGTTCCTTCCATCTGGCCCCGGAAGACCTCACCGACGACCTCAAGGCCGCGGTGAGGGCGCTGGGCTGCTCCTGGTCGTACGCCGGCGATCGCTACTTCGACGTGCTGCCGGCCCGGGCCGGCAAAGGGCAGGCGCTGCGGCTGCTGGGGCGCACGCTCGGCTGGGACCGGCGGGCTCTGCTGGTGGCCGGGGATTCCCGCAACGACCTGTCGCTGTTTCACCTGGGCACCAGTGCGGTGCTCGTGGGCAATGCGGAATCCGCCCTGGTCTCGGCAGTGCCCGCACGTGCCGGGCTCCACCGGTCTGCTCTGCCGGGTGCGGCGGCCGTGCTGGAGGCGATGGAGCGCTTGGGCTGGCTCGAACGGCGGTCGGTCGTCATCGGCTACCACCGGCCGCCCGTGCGCTGGCACGAAGCCCGCTGGCAGCCGCCCGCCAGCCCCAACGGCATCCTGCCCACTTTGCAGGCCGCTCTGGCCGATGAAGGCCTGGACGCCGTGTGGGCGGCCGCGCACGTCGGAGACGGGCCGCTGCCCGACCTGCCGCCGGCCGTCACGGGCGGTCTGCCCCTGTCCTTGCTGGCCCTGAGTCCGCAGAGGTGGGCCGGGTACTTCCACCGGGTGTGCAAGGAAACGCTGTGGCCGGCCCTGGTGTCCCAGCCGCAGCTCATCGAGGACCGGCCCGCGTCCTGGCCCGATTACGAGGCGGTCAACGCCGCCTTCGCCCGTCACATCAACTCCCTCGCCGCACCGGGGGCGACAGTGTGGCTGCACGACTACAACCTCTGGCTCGTGGGCGGCACCCTCAAGGCCCGCCGCCCGGATGTGACCGTCGGACTGTTCCACCACACCCCCTTCCCCCACCCGGACGTCTTCCGCCGCATCCCGGCCGCCGGGCAACTGCGCGACTCGCTCGGGCGACTCGACTGGGCCGGCTTCCACACCCACGACTGCGCCGACAACTTCCGCCGGCTCCTCTCCGGCACCGGCGGTCCGCTGCCGCGGATCGGGGTCCACCCCCTGGGGATCGACCGCCACGCCGTCGCCGCCCTCGCACGCACACGGCGCCCTCGCGGCGCGGAGGAAGGCGTCCAGCTCGTCCTGTCGGTGGAACGGCTCGACTACGCGAAGGCTCCCGTACACAAGATCCGCGCGCTGGCCGGCCTGCTGCGCCACCACCCCGGCCTGCGGCGACGGATGCGGTACCGCCTCGTCTGCCCACCACCGGAGACGGGGATCCGCGCGTACGACTCCACCCGTACCGAACTCGAACGGTCCATCGCCGAGATCAACGACCGGTACGGCACGCGCGACTGGCAACCGGTCGACTACATCCCCCGCAACCTGAGCTTCGCGGAAGTCGTCGACCACTACCTCGCCGCAGACGTCTTCTGGGTGGCCTCCCTCGCCGACGGAATGAACCTCACCGCCCAGGAGTACGTCGCGGCGCGCAGCGCGGTCCGCCGGCCAGGCGTCCTCGTCCTGTCCCGCCACGCAGGTATCGCCCGGCACCTGGCAAGCGCAGCAGTGCTCACCGACCCCCACGACCGAGCCGACCTCGAGCAGACCCTGCACCGAGCGCTGACCATGCCCGGTGACCAGCGCACCGCACACATGGACGGCCTGGCGAAGCTGCTGCGCTTCCCCGACCCCCTCCAGTGGGCACGCTCCGTCATCACCGCCATCGGCGACGCGGCTGGTCGGACCACTCCGTCGGCCATGCCTCGATCATGACGGTGAGACGTCGGAGAGCGGCCTGTCGTACAGCGCCCTGCCCATAGGAGAGCCTTCGCCCGTGACGTGAGCGCGGATGGATGCGATGTAGTCGTCGCGGCTGATGCTGCCGTCGCCGTTGGTGTCCAGGGCGGTGAACGCCGCTTCGGCGTTGGTGGCGGGGTTGTTCAGCGCTGTGCGCAGGGCGGTGAATGCGTGGAGGTCGAGGGCGCCGTCCTGGTCGGTGTCGGCGAGGTCGAAGAGGGCGCCGAGGACGGGTGCGCAGACGGTGTCGAACGCCTCCGCTCCGGCCCAGGCCGCGTATTCGTCGAAGGTCATCCTTCCGTCGCCGTCGGCGTCCATCGACTCCCATGCGCGTTCGCCGAGGGTGCGTGCGGTGACGACGCGCCGGTCGTCGTCCTCGAGTCCCATCGCCCGTGCCACGTTCCCGGTGCGGGCCAGGTACTCCTGCCGGGAGACGATGCCGTCTCCGTCCGCGTCGAGCATGGCGAAGATGAGCCTTTGGGCGGCTGTCTGGTCCATCGGGGTCCTTCCTGACGGTGTTCGCGGGTGGGTGCTTCGATCCGAGCGGGTTGTCCTTGCCCCTCGGGCGTGATGATCAAGGCACCCATCCGGGGGGCGCGGGAGGTGTTTCGCCACGTGGAGTGCGCGTGAAGCGCCGATGGTGCGACTCGACGCGCCGGAGACGGCGGAGGCGGCCTGGGGGTAGACACCACCTTTATGGAAGGACACATTCCGTGGAGGGTGGATGTTCGGCAAACACTGCACAACGGTCGTGACGAGTTCCCTGGCCGGGCTCCGGGGCGGCAACGGTGAGGCACAGCTGGAGGTCAAGCCGTGAGCCGGAGCACGGTGGGCATTCCCACCGAACCGATCGGCAGCATCCCGCGACCCGCCGAGCTGCTCGCCGCCATGGCGGACCATGCCGAGGGCCGGATCGGGGATGAGGAACTCGCCGCCGCCCAGGACCGCGCGGTCCGCGACACCGTCCGCCGCCTGGAGGAGATCGGCTCCCCGGTCGTCACCGACGGCGAACAGGCCAAGCCCAGCTTCGCCACCTACCCGCTGACCGGCCTGGACCGACTGGCACCCGACGGCGTCGTCATCCCCTTCGCCGACGGGCACCAACGGCAGCTGCCCCGCCTCACGGCCGGGCCCCTGCGGTACGGCGTGTACGCGGACCGCTATCTGCGCGCCGCGCTCCGCCACACCGCCTCACCGGTGAAGCAGGCCGTCATCGCACCCTCGGCGCTCAGCCTGCTCTACCCGGCCGACGGCATCGACGGATACCCCCGCGAAGCCTTCCTCGACGACCTGACCGCCGAGGCCGAAGCGGACATCCGCCGATGCCTGGACGCCGGCGCCCACCGCGTGCAGCTCGACTTCACCGAGGCCCGCCTGGCACTGAAGATCGACCCGAGCGGCGGCCTGCTCGACCAGTTCATCGCTCTCAACAACCGCGTCCTGCAACGCTTCTCCACCACCGAACGGGCCAGGATCGGAATCCACACCTGCCCCGGCGGTGATCAGGACTCCACCCACAGCCTGGACGTGGACTACACGGCCCTGCTGCCCGCACTCCTCCGTCTCGAAGCCGGTGCCTTCTACATCCAGCTCGCCAGCGAGCCGGACCCGGACAAGGTTCTCGCCGTCCTCGCCGAACACCTGCCCGACCGGACCCAGGTCTTCATCGGCGTCACCGACCCGATCGACCCACGTGTCGAAACACCCCAGGAGGTACGCGACCGCGTCCTGGCAGCCGCCCGATACCTGCCTCCCGACCGGCTGGGCACCTGCGACGACTGCGGCTTCTCCCCCTTCGCCGACGACACCTCCACCTCCCGCGACACCGCCTTCGCGAAGATCAGCGCCCGCATCGAAGGCACGGCTCTGGCCACCCGCGAACTGACCGGCTGACCGAGAACCCCACCCGTCACGCAGGTCACTCGGTTCAGCACGGTGTTCCGTGCTCTCTGCCCGTGTGGACGAGGTCCGGGGTGATGTCGGCCGTCGTGGGGCATCCGGCGAGGGCCATGGCTCGGGACAGCTGCTCCCGGTAGGAGTGGAGCAGGGACTCCACTCCGGCGGCGCCGCCCAGGGCCAGGGCCCACAGGACGGGGCGTCCGACGAGTACGGCGTCGGCGCCCAGGGCCAGGGCCACCAGGACGTCCAGGCCGGTCGAGATGCCGCCGTCCACGAGGACGGGGACCCGGCCGGCCACCGCCTCGACGACCGGCGGCAGGGCCCGGCTGGTGGGCAGGACGCGGTCGAGCTGGCGTCCGCCGTGGTGGGAGACGATGATCCCTTCGGCACCGGCCTCGACACAGGCGAGGGCGTCGTCGGGCCGCAGGATCCCTTTGACGAGGACCGGCAGGCCGGAGAGGTCACGCAGCCGTGCGATGACGCCCGGTGTGAGCGAGGGGTCCTGTTCGAGGGCGTCGGGCCGGGTGGCGGGGTCGGACAGCCGGGCGCTGGTGTCGCCGGCGTCGAAGGGCAGAGGGCCGAGTTCGGCGCCGCGGGGGGTGACGTAGGGCGCGTCGACGGTGAGGACCAGGGCCCGCGCTCCGGCGGCGGCGACGCGCCGGACGTACTGCTCGGTGACGGCCCGTTCGCGCAGGCAGTAGATCTGGGCCCACCAGGGGCCCGCCGCCTCGGCCACCGCTTCGGGTTCGCGGCTGGAGCGTCCGGAGAGGACCAGCAGCGAACCGGCCGAGGCGACGCCCCGGGCGGTGGCGATCTCTCCCTGCGGGGTGGCGAGGCTGTGGAAGGCGGTGGGGGCCGCGACGACGGGGGCGGCGAGGTCCGTGCCGAGCAGGGTGGTGCGGGTGTCCACCGTGGAGACGTCGCGCAGGACGTGGGGGCGGAGCCGTGGCTCGCGCCAGCCGTCCGGGGCTTCCCGGAGCGTGAGGTTCTCGCCGGACCCGGCCGCGTAGTAGGCGAACGAGGTCGGGTCCAGCACCCCGCGGGCCCGCTCGGCGAGGTCGGGCCCGGCGTCGATCCGGGAGGTCACGGCCGTTCACCGTCCGGGGTCTCCGGGGCGGCGGAGGCGACGGGAGGGCCTTTCCAGCGGCGGCCGTCCTCCCAGTACGCCTGTACTTCGGCCAGCGTCCTGCCGGTGGTGTCGGGCACCTTGGCGTACACGTAGCACCAGGCGACGGCGTTGACGGCGAGGAGCAGGCAGAAGGTGGCGGTGCCGCCCAGGGCGGACAGTGCGCTGAGGAAGAACTGGGCGATGATCAGGTTGGCGCTGAGGTTGGACAGGAGCATGGCCGACGCTCCCGGGCCGCGCAGCCGGCGGGGGAAGCCCTCGGCGGCGAACACCCAGATCAGCGCGCCGAAACCGGCGTTGAAGCCGACCGCGAAGACGGCGAGCCCGAGCAGACCGGCCGTGGCGGGGAGGATGTCCGCGAACACGCCGACGAGCAGCAGATGGCCCGCCGTCATCAGTGCGGTGCCGGTGAGCAGGGCGGTGCGGCGGCTCACCCGGTCGATCGCCACCGCGCACACCAGCGCGGCGACGGCGGAGAGCAGCTGGATGAAGCCGGGCAGCACGAGCAGGCTGAAGTCGCCCTCGTAGCCCATGCGCTGGAAGATGCGGGGGCTGAAGTAGCCGATGGCGCTGATGCCGGTGATCTGGACGAGGAAGCCCAGGGTGACGACGAAGAAGGTCAGTCGCCGGTACTTGGGATGGAACAGCTCGCGCAGCCGCCCCTGGGCGGACCCGGCGGAGAGCTCCTCGGGGGAGGCGGGTTCCTCGGGGACGGTGTCCGGCTCCAGTGTCCCGAGGACGCGGTCGGCTGCTGCGGCGCGGTCGGCGCGCCCCTTCATGAGGTACCAGCTCGGCGTCTCCGGCAGCCGCAACAGGGCGACGGCCGCCGCGGCGGCGCAGAACGCGGGGATGACCAGCATGGTCCGCCAGTGGCCGCCGCCGGCCAGCAGATAGCTGACGAAGTACGTGGCGGCGCATCCGCCCGCCGTGGCGCACTGGTAGAGCACGGCGACCCGGCCGCGGATCGCCGTGCGGACGGACTCGGCGATGAGCACGGGCACGATGACGATGAGCACCCCCATGCTCATGCCGAGCACCGCGCGGGTGCCCACCAGCATCAGGAGGTTCACCGACAGCGCGGACACGAGGGTGGTGAGGGAGCAGACGGCCGCGGCGACGACGAGGGCGCCGCGCCGGCCCGCCCCGTGGGAGAGCCGTCCGGCCAGGAGCGTTCCCGCCATCAGGCCCACGACGGGACCGGCGTACAGCGTTCCCTGCTCGAAGGGCGAGAGGTGGAACGTCCGGGTGACGAGGATCTGGGCGCCGGCCATCGCCGTGCCGTCGTAGCCGTAGGTCAGGCCCAGGAGCACGGCGGCGAGACCGACCGCCGTGCCTGGCCGGCGGAGGGGGCGCCCGCGGGGTGTCGACATCGGGGATGGTCCATCGCCTTCCGCTCGGGGGCTTGTCCGGTGGCCGGGTGCACGGCCGCTCATCCGGCCGGCCCCGCCTGCCCGCCCAGCGCCGCGAGCGGTTCGCGTGCGCCGTCGGCGGCGAGGATGACCTCGTACACCAGGTCCGCCTTGGACAGCGGGTCACGGAAGTCCAGCGGACGTCCGCTGAGATCGCTGTGGGTCCCGCCGCTCTCCGAGAGCACGCACGCCGGTGCGGCGACGTCCCAGATGCGGCAGCTGCGGTGCACGTAGCCGGCGTAGGCGCCGTCGATGACGAGGGCGGCGTCGAAGACGCTGTTGCTGGCGCGCGTACCGAGGCACTGCGCGGCGATGGCGGTCATGAGCCGGGCGTCCTCGGCCATCCGTTCCGGGCCGGCCTTGTCCATGCCGTAGGCCACCAGGCGGCCCTCCAGTCCGGCGCAGGCGGGGGTGCGGAAGGCGGTGCCGTCGCGGAACGCCCCCCGGCCGCGCTGCGCCAGGTACCGCCGTCCCAGGGCCGGCAGGGTGATGCCCGCGGCCAGCAGGCCCCGGTCGTCCACGGCGGCGAGCATCGCGCCGTAGAGGGGGCTGCCCGCCGCGTAGTTGCTCGTACCGTCCAGGGGGTCGACGATCCACGTGACCGGACCGTCGGCCTCCCGCACACCGCTCTCCTCCTCGATGACCGAGTCGGCGGGGAAGTCCCGGCCGAGCGCCGCGACGATCATCTCCCCGATGGCGTGGTCGGCGGCGGTGCTGATCTGGTTGCGGTCGTCGGCCTTCACCCCGACGACCTCGACGGCGCCGCCTGAACCGGCGTACCGCAGGGCCAGTCCGTCCGCCCGGTCCAGGATCGTGTCGAGCCAGGGGAGGTAGTCGGTCACCGCTCCCCCGCCGCCTTCGCCGTGAGCACGGCCGACCGGTCCCGGCACGCGTCCCGGTACGTGGCGAGGATCGGGCGTTCTGGTGTGATGACGTCGGCGGGCAGGTCGTCGATGTCGAAGAACGCGGCGTCGGTGTTCTCGGCCCGGTCGAGGACCAGGGTGGCGCCGGCCGGCGGGGAGGCGACGTAGGCCGCGGTGACGTTGTGGACCTCGTCGCCGTTCGGGTAGCGGTAGAAGTACTGCGGCCCACCGGAGAACAGGCCCAGCAAGGCGAGCTCACCGACGACGAGTCCCGTCTCCTCCAGCACCTCTCTGCGGGCGGTGTCCTCGAAGGACTCGCCGGGATCCATCAGCCCGCCGGGCAGCCCCCACCCGCCCGTGTCGGTGCGGGCCAGCAACAGCACCCTGCCCAGGTCGTCGGTCACGACCACCGACGCACCGGGGAAGATGACGGGCCGGTGGCCCAGCAGAGCGCGCAGTTCGGCCACGTAGTCGTTCATCCGTCGTCCCTTCGGCGGTGGTCAGGCCGCGTGCGCAGAGCCATCGACATGTGCCCGCCGTACGGCGTCGCAAACCCGGTCGACGTCCTGCTCCGGCATGTGCGAGTAGAGCGGGAGAGTGATCATCCGGGCGGCCAGCCGGTCCGTCACCGGCAGGGTGGGCGGGGCCGTTTCGGAGCGGTACGCGGTCTGCCGGTGCAGCGGCGGGTCGAAGTAGAAACGGCTGCTGATGCCTTCGGCGGACAGCACCCGGGCGACTCCGGCGCGATCCGTGCCGAACGCCTCGGGCTCGACCTGGACACCGAGGTCCTTGTAGGAGCTGCCGGCGCCCTCGGGGATGTCCTGGAAGGTGAGTCCGGGCAGGTCGGCGAGGTTGCGGCGGTAGCGCTGGACCAGCGTCATCCGGCGCTCCAGCCAGTGCGGGAAGCGTTCCAGTGCGGAGAGACCGACGAGGGCGGACAGTTCCGGCATGCGTGCGTTCAGCCCGACGAAGCGGGCGTCGTAGTCCCCGGGGTTGCCGTAGTCACGGCCGGTCCGCAACTCCTGCGCCAGGTTGTCGTCGCCGGTGGTGACGAGTCCGCCCTCACCCGCTGACAGCGGCTTGGTGGGGCTGAGGCTGAAGACCTCGGCGAGCCCTTTGCCGCCGACCATGGTGCCGTCCGGATAGCGGCTGCCGAAGCCGTGCGCGGCGTCCAGCACCACGGGGACCCGGGCGCCGGCCGCCCGCTGGAGCGCGTCCACGTCGCAGGGGGCACCGAAGGTGTGCATGCCGACGACCGCGTCGGCGGCCGACGCCGCCTTGGCGCAGGCTGCCGGGTCGAGGGTCCAGGTGTGCGGGTCGCTGTCGGCGAAGTGGAGGTGCTGGGCGTTCCAGGCGCCGACGTGGCCGGTCGCCATGAAGGTGAAGCCCGGCACGACGACGTCCTTGGCCCTGCCGATGGAGCGCAGGACGAGCATCAGGCCGGCCGTGCAGTTGCTGACGGCCACGACATGGCGTACTCCGAGGTACTCGGCCACCGCCTCTTCGAAACGTCGGACCCAGACCCCGTTGGTGAGCATCCCCGACCTCAGGACGTCGTCCATCCTGGCGAGCAGGGCGCTGTCGGGTTCGACGGTGGGACGCACCAGCGGGATGGGCGGGCGGGCATCGGTCCGCGACGGGGCGGGCGTGGCGGCGTCGGTGCTGACGGACGTCATTCGGTGTCCCTCTCAGACGGATGCGGCGGGGGAGAACGCGCGAGCGGCGCCCGGCGCGGGTGTGGCGGCGAGGGCGTTCTGTGCCGTGAGGAAGTTGCTGTACTTGGCGTCGGCGAAGTCCAGATAGCGGCCTCGGGCCATGGCGTCCCGTATCTCGCGGACCGAGTCGACGACGCCGAACCGGCGCTGGAAGCGGCGGGCCTCGCGGATGCGTTCGAAGTTGACCCGGTAGTTGCGCGGGTCCGCCGCCTCCTCCTGGACGACGACGCGGGTGCCCGGGATCTCACGGGCGATGACCTCGCCGATCTGCGCCATCTGGTAGTTCTCTTCCCCCGAGCCGCAGTTGTAGAGGGTCGGGGAGGTGTTGTCCGTCGCGGCCTGAAGGGCCTTGGCCGCGTCCTGGACGTGCAGGAAGGGCCGCCACTGCCGGCCGCCGTGGACGGCGACCTCGCCCCGGGTGACCGCGTGGGCGGTCATGACGTTCACCGCGAGGTCGAACCGCATGCGGTCTGACAACCCGTGGACGGTGGCGAAACGCAGGATGTGCGCGGTGAGCGCGCTCCCGCCGAGCGACAGCAGATAGTGCTCCGCCATGATCTTCGACTGGGCGTAGACCGACTGGGGGTTGAGGGGTGACCAGACGTCGACCTCCTCGTCGTTCTCGGTGGCCCCGTAGTTGCTGCAGGTCGAGGCGAACACGAAGGTGGTGACGCCGGCCTTCTGGCATGCCTCCGCGACGCGCACCGTGCCCAGGTAGTTGGTCTGCCAGGCGAGGTCGGTGTCCAGGCCGCACGCCGGGTCGCCCACCACCGCGGCGAGGTGGATGACGGCGTCCACGCCCCGCAGGGCCGGCTGCCACTCACCCGGTTCACGGATGTCCCCGCCCACGTAGGTCACTCGGGGATCGGAGATCCTTGCGCCGGGGACCAGGTCGTTGTCGACGACGGTGACGCGCACTCCGCGGGCGGCGAGCTGACGGACCAGCGTCGAGCCGACGTAGCCCTGCCCGCCTGTGATCAGTATGGAAGTCACGATGAGTCTCCTCTGCTGGGACGTTCCGCGCCGGTTTCCCTTCTGGAAAGGGCCCGCGTCAACCGCCGGCGGTCCGGCTCGATCGGCGCTCCGACCACGTTCCCGGCTCTCCCTCACTGATGCGGGATCACCTTGACCCTTTTTTCAGGGACGTGCGCGGAAAGCCCGTGCGGAATACGGTGGAAATGTCATCGCCATGCCTCGATTCCCCGAAGGAGCAGGTGGAATGTCTTTTCCCCTCCTCGCCGAGCAATACAGCATGCTCTACGCCCAGAAACTCCTGGGACCGGGAGTGGCGCACAACATGACATTTACCCTGCCCCTCCCCGAAGGCGTCGACGAGGCGCGGGTCGCCGGTGCCGTGGCCGTGTTCTGCGAGCACCAGGCGGCCCTGCGCGCGGCGTTGCGCGGCAGCCCGCCCACGGTCCAGTGGACGGGGCCCGACCTTCCCCGGCCGGTGGTCGTCGAGAGCGCGGACGTCGAGCGGACCGTGCGGGAGCGCCTGACGGCGCTGCACCTCGCGGAGCTCCATCCGGCCGGGGTGCCGATGCGGGCGGCCTTCGAACTTGTCCGCGGTCCCGGCCGGCGGGCGGTCCTCGTCGTCGCCATGGACCATCTGGTGTCCGATGCCCGTTCCTCGGTCGTCGCCGCCCGCCAGTTGGCCGCTCTGGTCGAAGGCGGGCCGTACGGGCCGGGCCTTCCCGCGCCGGGCGACTACGCCGACTGGTGTCGGCGGCGCGCGGCGGACGGCGAACGGAGCGCGGCGCGGGAGACCGCCGCCTGGCGCTCGGCCCTGGACGCGGTGTCCCCCCTGCACGACCCCGCGCTGGACGGCGCCGTCGGACCGGCGGTGCTGAGCCAGCGTGATCACGTCCACGACGGCGCGGACCTGGACCGCGCGGTGCGGCGGCTGAGCACCGAGCTCGGCGTGTCGGAGTTCACCACCGTCTCCGCCCTGCTCTCCTTGGTGCTGTGGCAGCGCACGGGGCAGCGCGACTTCGTCGTCCACACACCCGTCTCGACCCGTCGGCGGCAGCAGGTGGACGAGGTCGTCGGTTACTTCATCAACGAACGGCCGCTGGTCTGCCACATCGAGGAGGACCGCAGTCTGGTCGAGCACGCGCAGGACATGTACCACTCCTCACTCTGTGCCGTCCGCCACTCGCGCCTGTCCGTCCCCGAGCTGGCCGAGGCGGTACCCGCCTACCGGGCGGCGCTGGAGGGCGACCAGGTCGGCTATGTGCAGCTGCACGTCAGCCGCGGTACGGGCGAGCTGCCGGGCAGCGGCCGTCCCGGCCCCGGCGCCTCGGCGCCCCGCACCACGGAACTCGGCGCGTTCCGGCCGGGGCGGCCGATGACCTGCACGACGGTCCGGTTCGACTTCGACCCGCGGCAGACGCTCGTGCGCAGCTTCTTCGGCGGTCCGCGCTCCGGGGCCCCGTCGGCGGGAGAGATCGCCGACGGGGTCGTGGCGCTGCTGCGCCGGGCGGCGGGTGCGGGGCACCAGCCGGTGGCCAAGCTGGTGGCGTGAGGGCGGCCGGGAAAGACGGCGCCGCGAGGCCCTGGCGGGGGCCTCGCGGCGCATCGTCCGGTCGATCGGTGGTGGGGGGTCAGGGGCGGCGGTCGCCGTCGTGCCGGTAGCGTTCCGCGGCTCTGGCGAGTTCGGCCTTGTTGCCGAGGCCCAGTTTGGCCCTGATGCGTTTGAGGTAGGTGTCGACGGTGTGCGGGCTGATGCCGATGCGGCGTGCGGCCTGATTGCGAGTGAGTCCGTCGGCGACGAGCAGCAGCGTCTCCCGCTCCCGGGCGGACAGCCCGGGCGACTGGTCCGGGTCCGGCGCCTCCCCCGCCCGCCCCCTCTCCCCGCTCCGTCCGGATCTCCCGCCGTCGTCCTCGATCCGCCACGCCCGGCCTCCGGGCCGGGCGGAATTCCCATGGTCGCCACCGCTTTCTCCCAGGGCTTCCGCGGCAGCCGCCAGTACGGCCGGCAGTACATTTGCCCTTCCTTCGACGCGCCCTGTCGCGACACTGGAAACGGCTACCACGCGCACGCCGTATCCAGCATTTCCGTGCAAGACGTCGCGCACGTCTTCCGGCGATAACTCCCCCGCCAGTATCGCCAGGGTGTACGAACAGGATTCCGAGTCGTCGGGTCTATTCGACGAGCGATCTCCCAGGACCTCGGCGGACGGAATCGGCACTGGTTTCATCCTTCCCTCAGATGGCGGCGGGACCTGTTGTGCAGCACGACCGGGGACACGTCCGCCGCGTACAGGCGGCCGACCGGCCGGCCGATCACCAGGACGTGGTCGGTGTACGCGAAGGTGGCGCACACCGTGAACCGCGCCGCGGCGGCGGCGCCGCGCAGCAGCGCCGGCCCGGCCTGGTGGAGGGGGTCCACGCCGTCGAACCGTTCGTGGGCCGGGGCCGTGGCGAACTGGTCGATCAGCCGGCGCTGGTCCCAGCTGAGGATGTTGACGCCGAACATGCCGGAGGCGCGGACGGTCCGCAGGGTCCGGCTGGTCTCCGACAGGCACACCGCGATCATCGGCGGCCGCAGGGACCAGGAGAGTACGGCGTTGACGGTGCAGCCGATGGGGTCCTCGTCGCCGTGCTGGGCGGTGACCACCGAGACACCGCTGGGCCAGGAGGTCATGAAGGCGCGGAACTCCTCCGGTGCAACACCGCCGGGCGGACCTGCGGTGGTCGGGTCGCGGGGTGGGCTGGAGACGGATTGCGTCGCGCGGGCGAGCGGGTGAGCCGTCATCACGTACTCCTTCATGAGGTGGGATGAGGGGGAACGGGCGGGGGTCACACCGGATCGGCGGGGCCGGTGGCAACCGCCAGGGCCACCGGCTCGACCTGCGGCAGCGACCGCCAGGAGACGCCGCGCCACAGACCGCGCGGCTCGTTCAGGGCCACCGGGACACGCCAGGGCGCTCCGGCCAGTCCCAGTCGCCGTGCTTTGACCACCGCCTCCTGGACCGCCCAGACACGGGCGAACGCGGCGCCGGCCTCGGCCCGGTCCAGGGCGAGGAGTTCGTCGGCCCGCGCGCCGCAGCACCGGCGGACCATGCGCTCGCTCAGTACCGGTGGCGGGTCCTGGACGTCGACACCCACGGGACCGGCAAGCCGGACGGCGACCGCGGTGTGGCGGGACGAGTGGGAGATGGACACGCCCGGACCGCTTCCCGGTATGTGGGGCGCCCCGCGGGCGTCGAGGCGGAGGGAGACCCGGCGCGGGTCGGCTCCGGTGAGTTCCGCGACCAGGTGGCGCAGCAGGGTCCGGCCGTGCGTGAACTCCTGGCGCCGGTGCGGCGGCATGGCCGCGCACCGGGCGCGTTCCTCGGGTGACAGCACGGAGTCGTCCCGCTGTGCGTGTTCCGGCCTCGGCAGGACGCGGACGAACGTGGTGGGGTCGACCTGGACGAGGGTCATGGCCGCGGCTCCGCTCGTCCCGCGGCGGCGGGGAGCCCCTCGGCGATCAGTTCGAGCATGGTCTCGGTGCTGCCTCCCGCGACCGCGAAGGTACGGACGTCCTGGGCGGTACGCAGCAGGTCGCTGTCGGCGGTGAGGCCGGCGGCGCCCGCGAGGCGGAGGCAGGTGTCCGCCACGTCTGCGGCCAGCGGGCCGACCGTGGCCTTGACCACGGCGGTGTCGGCGAGCGGGAAGCGGCCTGTTGCCGTGGTGCGCGCGGTGATGTCATCGACGAGGGCCTCCAGGAGCCGTACCCGGGCGAACAGGACGGCCAGACGCTGCCGGACGGCGGACTCCGCCCACAGGGCACGGCCGCCCAGGTGGCGCCGGGAGGCGTCGTCGGCGGCGGCGGCCAGCAGCCGGCGGCACAGCGACGCCGTCCACATGCCGCCGGCGAGGCGCTCGGCGCCCATCTGCTCCGTGAAGGCGACCATGCCCCTGCCGGGGCGGCCCAGCATCGCCCGCGCGGGCAGGCGGACGCCGTCCAGGGCCAGCGAGCCGAGGCCGGCGCCGGCCATCACCGGGGTGCCGATCGGTTCGACGCTCACGCCGGGCGCGTCGGCGGGCACCATGACGAGGCAGAAGTCGGAGAAGTGGCGGCCGGGCCGGTGCCGGGCAAGGACCAGGAAATGGTCCGCCCACTGGGCGCCGGTGATCCAGGTCTTGTGCCCGTCGAGCACCAGGTCCTCTCCGTGCCGGCGCACCTCGGTGGTCAGGCCCGGCAGGTCGGAGCCGGCCGCTCCGGAGTCGGTGGCCGCCAGCGCAGCCGTCGCCCGGCCCCGGATCAGCGGGTCGGCCCGTTCCTCGCCGGCCAGTCGCAGTGTCAGCGGTGTGAGGGTCGACAGGTGCAGGAGGCAGGCCAGTTGGGCGCCGTGCGACACCCTGCCGGTGAGGCCGCCGAGCACGGTGTGCAGGAGCGGCAGTCGCAGCGGCTGGCGCGGGTCGGGGCCCGCGAGGCAGTCCGCGACGACTCCGGCCTCGCCGAGGGCGCGGATCAGTGTCCGGCCGTCGGCATGGAGGGCGGCGACGGGCAGGGAGTCCAGGGCGCGGTCCAGGCGCGGCACAGTGCCGTGGGAGCCGGTCGTGTCCGGTGGCCGGGCGACCATGAGGGTCCTGTCAGTCGGCAAGGGAGACCTCCCTGTCGAGCAGGCACATGGCTCCGTTCGCCGCGAGCAGGCGGTCGTCGGCGTAGTTGAGACTGGCGGACCTGAGGTCCCGGAACAGCCGCTCCAGCGGGAGGTCGGAGTGGCGCATGTATCCGTGGCGCAGGCCCACCACCCGGATCAGCTGGTCGACACAGGCGAAGGAACGTTCCGCCGTGTAGACCTTGAGGGCGTTCAGCCGCATCTGCACGGGCGGTGATCCGGCACCGGCCGTGCCGCGGTGCCGGTCGCTGTCCGCGGTCACCTGGGCGAGCAGGGCGGCCATGGCGTCGAGCTCCATGCGGACCCGGGCGAGGCGGGCGCGCAACTGCCGGCCGGAAAGGTCGAACTGGCGTCGTCCCGCCGGGGACCGGAGCAGCTTCAGGACGGAGCGGAGCGCGCCGCGTACGGCGCCGAGCCAGCAGGCGGCCCAGGCGAGGTGGCCGGCGGGGACGAAGTCGGCGACCGCGACGTCCTTGAAGCCGCCGCGCCGTCCCACGACCGCGGTCTCGTCCACGGTGCCGCTCAGGCGCAGCGGGATGCTGTGCGTGCCGCGCATGCCCATGGGGTTCCACCGGTCGGGCCCCTCCTCCACCGTGAGCCGGCTGCGATCGGCGTAGACGGCGGTCACCTGGTGGGGGGCCGCGGCGGGGCCGTCGCGCAGGGTGATCAGGAAGCCGTCGGCGTGCGCGCCCCCGGTGACGATGGGCGCTTCGCGGTCGAGCCGGAGGCTGCCGTCGCTCTCCTCGGTCAGCGGGGAGTGGGCGCTGAGCAGGTGCCCTCCCTTGACCTTCTCACTGGTGACGGAAGCCACGTAGACCTCGCCCCGGGCGATGCGGGGGAGCAGATGCGCCCGGAGGCCGGGGCTGCCGTGCCGGGTGAGGGCGGCGACCTGCTGGCAGTGCATGGCCCAGATCATGGCGGTGGAGAGGCACTCCCCGGCCAGTTCCCGGGCCACATGTGTCAGGTCCGTCGAGGAGCCGCCCAGGCCCCCGTGCTCCTGCGGGACGAGCAGGCCCATCAGCCCGCTCTCGCGCAGCGCGGCCAGGCCGCGGACGGGGAAGGCGGCGGCCTCGTCGATCCGGGCGGCGTCCTCGCGCAGCACCGGCAGTACGGCCTCGACGCGGGCGTCGAGCCGTGTCGCCGGTGGCCGTTCCGTCGCGGGGGCCGTCGCGGGGGCGCTCACGCGGCCTTCTCGGCCTGCTGGTGCACGACGGCGCGCAGGCTGGCGGGGGTGGCGAAGGTCTCGGCGTTCATGGCGGAGTCCGGGACGGTGATGCCGGCCTCCTCCTCGATGTCGAACAGCAGCTCCATGGCCTGCATCGAGTCGAGTCCGAGCTGGGTGAGGTCGGCGTCGTCGCGCAGGGGCTCGTCGGCCGGCAGGTACGGCAGCCGGGTGCGCAGCAGGCTTTCGAACTGGTCGTCGGTCATACCGGGGCTCCTTCGAGGTGGTGGGCGGGAAGTGATGACGGGCCGGTCTCACCGGGGCCGGCGTCGTGGCGGGTCAGGTGCAGCCGGGTGGCCGAGACGACGTGTCCGGCGTCGACGACGATCTCGACGGGCAGGTGGTGGCCGAGGAAGGCGATGAGGCTGGCGGAGAGTCCGTAGGCGCCGACGTTGGGGACGGCGAGCACGTCGCCCGTTTCCATGGGGGGCAGGGGCGTGTTGCGGCTGAGGGTGTCGAGGGGGGTGCACAGGGGGCCCGCGAGCACACCGGGCGTCCGGGTGCGCTCGGCCCCCGCTCCCGTCCGGGGGGCGGGCGCGGTCCCGCGTCGGACGCCGTCCGCGTCGGTGGCGGTTGCGGTGGCGGTTGCGTGGAGGACGTCAGGGGACACCGGTGGGACCCGCCGCAGGCCCGACATGCCGCCGAGGTGGTGGATGCCGGTATCGAGGACGGTGAAGCGGGTGCCTTTGGACTCCTTGGTGTCCAGGACGGTGGTCAGCAGATGGCCGCAGTCCCCGGTGAGGTAGCGGCCGGACTCGAAAGCGACGGTGATCTCGCCGTCGCGCCAGCCTGGCAGCCCTCCGTCCAGGACGGACGTCAGCTCCTTGGCCAGGGAGGTGAAGACCGGGCGGTCGCCCTGCCGGGCGAACGGCGTGCCGAAGCCGCCGCCGAGGTCGACGGTCGTGAGGTGTTCGCCCACCGACGTCCGCAGTGCGGCGGCCAGTTCGACGCCGATGGTGAACTGTCTCAGCAGCTTGTCCTGTTCGGCGATGTTGGTCCCCATGTACAGGTGCAGACCGGTGACCCGGGCCATGTCGTGGCCCCGGAACAGGTGGGGTTCGCGCAGGATCCAGGAGGCGTCGGCACCGAACTGCGACGCCGTTCCGGTCATGGACAGCCCCATGCCGGGCACCGCCTGGTCGGCGTTGACCCGCAACAGGCAGTCGGCCGGCACCCCGAGCCGTTCGGCCTGGCCGGCGATGCGGGCGAGGTCGGTCGGAGAGTCCGCGGAGAAGTGGGTCACCTGCCGGGCCAGGGCGTGGGCGACGGCGCTCTCGCTCTTGCCGGGGGCCGTCAACAGGATCCGGTCGGGTGGCACGCCGGCCCCCAGCGCGGCGTCGAGTTCGCCCGGGGAGGCGACCTCGGTCCGGCAGCCCAGGCCGGCGAGGCAGGCGATGACCAGGGGGTGCGGGTTGGCCTTGACGGAGTAGTAGAGCTCTGTGCCCGACGGCAGCGCGGTCCGCAGGTCGGCGTGGGCGGAGCGGACCGCCTGGAGGTCGTACACGTAGGCGGGTGTGCCGTAGGTGCGGGCGAGGTCGGTGAGGAGCGTCATGCGGCCGTCCCCCGTGTGCGCAGCAGGTCGGCCAGGGCTCGCTTGTCGACCTTGCCGTTGACGCTCAGCGGGAGCTCGTCGAGGACCTCGTACGCGGACGGGAGCTTGACCGGATCGAGACGCTCGCCGAGTTCCTTGGCCAGGTGCGCGGCGGACAGGTCGGCGCTGACGGCCAGCAGTGCCCCGCGGGTGCCGGCCGGCGGCAGTACGGCGGCGAGGTGGACGCCCGGGATGTCCAGCGCGGCGGCCTCCACCTCCACCGTGCTCACCCGGAAGCCGCGCTGCTTGTACTGGTCGTCATCGCGTCCGGCGAAGTACAGGTAGCCGTCGGCGTCGACCCAGCCGCGGTCGCCGGTGCGCAGCAGCGGCTGGCCGATGGCGTCCCGGCCGAACCGGGCGGCGGTCAGTTCGGGGGCACGCCAGTAGCCCGCCATGACGTGAGGGCCGCGGACCACGAGTTCCCCGGTCTGCCCCGGTGGCAGGGGCCGGCCTTCCGGGTCGGCGGCGTAGACCTCGGTGTCGCGCAGCGGTCGGCCGACCGATCCGGGGCGGGTCAGGTCGAGGTCGGGTTCGGCGATGGAGACGCGTTTGCACTCCGTGAGGCCGTACATGGGGACGACGGCGAGTGTGGGGATCGCCTGGCGCAGCTGGGCGCTGAGGGCGGGCGGGAGTGCCGCGCCGGTGTTGGTGACGAGCCGCAGGGGCGGCGGGGCGCTGTCGGACCGGCTGAGCAGCCGGAGCAGGTTGGAGGCCAGTGAGGGGACCAGGGGCAGGACGGTGGCGCCGCTGGTGCGCAGCGCGGTGAGCAGGGCGGGGCCGGCCTGGCTGCTGTCGCCGAGGACGAGGTGGGCACCGGAGGCACAGGCCAGGTACACCTGGTAGAGGCCGTAGTCGAAGGAGAGCGGCAGGCAGGAGTGGATCCGGTCGTCGGGCCGGTAGTGCAGGGCGTCCTGGATGGCGGCGGTCGCGAAGAGGACCTGGCGGTGGGTGGAGACGACGGCTTTGGGCATGGCGGTGCTGCCCGAGGTGTAGGTGAGCGCGACGGCGTCGACCGACAGGCAGGGTGCCCGGCCGTCGTCCTCGTGCGGCGCGGCGTCGAGCGGCGCTTGCCCGTCTGCGTCGTACCAGTGGACGGCGCGCCCGGTCTCCCCCTCGACGCGGGCGGCGGCCTCCCCGGTGGCCAGGACGGCCGCGGGTTCGCTGTCGGCCAGGATGTGCCGCAGGTGGTAGGGCCGGGTCTGGTCGCTGACCACGCAGTACGACGCGCCCAGACGGGAGGCCGCGAAGAGGGCGGCGACGGTCTCGGCGGCGTGGGGCGCGAGGACGAGCACTCGGTCACCCCTGCCGACCCCGTGGCCGGCGAGCCGCGCGGCCAGCGCCCGGCTGTGCTGCCGCAGCTCCCCGTACGTCCAGGTGGTGTCCGCCCGGGTGAGGGCGGGGGCGTCGGGGGTGCGGTCCGCCCGTCGGTCGAGCAGGTCGTGGAGCAGGGTGACGGTCATGCGGTGCCCTTCTCGTGACAGTCGGATCCCGGGGGGCCGGCGGGCGGGAACAAGGCGGTGACGGAACCGATCGACTCGAACGCCTCGGGCACGATCCGTTCGGGCGGAATCTCGTGGCCGGTCCGTTCCTCCAGCCCTTCCAGGACGGCCACCACGGCGAGGGAGTCGAACCCTGGCAGGTCGAACAGCGAGGGTGCGCGGCGCACCTGTTCCTCGGGCAGGCCGAGGTGCTCGGCCACCAGCGCGACGACCTCTCCTTCTAGCGCGGACATGTCAGCCAGGGGTGGCGTGGCACCGTTCACCGGGTGCCTCCCGCCGACGGGACGGCCAGGTCGCGCAGTGCGGCCCGGGCGATCTTGCCGGTGCTGGTGCGCGGCAGTTCCGCCACGACGCCGAGCGACCCGGGCACCATGTAGGCGGGCATCCTGGTGCGGCAGTGCTGGGTGAGCGTCCGGGACAGTTCTGCCTCGGAGAGGTCCGCACCGGCCCCGGAGGGCACCACCAGGGCGGTGAGCGTGTGGGTGAGCCGGGGATCGGGTACGGCCAGGACGGCGACGTCGGCCACCAGCGGGTGGTCGCCGAGGACCGCCTCCACCTCACCGAGCTCGACCCGGTATCCACGGGTCTTGACCAGCCCGTCCCGTCGGCCCAGCAGATGCAGCAGTCCGCCCTCGTCGCGCCGGGCGAAGTCGCCGGTGCGGTAGAAGCGGTGGGTGCCGGACTCGGTGGCCGTCACCACGGTGGCGTCCGCCGTCAGCTCCGGGCGGTTGAGGTAACCGGGGGTCACCGAGTCCCCGGCGACCATGATCTCGCCCTCCGCCACGGCCCGTTCGGAGGCGGTGCCGTCCTCGGCGAGCAGAGCGAGCGTGACGCCGGGCACGGGGTAGCCGAGCGGGACGCGGCCGGCCTCGACGTGGCGGGGCTCGATGTCGAGCGCGGTGACGACGTTGGTCTCGATGGGGCCGTAGAGATTGGCGACCCGGGCCGGGGCGACGGCGGCCAGGAAGGACGCCAACGCGCTCGGCCGGAACTCCTCTCCCGCGTAGAGCACTTGACGCAGGTCGGGCAGAGCGCCGGGCTCCAGGGAGCTGCGGTGGAGCAGCGCGGTCAGTGCGGACGGCACGGCGTAGAGGTGGCTGACGCGGCGTTCCTGGAGGAAGCGCAGCAGCGCCTGCGGGAACAGCGCGGTGCGCTCGGGCACCAGGTGCAGGGTGGCGCCGGCGGCCAGCCCCGCGTACACGTCGTAGACCGGCAGGTCGAAGTGGAGGGGGGCGTGCACGGCGACCTGGTCGCCCCGGCGCAGGGGGTAGGCGCCGCCGACGGAGTCCAGGAAGGCCGTGACGTTGCGGCGGCTGATCACGACGCCCTTCGGGGTGCCGGTGGAACCGGAGGTGTAGAGGACGTACGCCTCGGCGTCGGCTCCCGCGGAGGAGGCGGCGGTACGGCTGTCGGGCTCGGCGGCGGGGCGCGGGTGCCCGGCGGCGGAACCCGCGGGCTCGGTGGTGGCGTCCAGGTGCCGGTGGAGGGCGGTGAGGTCGGCGGGGTTCTCCGGGAGGACCAGCACGGGGACCGGCAGGTCCGTGTCGACCGGGTCGGGGCGGGTGGTGAGCAGCAACGCGCAGGAGGCGTCGCGCAGGACGAACCGCCGGCGCTCCGGTGGGGAGGCGGGGTCGAGGGGTACGTAGGCGTGACCGCTGTGGAGGACGGCGATCATCGCCGCGATGGTGGTGGGTGTCTTGTGCGCCTGCACGGCGATGCGTCCGCGACCGGGGGCGAGCTGCCGCAGGCGTGCCGACACGGCTCGGACCGCTGCCGCCAACTCGGCGTAGGACACTGGTCGTTCGGGGTCCGCCAGTGCGATCGTGTCCGGTTGACGCTCGGCTTCGTCCAGGATGTGTTCGTACCAGAACATCGTTCTCCTGACCTGTGGGTCGGACGTGAACGGGCGCGGTGTCAGAGGAAGTGCCGGAACAGGGCGTCGGCGAATTCCGCTTCGGACGCCGCCGCGCGTTCCAGGCTCTCGCGCGCCGACGGTGGTGCGCCCTTACCCGCGGCGGTCCGCCGGGAGGCGAGATAACAGGACTGAGCGGCCCGCTTCCACGGTTCGGCAACATGCGTGTCAAAAAGGGCGGGAAGGGATTCGCCGTTTCGCTCGAATTCGGATAGTTCGCGCGCGCGGGCGGTCAGCCATCGAGAATGCAGGGCCCGGGACCGGGCCAGCAGCCACGTCTGCAGGGAGTAGTGGTCCCAGCTCGCCGGGCTCCGCTCGTCCAGGCTTTCACAGAATTGTTTGTACGTATTGTTTTCGACAGCCGGACGAAGGGCCAGAAGATTTTCCGTCAGGCATTCCGATGCTGACGGATCCTCCTTTTCGCGGGGAATGTCCTGAACCTTTTGAAGGACACCCCAGCGGCCGCCGTCGAGCGCCGGGGCGAGTTCCGCCAGCGTGATCGTGGTGGACAGGGGCGCGCAGGCCCCCCAGCGTGTGGCGTTGTCATAGGGGTCGGTCACGTCGAGCACCAGGCCCTGCGGGTGCCGGAGGGAACCGTGTGCGCCGTCGACGACGAAGCCGTGGTCCATGTGCTCCCTACCGTGGTACGGAAGCCAGGGAAGGTGATGGGCGTCGCCCACCACGAGGACCGGCCGACCGGCCGCGAGGTGGTCCGCCCAGTCCCGGACGGCGCCGACCGCGTCCTGCGCGGCGTGCCACGTCAGGAGCAGTCCCGTCCTCGCGGCGATCCGCTCCTCCAGGTCCGCCACGGGCAGCAGGACCCGGGCGGGGCCTTCGGGCGACCCCTCCTGGAGGTCGAAGCGCCAATCCACGGAGAAGGGTTCTTCAATGTCGCGCACTCCGTGGTGAGCGAGAAGAAGGGACAGGTCGTCGGAGACGCAGTCCAGTAAGGCCCCTGGAACTCGTGCGAGATGCGTGGCGCAGGAAAGCCCGACGTCAAGCGGTGCAGAGTTATGCATGGTTTCTCCATAATCCCCGTGATGGACGGGATGTCATGCAGTCACCTCACAGGGAACACATGGGCGGGGGTTCTTTCTAATCTTCGACATATGCCCGTGTCAAGGTATTTTCCGGGACGAACCGTGCCTGCTCATTCACCCGACCTCCCCCTGGCGTCGACAACAGGACCGGCTTTGCCGCCGCTCGAGTACCCGGGCCATGCATCTCGACGCGCGCGCCTTTGTACCGTGTTTAAGTGACACGCACTTCGGAGTCCCCGGTTTTCGGTTCCCTGCGGCGGTGTCTCACGTGGCGATCTCGGGCACAGAATGGGCGCATGGCTTCTCTTCCCACCGGCCCGCGCCCGTTGAACGCCGACGAGCGCGCGGTGCTCGAGCACATCCTGTCGGCGGAGTTCGCCGGCGCGTCGCAACTCCGGAGTCAACTGGACCGTACCGAGGTGATCGCCGTGTGGGGGCCCGGCTCCGTGAGCGTCGACCTGCGGGTGCGGGAACCGTGCGAGCATGCGGCACTGCCGGAAGCGCTCGTGCCCGTGGACGCTCACGTCCATGACCCGTCCGGCGCCTACGTAGGCGAGATCCTCGTGTGGACCGACCGGGGGGCCACGCTCGCGGCCCTGGAGTTCGCCTGGGTCACCGACGGGATGCCCGCGTCCCTCCCGGTCGTCGTGGGCGGCCGGCTCAGCCGGCCGGGGCCGGTCGGGTAGCGGCTCTCAGGTGCAGACCGGCCGGGCCGCGTTCTACGGTGGAAGAGGCGGCCGGACCTGTGAGCGGCTCCCGACCGTCGCGCCGGTGGGCGCTTGCCCTCCCTCCCCCTTTCCGGCAGGTGCCCACCCCGCCGACGCTCCGCCTCCCCAAGCGGCGACGGCGTCGCCGGAGCGGCGCCGCCCGGGCAGGTGCGGCACCGCTCCGACGACGCCGTCCGGCTTCGTCCAGCCCGTCGGTATCAGTCGGCGGAGAGGGCCTGGAGCAGGTCGCCGACCTGGGGGTCGGGCAGGGCGCGGGCGACGTCGGCCTGGGCGACGATGCCGACGAGGCGGTGGCCGTCGATGACGGGCAGGCGGCGTACCCGGTGCTCGCTCATGGTGCGCAGGATCTCGGCGGCGTCGTCGTCGGCGCCGATGGTGACCGCTTCGCCCTGGGCCAGCTCTCCGGCCTTGACCTGGGCCGGGTCCTTGCCGGCGCCCAGGACCTTCACGACGATGTCGCGGTCGGTGAGCATGCCCTTGAGCCGGTCGTCCGTCCCGCAGATCGGCAGCGCGCCGACTCCCATCCGCGTCATCTTCTTCGCGGCCTCGAGGACCGTCTCCTCGGCGCCGATGCACTCCGCGCCGCCCGTCATGATCTCGCGAGCCTTCGTCATCCACCTGTTCCTTTCCATACGTGTCATCGATGCCCGCCCGCGGGGTCGTCGGGCGGGAGCGGGGACATCAAGCCGGGTGCCCCCCGCCCCGTACCCGAATCAGGTGTGCAGGCGGCTGTTGGTGCCGTCGTGGCCGTCGGCCTGGTCCTCGTCGAACCAGTAGTCGCCCGCGGCCAGGTAGCGGAAGGAGTGCACGCTGTTGGCGGGCAGGGGCACGGTGACCGCCCGCGTGCCGTCCGTGCGGGGCTCCAGGGTGTGGGTGCCCGGCTGCCAGTCGTTGAAGTCACCCACCACGCTCACCGGCCCCGCGGGGGCGTCGGCGGGCAGGACGAACGTGACGTGGGTTCGGTCCTTGAGCTGCTTGCGTTCCAGCACGGAAGACACTCCTCGACGGCAGGGGCGGACAGTCGCGCGCCATCCTCCGGTCAGCGCCCCGGCCCGGCGCCCGGACGCGACCGTGAGCAGGCGCACCTTCACCCGCCCGGCTCTGTCTGACCACCCGTGCCGCTGCCGCAAGCGCCTGGCGCCTACTCCTCGGTCATCCCGTCATTTCCGCGGCAACGCCCGGCTGCGGCCGGGTCCGCATGCCCCAGCGGGCCAGAGAGGGGCCGGCAGCTCCCAGCGCCGCGAAGAACAGCCCCAGCAGCAGCCAGCCCGCCGTACCGAGGCCGAGCACCACCGTGGTCAGGATCGCGGGGGCGAGAGCCTGGCCCGCGCCGAAGCCGAGGCCGAGGACACCCTGGTACTGGCCCTGGGCATGGTCGGGGGCGAGTCCGAAACCGAGGGCGAAGCCCGCCGAGGACTCCCAGACCTCGCCCAGGCTGTGGACGAAGACCGCTGCCAGGACCAGTCCCGCCGCCGCCCAGACAGGGGCGTACGCCGCCAGTGCCATCATCGGGCAGCTGACGAGGAAGAGCAGCCCCGCGGTGCGAAACGCCCTGCCCCCGTCGTGCGGGGTCTCGATTCGGGAGCCGATCCTGGTCTGCATCAGCACGCAGAAGGCGGAGTTGGCGGCGAACAGCGCCGCCACCGTCCAGCGCGGCGCCTCGGTGTGCTGGGCGATCCAGATCGGCAGGAGCAGGGAGACCACCGGGTACTGGAGTCCCATCGCCCCGTAGAGGGCGGTGAACGTCAGGAACGGACGGTCCGCGAAGGCGAGCCGGCGACGTCGGCGCGGCGGTGCCGCCGGCACCGGATAGCGGGGCAGCAGGAGCAGGAGCACCGCGCACAGGGCGAAGCTCGCCGCATTGCCGAGGATCAGCGTGAGGTAGGCGCCGCGGGTGTCCGCGGCCAGCGCCAGCCCGGCACCCACCGTCCCCAGGACGACGCCCAGGTTGACGAAGGTGCGCAGCTTGGCCCGGAACAGAGCCGGGCGATCACCCCCGACGCGGACCACCAGTGCGCCCCAGGCCGCCCCGCCGGCCGCCGCGGCGATCTGGTCGACGGTCGCGATGACCGTGAGCGCGGCCCAACTCTCGACGAGGACGAGGGCCGCCATCGACACCGCCTGGACCGCGAGGGCCAGCATCATGACGGTGCGCGCGCCGCGCCGGTCGGCGAGATGTCCACCGGGTACGCCGGCACCCAGGCCGATCACTCCGGCGATGGTGAGCGCGGCGCCGACCTGCACCGCGGGCAGGCCCACGACCAGGGTGAAGTAGAGCGCCGACGCCGCGTTGAAGAGACCGTTGCCGACCCGGTTGACGAAGCTGGCGGCGACGAGCACGCGCTCCGGCCCGCTGTTCCCCGCCATCCGGCCTATTCGCCCTGCCGAGCCACCTTTGATCATGGACCGCAGGCTAACAGCGGCCGCAGAACCCACCGCGGTCGGCGCAGGCGGGGGTTCCTACTGCCAGATCATGTCGTCGGTCGCGGCGACGACCGGCTTCCCGGCCGGCGACGCGGCCGCGGTGAAGTGCGTGATGGCCGCGCCGGCGGCGCAGTCTGCGGCCACACGTGCTCGAGTCGTTCCTCGGGCAGGGCCTGGCCGGAGACGAGAGCACGGGTGTCAGGGGGAAGTGCTGCGGCGCCACCGAGCGCCTTCAGGCTCGCGTGGATGAGGTACATGCACCGACTCAAACAGGTCGGCGGTCTTCGCGGCACTGCGGGACACGGGCCTCTTTGGGCCGTGGACCCTTGCGGCCAGGGCCCGACGGGAGAGAGACCGCTCGAGAACCGCTATGACATCATCATCCAGCCCCGGAACAGGGTTGCTGGGGGAAGTCTCTTACCGGGGGTTGGAGATGCTGGCCGTACTGGGTCTCGACACGCATGCGGAAGCCGTATACCGCGCCATGCTCGCAGGTCCGCGGGCCGGCGTGGCCGCTCTGGCGCAGTCCACGGGTTTCCGTGACGCGCAGGTCCGGGACGCGCTCGACCTGCTGAGCGAGCTGGCGCTCGTACGGCCGTCCGCCGAGCAGGGCGGCCGGCTGCGGGCCGTCTCGCCGGACATCGGCATGGAGATCCTGATGGCTCGCCAGCAGGCTGAACTCGCCGCCCAGCAGCAGCGGGTGGAGACCTCACGCGCCGCTGCGGCACAGCTGATCGCCGAATTCGCCGACCTGCGGCCGCAGGCTCCGAGCCCCGGGGTGCAGCAGCTGCTGGGCCTGGACGAGATCCGGGAATGCCTGGCCCGGCTCACCCAGGAGATGACCACGGAGGTGATGACCTTCGCACCCGACGGGGCGCACACGCCGGAGTCCATCGCGGCGGCCCGTCCGCTCAACGAGGAGCTGTTGCAGCGCGGGATCCGGATGCGGGGGTGGTGCCTGACGCCCTGGAGGAGCGTGGCGGAGACCTGACGACGTGGCTGTCAACGCCCGGACGGACAGCGCGGTTCGGCGGCACGGGCCCGGTGGCGACACGGGGCCGCCCCGACATGAGTGACGCCCCTGCCCGGTGTGTCACACGGGCGGGGCGTCACGGCAGGCGCTGCGGTGTTCGGGAGGACGTCCGGTACGCGGCAGGCGGTGGGAGGAGGTGTGGACGGGCGCGCCGGCCGGCAGGCGCGCTCCGGCTCACGCCGCGGCCGTCGGATTCGGTCCTTCGGCGAAGCGGCGGTATTCGGCGTTGACGCGCTGCGCTTCCTCGAGCTGGTCCTCGAGGATGACGATGCGGCAGGCCGCCTCGATGGGGGTGCCCTGGTCGACCAGTTCGCGGGCGCGGGCGGCGATGCGCAGCTGGTAGCGGGAGTAGCGGCGGTGGCCGCCGGCGGAGCGCAGGGGGGTGATGAGGCGGGCTTCGCCGATGGCACGGAGGAAGCCCTGGGTGGTGCCGAGCATCTCGGCGGCCCGGCCCATCGTGTAGGCGGGGTAGTCGTCGTCATCGAGACGGCCGAACGAGTCGTCTGCTGTCATTGCACCTCTCTGTGGAACGCGTGGAGGGGCCCGGGTGCCATCTGGCACCCGGGCCCCGAAGGAACTGCTACACCATCTGCCGGCCCTGATGCTGCGCCGGCCTTCTGTTTCCGCCTGCCCGGACTGAACTCCGCCGGGGGTGCGGGGATCGCGGATGCGTGACCGGAGACCACCTCGCTTTCGATGTCCTGCGGTACCCGGACTCGCGTGGCGTCCGGGCGATCCTGATGGCGTCTGGTTCCTCCGTTCTTCCCTCTGGGTCGATCGCTTGCCAAACGGGAACTGCGAACTGCTGCAACGCGGGTACTGCTCTTACCGCTGTACTGCGAACTTCCTGTACTGCTGGTGTTGCCTACTGCTGGTGTTGCGTACTGCTGGTGACCTCTTGTAGCGCCACTTCGGCAGCCAGCCCCGTCGCCCATCCTGCGTCTGCTCTGGCTTAGAACCCCACTGCCGAACCTCCCGGTGCGCGCGCCCGCAGCCGACGCCTTCACCGAGGTGCTGCTCAACCACTTCACTGCTGGTACTGCGAACTGCACTTACTCACTACGGGTACTGCCACTGCGTGAACTGCGGTACTGCTCGCGGCGGCCCCTGATCACTGCGGGCCACCCGGTCCGGTCGTCAGTCCCGTCGCCGTCCTGCAACCGCTCTGGCTTCGAAACTCCACCACCGCACCGTCCTGCGCACTGCAACTACTCGTACTGCTGGTACTGCTGCCCGGCAGTTCGTCTCTGCCGGGCCCTGCGGTCTCTCTGCGTTACGAGAGAAACCATAACCACTCCGCCGCCGAATGTCTACTCTGGCCGACACAGATTTCCGCGTCTTCAGCGAGGAGATAATCCGCCTCGGACGCGGCGCTCCGCGTTGGGCCGTCAGGAGGGCCGGCCGTGGTCCAAGAGGGCGACGGCTTCGGCGAAGTCGGCGCGTGCGGGTTCGAAGGAGCGCGCCGCGACGAGGAACATCGACCGGTCGGTGAGGGCGCGGGCGAGGCGGGCGGGGTCGTCGGGAAGACGGCGGGCGAGCGTCACACCCTCGTCGAAGCAGGGCGTGAACCGCTCCTCGAACAGGTACGGGTGGTCGCCTTCGCGGACGGCCGCGCGGATGGCGATCCTGCGGTGGACGTCGACCAGCTCGGGCAGCCGGCCGGTCTCGCGCAGTCTCGCCGCCTCTGCTTCGAGGCCCGGCAGCATGCCGAGGAAACCGTCCCGTACGTCGCGCGACCATCCGAGCTCCGTGCCGAACGGTGGCATCGGGGTCTCGGGGCTCGCGGCGGGTTCGGCCGCCCGCCCCGACAGGACGAAGAGCGTCCTCCACCACCCCAGGATGCAACTCCAGTTCTTCGGCTCGCCCGTGTCCGCGAGTTCCTCCAGGACACCCAGGGCCTCCCGCCGGGCGGCCGCAGCACCCGCGCCGTCCCCGGCGGTCTCCCGCATCCGGGAGAAGTGCACGAGCTCCCAGGTGAGGATCGCCAGAGAGGTGCGCTGTTCGGCCGCCTTGAGCCGGGTCTCCTCGAGGAGCTCGCGGAAGACGCTCGCTGCGGCGTCGTGCAGCCCCGCGCCCTCCAGGTTCGCCGCCCACCGCACCATGTCCCAGAAGGAGTGATCCGCGATCCCGTTCCGGGCTGCCTCTTCGTCGAGCTCCGCCGCTTCCCTGAAGCGCCCCTCCTCGGCCAGAACGCCCGCCAGCGGCTTGCTCAGGCCGGCCTCGGCCAGCTCCTCACAGATCGCGCGCCCCTCCGCCCTGCGCCCGAGGGCGAACAGGGAGGCCTGGTAGGCGTCCAAGGCCCGGCACAACCGCTCCGCCCGCTTCGCCGCCCCGGCCTCCATCCTGCGAGCGGCCCGGGACGCCTCGGCGGCCAGCGCGACGTCCACCTTCGGATCCCGGCTCTCGTAGCGCAGCGCGAGCAGGGCGTCGACCAGCTTCGGCCCGTACGCCTTCGGACTCACCTCGGCCAGAACCCGGTACGCGCCGACCAGTTCGGCCCGGCTCGGCCGCCCGGACCCCAGCAGCAGCACACGGGCCCGAAGCACCGCATCGTGATCGATCGTCACCATTCCCCCTGTCTCCGGATGACGCACGAGGGAGATTCTGAGCGGCGGGGAACGGACCGGACAAGCCTCGCGAACTGTGCGTTCCGTCCTACGAAAAACGGCTCTGACCTGTCATGATGGACATGCTTTCGCCCTGAACCCCCGAGCGGGGACGCGGCGCGGCCGGCCGCAGTGAGGCGCCGAGCGACCGGAGCCGGGGCTGTCCGCCGATGAGCAGCTGCCCGACGCGAGACCGCGGGCCGGGCTCAGAGGCCCTGTGCAGCGCGGAGGCGCTCGATCTGGCGGAGGGCGGGGCCCTGGGCCAGGCGCGGATACGGTTCCGGCCCCATACCGGAGAGGTCGGCGATGCACACTCCGACTCGGGTCACGATCCGGTCGATGACCTCGGGGGGCTCGGTGGCGCCCTCATCGGTGATCGTCATCCTGATGCGGATCGTGTCCTCGGGGAAGCCCGTTCCGTCGAGGTCCTCGTACCGCACGGCCACCGTTCGGCCGTCCTCACCGGCGGAGGGGCAGGCAGCGACGGCCGAGCGCAGCTGGGAGAAGACGGTTTCGGCTCCTGCTGCGGTATGGGACGCGAGGAGGTTCACCTGCGGGGTGCCGGGTTCGTCGGTGTCGAAGGTCTGACTGATCGCGGCCTGGGCGCCGTGCTGGCGGAGCAGGCCCCACATGGTGGAGCAGGGGGTGGACCGTTCCGCCGGCGACAGGGGCCTGAGCTCGTTCGGGTGCACGTCGTGGCTTCCGGATGCCCCTGCGCTGACGCCGGCGGTGTCACCCGGTTGCAGGGCCAGCTCCCGCAGCCGGGCGGTGTCCGGTATCGCGCCGGTGGTGCCCGGCGTCGGCAGTGCGGGGGAAGGAGTCGCAGAAGGCACTGGCTTCGTCGGTGTGCCTGTCGGGGAGCGGTCGGGCTTGGCGGAATGCGGACCGCCCCCTGAACAGGCAGAGATCACAAGACAGCCGACGGCCACCAGTACGACAGAACGGCGATTGAGCATGTGGCCCCCCGGAACAACGTACGCATCACAACGATCCGGCCCGCACTGTAACGGCGCCTTCCCGTACGCCTGACGCTGGGACCGGCGGATACACCACGTCGTGACACTGGAGCCCTCCACCCCGCTGGGCGGCGCCGCGCTGCGGGGCCTCGGCCGTCCTGATGGGCAGGAGCCGACGGAGGTCCAGAAGCGTGCGGGGCGCGTTCCGGAGCGCCACAACTCACGTTCTCAGTACGCACTTTGGGCAGCTGGCCATGGGGGTCGACATACTGCTGATCATGGCTACGTATGACCGCATCGGTACGACCTACAGTGGCACCCGACGGCCGGATCGCCGGATAGCCGCCAGGATCCACGCGGCGCTCGGTGATGCTGCGACGGTGATCAACGTGGGCGCGGGCACCGGCTCGTACGAGCCGCCGCACACGGTGCTGGCGGTCGAACCCAGTGCAGTGATGATCGCCCAGCGTCCGGCCGGCTCCGCGCCGTCCCTGCAGGCGTCCGCGGAGTCGATCCCCCTGGCCGACAACTCGGCGGACGCGGTCATGGCCGTCCTGACCGTGCATCACTGGAGCGGTCTGGAAGCCGGCATCGGGAAACTGCTGCGGATCGCCCGACGGCGCGTCGTCGTCTTCACCTGGGACCAGACCGTCTACCGGAAGTTTTGGCTGTTGGACGAGTACCTGCCGGAGGTGGCCGCGTTCACCGACACCCGGTCCGTCCCCGTCGACCGGCTGGCCGCACTGCCGGGAGGCGCCCCGCATCGAGACCGTCCCGATCCCGCATGACTGCACGGACGGATTCGGCGCCGCGTTCTGGCGTCGGCCCCCGAGGCCCATCTCGATCCGGACGTACGATCCGGCACCTCCATGCTCGCTCAGACCAGCGCGGACGTCCTCCGCCGGGCCTGACCCGACTGTCGCAGGACCTGTCTTCGGGCCTGTGGCACGAGCGCCATGCCGACCTGCTGGGCCGCGGATCACTCGACATCGGCTACCGGCTCCTCATCGCCGACCAGTGAGCGTGCGGGTGGCGCGACGCGCGGTCGCCGGCCGCCTTCGCGGGGTGTCGACGCCGTGTCACCACTGGGCGATGAGCGGCGTGTCCGGGCCGTGCTGCCGCCAGGCTTCGGTGAGACGGACGAGGCGGGCCGGGGCGGCGATGCCGCGCACGGTGGCGATCTTGCCGCCTGCGACGTCGAACGTCACGGCGCCGATGACCTGGTCGCCGACCACGAAGAGGAGGGCGGGGGCACCGTTGACCGCCGCATAGTGGACGGCCGGCGTGCCTCCGGCCAGGCGCCGCTTCGCGGGTGTGGGCTTGAAGCCGGCCCGTACGACGGCGGCGATGCGCTGCGGGGTCTCGAAGCGCAGCAGCTTCGCGGCCAGGCCGCCGGCGCCGTCGGAGATCGCGGTCGCGTCGTCGGTGAGCAGCGCCACCAGCCGTTCGGTGCGGCCCGAGGAGGCGGCGGCGAGGAACTCCTCGACGATCCTGCGGGCGGACGCGCGGTCGACTTCGCCGCCGCCGCGGCGCGCGGCCGTGATGCGGCGCCTGGCTCGGTGGAGGTGCTGCTGGCTCGCGGACTCGGTGATGTCGAGGATCTCGGCGATCTCGGCGTGGCCGTAGGAGAAGGCTTCGCGCAGGACGTAGACGGCCCGCTCGACGGGTGAGAGGCGCTCCATGAGCGTCAGCACGGCCAGGGAGACCGATTCGCGCTGCTCGAAGGTGTCGGCCGGGCCGAGCAACGCATCGCCGTCGAGGAGCGGTTCGGGCAGCCAGGCGCCGGCAGTGCGTTCGCGGCGGGCCTGTGCCGAGCGGAGCCGGTCCAGGCACAGGTTGGTGACGACCTTGGTCAGCCATGCCTCCGGCACGTCGATCCGCTGCCGGTCCGCGGCCTGCCAGTGCAGGAACGCGTCCTGCACCGCGTCTTCGGCGTCGGTGGCGGAGCCCAGGAGCCGGTACGCCAGGGAGGCCAGCCGGGTGCGGCTCGCCTCGAACCGGCTGGTGTCGAAGCGATCAGTGGCGGTGCTGTCCATGCGGCCACCCTAGGACGCCGAATTTCCACAGTGAGGGGGGAGGTTCCTTGCCGGGAGGTGCCGGGAGGTCAGGCCGGCGGGTGCAGGGCCGGCCGTGCGGCCGTTTCGGCGCCGGGCGAGCGGGGGTTCGGGCTCGACGCGGGGCGGCTCCTGCGGATGGCGGACGCAGCAGAAGGTGCTGGTGCGTGCCCTTTCGCGGGAGGGCTGCCGGGACGCGTCGAGTTCGCCGGTCGGGGACGGGGCTACGCGATCGCCTGTTCGGCGGGGGAAGCGTCAGGCGCGGCGGCCGCCAGGCGGTGCTTGCGCTGAGGCAGCCCGAACGTCGGGTGCGAGGTGACCCACAGCGACATCCTGAGGATGCCGGCCTTGATCCGCGCGGCCTTGCGGCCGCCCATGTACTTCGGCTTCGCCTGCCCTTCGTGGTTGATCATCTGCAGGATCCCGTCCCGCCGCCCGAGGCTGATGTGGTTGCCCACGTACTCCAGCTTGGTGTTCCCGATGTCGCAGCCGGTCAGCCGTCCCACGATCGCGTCCGCGGCCTGCCGGCCGGTGTAGCCGGCCGTAGCGCAGGACATGGGCAGCGGCCGGCCGTTGTCGCCGATGACGTAGGCGCTGTCGCCGGCGGCGTAGACGTCCGGGTGCGAGAGCGACCGCATGGTGCGGTCGACGACGATCCGACCCTCCTCGGTGACCTCCAGCCCGCTCACGGCGGCGATGGGGCTGACCGCGAAGCCGGCCGTCCACACGGTCGCGTCGGACGCCAGGACGGTGCCGTCGGCGCACAGCAGCCGCGTCGCTTCGACGGCTTCGACGCTGGTGTGCTCCAGGACGGTGATGCCCAGCCGGTCGCAGCTGTGGCGCAGGTGACCGCGGGCTCCGGCGGAGAGCGGGGCGCCGAGCTCCCCGCGGGCGACCAGCGTGACCGACAGGCCGGGCCGGGATTCGGCGATCTCGGTCGCGGTCTCGATGCCGGTCAGCCCGTCGCCGACGACCAGTACGCTGCCGCGGCCGTCCCGCCGGCTCAGGGTGTCCAGGCGCTCGCGCAGGCGTAGCGCGGAGGGCCGGCCGGCGACGTCGAAGGCGTGCTCGGCCACTCCGGGAACGCCGCGGTCGGCGCCGTGGCTGCCGAGCGCGTAGAGGAGCGTGTCGTAGCCGATCTCGCCGCCTCCGTCGGCGTCGGCCACGGCGACGACCCGGCGCTCGGGGTCGAGGGCGGTGACACGGGCCAGGCGCAGCCGTATCGCCGTGCCCGCGAAGACGTCGGCGAGCCGGGGAGCCTCGATCTCCTGGCCGGCCGCGAGCTGGTGCAGCCGCAGCCGCTGGACGAAGTCCGGCTCGGTGTTGACGACGGTGATCTCGGTGTCCTGCGGAACCAGCCGGCGGGCCAGGGTCCCGGCCACGTGGGCTCCGGCATACCCGGCGCCGAGGACGACGATGCGGTGCTTCATGTCTCGCTCCTGTCGGTTCGCTTGCTTGCGGTGACTTGAGCGGGACAGCACCCCGATTCCTGACAAGAACCGGATGTGATGCGGGTCACAGGACGACAGGGCTGTCAGCAGCCGCCGGAGGAGGCGGGGGCCCCGCCGATGATGAGGGTGGTCGGGGCCGCGCAGCAGCCGCCACCGCTCTGCTCGGCGGGCTCGGGCTGGTCGAAGAGGCCGGCTCCGCCGCACACGCCCGTCTCGGGCAGGGTGAGTTCGACGCGCTCGGCGGCTTCCCGGTCGCCGGCGAGGTGGGCGGCGACGGAGCGGACCTGCTCGTAGCCGGTCATCGCGAGGAAGGTCGGGGCGCGGCCGTAGGACTTCATGCCGACGAGGTAGACGTCCTTCTCCGGGTGGGCGAGCTCGGCTTGGCCGTGGGGGTGGACGGTGCCGCAGGAGTGCTGGTTGGGGTCGATCAGCGGGGCCAGTTCGGTGGGGGCCTGAAGGCGCTCGTCGAGGCCGAGGCGCAGTTCGTTCAGGAAGGTGAGGTCGGGGCGCAGGCCCGTCAGCACGATGAGCTCGTCGACCGGGTCGAGGCGGCGGCCGTCTTCGCCGACGAGGACCAGGCGGCCCGCGGTGTCGCGCTCGATGGCGTCTGTGCGGAAGCCGGTGACCGCGTCGGCGTATCCGTGGTCGACGGCGGCCTTGGCTGCGAGTCCGAGGGCGCCGCGGGCGGGGAGCTGGTCGGCTTCGCCGCCGCCGAAGGTGGAGCCGGAGATGCCGCGGCGCAGGATCCACAGCGCCTTGGTGCCGGCGGCGTCGTCGGACGTGGCGAGGTGGGCGAGGCCGGCGAGGGCGGTGAAGGCGGAGGCACCTGAGCCGATCACCGCGGTGCGCTTGCCGGCGTAGCGGGCGCGGGTGGCAGGGTCCTTGAGGTCCGGGACGCGGTAGGCGATCCGGTCGGCGGCGGCCTTCTCGCCGAGGGCGGGCAGTCCGCTGCCGCCGGCGGGGCCCGGAGTGGACCAGGTGCCGGAGGCGTCGATCACGGCGCGGGCGAAGACGCGCTCCTCGCGGCCGTCGGCGTACTCGATGTGGACGACGAAGGGCTGGGCGTCGCGGTCGGCGTCGACGATGCGGTCGCGGCCGCTGCGGGAGACGCCGGTGACGCGGGCCCGGTAGCGGACGCGGTCGCCGAGGACGTCGGCGAGGGGCTGGAGGTAGAGCTCGGCCCAGTCCCCGCCGGTCGGGTAGGAGGCCGGGTCGGGCTTGACCCAGCCGGTCGGGGCAAGGAGCTTCTCGGCGGCCGGGTCGACGACCTCGCCCCACGTCGAGAACAGGCGCACGTGGGCCCAGTCGCGGGTGGCGGTCCCGGCGTGCGGGCCGGCCTCCAGGACGAGGAAGTCCAGACCGCGGCCTTCCAGGTGCGCGGCGGCTGCCAGGCCGGTGGGCCCGGCCCCGATGACGACGACGGGCAGGTCGGTGATGGCGGGCGCGTTCACGGTCGGCTCCTCTTGTTTCGATGTCTGTCGATGTCTTGTCGCGATCAGCGTGGCACCTGTATCGACAATTGTCAACATAGACACATGTCGAATCAAAGCCCTGGTTCGACATGTGTCAACATAGATGTATGTCGAATACGAAGGTTCTGCCCCTCCTGGAACCCGAGCCCGCAGCGCCCTGCTGCCCGCCGCCGGCCGAGCGACCCATGTCGGCCGACGAGGCAGAGGTCGCGGCCAAGATGTTCAAGGCCCTCGGCGACCCCGTGCGGCTGCGCCTGTTCTCCGCCGTCGCCTCCCATGAGGGCGGGGAGGCGTGCGTGTGCGACATCTCCGACGTCGGCGTCTCCCAGCCCACGGTCTCCCACCACCTGAAGAAGCTCAAGGAGGCGGGCCTGCTGTCCTCCGAGCGGCGCGGGACCTGGGTGTACTACCGGGTCGAGCCGTCCGTGCTCGCCGCGATGGGCGCGCTGCTGGCCGGCGCCGCGAAGGCGGCATGACGGTGGTCGACCTCGCCCCGCTGCTCCCCGAGCACGCCGAGCAGGTCCTTGCCGTCTACCAGTTCGGGATCGACGAGGGCAACGCCACCTTCGAGACCCAGGCCCCGACCTGGGAGGCGTTCGACACCGGCAAGCTGCCCGGGCACCGCTTCGTCGCGCTCGGCCGGGACAAGGCGGTGCTCGGCTGGGTGGCGGCGAGCGCGGTATCGGACCGGTGCGCGTACGCGGGGGTGGTCGAGCACTCCGTCTACGTCCATCCCGACGCCCGCGGACGCGGCGTCGCCCGTCTGCTCCTTGAGGCGCTGATCGCTTCCACGGAGGCGGCCGGGATCTGGACGATCCAGTCCGGCATCTTCCCCGAGAACGCTGCCAGCCTCGCCGTCCACGCGCGGGCCGGCTTCCGGGTCATCGGCACCCGCGAGCGCATCGGCCGGCACCGCGGTGCCTGGCGGGATGTGGTCCTGCTGGAGCGGCGCAGCCCACGCGTGAACTGAGGCCGCGCCGGTGTGCCGCGTCACGCCGCCGGCTGTCCCCGGCCGGTCGTGCCACGCATGAAGATGACCGCCACCAGCGCCAGACCGACCGCGGCACCGATCAGCTGCATCCCGATGAATCCCGCCACGGAGGCGGGAGCGATGCCCGCGAAGGTGTCGGTGAAGGCCCGTCCGATGGTCACGGCGGGGTTGGCGAAGGAGGTGGAGGAGGTGAACCAGTACGCCGCACCGATGTACGAGGCCACCGCCACCGGGGCGAAGCGCAGCCGGTCGGACTTCGCCAGGCCGAAGACCAGCAGGATCAGCCCGGCGGTGGCGACGACCTCGCCGAGCAGGAGGTTGCCGGCCGAGCGGTCGTGGGTGGACCACTTCACCAGTGGCTCACCGAACATCGCGTCCGCCAGGACCGCGCCGCCGATCGCGCCCGCGACCTGGGACGGTACGTAGACGGCGAGCTCGCGGACGTCGACACCGGCGCCGCCGCGGCGGGCGGTCCACCACTCGGCCAACGTGACGGCCGGGTTGAAGTGCGCGCCCGAGACCGGGCCGAGGAGCGCGATCAGCACGCCGAGGCCGAAGACGGTGGCGGTGGAGTTGGCCAGCAGCTGCAAGGCGACGTCGTCGGTGAGCCTGGTGGCCTGGATGCCGGAGCCCACCACGATCGCGACCAGGGCGGCGCTGCCGACCAGCTCGGCGGCGGCGCGGGCGACCAGCGGGGTACGGGGCGCAGTCGCGCCGGGCGCGGGCTGCGGAGCGTCAGCGGGGGCGGTGCCCACGGGCTCGGTGGCGGTCAAGACGGTGGGCTCCTCGGGCAGGTGCGGCACAGCGGAAGGCTTACGGGCAGGACCGCTTGAGGTTCGCATCAGCGGTGGCACGCGCGGTCTGCGCGAGGTCGGCGAACTGACCGGCGAGCGATGCGATGACCTCGGGGCGCAGGCGGTAGTAGGTGAACCTCCCGCACGGCTCCGTGTCCACGACCCCGGCCTCGCGCAGCACCTTCAGGTGGTTGGACAGGTTCGTCTGCTTCGCCCCCGTCTCCTCCACCAGGTGGGTGGTGCACAGCGTCTCCCGGGACAGGAGGGTCACGATCGTGAGCCTGAGCGGGTCGGCCAGCACCCGGATCAGATCAGTGTCGACTGACGTCATCATCCACTGATACTGTCACATCACTGACGGCTGATACCAGACCGCGCCGGTCGACGGCGGGCCACAGCCCGCCTGCCGCGAAGGAAGACCCGATGCCCACCAGCCCGTTCGCCTCCGTCCTGTTCGTCTGCGTCCACAACGCAGGGCGATCCCAGATGGCCGCCGGCTTCCTGCGCCACCTCGCCGGCGACCGCATCGAGGTCCGCTCCGCCGGCTCCGCGCCCGGCCGGCAGATCAACCCCTCCGCCGTCGCCGCCATGGCCGAGCTCGGCATCGACATCTCCGGCCAACGGCCCAAGGTCCTCACCCCCGAAGCGGCCCAGGCATCCGACTACATCATCACCATGGGCTGCGGCGACGCCTGCCCCTTCTTCCCCGGCAAGACCTACCTCGACTGGCAACTCGAAGACCCCGCCGGCCAGGACGTCGAAGCCGTCCGCCCCATCCGCGACCACATCAAGGGCCTCGTCGAGGACCTGATCGCGGAAATCGACGCCCAGCACACGGCATGAGCCGAGGCAGCGCAGCGAGACCACCCCCACCTCACATGCGTTGACGGTCTCAAGGCCACCGCCATGCATGGCGAAGATGCTGCCGCCGACCTTGTCGACGGGTCTGTTGGGCCCGTACGGCTCCTCCTCCGTCACCTCCGGCAGCGCGAGGGCGAGCTCCGCGATGTCCTCGGGAGTCATGGTGATGTCCTTCGTCCGGCCGGCTTCCCGGGGCCGCGGTCAGCGGTAGTCGTCGGGGTGGGGTGCCTGTCCGGTGCGCATGTACTCCTGGAAGTAGCGGACGGGGTCGGGGGCCGAGCCGTCGGCGTCGGTGAAGCCGTACTGCTTGGCCAGGGTGCCGACGGACAGGGAGCCGCCCGTGAAGCGGGCCACGTCCGGGTCGGTGGCGAGTGCGGTGACGGCGCGGGCGGTGAAGAGCGGGGTCTCGGAGATGGCGAACGTGGGGTCCACCTCGCAGCCCTCGCGCCAGTTGTCCGCAGGCCGCTGTCGAGGTCGCAGTCCCACATCTTCTTGCCGCGCTCGACAAGGTGCTCCGCGCCCCAGACGGCGTTGACGAGGATGTCCAGCCGGCCTCGTTCCCGGTCGATGCGTTCGGCCAGCGCCTGCACCTGCTCCGCCCGGAGGTGGTCGACCACGGCGGGGATGCCCTCGCCGCCGGCGGCGGTGACCAGCTCGGCGGTGTCCTCGACGGTCTCGGCGCTTCGGCCCGATCCGCCGCCCCTACTGCGGGTGGTACGGCCGGTCACGTAGACGGTGGCCCCGGCCCGGCCGAGCTCGACGGCGATCGCCCGCGCCCCGCCGCGGCTCGCCCCGGTGACCAGCGCCGCCTTCCCCGCTCGGCGTGTGTCGATCCCGTCCGGATCCGCGGCCACTGCGGCCTGCGTCACCCGTTCTCGCCCGCTGCGCTGATGCAGAAGGGCTGGCCGGAGGGGTCGAGCAGCACGGTCCAGTGCTCGCCGCCGGGCTGGTGGGCGGGCTTGGTGGCACCGAGGCCGAGAAGGCGCTGCTCGGCGGCTTCGACGTCGCTGAAAGTGAGGTCGAGGTGGAAGACGAGCTCGTCCGCGGGCCAGTCCGGGGCCTTGAAGGACTCGGCGGTGTAGAAGACGTACGCGGTGGTGCCACTGCCATCGCCGATCATGGCCGCGGTGTCACCGAAGGTCGGGGTGACCTGCCAGCCCAGGGCGGCGGCGTAGAAGTCGGCGAGCGCCTTGCCGTCGTGCCCCCAGAAGGCCGCGCACTTCACCGCGCCCGTGGCGGTGCTGTCGTCGTTCTGCGTCACGGCGGTCACCAGGTCTGCTTCTGGGTGACGGCGATGACGTAGCCGTTCGGGTCCGTGAAGTAGAACAGCTTCTGGCCCTGGTGCTCCATCACGTCCTTCTGGACGGTGACCAGGGGGCGGATGCGCTCGACGTAGGTGTCGAAGTCGTCCACGGCCAGGTAGAACATCCCGAACGCGCCCACCGGGGTGTCCTCCAGGACCGGCAGCCAGCCGCGCAGGTGCTCGTCCCGGTAGACCATCAGCGCGAACTCGCCGTCGAAGAGCAGGATGCGCAGGTCGTCGTCGGGATCGCTGCCGGCCGGCAGGGCGGTGAAGCCGAGCTTCTCGTAGAAGTCGACGGTCGCCTGGGTGTCGGGGACTCCCAGGCAGGGAGAGATGGCAGGGGGCTTCATCAGGGATCACTCCTCGAAGAGGGGAGGGATGCGAACAGAACGGCCGGAGCTCCTCAGGGGGCACACGGCCCGCCTGGAGAGGGCGAATCGGGTCGCGGGGCGGAGGATCGCACCATCCGCCCACGGCCCGGGCATCGGCGCGGCCGAGGCGCGCTCACGTGCCGGCAGCCCTTCTGACATCCTGCGGGCCATGACCTACTGGGACCCGATACCGACCACGCGCGCGCTGGTGGGCGAGCCCCATCCCCTGTGGCAGGGCGACTCGGTGAGGCACGACTGGTCCGGGCCTGCGCCCGACGGGTGGCAGGAGCGGGACTGGCGGAACGTCCCGGGCCCCTTCTACACGGCCAACACCGACAACTGCTTCACCGGGCGGCAGTGCGCGCCCCGCCACGTCGCGTACGAGGACGAGTACTGCACCGAGTTCGTCTACCGTCAGCCGGTCCGGGCGATCGGCGTCCACGAGCTGACCTGCGCCGCGGAGTGCGATCCGTTCGGGGCGTACGGCGGGGACGGTGACTCCCACTGGACCCCGGAGCTGGTCCGGGACTGGTGGCGGGAGCGTGGCAGGGCCCGGGAGTGGGCCGTGCGCGTGGGATACGGCGCGTGGGCGACGTCCGAGCGCGAGGCCTACCGTGACGTCGCGGCCGGCGCGCGGGCGTACCTCGCCCACCTGAACCAAGGTCTCGGGGAGTACCTGCGCGACTACGTGTTCTGGCTGGCCGAAGGCCGCCCAGCCTCCCCGGGGGAGGCGCTGCCGCAGTTGGGCGCATAGGCGCACACCGCCCGCAGCGCAGCGGACACCATCGAACCCTGCCCCCCTGCCGTCCCGGCTAGGACTTGTCCGGGTGATCTTGCAGGGCGCGTGCGATGAGGTCGTGGATCAGGAACTCCCCGGGCACACGGTTCTCTTTGAGCTGGTCGAGGTCGCCGGGACCGAACCATCCGCAGGCGGAGTGCTTGGACCATTCCAGAGCGGGATGGTCCAGGTCGCCGTCGACCTCGACGAGATAGTCGGCCTCGTGACGGAGTCCGGCGCCGTCGTCTCCGGTCCAGGTGCTGGTGCCGAGGAAACGCCGCACGCGGCGAAGGCGCCAGCCGGTCTCTTCCTCGACCTCCCTGGCGAGGGCCTCGAGCAGGGTCTCCCCGGCCTCGACGTGGCCTCCGACGATGTCCCAGGTGTCGGGGAAGAGCCGGCGATGGGCGCTTCGCCTCTGGGCGAAGGCCTGGCCGTTGTGGTTGAGGATGACGGCCCCGACGGTCCAGACCGCGCCAGGGGCGGGCAGGGGCAGCTCGACGTCGTGGTCCACGCTGAACGACCGGGGGTGTGCGGGCATGGTGGACAGAGTAGGGCGGGTGTTCTCCTGGTGTGGTGCGTTTGCGCAGGTCAAGGCGGCCCTCTGCCCTTGCCGTCTGCCACCAGGCCCTGGTAGTCGCCGAGGAAGTAGCCCCCCGCGAACGGCGCCTGCAGCCAGTCGGAGATCCGCGAGATCCGTCGTTCGGTCCGTAGCTTCGGGTCTCCGTGTCGCAGCGTGGTCAGTTGGTGGGCGGTGGGCAGGGTGGTGGTGTTGCCGGGCTCGAGGTGGCGCAGGTCGTAGTAGGTGAGCGCGACCGTGCCCCGCTCGGTGACCGCGATCGACGGTGAGAAGGCCGGAACGCCCTCGGGGCTGATCAGCTCCGGGGTCCCCCAGGTGCGTCCGCCGTCGGTGGAGCGCACCAGCTGGACGGAGTCGTACCTGCCGCAGGAGAAGTCCGCGCCCTCGTAGGCCATGTACAGCGTGCCCGTTTCGGGGTCGATGGCCGGGCCCGGCAGGGTGGCCGCCGCGCGCAGGGGTTTGGTGGGGTCGTTCGGGTCGACCTCCGGTACGGAGGTGTCCCGGGCCACGGTGACCGGGGCGCTCCAGGTCCCTCCGGCGTCGGTCGAGGTGACCACCTCGTAGCGGGCTTCGGCGACGGTGCTCAGGTCGTCGGAGCAGGTGATCCGGTCGAAGAAGTCGTACAGGGTGCCGGTGTGCCGGTCGGCGAGATCGGGTGGCCGATGGTCTGGGTGTTGGGCACGTTGCTGGTGCCGACGAACGGCCGGGCCTCGCTCCAGGTGCGGCCGCCGTCGCGGGTGAGGGAGATGTAGCCGGGACCGTCGAGGGAGCCGGGGCCGGGCGGGTCGTTGTCGAGGCGGTTCCAGACCTGGTAGGCGGTGCCCTTGCGGATCGGGTCGGCGGTGAGTGAGGGCTTGTCGTTGAAGAACGGCTGCTCGTCGACGTGCGTGGTGGTGAGGTTCTGCCACGTGCGGCCGCCGTCGCGGGACGTGACTGCCAGGAGGGCGCTGCGCGTGCTCTTTCCGCTGGCCCGGCCACAAGCGCCAGCGGGGCCATGGTGCACTGCACCGCGCTTGGCTGCTCAGGACGGAGGGCCGGCTCCCCTGCCCCCGACGCAAACCAGCCGGATCGCGGAGACAGACCCTGCCATGGGCGCCGATTCCGTCTCCGAGCACACCGGCAACGGCTACCGTGGCCGTACGACCTGCATGGAGGAGCCGTGAGCGCGCAGCCCGAGGAAGCCCCCGCCCCGCCGGCCCCGGCTGCCGCCGCGCAGCTGCTCGCCCAGCTGCGCGGCGACCGCCGCGCCGGCACCTGGGTGGCCGCCTTCGAGCGGGACTGGGCCAAGGCCCTGGAGGACTCCCGCCACAGCTACAGCCTCACCCCGCTGCACGACGTCGTACGCGGCTGGCAGCTGCGCATCGCCGCGGCCCCGGCCGTCGACGCGTACATGGACTCCGGCCGTGACGAGACCGGCTTCGTGGACCTGGACGACGTCCTCGGAGTGCGCCGGTGACGGAGCTGCCGTGGGCGGTGCTCCTGTCACCGGAGGCCGCGAAAGTGCTCTCCGCTGTCCCCGAGCACGCGAAGGAGATGGTCCGCGACATCCTGGACATCGCGGTGCGCTCGCCGTGGGGCTGGCCCCAGTGGAACACCGGAGATCCGGAAGGCGAGGACGTCCGCGCCGGGTCGGTCGGGCAGCTTTCCGTCGTCTACGTGATCAACCGGCTCACCCGGCACCTGTCGATCCTGGACGTCGTCTGGCTCGGGTAGCCAACCGCCCCACAACCCCGCGTCCTCGCGGGGGAGGTGGGCTTCGAGGCGATGCCGGCGCGCGGCCCGGTACGTCGCGGCGCTCTTGCAAGGCCGCTCAGCCCCGGACGATGCAGAAGGGATGTCCGGCCGGATCGGTGAGGACCCGCCACCTGTCCTCCTGCGGCTGGTGGTCCGGCTTGGCGGCGCCCAACTCCAGCAAGCGGGCCTCCGCCTCGTCCAGGTCCACGACGTCGAAGCACAGGTGGAGCTGCTGCGGAACGGCCTGATCGGGCCAGCTCGGCCCCTTGTGGCCGGCGACCCGTTGGAAGCCGATGAGGAGTCCGTCCTCACGGACGAGCGCGGCAAAGTCGGCGTCCGACTTCGCGTGCGGTTCAAGGCCGGTGGCCTGCTGATAGAACGCGGCCAGAGCCAGCGGGTCAGGGCAGTCAAGCGTTATCGCGCTCAACTTCATCTGCGAGGGCATGACATCTCCGGGCTGATCAACGGACTGTACCGACGGACACCCAAGGATCGCGGTCAGCACGGGGGATGAGCACCCCGTCCCGAGAACGTCCTGACGGAGCACCGTCGGCCCGGTCCCTTCGAGACGGCCTAGGGTCGGCCCATGAGCACGGCAAACGACGACCGCATCGCCCTCGACCTCCTCGACGCCCACCTGGAGGACTTGTGGCGGGCAGCCCTCGAGCTCGAGCGGGGAAACCGGGCCGTCGTCCCGGAGGCGCCGCGCGAGCCGGCCGGGACCCGCGCGGGTGGTGCGGAGACGGAACTCCTGCGGTGGGGGTACGGGCAGCTGGTCGGCATCCCGCGCTCGCCGGCCGACGTGTTCGCCCGAAGCGTCGGCAGCACCCTCACGGAGCTGCGGCGGCGCCGCAGCCCCTGGAACGCGGCGGCCCTGCGCCTGCTGGACGACCCGTACGTCTTCCTCGCCACCGGTCCGCGCCTGCACGAGGACTGGGCCGAGGACGTGCTCGCCCTGATGCACCGGGAGGTCCCGGACCCGCGCGGCTGGCTGCGGTTCGACGCCGACCGCACCAACGACACCCGCCGCACCGTGCCGGCGTACCCCTTCGAGCCGCCACCCGCCGCCGGGTTCCGGGACCTCCTGCACGAGCTGGAGCCGGCGGGGGCCGTCACCGCGCTCGCCGTCATGGCGGAGGAGTGGGGCGACGGCCGGCCCGTGCGGAACCGGCCGGAGCGCGACGCCTTGCTGGCCGACGCACGGCTCCTGCTGGACCGCTACGGCCCGGACGCCCGGTTCTGGACGAACGCCCTGGACGCGGCCTCGGATCCCGCCCGGGATTTCGTCCGGGCCGGCCTCGAGGGGACGAGGGTCCACAGGTTCCTCACCGGCGAGTACCTCAACGGCCTCGACCTGTTCGACGAGCTGGGCCTCATCGCCGTGTCCGGCGCCGAGGTCGGGGTCTTCTGGTCCATCGGCGCGTACTGACACCGGCTTCCCGGCTCCCCGGGTACGCGGGGCCGCTCGGGGGGCGTCCGGCGGAACACGCACCGAGCCCGCGCGGGCCGAGGCGAGGGGCGTCCAGTGCCCTCATCGGTGTTGACCGTCCCCGGCAGGCAGTGCTGGAGTCGGCACATGGACAGCATCCCCGCCAACCGGCGGCTCTGGAACCGGATCAGCAGCGCCTACCAGCACCGGCACGACCCGCGCATCGGCGCCGCACCCCGGCTGTGGGGCATGTACTCCATCCCCGACGCGCACCTGAACGCCCTGGGCGACGTCACCGGCAAGCGCGTCCTCGAACTCGGCTGCGGCGCCGGCCAGTGGTCCAGGGCGCTCGCCGCCGAGGGCGCCACCGTGGTCGGGCTCGACCTGTCCGAAGCCCAACTCGCCGCGGCGGCCCGTACGATGGGAGCGGCCCGCTACCCGCTGGTGCAAGGCGCCGCCGAACGGCTCCCCTTCGCCGCCGACAGCTTCGACCTGGTGTTCTGCGACTTCGGTGGGCTCAGCTGGGCACCCCCGCACCTGGCCGTCCCGGAGGCCGCACGCGTTGTGAGCCGAGGCGGACGCCTGGTGTTCAACGTCGCCAGCCCATGGTTCGAAGCGTGCTACGACGAAGCCGCCGGCCGCGTGACCACGACGTTGCAGCAGGACTACTTCGGGCTGGACACCATCGCCGAAGACGGCGGCGCGACCAGCTACCAGCTCACCTACGGCGACTGGGTCAGGGTCCTGCGCGGCGCGGGTCTCGTCATCGACGACCTCATCGAGCCGCGGCCCGAACCCGGAAGAACCAACGGCTACAACGAGACCGACCCGCCCGACTGGGCACACCGCTGGCCGGCGGAACTGCTCTGGGTGACCCACAAACCGTGAGTTCCGCCGCGCCAGACGGGCAGGCATCCCCTACGGGTTCGTTCCCAGGACGGTCATCCGCCGGATCGACGACAGTCGAACGGCCAGAGGCGAAGCTCTGTACCGCTGAGGCCGGGCGGGCGGCTGTCGTATTACCGCTCGGATTCCCCGGCGCCGCAGGCTTCACCGACCGGCATACTGGGCGCCATCCACGATTCGGCCGGAAGCAGATGGCGTGAAATCCGACATAGTTCGCATGAGTGCAAGCCTCGCTGTTGCCACCGCGACGGCGCTCGTCCCGTCGTCTTGCGGGGCGGGCAAGCCCGTCGTCGTTCCGGAGGCGGTCACTCATGCCGAATTGGTCGGCCGCTGGGACGGGGAGCAGAAATGCGGAGCGCCGGTCCTTCGACTGCGTGACGATTACACCTTCTCCGGCAAAGACTTTCCGGTCGAGTGGGACGGCCCGGGGCCGGACTCTCAGGTGACACGCCGTTCGTCCGACGGGGAATGGCATGGGGTCAACAAGGACCCTGGCCTGCCGCCCTATCTGGTACTTGCTTTCGACCATCACAACGACATCCGAATTCTGCATTTCTACACGGAGAACGGCGAATTGCGGATGGACGGGACCGTCTACGCGGGCGGTGGGGACCCCTATGCCTACCGATGTCACTACCGACGGAGTTCCGTCGACCCTGAGGCGCAGAACTCCTGACCGCTCCGGAGTGGGCACTCAGCGCTGGGTTGCCGAGCGCGCTTTCGCCCATCCGGCCCGTCTACGGCCAGAAGCTTCGTGACCGAGGTGCCGTCACGACCTCGTTCGGCCAGGTCCGCCGGACCAGCTCGTACCGGTCGCGCAGGTCTTCGATCCAGCCGTGGCCCACATCCAGCCAGACGCGGACCGACGAGACGGACTCGTCGTCCTGCACGGTGACGATGGGAACGGGTACCGAGAACTGCCGGTCGAATTCGATCTGGATCCCACCGGTCCGGAGCCAGCGGATGCCCCGGCCGACGGCGAGCTCGTCGAGGACGGTGGACCAGTCGTTCAGATCTTCCGGCGACAGGCACAGGTCAAGGCGCCCGTTGGCGAAGGCACTTGAAACGACGATCTCGGCGTCGAGGTAGTCGTTGTACGGTGTCTCCCCGGGTCGGTGACGGCCCAGTACGCGCACCTGGACACTGTTGTCCCCGGCGACCATGTGGATCAAGTCCGCCCCACCGCCCGCAACCATCCGCCCTCCCGCAACCCAAGACGATCACCGTCATCATGCAGGATCCGCAGACAGCCCGGCCGCCGCGCCGCAGGACGGCCTCTGGCCCGGTCCGGGGCCGCCCGAGCGGGCGGGGAGCGCGGAGGCGGCCCGTCCGTCCGGCGGTGCTCGTGGCCCGGCGGCCCAAGAGGAGGGGGAACCGTCCGTGGGAGCGCGGACCGCCCGGCTAGACGCCGGAGAGCCATCCCGCATCGGCATCCGAGACGTCCCGTGCACGCTGCGCCCGTTCCTCGATCAGCCGGCGGAAGCCCGCCACGGCGTACCGCTCACCGGTGGCCGTGTGGCGCCCGCGGATGCCCGCGACGTCGGCCATGCACTGCTGGGGCTGCGGCTGCCATCCCACGACCAGGACGCGCAGGCTCAGGCTCTCCGCCCGCCGGTGCAGGGCCAGGAGGTGGAGCAGGCCGTCCACGTCCATGGACTCCGCGTGGTGCAGGTCGACCATGAGGTCCCGTTCGCCGACGGTGACGCCGTCCAGCGCCTGTCGGAGCGCCGGACCCGCGCTGTCGTCGAGGGTCCCGGTGACGCTGACCAGGACCGTGCCGTGACGCTGGATGCTCGTGGTGATCAATGCGCTCTCCTTCCGCCCGGGGCGTCGGAGCCCGCGGGGCTCCCCATCCTGACGCGGCGTTCCCCCGGACGGCTGCGCGGCTCGCGGGGCCTTCGGCGTCAACCTGGCCGAGCCCGCCGAGTGGCGGCGCATCGCCGGGTTCTCGTGCTCGGTGCCCGCCCGGCCGCGACAACACCCACCGCCGTGTCCGGCAAGTGCGCACGGTGTCCGGCTCCTCTCCGGGTCGTCGTGTCGTGACCATGACGCCCCGGTCCGTCACCGGGCGAGTGCGGGAGGGGGCGAGCGGCGGACGGGGTTGCCGTTGGGGCCGCCGGTGAGCCAGGAGCCGTCGCCCAGGGGCACCAGTTCGTACGGGTTGGTCACCCCGGGGGCGATCTCACCGCGGGGCCGGCCCGTGCGCACGTCGACCAGGTGGTAGCGGAACCACTCCTCCTCGTCCTCACCCTCGCCGCCCAGGGTGACGACGGCCAGGTCCGCGGTCAGGTAGCCGCCGCTCCACTCCACGAACGCCTCCTCCGGGTCGTACCCGAAGGCTTCGACGGGCAGGGTGAAGAGCACCTCCCCGCTCGGGTGGCGGTGGAAGGCGACGTCCGCCTGTTCGTGGTCGACGGTCATGAACTGCTGTCCGTCCGGGGCCAGGCCGATCAGGCAGCGGTCCGGCCACGGATAGGTGACGAACTCCGGCTCGCCGCCGGCCCCGGCTGCGGCTCTCAGAATGATCGCCCCGTCCTGGCCCTCACCGATGTCGAGGTAGATGCTGCCGTCGACGGGGTGCACGTGGTGGCGGGCACCGTGCCCAGCCGTGTCCAGCTCCCGGCGGACCAGGACCGCTCCGCTGTCGGCGTCGTGCACGACCCACTGGTCTGCGTCCCCGCGTCCCGCCATCGCGTCCGGCCGGTAGACCCACACGGTCCGGCCGTCCGGGGACAGGGCACAGCCGGGCCGGTGACCGTGGCGCCGGTCCGAGTGCGGCTCGAAGTCCGACGCCCACACCGGGTCGCCGGCGCGCGTGAGACAGACGACGCCGTTCAGCGTCGTGTACACGACTCGCTCCAGATCCGGCCGAACCGCCGACTCCACGGGCTCGTCGCCGGGCCGCGGGTGGAACACGGCGGCGGGCTCCAGCTCACCGAGGGCGCGGGAGTCCGTCACGTACGCATGGATCGCCCCGTCGCGGTGGCGCGTGATCACGTTCGAAGGCCGTACGGGAAGCATGCCCCGAGGCTAACGCCCAGGGCCTCGCGGGCCGGGGCGGGGGCGGCGTAAGGTGATCGAACTGCCGCTCGGTCGACCACCGCACGAGGGCGCCGGGCCCCGGGGCCCGCGTCCCCGCGCGCACGGATCCTGGTCACCGCGGCTCGGATCGTGTGACGGAGGCGCAGGTGCTGATTACTGTCGAGGACGTGGAAGCGGCGGCCGAGCGGATCGCCGGGCATGTCCTACGGACCCCGACGGTGCCGAGCCCCGGGCTGTCCGCGCTCCTGGGCACGCCGGTCACCGCGAAGCTGGAGCTGCTCCAGCGCACCGGCTCCTTCAAGGCACGCGGCGCGACGGCGAAGCTGCTCACGCTCAGCGAAGCCGAACGGGCCGCCGGGGTGGTGGCGGTGAGCGGCGGCAACCACGGTATCGCCGTCGCGGTCATGGCCGGTGTGCTGGGCGCCCCGGCGACCGTCGTCATGCCACGCTCCGCGCCCGGCCGCGCCGTGGAGGTTGCCGAGGCCGCCGGGGCGAACGTCATCCTCGCCGACTCCATGGACGGCGCGTTCGGCATGGTCGAGGAACTCCGGGTGAAGGGGCTCACCTTGGTCCACCCCTTCGACGACCCCGTCGTCATCGCCGCCCAGGGCACCGTCGGCCTGGAGTTCGCGGAGGACGCCGGCGAGCTGACCGACGTACTCGTCAGCATCGGCGGCGGGGGGCTGATCGCCGGAGTCGCCACGGCGCTGCACGCGCGCCGTCCGGGTGTACGGATCTGGGGCGTGGAGACCGAAGGGGCGCGAGCGATGTCGGCGGCCCTGGCCTCTGGTGGGCCGCTGCCGGTCGAACTGTCCTCGATCGTCTCGACACTGAGCGCCCCCAGCGTCTCGCAGCTCACCTACGAGCACGTCTCGGCGCTGGTCGCCGATGTGCTCACGGTGACCGATGCGGAGGCCGTGCAGGGCACCCTCGACCTGGCCGAGCACGCGAAGCTCTGGGCTGAGCCCGCCGCCGGCTGTCTGCTGCCGGCGGCGCGCCAGGTGCTGGAACACGTCGGCGAGGGCGCCCGGCTCGGCCTGGTGGTCTGCGGAGGCAACGCCACGACGGCCGACGTGACCGCCTGGGCCGCCCGCTTCGGCCTGCGCTGATCCGGCAGGCCCGATGAGGCGATGCCGCGCGAAGAGGGGCCTAGCCGGGGAAGGAGAAGTAGAGGGCGTCGCTGTAGAAGGACGCGAAGTGCGTCTGCCAGTCGGCTCGGACCGATGCCAGCCAGTCGTCGTTCTCGCCGGCGATCGCCGCCTGGGCCCGGGCGACGGCGTCGGGGATGTCGTCGGACACCAGGCGCCGCACGCTCGCCACCGGATCGTCGTCCGAGAGCGAGACGATCTCCCCGGTCTCCAGGAGGAAGTACTTCGCCCGCTGCTTCTCCAGGTGGGCCGTGGTCCTGGCGACGCAGTCGGCGAACTCGGTGTCGTCCTCCAGTCCCTTGCCGACCGCGCGCAGCAGATCGCACAGCAGGGCCGCACCGGCGGCGTAGTCCGCGCCGATGCCGATCGGAGGGTTCCAGATCATCGACGGGACGATGGTCGTCCCGTGCCCCACCATGAGCTTGTGCGCGAGCGGGATGTCCCATCCGTGCTCCGATATGCACCGGATGGGCTTGGGGATGTCTTCCTCGTTCGGAAGCGAGTCCGCAGCATAGAGATAGGAACGATTCGCCATGGCGGCGACCCTAACACCGGGGGCCGACAACGCCCGTTGCCGCCTGACCCCGCCCGCCGTCAGCCGCCCCGGCCGCGCAGGCCGTCGAGTTCGGCGGCCGTTTCACCCTGACCCGGTGGCTGACGCCGCTCCTGTCGGCCGACGCGGACGGCACCGCGGGGGTTCGGCCTGCGGGGCGAGCTCCGGCGCGGGCCGGTGTGGCGCCACCCCGCCGGCCGGCCCGCCGGCGCGGCTGAAAAGCGCTGTTGAGACGCAGTTCACAGCGGGGGGCGGAGCGGCGGTGGGATTTCGTGCGTCTTGCAGCCGCGCGACAGAATTGCTTCTTCCCTTTACGCAGCCTGCCCTGAACGTCCAGGAGTTCCGATGCCGACCACCTCCCTCCAGGACCGTGCACCTACCGGCTCCGACGCGCTGTGGGAGCGCGCAGAGCCGCTGGCGAGAGCTCAGGCGCTGATCAGACGGACCGGTTCGGGGACGGGCGGCACGGTGGTCATACGGGGGGCCAGCGGGACGGGACGCACGGCCCTCCTCCACGCGATCGCCCGGAGCACGGAGTGCCAGGGGACCGCCGTGCTCCGCGCACGGTGCTCCGTCGAGGAGACGGACGTCGACTTCGGCGCCGTGCTGCAGCTGTTCGACGGCGTCCCGCACACGCCGGCGGCCGGACCACTGGCCGTGGACGGGGAGTGCTGGGGCGGTTCACTGCACGGCGACGACCTGCCGTCCCGGCTGTGGAGCACGCTCCAGGCGCAGGCCGCAGCGGGACCGGTCCTGCTCGCCGTGGACGACGTCCACCTGGCGGACGCGGTGTCGCGCAGGTGGCTCGCCCAGGTGACCCGGCGTCTGGACAGGCTCCCGGTCGTCCTGGCGGTGACGGAACGGTGGCAGTACGACCTGGTCCGGCCGGGGCCCGCGTTCACCGACGTCTCCTGCCGGCCGTCGGACGAGATCTGCCTGCTGGCCCCGCTCGGCCCGGCGGCCGCCGCCCTCCTCGTACGCTCCGTCCTCGGTGACGGGGTGCCGCGCACCCTCGTGGAGGACTGCGTCCGGGCCGGTGGCGGCAACCCGATGCTGCTGCACGCGCTCCTGGCGGACCTGCGGGAGATCACCGCCGGGGGCGCGCTCCCGGGGCGGTTGCCCGGCAGCTGCGCCGACCTCCATCCCGGCGCGTACACCGGCGCGGTGCTCCGCTGGCTGGACGGCGCCGGTCCCGAGACGGCGGACGCCGTCCGCACCTTCGCCGAGCTCCAGGACGAGGAGGACGCCCTGGGGCTGCTCGTCGCCGCCTCCGACGTCGATCCCTCCCGGGTGCGCGGCTGGACCGGCGAGCTCACCCGCCAGGGTCTGCTGCGGCAGGACCGGCAGGACGGTCCGCCCGTCTTCGCCCACCCCCTGCTGCGCGAGGCCGTGGGCGACTCGTGGGACCGGCATCGGCGCGCGGACGTGCACCGGCGCGCGGCCGAGCTGCTGCACCACCGGGGCGATCCCGAGGAGGCGGTGGTGCGCCACCTGCTGTCCATCCCCGCGGTGGGCACTCCCTGGGCCGCCGATGCGCTGGTCGGCGCCGCCGCGAAGGCCGTCCGCGGCGGGCGGACCCAGGAGGCGGTCGCGTACCTGCGCCGGGCGCTCCAGGAGCCGCTGACCGTCGTCCGGCGCAGTGAGGCGCTCATCGAGCTGGGCTGCCTGGAGGTCCGGGACGAGCGCGCGTCCGGTGTGCGCCATCTGGCGGAGGCGCTGCGTCTGCAGCGCAACGCCCACGGCAGGGTGCGGGCCGCCACCGCGCTCGGTACGGCCCTGGTGGCCCGGGGCGAGGTCCACACCGCCCTCGACGTACTGGCCGAGCTGGCGGAGGGTTTCGCCGACTCGACCGACCTGGCGCACGCGGTCCAGGCCGCGACCGCCCTGATCTCCTCGCACGACGGGCACAGCTGGCTGCGGGTGGTGGCGGAGCTGCGCCGCGCCGACGAGCAGGCTCCCGACGGGATCGCCCCGACCGCCAAGGCCCTGCTCACCGAGCACGGCGCGACTGCGGGCCGGCTCTCCGCCGCCGAGGTGATGGAACGGGTCCGCTCGCTGACGCGGACTCCCCTGGACCCCTTGCTCGAACCGTACCTCTACGCGTCGGCCGCCACGCTGGCCCAGTGGGCGGACGAACTGGCGGAGGCGGACCGGCTGGTGGCGCGGGGCCTGGCCACCCACCGGACGCCCCAGGTGCTGCACCCCGGCCACCAGAGCCTGCTCAGCGTCGCGGCGGAGAGCAAGGTGATGCGCGGCCGGTACGGTGCGCTGCTGGCCGACACCTCGCTGTGGGAGGTCCTGCCGGGCAACCCGGCCGCGCCCGGCACGGACAGCGCCCATCTGCGCGCCCAGGCGATCATCGCCCTGACCGAGACCGGGCGGCTCGCCGAAGCGCGCCGCCTCGCCTACGCCGTCATGGCAGGCGGCGCGCACGGCTCGTGGGAGTGGAACGAGTTCCTGTACGCGCGGGGCCTGCTGCACATGGCGTCGGAGGAGTACGACGCCGCTCTCGCCGATCTCCTGGAGTGCGGAAGGCGCCAGTCCGCCCGCGAGGTGGAGAGCCCGATCGTCACCCCGTGGCGGTCCGGCGCCGCCGACTGCCACGTGGCTCTGGGCTCGCCGGAACTCGCCGTTCCGCTCGCCCGGGAAGAGCTGCGGCTGGCCCGCGTCTGGGGCACGCCCCGTGCCGTGGGCAGGGCGCTGCGCGCCTTGGGCGCGGCGCTGGGCGGCCGCTACGGTCTGGAGCTGGCGGAGGAGGCGGTGGAGTTGCTGCGCGGCCATCCGGAGCCGCTGCCCGAGCTGGTGCCGGCCCTGTTGTCGCTGGGGCAGGCCCTGCAGCACTCCGGGCAGAGCCGGCGGGCCCGGGCCGTGCTGCGCGAGGCCACCGAGCGGGCCGAGCGGACGGGCGCGGTCCGGCTGCACGTGGTCGCACGGGAGGCCCTGCGCGACTGCGGGGCCCGCCCGCAGCGGGCGCGGCACACGGGGGCCACGGCACTCACCTCCAGTGAGCTCCGGATCGCGCAGCTGGCCGCCGCGGGCCACAGCAACATCGAGATCGCCGAGATGCTGCACCTCGCGGTGCGTACGGTGGAGACGCACCTGACGCACTGCTACCGCAAGCTCGGCATCCGCCGCGGGGACCTGGCCGCGGCCCTCGGGGACACGGGCCGACCGGGTTAGCGCCGTCAGTCGGCGCACCGGCGGCGCAGCTCGTCGAGGTGCTCCAGCCCGTTCAGGACGACGTCCGTGTCGCCGACGAAGTCGATCAGGCAGGCGATCTCGTCGACTCCTGCCGCCCGGAGCCCGCGTACGAAGGTCTCGGCGTCCTCCACCGTGCCGAACAGTCCGCTGGTCTCGAAGTAGCGGTTGAAGGACTGTTCCACGAGGAAGTCGACGTCCTCGGGGCGGAGGTCGCCGTCCTGCGTGCCGGCACCGGTGGCGGTGCGCTCGGACAGGCGTATGGAGCTGCGCAGGTAGTCGCTGAACGGCTTGTGCACGACGTCGCGCACGGTGTCGCGGTCGGTTCCCACGAACGTGTGGAGCATCAGCACGACGTGGCCGCCCCGCGGGGCGGGAGCGTCCCCGGGGCCGTCGTGCGCCGGGGTGAAGCAGCGCCGGTACTCGGCGATGCCGACGGCGAGTTCGTCGAGGGACTGGCCGAGGAGGTGCGTCAGGACGCCCACGCCCATCCGGCCCGCGGCGCGGAAGGTCTCCACGCTGCCGGACGTGGTGAGCCAGACCGGCAGGTCCGGCTGTACCGGGGCGGGATGGGTCCGCACCCGTACCGGCTCGCCCGCACCGTCGACGAGGTCGATCTCCTCGCGCCGCCAGAGCCGGCGCACGGTGTCGACGGTGTCGGCGCAGACCTGCTTGCGGTCTGCGTAGTTCTCGGGGCGGAGGGCGAAGTCACCGCTGTGCCAGCCGGAGGCGAAGGAGACGCCCACCCGGCCGTGGGACAGGTTGTCGACGACCGCCCACTCCTCGGCGATGCGGACCGGTGAGTGCAGGGGGGCGACCACGCTGCCGGCCCGGACGGCGATGTGCTCGGTTATTGCCGCCACGGCGGCGCCCGTCAGGGCCGGGTTGGGGTATCCGCCGCCGAAGGGGTGGAAGTGCCGCTCGGGCGTCCACACCGCGGTGAAGCCGTGGGTGTCGGCGAAGCGGGCTCCTTCCATGAGCAGCCGGTAGCGGTCCTTCTCGTCCTGGGACTCGTCGGCGAAGTAGAAGAGGCTGAAATCCACGGGGTTCTCCACGGTCGGGGGGCTCGGGGTTCAGGGGCGGGGCGGGCGGACGAGGAGCGTGTGCAGCTCGTCGACCGCACAGCCCCGGGTGATCTTCGTGGCGATGGATTCCGGGCCGAGCCGGACGCGCGGGATCCGGCGTGCGACGGCGCGTTCGACCGTCTCGTAGAAGACCATGTTGAAGTAGACGGACTCGCGGTCCGTGCGGGAGTAGTCGCAGCCCCAGCACCGCACCACCCACTCGTCCTCGTACTCCCACACGACGCAGGCGCCGATGACGGCGCCGTCGCGGCGGGCGACCAGGGCGAAGCCGCTGTCGTCCATGGCGAGGCCGAGTCCGGTGAGGTAGAACTCGATCTGCTCCGCCGTCGTGGCGCGCGCGTAGCGCTGCTCGACCTGTAGCACGAGCGGCGCGATCTCCTCGCACACGTCGAGGAGGTGCTCCTCGCTCACCACGACGTCGCTCTCCAGGAAGCGCCGGCGTTCCTTGCGGATGCCCGTACGGCGGCTCTTGCCCAGCGAGGAGACGTACTCCTCGAAGCCGTTCCACGTGATGTCCAGCCGGGCCACGGGTACGGTGCGCACGACGGCCGTCTCCGCCAGGGACGGCGGTACCAGCGCCAGCCCGTCGGTGTCGAGGTAGGGGATCAGGACCGGGCCGGGGCCGTGGGCGGTGGCGGTGCGCAGGCCGTGTGCGAGCAGGAGGCGCGCGGAGGTGGCGCGCCGCGCCGGGTCCGTGTCGGGCGCGACGACGAGGTGGCTGGCGACGGCGCCGGGCGAACCGAGCAGGTGGACCGGCTCGCCCTCCCGCGCCGGGCCGAGGCCCGCCAGGGCCGGCGGCAGGGCCGCCCGCGTGCGGTAGACGGGCAGCACTCCGGTGCAGCGGCCGTCGTCCGTGCGGGCGAGGACGTAGCGCACCTCGGTGCCGCGGAGGGTTTCGGCGAGTTCGAGGCGGGCGAGCTCGGCGAGGTAGTGGGCGGTGCCGCCGGGGACGCGCAGCGTGGCACGCAGCTCCGCCTCGAACTCCTCTACGCTGCCCAGCTCGTCGGTGGTGGTGTCCATGGGGTCTCCTAGCGGGCCGTGTCGAGTCCGCCTGTGCGCCGGTCCCGCTTGATGAGGACGGCGAGCAGCAGTGCCGCCGCGGCCAGCCAGCCGACGGACACCGCTGCTTCCAGGGCGAGTTGGCCGAGGACGCGTACGGCGGGGGCCCCGTCGAGCAGGTGCCGCAGGGCGCTGAGCCCGTGGGTGACCGGCAGCAGCGCCGTGAGGGCGGCGACGGGGGCCGGCCAGTAGGAGACGGGCACGTTGACCCCGGTGAAGGCCATCAGCAGCAGGTAGGCGACGTTCAGCGCGCCCCAGCCCGCGTTGGGGAACCGCATGACGACGGCACCGATGAACGTCCCGTAGCAGTAGGCCGAGAAGCAGGCCAGCAGGATGACGGCGGGGATCACCAGGCTCGCTGCGCCCGGGAGGGGGATGCCGAAGACGGGCACGATGCACACCAGGACGGCCATGGAACTGATGAACCCGGCGACGGGGCTGTTCAGACTGCGGCTGAGCAGCGCGACGATGTGGTCGCCGGGGGCCGCGACGAGCAGGGACATCGTCCCGTTGCGGCGGTCCCGCACGATGGACAGGACCGAGGAGGCCGATTCGATGGTGCCGACCGCGACGATGTTGCCGACCGCGAGGTAGCGGACGGTGTCCTGGTCGCCGATCACCATGCCGATCGTCGCGAAGAAGATCACCTGGAAGACCAGGCGCAGTCCCCAGCCGAAGAGCCAGGACTGGAGGGTGTACTGCGCGCGGTACTCGGCGAAGCCGAGGCGCGCCGCGTTGCGGGTGATGGCCAGCCGTGAGGCGAGGGCACCGGTCATGCGGCCATCACCCTTCCCGTGCTGCGGACCCGGTTCAGTACGACGCCGGCGCACCACACGCCCACGCCCAGGGTGGCGGCGCCGAGCAGCAGAATCGCCGTCAGCTGGAGCCAGGGCCGCGCCATGGGTGCGTCGCCGGCGGCGGCGCGCAGCAGGTCGGCGCTCCAGGACAGGAAGATCATCCGGGACAGGGGGTGTGACCAGCCCGGCAGGACCGCGATGGGCACGAAGACCCCGCCGAGGACGTACACGGGGTAGTTGAGCGCGTTCTTGAAGGCCAGCGCGGTGCGGCCGAGCACGAACACGGTGGCCATGACGGTGGAGGTGGCCGCCGTGGCCAGGCAGGTGGCGAGCAGCCCTGCCACGAACCAGCCGGGGTGGCCGAAGGAGAGGTCGGCGTCGAAGAACAGCATGGCGAACGCCCATGACTCGGCGAAGCACACCAGGCCGAGGGTGCCGACGGCGGCGCAGCGGCCCAGGAGGTTGGCGAAGAAGGACGAGGGGGCGGAGAGCACCACGTCGAGCACGCCGTTCCAGCGGTCCGAGTCGATGATGTCGCCCGCGAGCATCAGGGACATGGTCCACACGCCGGCCAGCGCCGGCGCCAGGGCGGCCTGCTGGTCCAGGTCCATGCGGCCGCCGTGGCGGGTGATGGACATGAAGATGAGGACGTGGAAGGGCAGGGCGATCACGATGGACACCCGGCCGATCGCATGGAAGAAGATCGTGAGTTGCAGCCGGAAGGCCGCGGCGAAGACCCTCATGCCGACACCTTCAGGCCGCGTTCGCCGAGCATCTCGACGTACACGTCGTCCAGGCTCGGGCGCCCGGTCCTGATCCGGGTCACCCCCGCCGTCACGAGGAGGGAGAGCACGCCCCGCGCGGCGTCCGCGTCCCGCAGGCGGATCCGGGCCGCGCCCTCGTGGGCGGGCTCGACGGAGGCGACGCCGTCGAGGCCGGCGATCTCCTCCAGCAGCGCTCCGGGGGCCTCCTCGACGTCGATGTGCTCGTGCCGCGACATCAGGGTGCTGAGCGCCTCCGGTGACTCGGTGGTCAGCACGCGGCCCTCGTTGACCAGGGTCACGCGGTCGCAGAGTTCCTCGGCCTCGGCCATGTCGTGGGTGGCCAGCAACAGCGTCCTGCCTTCGTCGCGCATCGCCCGGACGAGGTCCCGGAAGGCCCGGGCGGCGACCGGGTCCATGCCCATGGTGGGCTCGTCGAGGATGATCAGGCGGGCACGGCCCACCAGGCCGCGGGCCAGGTGGAGGCGCTGCTTCATGCCCCGGGAGAAGGTCTCGACCTTGACGTCGGCGCGGTCGGCCAGGCCGAAGCGCTCCAGCACGTCGGCGATCTGGCGCTCGCCCTCCGTGCGGTCGAGCTTCTGCAGGGCCGCCCAGTAGCCGAGGTTCTGGCGGGCCGTGAGCCCTTGGTAGAGGCCGCGGTCGCCGCCGAGTACCAGGCCGATGTCCCGGCGCACGTCGGCGGGCCGGGCCACCACGTCGTGGCCGTAGACGCGGACCGTGCCCGAGGTGGGCAGCAGGGTGGTGGCCAGGATCTTGACCAGGGTGGTCTTGCCCGCGCCGTTCGGTCCGAGCAGGCCGTGGACCTCTCCGTGGTCGACCCGCAGGTCCACCCCGTCCAGCGCGACGCGGGTGGTGCGCGGCCCGCGCCATCCGCGGGTCACGTACTCGCGGCGCAGGCCGCGGACGTCCACCGCTGGGGCGGGCTGTTCCGGAGCCTGCTGCTCCGGGGTGTTGCTGTGTGGCATGTCAGGCCTTCTCGGGAAGCGGGGACTGCGCCGGGGCGCGCAGCAGTTCGGACAGGGCCCGGCCCACGCCGGGGTGGCGCAGCAGGTCCTGGCGGGGTACGTCGAAGGTGCGCACCCGCTCGGCGTACCGCGCGGCACCGCCCGGGGTGGCGGAGGTGACGGCGACGTGGGGCGGGCTCGACGGGGAGGCCGCGGTGCCGGCGCCGGCGAGGAGGTACGCCAGGTAGCGGTCGAATCGGCCGGCGGCCTCGGCGGCCAGTTCGGACCCCAGTTCGGCCCGGGTGAACGCCAGCAGTGCCAGGTCCCGGTAGCGGTCCGCCAGTGCCGCGGCGAGCGCGGCGGGGCCGCGGGTGTCGAGGGCCTCCCGCCCGTGCCGCAGGGCGTCCTCCTGCTCCTGCCCGGTGAGTTCGTCCGCCAGGCTCTCGACCGAGGCGGCGAACTGGGCGAGGAGGGTCTCCGGCCCGGGCAGCTCGGGGTCGAAGAGGACCACCGTCGGGGCGCTCGCCTGGTGGGCGGCGAGCCCCGCCGCCACGGCACGCGCCAGTGGGGCGCCCATGCAGTATCCGAGGACGGCGTGGACCGGCTCCGCCCGACGGGCCAGGGCCTCGGCCCAGCCCCGGGTGTACGTCTCGGGTGAGAGCGCCCGGCGGTCGTGGACGCCGAGGGCCGGGGGCACCGTTTCCAGCACCGTGTACGCGGGGTCGAGGTGGACGGTCAGCTCGGGGAACCCCGCCTCCGACCGGCTCCTCCCGAAGTCCACGGCGAGTACGCAGCCCGGGGGCCGGCCCCCGGCGGGGCTGCCCTCGCGGAGTACGCGCCAGGGGTGGGGACTCGTGGTCATCCCGGTTCTCCTTCAGCAGTCGTGGTCACGGCCGGCGGCGCCGTCCCGTCCACCGCCACCAGGCGGAACTCCGCCGTGCACTGCCCGCCGTCGACGTCGGCGAGCCACAGGTCGTCCGGGCCGGGCAGCATCTCCCCGAGGTCGAGGCACAGTCCCCCCGAGGGGAGGGTGGCGGCGAGGCGGACCGCCCGTTGCAGATTGCGGACCAGCAGCGGGGCGTCGAGGTCCACGTAGAACGGCTTCGGTTCGGCGGGGGTCCGGGCGAAGACGTGGCGGGGCACGCCCCTGGCCAGCAGCTCGGCGGCCAGGGTGGCGGGCTTGCGGGAGGCCGCCGCGAGGTCGGCGAGCGGGATGCGCCAGCTCTCGCGGCAGATCACCAGGTCGTCGAGGAGCACCCGGGGAGCGTGGGCGCCCCGGGGGCGGATCTGGAACCGGTTCACCACCAGGGCGGTCAGGAACTCGCCGAGCGCCTCCGTCACGGAGGCCGACCAGGAGCCGTCCGGCGGTTCCACCACGAGGCTCCCGCCGTCCTCGCGGACGCGCAGGGCGGTCGCGGGCCAGGAGACCGCCCCCTCGGGGGCTCCTGCGTCGCGGCCGAACGACCAGTAGGCGTAGGCACCCGGGACGTGGACCGCCAGCGGTGGGTAGGTGCGCGGGGTGACCTCGGGCGAGTCGTTCGGCTGGAGCGCGAGCACGCGCCCGCCGGCCATGTCCGCCGCGACCGCGTCGCGCAGTTCGCCCCGGTCGTCGGACTGGGTGTGGAAGACGCGGCTCTCCAGCGTGTTGAGCGCGACGTGCAGTTCGCCCAGGACCCAGCGGGTGGGTCCGTCGGGTCCACCGGTCCGGGCCAGCATGAGGTCGGGGCTGTGGTAGCGGGCGCCGGACCACGCGGGGCGGTGGTGCGGGAAGAGCACGGCCGCGAGCGGTGCGACGCGGGCCGTGTCCAGCCGCACCTCGCCGGCGTGCGGTCCGTCGGCCTGGTGGGGGGCGGCGTCCAGGAGCTCGGCCCAGCGGAGCCCGAAGTCCCGCGACACCTCGTCGATGACGGTGCCCGGTGCGCCGGCGAGTACGTCCGCCACGCCCAGGTACAGCTCGCTGAGCCGTACGTCGTCCGAGCGCTCGCGCAGCTCCCGGAAGCGGGCCCGTACGTGCGTCTCGACCGCCTGGGCCGCCTCGGCCGCCAGCCACCGCGCGCTGTCCAGCAGGATCGCGAGCGGGGCGCGCAGCGCGTCCAGCAGGTCCCCGCCGATGGTGACGTCGAGGTCGCGGCGGCTGTCCTGGTAGAGGAACGAACGGCCGTACAGGGTCTGCTGCTTCTCGCGCGCGGCAGGCCTGCCCGCCGCCTCGCCCAGGGAGCGGCCCAGTTCCTCCAGCGCCTCGTGGGTGGCGAGCGCGTCGCCTTCGGCGGCAGCGACCGCCTTGCGCAGGCCCTCCAGCAGGTCCAGTTGTTCCAGGGGGGCGCGCCGCGCGTGCGGGTCGGGGATCCGGCCGAGCTGTTCGCGCAGCCGCGCTTCGGGGTGTTCGTCCAGCGGCACGGTGAAGCCCACGTCCAGGATCCCGGCGCCGCGCAGCCGGTCGAACTCGGCGGCCGCCTCGGCCGAGGAGGTTCCGCACGCCTCGGCGGCCGTCCGCAGGACCCGGCCCGTGACGCCCTCGGCCCTGACCGCCGCGAGCAGCGCTGCGGTGAGGGCGCCGGCGCTCTGCGGCGGGCGCCAGGGGCGGCGGATCTCCGCGCCGTCGGCGTGGACCGCCGGGTGCAGGCGTACGGGCAGGTACGCGGCCAGGGCCTCGTCTTCGCGCCACGCATCGGCCAGGGCTTCCAGGGCCCAGGTCTCGAAGTGCGTGCTCCGGCTGCGGATTCCTCCGCTACCGGACTGCCGCAGCCCGGTCTCCCGCTCGTCGAGGCGGGCCCAGGCGACGGGGCCGAAGAAACCGATGGTGTCGTTCTTCGCGCAGTAGCGCTGCGCGTACCGGGCGAGCAGCGCGTCGCGCTTGCCGCCGCGGGACAGCTCCCGGCCGTCGCGCACCGCCGCGGCGTGCCGGGCGACCCAGTTGCGCATGGCGGCGGGGTTCTGCCAGGCCAGGGCCTCCAGGAAGCGCTCCTCGGCCAGGAACCCGCCGGCCCCGCCCTCCTCGGAGGGCGAGCCGTCGGTGGTGCTGAGGGCCTGGAGCCAGCCGAAGGGCATGCCGGCGCCGCGCAGGGCGGACAGCCTCCAGAGCCCCCATCCCGGGGAGAGCGGGAGCAGGTGGTCCGGCCGGGTGCCGGGACGGGTGTCGGATCCGCTCACGTCAGCGCGCTCCCCGGGTCCGCAGTTCGGCTGCCAGGGTGCGCAGCGTCGGGTAGTCGAACAGCGCCGCGATGCTCAGGTCGAGCCGGTAGTGCTTGCGGATCTGGGACATCAGCTCGACCGCGGTGAGCGAGTTGCCGCCGAGGTCGAAGAAGTCGTCATCGGGGCTGATCGTCTCCATGCCGAGCGAGGCGGCCCACAGCTGCCGCAGCCGCTCCTCCACGGGGTCGGCGCCGGACGGCACCGCCTCCGGGGTCCGGGCCGGCGCCGGGGCGGGCGCCGCGAGCGGCGCGGCGGATGCCGCCGGCGCGGCGGGAGCCGGTGGCGGGGACGCGGCCGGGGACGTGCTGCTCGGCGCGGGGGCCGCGGCGGGCCCGGGACCGGGTACCGCCGGGGGCCGGGGTTCGGCGACCGGCAGGGGCAGTCCGTCACGGTACGGCGCGACCGCCACCTGGCGCGGGGTCACCGCGTCGAGCAGGTCCAGCAGCAGGCGGGTACCGGTCTCGGGGTCGATGCCCGACTGCACCGCCAGTGCGCCGTCCCGCGGAACCTCCCGGGTGCGGGGTGCGGGGCTGTCGTCGGAGGTCGCGGCGGAGGCCGACGCGGCCTCGATGAAGGTCCCGTCCTCCACGCGGCGCATCGTGAAGCCCGCTATCTCGGCGAGCAGCTCCCCGTCCTCGGACACCAGCGTCACGTCCGCGACGATCAAGCCGTCCGCGCTGTCCTGGCGGCGGATGTGGCTCAGCAGCCGGGCCGGCAGGGAGGCGGCGTACAGGGTCAGGGACCGGTACATGAACGGCAGGTGGAAGGAGTCGCGCTCGGGGTCGCGGGCGTGCGAGGTGGCCGAGTCCAGCAGCGCGGGGTGCAGGGCGTGTCCGGCGGCCTCGTCCGCGAACACCTCCGGCAGTGCGAGGGCGACCAGGTGCTCGGCACGGTCGCCGGGCACGCTGTCGACGGACACGACGTTGTTCCAGCGCGGGCCGAGGGAGAACAGCCGCTGCGGCTTCTTGCGGCCGGCGGCCCGTGCGCGCCCCAGGGTGTGCCGGGCCCGCAGCTCGCGGGTGTCCACCCGGCCCGCCGGCGCCGTGCTCTCGGCGGCGCTGCCCGTCACGTGGACCTGGCGCACGCCACCGTCGGCGGGAACCGACGCCACCGTGAAGCGCCACCGTCCCCCGGAGCCTTCCTCGGGCTCCCAGGAGACCTCCACCACCGCGCGGGTCTCCACCACCAGCGGGCGCAGGAAGACCACGTCCGCCAGGTGCACGGGGGCGGGACGCGCGCCGAGGACCTCGGCGCGGAAGGCGCGCACGACCAGGTCGAGGTGGCCGGTGCCGGGAAGGACCGCCTTGCCGGAGATCCGGTGCTCGTCGAGCGCGGGGCACTCGGCCGGGGTGAGTTCGGTGCTCCAGGTCCGGTGCCGGACGGCGGCGGCGGGCGGGCCGTCCTGGGGCCGGCCGTCGCGTGCCGCCAGTGCGGGGACCGCCATGCCGACGGTGTTCCACGCCGGCCAGTTGATGCTGAGCATGCGGCAGCCGGCGGGCGCCGGGGTGCCGGCGAACGCGTCCAGGAAGGCGTTGGCCGCCGCGTAGTCGCCTCCGCCCCGCAGGCCCATGAGGGCGGCGCGGCTCGAGAACGAGACGAAGAAGTCGAGCTTGGGGCGGTCGGCGAAGAGCTCCGCCAGGGCCAGCGTACCCAGCACCTTGGGTGCGAGGACGGAGCTGGTCCGCTCGCGGTCCCGGAAGGCCAGCATGCCGTCACCCGCGACGCCTGCCAGGTGCAGCACACCGGTCACGGGGCCGAACCGGGCCACGGCGACGTCCGCCGCCCGGCGCAGGGAACGGGGATCGGTCACGTCGCAGGCGAAGACGCGGTACTCGGCGCCCGAAGCGGCCAGTTCGGCCAGGTCGGCGGCGAGCCGGACGGTCCGGGCGTCCCCGGCCGCCAGCAGCCGCTCCCGTTCCTCGCCCTCCGGCATTCCGGTCCGGCCGAGCAGGACGAGGCGCGGGCGCAGCCCCGTCCGGGCGAGGCCCTTCGCGACCTCCATGCCGAGCCCGCCGAGGCCGCCGGTGATCAGGTAGACGCCGCCCTCGCGGAGCGCCGGCCGGGGGGCCGGCCGGGGGTGGTACTCCCTCTCCGTACGGGTCCAGCGGCGGTCGCCGCGCAGGGCCACGACCCCGGGGACCTGCCAGTCGGCCAGCTCCGCGACGAGAGTCTCCTCGCCGACGCCGGCGCCGACGTCCACCAGCTTGCAGACGACGCGCTCGTCCTCCAGCGCGACGGTGCGCACGAGCCCGTGGGCCATGGCGTTGACGGGGTCGACGGCTTCGGCGCCCGAGACGTCGGCCGAGTTCTCGGTCAGGACGAGGAGCGCGGGCATCCCCCCACCGGCGGCGTGGCGGGCGCCCTGCTGGGTGAGGGCCACGAGGCTGTGGAAGGAGGCGTCCAGGCGCTCGCGCACGGTGGCCGAGGACAGCGGCTGCCCCGCGCCGAGCGTCCAGGCGTGGACGAGGGTCCGCGGCAGCACCCCGCGACCGGTGAGCGTGCGCAGCATCCGCTCCATGTCCTCGGCCTCGCCGGGCCGGACCCGGAATCCCGTGCCGTCCTCCTCGTAGGTTCCGCCGGGCTGGACGCGCGTGACGCGCATGCCGGCCCGCTGGAGTGCGACGGTCAGCTCCAGTGCCCGGTCGGGGTCGGCAGGGAGCAGCGCCACCACGGGTACGTCCTTCGGCGGCCGGAGGCTCGCCGTACGCGGCGTCTCCTCCCACGACAGGGTGGTGAAGGGCGAACCGGCGGCGGCCGGCTGCCCGGCCGCCGGCCGATCGGTGACCGCGCCCGCGGCGGCCGGGGCGGCGGTCTCCCCGGTCGCCGGCAGCGCGCTGTCCCCGGTGCCGTGCCGGAGGGCGGGCGCGTCGACCCAGTGGCGTACGGACTGGTACGGATATCCGGGCAGGGGGATGCGCCGGAGGGGCACCTGCTGGCCGACGACGTCCCAGGCCACGTCGTGGCCCTCGGTCCAGATCACCGCGAGCGCGTCCATGGCGGAGCGCCAGTCGGCGCCGTCGTGGTCCGAGCCGCCGCCTGGGCGCGGCAGGGTGGCCACGACCGTGTGGCGCGAGGCGTCCAGTGCCGGGTGCCGGGTGGCCAGAGCGGCCAGTGTCCGTCCGGGGCCGACCTCGAGGAGGAGGAGGTCGTCGTCCCGCAGCAGCGCGTCCAGCGCCGGGCCGAAGCGGACGGGGTCGGTCAGCTGGCGCGCCCAGAAGGCGGGCGTCGTCGCCTCTTCGTCGGTGACCGGGCGCCCGGTGGCGGCGGAGTGGATCGGGATGGCCGGGGGACGCAGTTCGACGCCTTCGAAGGCGCGCTCGAACTTCGCGGCGGCCTCGGCCATCATCGGGCTGTGGAAGGCGTGCGAGGTCCGCACCGGCCGGCTGGAGATGCCGTCGGCCTTCAGCACCTCGGCGAAGGCGGCGAGTTCGGGCAGCGGCCCGGCGATCACCGTCTGGCGCGGCCCGTTGACGACGGCCAGGCTCAGGGAGGCGGGAAGCAGCGGTACGAGGGTTTCCGCGGACGCCGCGACGGCGTACATGCCACCGGGTTCCGTCTCCTCCATCGCCCGGGCGCGGGCGGCCACCAGGGCGGTCCCCTCCGCGAGGCCGAACACCCCGGCGACGGCGGCGGCCGCCAGCTCGCCGATGCTGTGGCCCAGCAGCCCGGCGGGCCGGATGCCCCAGGACAGCCACATCCGGCTGAGCGCGTACTCGACCGCGAACAGCAGCGGTTGGGCCAGGGAGGTGTCCTGGAGGTGGTCGTCGCTCTCGGCGGTGCGCCACGCCGTGCGCACGGCGAGCCCGTGCTCGTCGAAGAGGTCGAGGCACTCGTCGAAGGCGCGGGTGAAGGTGTACTCGGTTCCGTACAGTCCCCGGGCCATCCCCGCGTGCTGGGTGCCCTGCCCCGGCAGCAGGAAGACGACGCCCCGCGGTACGGCCGCTCCGCGGCCCACCACCAGCTTCGAGGCGCCGGGGTCGGTCAGGGCGGCCACCGCCGTCGCCGGGTCGGCGGCGACGACCGCGGCCCGGTGCAGGTGGGCGGTCCTGCCCTGCTGGAGCGTGGCCGCCGTGTCGGCGAAGGCGGCCGCGCCGGTGCGGCCGAGGTGCTCGGCGAGCCGGTCCCGGTACTCCCGCTCGGCCCCGGGGGTCTTGCCGGACCACACCAGGAGCCGGTGCTTGCCGTCCGGCGCGGTCAGCGCGGGCGACGGTCCCTCCTCGACGATCGCGTGCACGTTGGTGCCGCCGATGCCCAGGGAGCTGACGCCCGCGAGCCGGGGGGTGCCGGTGGTGCGCGGCCAGGGGGTCAGTTCGGTGTTGACCCGGAACGGGGAGCTCTCCAGGCCGAGCTTGGGGTTGGGCGCGGTGCAGTTGATGCTGGGCGGGATCTGCTCGTTCTCCAGCGACAGCACCACCTTGATCAGCGCGGTGACGCCGGAGGCGTGCCCGAGGTGGCCGACGTTGCCCTTGACCGAGCCGATCGCACAGCCGCCCGGCTCCAGGTCCCCGTCGGCGAGGCTCTGGTAGGCCCGGGTGAGCGCGGTGACCTCGATGGGGTCCCCGAGCGGAGTACCGGTGCAGTGCGCCTCGACGTAGGACATCTGGGCCGGGTGGACGCCGGCCACCTCCAGTGCCTCGGCGACGACGGCGGACTGCCCGGTCACGCTGGGGGCGCTGAAGCCGACCTTGCCGGAGCCGTCGTTGTTGACGGCGGTGCCGCGTACCACGGCCCGGATGGTGTCCCCGTCCGCGAGCGCGTCGCTGAGGCGCTTGAGCACGACGACGCCGGCGCCGCTGCCGAAGATGGTGCCGTTCGCGTCCTTGTCGAAGGGACGGCAGTGCCCGTCGGGGGTCATCGGGCTGCCGGGCGCCCACCAGTGGCCGTGCCCGAGCGGGAACTCGACGTCGGAACCGCCGGCCAGGGCGATCTCGCACTCGCCGTTGCGCAGCGCCTGCGCGGCCAGGTGGACCGTCAGCAGGGAGCTGGAACAGGCCGTCTGGACGGTCATGCTGGGGCCGTGGAAGCCGAGCTTGTAGGAGACGAGCGTGGCGACGTAGTCCGAGTTGTTCAGCACGCCGACGGACATCCCCGAGGCGCTGCGGACGTTGCTGTGGTCGGAACCGGTCAGCAGGTCGACGTAGCGGTTGACGCCGACGGAACCGAACACGCCGACGTCGGCGATGCGCTCGGGGTCGTACCCGGCGTTCTCCATCGCGGCGTGTGCGGCCTCCAGGAAGATCCGTATCTGCGGATCGGTCGAGGTGGCGTCGCGGGGGGAGAGGTCGAAGAAGCGGGCGTCGAACTCGTCGATGCCGGGGGCCATGGCCACCGCCTTGACGTAGTCGGGGTCGCGCAGCGCTTCCTGGGGGACCCCGGCCCCGGTCAGTTCCTCGTCGGAGGGGAAAAGGACCGACTCGCGTCCTTCTTGCAGGTTGCGCCAGAAGGCGTCGGCGTCGCGGGCGCCGGGGAACCGGCCTGCGAGACCGATGACTGCGATCGGCTCCAGCTGCTCATTCATGGGTGCTTCGCCCCTCGTGGTGGATGCGTCGGCGGATCGCCCTGCGGCGTTCTCCGGCGTTGTGCAAGTCGGTTCTGCTCACGCCGGTGGGGCGGTGCCGTGTCCGGCCGCCGTCCTCGGTGGCGCGGTCGGACAGGAACCGCAGCAGAGCCCGGGGGCTCGCGTGCGTGAACAGGTCGGTGATGCTGAGCGGGCCGGGGAGCTCGGTGCGCAGCGACTCGTACAGCCGCAGCAGGGTCATCGAGTTCAGCCCGGTGTCGAAGAAGTTCTCGTCGGGGTCGACGTCCCGGCCGGTGAGGTCCCGGAGCCGGGCGGTGAGGACCGCGGCGGCGGGGCCGGCGTCCGTGCCCCAGCCGGTGTCCCGGTCGTGCTCCGGGTCGGCGGCAGGGGGCGGCGGCGCCCCGGCCGGGGCCGGGCGGTCCGGGGACGGGAGGTCCGGGGTCGGCCCTTCGCCCCGGCCCGGGGAGGCGGTCCCGGCCGCATCGGCCACCACCTTGTGGTTGGCGTCCACCCGGAGCCCGTCGGTCAGCACGATCAGGGAGGGCACGGCCAGGGGCGGCAGCAGAGCCGCCAGCTGACGGCGCAGCGCGGCCTCGGTCAGCGGATGGCCGGGGCGGGCCACGGCCCGCAGGACGAGCCTGCCGTCGTCGGCCAGCGCGGCTGCCGCCCGGACGATGCCGGGGTGCCGGTGGGCGGCGCTCTCGACCTCCTCCAGGCCGATCCGGTAGCCGTTGACCGCGACCTGCCGGTCCGCCCGGCCGTCCACGTGCACCTGCCCCCGGGGGTCGAGCCTGCCCAGGTCCCCGGTGCGGTAGGCCCTCGCGTACGGCGCCCCGCCGGGGTCCGGCACGAACCGTTCGTGCGGTCCCGAGTCGTCCAGGTAGCCCAGCGCCAGCCGGGAGCCGCGCAGCAGGATCTCTCCGCGCTGCCCGATCCCGGCCGGCGTGCCGTCGGGGGCCAGCACGACCGGGCGGAAGCCGGCGGCGCCCGCTCCGACCGGGAGGGCCGTCCCGTCCGGAACGTCCGCCGGCACCGGTGCGAAGTGCCGGGCGACGAGGTGGGCGGAGGCGATCTGCGGGGTCTCGGTGGCCCCGTAGGCGTTGACGACGGCCGCCCGGGTGACCGTACGCAGGCGCCGGGCCAGGCCGGCGGTGAGCGGGGCCCCGCCGGACATGACCAGCCGTAGCGCGTCCAGCCGCAGGGCCGGGCGCTCCGCGTGGGCGGCGGCCAGCATCTCCAGCAGCGCGGGGGTGGCGTGCAGCAGGGTCACGGCGCGGCCGTGCAGCAGGTCGAGCAGCCCGCCGGGCCGGCCCGGCACGCCGTCCGGCGGCAGCACGACCGTGCCGCCCCGGCTCAGCGGCACGAACAGGTCGCGCAGGACCGGGTCGTGGCCCAGGCCCGCGAGCAGGGCCGTCCGGTCCGTGCTCCGTACGTCGTACGCCGCCGCGTACCAGTCGAGCGCGGCCTCCAGGGCGCCGTGCGGCACCGTCACCGCGGAGGGCGTACCGGACGTGCCGGAGGTGAACAGCACGTGGCTCGCGCCCGGGAGCGTGCGGGGCCGGGGGGCGCCCGGCAGCAGGTGCGGGGGCGCGTCGGGGGCGGTGTGCAGGCGCAGCGTCCGCAGGGGGCGCACCAGCTCGTGGCAGGCGGCCCGGCGCATCGCCGGAAGGGTGCCGTCCAGCAGGGCCGCGACCGCTCCGGCCCGCCACACGGCGAGCAGTGCCACGGGCAGCCATGCTCCCCGTGCCGCTTCGACCGCGACCACGGTGTCCCGTCGTACGCCGTCCGCGGTGAGCCTGGCCGCCAGGGTCTCGACCTGCTCGGCCAGCCTGCCGTACGGCACGGTCGTCCCGTCGGCCGCCAGCAGGGCGGGCGCCGTGGGACGCCGCGCCGCCATGGCGAGCACCTGTTCGACGATGCCGTGGGCGGGTGGGGCGGCCTGCGGCAGCGGCAGGGCGAGGTCGGCTCCGGCGGCCCGGGCCCGGTCGGTGACCAGGCTGAGGTCGCGCAGCGCGGTGTCAGGGCGTGCCAGCACCTGGTCGAGCACGGCGACGCACTGGTCGGCCAGTTCGTCGGCCACCTCGGCCGGGATCCGGTCCAGGGACCGCACCAGGTCGAGGCGGTAGCCGGAGTCCTGGCGACGGAGGTAGAAGTTGAGGTCGAACAGGGCCGGGGCGGTGGGCACTTCGGCCACCTCGGTCCGGAGCCCGGGCATCTGCGGTGCGGGGGCCGCGCCGCTGAGGTCGTTCACCCAGACCTGGAAGAGCGGGTTGCCGGTGGGCCGGGTGGGGATGCCCAGCGCTTCGACGATCGCGTCGAACGTCGGCGTTCCGTGTTCGAGCGCCTCGACCTGCCGTTCCCCGACGTGCCGCAGCAGGGCGGTGAAGTCGGCGTGTCCGTCCAGGTCGATCCGGACGGGCAGGCTCTCCACGAGGAATCCGACGAGGGCGTCGTCGTCCGAGCTGCGCCGCCGGGAGGCGGGCATGCCCAGGACCACGCTGGGGCGACCCGACCAGGCCGCCAGGACGAAGGCCACACACGTCAGGACGAGCACCACGGGCGTGACCGCGTGATCGCGGACGAACCCCGTCATCAGCTCGCTGCGTTCCCGGCCCAGCGGACGCGGGTGCGCCTGCCCGGCGAAGGTGGGCCGGTCGGGCGCCGGCAGCCGGAACGGCAGCGCGCAGTCGCGCGGCGCGTCGGCGAGCCGGTCCCGCCAGTAGGCGAGTTCGGCCGTCCAGCGGGCGTCGCCCACCGCGTCGGCCTCGGCCTCGGCGTGGTCGGCGAACCGGGGGGCCGCGGTCGGCCGCGTCTGCCCGCCGTCCGGGCCGCGCCGGGCGGCGTAGGCCGTGGCGAGGTCGGCCAGCAGCAGGTCGAGCGTGTGCTGGTCGGAGATGATGTGGTGCAGGGAGAGCACCAGGCAGTTGTCCGCTTCGGTGCGCGAGCGCAGCAGTGCGGCGTGCCACAGCGGTGCGCCGGTCAGCGGCACGGGGCGTTCGGCCGTCTCGCGCACGAACCCGTCGAGGACGCCGTCGAGCCGGCCTTCGACGGTGCTCACCCGCAGTTCCGGGTGTACGACGTCGGCGTAGACCAGCTCGGGCTCGGCCGCACCCGGGGCCGCTGCGGCGCGGGCCGGCGGGCCCGGGCGGCTCCGGGCTCCGTCGAGCGAGGCACGCAGCGCATCGTGGCGGGCGGTGACGTCGGCGAGCGCGCCCCGGAGCGCGGGGAGGTCCAGCTCCCCGCGCATCCGGAGCGCGGCGACCACGTTGTACGCCGCGGAGTCGGGGTGGATCCGGCTGAACATCCACATCCGGCGCTGCGCGGGTGCGAGCCGCGAACGGGTGCGCGCGGCGGGCGGCGGCGAGCCGGGGGCGGGGGCCGGGCCGGCCGGCGCCGGGCCGGCGGCCGGCGCGACGGCCAGGTGCTCGCGCAGCCCGGCCAGGGAGGCGTTCTCCCTCAGGAGCAGCGCCAGCGGGATCTCCGCGCCCAGGGTCTCGCGTACGAACGCCCGCAGGCGGACGGCCGCCCACGAGGTGCCGCCCAGGCTGAGGAAGCCCTCCCGCTCGCCGTGGGCGGCGGCCGGCAGTTCCAGCAGTTCCCGCCAGCGCTCGCCGAGGAGGTCGGGGGCGGCGCCGTGGTCCGGGTGCTCGTTCACGCCGGCTCCCCCGGGGCCGTTCCGACGGGCCGGCGGGCCGCGAGGTGGGCCGCGATCCCGGCGGGGGTGGGCGCGTTGAAGATGTCGGCGAGCCGGACGGCGGTACCGCTGATCTTCTCGATCCGGCGTACAAGCCGGGCGGCGAGCAGCGAATGGCCTCCGCTGGAGAAGAAGTTGGTGTCCGGGGCGATGTCGGCGGGCGCCTTCTTGAGGACCTCGGCCCACAGCCCGCGCAGTTCCCCGACGATCCCCTCGTCGTCCCGCGTCCGCGCTGCGTCCGCAGCGGCGGCGTCGGGCAGCTCGGACACGGCCGTCCGTCGGGCGCGGCGCGCCAGGGCCTGCTCGGTCAGGGCGCGGTAGTCGGTCTTGCCGTTGGGCGTGGTCGGCAGGCCGGTCACCGGTATGACGTCGTTCGGGACGAAGGAGGCGGGCAGCGCCGCCCGGGCGTGCTCCCACAGTGCGGGGACTATCTCGTCGCCGAGTGACGTGTGCACGAAGAGCGTGAGGCGCCCGTCCGCCGTCGGATCGCCGACGATCACCGCGGCGGCCGCCGTGACGCCGGGGAACCCCTCTGCGGCCGACTCGACCTCGCCGAGTTCGATCCGGTTGCCCCGCAGCTTCACCTGGCGGTCGGCGCGGCCCAGGATCTCCAGGGTGCCGTCGTGGCGCCACCTGGCGAGGTCCCCCGTACGGTAGTGGCGGCCGAAGCGCGGGTGTTCGCGGAACCGGTCCTCCGTCAGGCGGCGGTCGCGGTAGCCGATGCCGACGCCCGCCCCCGCCACGCACAGTTCGCCGCGCAGGCCGAGCGGCAGCTCCCGGCCGTCCGGGTCCGCGACGAAGACCGTGGTGTTGGCGATGGGCACGCCGATGCTCACGGGTCCGGCCGGCGCCTCGCGGACCTCGGCGGCAGTGGACCAGATGGTGGTCTCCGTCGGCCCGTACACGTTGTGCAGCGAGCAGCCCGTCTCCAGGAGTCGTCCGGCGAGCGCCGGGGGCATGCCCTCGCCGCCGCACAGCACCTGCCGTCCGGCGAGCCGGCCGTCCGCCTCGTCGGCCACGAGACGCCAGGTGGTGGGCGTGGCCTGGACGATGCGCACGTCGTGACGCTCGACGAGGCCGAACAGGACGGCGGCGTCGGTGCGCGCCTCGTCCGGGGCGACCACGACCCGGCCGCCTCGGGCCAGGGGCAGGAAGAGTTCGAGTGCCGAGATGTCGAAGGCGAAGGTGGTGAGCCACAGGACGGCGTCGCCCGGGGCCACCGCCAGGCTGTGGGCGAAGTGCCCGACGACGTTGGCGAGGTTGCCGTGGCTGAGCTCGACGCCCTTGGGGCGGCCGGTGGAACCCGAGGTGTAGATCAGGTACGCGCGTTCGCCGGACCGCGCCGCGCCGCCGGGCGGATCCGCGGGGCGGTCCTGCGCCGGACCGGGCAGCGGGGCGGCCGGGGTCAGGGGCAGGATCGCGCACCGGCCGTCTAGCCACTCCCAGTCGCCGTCCGCGATGAGCACCCCGGCCCCGGAGTCCTCGACCTGGTGGGCCAGCCGTTCGCGGGGGTGCGCCGGGTCCAGCGGAAGGTAGGCGGCGCCGGCCAGCCACACGCCGAGCACGGCGGACGCCAGTGCTGCGCCGCGGGTGGCCTCGACCGCGACGACGTCGCCCGGAGCGACGCCCGCGGCGTCCAGCGCCTCGCGGTGGCCGGTCGCGGCGTTCCACAGCTGCCGGTAGGTCAGCTCGTCCTCGCCGTCCTGTACGGCCACGGCGTCGGGCCGCTCCGCGGTCCGCTGCGCGATGGCCTCCAGCACGGAGGACGGGCTGACCGTTCGCGCCGTGCGGTTCGCCCGGTCCAGCACCTCGCGGTCCCGGCCGCTGAGCAGGGACAGGGTGCCCACCGCCCGGTCGGGGTCGCGGCCGGCCTCGAGCAGCAGGCTCTCGTAGCGCTCCAGGAGCAGCTGGACGTCCGCCCCGCTGTGGATCTCCGTGCTGTAGGCGGCCTTGATGCGGATGCCCCGTGGCGAGGACGAGACGAAGAACTCCAGGTCGAACCGGCTGTGCCCGCGGTCCACGTCCAGGGTGCGGGCTTCCTGACCGCCGAGGTCGACGGTCGCGCCGCCCTCGTCGGGCAGGTAGTTGAACATGTGGCGGAACAGGGAGCCGCGCCAGGAGCCGTCGCCGCGCGGAAGCTCGGGGAGGACGAGGTCCACCGGCGCGTCGGCGTGCTCGACGGCGCCGAGGAAGGCCCGCTGCGCCGCGCCGACCAGCGAGCGGAATCCGCTCCCCTGATCGACCGAGACCCGGCAGGCCAGCGTGTTGACGTGGTACCCGACACGGTCGCGGGCCTGCGCGCCCCGGACGTCCACCGGGGTGCCCACCACCAGGTCGGGACCCGCCCCGTGGCGGGCGAGCAGCAGGTAGTACGCCGCGAGCAGGACGCTGCTCTCGGTGGCCCTCAGCTCCTTGCGCAGGCGCCGCACCACCGCGACCGCCTCGCCGGAGAGCTCGTGGGAGAGCCGGGCCCCGGCCAGGGTGGGCGCGGCCGGCTCGGGGTTGCCGCACCACAGGCCGAGACGGGTGGGGTCCACTCCCGCGAGGTGCTCGCGCCAGTAGGCGGTGCTCGCGTCCGAGGGGGCGGTCTCGACCAGTGCGGGCACCTCCCGCACCAGGGCCGCGGCGGGCTCGGCGTCCGTGGCCAGCGCGCCGTAGAGCTCGGCGAACTCGGCCAGGACCAGGTTGGCGGACCGGCCGTCGAAAACGATGTGGTGGACGACGAGGCAGAAGACGTCGCCGGTCTCGCACAGCAGGTGCGCGGCGCGGACGAGCGGCTGCCGCTCCAGCGCGAAGGGCGCCGCCGAGAAGGCCCTGACGTCGCCCTTCAGGCTCCGGGCGGTCGAGTGCAGCACTTCCACGGCGATGTCGACGGCGTCCGGTGGGAGGATCTCCTTGTGCAGGGCGTCCTGGTCGTCACCGGACCGCTGCCCGTGGAACTGCGCCCGCAGGGCCGGGTGACGGCTCATCAGGGTGTCGAGCGCCCGCTGCAACGCCCACCAGCGCAGTCGCCCCGGCACCTGTACGGCCAGCGTGACGTTGTTGATTCCGCTGTCCTGCACGATCTCGTCCAGGAGCCACAGCGCGTTCTCCTTCGCGGAGGCCGCCACGGAGGCGTCGATCCCGCCGCCCGCACGTGCCTTTTCCGGGTCCAGCACATTCACCGTCGTCACCCAACCATCCGTGGAAACACCCGACACCGACCGAGCCTAGGAACCGGCCGGCGCACCGGGCAGAAGGGGAAGGGCAGGCCGGAGGGAAGCTCCGGTGCCCTTTCGGTGCCCGGAAGGGATCAGGGCCTGCCCTCGACGTCGCGCAGCCAGGCCTCGACCGCGTCCAGCGTGGGCTCGTGGGCCACGAGGGGCATGCCGGGATCGGCCACGTCGATCTGCCGGAAGTCCGCGAGTCCCAGTTCGTCCCAGTCGGACGCTCCGACGGCTTCCGCGAGGTCACGGTCGAACCGGCCGGGCAGGGAGAAGAGCGCGACGGGGATCGTGGTGGACCGCGGCCGGTAGTCGGCGATGACGCGCCAGAGCGCGGCATGCACGTCGAGCCGGCGCCGGAAGGCCGCCGAATCCTGTTCCAGGAGGTCCTGGCCGGATGTGCGCAGTTGCAGGAAGAGTTCGTCAGCGGTGGCCGGTCCGGCGCCGGCTCCGAAGGCGGTACCGGCCGATCCGGCGAGCTGCCTCAGCCGCTGCAGGACGATCTCCTCGTGCGGGACGTCGGGAACGGCGAGGGTGGAGTTCAGCAGCGTGACGCTGAGCACCTCCCATCCGCTCCGGGCGAGGACGGAGGCGAGGTCGTAGGCGAAGACGCCACCCGAGCAGTACCCCGCCAGGTGGATCCTCCGCGGGAGGCCGTCGGCGTCGAGCATCGCCGCGAACTCCCCGCTCAGCTCCGCCATGCCCGTGGCGGGCACCTCGCCGGCGGCCAGCCCGCGCGCGTGCAGCCCGTGCACGGGCCGGTCGAAGCGCGCGTCGGCGAACGCGCCCAGCCCCACCAGGCTTCCGCCGCCGCCCGGCAGCAGCACCAGCGGAGCACCGCCGCCGTTCGGCTTGAGCGTCATCACCGCGTCCGCGCCCCCGGCCCGCCGGGTGCGCAGCCAGTCGCTCTGGGCGCGCACGGTGGGGAGGTCGAAGATCACGTGCAGGGGCACGTCCCGCCCGACGGCCTTGCGCAGCCCGCCCGCAAGCCGGGCCGCCTTGAGGGAGTTCCCGCCGTTCTCGAAGAAGTTGTCGTCGATCGAGGCCGGAAAGCGGCCCAGAACCCGGTTCCACTGTGCCGCGACCACGACCTCGGTCGAATCCCGGCCCACCGTCACAGTCATGCCTGTCCCACTCTCGGGTCATAGGTTCGGGTACGGATCGACTCGATCGGGGGCGGAGCGGTGTCCGCCGCCGAGAGCCTGGGATCCGAGCGCTTCCTTGCCGGGGCGATGGCCGCCGGCGAGCGCGAGACCGTGTGTGCCGTCCGCACTTCCCGAGGGCTGCGAAGCCGCCCCGGACACGATGGGCGGCGACGCTAGCAGCGGATCGTCACGCGCGTCAAAGTCCGCTCGGGGGCCGTGCGTTCGCTCCGGGGCCGCCTTCTCGTGGTCCCGGTCTCGTGGTCCCGATCTCGTGGTCGACCACGATGGTCCCGTGGCCGCTCGATGGAGAAGGGTGGGGGCAGGTCGGAAAAAGGAGTTCTTCACCGTGCTGCAGTTCGTCGACGACGTCCGTACGTCCCGCCGGGTACCGGTCGCCATTCACGCCCCGGACCCGATCTCCCGGGCCGGAGCGATGAGCCACCTGCGCCAGTACCCGGAGATCGTGCTCGTGGACGATCTGAGGCGGGACGGCGTCGACGTCGCCCTGCTGATCGCCGACACCTTCGACGAGGCCGTCCTGTCGAACCTGTCCCGGCTCGTCCGGGCGGAGAAGGCCCGGGTGGTGCTGGTCCTGGACCGCATACGGGAATCCGAGCTGCTCGACGTCGTGGCCTGCGGTGTCACCACGATCCTGTGGCGGCGGGAGGCGACGGGGGCGCGGCTGCTCCAGGCCATCCTGGCGGCGGAACGCGGCGACGGCGACCTGCCGCCCGATCTGCTGGGCAAGCTGATCGGCCACATGGGACGGCTTCAGAGCGGCGAACCCGGGGACCGGGCGACCGCCTCGGTCTCGATGGGCATGGTGCCGCGCGAGGTCGACGTCCTGCGGCTGGTGGCCGACGGCATGGACACCGGCGAGATAGCGGTGAAGCTCGCGTACTCGGAGCGGACGGTCAAGAACATCCTGCACACCGTGACGACCCGCTACCAGCTGCGCAACCGCGCCCACGCGGTGGCCTACGCGCTGCGCGAGGGCTACATCTAGGCCGCGTCCTCCCCGGCGTCGGCGGGGCAGCCGGGCCGGGGCCGAAAGGGCAGACGGAGGGGGCCCTCGCTTCCCTCCGGGTTGCCTTCCGCCTTCTGCCCGGGGCAGCAGCCGGTTCCTAGGCTGAGTTCCGATCGGGTTTTCGCGGCTGGCCGGTGACGGCGACGGCAGGCCGGTCGTCCCGCCTCAAGAAGGAAGAGCATGCGATTCGATGAGACAGCCCGCCCGCTGGTGAGTCTGACGACTCTGCGGTCGGGTCCCGCCGACCACGCCGTCGTCGTCGACTTCATCAAGTTCAGCGGCCAGCCGTCCGCCGGTGACCTGGTGACCACCGCGCTCGCGGACCGGTCGGTCCTGCGGGCCGATCCGGTCGCCGACCTCAGCGACAGCCGCGGCTGGCTGCCGCTGGGCGAACTGGCCGGGGAGTACGCCCGGTTGATCGCCGCCCTGGACCCCACGCCCTCCGTGCTGGTCGGGTACTGCAGCGGTGCCCCGCTCGCCCTGCTCATCGCCGGGGAGCTCGCCCACGAGGGGACGCGGGTGCCGGTCCTGCTGCTGGCCCCGCGCTTCCCCGACCGGCGGCAGGTCCTGGAGGACCTGGCGGGCATCCGCCGGTCCATCGGGGCGGCCGGGCAGCCGCCCGGTCGTCCCCCGGCGGACCTCGTGCTCCCGCAGGACCCGGTCGCCGCGGTGCGGTACATCGGGTCGGTCCTGTCGGACGACCTGGCGGCCGCCGCCGAGGACGACCCTGCGGGCACGGCCCTGACGGACGACCTCGTCGCCCGGTACACCGCCTGGCTGGGCTACCTGCTGGCCGCCGCGGACGCCCCGCTCGGCGACGTGCCGGCCGACGTGTGCATCGTCGCGAGCCCGGACCCGTGGAGCACACCGAACCGGCAGTGGCCGACGACGGCCCGGATCCACCCGACCACCCTGACCGGGGCGGAGTTCCTCACCAGCCCGGAGACCGCCGCCGTCATCGCCTCCCACTTCGGCACCCTGCGGTGAGCGCGCCCGTGACCCCCACCGCGATCACACCGCCGCTCACCGCTCTGGAGACCACCGCATGACACGACGACTGATCCTCGCGGACCGTTTGGTGAACGCCGTCGGCGACGGTGTCGTCCGCGCCGCGGCCGTCGTCGTGGAAGACGGGCTCATCACGTGGGCGGGACGGCGCGCCGACCTCGGCGAGTCCGTCCACGAGAGCGCCGAGGTACTGGACCTCGGGGCCCGCAGCCTGTTGCCCGGCCTGATCGACGCCCACGTCCACCTGGGGTTCGACGGCGGACCGGCGCCGGTGGAGACGATGACCGGAGCCGACGACGAGGAGCTGACCGCCCTCATGCTCTCCGCCGCCGGCCGCTGTCTGGAAGCCGGCATCACGACGGTCCGCGACCTCGGCTCGCGCGGGGCGACGGGGATGCGCGTACGCGAGCTGCTCGCGGCGGGCACGGCCCCGGGACCGCGGGTCCTCACGGCGGGCCGCCCGATCACCACTCCCGGCGGACACTGCTGGTACATGGGCGGCGCCTGCGCGGACCGCGACGGCCTCCTCGCCGAAGTGGACCGCAACCACGCCGAGGGCGCCGACCTCATCAAAATCATGGCAACGGGCGGGTTCCTGACCGCCGGGACCGCCCCCGGGGCGCCGCAGTTCGACGAGGACGCGCTGAGGGCCGTCGTGCACCGGGCGAAGGAACTGGGCCTGCGCGTGGCCGCCCATGCCCACGGCACCGCGGGCATCGCCATGGCCGTGGCCGCGGGCGTGGACACGGTCGAGCACTGCAGCTGGGTGGGGGCCGGCGGCGGCCTGGAGTTCGATCCGCGGGTCGCCGAACGGATGGCGGCCCAGGGCGTGTCCGTCTGCCCGACGGTGAACAGGAACGCCCGCAACCCGCACGGCAGGCTGCCGTGGGGCCCACGGGCCGAGCACATCGCCGCCCTGCACCGGGCGGGCGTCGCCGTGGTGGCCGGCACGGACGCGGGCATCGAGCACATCCCCCATGACGACCTCGCGACCGGACTGGAGATCCTGCGCGACGCCGGGCTCACCCCGCGGGAGGTCATCCGCTCGGCCACCTCCGTGGCCGCGGCCGCCCTGGGCATCGCGGACCGGACCGGCAGCATCCGCGAGGGGCTCTCGGCGGACCTGATCGCCGTCGACCGGGACCCGACGGCCGATGTCGGCGCCCTGGCCGCCCCCTCGTTCGTCATGCTGCGCGGGCGGCCCGTACGGCTGCCGGGCCCCGGCCGCTGACGGCCTCGCCGCACTGCGCCGCACCGCGCCCCGCCCGAAGCCGCATCCGCAGAAGATCCGGGCACCCCCCGAGGACCGACCCGCGCGTCGGCGACAAGAACCCGAGCGAAGAGGAAGCTTGATGGAGAACGAGACAGCCGTCGTCCCGCGGTACCCCTTCGGGAAGGAGCACCGCCTCGAGCTGGAACCGGAGATCGCCGCGATCCGGGCCGAGGGCAAGCTGGTCCGGGTGGAGATGCCCGTGGGCGGCGAGGTGTGGCTGGCCACCCGCTACGACGACATCCGCACCGTCCTCGCGGACCCGCGCTTCTCCCGCGCACTGGCCAACGAACCGGGCCGGCCGAGCCTGTCGTCCGAGTCCCTCCCGGCAGGCTCGATCTCGGCCCTGGATGCGCCCGACCACACGCGGGTCAAGCGCGTGGCGGCCGGGGCGTTCACCGCACGCCGCATCCGGGACCTCGCCGACCGCACCGGCGAAGTGACGGCCGGGCTGCTGGACGACCTCCGGGCTGCGGGCGGTCCGGCCGACTTCATCGCCACGGTCTCCCGGCCGCTGCCGCGCATCATGATCTGCGAGATGCTCGGCGTACCGGCCGGGGAGCGCGCGTATTTCGAGCGGCTGCTGAGCGACCTGCGGTCCTGGCAGGCACCGCTCGACGCCCTGGCCGACCGGCGCTCCGCCATCGAACGGTTCATCGGCGAGCTGATCGAGGAGAAGCGCAGAGAGCCCGGCGACGACCTGCTGAGCGTCTACGCCGAGGCGGCGGCGCAGGGCCGCCTCTCCGACGACGAGCTCCTCAACCTGGGCGTCGCCCTCCTCGCCGGAGGAACCGGCACCCCCACCGACTTCCTCACCGGGGCGGTCTACGTCCTGCTCACCCGGCCCGACAAGTACCGGGCGCTGTGCGAGGACCGCACGCTCATCCCGGCGGCCGTGGAGGAACTGCTGCGCTACATCCCCATCGGGACCGCGGGGGGCAAGGTCCGGGTGGCCACGGAGGACGTCGAGCTCGGCGGCGTCACCGTCAGGGCGGGCGAGGCCGTGCTGCCCGCCATGGGGTCCGGAAACCACGACGAGCGCGTCTTCGAGAATCCCGGCGAGCTCGACTTCGGGCGCGGGAAGAACCCGCACCTCGGGTTCGGGCACGGGGCCCACCACTGTGTGGGCGCCCAGCTCGCCCGCCTGGAGATGCGGGTCACGATCGAAGCCCTCGTCGAGCGGTTCCCGGACCTGCGGCTCGCCGTGCGGCCCGAAGAGCTCGACTGGCTGACCGGCGAGGTCGTGCGCGGCCTCAGGGCACTGCCCGTGACCTGGGGAGCGACGGAATGACCCGCGTGCCGGCCGCCCCCTCCGACTCGCTGGCGGGGCTGCCTCCGGACATCGCACCGAAGTCGGCCGTGGTGGCCACCCTGGGGCCCGCCGGAACCGACGCCCAGGCCGAGGCGAGCCGGTTCTTCGAGAAGGTCGTCCTCGCCGAGTCCTTCGGCGGCGCCATGCGGTTCGGCCAGACCGAGAACTCCTACGTCCTGGTGGCCGCCGGATTCCTGGAGCGCAAGGGCGGGGACGTCACCGACAGCTGGGTCGACATGCACTTCCGGACGTTCGGCCGGATGCGTCTCGTGGCTGCCTGGGAGAACAACACCAAGGTCATGTGCGTCGCCACCAATCCGGCCACCGCCAGCACGCCGGAGGAGGCCCGGACGCTCGCCATCCACCCCGCCACGGCCGCTTTCGCCAACCGGTTCGCCCCCCTGGCCAGCCACCTGTACGTCAACGCCAAGCCCACCGCCGTCCAGTGGGCCTCGGACGGCCGGGCGGACGGCTGCGTCGGCTCCCTCGACGTGGTCCGGCAGGCCCCGGGACTGGTCGTCCACCACATCTTCCGCCCCACCATGCTCTGGTGCCTCTACGAGCCCACCCGCCGCACGCGAACGGGAGAACGCGGTGCCGCATAACCCGTCCGGACCGGAGACCGGTCCCGCACTCCCCCTCGCTCCGGGGGACGTCGTCACCGTTCTGGGGGCCGGCCTGATGGCGTCCCGGATCATCCCGCACATCCGGCGCGCAGGCTTCCGCATCCGGCTCCACAACCGGACGCGCGCCCGTCTGGAAGGACTGGCCGGGCCCGGCACCACCCTCTGCGCAACCCCCCGCGAAGCAGCACGGGGTGCGCGCGCGGTGGTCAGCATGGTGACCGACGACGAGGCGAGCCGCTCGGTGTGGCTCGGCGCGGACGGCGCTCTGGCCGGTGCGCCGCCCGGGGCCCTGGCCGTCGAGTGCTCGACGCTGTCGGAGCCGTGGACCACGGCCTGGGCCGCTGCCTGCGTCGAGCGCTCGCTGGCGCCGCTGGACGCTCCGGTGACCGGGAGCACCGCCCGGGCCTCGGACGGCACTCTGGTCATGTTCGCCGGGGGTTCGCCCGACACGATCGAATCCGCCCGGCCGCTGCTCTCGGCGTTCACGGAGCAGGTCTTCCGGCTGGGTCCCACAGGGGCCGGCGGCCGGTTCAAGCTGGTCAACAACATGCTCGCGGGATCCATCCTCGTCGCCCTCGGTGAGGCGTTCGCGATGGCGGAGCGCCTCGGGCTGGACCCCGCCCAGGCGCTGGAGATCCTGTCGGAGTTCGGCTGGGCCGGTGGCGTCGCGTCCGGCAAGGGCCGGGCCATGCTGGACGACGACCACACGGACGTCGGCTGCCGGCTGGCCCTGATGGCCAAGGACCTCGGTTACGCCACCTCCCTGGCCCGCCGGTCCGGTCTGTCGCTCCCGCTGGCTTCCGCGGCGGGCGGCCGACTGGCGGAAGCCGTCTCGGCCGGCCTCGGTGATCTGGACATGTCGGCCGTGAGCCGGGTCTGCCGGGAAGCCGGCCGATGACCACGACACGTTTCTCGGCCCGGTGGGCCGAGTCCGCCGCCCGGGGCACCGGACTGATCGCGATGTCGGCCGCCGACATGGACCTCTCCCTCGACCCCCTGATCGCGGAGGCGATCGCCGAACGGCTGACGGAGCCCGTCGGATACCCGCCGCCCTACACGACGAGCGGGGTCGCCGCGACGCTCGCGGACTACTACCGGCGCGCCCACGGGCTGGAGGTGCCGGCTGAGGCGTTCTGGCTCTCGACGGGCACCGTTTCGCACTCCGCGGCCCTGTTCGCCCACCTGTTGGAGCCCGGGGACGAGGTCCTGTACTTCGCGCCGTCCTACCACGGGATCACCCGGGCGATCGAGGACGCCGGCTGCGTGCCCGTCGGGGTTCCCCACGATCACGAGGCCGGGCGCTGGACCCCCGAGTCGCTGGCCGACGCCGTGACGGGGCGAACGGAGGCGATCTACCTCTGCAACCCGCACAACCCGACGGGACACGCCTTCACCCGGTCCGAGCTGGAGTGGATCGCCGATCTCGCCGAACGCGAGAACCTCCGCATATTCAGCAACGAACTGCATTCGCGCACCATGCTGGACCGGCCCCACCTGCCGATTTCGAGCCTCTCGGAATCGACCGCGGAGCGGACGGTGACGTTCTCCGGCGCAACGAAGTCGCACAACATGGCCGGAATAGGGGGGAGCTTCGCCTTCTCCCACGACACGGATCTCATAAACCGGGCCAGAAGAGATCTCGCCATGCGGATGCCGACCGCCCGCGCCCTCCAGCAGGCGGCTCTCCGGGCGGCATACCAAGAAGACAGTCCCTGGCTGGTCCGGACCCGCCGCACCATACGGCAGGCGCGTGACCGGATTTGCGAGGTCCTGTCCTCGGAAGCACCACAGCTGAAATTCCATCAGCCAGCGGCCACCTATTTCCTCTGGTTGCGGTGGGATAATCTTCGCCATGGCTCCGACGCTTGCGAAGAACTCTTCCGCCGATGCGGTATCGTGGGCCTGCCCGGCACATTTTTCGGGGCGGAAAAATCATTCGTGCGCTTGGCATTCGCCACTGATGCGAAGACCATCGAAAACGTTGTCGGCCGACTGCACCTCGGCCTGAGTCTCAGGAAGGAACTTCTGTGAAGGTTCTCATTTCGGGTGGGGCTGGATTCATCGGCAGTACGATCGCGTCCGCCTGTATCGACGCGGGCATCACACCGGTCATTCTGGACAGCCTGGTCACCGGCCGGCGCGAATTCACCGAAGGCCGGACCTTCTTCGAGGGCGACATCGCGGACGGCGCCCTGGTCGACACCATCTTCGCCGAACACCCGGAGATCGAGGCGGTCATCCACTGCGCCGCCCTGATCGTGGTCCCCGATTCGGTCAGCAACCCCGTGGGCTACTACGAGGCGAACGTCTCTAAGAGCCTGGCCTTCGTCTCGCACCTCCTGCGCAACGGCTGCGGCCGCCTCATCTTCAGCTCCTCCGCCTCGTTCTACGAGCCGGGCCCCGACTTCTCCGTGGACGAGAACTCCGGCATCGACCCGCAGAGCCCGTACGCCCGCACCAAGGCGATCTGCGAAACCATGTTCGCGGACATCGCGGCCACCCAGGACATCCGCATCCTCTCCCTCCGCTACTTCAACCCGGTCGGCGCGGACCCGAAGATGCGTACGGGCCTCCAGCTGCGCCGCCCCTCGCACGCGCTCGGCAAGATGATCGAGGCCCTGGAGGAGAGCACCCCCTTCAAGGTCACGGGCACGGACTACCCGACGCGCGACGGTTCCGGGATCCGGGACTACATCCACGTCTGGGACCTGGCGACCGCCCACCTCGCCGCGCTCCGCGCGTTCGACACGGTGCTCGGCGAGGGGCGGCGGACCACCGCGATCAACCTCGGCACCGGCACGGGCACCACGGTCAACGAGCTGCTGGAGGCCTTCAACTCCACGATCGAAACACCGCTGACCGTGGTGCACACCGAGCGGCGGCCGGGCGACGTCGCCGGCGCCTTCACCCGGAGCGCCCGCGCGCAGGAGCTGCTCGGCTGGGAGCCGGCGTACTCCCTGGTCGAGGGCATCCGGCACTCGCTGGAGTGGACCGCCCACCGTGACCGGATCCTGGCCGACTGACCGGTGATCACAACCGTCGACTGGTTCGCGAACAGCACGTTCGTCCCCCGGGCGGCCCGAGAGGAGGTCAGCCGCGCTCTCGACCGCTACTTCGACGCCCTCGCGGCGTGCGTCAAGAGCCTCGGCATCACGGACGCGAACGTCTACGTCGGTGGCTCGCTGGCCCGCGGGGAGCCGTCGGTGACACGGTCGTCGGGCACGTGGCGGCTCTTCTCCGACCTCGACCTCCTGGCGGTCGTGGAAGGGCCGGCGGCGGGCCATCCGGTCCACGGCCTGGCCGCCGAGATGCGCGCCCGCCAGCCCTCCTTCGACACCACGGTGTTCGTCGTCGACGCGGCGGACTTCACCGGTGTCCGGTCGTTCATCGGCCACGACGCGTGGCCGATGTTCGAACACCCGGTGGTCGAGGGGATCCGTCTCCGGCCGCCCCCGCGGCCCCGGGTCGGGCGGCGGGAGCGCTTCGAACTCTTCACCCATCAACTGAATTCCCTGGTCCTCTTCCCGCACGAGGAGGGCGGATCCCCGGTGAAGCCCGCCCGGCACCACCGGAAATTCGCGGAGATCCACCTCCTCAAGACGCTGATGGAGGCGATGAGGATCTCACTGCCGGACCCGGGGGCAGCGAATTTCGGAGCCCTGTGCACGGAGCCCTTCCGTGCCGCGCTGGCTCCCGTGCTGGACAGCGAACAGGTTGCCGATATCGTTCGGGCACGTGAGGTGTACACCGGGGATTTCATTCCGCCGGTCAGCGCCGCCGAGATCATCGAGCACGGCCTCGGGGCCTTTTTCGGACTTGACCGCGCGGACGAATTCAGCGCGGCGGTGACACAGGCGGTCACGCAAAGGATCGAAGGGCACTCGGACCTCCTCACGCTCTTCCAGCACATGGTCCCGCTGCTGTTCGTCATGAGTCTTCCCGAGTATGCGGACGACGTCGCGGCGTCCACGGCGGTACTCGCCGCCCTTTCCGCGGTGGACCCCGCGGACATCGTCGACTCCGGTGCAGCGAAGGCCCGTCTGGAAACCATGTCCGCGGAGGAGATGGCCGCCGGTTTCGCACGGCGGGACCCGCGGCTGCTCTCCGATCTGCTGGAACTGCGCGGCGACTACTACCACCATCTCGGAAATCACAATTTCGGCCGCTCTTTCGACGGCCGGTACGGCACGAGCTAAGGACGGGCGTCGTCGATGTTCCCCGATTGGATACAGCAGCTCCCGGAAGTGGACGTCTCCTTCCCCGGCGCATGCGGCCGGCTGATGGAGGGGCCGCATGGCCAGGTCGTCCTCTGGTCCTTCGCCGAGGGCGGCTCGGTGCCGCCCCACCAGCACGGACCGCAGCTGGGCATCGTGCTCGCGGGCCGCGTACGGCTGGTCGTGAACGGCGTCCTGAACGACTGGACGGCCGGGCAGATGTTCGCGCTCGAGGATGCCCAGGTGCACTCCGCGGTGATCGATCCGGGAACCTTCGTGATCGAGATCTTCCAGGAGCCGGATCGCCACCGCGCCCGGCAGACCGCGTCCGGAGCGTTTACGCAGTGACCACGCTTGTCATCGGTTAAGGAGTTCTCAGAACATGGAAGTTTCCGGAAGCGATCCGGGCATACGGTGGAGCGGAGTGGTCTCGCTCGAACATGCCAACGGATTCGTCGCGCCGTGGCGGGTGCCGTACCAGGACACCGACCTCTACTTCCCGTTGGGCGGCACCGGACGGGCGGCGATGACCTCGGGCGTGCGCTTCGGTTTCGTGACGGACAGCGAGAGCGTGGAGGTCGAGTACGCCCTGACCCCGCCGACCTACGACCCCGCTCCCCCCGAACTGCCGTGGCTGGACGTCTTCTGCGACGGTGAGCGGTTCGAGACGGTGCTCCTGGAGCGGCAGACGGACCGCGCGCTGTTCACCGTCACCGGCCTGCCCCGCGGACGGAAACTGGTGGAGTTCTGGCTGCCGGTGTACGCCCAGATGCGGATAGGCCGCATCCGGCTCGCTCCGGGCAGCGTGCTGCTGGCGGACGAGTCGCGGCTCCCCGCCTGGACCCATTACGGATGCTCCATATCGCAGGGCCGTGGAGCGGTCTCGCCGAGCCGGACCTTCCCCGCCCAGCTGGCCCTCGCGGAGGGGCTCGACCTGACCTCGGTGAGCATGGGCGGCACCTGCCACCTCCAGCCCATGTTCGGCCGCCTGGTGGCGGGGATGCCGAGCGAACTGATCTCGTTGCACGTGGGTTCCAACATCTACTACTACGGCTCGCTCAACCGGGAGACCCTGCACGGCGCGGTCGTCGGCTTCGTGTCGCTGATCCGGGACCGGCAGCCCGACGTCCCCGTCGTCGTGATCTCGCCGACGTACGCTCCGGCCTGGGAGGCCAGACCCGGTCCGTCCAGGCTCACGCACAAGCGGCTGCGCAGCGAGATACGCAACGCGATGGACTGGCTGCTCGACCGCGGGGACCCGCGGCTCCACTACATCGACGGCACCGAGCTCTTCGGCGAGGCGGACGCGGAGCACTTCCTCGAACCGCCGGAGCGGGAGCAGGTCCACTTCGACCCGAGGGGCCACGATCTCGTGGCACGCCGGCTGGGCGCCCGGTTCGCCGAACTCGGCGTGCTGCCCTCCGGCCGCGGCCGGACCCCGGAGGGCACGGCATGACGGCGCCGGAACTGCGGGACGTGGAACGGATGCTGGCCATCCGGGTCTTCGAGGAGAAGCTGCTGGAGCTGTTCGCCGCCGGCAAGGTACCGGGTACGACCCACACGTGCCTGGGACAGGAACACATTCCCGTGGCCCTGCTCGATCTGGTGCCCGACGCGGACGTGTTCAGCAACCACCGGGGGCACGGCCACTACCTCGCCCGCTACGACGACCCGCACGGCCTCCTCGCCGAGATCCTGGGCAAGGACGGGGGCGTCTGCCGCGGAGTCGGCGGATCGCAGCACCTCTACCGGCCGGGCTTCATGTCGACCGGTGTGCAGGGTTCGGGCGTCCCGGTCGCCGCCGGGGCCGCGCTCAGCCGCAAGCAGCGCGGCACCGGCGGGCTGAGCGTCTGCTTCATCGGCGACGGCACGTGGGGCGAGGGGGTGGTCTACGAGACCCTCAACATCGCGGCGCTCTGGAACCTGCCGTTGCTGCTGGTCGTCGAGAACAACGGCATCGCGCAGTCGACTCCCGCCGCCTCCGCCCTGTCCGGGTCCATCGGGCAGCGTGCCGCCGCCTTCGGCATCGAACACGTCCTGATCGAGGGCTGCGACGTCGGCGCGATCCGTGCGCGACTCGCCGGTTCCGTGGCGCGGGTCCGGTCCGGGCGGCCCCTGGTGGTGGAGTTCCGCACGGAGCGGCTCGGTCCGCACAGCAAGGGCGACGACACCCGCGACGCCGAGTGGCGGGCCCGGGCCGCCGCGACCGACTGGTACGCGGTGTACGGCGTACCGCACGACGAGACCTTCGCGGCAGCCGAGCGCCGCCAGCGCGAACGGATGGACCGGGTCGTCGAGGACGTACTGGCGATGGAGCCCTCGTGTTGGGAGTACAGCGAATGACCCCCCGTGCGCGGCTGGGCCGCATGCTCAACGGCGGACTGCACCGGCTGATGGCCGAGGACGATGCGGTCTTCGTGCTCGGTGAGGACGTCGTCGACCCCTACGGCGGCGCGTTCAAGATCACCGCAGGTCTTTCGACGGCGTACCCGTCGCGGGTGTTCGGCACCCCGATCAGTGAGGCGGCGATCGTCGGCCTCGCCAACGGACTGGCCCTCACCGGCGAGAAGGCGATCGTCGAGATCATGTTCGGCGATTTCATGACCCTCGCGTTCGACCAGATCGTCAACATGTCGAGCAAGCTCGTGTCGATGTACGGCAGGACGCTCCCGGTCCACCTGGTCGTACGCTGTCCGGTGGGAGCCGGGCGCGGCTACGGCGCGACGCACAGCCAGTCGCCGCAGCGGCACTTCCTCGGGGTCCCCGATCTCCACCTCTTCGAGTTGAGCCCGGTGCACGATCCGGCCGAGCAGCTCGCCACGGCGATCGGGCTCGGCCGCCCCAGCGTGCTCTTCGAGCCCAAGGACCTGTACGGCCGGCATCCGCTCGTCCCCGGTGCGGGATCCGGCATCGGGGTGAGCGGTCCGTTCGGCCGGTCACAGTGGATGCGCCTGCTGGTGGGCGCCGCGGAAGGGGCCGCCGCGGACGTGACCGTGTTCTGCACGGGCGGGACCCTCACCCGCTCCCTCGAGGCCGCCCGGGCGCTGGCCGCCACGGGCGTGGCCGTGCAGCTCTTCGTTCCCTCGCGGCTGTTCCCGTTCGATCTGGAACCGATCGTGGGCTTCGTCGCCCCGGGCAGTCTCGTGTCCGTCGTGGACGACGGCCCGGGTCCGGCCGGCTGGGCCAGCGCCGTCGCGGCCCAGTTGGCGACGTACCTGTGGGGAACCATCCGCAGGGCTCCCGTCCTGCTCTCCTCCGCCGCGTCGGTCATCCCCGCCGCGAGGGCTCTGGAGAGCCAGGTCGTGATCTCGGCCGCCGACATCGAAACCCGCCTCGCCCGAGAACTGGAGACATCGTGAACCACCCCGAGAACACGGCCGCACCGGCCCGGCTGGCCCCGGTCGTCCTCGAACAGATCACCGCCAACGACGACGTCTACTACCTCCTCGAATGGCTGGTGCCGGAGGGCGGCATGGTCGTGGCGGGTGAGGTGATCTTCTCCGTGGAATCCTCGAAGTCCATCGAGGACGTGGAAGCGCGGCACACCGGACGCGTGGTCGACCGGGTCGAAGCGGCAGCGGAGTACGCGGTCGGCCAGACACTGGCCCGGATCGAACTGACGGACTGATCCGGCGCCCCCGCGCCGCGCGGCAACGGCCTGCGACCCGGTCTCCGCGGCCGGGCCGGGCCGCGCCCGGCGGTGTGCGCGGCCCCACTCCCCAAGGGCCCGTGGTCAGATGCGGTGGAGCGGCGCGGTGGTTTGCGTCCAGTGCCAGTTCACCGGCTCCCACTGCTTCTTCAGGGCCGTGCGCCGGCGGGCGTAGGTGCGCAGGGCGTCCTCGACGGCGGCCGCGAGGGCGGTGAGGTCGTCGGGGGCGGGGACGCGCAGGATCAGGTGCTGCTTGGTGTGGACCAGGAGCAGGTCGCCGTTGGGGGCGCAGGCTCCGAGGGTGAAGTGGGTCAGCGGCTTGAACGTCCTGGTCTCGGTGTCCAGCTTGGCGCGGAGCACTCCTGCCGTGTTCCAGGCGTAGAGGCCGTAGCGGTTGAGGTGGAAGACGTGGCCGCGGTACGGGTCGGCGGCGAGGTCGAAGCACATGCCGGTGAAGGGCGAGTCGCGCCACGCGTGGAGGCCGTGGAGCCGTCCGGTCATCTCGCCCCGGTCGTCGACGAGGGCGAAGACGAAGGGCTGGCCCCGGCTGCCGCTCCGGTACGTCCGGGCGTGGAAGGGGACGACGAAGAGGCTGTCGGAGAGCGGTACGGGACGGCCGAGGCGGGAGCGGCACCAGTCGGAGGGGTGGTCCTCTGCGGCGACGAGCTCGGACAGTGCCGGGCGGGGCCGGTTCGTCATGCCGACGGGGGCGCCGCGGTGGGTGGCGTGCGGTTGGAGGTCGACGGCGCTCTGGTGTGCCGGTTCGGGGTCGAGCGAGGCGAGGACTTTGATGGCCGGCTTGGAGTCGGCGGTCAGGGCGCCGTCGGCCACGCCGACGAGGTTGGTGATGACGTTGCCGTACCTCCACACGCCGTACTCGGCGACGGTGCACAGCAGCCGGCCCGAGGGCGTGACGCTGAGGGAGCCGGCGAAGGGGTTGCCCTCGCCCGGCGTGAACTCCTTGAAGGGGCGCCCGTCCTTCGAGTCGTAGACGGCCAGGACGCGGCTCAGGTCGGGTGCGACGAGGGTGGTCCTGTTGGGGGTCGCGGTGAGGGCGAGCACCCCGTCGGGCAGGACGCACAGGCCGATGTCCCCGCCGTCGGCCACGGTCGAGCCCCCCTCCGCCGCACCGCCCGTAGGGAACGCGGCACTGGCCAGGACCTCGCCTTCCGCCGAGTACCGGTTGATGATCCGGTACCCGAAGTTCGCCTTCCGCGGGTCCTGCTCGTCGTCGGCGACCCCGTGGTTGTGGCGGTAGACGCCGTACAGGGCGTAGACCTCGCCGCCCGGCGAGCAGGCGGCGTCGAAGAAGTGCAGGCCCCAGCCCTTGGAGTAGAGCGCGGTCAGGTCGATGCGGTGGTGGTCCACCAGGGTGCCGGGCAGGGCCAGCGGAAGCGTCTGGATCATGCCGTTCATCCTGGGCCACGGCTCTGACAACCGGCACAAGGGGCGGGCGGCCCGGGCCGTCCCCCCGTCCCGGCGAGCCCGGAAAAAAATATCGGGCGGCGATGTCGAGAACCCGCGTCCGGCTCCGTCCCCGGGGTGAACGCGCCACAATGGGCGCACTGCACCGAGGAGAACCACCATGGCCAAGTACCTGCTGCTGAAGCACTACCGCGGCGCTCCGGCGGCGGTCAACGACGTGCCGATGGACCAGTGGAGCCCGCAGGAGATCTCGGACCACATCCAGTACATGAACGACTTCGCGGCCCGGCTGGAGAAGACCGGCGAGTTCGTCGACGGCCAGGCGCTCGCCCCCGAGGGGGCGTGGGTCCGCTACGACGGCGAGGGCCGCCCGCCGGTCACCGACGGACCGTTCGCCGAGACCAAGGACCTCATCGCCGGCTGGATGATCATCGACGTCGACGGCTACGAACGCGCCGTCGAGCTGGCCGGGGAACTGTCGGCCGCGCCCGGGGCCGGCGGCAAGCCGATCCACGAGTGGCTGGAGGTGCGCCCGTTCCTGACCGCGCCGCCCACCATCACGGAGTGACGTCACCGATGGACGAGGGCCTGCTCAGGAGCCTCACCCCCGGCGTGCTCACCGTCCTCGTCCGCCGCGGAGCCGACTTCGCGGCGGCCGAGGACGCCGTACAGGACGCGCTGATCGAGGCGCTGCGGGTCTGGCCGGACGCCCCGCCGCGCGATGCCAGGGGCTGGCTCGTCACCGTGGCCTGGCGCAGGTTCCTCGACGCCACGCGCGCCGACGCCGCCCGCCACCGGCGTGAGGGCCGCGTCGAGGAGGAGCCCGCGCCCGGGCCGGCGTCCGCGGTGGACGACACCCTCCAGCTCTACTTCCTGTGCGCCCACCCGTCGCTGACCCCGGCGTCGGCGGTCGCGCTCACCCTGCGCGCCGTCGGCGGGCTCACCACGCGTCAGATCGCCCAGGCCTACCTGGTCCCCGAGGCGACCATGGCGCAGCGCATCAGCCGTGCCAAGCGCACCGTCTCCGGCGTGCGCCTCGACCGGCCCGGCGACGTCGCCACCGTGCTGCGCGTCCTCTACCTGGTCTTCAACGAGGGCTACTCCGGTGACGTCGACCTCGCCGCCGAGGCCATCCGGCTCACCCGGCAGCTCGCGGCCGCCGTCGACCACCCCGAGGCGGCCGGGCTGCTCGCCCTCATGCTGCTCCACCACGCCCGGCGCGCCGCCCGGACCGCGCCCGACGGCAGCCTGGTGCCGCTCGCCGAGCAGGACCGCGGCCGGTGGGACACGGCGCTGATCACCGAGGGCGTCGGGATCCTCCAGGGGGCCCTCGCCCGCGACCGGCTGGGCGAGTTCCAGGCCCAGGCCGCCATCGCGGCCCTGCACGCCGACGCGCCCACCGCCGGCGAGACGGACTGGGCGCAGATCGCCGAGTGGTACGACGAGCTCGCGCGCCTGACCGACAGCCCCGTCGTACGGCTCAACCGCGCGGTCGCCGTCGGTGAGGCCGAGGGGCCGCGCGCCGGGCTGGCGGCGCTCGCGGGCCTGGACGCCTCGCTGCCCCGCCACGCCGCGGTGGCCGCGTACCTCCACGAACGCGACGGCGACCTGGAGACGGCGGCACGGCTGTACGCCGAGGCGGCCCACAAGGCCCCGAACCTCGCCGAGCGCGACCACCTGACGCGCCAGGCCGCCCGGCTCAACGCCCGGCGCTGACGGGGGCGCGGCTCACGCCCGGTCCGCCGGGGCCCGCTTGTCCTCGACGTGGACGACGCGCAGTGCGGTGCCGTCACGATGGCGCTTGGACCGCCCCCACAGCCCGACGGCGATCTGCGACGGCTCGTGGGGCTCGTCGGGGCCGACGTGGGTGAGGACGTCGGCGTGATGCCCGGTGACGACCCGTCCCTCGGCGTCCTTGAGGTCGACCACGGCGAAGTCGGCCGCCGGTGACCCGGCACGCACGGGTCCGAACTCCCGCAGGACGGCGGTGGCCTGTTAGGCGAGCCCGCCGGGCGCGGTCGCGCGGACGCCGCTCCGCAGGAACGGTTCAGCACCCGGGGGCGGTCGGCGGGGACGACGTCAGGGCGAGGGCGGCGGCCCGCAGCCGGGCCTCCCACGCCGCCTGGTCGAGCCCCAACGTGTACGCGATGCAGCACGCGCAGGGCGGGAGCAGCGCCACGAACGACTGCTCCGCCGCGGTCTCGGCCGCCGTTTCCGCCCAGTCGCCCGTCGCCAGGTCGGCGGCCGTCACGTCACCGTCGAGGAGCCTCGCCGCCGCCCGGCGCAGGGCGTGGCACCGGGCCCGGTCCCGGCCCGGCAACCGGATCCCCGACTCGGAAAGGGCTTGCTCGAACGCGTCGCGCAGGTCGCGGGCGTCGTCGTGGCGAGGCCGGCCGGCGAGTTCGCACAGCGTCGGGGTGTCCAGCCCGGCCGCGAGTGCCTCGGCCGCGATCATCGGCAGGTCCTCCGGCCACACCTCCCCCGCCTGGTAGCGGCATGCCGCCTCCCCCAGGAACGTGAGGCCGCCCGGTGTCGTTCCTTCTGCTCGCACGGCTCCCACGATGTCAGAGGCCGCACGCTTCCCCGGATACCGGTACGGGTCCGGGCGCGATCACACCCGCCGGCCGCCGGTAGGGTCGGCCGGTATGACCGTCGCTCGCTCCGTCGCCCTGTTCACCGTCGCCGCCCTCTTCGAGATCGGCGGGGCCTGGCTGGTGTGGCAGGGCGTCCGCGAGCACAAGGGATGGATCTGGATCGGCGCCGGCGTCATCGCGCTGGGCCTGTACGGCGTCGTGGCGACCTTCCAGGCCGATGACCACTTCGGCCGCATCCTCGCCGCGTACGGGGGGATCTTCGTGGCCGGGTCGATCGCCTGGGGCATGGTCGCCGACGGCTACCGCCCCGACCGCTACGACGTGATCGGCGCCCTGGTGTGCCTCGCCGGGATGGCCGTGATCATGTACGCACCCCGCAGCCACTGACCCGTCGTCAGGCGTGCGGCGAGGCGGATGCCTGCTTGCGGCGGCGGTGTTCCGCGACTCGGGCGCGGGACGCGCAGGTGGTCGAGCAGTAGCGGCGCGGGCTGCCGGGGCCGGTGCCGAGGTAGAGGGTGCGGCAGTTCCCGGCGGCGCATTCGCCCCAGGTGGCGCGCCCGTGTTCGGTGAGGATCTGTGCGAGGGCCAGAGCACTGGAAGCCAGGAACCAGTCGGCCCATCCGGCGTCGCCGTGGTCGACGTGGAGGTGCCAGGGGTGGCCGTCGTGCCGGGACAGCCGGGGAGCGGCGGCGTGGGCGGCCAGCGTCTCGTTGAGGGCGGCGGCTGCCCGGTCGGTGTCGCCCTCGGTGAGAATGTCGGCCATCCGGAGAGCGGCGTCCCCCAGATCCCGGAGATCCGCGTCGGAGAGCGCCTCTTCGGTCAGGTCCTGCGGGCCCTCGCCATGGCGTTCCAGGAGCGGCACCGCCACGTCGCGGGGCAGGCCGGAGTGGGCCCGCACGGCATTGGCGAGGTCGATCAGGCGCTCGGCGGCCTGGAAGCCCTGGGGTCTCACGGCTGCGCTCCTTCGTCCCCGTCCCGTCCCATCCCGTCCCGTCCCGTCCAAGTTGACGTCCGACGGCCGCTGCCGCGCAAGACGGTACTCTCCATCGTAACGGCTTCATGCGTTATCCCGTTACACGCTGGAGGGGTGGATGCCCGGGCGGTCGAGGATCCTGCGGTACCTGGTCATCGCGTTCTGCGCGCGGCTGGCCGACGAGGGCATGGCCGTGGCGGTGGTCCTGCTCTCCGTGGACCGCACGGGCAGTGCGGCGCAGGGCGCGCTCGTGCTGACGGCCTGGATGGCTCCGCACGTCCTCGCCGCCCCGCTGGCCGGTGCCGCGGCAGCACGCGCGCGCCGGCCGCGGCTCTTCCACGCCGGCGCGTTCGGCGGCTTCGCCCTGGCGATCGCCGCCACGGCGCTCACCCTCGGACGCCTGCCCCTTCCCCTGGTCCTCGCCCTGACGGCGGCCGGGGGCTGCTGCGGCCCGGTCGTCTCCGGCGGGCTCTCCAGCCTGATCACGCGACTGCTCCCCGCGGGCCGGGAGCGGGACCGCGCCTACTCCTGGGACGCCGTGGTCTACAACGCCGCCGCCGTCGCCGGCCCCGCGAGCGCCGGGCTCGTCGCCTCGGCCCTCTCCCCCGCGACGGCGGTCCTCGTCCTGTCGGCGGCGGCCGGGTGCGCCTGCGTCCTGACGCCGCTGCTTCCGCTGCGTGCCGGTGCCGACAGCGCGCCGCGCGCCCCGGAGCGGCTCGGCCGGGACCTGGCCGACGGCGTGCTGGCAGTGTGGCGGGAAAGGGAACTGCGCGCCGTCACCGCTGCCACCTGCCTGGCGTTCACCGGTGTCGGTGCGCTGACCACGACGAGCGTCCTCCTCGCCACGGGCCTGGGCAACGCGGGAGCCGGCGGCCTGCTGATGACCGCGTTCTCGGTCGGCGCCCTGGCCGGAACGCTCGGGATCACCCGGCTGCGGCGCACGGTGGGGCCCCAGCTGCTGGCCGCCGGCGGTCTGCTCGGCACCGGCGTCGGGCTCGCGGCCGCGGCGGCGGCTCCCGCGGTCCCGGTCGCGGCAGCCTGTTTCGCCGCGGCGGGCGCGTGCGACGGCCTCGTCCTGACCGCGACGCTCCGCATCCGCGCGGACCACTCCCCGCCGCGAGCGCGGACGCAGGTGTTCACCATCGGGGCGGGCCTGAAGATCTCCGCCGCCGCTGCCGGTTCCGCGCTCGCCGCTCTGGCCACGGTCGCCACCGCCCCCTGGTACCTCACCGGCATCGCCGTCCTGCAGGCGGCGGCAGCGCTGGTGTACGTACTGGTCAGGCGGAACGGGCGACGCCGCGCGGTGACGCTCCGTCAAGAACCGCTCGGGGCAGGCCGGAAGCGGGGCCGACTCCCCGGGTTTGTTTGTACGCACCTCGCCGGCACCCCCGACAGGTTCGTGCTTTCCGCCAGTACGGAGCCCGAGAGGGGACGGAGCAGACTTTCCGCCGAGGGCCGCGGCTCGTTCTGGGAGCCGACGCCACCAACCCACGGGGGAAACACCGCGATGAGTGGTCAGCTGTACGACGGCATCGGCGAAGCGTTCGAAGGCTTCAAGACCCTGCCCATCATCCGCTACGCCGAGGTACCGGGCTTCCTCGCCCTGGTCGGCGACGTCAGCGGCAAGTCCGTACTCGACGTCGCCTGCGGCACCGGCTTCTACAGCCGCGAGCTCAAGCGCCGCGGCGCGTCCCGCGTCTTCGGCTTCGACATCTCCGGCGCGATGATCGACGCGGCCAACGCGATCGAGCAGGCCGAGCCCCTCGGCGTCGAGTACGAGGTCAGCGACACGGCCAGCCTGCGCACCTTCGACCAGCCGTTCGACGTGGCCGTGGCCGTGCAGGCTTTCAACTACGCGAGCGACGTGGCCGAGATCGAGGAGATGATGCGCAACATCCGGCGCAGCCTCGTCTCCGGCGGCTCGTTCTTCCTGTTCATGCAGAACCCCGACTACGACTTCGGCGGCCCGTCGCTGGAGAAGTACGGGTTCCTGCTGGAGTCGACCGGCAAGGACAACGAGATCGGCAGCGGGATCCGGCTCACCGCCCTGCTGGACCCGCCGGTCTCGTTCGAGGCCACCACGCCGTCGAAGGAGACCTTCGAGCAGACCCTGAAGGCGGCCGGGTTCACCGGGATCGAGTGGGTGCGGCTGGAGGTCTCGGAGGCGGGCCTGGAGAAGTACGGCGAGGAGTTCTGGGCGGACTACGCCGCGAACCGCCCGCTGACGATGCTCCGCTGCACCGCCTGACCGGTGGTCATCACGGCCCGGCCCGGCCCCTCTCGGGGCCGGGCCGTCGCCCGTCGGCCCGGTCCGCCCGCTCGGTGCGCCGATATCCGGTTGCCCCCGGGCGGCCGCGGCGGATGCAATGTGCCGCATGAGCCCTGAGGTACGCCCGCCCAGGCGGGACGAGACGGACGCGCACCGCCGGGCGGCGCCGCCCGGCGGGCCGCGGCCCGTCCTGATCGGCGCCCTCGTCCCGCTGACCCGGCCCGGCTGGGCCGAGGCGGGCCGGCACCTGCTCGCCGGCCTCGAGCTGGCCGTTCGCGAGGTCAACGACGCGGGCGGGATCGCCGGAGCACCCCTCGAACTGCTCGTACGGGACACCGCGGCCGATCCCGGGCGGGCCGCGGCGGCCGTGGACGAGCTGGCCGGCCTGGGCGTGGCCGCCGTGGCCGGGGAGTACCACAGCGTCGTCGCCCGCGCCGCTGCCGCCCGGGCCGACGCCCTCGGGCTGCCGTTCCTGTGCTCGTCGGCGGTCCTCGACGCGCTCACCGAACAGCCGGCGCAGTGGGTGGCGCGCCTCGCGCCGGCGCAGTCCCACGGCTGGCGGGTCTACGCCGACTTCCTCCTCGGCGCGGGTCACCGCCGCGTCGCCGTGGCGGCGGAGCCGAGTGTGTACTGGGCCTCGGGAACCCGCGTGCTGCGCGACCACCTCACCCCGCGCGGCGCCACCGTCATCCCCCTCGACCTGGGCGCCCTCACCCCGGCGGCCGTGTGCGACGAGCTCGTCGCCCACCGCGCGACGGCCCTCCTGCTGCTGGCCGGCTTCCCGGAGCCGGCCGTCCCGGTCGTCCGGGCGGTCCGCCGCGACCAGCGCCTCGCCGAGGTCCTGCTCGGCGCTCCGGCCGGACAGCCGGAGTTCGGCGACTGGGCGGAGCTGCTGGACGGCGACGGCGCCGCGGTCCCGTTCCTGCGCTACCTGCCCGAGCACCTCGGCCCGCTCGGTACACGGGTCGGGGCGGCCCTGCGCGCGCGGCTGGGCGAGGCGCCGTCGTTCGTCGCCTTCGAGGGCTACGACACGGTCGTCGTCCTCGCCGAGGTGCTGCGCTCCCACGGTGCGGACCGGGCGCTCCCCGCCGACGCCTGGCAGCGCGTCGCGGTCGAGGGCACCCGCGGGGAGATCCGGTTCTCCCGTACGGCAGGCATCAGCGTGTGGCAGTGGGCCTGGGCGCCCGTCCAGGTCGTCGACCGCGACCCGGCGGAACCAGGTCGCCTGCGGGTCCTGCACACCGGCTGAGACCGGGCCCAAGGGGCCGGGCCGGGCCCCTCACGGCGGCCCGCCACCCGCGACCAGGGTGCCGAGGGCCGTGCGCCGGTGGGTGACCGAGCGGCCCGTGCGGGTCGTCGTCGCCAGGCCGGCCGATCTGAGCGCCGCCGCATGGGCGGAAGCCGTCGCGTTGCTGACGTGGAGGGCTCGGGCCAGGGACGTCGTGGTGTGCGGCTCGGCGAGGAGGCGCAGGGCGTCGAGCCGGGTGCGGCCCAGGACGGCGGCCGAGGCCGCCGCGGAGACGGCCGGGCGTTGCGCGGCGGGCGGGATCCCGGGGCCGGCCGGGTACGTCAGGACCGCGGGACGCCCCGGGGCGTCCTGTAGGAGCGGGCCCGCCGGGTGGTGGAAGGTCGGCAGCAGGACCAGGCCGCGGCCGTCGAGGCGTACGTCGCGGGCCGGCGCCGCGCCGGGCCACTCCCACACGCCCTCGTGGAGCCGGCTGCCCGGGGCCAGGCCGGTCAGCGCGGCGGCCAGGCCGTGTTCGGCGACGGCCAGGGCGTAGCGGGTGAACTCCTCGCGGTGCAGGTCCTGGACGACGGGCCAGACCGGGGCGAGGACCGTCTCGTACGCGGCCTGCTGGGCCCGTTGCACGGTGCGCCAGGCCGTCTCGTCACCCGCGTGCAGACCGCGGAGCCAGCGGGGCGCGGGCCCCGCGGCGTGGACCCGCTCCAGCTCGGCGCGGACGAGGCCGGGGCGGGTCGCGCGGATCTGCTGGAAGCCGTCGGCCAGGGTGTCGCCGAGGACGTCGAGGAAGGAGGGCGGGCGGCCCGCCGGGACCAGGTCGGCGAGCGGGCCGGCGGCGGCCGGGAGGGCGCGCAGGACACGGCCGCGCCACGGGGCGAACAGCGGCCCGCCCCGCGGGGCCACGGCCGTCGCCAGGGCGGCGTGCAGCTCCTGGAGCGGCGCCGGGCGGGGTGGGAAACGGGTCCGGGCGAAGTCCTGCGCGGTGAAGTGGATCCGCAGCACGCCCACAGCACAACTCCCCGCCCGGGGCCAGCCTTTCGGCCAGGACCTGAACCTTCGCGCCGAGCCGCCCCCGCCCCGAGGATGTCCGCATGACCTCTCGACGCATGACCTCGCGGCGCATGACCTCTCGGCGCACTCTTCTGAAGGGCACCCTATGCGGGAGTGCCGCCGCCCTGCTGCCCACGGCCGCGTCCGCCCGCGGCGGCGGCCCGTTCCTCCGGCTGCCCGCGCCCGCCGGCCCGTACCCCGTGGGGATGCGGACGGTGCATCTGACGGACCCGGCCCGCAGCGACCCGTGGGTGGGCGGCGTACGGGAGCTGATGCTGACCGTCCTGTACCCGGCCCGATCGGTGCGCGGCTGCTCCCGCGCGCCGCAGCTCACCCCGGCCGAGGCCCGGCTGTTCGCCGCGTACGCGCCGTGCGTCCACCCGGGCCTGCCGCAGCCGGGTGCGGTGGACTGGGGCGCGGTCCTCACCCACGGGTACGCGGGCGCGCCGCCGCTGCCCGGGCGGCGGCCGGTCCTGGTGTACTCCCCGGGCGGCGGCGACTCCCGCACGCTCGGCACGAGCCTGGCCGAGGACCTGGCGAGCCACGGCCGGGTGGTCGTCCTCGTCGACCACCCCGGTGACGCCTCCCAGGTGGAGCTGCCGACCGGGATGCGGACGACCGTCCTGACCGGGCCGCCGGAGCCGGCGACCTTCCGGACGATGACGGACACCCGGATCGCGGACCTCCGCTTCGTCCTGGACCGGCTCGGCGGCCTGCCGCTCGCCCCGGTCATGGACCGGACCCGGATCGGGTTGTACGGGCACTCCGCGGGCGGCACGGCGGCCGTGTACGCGGCCCGCGACGACCGCCGGGTCGGCGCGGTGGCGAACCTGGAGGGCCACCTCGCCCTGTACCCGACACCGGCCGGCTTCGGACGGCCGCTGCTGCTGGTGCGCACCGACGGCTTCGAGGGCGCCGCCGGTGTCGAGTCCTCATGGGGGGACCTTCCCGGCCGCCGCGCACTGCTCACCGGCGCGAGCCACTGGGCGTTCACCGACTACGGCTCGCTCGTCCCGCAGCTCCAGATCGCCGGCCTCGTGTCGGCGACGGCGCGGGCCGCGCTCGTCGGCACCGGCGACCCGGCGGGGACGCTCGCCGGCGTACGGCGCGAGGTGGGCACCTTCTTCACGCGCCACCTGCGGTAGCGGAACCACGAGCGGGGCGCAGCCCGCCGAACGGGTCGCCGTAGTGGGGCGTCGGAGCCGAACAGCGTGCGGCCGGGTACCTCCTTGTTCGCCAGGGTGTACAGCGAAGAGGACGTGGGCGGCGGACCGGTCCTGCCCGGCCGGCTGGTCCAGGCGAGTTTCCGGCCGTCTCGTGTGCTGGTCGGCTCGGAGCAGGTGATCATGGTCCCGGACTCATGTCTCTGGCCCAAGCCGCAAAGACTGACCGCCAGGGCGGGTCCGAAGCGCCCAAGGCGCAGCCGAAGCACCGACGTCACCGCCGCGTGCCTCGCTGTCGGCCTCGCTGTCGGCCTCACTACCGAAACCGACCACCCGAGAGGACCTGACCCCCGATGTCCCTATGGCCTTCGATCGTCGCCGTACTCGGCACCCTCGCCGGTGCCCTGACCGCCGGGCTCCTCCAGCACCGTTCGGCACACACCGCACGCGCCGAGCAGCGCGCCGACAGCCACCGCCAGGACCAGCTCAGCGCCGTCACCGACCTCGCGGCCGCCCTGGACGCCCACCGCTCGGCGATCTTCCACCGGGAGCGCCTGGCCCTGGCCGAGGCAGGCACTGAGCACCAGTTGGAGGCCCAGACGAGGTCCCACGACACCCGAGCCGCGATCACGGCGCCCCACATCCGCCTTCAGGTCCTGGTCCCCGAGCTGGCCGGCCCCGCACAGCAGGCCGCAGATGCCACGTACGCGCTGCGCCAGGCCACCGACCGCTCCGGGCTGGACGCCCGGCGGCATGCGGCCAAGGAAGCGACCGTGGCCTTCGTCGCCGCAGCCGCCACGCTGCTGAGCCCCGCCAACGGCTGACGTGAAGGGTGTTCCCGCTTCCCGCCGCGGGCGCTGTCGAGGAGGGGGCGTCAGTGCTGGGGCGGCGGTCCTCAGCCGATCAGGCGGCGGCGCCAGTCCAGGGGGGTGACGGTGATGGCGCGGCCGGGGTCGTGGTCCCACTCGGTGGGGAGGCCGGCCGCTTCGAGGGCGGCCACGACCTCGCGGCCGATGGCTGCGGTGGTCTCCGACGAGCCGTCGAAGCCGCCGTAGAGGAGCGTCAGTCCGCCGCCGGCCGCGGCGGAGTCCGTGCACTGGGTGTGGAAGTAGACGAAGCCGCGGGCATCGGGCCCGCCTTCGCCGCCGATCTCGGACTGGCCGCAGCCACGGCAGCAGGTGAAGTTCTCGCGGGCGGTGATCCCGGCATCCCCCAGGGCGGCGAACGCGCGGGTGAGCCGCTCGGGGTCGGTCTCACCCTGCCACGCGGCCTGCTCGGCGACCCGCTCCAGCCACAACCGGTCGGCCAGCGCCTGCGCCTGCTCTCGCGAGACGGGCCTGCGGTCCTGGGTGACGAGGTAGTCCTCGGCGAGCTCGGCCAGTTCGGCGCGGGTGGCGTACCCACCGGCCAGCACCAGGCGGACGCGCTCCTCCAGCTCCGCGCGCTCGTCCTCGGCGAGTTCGAGCGGCGGCACCTCGCGGTCGGGGCCCATGTCCAGCGGCGACCAGGCGAGACCGTCACCCCAGCCGGCCTCCTGGCGGGCCCAGCCGGTCATCGCCGCGATCACGTCCTGGAGCCCGTCGGTCATCAGCTGGAAGTGCCGGTCGGCGGCGCCGTCGCGGTACTCCAGCGTGTAGTCGTCACCGGCCTCGTGCCAGACCTGGGCGAAAACGTCCGGCAGGTCGGGTATCCGCTGGACCACCAGGAACCGGTCACCGTCGCCACCGATCCGCCGGACCAGCCCGGCCAGCTCCTCGGCGGACACACGGACGTGCCGCTCCCCGTTCTCCGTCTTCACCACGATCTCGAGCATGCGCCGACTCTGACACACCCCTCTGACAACAGCCCCCGCAGGGGCGGGCGGGGCAGCTCCGACCGCCCCGACGGGTGGTCAGCGGACGCGGTTCTTCAGGATGTCGGTGTCGTCCAGGGTGATGTCCACCGGCGCGGGGATCCGTACCGTGTCGCCGAAGAAGAACGTCTGGGTGTGGTACCTGCCGTTGACGGGATCGGCGTGCAGGACGAGCGAGCCGTTGTCCCGGTCGATCAGCAGGTAGACCGGGATCTCGCACTCCGCGTCGGCGCGCGGCTTGTCCTGGCGGTCGCGCTGGTCGGTCTTCGCGTCGTACGAGGTCACCTCCAGGACCATAACGATCCCCTCCGCGCCCGCCCACTCCCCCTCCCCGGCGAAGTACCCCTTGGGCGCGAGGACACCGTCCGGGCGGGCATTCCCGTTCCCGTTCCCGTACGTCTCGACGCGCAGGCCCCGCTCCGGATACAGGCGCAGGTCGGGCCGCTGCTCACGGGTCCTCCCGGTAGGCCCCCGGCCAGGGTATCGAGCCGGGCGTGGCGGGCGCCCGTGCGGTACGGGATCGGCGCTCGCCACCGCCGTGGACCGCCGGGCGGACGCCCGTGGCAGGATGACGGCATGCTGATCCGAAAGGCCGATGCCGCGTAGGCGTCCGAAGGGGCTGCGCGCGCAGCGTTGGCGGCCCCGAAGAGGTGTTCCGGTCCGCCGGATCCGTGGTGTGTCCGCGGCGACTCGCGTAGCGGTCCGGAAGTTGGAGGAGGACCGGCTGTGGCCGGGCGCTGTGGCCGCGGCCCTGGCCGAGTGCCGGTGGTATCTCCGTCAGCCGGGACGCGTGCTGCCGGATCCGGTGATGGGCTGCGACTGCTGTGACCCCCTGATGGCGCGGGACCGCCTGGAGGACGTGCTGCTGTGGCTTCCCCGCGGGGCACGGGAAGACCTCGGCAGGATCGTCGGCCGGCTCGATGCCGAATTCGACCGCCGGACCGCCCCCCTCAGCCCTCACCTCCTGCTGGCCCGCCCGTGGGGCGCATGCGGATGGTGGCGTCGGCGCTTCCTGGAGGACTGAGGGGCAGGTGACGGCTTCGTCGATTCCAAGGAGGGGGGCGGCCTCGGGGCCCGTCAGAGATCACGCGTTCTCGTCCACCACCAGCGCGTCGTCGCCCACGCGTTGGCGTGGGGATCCGGCAAGGTGCGGCGCTCCAGTTCCTCATCGATACGCGTGATCCATCGGCCCAAGTCCCGCTTGGCTCCGGGCGGAAGGTACAGCATCGCCCACTCCAGGTCGTCACGGGCATCTCCCACCCCGGGAGAATCGAACGCGGAGGCCTCCAGGTAGCGTCCGGGCTGCTTGAAGGCCCACTCGAAACGCGAGAGTGCCTCGGCGACCGCGTTGGGCCACAACTCCTGGTCTTCGACCCGGCGGATCGCTGCACGGGTCCGCGCGGAGACACCGGGGACCTTCAGGACCGGATCCTGCCATCGTGGCCGCCACCGCCCTGCACGGACGGCCTTGGGACGCCTACGCGGCATCGCCCTTTCGGATCAACATGAGGCCATCCTGCCACGGCAGTGCACGTACCGCGCCGGGCGCCTTCGCGCAGGCGCCCGCCCAGTGTGGCGTCGCGGGTGTCACTGCCCCCCGAGGTAGACCCGGGTGAGCCCGTCCCCCAGGTCCTGGAGGGTGATGCCGATGGTCTGGAACTTCGACCTGCGCTCGTCTCCGATGCACGGCGGGCACACGCTGCCCGTGCGCGCGTTCGGCACGGTGTCGGGGCCGGGCAGGCCCAGGTGCTCGAACGACACCGGGGGCGGGTTCTGCGCCGGGGGCAGCGGGGGGTGGGGTTTCAGCGGCCGGTCGAGGCGGAGGTCGGCGGCGATCGCTTCGGCCTCGGCGTGCGGCACGGTGAAGGACAGGAGGTAGGTGTCGGCGTCCCAACCGTCCGCGCCCGCGCCCTTCACGTCCCGGGCGTCCGCCGGTACGGCCACGCGCAGCCGAGCGGCTGCCTGCTCGCCCCCCACCCCCTCCAGCCACCGCGGTGTGACGGGGCGGTTGTCCCTCGGCTCCGGTACCCAGCCCGCCGCGATCCCCAGCCCCGCGGCCGCCACGGCCACCAGCCCCACCGTGACCGCGGCCGTCCTGCCCTTCACCGGTTCTCCTCCTCACCGCGGGACGCGTCACGGGGCGTACCGCCGCGGCCCGCGCCGGCTCCCGCTGCGCGTTCGGCACGGCCGAGGCAGGGCGGCGTCAAGGGCGGTCGAGGCCCCAGGTTTGCAGGGCGAAGGGCCTCCCCTTCTCCTCCCCCGTGATCAGCGCCACGTCGAGCAGCCTGAAGCCGGCCTTGCCGGCCACGGCGACACTGGCGGCGTTCTCGGCCTCCAGCTCCAGGATGACCCGCTCCGCTCCCAGGTGTTCGAACGCGTACGCCGCCATCAGCCGCACCGCCCGAACTGCCAGCCCCTGGCCCCGGTGGGCCGGGCCGACCGCGTAGCCGATCTCCATGCCCTCCGGGGCGCGCCTCAGCATGACCTCGCCGAGCGGAGCGCCGCCGTCGACGGTGATGGCGAGCAGGATGGTCGTGCCCTCCCTGCGCAGCTGCCGGTCCCGGTCCAGCCGGGCGCGGGCGGCGGCTTCGTCGAAGGGCGAGACGATCGGCGTCCAGTACGCGATGTCGGGGTGGTCGAACAGCCCCGGCATCGCTGCCAGGTCCTGCTCCGTCCAGTCGCGGAGCACGAGCCCCTCCCCCGACAGCTCGATCCGCTCGGGCAAGGACGACGTGGTGCTGCTCATGGTGGGGCCTCCCTGGCGTGTTCGGAACGAGGCACCATAACCAGGCCGTCGGCCCGGGCGCGCGCGCATTTCTCCGGGGGAGGCGTAGGGCGCCGGCCGGGGTTCCTGCCGTGCGCGTATCCTGCGCTGATGTTCGAGACCCCAGCAGCTCTGGCGACCGCCCGCTGGCCCCTCGCCGCGTCCGGGGAGACCGACTGGCTGCGGGAGCTGGCCGACGACGACGGGCTCACCGGGTTCATGCCGCCCGCGATGCCCGACGCGGCCTGGGTGCTCCACTCCCTGTACGAACACGAACTCGGCCCCTTCGACATGTCGTACGCGGAGTACCGGCGGGCCTTCCTGAACAGCAAGAGCGACGGCCGCGAGATCATCCCGGGCCTCGACCCCGCGGAGGTGTTCGAGGATCCCTCGGACACCTTCGCCCCCTCCAGGGGCGAGCACCCCGGACCGCGCTGGCGCCGCCTGCGCTGGGCAGAGCTCGCCCGGCGGACCGGGGATCCCGTGGCCGCCGAGGGCTGCCTGCCCTGCTACACGTCCTTCCCTTCGCTCCGCGATCAGGGCGGCTGGCCGGTCGGCATCACCGGGGCGCCCGAGGGCAGCATGGACCGTCTCGACTGGGACCGGCTGATCGAGATCCTCACCGAGCACAGCCCTCAGGGGCCGGACACTCGCTGCCTCGCCTACTACACCCCGCTGGGCCAAGGGGCCGAGGCCTTCGACACCCTGCACGTGCGGGCCGGTCGGCTCGGAGACGCCAAGGCCCTGTACGACCACCCCGACGAAGGGTGGTGGACCCCGTCCAACCTCTGGGCGCACGACCGGTCCTGGGTCCTGTGCACGGACTACGACCTGTGGGCCACGAAGGTCGCCGGCCCGGCCCCCCTTGTCGAAGCCCTCCTCGGCGACCCGCAGATCGAGGCCGTACGACTTCCCTGGGCCCACTGATCCGACGGGTCCGCCTGCCCCCGGCCACGCGTGCTTCGTACGCACAACCCCCGCTGCGCAGAGCGTCGATGACCCTCGCCGGACCAGCCCCGCGGGGGTAGCCTCCACCACCATGCCGACGACGCATCACGAGCCCGCGGCCGGCGAGGTGCGCGGCTGGCTGGCCCGGAGCGCGTTACCGCTGCACAGCCTGGACGCGGGCACGTCCACCACCGACCTCCAGCCGCTGAAGAGCGTTCTCGACGGCGTACGGATCGTGGGCCTGGGGGAGGCCACGCACGGAACGAGCGAGTTCTTCCGGCTGAAGCACCGCCTGCTCGAGTTCCTGGTGACAGAGCTCGGCTTCTCGGTCCTGGCCATGGAGGCGAGCGCGTCGGCGGCGCCGGCGGTCGACGCCTACGTACGTCACGGCGTCGGTGACGGCGCGAAGGCTCTGGCCGGGCTCGGGTTCTGGACGTGGCGCACCCGGGAGGTGCTCGCGGTGATCGAGTGGATGCGGGCCTACAACCGGGGCCGGTCCGAGGCCCACAAGGTGCGCTTCGCAGGCGTCGACCCGCAGCAGTGCGGCGGCTCCCTCGCCGTGCTCGACGCCTCGTTGCAGCGTCTGGGAGCCGCACGCGTGGCCGCGTACCTCTCCCCGCTCCGCGTACTCGCCCGCGCACAACCGGGATCGCGCCCCGATCCCGAGCAGCGTCTGGTCCACGACGCCGAGAGGTTGCTGGACTTCCTCGTGGCGAACGCCCCGGGGGAAGCCGACGCCCTGCGCCACGCGCGCATCCTCCGCCACGCCGCCGACGTGGTGACCCTCCCCCGGTGGCACCGGGAGGGCCGGCGGACCGCTTCCGCCGCCCGCGACCGGTACATGGCCGACGCCGTGAGCGGGCTCCTCGCCGATCCGTCGGCCCGGGTCGCCCTGTGGGCACACAACGGCCACATCACCGCCGCCCCGAGCGGTCGGACCGCACCGGCACTGGGAGGCCACCTCCGCGCCCGGCACGGCGGCGCCTATTACGCCCTGGGCCTGCTCTTCGGCCGGGGCTCGTTCCGGGCCGGCCGGATCTGGCCGGGCCCATGGGCACGGCCGCGTCCCAGGGCCGTCGCCTCCCACCGGACTGGCCCGGCCCGCGCTGCCGCACTGGAAACCCAGCTGGCCGCCGCGCACCCGGGCGACCACCTCGTGGACCTCCGCCGGACGGCCGACGCGCCGCCGGCCGTGCGCCAGTGGCTGCACGACCCCCACCCGACGCGGACCTTCGGCGCGCTGGTGCCTCGCTGGACCTACCGTTTCCACCTGACGCCGGTGATCCTGGCCGAGGCGTACGACGGCCTGGCCTACGTCGCGGTCTCGAGCAGCTCTCGGCCGTACGAGGCCCCGTAGCCGGTCGTACGGCAGAGCCGGCCGGGCGGAGCGGGGCGACGGCGTGCCACTGGGCGGTGTGACGCGTCTGCGGTACCGGGGGCGGGCGGGACGCGGGATAATCGGGGGCATGGTCACGCCGCACTCCTCTCCTCCCGGCCCGTCGGCGGCCGAGGTCCTGCACGCCCGGTACGCGGGCCGGCTGCCCGCCGCCCTCGAGGAGCTCGCCGGACCCGAGCACGGCGTGATCGACCTCCCCCTGCACGTGGCCTGGTCCGGGCTGCGGTCCTACGACCTGGACCGCCCGCGCCTGCGCATGGGCCTCTACCGCACGGTCCTCGCCGAGGGGCAGCACGAGGACCTGGTCAAGCTCCTCAACCGGGACCTGCTCCTCGCCCAGTGGCCCGTCCTGCGCACCCTGGTCAGCCGGCACGTCCGGCAGGTCTGGGAGGAGGCCTTCCCCGAGCTGGCGCCCGCCGGATCCGCCGCGGCGTGACCCCGTGAACCTCAGCGATCTGCACCGTCGGCTGCTCGCCGCCGTGCTCGACATCGGCGCGCCCTACCCCCTCGTCATCACCGGCGGGTACGCGGTCCAGGCCCACGGCCTGGTCGACCGCCTCAGCCAGGACCTCGACGTCGCCACCGAGAACCCGGCCCCGATGGCCGAGATCGTCGCGGGGCTGGAGGGCGGGCTGACGGAGCGCGGCTGGCGGGTGGAGGTCATCGACGTGGACGCGCTCTCCGCCCGCCTCATGGTCACCGACCCGGACACCGGCGGGCGGTGCGAAGTCGACGTCCTCAAGGAGCACTTCTGGACGCCCCCGGCCCAGACCGCGTACGGGCCCGTCCTCGCCCTCGACTCCGTCATCGGCACCAAGGTCCGCGCGCTGGCCGACCGCGGGGCCGTACGCGACCTCATCGACGTCCACGCCGCCTCCCGGCACCGCACCCTCCACGAACTCGAACGCCTCGGCGAACGCCACGGCCGCGACGAGTTCCGCCTGGCCGACCTCCGCGACCGCCTCGTCGGCGCGGACTGGGCCGACGACGAGGAGTTCGCCGCCTACGGCCTCACGGAGCGCGAGACGGCGGACCTGCGGGCATGGGCCCTGGACTGGGCCACCGACCTCGGGCGGCGCCTGCACGACGACGGGTTCTGAGCCGTAGCGGCCGGCGGTGTGTCGGGCGTCACATGCAACGGTCCGGGCCGAGCGGACACTACCCGGTGTGGACCAGCAACTGTTCGCGGAAATCTACGATGCGCACGCCGGGGCCGTGTACGCGCACGCCGTCCGCATGACGTCCGACCGCACCGGGGCGGAGGACGTCGTCTCCCTCACCTTCCTCGAGGCCTGGCGGCTCCGCCAGACCCTCGACGACGTCACGAGCCACCGGGCGTGGCTGCTCGGGGTGGCCACCAACGTCATGCGCAACACCCGCAGGGCCGCGCGCCGGCACAGGGAGGCGATGGCCCGCCTCCCCCGGTCGGAGGCCGTCCCGGACCTGGCGGACGCGGTGGTCTCCCGCATCACGGACACGGCCAGGTCCCGGGCGGCGCTCGCGGCCCTGGACCGGCTGCGGCGCACGGACCGCGAGGTCATCGTCCTGTCCGTCTGGTCCGGCCTCAGCCAGGCCGAGGTCGCGAAGGCGTGCGGCGTCCCGGAGGCCACGGCCCGCTCCCGGCTGTCGCGGGCACGCCGGCGGCTCCGCACGCTCACCACCGCGGAGCTCGCCCGGGAACCGCTCGGGGAGCCGCTTCGAGGACCTCTCGGGGAACCACTGCGGGAACCGCTCGGAGGACCTCTCGGGGAACCACTGCGGGAACCGCTCGGCGAACCGCTCCGGAGACCCCTCGGCGAGCCGCTCGACGGGCCCGCCTCCGCACGCCGTACCGCACAGGAGGAGAACCTGTGAACGCCGCCGACGACGCACGCGTCGAACCGTCCGCACGCGACGAGGTCCTCCGGCACCTGCCGGGGCTCTCCGACGCGGAACTGCCCTTCCGCAACCAGCACCTGATCAGGGGCCACCTGATGCGCGAAGCCGCGGAAGGGCGCCCCGCCGCCGGCCGGGCCGGGCGCCCCCTGTTCCTCTCCCTGGCGGCGGCGGCCGCCGCATGCGCCGTGGTCGGCGCCTTCGTCCTGTCGGGCAGCGGCCCCGCGGAACACCCGCGGGCCGCCCGCCCCGAGCCGGCGGCCGTGCGGTTCCTGGACCGGGTGGCCTGGGCCGCGGCCCAGGCGCCGGCGCCGTCCGTGCGCGACGGGCAGTTCCTCTACACGAAGACGGTCGGCCACTCCACGGCCCTGTCCGAAGTCGCCGGGGGCGGGATGGAGGCGTCCCGCATCGACCAGTCGGCCGAGGTCTGGGTCTCGGTCGACGGCACCGCCGCCACGACCACGCGCACGGCACGGGGCACCGGCACCCACCCGCCGGAAGGGAAGCCGACCCTCAACGGCCCCACGTACCGCTTCCTGGAGACCCTGCCGACCGACCCCGACCGGCTGCGGAAGGTGATCTACGCCGACGCGCGGCTGAACCACGGCCCGGGCTCCGGGTCGACCACCGGCCCCGACCAGGAGGCCTTCGTCATGATCGGCGACATCCTGAAGAGGGGCGGAACCCCGCCCGGTCTCAGCGCGGCCCTCTACCGCGTCGCGGCCCGCATCCCGGGCGTCGTACTCGTTCCCGGGGCGACGGACGCGGCGGGGCGGACCGGCGTCGCGGTGGCCAGGGTGCACGACGGCGAGCGGACCGAGTGGATCTTCGACGAGGGGAGCCTGGGGTTCATGGGGGAGCGCACCGTCCTCCTGAAGGACGGCACCTGGGGCAGGGCCGGCAGCGAGGTGACGTCGGTGGCCGTCGTCGGCCGGGGCGTCACCGACCGCCCGGAGCAGCTTCCGTAAGCGGGAGGCGTGTCGCCGAGCGGGGCCGACTTCCTGCCACCCCGGGGCAGTTTGGCCGAAGATCCGTGGAGCAGCCGCCGCCCCTGTGGCAGCATCGGCGTTGTACTGGGCCGAGGTGGCGGCGCCGCGTCCTGCGCGCCGGCAGTCGTCGGGACGGCGCTGTTCCGGGAGGGTGTGCGTACGGACCCGGCCGGCCGGGTCCGTACGCGCGCCACGGCGCCGGCGGCTTCGCGCCGCACGCCTCCCGGCTGCCCGGCGCGGGGCGTACCAGGCCGCTCGAACGGCTCGACGCCCCCGAAGACGGGTGGGGCGGACGCCGAGGGGGGACCATGAACCGGCCGGCGATGCGCGCCGAGGCGCGCCGCGCGGTACGCGCCCGGGCACTCGGGGGGTGGTGCCCTTCGCCGCTCGCGGCGCGGAGGGCGGAGGGCGGTGCGCGGGCAGAGGCCGCGCGGGCCGGCCGTGTGGAATCCGCGGGGGCACGGACTCCTGCCCCCGGCGGAACAGGGGGATGGGGGAGACACGTGTTCAAGCAACGGGACATACGGCAGTCGGTGGGTGCTCTCGTGGAGGGGATCGGCCACCTGGATTCGCCGGTGCCGGCCGAGCTGATCTGCCGCGCGCTCTGCGAGGCCATGGGGCGGCGCCGGGGGCGCAGGATCGAGTTCCGCGCCACCTCCTTCCCGCCGGGCACCGCCAGCGGTCTCGCCCTGAACCTCGGGGAGCGGGACCTCGTCGTCGTGGAACAGCGGACGGTGGCGGAACACCAGATCGTCATCACCGGGCACGAGCTGCGCCACCTGGAGCTCGGGCACTGCCACCAGCACGTCACCGACGGCTCCGCGGCCGCGCGTCTGCTGCGCCACGACGCCGGCTTACAGGAGGCGGTCGCGTCGGCCCTGGCCGTCGCCGGCCGCCACAGCCCCGCGCTCCTGAAGCAGGACCGCTCCGCCGCCAGGAAGCACGCCGGCGAGGAGCAGGCCGCGGAGCGCTACGGCCTGGAACTCGCGCACGCCGTACGGCACCTGCTGGCGGCCCCCGGTCCGGACGTGCTCGACCGTGCCACGACCTCCGGCCGCATCGCGGCCGCGCTCGGCCAGCACGGCATACGGGGCTGACCGGTGTCCGACCTCGCCTTCTTCGTCCTGGCGGCGCTGGGAACGGTGGCCGTCCTCGTCCGGCTCCCCCGCCTGCGCAGGAACGCCCGCGATCCCCTCCTGCGGGCCGTGGTGGTGTTCCTGCTGACGTCCACCGGGGTCTTCTACTTCGGGTCGACCTCGATGATCGTCAAGGTCAACGAGACGACGGGCGTGCCGAACTTCGCCGCGCCCCTGCTGTACTCGATCCTGATGGCCTGCTGCGGCTCCGGCATCGTACTGATCATCAACTGGCGCGGCGGCCCGCCGGCCCGCATCCGGCGGGCCACCCGCTGGTGCGGGGGGACCTACGCCGTCCTGGGCGCGGCGATGTTCGTGCTGTTCGCCCTCGGCGAGGCGCCCGTCGAGCGGCTGGAGGACCTGGACACCTACTACGCCCACACGCCGTACATCCGCGAGATGACCGTGCTCTACCTGGTGGGCCACTCGGCCGCGGCGGTGGTCATGGCGTCCCTGTGCTGGCGCTGGCTGCGCGAAGTCTCCGGGGAACTCCGTGCGGGCCTGGGCCTCCTGATCGCCGGGTACACCCTCGCCCTCGGCTTCGACGTGTGCAAGTTCGCCGCCGTGGGCGCCCGCTGGGCCGGCGTGGACTGGGACCACCTCAGCACCCACGCGGCACGGCCCTTCGGTACGGCCTCCTTCACCTTCGTCCTCCTCGGCTTCGGCGTCCCCCTCTTCGTCCAGCGCTTCAAGGAACCCTGGCGGGAGTGGACCCGCTACCGCCGGCTGGGCACCCTGTCACGGCTGCTCCGCGAGCTGACGCCGACCGCCTCCTCGGTGAGGGTGCCCCTGCTCTCCACCGCGGGCGTCCGCCGCCTGCACCGCGAATCGGGCATCCACGACGGCCTGCTCACCCTGAACCCCTACTTCGACCTCGCCCTGCGCGCACGCGCCCGCGCCACGGCGCTGGCCAACGGTGCCGCCGACGAGGACGCGTCGGCGGACGCGGACGCGGTCATGGTCGTCGCCGCGGTCGAGGCGCTGCGCGCCGACCCCGAGCGCCAGGTGATCGCCTCCTCGCGGGGCCTCCAGGCGGACCCGCGTGAACCGCGCGATCTCGTACGGATCTCGCAGGCGCTGGCCCGGATCCCCACCGGGGCCGCGGTCGGGCCGGCCCCGGAGAGGGAGCACGCATGACCTCCGTGTACTTCTACCTCCTCGTCGGCGTCCTGTGCGCGGCCTTCGCCCTGAGGGCGCCCGCGCTCCTCCGGCACTGGCGCGATCCCCTCGTCCGCTCGGTGTCGCTGCTCCTGCCGCTGGGGGCCGCCGTCTTCTTCTTCGCCGCGCCGCCGACGATCTCGCAGGTGAACGCGCTCACGGGCGTCCCGAACTTCTCGGTTCCGCTGGTGTACGGCATCGTCACCGCCGCCAGCGCGGCGCTCGTCAACCTCACCATCATCTGGCGCGGCGGCCCGGAGGAGCGGCGCCGGTGCGCCACGCGCTGGTGCGTGGGCGTGTACGGGGCGGTGATCGCGGCGCAGTCCGCCCTGTTCGCCCTCGGGGACGCGTCCGACGAACGCCTGCGGGACTTCGACACCTACTACGCCACCACCCCGTACCTGCGGGAGATGGTCGTCCTGTGCGTGCTGTCGTACGGGCTGGCGAACCTGGTCCTGGCCCGCCTGTGCTGGCGCTGGGCCCGTGAGGTGCCGGGCCTGCTGCGCAGCGGGCTGCTGCTCATCGTGACCGGCTCGGTCCTGAGCCTGGGGTACGTCGCGTGCAAGTTCCTGGCCATCGGGGCGCGGTGGACCGGCCACGACTGGGACGGCGTCAGCACCACCGTCGCCCCGACGGTGTCCTCCCTGGCCTCCCTCCTCCAGTGCGTCGGCCTGGCCCTGCCCTCCGCGAGCCAGGGCGTGACGAGCCTGTGGCGCCGCTGGTCCCGGTACCGGCGGCTGCGCCCGTTGTGGCTGACCATGCGCGCGGTGACCCCGTACGAGCTGGTACGCATCCCCTGGTGGTCCTCGCTCGGCAAGCGCCAGTTACGCCGGACCTGCGACATCCGCGACGGCCTGCGGCTGATCGCGCCGCGCCTGGACCGCGGGGCGGAGCAGGGCGGGCGCGGGGACGCGCGCCCCGGCGCGCTGAAGCCGGACGCGGCGCGCCACGTCGCCCTGGTGGCCGCGGCGTTCGCCGCCCTGCGCGGCACCCGCCCCGGCCAGGAGGCGGACCCCAGCCTGGAGGACATGCTCGCCGGCGACGACGCGCAGCTGGTCCGCCTCTCGGACGCGCTGCGCGTCCTGGCCGTCCTCGACCACCCGTCCGGCCGGGAGAGCGGCGCGCGCGGGGCAGCGCTCAGGCGGGGATGAGGGCGTCCCACTCGGCCCGCGTCGGGCCGTCGTGCGCGGGGGTGAAGTCCGGGCGGGCGGCCAGCCAGGCGGTGACGTGGCGGTCCACCTCGTCGGTGCCGTAGGCCTCGGGGGGCCGGCGTACGAGGTGGCGCACCTGGGCCCGGGCCCGCATGACGACCGGGTCGTCGAAGGCGCAGGCGCCCACCGCGGCGGCCCGCCGGTCGGAGAGGGGCGTGCTCTCGGCGAGGCGCTGCTCGTTGGCGCGGTCGGCCGTCACCTGGGCGTCGTACCAGGGGCGCAGGGCCTGGGCCGTCCAGGTGTGGTAGGCCATGGGGTCGGCGGTTATGCGGTCGGCATGGGTGGCGAGGTGCCGGGCGGCGCGCAGGCCGAGGGCGGCGCCGTGGCCCAGGGTGGGGTTGGTGTGGACGAGGCTGTCCCCGGCGTTGACCAGGCCGGTGACGACGGGGCCTTCGGCGTCGGTGAGGGAGGTCCAGCGGTTGTCCAGGCCGGCCATCGCCAGGACGGGCGACCGGGGTTCGGGGTCCAGGCCGAGCCAGGCGGAGGCGGCGGGGAAGCGGCGGGCGGCGGCCTCGAACACGGCGGGGTCGGTGAGCGCACCGCGGGTCGGATCGCCCGTGGAGAGCACCAGGTGCAGGGCGAAGGCGTCGTTGTCGGAGGGGAAGACGCCGGCGAGGGCGAACGGTGCGGACGAGCCGGTCTTGACCCGTCCCGGGTCGCGCGGGCCGTCGGCCCGCAGCCGGTACCAGCGGCAGAAGTACGCGAGCCCCGTGCGGTGGCTGTCGACGACGGGCGGGCGGCAGCCGGCCGCGGTCAGCCAGGCGGGCACCGGCGAGCGGCGGCCGGACGCGTCGACGACGAGGTCCGCGGGGTGCTCCCGCCCCTCCGCGTGCACGCCGGTGACCCGGGGAGGGCGGCCCTGCGTGATGCGGAGGCCGCTCACCCGGCTGCCCCGCCGTACGTCGACCGCGGGCTCCCGCCGGACGGCGGCGGCCAGGGCGGCCTCCAGCACGATGCGGCGGGTGCGCAGGGTCACCAGTTCCTCATCGCCGTCCCGGTGCGGCGGGTGCTCGGCGAACCAGTCGAACTCGTGGTACTCGCGGGCCCCGCGCGCCAGCAGGTCGGCGTACACGTCGGGGATCTCGTCGCGCAGCACCGTGCGGACGGGCGCCAGGAAGGAGTGGGGCTGTACGGCTTGCGGGACGCGGGGCCGGTCCCAGTGGAAGAAGTCCCGGTCGAGGCCCTCCGGGGCCTCCGCGACCTCTCGCCCGTCCTGCTCGAACAGCGTGACCGCATGGCCCCGCCGCCCCAGCATGAGGGCCGTTCCCAGCCCGCTGATACCCCCGCCGATCACCGCAACTCGCGCCACTGAAGCTCCTGTTCGCGTCGTGTTGCGGGTCGAGCCTACCGCTCGGCGATCTTGGGCCGGGAGGCGGGGGGGTTCGCCGCGGGCGGCGGGCGGCCGGGAGGCGGGGGCCATCGCGGGCGGCGGGCGGCCCGGTGGCCACGGCTCACCCGTCCGCGGTGCGGGAGCGCGGCTCCGCGGCGGGCGCGCCGCCGCTACGAGGGCGTCGCCCGGCCCGTCACGGGGACGTCCAGCCGGGCCGCCACCGCGGTGAGGGCCGCCCCCAGGGGGAGGGCGACCCGGGCGGCGGCCTGCTCGTCGCCGCGGGTCGGGTCCTGGTTGACGATCAGGACCGGCTTGCCGGCCCGGGCCGCCTGGCGGACGAAGCGGAGCCCGGACATCACCGTCAGCGAGGAGCCCAGGACCAGCAGGGACGTGGCCGCACCGACCAGTTCGCGGCAGTGCTCGACCCGGCTCGGGGGGACGGGTTCGCCGAAGAACACCACGTCCGGTTTGAGGATGCCGCCGCAGAGCGCGCAGGGCACCACGCGGAAGTCCCCGACCTGCTGGTCCGTGAGGTCCGCGTCGCCGTCCGGGTTCATGGCCGCGGCCACCGGCGCGAAGCCCGCGTTGGCCTCCTCCAGCCGCCGGGCGAGTTCGCTGCGCGGGCCGGCGGCACCGCACGACAGGCAGACGACCCGGGCGAGGCTCCCGTGGAGCTCCACCGCGCCGTCACTGCCGGCCGCCTGGTGGAGCCCGTCGACGTTCTGGGTGATCAACCCGGTGAGCAGCCCGTGCCGGCCGAACGCCGCCACCGCCTCGTGCCCGGCGTTCGGCCGGGCCCGGCCGAACGTGCGCCAGCCCAGGTGGCTGCGCGCCCAGTACCGGCGGCGCGCCTGAGCACTGGCGGTGAAGTCCTGGTAGGTCATCGGCGTGTGCCGGGTCAGGCTCCCGCCCTCGCCGCGGTAGGCGGGAATGCCCGACTCCGTGGAGATGCCCGCCCCGGTGAGCACCAGCACGCCGCCGGCGCCGAGCGCGTCGGCCACCGGGCCCAGATCGGTGGTGGGCGGCGGCAGGCTCCCGGTGGGGGTCCAGCTCAGGGTGGGACGCATCCGCATGCTGCCAGCGTACGGAACCGCGCCGGCACCGGTCGTACCGGCGGGCCCCGCCCGCGCCGCGCGCGGCGGTCGCCCACGGCCCGGGCCAGCAATCCCCCGGGCGGGTGACCCGGCCCTGTTCGAGCGAGTTTGAACCCCGCCGGATCAGGCCCCGCAAGACCGGCGCCGACCTCCAGAACATTCGTTCACGAAACGCCCTCGGAGGGGCCGTGACGGACCCGTCCGGGAGCCGTTCTTAGAGCACCTGTGCCAGTCGTACGCCCATCCGGAGGATGCCGTGAAGCCCGCGCCCGCCCGCCCCGCAGACCCCACCGCATTCGAACATCCCCGCCCCGCGTCCTGCCGGCCCGAAAGCGCCGGGCGCCGTGTTGACGGCCCCGCGCGCCCGGGCTGCCGCCGCTCGCGGCCGGGTACGGGGAGGGCCGCATGAGCGGGGAACCGGAGTCCGCGGCCGTCGCCGCGGGGGTGTCGGAGTCGGAGCGGCTGCTGTTCGGCGGGCCGCTGGCGTACGACATCGGGTGGGACAAGCACGAGGGGGCCTGGCTGGGGCTCGGGCTGTGGACGATGGCCCGGGACCTGCCCGCCATGGTGGGCACCGCCTTGCGCCTCGCCCGCCTGGCCGACGCGCCGGCCCTGCGGACCGTGCTGGCCGCCGAGCTGGGCCGCGGCACCGCCCAGGCCGCCGGGCTGGTCGCGGTCAACGCGGTCCTCGGCCACCTCATGGCCTCCGGCCCCACCACCGCCCGGCTCACCGCGGCGGTGCCCGCACTGCTCCTCACGGCCGTGACCGGGGTGGTCGGGTCGCTGCTGCGGTCGGCCTCCACGGCCGCGACGGGGGCGCTGGAGCCGAAGGTCCAGCGGCTGGCCACCGAGCAGTACCTGGACCTCGGGCACCGGGTGGAGCTGACCGCGATCGAGGACGACGAGTTCCACCGGCTGATGGACGCCGCCCGGTACGGCGCCGACTCGGCCCGCCGCATGATCCGCTACTGCACCAGCGTCCTGAACTCGGCGGTCTCCCTGATCGCCGCGGCCGGCGTGCTGACCGTCCTGCATCCGCTGCTGCTGCCCCTGCTGGTGCTGATGACCCTGCCCAGCGCCTGGGGGGCCCTCGTCATCAGCCGCCAGCGCTACGTCTCCTTCCACTCCTTCCTCCAGCACGCCCGGGCCGGGCACCTGCTGGGCCAGCTCCTCACCCAGCAGCAGGCCGCCGCCGAGGTACGCGTGCACGACGTCGGCCCGTTCCTGCTCACGCACTTCCGCGGCATGGCCGAGACCAACGAACGCGAGCAGACCCGGCTGGCCCGCCGGGCCGCCCGGACCGGCCTCGCCGCCGACGCCGCCGGCGGGCTCGCTGCCCTGGCCACCTACGGGGCGCTGGGGCTGCTGCTGTGGGCCGGCCGGATGGACCTCGCGGTGGCCGGGACGGCGGTCCTGGCCATCCGTACCGGCGCGGCCAGCCTGGACAGCCTGGTCCTCCAGGTCACCGAGCTGTACCAGGAGAGCCTCTTCGTCGCCGACTTCAAGCACCTCTGCGCGGAGGCGGAGGCCCGCGCCATCCCGGCCGGCGGCGCCGCCCTCCCGGAGCGGGTGCGGGAAGTGCGGTTCGAGAAGGTGACGTTTACCTATCCCGGCAGCGGCGGCTCCGGGGAGGCTCCCGAGCCGGCCCTGCGCGAGGTCTCCCTCACCTTCCCCATGGGGAAGATCGTGGCGCTCGTCGGGGAGAACGGCTCCGGCAAGTCCACCCTGGTCAAGCTGCTGTCGGGGCTGTACCTGCCGGACGAGGGCGGCGGCACCGTGTGGTGGGACGACGTCGACGCCCGCGGCGCGTGCCGCCGGCAGATCTTCGAACGGGTCGCCCTGATGTCCCAGAACTTCTACAACTGGCCCTTCACCGCCCGGGTGAACATCGGCATCGGCCGGCCCGGCGCGGACATCGACGACGACGCCGTACGGGCCGCGGCCGCCTTCTCCGGCGCCGACGAGGTCCTCGCCGGGCTCCCCCGCGGCCTGACGACGCTGCTGGGCCGCGGCTACCGCGGCGGTCACCAGATCTCCGGCGGCCAGTGGCAGCGCATCGGCATCGCCCGCGCCCACTACCGCGACGCCGCGATCCTCATCGTGGACGAACCCACCAGCGCCCTCGACCCGATGGCGGAGCAGAAGGTCTTCGACCGGATCCGCGAGCGGGCCACCGGCGGGCAGACGATCGTGCTGATCACCCACCGGCTGCACGCGGTCCGCCACGCCGACCTGATCCACGTCCTCAAGGACGGCCGGCTGGCCGAATCCGGCACCTTCGAGGAACTCATGGACGAGCGGACCGGAACCGGGGACTTCCGCGACGCCTACCTCGTCCAGGCGACCGCCTTCACCGACTCCCTCCCGTCCCAGCGGGCCGGCCGCCACGACCGCCTGCCCAGCGGGGAGCACGCGTGACCGTCCCGACACCGACGCCCACGACCACCCCCGGCCGCGAGGGCCCCTTGTGGAGGCACCCCGCCCTCGGGCCCTACCTGCGGGGGGAGTCCGTCAACCTGCTCGGTACGTCGGTGCACCTCGTGGCGCTGCCCGCGCTGGCCGTCCTCGAACTGCACGCGGGGCCGGGGCAGGTCGCGCTGCTCGCCTTCCTGGCCCAGCTCCCCGTCTTCGTCCTGGCGCTGCCGACCGGGGCGCTGGTCGACCGGCACCCCAAGCGGACGCTGATGGTGGCCGGCGACCTCGCGGGCGCGACGGTGGTGGCGGTCATTCCCGCCGCGGCCGTGGCCGGCACCCTGTCGGTCCCGTTGCTGTACGGGGTCGCGGTGGTGCTGGGGGCGGTGGCGGTGGTGCACCAGGCGGCCGCCATCGCGATGGTGCCCCAGCTGGTCGGGGCACCGCTGCTGCACCGGGCCAACGCGGGCGTCGGGGCGCTGTTCGGCGCGGCCGACACCGCGGGGACGTACCTGGGCACCGCGGTGGTCGCCGTGGCCGGGGCCGCCCGCGCGTTCTGGCTGGACGCGGCTTCGTACCTGGTCAGCGCCTGGTACTCGAGCCGGATCCCGGTCGCCGGGGCGCCCGTACCGAACACCGGGCCCCGGCCCGGGATCCTGGCCGAGATCCGGGAGGGGCTGCGCTACACGGCCCGTACGCCGGTCGTCCGCGCCCTGGTGGCGTCGCTGGCCGTCACGGGCTTCGCCACGGGGATGGTCGCCACGTTCTTCGCGTTCCACCTGCTGACCGCCCTGGACGCCGGCGCGACGGGCCTGGGCATCGTCATGGGCGCCTCCGGAGCCGGGGCCCTGGCCGGCTCGCTGGCCGCGCCCCGGATCGTCGCCGCGTACGGGCCCGGCCGGGTGCTGCTGGCCGGCTTCGCCGCGTACCCGGTGACCGGCGTGCCGCTGCTGCTCGCGCGCCCGGGGGCGCCGTGGCTGGCCGCGGTGGCGCTCGCGGGGGCGGCGCAGCTGGGCGCGGCGGCCGTGGCCGGCACCACCCAGCGTTCCCTGCGCCAGCAGATCTGCCCGCCCGGACTCCAGTCGCGGGCCCAGCAGACCTCCACCTGGCTCGTCACCGGGAGCCGGCCCTTCGCCGCCCTGGCCGCCGGGGGTCTGGCCGCCGCGTACGGAGTCCGGGCCGCGCTGGCCGCGGGAACGCTGCTGCTCCTGGTTCCGGTGGTGGTGCTGTGGCGCTCGCCCGTATCCCGCCTGACCGCCATGCCGGCACAACCGGCCTCCCTTGCACCCCCTTCCCCGAGGAGCCCGTGATGCCCCCGTACGACGAACCCCGCGGCACCGCCGCGCTGCTGGTCGACAGCAGCGGCCGGTACCTGCTGCACCTGCGCGACGCCAACAAGGAGATCTGCGACCCGGGCACGTGGTCGATCCCGGGCGGGGACCGCGAGGGAGAGGAGCCGGCCCGGGAGGCGGTCGCCCGGGAGCTGTGGGAGGAGACCGGGCTGGCGGTGCCGCTGGAGGAGTTCACGGTCGTCGACAGCGTGGGCCCGGGCGGTGCCAAGGGGCGGATCCGGGTCTACCTCGGCTCCTGGGACGGCGACGCGGACGCACTCCCCTGCCCGGAGGGCATCATGTTCCGGCACTTCGACGCGGCCACCGTCCCCTTCCTGACGATGTGCCCGTGGACGAAGGACGTCATCGCCCTCCACCAGGCCCGGTCCCCCGCCCGCGTCCCCCTGCCGGCCCGGGCCCGGCCGGGCGGCCGGGCCCGCCCCCACGTGGTGGGCGTCCACCTGTACCTGGAGGAGAACGGCAAGGTCCTGCTGGGGCTCCGTCACCCCGACTCCGCGTTCGCGCCCTCCGCCCACCACTTCCCGGCCGGCCACTGCGAGCAGGAATCGGCCGTCGCCTGCCTGGTCCGGGAGGCGCGGGAGGAGACCGGCCTCGTCATCGACCGGGCCGGCGTGGAACTCGTCCACGTCGTCCACACCGTGGACCACGCCGGCGGGCAGCCCCGCATGGGGCTCGTCTTCCGCGCGCACCGGTGGACGGGAACGCCTGAGGTACGGGAGCCCGACCGGTGCGTCTCCTGGGACTGGTGGCCGGTGGACGCACTGCCCGAGCGGATCGTCCCGTACGCGCGGACGGCGATCGAGGGCATCCGCGCGGGCCGCCTCTACACCGAGCTCGGCTGGACGTGACCGCCCGCCCGCACCGGCGGCTGCCTGTGCCGGACCATCGAGTCCCGCGTCGGTCGACCGGTGCGGACGTCAGTGCCCCTTCAGGACGCGTTCGAGCGCCGACCGGCCTGCGGGCCCCCAGTGCGGTTTGCCGCCCGGCAGGCCGCGCTCCCCGTTCTGCCCCATCAGCATCAGGAACAGGCTCTTCATCGCGGCCAGCCCACGCGCCCGGCGTACCGCCGCCTCGTCCGCCTGCCCATAGCTGTCGAAGAAGCGGGAGGCGCCGCCCGCGGGGAGCAGCACCCAGGCGGCCGCGAGGTCCCAGGCCGGGTCGCCGGCGAAGACGTCGCCGAAGTCGACGACGCCCGTCAGCGTCCCCTCCGCGACGACGACGTTCGCGGGGTGCAGGTCGCCGTGCACCCACACGCGCGGGCCCCGCCACCCCGGAGCCGCGGCCGCGTCGTCCCACACGGCCCGGATGTCGTCCTGGGCGAAGTGGCCGAGGTCCACGGCCCCCAGGACGCGCTCGAAGCCCTCCACGCACTCCTTGGGGTGACGGCGGCGGTCCGAGGCGTCCGGCGCCTCGGCGGGCGCCTCCACGTGCAGGGCCTTGAGGAAGGCCGCCAGGGTGTCGGCCGCGTGGTCGCCGCGGGTGATCGAGCCGTGGTCCAGCGGCGTGCCCTCGACCCACGTCATGACGGTCCAGATCTTCGGGAAGCGCTCGGACGGCGCACCGTCCCGCACCGGGACCGGGATGGGCAGCGGCAGGCCCGGGGCCAGCATCGGCAGCCACCGGCGCTCTTTGAGCTGCGGATCCGGGTCGGTGTCCATCCGCTGCATGCGGACCGCCAACTCGTCCCCGAGGCGCCACATCTGGTTGCCCCAGCCGCCCGCCACCTCGCGGATGGGCAGCGCGGCCAAGTCGGGATGCTGATCCCGCAGCAGGTCGCGAACCAGGCCCTCGCTGATCTCGGTCTTGTGTTCGATCATGCGGAGTCACCCTACGGGGTGCACGCGGAGGCGACGATGTTCCCGAAAAGACCCGGCTCTCCGACCGGAATCGACGATCCCTCCCGGAGAACCCAACGCCGAGCACCGCGGGCCGCGCCGACCAGAGCCACCACGGCAGCGCCGTCTGGCTGCCCCAGGTCCCCGACACCCGCCACCGGCCGTCCCGTCACCACCCGAGATCCCCGCCTCCCGGCAGAACGGAGCCGTCCGTGCCCGCACCGAGCGTCCTCGCGGTCTACGCCCACCCCGACGACGAGTCCCTCGCGGCCGGGGGGATCCTCGCCCGGCACGCGGCAGCCGGCGCCCGCACCGCCGTCGTCACGGCCACCTGGGCCCGCGACAGCCATCGCGCCGCCGAACTCGCCGACGGCCTCGCGCTTCTCGGGGTGGCCGCGGAGCCCCGCATGCTCGGATACGCCGACCACCGGGTCCCGGACTCCGCTCCCGGGCAGCCCCGGTTCTGCGACGCGCCCCTGGGGGAAGCCGTGGAACGCGTCGTCGCCCACATCCGCGACTTCCGCCCGGACATCGTCGTCAGCCACGACGCCCACGGCTCCTCCGGCCATCCCGACCACGTGCACACCCACCGCGTCACGCTGCTCGCCGCCCACGCGGCCGGACGCCCGGACCTCCACCCCGTGGCCGGGCCGCCGTGGCGGCCCGGCGCCCTGTACCTGTCCGCGCACCCGGACCCGGACCCCGCGACCGCGATCCTGGCCGGCCTCGTCGCGAGCGTCGGCAAGCGCCTGCACACCGTCCCGGCCGCCCTGGTCGGCGCGGCGGTGGACGTCCGTCCCTGGGCCGACCGGAAGTGGGCCGCGATCCGGGCGCACCGCTCGGAGGCGGTGCGCAGCCGCTCGCTCCCGGCCCTGCTGGGCGGCTTGCCGGCCCCGGAGAGGGAAGTGGTCCTCGGCACCGAGTACTTCATCCGCCACGACCTCGTCCCGGCCCGCCGGGGCCGTCGCGATTCGGTCCCTTCCGGGGGGACGGCGTGACCTTCGCGCAGCGGTCCCGCCCCGGGCGCGCGACGGCAGGGCCAAAGAGAGCCAACGGCCCGCGCTCCCGGAGCGCCTGCGTGCCCCGCGCCGCCCGGCCCCGTTTCATGGACGCCCGTCCCTCACCGGAACAGGCTGGTCCATGACGTCCACCCCCTCCGCCCGGTTCTCCCGCCGGCACCTGGTCTCCGCCGCGTTCGCACTCGGAGCCGCCACCGTCCTGCCCGCCACCACTGCCGCCGCCGCGGTCGGATCCGCCGGCGGCGGAGGGGTGTTCAGGGGCCGGGACGGCTCCACGGTGCCCGAGATCACCGATTGCGACGGCTGGGGGGCGCGGGAGGCGTCCGAGCCGGTCGTGCTCCTCGACGAGCGGCCCGAGCGGATCATCGTCCACCACACGGCCACGGCCAACGTCACCGACTACTCGCGGGAGCGGGCCCACCGGCTGGCCCGTGCCATCCAGACGTACCACATGGACATGCAGGGCTGGATCGACACCGGTCAGCACTTCACCGTCAGCCGCGGCGCGTTCGCCCTGGAGGGCCGCCACGGCAGTCTGGCCGCGCTGGACGCCGGGGACCGGCTGGTACGGGGCGCCCACTGCGTGGGCCAGAACAGCGTGGCCATCGGCATCGAGAACGAGGGCACCTACATGACGGAGGCGCCCCCCGCGGCGCAGTTCTCCGCCCTGGCCGACCTGTGCGCCCGCATCTGCCGCCAGTACGACGTGCCGGCCTCCGAGATCTACGGGCACCGGGACTTCAACAGCACCGCCTGCCCCGGCGACAGGCTGTACGCGATGCTGCCGAAGCTGCGTGAGGACGTGAGCCGCAGGCTCGGCGGCACCCAGCCCGTGCCGTTGCCGCGCCGGCCGCTGAACCCGCCTCCCGCCTGGCCCGCGGATCCGGCGGCCGTCGCCGACGCCCTCGCGGAATACCTGCCGCAGGGGTGGCTGACCGACCCGCTACGGGCCCGCTGATGCCGTGACCGGCAGCGAGCATCGCCCTCACGCCCCCGGCCGGGGCCGTGAGGGCGTACCGTGCTGCCGTGATCACAGGGGACGACATGATGGGCACCGCGCTGCTGCTCGCGGCCGCACCGACGGGCAGAGGGCGGCTCATCGACGCCACCAGGGTGCTGCCCACCCTCGCCGCCGTGCCACCCAGCGCCCTGACCCGGACGCCGTCCGGCACCATCGTCGAACTGGCCGACCCGACCGACCAGCAGACCGTCCTCACCCGCATACGCGCGGCCGCCGCCGCTCCCGGCCCCCTGACCCTCATCCTCGCCGGGCAACTCCACCTCGACACCAGGCAGCACCAGCTCCACCTCGCCCTGGCGCGGACGACCCCGGCGGCCCTGCGCTACACCGCGCTCCCCTGGACGTGGCTGGTGAGCGAGCTCAAACCGCGCCGCCCGGACACCACACGAGTGATCGTCGACCTGATCGCCGCCCCCGACGCCTGGCAGCGGATCCTCGCGCACGGCCTCACCCTCGGCCACGGCACGTCCCTCTACGGCCGCGTGACCCCGCCGCCCGCCCGTCACCGCGCCGCCGAACCGGCCTACCTCCAGGCCGTGGCGACCACCTGGCGCAGCGGCCTGAACCCGCCGCTGCCGGAGCTGCACGCGAAGGCCGCCGCCCAAGCCGGCCACGCCGGGGCGCTCCTGCTCGCCGTGGACGCCACCGCTGCCCCGGCCCTGCCCCGCACCGAGCCGGCTCCCCCGGAACCTCCTGAGGATCCGCTGCCGGCGATCCTTGCCGCCGCGCACGCGGGACGGCACGGCGAGGCCGCCGCGCTCGCCGCCCGGTGGGAGCACTGGGCGCTGGGGACCCACGGTCCGGGGTCGGCCGAGGCAGTCCACTGGCTGGAGGTGCGCGCCGACCTCGCCCACGTCGCCGGCGATCCGGCCGGCAGCTGCGAGCTGTGGATGGCGGCGGCCACGGCGCGCCTGGCCCGCCATCAGGCCCCGGACGACGCGGCGGTGGTGGGTGCGGTCGACCGCGCCCACCACCAGTGGCAGCAGCTCCCGGACCCCCGCCGGGCCCGCGAACTCGGCCCGGACCTGGTCTCCTTGCGGCGCCGCGTCCCCGGGGCGCGCCCGGGCGCCGTGGAAGCCGTACGGCGCCGGCTGGAGCTGCTGCACTCCGCAGCGCCGGCGCCGGTACGAAGCCGGTGATCCCGGCCCCCGTGCTCCGGAGCCGCCGGAAAGCGGGGGCCGGGACGAGCGGCGGCGGAGCCCCGGTGGAGCGGCCGCTCGTCACCGCCGTTCCTGGGTAGGGCCCTGGAATGAGCAACGTACGCCCCGAGAAGGGGTACAAGCGCGACAGCCGCTACATCACCACCCGGATCACCGCCGACGGACGCGACGGCTTCCCGGTGGAGCCCGGCCGCTACCGTCTCGTGGTGAGCCGCGCCTGCCCCTGGGCCCACCGCGCGATCATCGTCCGGCGGCTCCTCGGCCTGGAGAAGGCCCTGCCCATGGCCGTCGCCGGGCCGACGCACGACGTCCGCAGCTGGACCTTCGACCTCGACCCGCACGGCCGCGACCCGGTGCTGGGCATAGAGCGGCTCCAGGAGGCGTACTTCGCCCGCGACCCCGACTACGACCGGGGCATCACCGTGCCCGCGATCGTGGACGTGCCGACGGGCGCGGTGGTCACCAACGACTACGCGCAGATCACCGTCGACATGTCGCTGGAGTGGACGGCGTACCACCGCGACGGGGCACCGGACCTGTACCCGGCCGCGCTGCGGCCGGAAATCGACGCGGTCAACGAGGAGATCTACGCGGACGTGAACGACGGCGTCTACCGCGTCGGGTTCGCCAAGTCGCAGGAGGCGTACGCCGCGGCGTACGAGCGCCTCTTCGCCCGCCTGGACCGGTTCTCCGAGCGGCTGGAGCGGTCCCGTTACCTCGTCGGCGAGACGATCACCGAAGCGGACGTGCGGCTGTTCACCTCGCTCGTGCGCTTCGACGCCGTCTACCACGGCCACTTCAAGTGCAACCGGAGCAAGCTCTCCGAGATGCCGGTGCTGTGGGCGTACGCGCGGGACCTGTTCCAGACGCCCGGCTTCGGGGACACCGTCGACTTCGACCACATCAAGAAGCACTTCTACGTCGTCCACAGCCACATCAACCCGTCCGGGATCGTTCCCCTCGGCCCCGACCCGTCGGGCTGGCTCGCACCGCACGGCCGGGAGGCGCTGGGCGGGCGCCCGTTCGGGGACGGCACCCCGCCCGAGCCCCCCTCCCCCGCCGAGACCGTCCCGCTCCTCCTCTGAGACGGCCGCGGCCGGGCCGGCGCCCGGCCGGTTGTCGGTGGCGGGTGCGAGGATCGACACGGTGCCGGGCATCCGGCCGCACCGGAGGGGGACGGACATGGACAACACGTACGAGTGGCCGCGGGAAGCGACCGGCCTGGAGGCCGCGGCGCTGGAGCAGTGGCTGGCCGGGCACGGCTGGGAGATCGACCCGACCGTGTTCATGGCCGGTGCGCGCGGCCCGGCGGTCCAGATCCGGCGGATCGGCGCGGCCTGCCAGGACGCGGAGGGCGGACTGCTGGTCCTGCCCGGCGAGGCGGTGGAGTTCGACGGCGCACGGATGCGCACCGTGCTCCGCCCGATACCCGCGGCGGCCACCGCCCCGTAGCCCGCGGCAGCAGCACCGGGGCCGGCGTCGCCATCGACGCCGGCTCCACCGCCATGCCCTGCGGCCCGGTCAGCCCCGCCGTCGGCCCTGACAGCCGGTGCAGGTCAGAGCGTCGGCAGGGCCCGCCCAGGGACCGGAGGGACCGGGTTTTCGAAAGGCGTTCGCGTCAGGCGACGGTGCGCGTGGCGGCGCCCGCCACTCCGCGCTGGGAGCGTTCCGTCTTCATCCCCACGTGCCCCGGCTCGACCGTGCGGGGATCCACCGCCTCGCCGGGAGCACCGGCCCGGTACAGGCCGTCCGGCTCCGCGTCGCGGTCGTGCGGCAGCAGGTAGAAGACCCTGCGCTTCTGCAGCCCGCTGTCGGGGTCGGCCTCCGCGCTGTCGCAGAGCTCGGCGAAGCCGACCATGCGGCCGTCCCGGTAGTAGCGGGGCTTGCCGCGCCGGCGCGGGGTCTTGTCGAGGGCCTGGCGTACGTAGTCGAGCTGAGCGGGGTCTTCCAGCCACACCACCTTGTCCTCGTGGGTGAGATCGCTTGCTTGCAGTAGCGAGCTCATGGCCTTGGTCCCCTCTCGGTCTGACGTACCTGTTGCGCGGTCCGGACCGACCACGCTTCCGGGCGCCGGGCACGGGCTATGGCGGTGTGCGGCGCGGCGTCCTGCGGCTGGCTCATTCGTTGCGTGTCCATGGTAGGCGGCTGGATGCGGTGGCGGACAGTAGGCCCGGGCGGTTCACCCCCGGGCTGCCCCGTTCGCCGGGGCGTCGTCATCCCGGCTCGTCGGCGAGCAGAGCGAGTCCGGGGTAGAACTTCTGGCCGTTGGAGCGGAGCATCTCGCTCGGTGAGGAGATGCCGACCTCGGCACGGATGCGGGTGGCGAAGGCGCGCGTGGTGGCCGGTCGCAGGCCCTCGCCCTCCTGGCACCAGGTGCTGTAGGCGCGGTAGAGGGCGCCCTGCTCCACCTTGAAGTCGCGGGGCTCCTCCGAGCCGTCGCCGCTGGTGCAGCATTCGGCGAGGAAGCGCCCGATGTGGTCCTCGGTGGTGGCGTAGGCCTGGGTCGCGGTGCGCACGACGGTGGGTCCGGTGAGGGACGGCTTGGTCCTGAGGTAGGCCATGGCGCCCTGGATCATCCAGTGGAGGATGCCGGCGCCTTCGTGGTTGACGAGTTCCTCGGCCAGGTTGTCGATCTTGCGGTGGTCGGGGACGACCTTGTCGAACGGGATCAGCCGGATGCGGCGCCAGAAGGCGTGCCCGCCGGTGCCGACTTCGGGGCGGTGGTTGCCGAGCAGCCACAGCTTGTGGGTGGGCTCGAAGCTGAAGTAGTCCTGCCGCATGCGGCGGGCCTTGAGCCGGTCGCCGCCGGTGAGGAGCTTGACGCGGGCCTCGTCGAACTTGTCGTGCGGCTTGAGCTCGCTGCACACGAACAGGCGGCGGCCGTGGAGTTCGGTCAGCTCGGTGGAGTGCTCGTTGAACTTGCCGCGTTCCATCAGGAAGCCGGGCGGCGCCACGTCCGCGTAGTCGCCGAGGATCTTGATGACGATGTCCATGAGGGCGGACTTGCCGTTGGCGCCGATGCCGTAGAGGAAGGGCAGGACCTGGCCGCCGACGTCGCCGGTGATGGAGTAGCCGAGCAGGAGATGGACGAAGGTGATCATCTCCTTGCCCTTGTCGTCGTCGCCGAAGGTCTCCCTCAGGAAGCGGGCGAAGCGGGGCGTGGGGCTGGCCTCGGGCGCGAGGAAGGTCGCGCGCGAGTGCAGGTCCCTGAGCGGGTCCGGCTTGCGGAGCTCGCCGGTGCGCAGGTCGACGACGCCGGCGGGGGTGCACAGGGCGTACTTGTCACCGTCGAGGGTGTCGGGGTCCAGCGCCAGCTCCGGGGAGGCCTTGGCCTGCGCCAGCATGGCCTTGACCCCGGAGGTCGACATGGCGCGCTTGCGGTGCTGGGCGAGCTCGCGGTCGGTGAAGTGGCCCCGGGGGTCGTGCAGCGGCATCTCCTCGGCCATGTCGCCGGCCGCCCAGATCGCCGCCTTCTCGCCGCCCGTGCGCTTCCACCGGTACTCGTCCCACACGTACCACCCGAGGCCCTCGACGTGGCGGAAGCGGTGGTGGTGGAGGTGGGCGAAGAGCTTGGCGTTGCCCCGGTCGGTGAGGTTGACGAGCAGGCCGGACTGTACGAAGTCACCCGCGCGGGCTCCGGTCGCGGGCGGGGCGGCCTGCTGGGCCGGCACCTGGGGGGTCGCGGGGGTCTCGGCCGCGAAGACCGCGAGCTGCTCCGCGGCGGCGTGCGCGTCGAAGCCGGTGCTTCCTGCGCTGCTCATGAGCGTCCCTTGGGGTGGATAGGGCGGTGGCTGCCGGCGCGGAGCCCGGAGTCGATGACGAGTTGGTTGCGGCGCGGCTGGCCCGGGCGGGCCGCGTTCGCGGCGTCGGTGAGGAGGCCGGTGCATTCGGGCAGCGTGATGTGGCCCGCGGCCGCGAGGCCTCCGGCCGTGAAGGCCGCCCGGTTGAGCTTCTCGCTGAACGCGGTGCCGGAGGGCGCCTGGGCGCAGTCCCGGACTTCGTCGAGGAGGGGGCTCAGGATGCGGTGGGCATCGTCGCCTGCGGTCGTCGGCCCGGTGCGCGCACGCGGAGGCGCGGGAGCCCGCTCCGGCTCCGGAAGGGCGGGGTGGTGGCCGGTGCGGGCGAGTTCGGCGTTGAGCCACAGCGGTAGGGGCGCGGGGGTCCGGGGGCCGGGCAGGGCCTCGTACGTGCCGTGGGCCGTGCGGGTGCCGGGCGCGACGATGTAGCCGCCGGTGGCCCGGACGTCGACCTGCCAGGCGAGGGCGGCACGGCTGCCGCTGCCGCTGGAGGAGCGGATCGCCGGGCTGCCCAGAGGGGCGCGGTACCAGATGTGCATGCCTCCGCTGGGGGTGCGTACGCGCAGCGTGCCGCTGTCCCGGGCGGGATCGGGGCGTCGGCGCAGCGCGGCCAGGAGGGCGAGGGTGTCGTAGCCGGAGCTCAGCCCGGTCAGGTCGACGCGGTCGTCGATGGGGATGCCGGGCAGCAGCCGTCCGCGTCCGGGCAGGGGGGCCGGGTGGGTGTCGACGTCGATGACGACGAGACCGGCCGGCCCGCAGGAGACGCCGACGCCGAACTCCGGCTCCTGGCGCCACCAGTCCCTGATGACGTCGGCGTCCGTGGTGGCGGCGTGGAAGCCGTGGCACCAGCGTCCCTCGGCCGTGCAGGGGCAGTCCGAGGGAGCGTGGTGCTGTTCCCGGCACCGGGTGCAGTTCGCGGCGGGGGTCTTGGCCCCGGGGGCGAGGGGGTGGACGGGCATGCCCTTGGCGGCCAGCCAGAGCGCCACTTCGAGACCGTGCGCGGTGCCGACGGCTGCCGCCGGTGGCGGCGTTGCGCTGGGGGCTGGCACGTGGTTCTTCCTCGGCGGTGCGGCTGGGCTCGGTAGGGCTGTGTGTGCTGGTCGGGGCTTCGGCCCCTGCTCTGGACAGGGACTGAAGGGACCAAACTTTCACAATGCCGGAGCCTAGCGCAGCGACACGCCGAAGCGGTGCAGGCTGCTGTGACTGTTGTGATTCTTCAGTCCCTTGAGTCCCTCTGGGCGGCGGTGGCGACGCAGCCGGAATGTCTGATTCCACTCGGATCGCCGGATCCTGCGCGTCGTGGAGGCAGGGACCGAACGCAGCGGGGACCCTGGAGCCCCCTCCCTCCTGGCCCCCTCCCACCCCCGGAACAGGGACGGAACGGCCGTCAGTCCCTCTTCGGTCCCTGGTCCCTTCGGTCACTGACAAACCTGCAGGTCAGCCGGTTTCCCGCCGTTTTGAAGGGACTGAAGGGACTCAACTTTCCAGTTATAACGAGAATATGGCACTGGTACTCCTCGCGCCCGCGCATACACGCACGCACGTAAAGGCTGGAAGAGCGGATTCTGAGTCCCTTCAGTCCCTGTCCTCGATCGTGAACCCGCTCTGACCTGCGGAAACGCAAAGGGACTCAGGGACCGAGTGACTGAGGGACCGAACCGGGGGAGCACTCCGGGCCGCTACGGACCCTCTTCGGAGGGCCCGCGCAACGAGCCCCGCCTTCAGTCCCTACCGCCACGGGCAAGGGACCGAAGCCGTCGAAGCCGTCGGGGACACCGGTCCGGTGTGATGTCAGGTCCAGCCGTCCCCAGCCGGGCCGTGGCGGATATAGTGGCCGCACGAGTTACTCAGGCGCGAAAGGCCCTCCACATGGTGGAGGGCCTTTCGTCTTGTCCGGCGAGGCCGGGGGCAGGGCGCCGAGGGCGGGGGCTCTGCAGCCCGTTCAGGCCACCTGGAGCTTCGGGCGGCCCGTCGTCGGGCTGGGCGGGGCCTGGTGGTACGTCGGCAGCTTCAGGTTCGGCAGGTCGCCCTCCTGGATGCGGACGAGGGCCGCGCGGAACGCCGCCTCCATGCTCTCGGGGCTCTCGTACTTCGCCGCGAGCGGGTGGAGCCGGTAGGAGTTGCCGTTGCGTTCCTCGCTGCGGGGCCTGAGCACGATGTTCAGCTCGCACAGCGGCGCCATGAGCCCGCTGACGGCCTGGGGCGTCACCCCGTACTCGGCCGCCATGTCCTTCTGCCGGACCGCCAGCGCTCCCCCGAAGTCGCTCCGGGCGACCAGGTACTGGAGGAACTTGACGGCGGACCCGGACAGCGGCAGCGCCCAGATGCGCTCCGCGACGATCGGAGACATGACGTTAGCCATGGGACAGCCTTCCTCGTGAGCGGTGGCGGTGGGCCGTGATGGAGGACGGGCCTGGCAGCACTATCACCCGGTGCGTTTCCTTCCGCGGTAGTCGGCTGCCGACCCGAAGTCGAGGTCGAGTTCCTCCTGATGCGCACCTTGCGGGCCCACAGCGTAGGGGAACGCCTCGACGTCGTGCTCGTGCCGGTCGGCGATCTCGGCGAGTACGTCGTGCTGGGCCGTGCTGTTGCCGTGGAACCACAGCCGCACGTTGAGCTGGATCCGGCCCCTGCCGGCCTTCTCCACCCAGTTGTAGCCGCACAGAGCCTGGACGGCGCGGTTGACCGTGGAGCGCGTGATCATCTTGCCGCCCTTCTGGGCGGCGATCTTGTTCAGTCCGTCGGTGATCTCCTGCTGCGTGTACGGGGTGACGCCGGTCCCCGGCACCTGCCCGCCGGCCACGAAGAGGAACACGCAGAGCTGGGACTTGGTGATGCTGTTCGCGACGGCCAACTGGGCCAGCAGCTGCGTGAACCAGTTGCTGGCCAGGCTGTACCCGGAACCCCCGGCCATGTCGTGCACGGCTCGCGGGTCGGCGGCGTACTCGAAGTGGACTCCCGTGAGGCGACGGCGGCCTGCGGGGTCGGCCGTCTCGGCGACCTTCTCTCCGAGCTGCCGCCCGAGGACCGCGAGGATGTCCCCGTACTCGGCTTCGTTGCCCGCGGCGCTGGGAGCGGGTACCGGCCGGGGCCCGCGCCGTCGACGGGCGGGCGGATCAGATGTCACAGGACCTCCTCGTTACTCAGGCGGTCCGAGACTATCCAAAAATCAACGTGTGCTTGTCTTTTGACGCCTCGACGCGCCGGAGGCCGCCTCCTCCGCCCCTCCTGTTCGAACACTGCGCCGAAACTCAACGGGGCGTGGAGTTTTTCCGCACACAGGCCCCGGAACTCCACGGCGGCTTGATTCTTGTTGTCGGCATGGCGGCACATTCATGTAGGGGCCATCGACGGGGACGCGTCGAAGGAGTCGGCTATCACGACGCGCTGACCTGCGGTGTTCCGAGCCGTGCCGTCTCCGCTCAAAAGTCAACACCTGCTTGATTTTCCGGCGTTATGTGTCCGCCAGGTACACACAACGACGCCTCCAATGTGTCCTGGGGAGCACATTGACTTTCCCAAAACCGCAGGTCAGAGGCTTGTTTGCGCGGCGCCCTCTTACTAAAAGAGCGGCGGCCGACGGCGGAGCACATCACCCCGGGACCCCTCTTTTTCGGCTCCGGTCCCTGTCGCCCTGTCGGGGGTTCTCGCACTGCCGACTCGGCGCACCCTGGACTGCACCGACCACCACCTCAGCCGACACACCGTCACCACGGCGGCGCGCAGGCGGCAAACCGACCGGCAGCCCCCCACCTCTGCCCCGTCCGGCATGGCCCTCTTGCCCGCCCGGCCCTCATGCCCAGTGAGGGCGCCCAGCGCCCGAGGGGTGCCCCCGCGACCGTCAGGGAGCGGGGGCAGGGCGTGAGGGGGAGCGGGTCCAGGGCGCCCGAGCGCCTGGCGAGGGGGTCTGGGGGGCGAGTAGCCCCCCATGCCACGGCCGGTCCAGCGCGGCCCAGGCGCTGGCGGGGTCCAGGGGCTGGCCCCTGGGATTCACGGCCCGCAGCCGGCCACGGACAAGAACCCCTTGCCCCGACAGCTCGTCAGCGCGGGGTCAGGGGGTGTGGCGGAGTCTGGATGTCGTGACCGGGCGGGTGGTTGGCCGGTCACGAGGGAGAGGTGCCCGGAGCGGTTGATCGGGGACCGGCCACTGGTCGTTCGGGTTCCACGGAATCCACGCAGGTTCGAATCCTGCCCTCTCCGCCACCCACGGCCCCGGGGCGGCCCCTGTGATTTCCGGCGATCCGGACAAAAACCGACCGCCAGAACGGCCCCCCAGAGGGCCGATCTCCACTCCCCCGGTGTCCCGCGACCTTCTCGGCAACGGGAGGCTGTCAGCGAGCCGTACAGGGCTTTTCGGCAGAGGGTGCAGGCGTCCCACGGCACTTGAGTACGCCAGCTGGCGGCTGAGCACGACCGGTGGCCTGGCGCTGGGGCGCGAGGGCGACGTGAGAATCCAGTCGGCATGCAGTGCTGCCCTGCCTATGCTGCCGCCATGGGTTTGGATCTCATGCTGTTCATGGCGGACTGGAAACATCTGAGTGCCATACCCGTCGAGAAGCGGGTCGAGGCGCTGCACGATGCCGTTTGGCCACCGGAGCTTGACGACGAGGACTACCTCGGCAGGCCGCGCGGCGGCTGGACGTGGCTCCCGGACCGCGAGTCCGCATGGTGCGCCACGTACGACTTCTTCACCACGACGGGCGCCTATCGTCCGCACTCCCGCGCGGGGGATGCGTGGGCCGACATCCGGCCCCTCCTCGACACGTCCTTGCGTCAGGCGACGGACACCTTCCTCGGCGGTCTGATCTGGGACGCGGACCCGGCCGACGACCCCGCGCTGACCGGCGGCAGAGGATTCTTCCCGCCCGCCACCGACCGCTGGCACCCCTCACTCCTCTTGGTATGCCCTCCTGAGACCCTGCCTGACAAGGCTCGCGCCTGGACGCAGGTGGAAACCCGCCTCGAGGAGCTGCGCGGACCGTTCGCCGCCGAATGCGAGGGCTGGGCAGGACGCCCGGACACCTTCGAGGACTTCACAGCGCTCCTGCGTGAATGGGGCGACGTGACCACCGAGGCAGCGCGCCGCGGCTGGGGGCTGGTGGGCCTGCCTTAGGGCGTCGGCCGGCGTCGCAGGTGTGAGGTCGGGTCGCCGTCAGGGTGAGGGCGGATGCGTACACGAAGCGGCTGCCCTCCAGCGGCCGGCTCGCCCCGCAAGCGGTCGGCAGGATCTGGGCCCGGCCGCCCCCGCATCGCCGTGCCCGCGGGCCCGCAGAGGACCGGCCTCCGACGCCCAGCCACCCGGATCGCGACGGCATCCGGGCGAGGCGCATGCCGGATGTCACGGTTGGTCCGTGGTGAGGAACTCCCGGATGTCGGCCGACAGGGAAGCCATCTGTTCTCCGGCCTCCAGCCAGGTGGTCACAGAAGCGCCCCAGCCGCCGGCCGCTTGCGGCCACGGCCGCAAGGCCCAGGTCAGCCCGACGTAGCCGCCGGACCGGAAGACAGCCGACACCGCCAGGTCCCGGTCGTTGGTCTGCCAGCTTCGCTCACCGTCCCACCCTTGGTAGTCGGCAGCGAGCTCTTCGAGGAACACCCTGAGATCGCTGTCCCACAGCCAGGCGACCACCTCGTCGGCACGAGCTGTCAGGCCGGGGGCCCGTAGCTCGACGGCATAGTGCACGGAGTCCGCGTCGAAGCTGAACCGGTCGCAGAACGTCACACCCACGGAGGGGTTGTCCTGGCAGCGGATGGCCACGCCGGGCTTGTCCACGGTGTCGTGGTCGGGAGATGTCATGCACGGGACGCTAGGTCCATGCCTCCTTCCGCCGCCATCCCATTCCTCACCAGCGCCGTGCAGCAGGGCTTCGGCGACCTGGCCGACGGCACGGCCCACCCGGGGCGTCCACGTACAACCGGAACTCCGTCTTCGCCGACCAGTCCCAGGTGCGGCTCCAACGCGACAGGTCACACATACGGGCGACATCGTTCGGTGTGCCTCTTCGCCTTCCCGCAAGAAGGTTAGTAAGGTACCCGCATGACCGCCCCATACGATCCGGAAGTCAGGGAAAAGGTAGTTGCCAAACTGCCGGCGTCCCTGAGGCAGGAACTCAAGGTCCGTGCCGCCCAGTTGGGCGTGGACATCCAGGACGCCGTCACCGAGGGCATCCACGCCTGGCGCGCCGACGCTTCGGCCGCGACCCCCGTGGACACCTCCGGCGCCTCCTCCTTCTCCACCTACCTCCCCACCGGCCTGTACGGGGAGTTCAAGGACGACTGCCGCACGCGGGAGATCCCGTACAACCAGGGTGTCGCCCAGTCGATCCGCCTCTGGCTCGACACCCACCCCTCCCCCACGGGCCGCCGCCGGCCGTCCCACGAGGGTGCCCGCCGGATCGTGGTCTGCAACCAGAAGGGCGGCGTCGGCAAGAGCGCCATCAGCAACGGCCTCTCCCAGGCCCTCGCCGAGACCGGTGCCCGGGTCTGCGTCATCGACTTCGACCCCCAGGGCCACCTCACCCGCCACCTCGGCGCCGACATGCTCGGCATCAAGGAACCGAGCCTCGCCAAGCACATGCTGGGAGAGATCGAAGGCCGCATCCGCGACCTCCTCGTACCCATCGAGCACGGCGTCTTCGCCGGCCGTCTCTTCCTCCTGCCGTCCTGCAAGGACGCGTTCCTCCTCGACGCCCGCCTGGCCACCACCCGCCACGTGCGCACCAAGGAAACGGCACTGGAAAAGGCGCTGGAGGAGCTGGAGAAGGAGTTCGACTACATCGTCGTCGACTGCCCTCCCAGCCTCGGCTACACCATGGACACCGCTCTCTACTACGCCCGCACCCGCGAGGGCGAGGCCCCGAAGACCTCCGGCCTCATCGTCCCGGTCCAGGCCGAGGACACGTCCGCCGACGCCTACGACATGCTCAGCGAGCAGCTCGAGGACCTCATCGACGACCTCGACATCGACATCGCGCAGCTCGGCTTCGTCGTGAACCTCTACGACAGCCGCAAGGGCTACGTCGTCACCTCCTCCCTCAACAGCTGGAAGGAGTTCGGCGACCCGCCGGTCATCACCGTCATCGCCGACCTCAAGGAGCAGCGCGAAGCCGTCCGGGTCAAGCTGCCCCTGCTGCACTACGCGCCCGACTGCGAGCAGTCCGAGGCCATGCGCGAGATCGCCCGGAGGATCGCGGCATGAGCAAGAGCGACCTCCTCGGCACCGGCGCGGCCTTCAGCAACGCCCGCCGCACCGGCGGCCGCAGCGAGCGCGGGCGGGCCAAGGCCATCGCGCAGGGCGACGTGCCCGAGTACGAGCTCATCCGCGTCCCCCTCGACCAGGTCTCCCCCACCCCCCTCAACCCGCGCCGCAACTTCGGCACGGACGAGGACAAGACCCGCTTCGGTGAGGAGCTGCGCCAAGCCCAGCTCTCCGCCTGTGTCGTCGTCAGCCGGAGCGCGTACCTGGCGCTGTGGCCCGACCACGAGAGCCGGATCGGTGCGGCCTCGTACGTCCTCATCAACGGCGAGCGCCGCTTCCGCAGCGCCCTGCACGTGGGGCTGGAGTCCCTCGACTTCGTCGTACGCGACGACCTCGCGGCCTCCCGCACCGACTTCATCGACCACCTTCTGGCGGAGAACCTCGAGCGCGAGGACTTCGACGTCATCGAGCGGGCGCGCGGGGTGCAGCAGCTCGTCGAGATCTGCGCGGAGCAGGGCCGGGAGCACGGGGCGAAGTCGCGCGCGGCGGAGCGGCTGGGCAAATCGCCGTCCTGGGTCACCAACCAGCTGGTGCTGCTGGAACTGCCGGACGAGATCCAGAGCATGCTGAGCGCCGGGGAGCTGCCCGAGCGGGACGGCCGGCTGCTGGCGCGGGCGGCGAAGGACCGGCCGGGCGCGGATGCGGCTTCCCTGCTGGACCTCCTCAAGGAGAACAAGGCGCAGGAGGCCCAGGTCAAGGCGGTGCAGCGGGAGATCCTGCGCGAGGCGCAGGAGCAGCCCCCGGTGCCGGTGCCGGTACCGGTTCCGGCGGAGGCGCCCCGCACGGCCGTCGCCGTCGGCGGCGCGGAGCACGCCGATCCGCAGCCCCGACTTTTGTCCGCGGACAAAAGTCGGGCCCCGGAGTCCCCGCCGACGGCCGCCGCGGAACCCCCCGCTCCGGCCGCCGCCGAACCGGCCGAAGTGAGCCCCGCTCCCCCGCCGCAGGAGGCACCGAGGATGCCGGAGCCCGAGCCGGAGAGGGCGATCCCGGAGCAGGCGAAGAGCACGGAGACGAGCCCGCTCGCATGGAGCGACCCCCAAGCCGTCTTCGAGGCGATCCGTCAGAACATGCCGCCGAAGCAGCGCGCGGAGCTCACCATGCTCCTGATCGACAGCAACGGCAGAACGGGCAACCGCTGACCACTGCTCCCCCACGGCGACGGCCCCGACTTTTGTCCGCGGACAAAAGTCGGGGCCGTCGCCATAGGTACCCCCGCGCCGGGCCGACCGCCGAAGCTTTCGGCCGGGCCGTGTCGTACGGGTCAGGCGTGCGGCCTGCCTCCACCGCCCGGAAAGCAGCGGTCGCCCAGCGTGCGACCGCGTCGGCGTGGTCGATGAGGCGCAGGCGCACCGCGACCTCGGACGGTGCTGATGCCGGGGCAGCCGCCCGTCTTCAGGGCCGCGTTCGTCGCGAGCCCGCTCGTTGCGGACCGAGGCGTGGACGCGCCGCCGCCAGGCGTCGATGTCACCGACCGTCTCCCGCAGCTCGGCGGGCCACGCCCGCGGCGTCTCACCCCGCGCCGCCGGCTCCCGCGGAGTGTTTCCGCCCGGCACCGTCCGGGCCGCTGCCTCCAGAGGCCTCCGATCCACCGGAGCGGGGCCCCGACTTTTGTCCGCGGACAAAAGTCGGGCCGTCGCGAGCCCGCGTTAATCGTTGGCCTGCGGCCCGGGGCCCCTTGTACGTTGGCAGGGCGACCGCGCCTCCGATGCGCTCGGCTGCGGCTACTTCCTCTGACAACCAAGTGACGCCGCCGCCTCTCTTGATCTCGGCAGGCGCGGGCGTTCGGCCCGGAGGGATCTCCCGACCGGGGCCGCCCCATCCATTGAATCCGGGGGGATTCGCTGCCTCGTCACACCCCACGCGTCTCCAAGGTCTGGTCCGAGATGCTCGTGGCCCCGCACGTCTCGGCGGCCGCCCGCTCCCTCTCCCCTCCCCCGCTCCGCCACGGCACCGCCCCGCCCGGCTTCCGCACCTTCGAAGGCGGCCCGGCCTTCGTCCGGGAGCCCCGCGAGGAGCTCTACCTCCTCGCCGTCGGCAACTTCGTCTCCCAGCGGACCTTCTACGAGAGCGGTGAGGAGCGGGACGGCCGCTACGCCCGGCTCGTCGGCGAACTCGCCGTCCAGGACCCCGTGTGGACGGCCGGGCTCCTGCAGTGGCTCCGCGGCGAGGGCAACATGCGTACGGCGTCCCTCGTGGGCGCCGCCGCGTACGTACGGGCGCGACGGAAGGCCGGGGTGTCCGCAGGCCCCTCCAACCGCTCCGTGATCGACTCGGTGCTCCAGCGCGCTGACGAACCGGGCGAGCTGCTCGCCCACTGGATCTCGGCGTACGGGCGCAACGTGCCGCAGCCCGTGAAGCGCGGCATCGCCGACGGCGTACGCCGGCTGTACACGTCCCGGTCCCTGCTCAAGTACGACACCGCGTCCCGGGGCTTCCGTTTCGGCGACGTGCTCAACCTGGTACACGCCTCCCCCGACCCGGAGAAGCCCTGGCAGGGCGCGCTCTTCCGGCACGCCTTGGACCGCCGCCACCACCCGGAGCAGGCGGTACCGCCGGCGTCCGACCCGCTCCTGACCGCGCACCGGGCGCTGATGGAGACGGCTGCGGACGACCGGCGGGCGGTGGTGACGGGGCCGGGCGGCTCCGAGCGGCTGGCCGCGGCCGGCATGACCTGGGAAGCCGTGGCGGGCTGGCTCCACGGCCCGATGGACGCCGCCGTCTGGGAAGCCGTGATTCCCGCGATGGGACCGATGGCGCTCCTGCGGAACCTGCGGAACTTCGACGAGGCGGGAGTCTCGGACGAGGCTGCGGCCCGGGTCGCGGCACGCCTTTCGGACGCCGCCGAGGTCCGCCGGTCCCGGCAGTTCCCCTTCCGCTACCTCGCGGCCCACCAGCACGCGCCGTCACCGCGCTGGGCGACGCCGCTGGAACGGGCCCTCGGCCACTCCCTGGCCAACGTACCGGCCCTGTCCGGCCGCACCCTGATCCTGGTGGACCGGTCCGACTCCATGTTCTGGGACACCGTCTCCGAACGGTCCCGGCTGACCCGGGCGGACGCGGCGGCCGTCTTCGGCACGGCGCTGGCCATGCGCGCCGAACAGGCGGACCTGGTGGAGTTCGGCTGGAGCAGCCGACGGGTGCGGTTCGAGCCGGGGGAGTCGGTGCTGGAGGTGCTGAAGCGGTTCCAGTGTCTTGGAGGCACGCGCACCACGGAGGCAGTGCGGGCGCACTACCGGCAGCACGACCGGGTGCTGATCGTCACCGACGAGCAGGCCGCCCCGTTCGGCCCCCGCCAGCCGGCCGAACCGGTCCCGGCCGGCATCCCGGTCTACACCTGGAACCTCGCGGGCTACCGACCCGCCCACGGGCCCGCGGGCCCCCACCGCCACACCTTCGGCGGCCTCACGGACGCCGCGTTCCGGATGGTCGGCCTCATCGAGGCCGGCCGCGAGGCCGCCTGGCCGTGGACCGCCGAGCCCGCCTGACCCGGCAGGACGGCCGGGGCCTCAGGGTGATGCGAAGGCCGTGGCGGTGCTCGCGGACCGGCTTGAGGTCATTCCATGTCCAGGTAGTAGAGCCCGGCCTTGGCGTCGGCGAAGAGGGTGAACTCGACCTGCGGCACGCCGGACGCCTCGCCGTCGCCGGGGTCGACTTCGACGGGCTCGGCGCCCACGAGGACGAACTCGTCGTACTCGTCGAAGTCCCCCGGAGCGCCGGCTACGCCGATGCTGATGGGGGTGTCGTCAGGGACATCGGCGAGGGCGGAGCGCAGCTGCCGTGCGGTCCACACCGCAGGAGTGTGATCGAACCTGTCTTCCATGAGCCGAGCGTAGTGACGGCTCCTCATCCGCCGGAACATGCCACGCCGGATACCGCGCGGTGACGGACTTTTGTCCGCGGACAAAAGTCGGGCCCGCGGGCGGACCTTTGTCCGCGGACAAAAGTCGGGGGCCGTGTGCCGTCGGGGGCGGACCTTTGTCCGCGGACAAAAGTCGAGGCGCCGTAGGCCGCGAGCGGCCCTTGTCCGCGAGCAAGAGTCGGGGACCGTGGGCGGACCTTTGTCCGCGGACAAAGGTCGAGGCGCCGTAGGCCGCGAGCGGCCCTTGTCCGCGAGCAAGAGTCGGGGACCGTGGGCGGACCTTTGTCCGCGGACAAAGGTCGAGGGCCGTGGGCGTCGGGCCGGAAACCTTGTCCGCGGACAAAGGTTGCTGCCGCGGGCGGACCCCGTGTTCACGGACAGGAGCCGGCGTCCGTAGGCCGACTTTTGTCCGCGGACAAAAGTCGGGCGCCGTGCCGTGCCCCCGCCGCATGGCCGGATCTGACAGAACCTGGTCATTGCGGCCACCACGACGGGCCGAGAGGATCGGCACATGCTCCCACCGCACAGGGTCGTCATCGCCGCCTTCCCCGGCGTCGAACTGCTCGACATCACGGGCCCCGCCGAGGTGTTCTCGGTCGCCACGCGCGTCGCCGGCACCGGCACCGGCACCGGCAGGCCCGGCTACGCCGTCCAGATCGCGACCGCCGACGGCGGCCCGGTCACCACCTCCAGCGGAGTCCGGCTGACCGCCGACCTGACGCTGGACGAGGTGGACGGCAAGGTGGACACCTTGCTCGTGTCGGGTGCCATCCACGTGGACGGCCACGGTGTCGAGCCGGTGCTCGACAAGCGGATCATCGACTGGCTCCGAGAAGCCGTGCCGGGGATCCCCCGGACCGGCTCCATCTGCGCGGGCGCGCACCTGCTCGCCGCGGCGGGTCTGCTGGACGGCCTGACCGCCACGACCCACTGGCTCACGGCCGCGCGGCTGGCCGCCGACCACCCCCGCGTCACCGTCGATCCCGACCCGATCTTCATCCGGGCCGGCCGGCTGTGGACCTGTGCGGGTATCACGTCGGGGATGGACATGGCGCTGGCGATGGTCACCGAGGACCACGGCAGCGAGCTCGCCCTGGCCACCGCCCGCGTCATGGTCATGTACGTGAAGCGCGCGGGCGGCCAGAGCCAGTTCAGCGTCCCGCTGGCGGTGCCGGCCGAAAGCGGCGACCGGATCGACGAGCTGCGCGTGTGGATGGGGGAGCACCTCACCGAAGACCTGTCCGCGGACGCGCTCGCCGCACGGCTGCACCTGAGCGTGCGCCACTTCTCCCGGCTGTTCCGCCGGCGCACCGGCACCACCCCCGCCGCGTACGTCGAGTCCGCCCGGCTGGAGTCCGCCCGCCAGCTGCTCCAGGACAGCGAACTCGGCCTGCCGGACATCGCCGCCCTCAGCGGACTCGGCTCCGTCGAGAGCCTGCACCGTTCCTTCCGGCGCCGCCTGGGGACCACCCCCGCCGCCTACCGGCGCCGCTTCCGCTAGGCCGTACCTCTTCGGACCCCACCTGGCGGGACGGCCCGGCCGACCCCGCCTTCCCGTACCGCCCGCGCACAGCCGCCCGGCGGAACCCGGTCATGCCCGCACGGCACACCACGACGCACACCAGGGAGAAAGCAGTGTCCCCCACCAAAGTCATCCCGATCCCGGTCATGGGCCGGCACAACATCAACGCGTACCTGCTGCTGGGCCGCCGCCCCGTCATCGTCGACGCGGGTACCCCCGGCAGCGGCCGACGGATCTACGAGCAGGTCGCGGCGCACGGTGTGGACCCGGCGGACATATCGCTGATCGTCATCACCCACGGCCACATCGACCACTTCGGATCGGCGGCCGAACTGCACCGCCTGACGGGGGCACCGCTGGCGGGACACAGCGCCGACCTCGAGCCCTTCCGCAGCGGCCGGGCCCGCGAACCGTACCTGCCCACCGGCCCGATGGGCCGGCTCATGGCCAGGAACAGGAACCTGCACATGAAGGTCGAGGCCTTCGAGCCCGACGTACTCGTACGGGGCGAGACGGACCTGGAGGACTTCGGGATCGCGGCGCGGATCATGCCCACTCCCGGACACACGCCCGGCTCGATCTCCGTCCTCACCGACCAAGGAGACCTCGTCGCCGGCGATCTGGTCGCCAACTCCTTCTTCGGCCTCCTCCCGGGAAGACCGGCCAACCCTCCGTTCCACGACGACCCGCTGGGCAACCTGGCCAGCCTGCGCACGATGCTGGCCCTCAACCCCTCCCGCCTCCACGTCGGCCACGGCACCCCGCTGGAGCCCGAACGGGTCCGGCGGTGGGCGGCCCGGGAGCACAAGCGGCTGGCCCGACGGGAAGCAGCCGGACGCCTCTCCACCCGCTCGGAACGCAGCACGGTCTGACCGGGCACGGGGCCGGTCGGCGCCCCGACCTTTGTCCGCGGACAAAAGTCGGGACGCCGACCGCGGACGCCTCACGCGCCTGAGGAGGCCCACCACGGACGCCGACGTGGACGCCGACGTGCAGCAGGAGCAGGCACGGCGGATCGGCGGAGCCGAGGGACGGGTCGGGTCGGGATCGCGCCAAATCCGGCGAACCCGCCGTACGGCGTCGCGCGATCGGTAGCGTCCGATGCGGAAGATCCGTGCCGGGTACGGCACATGACACCGACGGAGGACAGCCATGGCGAACGTGGAAGTGTCGCTCAAGGAAGCGATGACCTCGATCGAAGGGGCCCTGGGCGTAGCTCTGGTGGACTACTCAAGCGGGATGGCCCTGGGCACGCTCGGCGGGGGCAAGGACCTGGACCTGATGGTGGCGGCCGCCGGGAACACCGACGTCATCCGGGCCAAGCTGCGCACGATGGAGATGCTCGGGATCCAGGACGAGATCGAGGACGTCCTGATCACGCTCGGCAGCCAGTACCACCTGATCCGGATCCGGCGCAGCCGCTCCGGCGGCGGTCTCTTCCTCTACCTGGTCCTGGACCGCGGCAGGTCGAACCTGGCGATGGCCCGCCACCAGCTCAGCCGGATCGAAGGCGATCTGGAGGTCTAGTCGCGGTGTCCGCCGGGCCCGCGCATGCCCATGAGTTGAAGGGTTCTTCAACTCGGAACATGTAAATCTGGTCAACTTCGGTTCCGCGTGGGCCGGCGGGACGCGACGATGGGCGAGGTGGTGATCCCCACCCGGCCCGGAGTCCGTCCGAGGAGGAGCAGGAGCGTCGTGGGAATGCAGGTCCCGCTGTACCAGGTCAAGGCGGAGTTCTTCCGGATGCTCGGTCACCCGGTCCGCATCCGCGTGCTGGAGCTCCTCCAGGACGGCCCGATGCCCGTACGGGACCTGCTGGCTCAGATCGACGTCGAGGCGTCCAACCTCTCGCAACAGCTCGGTGTCCTGCGTCGCTCGGGCATCGTCGTCTCCACCCGGGAGGGCTCGACCGTCACCTACGCCCTCGCCGGTGGTGACGTCGCCGACCTGCTGCGCGCCGCGCGCAGGATCCTCACGGAGATGCTGGCCGGCCGCAACGCCCTGATCGCCGAGCTGAACGAGTCCGACCCCGCCCCGGCCGGCCCGTAGGCCCTCCCTCCTACGTCCCGTCCGCCCAGGCTCCCGGTCCGGCCGGCTCCGCCGCGCTGAAACGATCGTCCTCGGCTCCGGCTGCTCTACCGTTGATGGGATGCGCAACCTCGCAGCGGGCCTCGCGGCCTGCGCCACCGTGCTGCTCGTCGCCCCGGTGCCGGCACGCGCCGCCACCGCGGCGCCGTGCCTCGCGAAGTCCGGCCACGACGCGACCGAGACCCGGGGGGACAGCTCGGTCGACGAGGGCGAGATCCGGTGGACCGCCGGGACGAAGTACAAGGCGGAGTACCAGCACGCGAACCGGGCCTGGTCGTACTCCGGCGCCAAGATCAAGATCGCGCCGGACTCCGCGACCACCGTCAACGACCTGCACTACGAGGACTTCTCCGACGGCCGGAACCCCGCGGCCGGACAGTGGGCCCGCCACCCCGGCCCCGCGGCGACGGACGTGATCCGCTTCAACAAGGCCCGCATGGACACCTACGACGCCGCCACCCGCCGGATGGTCGCCGCCCACGAGCTCGGACACGCGCTCGGGCTCTGCCACAAGTCGGACAGCGGCAAGAGCGCCGTGCAGTCCGTGATGTGGCCCGAAGCCGCCCCGTACCCCGACGTGCCGACCGCCGTCGACAAGGCCAACTACAAGAAGCTGTGGGGCTGATGTGATCGTCAAAGCATGGGTCGGCGGATGCCTCGCGGCCGGCGCCCTCGCCGCCGCGGCGGCCTGGTCCACCCTCGGCGCCCACGAAACCCGGCCCGTGCACTCCGTGTGCGGCCCGGACCTGAGCCGCGACGACGTCGTCGCGGCGAAGTCCAAGGGCGTGGCCGTGGTCGAGGCCGTCGAGAACACCCGCTACCGGGAGGACGGCGGAAGCGCCTACCTGACCACCCGCGTGAAGACCCTGGAGGCCTTCAAAGGACGGTTCGGCGACGTCCTGCACATCACCCAGGGCGTGAAGAACGGCGGCACCCCGGGCCGCTACGCCACGGAGGACCCCGACCGGTACGCCGTCCTCGAACCCGGTCGCCGGTACGTCGTCGCGGTCCAGTCGGGCTCGACGACGGGCTCCGCGGGCACCGAGGCGTGGGCCTGGTACGCCCAGCCGGCGCAGCGGGGCATCGCCGGAGAACGGGACCACTGGCAGCAGGCCCTGGCCGGCGACGCCGAGGACGCGGAGACCACGGGCTGCGAGGACGTCCACGCGGGGTGAGCCGCCGACACGTCTCGGCCCGGTACCGACGTCCATCCTCGTCCCGAATCGCCCCTGAGCGGCGAGAACCTACCCCGAGACGCTGCCCAGCCATCCGGTAGCGCCCACGACCTCGCGCGCTATGTCGACCACAGCACGCCCGTCGGTCGCCACCCGCACCGTGTCCAGGGGCGCCTGCTCATCCAGGAACCGCACCCTGCCAGGGGGTGCGGCCGTGGGTTGGCATGCACACCTCTGAGAGGATGATCGCTCGAACGTAGAGGTGCGGGTCGTGGCGGGTGTCGCCCCGGCCCGGGGAAAGGCGAGTTGGGAATGCGTACGTGGACGCGCGCTGCTTCGGCGTCGATGGGGGCTGTGACCGTGGCCGCCCTTCTGACCGGGTGCAATGGTCTGGGGCCGGCGAAGGGCAGCACCTCGCCGTCGCAGCGCGCCGGAGCGGCAGCCAAGAAGGCGTACCGCCTGGGCGAGGCCGGCCCGGTGCAGGAGAGCCAGAAGACGACGTCGAAGGACGCCAAGTACACCGTGACACCGCTGGAGGTGCACACCGGCACCGAGGCGGACATGGAGAACTCCGGCCTGGAGAAGGACGAGAAGGACGGCCCGCAGATCCCCGTCTTCGTCTGGTCGACGCTCACCCACAAGAGCGGCACGCCCATGGAGCTCGGCGACATGGACGGCGGCCTGATGATCAGGACGGAGGCGGGTCTGAGGACCCGTGCCCTGATCGTCATGATGGGCACCGCGAAGTGGCCCAACTGCCCGCCGACGCAGAGCACCAAGACCCTCGGCCCGGGCCAGTCGGAGAAGATCTGCACCGCGTTCCTCATCCCGGCCGGGCAGAAGCCGGCCGCGGTCGAGGTCTTCCAGGGCTTCAACGCCGAACCGGCGCAGTGGCCGCTCGGCGCCTGATCCCGGCAGGGGCTGCTCACCATGCCTGACCTGTTCACCGCCGGCGGCTTCCGGGTGACCGAAGACGCCGCCGCCACCGCCACCGGCTGCGCTTCCTTCGGCCACGCTCCGTCCCCACGGGCACGGGCGTGACCAGTTTCCTGACCCACCGAGCGCGTGTGCACGATGGCCGCCTCCCTCTGCTCCGCCGGCACAACGCGCTGCGGATCTGCATCACCCACTTCGCGCCGTACGGCTTCCGGGCGACGTACCACCACCTCACGCTCAGCGCCGCGATCCCCCGGCGGCTGGAGGCGGACCCGGACGCGCTGGTGCGGGCGGTGGAGGAACTCCACGAAGCGCGGGTGCTGTGGCTCGCGAGGGCGGAGGAGTACACCGCGCAACGCCGAGCGGAGAAGCGGGCTGGGCGGCGGGCCGCACCGGACCCGCGGCCGTGGTGGGTGTGGCGCGGGTGGGACGGCCAGGACCCGGACCGCTTCTGGTACTACGACCCGATTCGCCATCCGTCGCTGCGGCTGTCCGAGTACGTCCGCCGGCAGAACGCGCTTCTGGACGGTGTCGAGCTGCCCGGCTGCCCGGCTTGCGGGGATGAGGGACCGCGGGTGCTGAGCTCGACCGGGCACGGCTGGATCGAGCTGTGCGGTGGGTGCGCGTGGGTGCTGGCGCCCTGTCCGTGCGGGCGGCGGCACCGGGTCGTGCCGCAGATCCCGTTCAGCTGGAACGAAATCCGGCAGCGGGCGCACATGAACGACGACGGCACGCCGAACCTACTGTGGCCTGACGGATATGAGTGGCACGGGCACGTCCGTGATCGCTAGCCTCGCCGGTTGTGAAAAGGCGCCAGCAGAAGAAGCTCTCCCGCCGTCTCTTCCAGGCCGTCCTGGCGGGTGACGCCAGGACCACGAAGGCGCTGTTGCGCAGCGGAGCGTGCCCGGAGAGAAGGAACAGCGACGGCACGACACCGCTGTACCTGGCATCCGTGCAGGGCGAGGCCTCGATAGCCCGCCTGCTGATGGCGGCCGGCGCTTCCCCCGACACGGAAAGCGCCGGCCCCGGCTCGGAGGGCACACCCCTGTGCGCGGCCTCGTGCTGGGGGTACACCGAAACGGTCCGACAGCTGTTGGCACATGGCGCCGACCCCAACCTCCGTGAGGACCACGGCACCGGCAGGACCCCGTTGGAGTGGGCGGATGACGGACCCCACCCCGCCACCGCCGAAGTTCTCCGGGGAGCAGGAGCCCTCCCGACGCCATGAGCCGTACGGCCTCGGCACAGCCGGCGCCACCGCCGGGGTTTCAGCTGCCGGCCGTCTACTCGCGCGGTGATGGCGTAGGTTTCCCGTCGCCGGAGGGGAGGGCCCGTAAGAGGTCCCACAAGGGGCGGGAGCCGGCGGCCCATTCGGCCAGGAGGTGGCGGTCCACCAGGTGGAGCCGCTGGGACTTCGCGAAGTGGGCGGCGTCGGCGGTGATGCGTCCGTTGGTGAGCATGACCAGGACGTCGCCCCGGTGGACCTGCCTGCCGGTGCCGTTGAGGACGTGGAGGTCAGTGGTGCCGACGGGCCTTCCCGACCAGCCGTCCTTGCGGTGCTTGCACTGGATGACCCAGCGGCGCCCGAACGGGTCCGTGGCCTTGACGTCGGCACCGTTGTCGCCGCGACCGCCGACCTGCCGCGCGTCCGCACAGCCGTCGCGGCGCATCAGGTCCCGTACCGCGAACTCGAACGCCCGGTGGTGCAGGCCGTCGAGCTGCCCGAGGGCGTAACGCAGACCGCGGGCCCGGACCCGCTCCCACCGCGCGGCCTCCTTGCGGCGCCAGGCCCAGGCCGCGGCCGCAGCGGTGGCGGCCAGGAGGAAGGCGGTGACGGTCCCGGGATGGGCTGCCAGCCACCGCAGAACGGCGCTCGCCAGGCCGAGCAGGACCACGGCAGAGAGGACGAGGAGAGCCGGCTGCTCCAGGCCCCGGTTCCCGCGTCGCCGGGACCGGCGAACGGACCGGCGCACGGACCGGCGAACGGCCCGCCGGACGGGCCGGCGGCGGCCGCTCATCGGCCCCTGCCCGGACCGGCTTCCCGCAGACGGCCGGAGCCGGTCACTGGCCGGCCTGGGAGGCGGTGGTGACGAGCTGGCCGAGGACACGCGCGATGCCCTGGCCGAGGTCGGTGGGGGCCAGGATGATGCCCAGGGCCAGAACGATGACCACGGTCATCTTCTCGTCGCGCCGGCTCCGCGCTTCGGTGCGGCGGCGCAGCCGAAAGACAACGATGACCGCCAGCAGTACCGCCACGTTGATCGTGAGCACGTGCCCAGCCCCCCGTCCCAGCGCTCCCGGGGCAGCAGAGCGAAGTGTCCGGCCCCTTGCCCTTGTGTAGCCCGAAGGCGGCGAGCGCGTGGCCGAACTGGGGGGAAATGGCGTCAATATTGTGGGTTGGCCGGTTTCAGAGTCCTCTGCTCCCGGACGCACGGCCCCGCGCCCCGCAGCCGGGGGCCCGACCGTCGGCCGGGCGCCGTGCATGCGTACTGGCTATCGGGGCAGCCCGCCCGGTGTGGCCGCAGTGGTGGCCGGGGCCGAGGGGTTCGGCGCCTGGGTGGCACCGCCACCCCCGCCGCCGAGCACGGCCAGGATGGGGAACAGCAGCAGCAAGCCCCCGCCGCCAGCGGTCGCAGCCGTTGGGATTCCGATGCGCCGGCGATGGGGACGTACGTAGGTGCCGTCCTTGCGGTAGTGCCCTCGAACATGCGCCACGGGTCAATCCCTTGACGAGTGGGGGAGGAGTACGAGGACGGCCGCGCGGCCGCAACGCCGTTCCCGTCCTTCAGCCGCCGTCGACGTAGGCGCGGGCCGCCACCATGACGTCGCGCATCCGGCCGTCGGCGATGCACTGCGCCGGAGCCTCGTCCTCCAGCTGCGGGTTCATTCCGATCATCCACGCACGCGCCGTGTAGAGGCTTTCGGCGTCCTGGATGAGCTGGAAGACCTGCAGGGCCGCGCGCAGCCGCTCCTCGGACTCGTGCCGGGGCGTGGTGTCGCCCGACGCCCATTTGCCGACCTGCTTCGCATCGCTGATGTTGGCGATCCGCGCGGTCAGGCGCTGCCCCAGGTTGTCCTGGAGGAAGCGGGCGATCTCGCTGATGTGCATGCGCACGGTGGTGACGTGCGCCCGCTCGGCGCTGGCGGCGCTCTTCGCGAGGGCGACAGGGGGCATGGAGGTGTCAGAAGGCATGGTCGGGTCTCCCTCGTTGCCCTGGACTGCGCGCCCGTCCGGTGGCGGGTCACGTGTTCAGGCGACGGGTGTAGGTGTGTGCCCGCCGGACCCGGCTGTCGCGCACTGCCGCGAGGGCAGACGGAAGGGGACGCTCGGTCTCGGCGAGCTGCGAACGCTTCGTGGTGCGTTCCCGTCCCGCCGGGAAGCGTGTCACCGGGGCGGGCGGGGATGGGGCGTGCCGGCTAGCGGACACCGCTCAGCATCGACGTATTCCGGTCCGCGGGGATCCGGCACGGGGATGGCGGGGGAGACCTGGGAGCGCGGCGCCTGGGACGGGCGGCGGTGGCGCGACGACGCACGGCGCGATGACGCACGGCCCGAGGCCGACGGGTAAGAACGCCCGGACGGCGCAACCGGTGTTGGTCATGAGATCCCCCACATGCTCCAAGTTGGTCGATGTAGTGGTTAGGTTACCCATTATCACCTCCCAACTCCACCGCTTAGGCAGAATCCGCCGCGTTGTCGACGGAGTGTCAACTGACCTGTTTCAACTGCTACTTACCCCCTGACCTGCCCAGACACCACCGGCTGGGGGGAACGGCCGGTGGCTCGGGGCGGGCAGGGGACGAGTTGTTTTCGTCCTTTCGGACCACGCGGGAGGGGTGATTTTCCGGGGGGTTTCCAGGTGGGCTTCCAGGGGGTTTCCGGTCCGGGCGGAATCGGGACCCAGCCCAACCGCTCACAGCATCGTCAGGCCGTACTCCTCGGCCACCCGCCGCAGCGCCTCCGACTCGGGGAAGATCAGGCTGTTCTCCTCCTGCTTCAGCTCCACGTCGTTGAAGACGGCCCAGCACTGGCGCATCCCGAAGCGGGACCGGTAGGCGATCCCGTGGATGAGGCGCTCCTGCTCCGTCGGGCCGGTGCGCCGGGTGATGGCCCACGCCGAAACCAGCCGGGTGATCCGGCGGTTGAAGCCCTGGACGTGCTCCGTGGTGAGCCTGTCCACCCCCTGCTCCGCCAGTTCGTCCTTGAGTTCGCGGGAGAGGGTCTCGAGGGTCCGCTCGTCGTCCACGTCGAGGAAGCGGGCCTCCCGGGGAGGCCGCAGGCGGACCAGGATGTGGCGCGTGGTCCAGTCGCGCGGGATCTTGCCGGGGGTGATGTAGTACGGCTCCTTCCAGTCGTCCCCGATGACCTCCCGCATCCGGGGGTGCACGCGGAAGGGGGCTAACGCCTCCGCGAAACACCCGTCGTGTTCGGAGGCGCAGTACAGGGTTCCGTAGCTGACCAGGCTCCAGCGGTTTCCGCCCGTGCGGGACGCGTCCTCCTGGCTGATCTGTTCGTACGTGACCGGGTTCTTGGCCTTTCCCAGGCGCCAGACGCCCTGCTCCGGTGCGGGGACGAGGACGACGTCCAGCTGTGCGGTGTCCCGGTTCATGCGGCCGCTCTCCTTGCTCCGGCCGCCCCCGCGCGGGGCTCGGGCCGGTGATGCTCGTGGCTCGTGCGGCGGCCGGGCCGGCGGGGCGGCCCGGCCGCGGGGAGAGCCGGTCTCGTGACGGTGGTGCCCATGAGGGGCGTTCATGAGCGGTCGGCGCGCGCCGTGCGGCGTACTACTGATCCGTGACACATGCCGAACGATCATTTTCATGCTCGGCCACGACCGAAGCGACCGGGTTGCGGTGGCCACCGGGGGCGCACGAGGGAACGCGGGGGGCGCATGCGGAGGTGATCAGGCTCCGCCCGCCCCGCACCGGCCGAGGTCGATCTCCACCGCGGCGGCCCCCGCGTCCCCGGCGAAGGAGAGCACGACGCGCCCGCCGGCCGAAGCCGGGTGCGCGGCGAGGGCGCGTACGGGGCTGCCCGCCGCGAGCAGCAGCCGGCACCGCCCGGTCGCGGCGTCCCAGACCCGGATGGTCCCGTCGGCCGCGCCGGAGGCGACGAAGCTGCCGTGGCCCTCCGCGTTCCACAGCGCCAGGGCGTGCACCGCCGCCGTGTGCCCGGTCAGCGGCTCGCCCAGCGGGCGGCGCTCGCGCAGGTCCCACAGCCGCACCGTGCCCGTGTCGCCGCCGCTGGCCAGATGCGGCGGAACACCGCCCAGCGGGCGGGGGTTGAGGGCGACGGCGTGCAGCAGGCCCTGGTCGCAGCGCAGGGGCGCGCCCAGCGCGGCACCGCGTTCCGCGTCCCACAGCCGTACGGTCCCGTCGGAGCCGGCCGAGGCGAACCACTCCCCGCCGCCTTCGCACGAGGCGGCCGCCACCGCCAGGACGCGCAGGCCGTGACCGGTCCACTCCCGCAGCGGACCCGGGCGGTCCAGATCCCACAGCCGGACCGTCTCGTCGTCCCCGCCGCTCAGCAGCAGGTGCCGGCCGTCCGCCGTGGTGCAGGCGGCCAGGGCGCGCACGGGCAGGAAATGCCCCTCCAGGACGTCCGGCAACGCCTGCCGGGTGGCCGCGTCCCACAGCCGGATGCCGTGGTCGTCACAGCCGGCCGACACCAGGACGCCGCCCTCCCTGCGGTGGGCCCAGGCCAACGCGGACACCGGCCGGCCGGTGTCGAGCCGGGCGACCGCCGCCCCCGTGGCGATGTCCCGGACCTCGACGTCGCCGCGGCCGCCGCTGAGCGCGAACCAGGACGGGCCGTGCGGCTGACCCGGCTCCGGCAGGAGTAGCGCCCCGCCCGTCGGCGCCGGCTCGGCGGGCGTCCGGGCGGTGGCCAGGGCCCGCTCCAGAACCTCCCGGTTCCACAGGCGCAGCGTGCCGTCGGTGGAAGCGGAGGCGAGGAGCCCCGCCTCGGGGGAGGCCAGCGCCGTCACGGCGGCGGTGTGCCCGCCGAGCAGCGCCGGCGGCTCCTTCGCGGCGGTGTCCCACCGGGAGACGTCCCATACGGCGATCCGGCTGCCCGCCCCGGCCGCGAGGAGGTGGCGTTCCCCGAGGGCGAGGGCGGCCAGGCTGCCCACCGGGCCGCCGGCGCCGGTGAGGGTGGCGCGCTGTCCGGCCGGGCCCCAGACGGTGACGCAGCCGTCCGCGTGGCCGGCCGCGACCGTCCCGGGCCGCGTGGTCGCCGCCAGCGCCCGTACGTCGCCCGGGAATTCGAAGCGCGCCACCTCCGCCGCGGCCGCGGGATCCCGGAACACCAGCGACGCCCCGTCGGCGATCGCCAGCAGCGGCCGTCCGGGCGGGTCCTCCAACGCCGCCAGCGCGGTGGTCGCCGTACGCGGCGTGTCCCCCGGCAGGGTCAGCAGGTCCTGCGGGCCCATCCGCTCGTTCCACCACACCACCTTCCCGTCCCCGTTGACGCAGACCACCGCGAGCTCGTGCCCGCTTTCGCGGTACGCGCACACGTCGGCGATCCACCTCCCGCCGGGCCGGTACACCTGGTCGACGAGGCGGCCGGTCGCGGGGTCCCACAGGCGCAGGGTGCCGTCCGTGCTGCCGGACACGAGCAGCGGGGACTGGGCGGGGCGCGGCGCGAGGAGCAGGTGGCGTACGGATCCCGCATGGGCGCCGATCCGCTCGCGGACGGCCGTGCCGTCGAGCGCGTCGACCAGTTCGATGCCGCCGTCGTCGTCGCCCGCGGCGAGGGCGGGACGTCCGTCGGGCCCCGGCACCGCGGTCAGGGAGCGCACCGCGGTGTCGAGGGCGGCCAGGACGTTGACGGGCGGGGCCCACCGGGACCACAGCACGGCCAGCGGTCCCGCCCCGTCCTCGGGGGTGCGCGGGCGCGGCAGGCCGGGGTGGCGCAGCGCCGTGTACGCCAGCTGCAGGCTGGCCAGGCGCGAGGGGTGGTCCGCCCGGTGCAGGTACGGCTCCACCGCCGCCCACGCCTCCAGCCAGAGCCGGCCCTCCCGGCCCCGGCCGGGGCCCAGCAGGCCGCGGACCGGGCTGCCGGTCAGCCACGGCAGGACACCGGGCGGCACGTGCGCGTCGTCCAGCACGCCGCCCAGGCGGGCGTGGCGCGCGAGGTACCGGCGCACGTAGGGGTGCGGCGCGGTGACACCGGAACTCCCGTCAGCACCGCCGGTGTGCGGCGCCGCCAACTCGGCCAACGCCCGAGCGATCCGGGCATGCACGGCGACATCCCCATCGCCGGCGCCGCCGACGGGGCCGTCCCCGCGGCTGTCCGCGTAGCTGTCCCCGTGGTCGTCGGTGCTGCCGTCCTCGTGGTCGTCGGTGCGGCCGTCCCCGCTGCCGTCGGTGAAGCCGCCCCCGCAGCCGTTCCCGCAGCCGTTCCCGCAGCCGCCCCCGCAGGTGTCCCCGCGGCTGTCCCCGCAGCCTTCGGCGTAGCCGTCCCCGCGGCTGCCCGCGCTGCCGTTCGCGCCGCCGTCCGCGCGGTTGTCACCAGTGCTTTCCCCGCAGCCGCCACCGCGGCTGTTGGCGCTGCCGTCCCCGTAGCTGTCCCTGCGGCCCCGCGCGCAACTGTTACGGCTGCGGTCCGCGCGGCTGTCGGTCCAGCTGTCCCCACAGCTGTTGGTGTGGCCGTCGGCGTAGCCGTCCCTCCGGCTACCCGCGCCGCTGTCCGCGCGGCTGTCTGCGGTGCCGTCCCTGCGGCTGTCCGCCCAGCGGTCCCCGCAGCCGTCGGCGCCGTCCGCGCTGCCGTCCGCGTTGCCGCGCCCGCGGCCGTCGGCGTAGCCGTGTGCGGAGTCTTCCCCGCCGTCGTGCCCCGGTGCGCGGGCCGCGTCCGTAGGGCCGGTCCCGCTGGTTCCTCCAGCCCCAGGACCACCATCGGCAGGCTCATCCTGACCATCCGTCATTTCCGTCCCCCCACCAGGCCTCCGCCCCGCCCCCAGGCCAGGCGCGCAGGACAGCGGCCAGCCGCTCGTGCGCCGGCCGGTACACCCGCTGGTCCTCTTCCACGTCACGGGTGAGATACCCAGCCAGGCGCCCTTCCAGCAGCACCCGGATCTTCGCGTCGGCGTCCTCGACGGGGGACCCCCGGACCGCGGACGCCACAGCCGGCCACACCTCGCCCCAGGCGATGCCGCGCCCCTGCGCGAACGCCGTCGCGCGCAGCAGCGCCAGCGCCTCGTCCGCCCCCAGGCCGTCCTCCGCCGACCTCGCCAGGTCGTCCTTCAGCAGTCCCGCCGTACCCTCCGCCCCCAGCCGCGCGAGCCAGTCGGCGTCCGCCGCCAGCCGCGGCCCCGCGGCGCGCAGCTGCCCGGCCGCCACGCGGGCGTCGAGGAAGGACCGCCCCACCGCCCCGGCCACCGCCCGCGACACCCCGGCCAGGTCGTGCCCCGCCCAGGCGGACTCCCCGTCCAGGAGGGCCCGTACGTACCCCTCGACGTCCGCACCCATGTCCTCGTCGTCGGTACGCAGCACGGCCGCGCCGGGCAGCGCCTCCCGCAGCTGCCCCAGCAGGTCCTGTCCCTCGCCGGCGCCGTCGCTGCTGCGGACGGCGACGACCAGCCGTACCCCGCGCCGCACAGGAGACCGCACGGCGGACGGCACGGCGCCCGACAGGTGCCCCGCCAGCGGCACCAGCACCTGGTGCAGCGCCGCCGCCGGGTCGGTCGCCTCGTCCAGGGAGTCGACGACGACCGTCACCATGGGGCCGGGCGAGCCGAGGTACCGGCGCAGCCCCAGCTGCCAGCGGCTCAGCTGGTCCCGGCCCGACGGGTCCGGGGCCACGCCCAGCTTCTGCGCGACGGCCTTCAGCAGCCCGAGCGGCTCCCGGTGGTGCGCGGTGACCGCGATGGTCACGGCGCCCCGGTCCGGGACGGTCTCCGGCGGGCAGTGGCCGACGGCGGCCGCGAACAGGGCCGACGCCCTGAACGTCGCGTCGCTCAAGGTCACCGCGCGGCCCAGGATCGCCGACTTGCCGCTCGCGGTGATGCCGGTGACGACCAGGATCCCCGGCGGGCCCGTCAGGAAGGAGACCACCGAGGCGTTCAGGCGCCTGCGGCCCGAGAAGTACCAGCCGGTGTCCTCGGCGCCGGTGCGGCCGCTGGCCTTCTCCAGCCAGTACCCCAGGTCCTCCAGGGACGCCGCCACCTCCTGCCGGCTCTCCTCCACGGCTGCCCGCTCCGGCCGGAAGCCCGGGTTCGGCAGGGCCGGGGTCGGAACGTGCAGCTTGCCGCCCATCAGCGGACGGCAGTCGAGGGACAGGCTCCGGCCGAGTTCCGCGCCGACCGCCTGCGCCGCCTGGTAGAGGGCGCGGCTGAACTCGTCCATCGTCAGGTAGCGGCGGGTGATCCCGCCGGCCGTACGCAGCCACTCGTGCGCCCGGCGCAGGACGAGCGCGAACTCCCCGCCCCTCACCTGCATCTTGGGCGCCGCGGTGGTCAGCACGTTCAGCGTGGCGTGCGTGGTGCGCGCGGTGTCCAGGTCCCGGGTGAGTTCCAGCAGCTCCCCGGCCATGTCGGCGGACTCGCACATGTTCACGATCACCAGGACGTCCCGGGCGTGCGAGTCGAGCGCGGCGATCACGATCTCCGTCGTACGCAGCCCCGTGGCCAGGAGCCGGTGGGTGTCGGTGTCCCGCAGCACCGCGAAGTGCTTGGCTGCGGCCGAGGTGAGGCCGTGCCCCGTCACGTACAGCACCAGCGGTACGTCCGGCTCCGCGTCCCTGATCCCCGACGCCGCGAGGAAGCGCTCGACGTCATGACGGCCGGCCACCGGCTCGCCGGGCGCGATCCTGACGAAGCCGGGCCCGTGCGGGGGCGGCCGCTCCCACCACAGGGACACCGCCTCCAACTGGGCACCGAGGACCTGGCGCAGCGCCTCCGTCCCGTCCTCCATCGGCAGCACGAACAGGCTGCCGACGGGTGGCGCGGTCACCACGGGCGGCGCGAGCACACCAGGCGGCGCGGCCGCCTCCGCCACCTCCGCCACCACAGGCGGCGCTGGCACCGCCACCGGCGCAGCCGCCTCCGCCACCGGCGCAGCCGCCTCCGCCACCGGCGCGGCTTGCGCCACCGCCGGCGGTGCGGCCGCCTCCACCGCGTCCGCTAAGCCGATCTCGCCCCGATGCCCGTCCACGCTCCCTATTCTTCACTCCCATGAACGAGCACCGGCACCGGCACCAGCCCCAGCACCCCCTCCCCGCCGACGAGTTACCCGACCACGTCACCCAGGACGCGGTGGTCGTCGTACCGGGCATCATGGGCAGCACCCTGCGCGACACGGCCACCGGCAGGCACCTCTGGGGCATCGGCGGCGTCTCCTGGCTGCTGAAGGCCTGGACCACGCCCTCGGGCCTGAAGTCCCTGGCCATGACCGAGGACGAGCTGGCGGGCAAGACCGGCCGGATCGAGGCGACGGGCCTGCTGAAGCACTCCGCCTGGACCCCCTACCTCGCCGGCAGCGAGCCGTACACCGACCTGGTCGACACGATCCGCACCAGCGTCGCCGACGACGCCGCGATCCTGGAGTTCCCCTACGACTGGCGCCTGCCCGTCGCCGCCAACGGCCGCCTCCTGGCCGACGCCGCCCGCCTCCACCTGACCGCGTGGCGCCGCCACCCGGCCCACGCCCGGGCCCGCCGCCACCGCACCGACCAGCGGGAGGGACGGCTCGTCTTCGTCGCCCACTCCATGGGCGGGCTCGTCACCCGGGCCGCGCTCGACCCCGGCTACGACAGCGACCTCCAGGCCGACACCCGGGGCGTCATCACCCTCGGCACGCCCTTCCAGGGCTCGGTCAAGGCCGCCGTCATCCTCGCCACCGGCCGGGGCGCCCCCGTACCGCTGCCGCACCGCAAGCTCCGGGCGATCTGCGCCACCATGCCCGGTCTGCACGACCTGCTGCCGCAGTACCGCAGCCTGCGCGCGGGGGACGACGTACGCCACCTCACCCCGGGCGACGTCGCCGCCATCGGCGGCAGCGCGGAACTGGCACGGGACGCGGCCCGCTTCCACCACGGCCAGCGGAACATCACCCTGCCCGGGCACCGTTCGGTCGTCGGCGTCAACCAGCCGACCTGGCAGAGCCTCACCATCAGCGGCGGCACGGTGGAGGCGCACCTCGACGGCGCGCGGCAGAACTCCGACGGCACGTTCATCCGCGACCGGCACGACCGCGTCCGGTACTTCCGGGTCCACGGCGACGGAACCGTCTACAAGGAGTCGGCGGTCCTCACCGACGTCGTCACCCACCTCCCGCTCCAGCACGGCGACGTCGCGAAGGCGCAGACCGCGCTGGAGGCCGTCACCGAGATCGTCCGCGACGACATCAACCCCGGCCCGCCGCAGGGCGAAGCCGGCTGCGGTCTGAGCGCCCCCGACCTGGTCGAGGCGGGCCGGCCGTGGAAGCTCCGCCTGACCGACGTCGACACCCTGAGCGGCCTGACCTGCCACCTCACCGACCTCGAAGCCCCCGCCCGCCCCACCCCCCTCACCCTGGCCTGGGAGGACGGCACCGCCACGGCGACGGCGACCGCCCCGGCCCCCGGCCTCTACCGCATCGACGTCCGGACCCCGGACGGCTTCGACATCACCCAGCTGGTCATGTCGGCCGGCCCGGGGGAGCCGGTGGGGGAGGCGGAGGCCTGAGCCCGGGGGAGGGGCCCCGGATCCGGTCTACGGGCGGAACGCCTTCCGCAGGAGTTCGCCGAACCCGGCGGGGTGCGTGGTCGATCCCGTGTGCCCGCCGGGGAAGTGAAGGAGTTCCGTACCGAGGCGCTCGGCCAGGAGGGCGGCCGGCCGGTACGGCAGTTCGCCGACCGAGTCCCGGCCGCCGGCGAGCACGAGCCGGTCCGACAGCGCCTCCAGGCGGCGGACGTCCGGGGCGTACGACATGAAGCCGGGCACGATGCGGCCGAGGAAGTACGGCAGGTTGGCCATCGTCCGCTCGGCCCGGGCGGCCGCCTGGGGCGGAAGTTCGACCCCGGCCTCCGGCCCGGCGGTGTCGCCGTCCCCCCTCAGGCCAGCGGCGAACACGGCCATCGCCGGCATGAGCCCCTCGGTCTGGAACGTCTCCTGCACCCGGGCGAGGAGCGCACGGTGTTCGGGGGCGTCCGGAAGGACCTCCACCAGCGGCGGTTCGTGGGCCACGAGCCGTTCCACGCGGTGGGGAGAGGTGGTGAGCAGGTGCAGGGCCGTGATCGCGCCGGAGCTGGCGCCGAACACCCGGGCGGGCGCATCGGGCGACAGCAGGTCCAGGAGCCGCAGCGCGTCGTCCGCGTGCTCGGCCACGCGCTGCTCGGCCGCGGGGTCGTCCAGGGTGCTGCCGGACATGCCGCGCGGGTCGTAGGTCGCTACGGTGTGGTCGGCGGCGAGGCCGTCGGCGATGCCGTCGAAGGAGGCCGCGCCGCCCGCCCCTCCGGGGACCAGCAGCAGGAGCGGGCCGCGGCCGCGGACTTCGTAGTGCAGGGTGGCGCCGTTCACGCGCAGGCTGCCGGTGCTCGGGGCGGTCATGCGGAGTCTCCTTCTCGGGACGGGGGCCAGTGCTCCAGGAGGGCGTGCAGGGCGTCGAGGGCGCGGACCCAGGAGTGCTGCGGCGAACGCTCGTGCCCGAACCCGCCCGCGGCCTCCAGGGCCACGAACCCGTGGAACGTGCTGCGCAACAACCGGACCGCGTCGGTCAGGTCGGGCTCGGTGAGCCCGTAGCCGCGCAGCACGCCGTACGTCAGCTCGACCGCGCGCCGTGGCCCGGGCGCCTGCGCGGCCAGCACCGGGTCGATCCGGACCGGTGCCTGGGTCGCCGCGTAACGGCCCGGATGGCGGTGGGCGTACTCGCGCCAGGCGTCGGCGAACGCGACCAGGGCGTCCCTGCCCGCCCGCCCGGCGGTGGCCTCCGCGATCAGGATGGTCTTCTCGTCCGCCGCGAGCAGCGCGATCCGCCCGCGCAGATCCTCCAGGCTGCGGACGTGGCCGTAGAGGCTCGCGTCCTTCACACCGAGCCGCCGCGCCACCTGCGACATGGTCACCTGCTCGAACCCGACCTCGTCGGCCAGTTCGGCCCCCGCGACCGTCACCCGCTCAACCGTCAACCCTGCCCGCCCCATGCGCCCTCCACCGTTCCTAGGGCTCCTAGTTATAACCTAGGGGCCCTAGGCAAACAAGCGGCGACCGGGCGGCTCACCGCCCCCAGACGCGCGGGCGCCGCCAGCGAGTCAGGGTTTCGCCGCGGCGGCAGCCCGGGTGATGAGCCGGGCCGCCGCCGACGGTTGATCGGCCGCGAAGTAGACGCGCCGGGCCGGCACGGCGCCGCCCCTGCGGAACGGCACCGGAAGGGGATGTACGAGGTCCAGCACCAGGGTGGTGGCACTGCTCACGGAGCAGGCCACCGCCTCACCGTCGTCCAGTACCCGGCGGAGCCCGTGGCCGGTATGGGCGCCGTGCGCGCTGCGCACCGCCGCCACCGCGTGCAGGGGGACGACCAGTTCCCGCAGCGGCCCGGTGCGCAGGCGCAGGACCGTCCCGTCGATGACGTGCGGGGCGCGGACCGTCATCGCGCAGGACCCGAGCGAGAGCACCAGAACGGCCACGACCCACACCAGGTGCAGCAGCCGGTAGGCGGGCGGGACCATCGCATCGACCACGACACCACTGATGAGGTCGACCACGGTGACGGCCCAGACCGCCATCCGCACGTCGGCGGAATGCGGAACCGCCTCATGCCCCTCCGGCAGCCTCAGCGGCCTGCGGGCGACCCACCCGAACAGGTCGCGCAGCATGTCCCGCAGCCATCCCCGTACCGTCCTGCGGGGCACGAGTTCCAGCTGCGCAGCGGGACAGACCTCACCATGGGCCACGGGGACTCCTCCTTACGACGCGGACCCCGACACGGGCCGGCTCCCAGTCTCCGGGGCCGTACGCGCCGGGCTCAGTGACAGAAGTGACGGATCCCCGTTCGGGATTCACCGGAGACCGATGACACTTGTCACGGTTGACACAGCCCTCCCCGGGCACTGGGGCCTTGCAGTGCGAGCACCACACGCAACTGCCGTGTCCTCGGCCGCCCGCGTCCGTACCCGGGGACCGGGGACTGGGGAACGCCGAGCGCCTCGTCTGAGCTGCGGGAACCGGGGAACCGTAAGAGGATCAGCCGTTTCGACGTAGGAGATGCCCCACCATGACTGCCACCCTCACGGGCCCGATAGCCAACGTCGCCCGCCCGCTCACCGGCTTCGACGCCATGCTCGACGCCGCGTACGAGACGCACCGGCGGTTCAGGCACGGCCCGTTCGCCGAGGCCTGCCCCACGTGCCACGTCCCGGCCGGCGAGCTCTGCCTGGCCCGCAGGAGCGTGCACGCCGCGCGCCGCCGGGCGCACCGCGCCCGGCTTGAGCAGACCGGGCCAGTGGCCCTTCTCGCGGCGGTGGTCCGATGACCGTGCTCGCCGTCGAAGCGCCGGCTGCGTGGCTCTGCGGGCACGGACCAGTCAGAACGGCGGGTCGTCGCTGTATCCGCCGCCTGTCCAGCTGCCGTTCCAGGAAGCGCGGGCGGCTCTGAGACGGGCGTGGTGCTCGCGGGCCGCGGTGTCGGATGCGTTTTCCAGCCCGGTGGTGTCGTGGCCCCAGGTCTTCAGCGCGTCCAGGACACGGTCTCGGTGGCGCCGGTCGGTGCTGGTGTCCAGGAGGCGGCGGGCGTGGCCGGCCAGATCTGCCTGGTGGCGGGTGAGGAGGGGGTGCTCCGTGAGGGGGATGGCAGCGACCAGAGCGGTGTGGCGCACGTCGGCGTCGTCATGATCGAGGAAGGCCTGAACGGCGGAGAAGATCGCCGGACGTGCGTCCCGGAACGCACGCATCTCCTCGTCCTCCTCATCGCAGAAGCGTCCGGCGGCGGCCACGCACCGATCGTCGGCGTCGTAGGCGGTGTCGCCGAGCCAGCCGAGCAACTGCACGAGCATCGGGCGGTTCTGCGTCTCGACGCCGGGGTTGCCGTCGCCCGCCGAGATGGCCGGATGGCCGAGGATCGCCGCGACGTAGAGCGCCACGGGGACTGTGGCCCCGTAGATGCTGTTCTGATGAGTCACGGGTTCCAGCGCATCCTGGAGAGCGGACCTCCTGATGACCGGGTCGGGGTCGGTGAGGAGGGCCAGCGCCGCCGGCAGGGCCTCGCCGGTCCCGCAGGCTGTGGCCAGCGACGCCCAGTTCGTACGGTCCAGCAGTGCTTGGGCGCGAGGGAGCTCGGCGGGGTGAGGCTGCTCGGTCTGTCTGCGGCTGTGGGGCACAGGCTGAGGCTATTGCGCTGACGAGCCGGAGTCGCGCCCGAGTCCGCCCGCGCGCGACCGGAGGCCGTCCGAGGCAACAGCCAGGTCGGCACCTCGTACGCACCGGACTGGCTTCCGAAGACCCCCGTCGTCTAGACGACCGGGGGCCGGCCCAGCCGGGTCATGCGCCACACCGTCCGCCACCGCATGGGGCGCCGGGGGCCGCCGGAGGTGCGAATGCCCTCGGCGAACCCGCCGAACCAGGCCCGCAGCCCGGCCAGGGACCGCGTACGGGCCACCGTCAGGGCCACCCACACACCCAGGTAGACCGGTACGAGGGGGGCGGGCAGGTGTCGCTTGGCCAGCCAGACCCGGTTGCGGGCCGTCATCCGGTGATAGACCGCGTGCCGGGCCGGGGACGTCCTCGGGTGCTGGAGGACCAGCTGCGGCTCGTACAGGACGTCCCAGCCCCGGTCGATCGCCCGCCAGGCCAGGTCGGTCTCCTCGTGGGTGAAGAAGAAGGCGTCCGGCCAGCCCCCGGTCTCCTCCAGCATCGGCATCGACAGGGCGTGGCCGCCGCCCAGGAAGGTCGTCACCGGGCCCCGCCGCATCGGGTCGCCGACGCGCAGCCGGGGCACGTGGCGGCGCTGGGTGGCGCCGGTCTCGTCCGAGACCCGGAAGGAGACGATGCCCAGCCGGGCCTCGGCCTCGTACAGGTCGGCGATCCGCCGGAACACGTCCGCCTCGACGAGCAGGCCGTCGTCGTCCAGGTCCACCAGGACGTCGACGTCCCCGAACTCCCGCAGCCGGTGCCAGGCGACGTTCCGGCCGCCGGACACTCCGAGGTTCTCCGCCAGCTCCACCCCGGTCACGCCCTCGGGGAGACCGGGCAGCGGCGTGCCGTTGCCGACGACCACGACCCGGGTGGCGCCTTCGTCCTGCGCGGCCACCGAAGCCAGCAGGGCCAGCAGCTCGGGCATCCGGTCGCCCATGGTCAGCACGGCGACACCCACACGCGGCCGGGTCACGAGCACCACCACTTCCTTCGGCACCGGGTCGACGGCGAGCGTACCCCCGCCGACGCCCGGGACCGGACCGAGAGAAGGGGCACCGCGGTCTCCTCGGCGAGCCCTCGGGCTCCCAGAGCCGGAGGGCCGCCACCGCGGTCCCCGCACCAGGGTGCCGGGCTGTCGGCGAGAAGCTCCCCCTGGCCGAATACAGCCCCTGGCGCCTCGCAGACGCCACGACGGCCTCGCCGCACCTCCGGTCCGGCCGGTGGCGCGAACGCGCCCATCGCACCGCCGTGCCCCGGCCAGGCGCCAGGACCGGCGGCGCGCCCCGGCCTCCGCCTGGCGGGCGACCGCCGCCCCTCGCCGAGCCGGATCCCCAACTCCCTTGCTCCCGTGCCTTGACGTGTGCCTATAGTGAGCGCCGCGCGCCCGGCGGAGCTGACCACCTCGCCATGCCGCGCACCACCAGCCGGCGGTCGGGGGAACAGTGCCGCCCACGGGGGGAGGGGTGGTTTCGTCATGCCGCAACATCGGCCAACCGGACACGCCGCACAGGTCCGCCGTGCCCGCTTCCCACCGTCCCCGCACCGGGACGGTGGTGGCCGATTCATGCTGCTCTGCCTTCGCCTCCTCGGACGGGAACGCCCTCACCGCCTTCGTACGTCATGAACACGAAGGAATGCTCTCTTGAGCCCCAGACCAGGGTTGTTCCCCCAAAGGCGCAGACCCCGAAGCTCGTCCGCACTGCTGGCGCCCGCCGCAGCGACTCTCGTCGCCCTCGCCCTCCTCGGCAGCGCGGCCGTCCAGCCCGACGTGCTCGACCGCGCCAACGCACTGCGCGCCGCCGCGGCCGGCAGCTCCGAGGACTGGCTCGACGACACCGCCGCCGAGCAGTGGCGGCAGGACCAGTGCCTGATGGCCGACGTCCTGCGCCTGGGCGGGCCGGCCATGGCGCAGGTCGCCCAGGACGGCCTCAACCAGCCGCAGGACAAGCTCCACGTCCTGGCCGACCGCAAGCACTGGCAGCAGACCCCGCTCGCGACCGCCTACCAGAAGGACCGGGACGCGGCGGACAGCGCCCTGACGGCGCTCAACTCCCTCCGGGACACCTGGAAGAAGCCCCTGGAGGGGCTGACCACCCCGGGCGGCATCAACGACGCCGACTTCCACTGGCCGCCCGGCTCTCCGGGTGACGGCAAGCAGGACTTCTACGCCCAGACCGGGCTCAGCAAGTGGACCGCCGACCGGTTCTGGACGTCCGAGAGCGACTTCTACGACGACCCCACGCCCAAGGCGTCCGGGCCCGCCGTCACGGCCGTGAAGAACCTGGGCGGACCCCTCTACGGCAAGGACCCCGACCCCCAGCAGGTCACCGGGGACGCCTGGACCCGGGCGATCGCGGAACGCGACGCGTACAAGTACCTCACCGACTGGTCGCCGGAGCCCACGGGCGCGGACAACGCCCGCATGTTCCTCGCGTCCGGCGGGTTCGCCCGTACGGCCCCCAAGGCGGGGACGGCGGAGCACCGCATCGCGGTCGAGGACATGAAGACCCGCTTCGCCTCCTGCGCCTGGCGTGACCCGATGGATCCGGACAAGGTGCTGGGCGCGATCACCGAGACGGCCGCCGCCGAGTGGCAGCAGGAGGTCGCCTCCCAGCAGACGCAGCGGAACCAGATCCTGGCCGCGAACAAGAACGCCACCCAGTCCCTGACCGCGGGGGCCAAGGCCCTGGGCGAACTCCTGGGCCACTCGTGGGTCGCCGACCACGCCACCCGCTTCCAGGACTACTGGTCCCCCGGCGGCGTCGGTGCCGTCGGCGAGAGCCCGACGACGATCCAGGCGCACGCCGCGAGCGGCAAGTGCCTCGACGTACAGGGCGGCGGCACCGCCGACGGCACACCCGTACAGGTGTACACCTGCAACGGCGGCGCGGCGCAGACCTGGCAGCTCTTCGGCGACGACCACGGACTGCACCTGCGGAACACCAAGTCGTTCAAGTGCCTCGAGGTGGCGGCGAACAAGAACGCCAACGGCACCAGGATCCAGATCGCGACGTGCAACAGCTCTCCGGCACAGACCTGGGAGTACAACCTGCGCGCCACCACCGCCCTGAAGAGCGTCGGCACCGGCAAGTGCGTGGACCTGCCGAAGTTCGACAACAGCGTGGACGCGCGGCTGTGGGACTGCAACGCGTCGGGCCCGCAGCAGTTCGACGTGAAGCCGTCCGGCAACACCGGTCCCGTCCCGCCGAAGGCGCAGTTCGACAAGGCGAAGAAGGCCGTCACGGACGCCCAGACGGGCGCCAAGAAGCAGCTCGACGTCCTGAAGGCCCAGGCCGCCGCGGCGAAGAAGGCCGCCACCGCCAGTGACACGGCCGAGCAGGCCGCCTACGCCGTCGCTGACGCCGCCGGTGCGCCGCGGGGCCGCGGCCTGCTGGTCGGACAGCAGAAGGCGCAGGTCACCAAGGGTTCGGTGGCGGCGCTCGACGCGATGGTGAAGGCGGGCGAGACCGCCGAGGCGGCCACCCGTGCCTCCGGCGCGGACAGCGACACCATCGCGCAGCGCGCTCTGGCCCAGGCCGCGCAGTCGAAGGCGGAGTTCCGCCGGGAGGCCGCGCACACGGCCGAGCTCCAGGCGAAGGCCGCCGCCGACTCGGCCAAGTCCCACCGGGACAACGCCAAGAAGGAAGCGGACACCGCGAAGGCGAAGCTCGGCGACGCGCTGAAGGCGGAGGCCGACGCCAAGGCGGCGGCCGCCGCCGCCCACGCCAAGCGGCTCGCGGCCGAGGCCGAGGAGGCCACGGCGAAGAAGGAGAAGGAGACCGCGGCCGCCAAGCAGGGCGAGGCCGCCCAGCACAAGAAGAACGCGGAAGCGGAGGCGACCAAGGCCGCCAACGCCAGGACCAAGGCCGAAGCCGCCGAGGCGACCGCGGTCGAGCGGAAGAACGGCGCCGTCAAGGCCCGCGACACCGCCAAGGCCAAGCGCGACGACGCCTGGGAAGCGGAGCAGAAGGCCGACGCCGCACGTGCCAAGGCCGACGCCAAGGCCGCCTACGCCGCTTCGCTCGACGCGGGCACGGAGGCCACCGCCGCACGCGCGGCCGCCGACCAGGCGGACACGTACGCGACCGCGGCGGAGACGGCGGCCGGCAAGGCGCGCGGCGAGGCCGACGCGGCGACGAAGGCCGCCTCCGAGGCCGATGCGGCCGCGACCCGCGCCGAGGCGGCGGCCAAGCGCTCGCGCGCCGACGCCGACGCCGCCCAGGCGGCGAAGCTGAAGGCGGACGCCGCGGTGAGGACCGCGACCAGCGCGGCCGCCGACGCGATCGCCGCCTCCGAGCGGGCCGCGTTCGACGCGCGGGCGGCCGTGTCCCAGGCCAACGAGGCGGACGCGCAGGCCAAGACGGCCAAGACCGAGGCGGGCAAGGCGAGCGTGGAGGCCGGCAAGGCCCGGGCCGCGGCCGCCAAGGCGGCGGGTTACGCGTACGTGACCGCCCAGGCCGCGGTGGACGCGGGCAAGTCGGCCGCCCAGGTCGCCAAGCCGGCGAACGACGCCGTCCAGCTCGGCTCGCCGTACGTCAGCACCGACTCGGCCGCCGGGCTGGTCGTGCTGAGCGGGCAGGCGTCGAAGAGCATCGCGGAACAGCAGAAGGCCATCGCCGACGCCCACGCCAAGAACGCGCAGGAGGAGGCCGCTTCGGCCAAGGTCATCGCAGACCAGGCAGAGGGCGACACGAAGGCCGCGTACCAGCACGCCGCGAACGCCGCCAAGCACGCCTCGGACGCCCGTACCTACGCCAAGGAGGCCCTCGGCTACTCGGCGGACGCCGCGAAGTCGGCAGCCCTGGCCACCGCGTCGCTGGCCCGCAGCACCGAGTTCGCCGGCCAGGCCGCAGCGGACGCCGTGGCCGCGGACCAGGCAGCCGGACGCTCCGAGGGCCACGCCAAGGCGGCCCGCGCATCCGCCGACCAGGCGGCCCTCGACGCGTCGGCGGCCCGCGCCGCGGCGACCCGGGCCGAACAGGACGCGAAGGCCGCCCGCGAGGCCGCCGACCGCGCCGGCGTCGCCGCTGCCGAGGCCGAACAGGCCGCGAAGGACGCCGACAAGTACGCCAGGGAAGCCCAGGAAGCCGCCGACCGGGCGGAGAAGGCCGCCAAGGCGAAGCAGATCGACACCGGCACGGTCCTCGACGGAACCGGTGCGTCCATCGGCAGCATGTTCTACCTGATCAGCCGCACCGAGCAGATCGGCGACACCCAGACCCTGAAGAAGACGGCCGGCTGCGAGGGCTGGATCGACGCGCTCTTCTACAAGGGCGACTGCACGATGACCATCAAGATCAGGTACAAGGCCTTCCTCGACCTGTACCTGTGCACCGCGGATGCCCCGGACCCGTCGACCGGCAGGTGTCCTTCCGAGGAGACCATGTACCTGGGCGAGTATCCGACGGACGAGCTGTCCCAGGAGATCACGCACACCATCTCGATCGGCGAGTACCAGTCGGGCGTCGACCCGATCGACATCCTCTTCGGGCACTGGATCAAGTGCGCGCAGAAGTGGCCCGGCGGTGAGAGCGGCAGCTGGGGCGGATGCGCCTGGGCGGCCGTGGACGTCGCCCTGTTGTTCTCGGGGAAGATACTCAGGCCCATCGCCGAGGGCATCACCGCCGTCGACGCCGCCATGCGCACCGGAATCGGCATCGCCGACGCCCTGCGGGGGCTGCGGTCGCTGAGGATCAACCCGCAGGCGCTGGCGGCCATCGAGTACGAGGCCAACATGGCCGAATCCGTCTTGACCTCGTGCAAGACGAACAGCTTCCCGGCCGCCACACCCGTGCTCATGGCCGACGGATCACACCGCCCGATCAGCTCCCTGCGCGTGGGTGACGCGGTACTGGCCGGCGACCCGGTCACCGGTGCCGTCCGCTCCGAGCCCGTCACCGACACCTTCCAGCACGCGGCCGACGGGCTGGTCACCATCGGCCTGGCCGACGGCAGCAGCCTGGACACCACCCCCGGCCACAAGGTCTACGCCGAGAAGCGCGGATGGATCGTGGCCTCCGAGCTGCGCCCGGGCGACCGGCTGCTCCGCCCGAACGGGGAGCGGATCGTCGTGGCCGGGGTACGCGGCGGCACCGACGCGGCGTCCCGGCAGGTCTACGACCTCACGGTCAGCGGCCTGCACACCTTCTACGTCCGCGCCGAAGGCGCACGGGCGTCGGACGTGCTCGTGCACAACTGCATCAACCTCGGCGACGAGCTCCTGCCGAGCCTCAAGAAGTACAAGGACTCGGGCGAGATGCACGCGCTCAAGGAGCACGTGAACCCGACTCCGGCCGAGGCGTTCGACCTGGCCCGGAAGAAGGGCATGCCGAACTCGGTGTGGACCAGCCAGGAGATCGCCCAGCAGGCCATCGACCGCGTCCTTGCGGATTACTTCATGACCGTGAAGAACGGCCAGCGGGTCTTCGACAAGGTGAAGTGGAAGAAGTTCGAACAGAAGGTCGCCAGGGCGAGGGAAGGCGATGTGGTCCTGGACATCACGGGGCGCTGGACCCAATATCCGTCCCTGGGCAAGACGTACCACCCGGACGGCGTGACGATCACCGACGCCGGCAACGAAGTCAGGCTGAAGCTGATGAAGGTGGAGGGTCACAACAACGGACGCGGCGGATTCGCCATCATGACCGCGTTCCCCACGGGGGTGGCTCCATGACCCGGGGACGTCCTGCGTACGACGAACTCGGCTACGGCGGGGACTTCGGTCTGACCGCCCTGACCGAACGCATCACCCGTGCGGGCTCCGGTACCGGCCCGGCCGCCGCCCTCGGGTACGCGGAGGAGCTGGCCGACCGGTCCGAGGGTGGGGAAGCCGTCGAACTGGAGGAGGACGCCCGCCGGCTGCTGGCGTCCGAGCTCCCGGATCGAGTCCTCCGCACGGTGTGGCTGGCCTCCACCGGCCATGCCTTCGACCCGGCCGACCACGGCATGACCTGCCGCGGCTGGCTGGAGCGGATCTCGGAGGTGGCCGCGGCGCGGCTCCGGCGGGACAAGCCCCCGTACGCTCCACCGCCGGTGCGGCCGGTGCGGGACGCGCACCTGTGCCAGGCGGTCGTGGCGGAACTGCGCGCCACGGCCACGGCCCCGGAGCTCGTCGACGCCTTGGAGCAGGTGGTGACCGGCGCCGACGGCGACGTGGGCATGCGCCTGGCCCTGCGGGCGCTCAAGGCGCACTCCGTGCCCGTTCCGTACGAGCGGTACCGCCGCCTGCAGGCACTGGGCGCACGGTTCGGCTTCCCGCCGGCCGTCGTCCACGACGGCCTCGCCATCACCTGGCCGCCGGTCAGCACCAGCTCCCGGCAGGGTGTCGACGGGGACTTCGGACTCTCCCGGCTCGCCGGGCTGTTCACGGCGGGGTGGCACCACCGCACCCCGCACGAGGCCGTCGCGCATGCCGTGACGGGCGACGGCTACGAGCGGCCCCCGGGCTCCGAGGCGGCCGTCCTCCTGGAGGACACCCGCCGGATGCTCGACTCCGGCCTGTCCGACGACACCGTCACCGTGCTGTGGCTGGCGGCGACCGACCGCGGCCACAGCATCGACGCGCACGGCGTCGGCGGCCGGGAGTGGCTGGAGCAGGTCGCGGACGTGTGCGAGGAGCACCTCACCGCGGTCGCACCCGCCTACGTGCCGGCGGTTCCGGCCACCGGTACCCACGCGGGTGACGCGGTCGACGTGGTCCTGAGCGAGGTCAGGGAGCTGACGCCCCTCGCCGCGGGAACGGTGATCAGCCCCGCCTTCCGCCCCCTGGAAGGCGCCACGGTGATGGAGGCACTGGAACAGGTCGTCACCCGGGTCGACCCCGACCTCGGGTTCCGCCTGCTCCTGCGCACGGTGGAACTCCTGCGGCTGCCGCTCACCGAGGAGCAGTACGCCCGCTACGAGACCCTCGCCGGCCGTTTCCAGTACAGCGAGGACCACCTCCTCTTCTCGGTCGACCACCTGGTGCAGCGCACCTGACGCACCTGCCCGACCCGGCTGTACCCAGAGCGCCCCTCCTCCCCGGAGGGGCGCTCGCCGCTTCCCGGCCCCTCGGGTTCGCCACCATGCCGCCGCCCGAAGGCGAACCGGTCCTTCTGGACCGCATCAGGGGATCTACGGCGTGAGCATGTCGTGGATGCAGCGGCGCAGCCCGTCGTCGCGGTCGACCGGCGCGATCCAGGGCACCTGCTGGAACAGGTCACGGTGCCGGCGGTTGCCGGGGTCGGTGAGGAGGGCGTGGAGCTCGTCGGGGGCGGGGCTGTCGACCAGGCACAGCCAGGCCAGGCCGGCGCCGATGCGGACATGGGGCGGCCGGCCGGGATCCGACCACAGGTCCCGCACCCAGTCGCGAGCAGGTCCGTCCTGGTGTTCGCGGGCGAGTTGCGCGATCGCCAGGACCAGGCTGACCTGGACCGCCGGGTCGTCCTCGACGACCAGCCGGTCGTGCAGGGCGGAAGAGATGCGCGGCACCCCACCGGTCGCCAGTGCGAGGACGAAGGCGGCCGCTGAGCGGACGTCCGGATCGGGGTCGGGGAGCAGCGACAGCGGCAGGTGCAGGTCGCTCGTGATGGCGTCGCGGGCGGCCTGGATCGTCCAGTCCACCGGGCAGTCCACAGGGCCGATCACGAGCGGGTCCTCGGCGACCCGGAGGAGGCCCTCACGCGTACCGTCGCCGAGGTGCTGGCAGCGTCCGCTCACCGCGACCAGGGTCAACGTTTCCGCTCGGAGCCCGGGTGCCCGGTCGCGGCGATCCGGAGCAGGAACGGCACTGCCAGCGCTGCCACCTCGATCGTGCTGCCTTGGTGGTGCACGGTCGTCCACAGGCGCCGCAGCGCCCGGCCTGCGCTCTCGGCGTCGTCGTGGGCAAGCATCCTGAGGAGACCTGGGACTTCATCGCCCGGCCCGTAGAAGTGCGGGAACCGCTTCCACGGGATCCCGTCGTACCGGAACCCGTCCTTGGCCCCCCGCGGGATCGCGCCCAGGACCGCGCGCACGTCGCAGTCCGCGCCCGCCCACGCCTCCGGCCAGTTGGCCCAACGGTCCTCGTCCGCAGCCTGACCTTGCGACACCACAGCCCCTCACCCTCCGTCGGCCCGCGGGCCGGCACCGAATGCGGGCCGCCCGGGGGCGCTGGCTCCGTCGGTCAGCCGGTTCAGTCGGTCAGCCGGTGATCGAGAAGAAGATCGAGCCGTCCTCGGCCCACCACCAGGCGCCCTGGCCCTCCTTCCACTCCGAGGCCCAGCCGTCAAGGGCCTTGATGAGCTCCTCCAGGTCGTACCGGAGGTCGGCGTCTATTCGGTCCAGCACCGCCCGGTACGCATCCACCGCGGGCCCTGCCTTCACCAGCGGCCAGCACCCGATTTCCGGTGAGCCGTCCAGGGGGTGGGGAATGTGGAAGGCGATCTCCGAGGGCGGGCCGCTGAAGACGTACTGGTACGGCAGCAGGTCTGCCGGGACGCCTTCCGCGCGCAGCGCGTCGTCCAGAGCCGAGAAGAAGGTGACCGGACTCCGGTAACTCGCCAGGGTGGCGCTGTCGCTGGCGTTGTGGTCGATGATGATCTGGAGGGCCGCGTAGTAGGCGCACCCGGCGTAGTCGGCGGAGGAGTCGGCCCGACCGGCGATCAGCTCCTCCAGCGCGTCCGGGACCGACAGCCCCCAGTCCACGCCCTGGCGATCGAGACTGTCCTGACGCGCCTGTGCCCTGTCCCGCATGGAACCCAGGCGTCGTGCTTCGTCGGCGGTCAGGTCCCGTGCGGGCACGAAGCGCATGACCTCGCCGCGGTTCGCCATGCTGTAGTTCACAACCTTGCTCATGGGGCCATGCTGCCAAAGGGCACTGACATCCCCGGTGCAGGGGACCACAACGCCGCTCAGGTGCGACGGCCTCGATGTGACCGGGCGCGGATCCCCCAGTGGGACATACCCGTTGGGGAGGGAGCAGGGCGACGCGGCCGTCAGGCTTCCGGGGCGGGTTGCGGGGATTGTCCAGGTCTCACCGATGAGTTCCCTGTGACCTCCCTGCGGGCTTCCTTAAGGGAACGTGAAGTGGCCTTCCCGGCTGCCATTTCGGCTGATCACCGACCTAAGCTCGGCGGAGTCCCCTCGTCCCCTTCTCTTGTGAGGTGTTACCGGCATGAGCCGCAACCGAACTCCCGAAACGTCGCCCCGTACCGAGGCGCGGCGGCGGAAGGCGGTGCGCACCCGCATCGTGCTCGGGGTCACCGCGGCGGCCGCGGCGGTTGCGGTCGGGGTGGCGGTGGCCGACTCCAGCGGTGACACCCGTACGGACCGGCGGGCCGACACGGCCGGTACGAAGACCGGGTCGGGGACCTCGGGCGCGGCCGGCGGCGTCGGCACCGCCTCCGCCACCACCGACGCCCCCGCGCCCACCGCGAGCGCCTCGGCCTCGGCCTCGGCGAGCACGAGCCCGTCCGGTGCGCCCGCCGCCGGCTCCTCGGGATCCCCCACTCCTGCGAAGCCGGCGGCGGGAGGCGACACGGGCGGCGACGGCTCGGCGCCGACCCAGGCCGACAAGCCCGCGGGCAAGCCCGCCGCGGCCACGGGCGGCGGCTCGGGCTCCGGCTCCGGCGGCTCGAGCGGCGGCTCCGGCGGATCGCGTGGCTCCGGCGGCTCGAACGGCGGCTCGGGCGGCTCGGGAGGCTCCGGCGGCTCGGGCTCCGGCGGCGGGACCGTCGACGCCGGCGCCGAGTCCGCGGTCCTCTCCCTGGTCAACAAGGAGCGGGCGGCCGCCGGGTGCGGCCCGCTGACCGCGAACGCCAAGCTGAGCAACGCCGCCCGCGCGTACAGCGACACGATGGCCCGCAGCGGCGTCATGTCGCACACCGGTCCCGACGGGTCCACCATGACCAGCCGCGTGGAGGCGGCCGGCTACGCCTGGTCCGGCCTCGGCGAGAACATAGCCCGCGGCCAGGCCGACGCCGCCGCGGTCATGAAGGCGTGGATGAACAGCTCCGGCCACCGGGCGAACATCCTCAACTGCTCCTTCAAGGAGATCGGCATAGGCGTCCACCAGGGCGACGGCGGCCCCTGGTGGACGCAGAACTTCGGCAGCCCGAGGTAGCCGGTCCTCCTTCCGCGTACGCCCCCGTACGCACACCCCCCAACGGCCACGTCCTCCGCCCCGTCAAGGGGTACGGAGGACGTCGGCGTTCCCGGAACCGGCCGGAGGAACGGGACCCGGAACGGGCCCTCGGAACCGGAACCGGAACGAAGGGGGAGGCGGTGACGGAGCCGCCCGCGCGTCGGCCACTATGGGGCGGTGCCTCGTATTCCGCGTTACCTGCTCATATGGCTGTCGTGCACGGCCGCCAGCGTGACTGCCGTGCTCGCCACGGTCCAGTTCGTGGTCGGCACGACCCGGCACACGCCCCCGGTCGCGCGGTCTGCCCCGACCGTCATCGACACGCCCCCGGCCTGGACGGCGGAGAGCTCCTCCCCGGCCGCGCCGTCCCCGAGCCCCTCCGTCAGCGCCTCCCCGAGCACGTCGCCGAAGCCGTCCTCCGCGGCCCCGACCCCCGTCAAGGCCACGTCGGCGGCCCCGCGGAACACGGACACGAAGGACACCGTCGACTGCGGGCAGGGCGGCGCCGGCCTGCACAGCATCCCCGCACAGGGGGGCAAGGTCACCGTGCGGTACGGCAGTCGGGGCGTGTGCCTGATCTCCGCGATCCCCGGCCGCGGCTTCAAGGCCACCACCTCGCAGACGGCGGACGACACCCTCACGGTCACGTTCAGCGGCGACGGCCACCAGTCGGTCGTCACGGCCACGATCACCCCGTCGGCGAAGGCCAGCGTCCGCGAGACCTCCTTCTGACCGGATCCCCCCTCACCACCGCCGGAGGATACGTCCGTTCCCTCCGGGTTCCGGCGAAGCGGAACGTGAGCTCTTCCTTAGGGCAACCTCAAGATCGCTCCGAGGGGGTTCCGGCTGCGCCGAGCCGACCTATGCTCGCGTCAGCCGAGCGGCCCTCGGCGCCGGAACGTGCCGGACGCGACGCCCGGCGCGGCGTCGGGCCGCCGGATTCACCGCGCCGGAAGGCGTTCTCGGCCTTCCCGCGACCCGAACCGTGACTTGGGGTGTCTTCGCCATGAGTTCTCGCATGCTCCGACCCGTCCGCTGCGCCGCCCCCCTGAAGATGCGCCTCCCGCTCGTCGCCGCGGCCCTGGTCGCGGCGGGGCTGACCACCGCCTGCGGGCCGTCGTCCCCGCCCGCCGGATCCGCCGCGCCCGCACCGGCCGGACAGTCCGCGCGGTCCCTCCCGTCGGAGACGGCGTCCGCGACCGCCTCCGCCGGGGCGTCCCCGACCGCGTCGGCCCCACCGTCCCCGACGGCCTTCCCCTCCGCGAGCGCCGCCACCCGGCCCGCGTCCTCGCCCACCCCCTCACGCACCCCCTCGCGCGCGCCGAGCGGGTCCACCGCCGGCGGCAAGCCCGAGGCCTCCACCGCCCCCGCGTCGGCGCGCATACCCGGCCCCGGATACGACGCTTCCGCCGACGCCCGGCAGCAGATCGAGGCGGCGCTGCGCGCGGCCAAGGCCGACGGGCGGACGGTGCTGCTGGACTTCGGCGCCAACTGGTGCGGCAACTGCAAGGCCGCCGACAAGGTGTTCGCCCAGCCGGCCACGGCGTCGATCCTGGGCGCCGACTACCACCTCGTCAAGATCGACATCGGCGGCGGCAGCCCCGCCAACTCGGCACTGCTGCGCACGTACAGCCCCTCCGGCGGGACCTACACCATGCCCGTCCTGGTGGCGGTCTCCTCCTCCGGCAAGGTGCTCACCGACACCCACGTCACCGGCAACCCCTCGCTGACCTCGGACGGCATCAACTCCTTCCTGCGCACATGGGCGTCATGAGACGACCGCGCCTGCGCTCCGCCGCCGTACCGGCCCTGGCCGGACTCGCGGTGGCGGCCTCGCTCGTCCTCGCCGGGCTCACCACGGACGGCGACGCCGACGCCGACGGCGGCCGCGCGGACGCGCCCGGTACGGCGGGGCGGGCGGCCCCCGGCGGGGTACGCACGGCCGCCGCGGCGGGCGTCGTGGCCCCCGGCACCCGGCAGGACGCGCCGACGCTGGCCGGCGCCGACCTGGACGGGAAGCCGGTCAGCCTCGCCGGGTTCCGGGGCCAGGTCGTCGTGGTCAACGTATGGCGTTCCCGGTGCGGGCCCTGCCGGGCGGAGGCCGACGACCTGGAGCGCCTGAGCCGGCAGACCAAGGGCCAGGGGGTGGCGTTCCTCGGGATCAACACCCGGGACCGGGACCGGGCGGCCGCGCAGTCGTTCGTCCGTACGCACGGCCTCGGCTTCTCCAGCCTCCACGATCCGGAGGGCGACCTGCTGCTCCGCTTCCCGCCCGGACTGCTCGACCCGCAGGCGATCCCCTCGACCCTCGTGATCGACCGGCACGGCCGCATCGCCGCCGGGATCGGGGGCGCGGTCACCGCCGAGGAACTGCGGCCCCTGCTCGCCCGCGTGGCGTCGGAGCCGGAGCGACCGCAGGACCAGCCACCGGAGCCGGCGCAGCCGCAGGACCGCGGGCCGGAGCCGGCGCCGTGACGGCCGGCCCCGGGGGTACTCGCCGCCACGGTCACCGCGTCGCTCGGCACGTACGTGCACAGATGGACGAGAGAGATGACGAGGCACGCATGAACGGTTCCGCCTTCCCGCGAAACGTACGGCACCCCCGGACGGTCCGGATGACGGCCGCAGTGGCCACCACGGCCACAGCGGCCGCCATCGCCGCCGTGACCGCGCTCGCCGGATGCGGACAGCAACCCGACCGGAGCGCAGACGCCGTCCCCACCACCCGGTTCTCCGAGAACGGCGTCACCGTCACCCTGTCGGTCTCCGACTGGCGGGCCTCCAAGGGCACACTGACCGCCGTCTTCACCCCCGAGAAACCGGGCTTCCACCTCTACAGCACCGATCTGCCGGCCACCGGCGTCGAGGGCGTGGGCCGGCCGACCGCCGTGGCCGTCGCCGGATCCCTGAAGCCGGCGGGCGAGCTCGCCGCCACCGCCGCGGTGCACCCGATCCGCCTGCCCGGCGTCGACGCCCCCGTCCCCGTCTACCCCGACGGCCCGGTCACCACCACCCTGCCCGTCCGCGCCGATGGCACCGGCGAGGCGACGGTCCTGCTCGGCTACGCCAGCTGCAGCACCCGGGAAGGCTGCACCATCCCCGTCGCCGACCGTCCCGTACGCCTGCGCATCACCGGCGACGGCCCGGTGTTCGACGCCCCCTAGAGTGTCCGCATGCCGAGCGTCCTGGTCGTGGAAGACGACCCCAGCATCCGCCAGTCACTGATCGAGGTCCTGGCGGAGCACGGGTACGCCGTGCGCAGCGTGGGCGACGGGTTCGGCGCGCTGCGCGAGGTCACCCAGACACCCGTCGACGCGGTGGTCCTCGACCTGGGGCTGCCCGATCTGGACGGCGGGGACGCACTGCGCATGATCCGGGGCATATCGTCCGTGCCCGTGCTGGTGGCCACCGCCCGCGACGACGAGGCGGAGATCATCAAACTGCTCAACGCGGGCGCCGACGACTACCTGGTCAAGCCGTTCTCCGGGGGACAGCTCATCGCGCGCCTCTCGGCGGTCCTGCGGCGCACCAGCCACGTGCCGCCCGCAGCCGGCGCCGCGGCCGGGGCCCCGGCCGCGCCGGCGGCCGACCCGCTGCGCCCCACGACCGTCGGCGAGCTGGCGGTGGACCCGGGGGCGCGCACCGCGTACCTGGCGGGCCGGGAGCTGCGGCTGACGCGCCGGGAGTTCGACCTGCTGGCGTTCCTGGCGCACCACACCGGCCAGGTCGTCTCCAAGCGCCGGCTGCTGACCGAGGTGTGGCGGGAGCCGTACGTGGACGACCAGACCGTCGACGTGCACCTGTCGTCCCTGCGCCGCAAACTCGGTGAGCGCGCGGCGGCTCCGCGCTACCTGCTGACGGTGCGCGGCGTCGGCATCAAGCTGGTGGCCCCCAGGTGAGGCGCTCGCTGGCCGGAGTGGCGCTCGCCGTGACCTCCATGGTCGCCCTCTCCTTCCTCATACCCCTGGCCGCCCTCGTGATGTCGCTGGTCAAGGAGCAGGGCGTGACCGCGGCCGAGCAGCAGGCGGCCGCCCTGGCGCCGGTGCTCACGCTCACCACGGATCCGGCCGCCCTGCGGGAGTCGGCGGCGAGCCTGGACGCCGAGGAGCGCCTGGTCGTCCATCTCCCGTACGACGGCGCCCTCGGCCCGTCCCGGGCGCCCGCGGCCCTGCTCGAACGGGCCCAGCGGGGCCGGGAGTCCATCTCCCAGGAGATCCCGGACGGCTGGATCTGCCTGCAGCCGGTGGTGCTCGCCGACGACCGGGTCGCGGTGATCGAGAACTTCGTCCCCGAGGCGGAACTGACCCGCGGCGTCGCACAGTCGTGGGCGGTCATGGCCTTCCTCGCCGTGGGACTGATCGCCGGTTCGGTGCTGGTCGCCGACCGCCTCGGCGCGAAGGTCGTACGGTCCTCCAGGCGGCTGGCGCAGGCCTCGCACGCCCTCGGCCAGGGTGACCTGGAGACCCGCGTCGACCCCATGGGCCCCAGGGAGCTACGGGACGCGGGCGTCGCCTTCAACGCGATGGCCCACCGCATGACGCAGCTGCTCGCCGTCGAGCGGGAACTGGTCGCGGACCTGTCCCACCGGCTGCGCACCCCGCTGACCGCCCTGCACCTGGCCTCCGAACGCATGGCCGGTACGCCGGAGTCGGCCAGGGTCGAGGCGGCCGTCGCCGAACTGGAGGCGGAGCTGCGGGCCATCATCGCGGCGGCACGCACCCCGCTCGCCGTGGGCCCGATGGGCCAGGGCATGCTCGGGACGGAAACCGCCCCGGGCCGCCCGCCCTCCGCCCCGCGCTGCGAGGCCGCCGAGGTCGTGCGCCGCCGCACCGCCTTCTGGTCGGTGCTGGCGGAGCAGCAGAACCGCTCCTGCGCCCTGGACCTCACCCAGGAGCCCACGGCCGTCGGCCTCTCCGACGACGACATCGCCGCCGTGGTGGACGCGCTCATCGGCAACGTCTTCCGGCACACGGCGCCCGGGACCCCGCTCGGCGTCCAGGTCCTGCGCACGGCCCAGGCCGTCGAGCTGGTCGTGGAGGACGGCGGACCGGGCATCCCCGAGCCGGACCTGGCCCTCTCGCGCGGCAGCAGCACCGGGTCCACGGGGCTGGGGCTGGACATCGCACAGCGGGCGGCGAGCGCCACGGGCGGCTCGATGCACATCGGCACCGGCCCCCTGGGCGGCGCCCGCATCACCGTGACCTTCGCCCTGGCCACCCCACCCCCACCCACCCGCACCCCCCGCCTCCCCCGCCGCCGCCGGTAGCCCGGGCGCCGGCACGACGTCCTCACTTGGAACGCGGCGGTCCCCGGGAGCGGGACGACGCGGCGGCCAAGGGCCAGGTCGCCCGCGGCACCGGGAGATTTTTGTTTGTCGAGGAGCAGCGCCACGACCTAAGATCAACTTTCCTGACGGGCTGCGGACCACCCACTCATGCCGCCGTTTTTCGGACGGGGGAGCAGCAAGGACGCATTCCGCCTCTTCGTGGGCCGTGCAGCCGTCGTTTCACACTTTCCCGGGGGGAGACCCAGTCATGAACCACAACCTCTTTCGAGCCTCTGCGGTCGGCGCGGCCGTAGTCGCCTTATCCGGAGTCATCTCTGTTTCGCAGTCCGCAAGCGCGGCACAGACCTGCACGACAGTCGCGAACGGCCGGATCCAGGCGATGCCCGGCGCCATCCCAGAGGCTCAGCTGTCCATACCGACCTGCATCGAGGCGCTCCCGGACAACAAGGTCCGAGGAAGGGCCGGCCTCCACTGGGATTTCATCAACGACGGCCAGTCCGACCTCACCGGCAAGCGCTTCACCTCATTCAAGGTGACGGCCCGTCTGGAGAGCCGCGTACCGGGCGGCACTGACATCGTGGTCACAAGCAAGACCTGCGACGTCACGACCGACATCAACACGGCACCTACCGGCGACCTGGTCTGTCTGACCCCGTCGGCCACGCTTGACCCGAAGAGGCAGTGGTCCGGCGACGCGACTGCCGTGTACGACATCGAAGGCGACGGCAAGGGCCCCATCACCTGGCAGCTCACGGGCTCGCCCCTGATGAGTTAGCCGTCTGGAGCGACGGGGCCTCCTGGTAGCTCGGGGTCGTGCACCGATCCGAGCCCGAGGGAGGCCCGTCGACGATGTCCTACGAGCTGATGGACCGTCTCCCGCTCGGTCGACCTGGCCGGCGCGGAGCGGTTGTGGTGCGGCTCCCGCCGGGCAGCCTCCGGACCGTGCGGGAGCCGAGGGCCCCGGGCCGACAGCAGGGAACGCCGGTTGGGGAAACGGGTCGGTGTGTCATCGCGCTCCGATACCGGCACGGGGAGCCGCACACGGGAGGGTCCCATCGGCCTCGGCGGCACGAACCGGTGCGTGCCATGCCGCTGAACGCGTCGCCCAGGCCAGGCCAAGCTCGCCGAGCTGGTCTTATCCGAACTAGCCCAGCTCGGCGGCCGGTCCGCCTGCGAGCCGTCGTTCACCACGGAAAGTAGTCGTGAAGAATTGGGTGGGCGGGTTCCGTCGGGCGTGTCGTGCACGTCGTCCGCGCACGCTTCGCGGTCCTACTGAGAGAACGCGTAGGCCCGGACGGGGTCGAGGCGCAGCTCGAAGGGCCCGAAACAGTCGGCCGCGAGGGTCGCGACCGGAGCGCCGCAGGGGCAGGCCCGGTTGAGTCCCTCGTCACCTGTCGGTCCGCAGCACCCACTGCTGTTCTCCCAGTTGGGCAGTGGCTGAAGGCCGGCGGCATCATCAGGGTGCACCAGCACTGTGCGTCGGCTGCCGGCCGAGATGACGAAGCCTTCTTCACGACAGACCACGGGTCCGCGCGACTGAGCCGGCTTCGAGACCTCCTGATCGTCCTGCACGACGTAGGGAGGCCCCCAGGGCTCGGGATCGATCGCGTAGTGGCCCCGCGGAACAGTGGCAGATGCCCGGCGTGTCTCCTTGTCCCGGTCGCGCTCGTCGTCCGAGACGTCAGGGACGGCGGCAAGCTCGGCCAGCTCCGGCGTGATCGCGGTGCCGCACTCGGAACAGAGGAAGACGGTCATCCCCTCGTTGTAGTACTCAGGACTATCCCTTCGCATCCTCGTTTCGCTGCTCGGAGTCGATGCGCGCGACGACGCCACGGAGATCGGGCATGCCCAGGTGGGCGGTGGTGTGCCGGACCGGGAGGTCGCGCATGGCGGTGAGCTTCTGCTCGGCGGCGCCGAGGCTGGCCCCGATTGCGGCGACCTCGCCGAGCCACCCCTGTTCCTTGGCCTCCTGGAGCCGGCCGAGCAGGTTCGCATGGATCTCCTCCAAGCGGGCCATCTGCTCAGGATCGGCCGCAGGACAGGGCAGCGGATGCAGGCGTGTGTTCATGGACGCAGGGGTGCCGACGAAGTCGCGTGCGCAGACACCGAGGGCGACCTTCCGCAGCTCGAAGTGGACGAGGAAGTCCCACTCCTGTGCGGTGGGCTCGCGGTACTCCTCCCCGGGTCGCAGCGCCCGGCGGCGGGCGATGAAGGACCGGTGGTGGTTGATGACGTCCTCGGAATGGATCGCGGCATAGGCCGCCGGCGAGAGCATCGAGAAGGCTGAGCCCCCAGCCGCCCCGACCGGCGTCGTGGACCTGATGGAAGCCCTGCGGGCGAGCGTGGAGCGCGCCCGCACCCCAAGGACACCGGCGAGAGGCGACCAGCACCGCCCGGGCCGCGCGCGGGCAGAAGAAGAACGAGGCAAAGAAGCGGGCCACAGCCGGCACCGGCTGCGGCCAGTCCAGCCGCAGCAGGCACACCTCGTAGGCCTCTGGGCGGCTCGGGTGCTTCCGCTGGAAGGCGAGCCCTGCCGAGCGAGTACCTTATTGCACAGATATTGCAACAGCAGCTTATGTGCGAGAGGGGCCGGACGTGGGTGCTCCGGTGGTACTGGGGATCGAGTCGTCGTGCGATGAGACCGGAGCGGGGATCGTCTCCGGCGGTCGGCTGCTCGCGCACGTCGTGGCGTCGAGCATGGACGAGCACGCCCGCTTCGGCGGCGTGGTGCCGGAGATCGCCGCCCGCGCTCATCTGCAGGCGTTCGATCCCGTCGTACGCGAGGCGCTCGATCAGGCAGGCCTCAAGCTGTCCCAGATCGATGCGGTCGCGGTCACCACCGGGCCCGGGCTCTCGGGCGCCCTGCAGGTGGGGCTGGCGGGGGCGAAGACGCTGGCGTACGCGGCGGGGGTCCCGTTGTACGGGGTGCACCACCTGGCCGGACACGTCGCCGCGGCCACCCTGGAGCACGGTCCGCTGCCCAACCCGTGCATGGTCTTGATCGTCTCCGGCGGACACACCTCGCTGCTCCTGGTGCGGGACCTGGTGCGCGATCCGATCTGGCACCTGGGCGACACCGTGGACGACGCGGCCGGCGAGTGCTTCGACAAGGTAGCCCGCGTCTTCGGCCTGCCCTACCCCGGCGGGCCGGCCATCGACCGCGCCGCAGCCACCGGCAACCCGTGCGCGGTCGCCTTCCCCCGCCCTCTGGCGGGCCCGAAGGACGACCCGTACGCCTTCTCCTTCTCCGGCCTGAAGAGCGCCGCCGCCCGCTGGGCGGAGCGGCACCGCGCCGACGGCCACGAGATCCCGGTCGCCGACGGCGCCGCGTCCCTCCAGGAGGCCGTCGCCGATGTCCTGACCCGCAAGGCGCTGGCCGCCTGCCGGGCGTACGAGGTGGGCACCCTCGTGGTCGTGGGCGGGGTCGCGGCGAACTCGCGGGTGCGGGCGCTGGCGGAGGAGCGGTGTGCGGCCGCCGGGGTCGAGCTGCGGGTGCCGCCGCTGACCCTGTGCACCGACAACGGCGCGATGATCGCCGCCGTCGGTGACCTCCTCGTACAAGCCGGAGCCGACCCGGCCCAGTTGGACATCTCCATCGACCCCTCCGCACCGCTCGAGTACGCCGCCCTGCATCCCGCGGCGCGCCCCGCCGCGGTCCTGGCGTGATAGCGGTTCGCCGGGTGGACGCCGCCGAGCTGCCGGCCCAGGGCCAGGACGTGCGGCGGGTGTACGGGGAGGCGTTCGCCGGCCCGCCATGGAACCAGGCCCCCTCCGCGGCGGAGGCCTACCTCGACCGGCTCGCCGGCGACTGTGCCCGGCCCGGCTGTGCCCGGCCCGGCTTCGTGGCCGCTCTGGCCTTCGACGGGCCGGAGGTGGCGGGGCTGGCGGTCGGCTGGACGACGCCCGAGCCGTTCCTTCCGGGCGCTGCTACCCGCAGGCCGCCGCCGCGCTGGGCCCGCAGCGCACGGCCGCCTGACTGTGCGGGGGCCGGGGGTCGCCGAGCTCGCCGTGGCGGAGCCGGCGGGCGGCCGCGGCGTGGGCACCGGACTGCTCCCGGCAATGACCGAAGTCGCGCCGGAGGGACGGTGCCGGCTGCTGACCTCCGTCCGCGCCCATCGGGCCATCCGGTTCTACCGGCGCCAGGGCTGGGCCCAGGCCACTCACCCCGCGCCGGAAGGCGCCGGACACGCAGTCTTCCTCAGCCCCGCGCATCCGGCCCGCGCCGTCATCGCCTGCTGAAGAGCGGCCCTCGCTCCGCCTGAGGGAACGGCCACCGAGTCGGACGAACTGGCCGCAGGCCCTGGCCTGGGGCAACGTCCGGCCCACGAGCCCGTAAGGCCTTGCCCTGCCCACGGCGACCGGCCGCCGACGCGGTGGCGGCGCCTGGCAGGGTCCCTGAGCCGGGCGGAGTGGGGGCGGATCGCGGGGATGGCGGGCTTCATCGCCCTGCCGCACGTGGCCGGCTGGCTCACCCTGGTCGCGCTCGTCGAGCCGGAGCACTACAGCCTGGGCGAGAAGGTCGTCGATGCCGGCGGCGTCCAGGCCTGCAGGCAGGGGGCGGCCTTGCGGACGTAGCTGCGGACGGTGGAGGGGGCCAAGGGCCGACTCGGCCGGGACCCGTGCCACAGAGCACGTCGATCCAACGGTGGACAGCATTCTGAAACGGGGCCGGCGCCTGGTCGGCGAGTCGGCGAGTCGGCGGGGGCCGACGAGGTGCGCGTTGGATTTCGCGTCCGGGACGAGGAGGCCGGTGCCGCGGAGGTAGTTCGTCGTTCGTCCAGGCCAGGCAGGCAGTCGGCGCAACTGCCCGTCGTCCGTGACATCCAGCGGGGCACGATGCGCGGCCGGGTTGGCGGGAGGAGTCCGGCGCGCTGCAGAGCCAGGAGGATGGTGGGCCGCATCTGTGGGAGGTCGGCGAGGGCCTCACTCAGGGCGGACCAGGTGCTCATCGGGCGGGCGAGAGGCGAGTGCGAGGCGGCCCCGCCGCCGGTGTGAACCATCCAAGCCGGTCCGGTCCCACAGGGTTGGCTGCGCGGAGTGGGCCTCAGGAGGCGATGCGTTCGCCGGACGGATCGGCGACCACGATCTGGATGTGCGGCGGGCCGTATTTGCGGGCCTTGGAGACCATCTTGGCCACATCGACCTTGTCCCGTGGAACGGATACATACATCGGGGCCGGCATGGCCGGGTGCGGCGGCGGTACGTTCGATCCGGGCGGCAGGGTCATGCCCTGCCGCAACCGCACCCCGATCAAGGCGTGCTCACCGTTCGGGGGCGTTGCCGTGACGAACTGGGTGACATCGCGCCACGGCAGGATCACGTTCCCGATCTGCACTCTGGCCGGGCTGAAGTAGAACAGGATGCGCCGGGAGTCGTACCAGGACGATATGAGCGGGATCGCGAAGACGATCACCGCACCGCCCTTCATGTCGAGCGCCCACCCGAGGAACACAGCGAGGCCCACCACGGCCGCGATCGCCCCCCACAGCCCGAGCAGGTCCTTCGGGGAGGCCGGGCGCGACACCTTGTAGCGCTGCCATCGCATACCGCGCCTGGGCCGCCACTCGGGGCCCGCCGGCGCATTCGGATACGGCGAGTTCGGATACGTCATTCCGGATACCTCCGAACTTGGCGGACTGCCTTCGGGGACGAAGATCACTGCCGGGGATCCTAACGACGTGCGGACGGCCTGGCTTGGACAAAAATGACCTCGCCACTCACTGGGCGAGGGCACCCTCCGCGATGCGAGCCGCCGCCACCTGGCCCGGGGTGGTCCCGGCCAGGGCACGGAACTCTCGATTGAGGTGGGCCTGGTCGTAAAAGCCGCAGGAGGCCGTCACCTCGGAGGGACTCGCACCCTTGTGCCCGAGGAGGTGTACGGCGTGATGGAAGCGCAAAATCCGGGCGGACACCTTGGGTGTCAGGCCGATCTGTTCGGTGAAGCGGCGTACCAAGTAGCTCTGGCTCCAGCCCACTTCGGCGGCGATCCGCGCGACCGGGATCGCCCCGTCCGCGCGGGCGAGCAGCCGCCAGGCGTGGCTCACCTCCGGCGCGGGCTCCGGGCCCCGCTCGAGTCGGGTCAGTAACACGAAGTCGAGAAGGTCGAAGCGGGTCGCCCAGTCATCGGTGGCCGCCATGCGCTCCGCCAGCTCGTCGGCCTCGGGACCGAGCACGTCACGCAGTTCGACCGCCCGGTTCGTCAACTCGCGCATCGGTACGCCGAGTAGCCGATAGGCGCCGAGCGGCGTCAGCTCCAGCCGTATCGCCTCCTGGCCGCCGGGGTGGTCACACAGCCGGGGCCCGTCATCGAGGCCCACGACCAGCGAACCGATCGCTCCGCCTGACGGGCTCGCTTCCCGGAGTCGACGGACCTGGGTGAACGGCTGCCCCAGGTTGATCACCAGGACGGCTCGGCCGGTGGGCACGAGGCGGACCCGAAACGGCGAGGCCACGGCTTCCCAATAGCCGGCATAGCTGTGCAGATACGGCTGCAGCCCGGCGGGCCAAGGCCGCGTCACCCGCCACCGGTCACCCACCCGAGTCATCCCGACTCCGTCGACCACACTCCTGCTCACAGCACCCGGCATATTTCCCCCCTCCCTGAAGGCCAAGACCTCACATCGGGCCAGTCCTTGGCAGAGGGTGTATCACGCCCCATACGATCGGTCGACAGGCACCCGTCGACGTACGTTTCGAGGGTGCCACGACGCAGGGTTTCGCATATTGCACTTACTGATCATTTCAGAATCAATTTACGGCTTCTGCGATTGTGGCGATGAGTCCGATCTCATGACATCGGCCTTTCGGATCAGCATGCCGTCATCCTGCCACGGTCCGCACTACTCCCGCACGCGATCACCGCGAGCCCGCGCCGCTTCACGTGCTCATACTTCTCGCCTATACCCCTGCGCTCTACGGACGAAGAGTGATGCCGGAACCCATCAACATGTGCAAAGTGTTCTGGCATATATTCCGTAAGGGCAGTGGTCAGGAGTTCGTGGGATTGGTGTCGTCCCATTTCCACCCGGTTTCAGGGAACTGATCCAGCAATGCGGAGAGGGACGCTGCCTGGTGGATGGCCGATGGCCAGTCTTCCGCGGAGACGTCGAGTGTCACCAGAGACGGGGTGTCCTGGCGGAAGTCGTAGGCAAGCAGCTCGCGACTTCCGTCTCCCCCGATGACGACGGCGCCGGGGAAGCGCTTCTGGAATTCACCGGCCTCGTTGATGCCGATGAGCTCATCCAGCGCGTCGATCACCAGGGAGTCGTCAGCGGGAGGAACGAACCGGCTCAGACTTCCTGTAGTGCTCAGGAAGTCCCGGTAGTCCTGGGGAAAACGGACTCCGAAGTGGTACTCGACCTGCACGATCTGGTCATCGCTGCTCGAATTGTGAGTGCTCAGACCCTGGGCGACGGCGTCCCAGTCCTTCTCCAGACCGGTGGTGCGGGTGGCGGTGATCCAGTCTTTGAGGTGCTGGCCGGAGCGGCTTTGAAGGATCTCCGCGAAACCGCGGACGTGCGCGTGAAGGGCCTTCAACTCAGGGCAGTGAGCGAGGACAGCGGCGTACTGCTCATGTTCCTCTTCGCCCAGGCGCTCGGGGTGTCGCATCATCCAGCCGGTGCCCCGGCGGATTCCTGGTGGCGGGGGTGGGACGACGCGGATGCGGCGCCGGCGTTTCGGTCGCAGGTGGTCACTGATGATCTGGTAGCTCCCGCGACAGCCGAGGGCTTGGAGTTGGGCATGCAGCCGGATCGCGTTGGTGTGTCCTTCGGCCCAGCGTTTGTCCAGGTAGGGCTTGTAGAGGTCGAGCTGGCTCGGCCGGGGCTGGTGCCGACCGGTCAGCAGCTGTCCGGGGACTGCCGCGCGGGCACTGCGGCGGACGGTGTCCGCCGATGTGCGGTTCTCTGGCGATCTCGCGGATGCCGTGTTCTTGGGCCGGCAGGGCGCGGATGGTCGCATGCCGCTCTCGGATGCGGGCCTCGATCGGCGACATCGCTTTCGTAGCATCCACGCTGTCGCCATCATTCGTCGGGCCGTCAGGGCTGGCGGCGGCTGTCTTGAGGCATGTGCCGTGGAGCCGGATGCCGGCTTCGACGGCGGTGCCGAGGTTTTGCCAGAGGTGGAACCGGTCGGCCACCTGAACCGCGTTCGGGGCACTGGTGCGGGCGCCATCGGGGTAAGAACCGGCCCGGTAACGGCTGATGATCTCGGCGCCGGGATGCTCGCGCAGCCGGCCCGCCAGGGTGGCGGCGTCCCGGCCGGTCAGCAGGTCGAGAGGCCGGCCAGTCTCGCAGTCAATGAGCAGTGTCCCGTAGTGATGCCCGCGGCGGGTGGCGAAGTCGTCGACCCCCAGGATTTTCGGGACGGCCCAGGTGGGATCGGGCAGGGCCATGATCGCCCGCAGGAGCGTTGTCCGGCTCACCCTCATGTGCAGGGCGGCTGCCAGACGGGCACCAGCGCGGCCGGCGAGCGCAACCGCAACGACTGCCAGGACCCGTCGCGAAGCAGGAGTCCGTCCCCCGTACCTGGACGTCAGCCCCGCGACCTGCTCGCCGAACGTACGGCGTCCGGACATCTCGTTGTCGCAGTACAACCGCCGTACGGTCAGGAGGCCTGGGCTGTCAGGCCAGCCGGGACCCGATTCGAAGCCGCATGTCTCCGGCAGCCCGACGGACGTCCTCCGACAGGGCCTCCACCTCCAGCACCCCGAGCAGAACCATCAGCGCGCGTGCCTCATCCTCGGCCAGCGGCTGCAGACGCGGCTCGGGCACCCCATCGAGCAGCGAATCCAAAAGGTCCAGCACACCGCCATCCATGCCGGAGACAACGCGATAGGCCGGGCCGAAGGTCACCGGCCCGCCGGGGCGATACGTGCAACGTCGGGTGGCCGGTCCCTTCAGCCCCTGCCGGGCGTCGGCGCCGCGCGGACACGACGCTGCGCCTGCTCCGGGTCGCCGCGTACGGCGCGATCCCCGCGGCGAGCAGGGACAGGGCACCCCGCCCGGCATCCCGGTCCCTGACGGCCCCCGCGTCTCCACCTCCGCTGCCCGCTCCACACACTGCGCGAGCGCCGCCAGGCCCCGCCGGAACGCCTGCAGGGAACGACGGCCGGGCGGAGCGGGGGCTCGGCGGAATACGCGGCGATGCGCCAACACACCGTCTTCGGGTACGTGGGCGGCGCCCTGACCGAGCCCTGCGCGTGCCCCCGGCTGCCGGCCGCGGTGCATGCCCGTGGGGACGTGCGCCGTCTGCTGCGGGCTACAGCGATGGTGTGGAACACGGGACTTGGCGAGCGTGAGCGTACGGGAACGACCAAGTCCAGCCGACGCTGCTCCGACGCCTGCCCGCCCGGCACGGCCCGGACGCCTGCCCGCACCCCTCCCCCCGCCCCCACGACGCGTTGGGCAGCACCCCGCCGAGTCCTCGCCGAAGCGGCCGGTGCCCCGGCGGTCGCCGCGCGCTGAGCGACCGCCGACGGCACCAGGTGGCCCTACTAGCACGAGCCGACCGTCACCCCGGCGAGCGCCCTCGACATCGACTGCCACCACCTGGACGGCGGCCCGGCCCGGGGCCCATGCCGACGACGAGGGCCGGGCCTCGTCGCTGATCGCGGTCACCGCCCGGTCGAACAGGTCCCGCGACCAAGCTCCGCCGGTGCCCGGCCGCCGACGCCGACCGGCTTCAAAAGCGGCGAGGCTTGGTCGCTGTCGCACGTCCCGACATCACCGAACGCCGCGTCACGTCACCAACCCCGCAATGCCTCCGGCCCGCGTACCGTTCTTCCAACGGCCGCCAGCAGAGAGGGAATCAAAGGCCGGGGCCGCCCTGTTCCCTACGGTGCCCCCTCTTTCAACCGCACCGGCCAAGGAGCCCCTGCACCATGGAATCGCGTCCGTTTCTCCTGCCCCGTCACGACGGCTCCGCCATGGTGGTCGGCGGCCCCACGACCGTCCTCGACCTCGGCGGGCTGCGTATCGTCACCGACCCGACTTTCGACGACCCGGGCCGGCACGGCCACCTCACCAAGACCGAAGGCCCCGCCGTCAGCGAGGACCGGATCGCGGACGTGGACCTGGTCCTGGTCAGCCACGACAACCACGCCGACAACCTCGACGACCGTGGCCGCGCTTTCGCCCTCGCCGCCCCGCTGCTGCTCACCACGACCAGCGGCGCCGAGCGCCTCGGCTCGCCCGCGCGGGGTCTGGCAGTCTGGGACAGCCACACCCTCAGGCGCCCGGACGGCGGCGAACTGACCGTCACCGCCGTGCCGGCCGTCCACGGCCCCGAGGACGGCGAACGCGACCCGGACGGCGAGGTCAACTGCCAGGTCATCGGCTTCGTCCTCACCGGAGACGGCCTGCCCACCGTCTACATCAGCGGCGACAACGCCTCCATACGGGCGCTCACCCGGACAGCCCGCCGCTTCCCCGCAGTCGACGCCGCCGTCCTGCACGCCGGCGCGGCCCGCGTCCCCGGGAGGTTCCGCGAACGTGCTCTCAGCCTCGACAGCGTCCGCACCGCTGCGGCCGCCGCGATTCTGGGCGCCCCCGTCAACATCCCCGCCCACTACACCGGCTGGGCCCACTTCACCGAAGGCCGCCAAGACCTTGAGCAGGCCTTCGACGACGCCGGCCTGACCTCCGTCCTGCACCTCGGCGACCACGGCACCTGGCTCCCGCTCAAGCCCTGACCATCATCCTGGTGCCGCCCCGCCTTGATGGACGGCGAGTTCCTCCCACCTGCGAATCACCCGCGGCTGAACGGAAGACAATCACGGAATGCAGGATTGAACCAGCCTTGACCTCAACCACACATGAGGTCCTAGCTTGGCGATCATGACGACCACAAGCACCCCGCAGAACGGCACCACCCCGCACGGCCACCGGCCCATCGCCCTGGTCGCCTGGGGCGCCACCGAGGCGATCCTGCGGCACTCGCAGGCCACCCTGGCGCGCATCGACATGACCCAGCCCCAGTGGTGGGCGCTCAACAACATCGTCCGGGCCGAGTACGGCCTCACCAGGGAGGACATCCGCGCCTTGGCCGTGCCCTACGGCATGGGCAACCAGGTGATGGTCCACGCCTCCGACGCCCTCGTACACCGGGGTTGGCTCGGCATCGGCACGGACGGCCGGCTGACCCTCACGGAGCAGGGTCACGAGGGCCTGGCGACGGCGAAGGAACACATGGACCGGGTACGCGCGGAGCTCCTCGGCGACATCACGGAGGAGGAGTATGCGAGCGCGGTGTCCGTACTCCAGCGCGTCACGGACCACCTCGCCCAGGGGTCGTCGTGAAGGTCCCCGCCAGGGCTCTTTGCTGACGACCAGCACGGCCGCGCGCCGGCCGCAGCAGCTGCCCGCTCGACACCACCTGACGGGAGTCGTCCGGGACGAGATGTGGGACCGGTCGGACTTCAGGCCAAGGGAGGTGATTCCCAGTCGTCGGTTCCGGGCACCTTGCAGAACTCGATCACCAACGAGCCCATACGGCGCATCCGCGAGCCGGGGGCGGGGCTCTGGGCGGTGACCCTCCAGACACCAGGCCAGGTGAGGGCACCCACCGGCGGCCCGTCCGGATCAGCGGCCGCGATGACCAGACCCGCCTCCCACGCGACTTTCCGCGCGTCCGTCACGATCAACCCGACGAGGTCAGGAACGCTCACCTCGTCAGCCGTATCGGGTCCCACCCAGCTCATACCGCCCTCCCCACCGGGCAGTATCTCCCCGTTCGCGGGCCGCCGCCACCCTCGATCAGCAGCGGGGTGCCCAGCTCGGACCGGTAGGAGGAATCCACCGATCTGGTATTCCAAGTCGTGCGGCCCTCGGTGGACTGGCGGGCGGTGTACGCCGCCCCGGCGGGCGCCCGCTCCCTGCTTGCCGGCCTCGCCCCGGTGATCGCGGGTCGGGACCGGGTGCAGCTCGGGGATGTGGCGCGGATGGCCCGGGTGGGTCGGGCCGCGGTGGTGAACTGGCGCCGCAGGCACCCCGACTTCCACGCCGCGGCCGGCGGCACGGAGGTGCACCCGCAGTTCGACCGGCCGGCGGTGGTGGCGTGGCTGCTCGCCCACGACAAGATCGAGGTGCCCATCGGCATGCCGCCGTCGGCTTCGCTGACCGTGGTCTGCCCGGGGCGCCGTACGGTCCGGTTCCGGCTCGATGGCCCGCACCCTGTGCTCGCCGACGACGCCGAGGGGGAAGACGAGCTGTCCGGCTGGTCCGCCGACGAGGACGCCGACGAACTCGCCGCCCTGACCGAGGGGGAGTTCGGGGCAGCGATCCGCCGGCTGACGGCACCGGGCACGGTGCCGTTGGCGGTGCTGAGCCGGGTGCGGGTGGTCGAGCGGTTCCGTTCGGGATCGGGTGGTCTGCGGATGACGCTGGCCTGGCCCGCAGGCCCGCAGGCCCGCAGGCCCGCTGCATGGTGGGACCGGCAGGTGTGCGGGTCGGAGCCGGATGCCCCGGAGCCTGGCCCGAGGCCGGGCCGCGACTACGTAGAACTGGTCGGAGGCCCCCTGGACGGCCGCTGGACGTGACGGGGGTGGCCCCCGTAGGAGGTCGTGGACATGGCGCTGATGATGTCGGAGCACGGTCACTTTGGGCCGGCGGAACGCTTGGAGTACGTACCGGCTGAGCCGGCCGGCTCCGGGGATATCGGCCGGTTCGTATGACGGGGCGACGACCCGTAGCCGCAGCCGGACCTCCGGGCCCGGTGGTAGGCCGGTCAGTTCCTGTTCCGATTCCGACTGGGTCATGCCCACCTGGGAGCAGAGGGGTGCGGGGCCACCCTGGTGAGGGGGGTGGGCTCCCTGACCCGCATGTCCGGCTGAGTTCATGGTGCTTCTGGGGCCTCCAGCCGGGTGCAGGTAACGACGCGGGGCCCGTCGTCTTCGTACTCGGGGAACGTCAGCACCACTTTGTCCTTCCCGCCGCTGACCTGCATCTTCGAGTAGCCGGAGTCCTGACCGCTGATGAGCCCCCCAGACAGGGTGTACCTGCCCCCGAGCGCCTCCTCCACGTCCTCGGGAACGTCGTGGACCACGTACGGCGCGCGCCGCTTGAGTACCACGGAGAGCTGACCTCCCTCAAAGGACCAACTGCCTTCCTGCGACCACGCAGAACCCGCGCCCCCGCCGCTCACCAGGTATCGCCCGTCCTCGTACACGTCGAGCCGGGCCCCCTTGCCGTTCTCTGCCTCGAAATTCCAGCTGCCCTTCATGAAAGCCCCCAGCGTGTGGAACCTGACGCTGGTGGAACCATTGCCCGAGCAGGCAGCCATGGCTGCGGCAGCGAAGCCAGCGAGCGCGTACCGCAACGCGGCTCGGCGCCCCACCACCTGGACGAAGTTCCTCGCGTTCACTGGAGTTCCCCCTCCTGTCTCCGCCCTCGCGCACCGAGCGCAAGATTGCATCCCCCACAACATCGCCGCACCGTCCGCCGTAGGCCAGAGAAGCAACCATCTATGGCCGAATCCATGAGGACCCGAGAAGGCGGACCTGCGGGGAGTTCTGCCCGTTGGGCCGCGACGCCCTCGTGTCCTGGTGACTTCACTGGTCTGCGGAGGCCGGCCGTGCCGCCGGCGTCAGTGGCAGCGCGAACAGGGGCGGTCTGGCTGGGCGCCCAGGTCACAGGCTGGGGTCCGCCGGGCGCGGGCGCGGGGGTGGTCCCGGGGTGCTCTTGGGATGGTGCGGAAGCCCACATTCCCAGTAGAGCGCGTTCGATTTCTTGGCCAAGTGATCGCCTGCACCACGCTGCCCGGTCACCCGCTGCACTCGGCCGTACGGCGCCCGCCGCCGGGCCGTGCGGCCCGGCGCGCCCCAGGGTTGGGGGTGGGGGCTGGCGGATGGTGTGGAGGTGCGGGGACGTGGTGCTACGGCCGCCGGTCGTGCCGATGCTGGCGCAGGCCGCCGAGACGATCCCGGCCCCGCCCCGTTCTGGCCCGGGCTTGGCCTATGAGCTGAAGTACGACGGTCACCGGCTGCTCGTCTTCACCCCCTCCGAGCCGGGCGGGCGGGTGCTGCTCCAGACCCGCCGCGGCGCCCTGGTCCAGGAGGCGTTCCCCGACCTGGTGGCCGCCGCCGGCCAGCTGCCCGCCGGCCTGGTCTTCGATGGCGAAGTGCTTGCCTGGGACGTGGAGGCCGGCACCTGTCCTTCGAGGGTCTGCAACGCAGGGCCGCCGCCCGCGCCCGCAGCGCGCCGGCCCTGGTGGCACGCTGGCCGGCCCTGTACGTCGCCTTCGACGTCCTTCAGGCCGATGGCACCGACCTGACCGCACTCCCGTACGCGGAGCGCAGGCGGCGCCTGGAAGTACTGTTCGCCGCCCGCGCGCTGACCTCCCCGTGGACCTTGTGCCCGATGACCACAGACGTGGCGATGGCGGCGGACTGGCTCGACTCCTGGACCGACGTCGCCGGTCTCGAAGGCGTGGTGGCCAAGCCCATGGGTGCGCCGTACCAGAGCGGCCGCCGCGCCTGGACCAAGATCAAACGACGTGACACCGCCGAAGCCGTCGTGGGCGCCATCTCCGGCACTCTCGCCCGCCCGCAGTTCCTCGTGCTCGGATGCTACGACCACGAAGGCCGGCTGCGCACGGTCGGCCGCACGGTCACCCTCCGACCGGAACAGGGCCGCCACGTCGCCGAGCACCTGACCGTGGCCGCGCCCGGACACCCCTGGGAAGGCGTCCAGTTCGCAGCTTCCTGGGGCTCCCGCGACGTCTTGGACGTGACCCTGGTCCGCCCCGACCTGGTCGCCGAGATCAGCGCGGACCGCGCCGTCGACCGCGGCGGGGTGTTCCGCCACCCGCTCCGCTTCAAGCGGCTGCGCCTGGACGTGACGCCCGTGGATGTTCCCGGTTTCGGGGTGGGTTCGGCGCCAGCCGGAGATTGACCGCTCTCACGCGCTACGGGGCGGGCTTGGGCGCCGGGTGAACGTGATCTGGGACTTGCGGGGCTAACCCCTCGCTGTTCCACAGTGCGGATCACGTTTCCGGCCGGAGGCGTGATCCGCACTTTCACGTGAGGAGTTGTCTGGCATGAGCACGTCAGAGACGGCTGGGGAGTCGACGGGCGAGCAGTCCGGGCTGGAGCCGGCCGGACCCGCCGGGTGTGCGCGCGGCATGGCTGCGGCGGCCTGGACCCGGTCCTGTGGTGCGACGAACACGGCGGCGAGGCGCCCCCGGTGCTGGAGTGGCACGCGGGCGGCGGCCTGCGCTGCGGGCAGCTCGCGCGCGGCAGGGCTGCAAGCGCGTAGGGGCTCGTCGGCTGCGGGTGGTCCCGGCACACCCTCGGATGCGCCGGGGGCCGGTCAGGCCCGGATATCACCGTCCGGGGCGCTGGCGGCGCGCTGGTACCAGGCTTCTGCCTCAGTCTCGCGGCCAGTGTTCCGCAGCAGCACTGCGAGGTTGTTCATGGCGTCGGTGTTTCCGGCGTCGGCGGCGCGCTGGAACCAGGGTTCCGCCTCGGTCTCGCGGCCAGTGCCTACCAGCAGCAGTGCGAGGTTGTTCATGGCTTCGCTGTGTCCGGCGGCGGCGGCGCCCTGGTACCAGGGTTCCGCCTCGGTCTCGCGGCCAGTGTCTACCAGCAGCACCCCGAGGTTGTTCATGGCTTTGGTGTTTCCGGCGTCGGCGGCGCGCTGGTACCAGGGTTCCGCCTCGGTCTCGCGGCCAGTGTCTACCAGCAGCACCCCGAGGTTGTTCATGGCTTCGGTGTTTCCGGCGGCGGCGGCGCGTTCGTACCAGGGTTGCGCCTCGGTCTCGCGGCCAGTGTTCTGCAGCATGAGTGCGAGGTTGTTCATGGCTTCGGTGTGTCCGGCGTGGGCGGCGCGCTGGAACCAGGGTTGCGCCTCGGTCTCGCGGCCAGTGTTATGCAGCAGCGCTCCGAGGTCGTTCATGGCGTTGGTGTGTCCGGCGTTGGCGGCGCGTTCGTACCAGGGTTCTGCCTCGGTCTCGCGGCCAGTGTTCTGCAGCAGGAGTGCGAGGCTGTTCATGGCTTCGGTGTGTCCGGCGTTGGCGGCGCGTTCGTACCAGGGTTCTGCCTCGGTCTCGCGGCCAGTGTTCTGCAGCAGGAGTGCGAGGTTGTCCATGGCTTCGGTGCGTCCGGCGTCGGCGGCGCGCTGGAACCAGGCTTCTGCCTCGCTCTCGCGGCCAGTGTCTTGCAGGAGCAGTGCGAGGTTGTTCATGGCTCCGCTGCTTCCGCCGTCGGTGGCCTTTCGGTACCAGGTTTCTGCCTCGTTGGTGCGGCCGGTGTCGGCCAGCAGCAGTCCGAGGCCGTGCATGGCGTTGATCTGTCCGGTGTCGGCGGCTTTTCGGTACCAGGTTTCTGCCTCGTTGGTGCGGCCGGTGTCGGCCAGCAGCAGTCCGAGGCTGTACATGGCGCCGGTGTTTCCGGCGTCGATGGCTTTTCGGTACCAGGTTTCTGCCTCGGTCTCGCGGCCAGTGTTCTGCAGCAGGAGTGCGAGGTTGTCCATGGCTTCGGTGTGTCCGGCGTCGGCGGCGCGCTGGAACCAGGCTTCTGCCTCGCTCTCGCGGCCAGTGTCTTGCAGGAGCAGGGCGAGGTTGTTCATGGCTCCGCTGCTTCCGCCGTCGGTGGCCTTTCGGTACCAGGTTTCTGCCTCGTTGGTGCGGCCGGTGTCGGCCAGCAGCAGTCCGAGGCCGTGCATGGCGTTGATCTGTCCGGTGTCGGCGGCTTTTCGGTACCAGGTTTCTGCCTCGTTGGTGCGGCCGGTGTCGGCCAGCAGCAGTCCGAGGTTGTACATGGCGCCGGTGTTTCCGGCGTCGATGGCTTTTCGGTACCAGGTTTCTGCCTCGTTGGTGCGGCCGGTGTTGGCCAGCAGCAGTCCGAGGTTGTACATGGCGCCGGTGTCTCCGGCGTCGATGGCCTTCCGGTACCAGGTTTCCGCCTCGTCGATGAGGCCGGCGTCCTCCAGCAGCCGCGCGAGGCTGAACATGGCGTCAAAGTCTCCGGCTTCGGCGGCCCGTTGGAGGTGCTGCTCGTCGGTTTCCGATGCCTCCGCTGCCGGCACGGGGGTGGGTCCGGGAGCGAGATGGGCGGTGCGCAGACGTGCGGCGACGTCCTTGGCGGTGAGGGGACGGCCGGCGGGGTCTTTGGCAATAAGGGAGGTGATGAGGTTGTCGATGTCGGGCGGGATTGCGGGCTGGTGGGTGCTGGGCGGTTCGGGAGTGGTGGACAGATGCATGGCGATGACTGCGTACGCGGAGTCCGCGGTGAACAGGGGGCGCCCGGTGAGGAGCTCGTAGAGGCTGACGCCCAGGGCGTACAGGTCGGACGAGTGCGTCGGTGTCTGTCCGCTGAGCTGCTCGGGAGCCATGTAGTGAGGGCTGCCGAGCAGCGCTCCGGTCATGGTCAGGCCGATCGTGCCGTCCTGGACCTGGGCGATCCCGAAGTCGCAGATCTTGACGGTGCCGTCGTCGAGCAGCATGAGGTTGGCCGGCTTGATGTCGCGGTGGACGATGTTCCGCGTGTGGGCGGCGGCCAGCCCGTCGCACACCTGGGCGCCGTACTCCACTACCTGCTCCAGGGGGAGCCCACCGGGGTGGTCCTCGCGCAGGACCGTCGCGAGATCACGCCCTTCCAGGAACTCCATGACGAGGAACGGAGCGACTTCCACGTGCCCGTCGGCGCTCGTCTCCTGGTGCTCGCCCAGGTCGTGGACGACGGCGATGTTGCGGTGGTTCAGCCGGGCGGCTGCTTCGCCCTCACGGCGGAAACGGGCCAGGACCTGGGCAGCGAGCCGGTCGTCACGCAGATGGGAGGTGAGCACCATCTTGATCGCGACGGTACGGCGCAGCCTCAGATCGGACGCCGCCCACACCTCGCCCATGCCGCCGTGCCCCAACCGGCTCTCGAGCCGGTAGCGGCCCGCTAGCTCCATCCCCCTGTACATGCAGGTCAACGTATGCGACTCGCCCGCGATGCGACAAGATCCTCCAAACCTGGGCGGGGTCTTCCGGCCGCATCCGCCGGCCCGCTGCCAGGAGTACGAGCACCGCCGCGACACCGCGACCGGTCCGCTGCGCGGGTCGGCCGCGGGCGGTCCCGGCGCACCCTCGGATGCGCCGGGGGCCGGTCAGCCCGGATCTCGTTGACCAGCATCCGCAGGGTCAGGCTGTGCTTCTCCGGCGGCAGGGCGTCCATCGCGGCGGTGGCGTGCGCGATGCCGCCCGCCTTGTCGCCGGAGCGGGCGAGCATCAGCGCGCGGTGGAGTTCCAGGTGGGTGGCGAAGCGAGGCAGAGCTGCGGGGAGTTCGGCCAGGGCCTGGTCCTGCGCCTCGGTCGCGGCCTTTTCGTCACCGAGGCGGGCCAGGAGCAGGGAGCGGAAGACGTTCAGCCGCCACCAGGGGACGGCGTAGTCGGACGTCTGCTCATACGAGCCGACCGTATCGAAGATGCGCCGGCCGCGCTCGTCCAAGGCCAGGGCGGCGGCCCGGTCGCCGCGCAGCGCGGCCGCGTGGGCCTTGCCGTAGACGGCGTTCAGCAGCCCCAGCGACGGCCGGTCGCCGGAAAGGGCCAGCGCCTGGTCCGCGACGACGTCCGCGACGCCGAGACAGGCGCCTTCGTAGTCTGCTGGTCTACCTCGGCGGTGACCCCGAGTTCCCCGATGCCCACCCGGACCAGGTCGCCGCTTTCGCGCGCCGCCGGGACCTGCCGGTGCTGCTCGACCGGCATGTGCCCCTCGAGCATGAGGGTGTGGGTCCGGGGCCGAGCGGCGATCGCCCTCGGGTCCGAACTCACCGGCCTGACCGCCTCCACCGTCCGCGCCGACGCCTTCCGAGGACACCTGGATCCCGGCATCGAACGGCACGGCCGCCGCTGGTGGACCCGCGCCGCCGCCGAAGCCCGTACCACCCGGCCCGCCCAGTACAAGGGCCGCACCCTGGGCGCGAAGGACCGCACGCCGCGCCAGACCCCGCCCGACACCCGCCTCCCCGAGATCGCCGCCGCCCTCGCCGCCGCGCGAAACGGGCAGACACCGCCGGTCACCGCGGACTCGATCGCCGCCCGCTACGGCGTCAGCACCCGCACCGCGGAACGATCTCGGCGACGGGGGACACCGACGCCCTCGTGCTGGAGGGCGCTCTGGTGCTGCGTCAGGTCGTCGCTTGCGCCCGCGCCGGCGACGCCGACGGGGCCTGGAGCCAGGCCGCCCGCGCGCTGGAGGTCTCCGGGCGCCTTCCGGAAGGCCATCACGATCTGCGGTGGCAGACCGTGTTCTCCCGGGCGAACGTCCTGGTCCACACGACCGAGGCCGGCGTCGAAGTCGATGCCCCCGACACCGGGCTGTCGTTCGTCGACGACGTCGACGTGGCCGCGATGCCGAGCCGGGAGCGCATCACCCACTACCGGATCGACGAGGCGCGGGCCATGCACCGCATGGGCCGCTCCGGCGACGCCGTGGTCACCCTGCGATCGGCGGCGCAGCGCGCCCCGCACTACGTCCACGCGCACCCGATGGCGCGTGAGCCGGTCGGGGACATGGTCCGACGGGGCGTTCCGTCGCAGGCCGTCGCCCTGTCGGGGCTGGTGCGCGGAATGGAACTCGTGTCCTGACATCAAGGCGCATATGCCAGTTGGGCGGCCTACAGAAATCCTGTGGGTCGCCCTTCGTCTTCAGCGGGACCCTCATGCCGTGACCATCACCTACGGTTCCCAACCGGGCACGGGAGGCGACATGGGCGACATCCTGCACGTCCTGCACGGCCGCGACACCATCGAGAGCGCCGCCGCCTACCGGCGGCTCGGCTGGCCCGTCGCGATCGGCCACCGCCAGCGCACCGGCTCCGGCTGCACCTGCCAGACCGACCCCGCGGCGCCGCTCTGCATCACCCCCGGGGCCCACCCGGTCGGGGACACCGTCGTGCCGCTGGAGCACGGTGACCTCACCGGAGCGTTCGAAGCCGCCCCCGGCGCCGGAGTCATCGTGCCGTGCACCCGCTTCGACGCCCTGGTCGTCGCGCACGCCATCGGCATGGGCGTCATGCTCCGCGCCGACGCGACGAACCTCCACATCCCGTGCCTGACCGCCGGACACACCACGGCGACCCTGCTCGTGGAACCCGGCACCGGCAGCCTCCTCGCCGACTGCTCCCAGGTCGACGTCCGCTCCGGACCGGACAGCTGGGTGGCCATGCCCCCTTCGTACGGCATCCGCTGGGACACCGCCCCCGACGACGAACTCCCCCTGCCTCCCGCCCAGGCCGTAAGGCCGCACCTGGCCCAGGTCCTCAAGCTGTCCCTCGCCGCCCGCGCACAAGGATGACCGCGGTGGCAGGCCGCACCGGACGCCGCCCCGGCCCCGTGTCCGCGCCGTACCAGGTGGGCGACGTGGTGCGCGGCCCCGAAGCCCTTCCCCGGGCGACGACCGCACCCCCGCCACCTACGAGGGCGAAGTCGTCCAGGTCGGCAGCGGCTGGAACGGCGTCGACGCCGATCACGCCTACCTCTGGATCCGCCTTGCGGACCGTACCGAACGCCGCCTCGCCATAAGGGGCTCCACCCTGATCCCCCCGGCCGAGCGGCGCGCCCCGTGAGCCTGCCCCCGCCCGGGGCGGACTGATCCACCGCGCAGCCACGGGCCGCACCTGGCTGCTGCGGCCCGTGCCGGGCCGGTGCCCCACCCCCCTTCGGAGCACCGGCCCGGCCCACCCGACTTCCGCCCCGCGACGCTCGCGCCGGCGATCACCACGTCCGTCCCTTCCGGGGCGTAACCGCACCGGGGCTTTCCCCGGCGCACACCCGAGGCAGGCAACACCGCCCGCCTCATGGCAGCAGGAGGAATTCCATGCCCGAGAGCACCACGCCCGACCCGAAGCCGGGAAGCGGCCTGCTCCTCGCGTCCCGCCGCATCAACGCCGCCCGCTCGCGCGCCGAGCAGGAGTCCGACGGCGGCGGCACCGGCCGATCCGACAGCAACGACTAGGTCGTGTCTCTTCGATCAGCCGCTCGTTGTTCTGGTCATGCTCAGCAGGGGGGATCTGACTGACGGCGAGTGGGCGGTCTTGGAGCCGCTGCTACCGAAGAGCAACAACCGATGCGGCAGGTGGCGAGACCATCGGCAGGTGATCAACGGGATCATCTACCGGGTCAGTACCGGCTGCCAGTGGCGCGAGTTGCCTGCACGCTTCGGTCCCTGGCAGACCATCCACAAACGGCACATGCTCTGGTCGGCCGATGGCACCTGGGAGACGCTGCTCCGACACGTCCAGGCCGTTGCCGACTCCAAGGGCGACATCGACTGGGACATCAACATCGACTCCACCTCGATCCGCGCCCACCTGCACGCCGCCGGAGCGCCAACGGCACCGCCGCCCACCCTGTCGGCCACATCAAAGGGGGCCGCGGAAAGATCAGCTCACCTGCGCGCGCACTTGCATCTGCGGCCGTTCTCGGAGGAGGCGGTGCGGCAGGCGAGGCTCTCGGTCGCTCGCGCGGCGGGCTGACGACGAAGCTGCACCTGAGCGCGGACGGCAAGTGCCGGCCGCTGTCGCTGGTCGTGACACCAGGGCAGCGGGCCGACTGCACTCAGTTCGAAGCGGTCATGGACAAGATTCGGGTCCCTCGGCTGGGCCCGGGTCGGCCTCGCCGAAGGCCCGACAGCGTGGGCGCCGACAAGGCATACAGCAACCGCAGAACCCGCACCTATCTGCGCGAGCGCGGTATCCGACACGTGATCCCTGAGAAGCGGGACCAGGCAGCCGGCCGCCTGCGCAGAGGATCCCGCGGCGGACGGCCTCCCGGGCTCGACAGGGGCCGCTACAAGAAGCGCAACACCGTCGAGCGCGCGATCAACAAGCTGAAGCAGTTCAGAGCTGTTGCGACCCGCTACGACAAGCGCGGATACGTCTTCCTCGGCACCGTCACCGCCGCAGTACTCCTGATCTGGCTACGCTCGTGACCAGAGGCATATCCGACTGCCGCCCGCACCCTCCCATGTGGACCAAGAGCCGACGTAGTAGGGCCAAAACGGGTTGCGGCCGGGCACATGATCAGCTTGGGTGCGTGCTCGTGACTGCCTTGAACGATCTCGTACGTCCGGACCGCTATCCACGCTCCTCTCGGTACGACCCCGCCTGGTTGCTCGACCTCGACATGGGGCCGAACCCGCTGTGGCTGCTGGAAGACCTCGCCCACGATCTCGACCTGCGCCCGGGCATGCGGGTTCTCGACCTCGGCTCCGGCAAGGGTGCCACGTCGGTATTCCTGGCCCGCGAGTATGGAGTCGACGTCGTCGCGGCCGACCTGTGGATCGCCCCCGAACAGGCGGCACAGGTCTTCGCCAAGGCGGGTGTCGGAGACCAGGTGGAGGCTGTGCGAGCGGAGGCGCACGCCCTGCCGTTCGAGGAGCAGAGCTTCGACGCGATCGTCAGCGTGGACGCCTTCGAGTACTTCGGTACGGCGGATAACTTCCTGCCCTATCTGCTGCGCTTCCTCCGGCCCGGGGGACAGCTGGGTATGGCGACTCCCGCCATGACACGGGAGATCCGTGAACTCGGGATGATCCCGCCCCACATCAAGGAAGTGGTCGGCTGGGAAGCGATCGCCTGGCACACGGCGGAATGGTGGCGCTTCCAGTGGGACATCACCGAGTTGGTGAAGGTCACATCCGCGCGGCTGCAGCAGGACGCCTGGCAGGACTGGCTGCTGTGGGCCCGGGCCGGCGCTGAGCACCATCCCGACGGCCAGAGCGCGAACCAGCCCGTTATCGACATGCTCACCACAGACCGTGGAGAATTCCTCTCCTTCGCTCTGGTAACCGCACATAAGAACTGAGCACACGCCACGTCGACGGTCTGTCTCTCCGGTCGTGATCGGAGAGACAGAACCTAACCGACAGGAGCTGACCATCTGATGTTCGACGCCCCTTCGTGGGCGGAAGGGCTGGGCGGGGACACCTTCCTCGCCCAGTCGTATTTCCGCTCCCACCTCGTCGTCCGAGGCAAGCCCGACGACTTCGCCGACCTCATCTCATGGACCACCCTCAACCAGGTGATCGCCACCCACCGGCTGGAGCCGCCGCGGCTACGCCTCTCGCAGGGCGGCGAGATGGTGCCGCTGTGCCGGTACGCGGTCCCCGTCACCACCCGCCGGGCCACGGTCTGGCACCGCATCCAGCCCGCCGAACTCCACGCGCGGATCCGCGAGGGCGCCTCCCTGGTCGTCGACTCGATCGACGAAATCCATGGCCCGACCACGGCCGCAGCCGAAGGCCTGGAACGGTTCCTGCGGACCCCGGTGCAGGCGAACGCGTACGCGTCGTGGACCGCGACCGAGGGCTTCGGGACCCATTGGGACGACCACGACGTCGTGGTCTGCCAGGCTGAGGGGGCGAAGCGGTGGCGAATCTACGGCCCCACCCGCCCAGCCCCCACCTGGCGCGACACCGACACCCCGCAGGTCCCCGACGGGGAGCCGCTCGCCGACATCGTCCTGAATCCGGGAGACACCCTCTACCTGCCGCGCGGCTGGTGGCACGCGGTCACCGCCGACCAGGGCGCCCCCTCCCTCCACCTGACCTTCGGCCTCACCACCCAGACCGGCGCCGACTTCATGACCTGGGTCATCGACCAGCTCCGGGACGACGTCCGCTTCCGCACCGACGTCCCCCGCTTCGACACCCCGGCCGCCCAGAGCACATACGCAACCGCGCTCCGCGAAGCCGTCGTGACCGTGCTGGACGATCCGGTCGTCACCGACCGGTGGGCCCGCTCGCTCGACTCCACCCACCACGGCCGGCCGTACGCCTCCCTGCCCCACCTGGACCAGGTCCCCGCCGACCCCGACCTGACCGTCCGGCTGACCTGCCCCCGTGCCCGACTCGACCAACACCCCGAGACGGGCGAGTGGACGCTCTCGGCGGCCGGGACCGCGTGGGACTTCGCCGCCCCGGCTGGCCCCCTCCTCACACGGCTCGCGACCGGCCAGCCGGCCACGCTCGGCGAACTCGCCCAACAGGCGGGCCTGCCCGTCGCCGACACCGCGGCCCTGCTCACCGTCCTCGTACAGGGCCAAGCCGCCGCAGTGTCCGGGGCCGGCCGGTGACGGCCGAAGCCGCCCTGGGCACCCCCCGGGTCCGCGCCGCCGCCACGGCGGCGCGGACCGCGTGCGAGGGCGGGACCGGGTGGATCGACACCGCCCCGAACTACGGCGCCGGCACCGTCCATACGCAGCTCCGCCCGGTGCTCGACGACTTCCCCGCGGTGCGGGTGGCGACGAAGACCGGCTTCTACACCCGCGCCCAGGGCCAGGCCGCCGTCGAGGCCGGAGTGCTCCGCACCGGGCAGGCCGATGGCCGGCATAGCCTCGCCCCGGACTTCATCGACTGGCAGACCCGCCGCTCCGCCGCCGCACTTGGCCACGCCGACATCGTCTTCGTCCACAACCCCGAAACTGCCGGTCACGGCGACCGTGACCTCCTGCACGCCGAACTCCGGGCCGCCTTCGAAGTCCTCGAGGCATGGCCGGATCGGGCGTGATCGGCGGGTACGGGGTCGCGACCTGGTCCGGGTTCACCGACGACGCCTTCACCGTCCCGGAACTCCTCGCCCTCGCCCGCGAAGCGGGCGGCCCCGGCCATCATCTGACCGCAGTGCAGCAGCCGGTCAGCCTCGTCATGGCCCAGCCCATCACCCACGCACTCGACGGCCGAGGGCCCCTGGTTCAGGCCCGCTCGGCCGGACTGCTCGCCTTCGGGTCCGCACCCCTGCACGGCGGCGATCTCCTGCACCTGATCACGCCCGAACTGGTTGAGTTGATCCGGCCCGGCGCACCCCCGGCGGCGGCCTGCCTGCTCGCCGCCGGCTCCTGCCCGAGCCTGGACGTCCTGCTGGTCTCGGCCAGCACCCCGGAGCACTGGAACACCGCCGTATCGGCCCTGGACGACCCGCTGACCGACACGGAACTCAGGAGGGTCCTCGATGTACTCGCCCCCCGATGACACCACCCAACAGCGGATGCAGGCCGCGCACGGCGAAGCGGCCAACCGTCTCGCCGTCACGACCGGACCTCCGTACGCATGGGGCTGGAACGGCCGCACCATCAGCTCCCGCGCGGCATCGACCACTGGCTCCGCGTCGAAGCCACCCGCGACGACCGGGCCAGCACGCGCTTACCCCACGAGGGCATCCCCGGCGCGGAACACATCCCGGACGCCGTACCGCGCCCGCGCGTGCACGCCACCGTCCGCTGGACCAAGGACGGCTGGACCTACGACGCCGACCTCCTCACCCACATCGCCCAGCCGGTGATCTCCCCGGCCACCCCTGAACTCC
>NZ_JBVISL010000008.1:0-349863 GCF_055575555.1 Streptomyces sp. NPDC034085 | reverse complement strand
GCGATCGTCCGCGACCTCGACCTGCTGCGGCCCATCTACGCCCAGACCGCCGCCTACGGCCACTTCGGCCGCGAACTCCCCGACTTCACCTGGGAACGCACCGACCGCGTCGACGCGCTGCGCACGGCAGCCGGGGTCTGACATGCGTATCGCTGTCACCGGATCCATCGCGACCGATCATCTGATGACCTTCCCCGGCCGGTTCGCCGAGCAGCTGCTGGCGGACCGCCTGGACCGGGTCTCCCTGTCGTTCCTCGCCGACCACCTGGAAGTGCGGCGGGGCGGAGTGGCGGCGAACATCGCGTTCGGCCTGGGCATGCTGGGACTGCGCCCGTTGCTGGTGGGCGCGGTGGGCGGGGACTTCGAGCCGTACCGGGTGTGGCTCAAGGACCATGGAGTCGACACCGACTCCGTCCGCGTGAGCGACACCCGCCACACCGCCCGCTTCGTCTGCACCACCGACCAGGAGCAGAACCAGATCGCGACCTTCTACGCGGGCGCGATGGCCGAAGCCCGCGAGATCGACCTGCGGGAGGTCGTGGCCCGCACCGGCAGGCCCGACCTGGTGTTGGTCTCGCCGGACGACCCCGAGGCCATGCTCCGCCACACCCGCGGCTGCCGGGAGCTGGGCATCCCCTTCGCCTCCGACCCCTCGCAGCAGCTGGCCCGGCTCAGCCGCGAGGAAGTGCGGGAACTGGTCGACGGGGCGCAGCGGCTGTTCACCAACGAGTACGAGTCCGCGCTGCTGTGCGAACGGTCCGGGCTCACCGAGGAACAGGTGCTGCGCCGGGTCGGCTCCTGGGTCACCACCTGCGGCGAGGCCGGCGTACGCATCCGCGGCATGGACCGCGAGCCGCTGACGGTGCCCGCGGTGGAGGTCGCCGAGGTCGTCGACCCCACCGGCGTCGGCGACGCCTTCCGCGCCGGCTTCCTCGCCGGGACCGCCTGGGGCGTGTCCGAGCGGTACGCGGCCCGGCTCGGCTGCGCGGTCGCCGCGACCGTACTCGACCACACCGGCACCCAGGAGTACCGCCTGGAGCGGGAGCCGCTGCTGGCCCGGCTCCGCGGCGCGTACGGCCCGGCGACCCCGACGGAACTGTCCGCACACCTGGGGGCACTGGAATGAGACGGTCACTGCGGGAGGAGTTCGCGACCCGCGTCGTGGTCGCGGACGGCGCCATGGGCACGATGCTCCAGGCCGCCGACCCGACGATGGACGACTTCCTGGGGCTGGAGGGCTGCAACGAGGTCCTCAACCTCACCCGCCCCGACATCGTCCGCGCGGTCCACGACGAGTACTTCGCGGTGGGGGTGGACTGCGTCGAGACCAACACCTTCGGCACCAACCTGTCCGCACTCGCCGAGTACGGCATCGAGGAGAAGGTCTACGAACTGTCCGAGGCCGGAGCCCGCATCGCCCGCGAGTCCGCGGACGCGTTCACCGCGCGCGACGGCCGCCCCCGCTGGGTCCTGGGCTCCATGGGGCCGGGCACCAAGCTGCCCACCCTCGGCCACGTGGGGTACGAGCCCCTGCGCGCGGCCTACCAGGAGAGCGCCGAGGGGCTGATCCGGGGCGGCGCGGACGCGCTGCTCGTGGAGACCTCGCAGGACCTGCTCCAGACCAAGGCCGCCGTCATCGGCGCGCGGCGGGCGCTCGACTGGTGCGGTATGGGGGACCTCCCGCTGATCGTCCAGGTCACGGTGGAGGCGACCGGGACGATGCTGCTGGGGTCGGAGATCGGGGCGGCGCTGACGGCGCTGGAGCCGTTGGGGATCGACATGATCGGTCTGAACTGTGCGACGGGTCCGGCGGAGATGAGCGAGCACCTGCGGTATCTGGCGCGCAACGCGCGCATTCCGCTGTCGTGCATGCCGAACGCGGGCCTGCCCGTCCTCGGCAAGGACGGCGCGCACTACCCCCTGTCGGCGGCCGAGCTGGCGGACGCGCAGGAGACCTTCGTCCGCGAGTACGGCCTGTCCCTGGTAGGCGGCTGCTGCGGTACGACGCCGGAGCACCTGCGACAGGTCGTGGAGCGGGTGCGGGGCGCGGCCGTCACCGAGCGGACCCCGCAGCCCGAGCCGGGGGCGGCGTCGCTGTACCAGACGGTGCCGTTCCGGCAGGACACCGCGTACATGGCGATCGGTGAGCGGACGAACGCGAACGGGTCGAAGAAGTTCCGGGAGGCGATGCTGGAGGGCCGCTGGGACGACTGTGTGGAGATGGCCCGGGACCAGATCCGTGAGGGCGCGCACATGCTGGACCTGTGCGTGGACTACGTGGGCCGTGACGGTGTGGCGGACATGGAGGAGCTGGCGGGTCGTTTCGCGACGGCCTCGACGCTGCCGATCGTGCTGGACTCCACGGAGGTTCCGGTCATCCAGGCGGGTCTGGAGAAGCTGGGCGGGCGTGCGGTCATCAACTCGGTGAACTACGAGGACGGTGACGGGCCCGACTCCCGGTTCGCGAAGGTCACCCGGCTGGCGCGGGAGCACGGCGCCGCGCTGATCGCGCTGACGATCGACGAGGAGGGCCAGGCCCGCACGGTCGAGCACAAGGTCGCCATCGCCGGACGCCTCATCGCCGACCTGACCGGCAACTGGGGGATCCGCGAGTCGGACATCCTGATCGACACGCTGACGTTCACGATCTGCACGGGTCAGGAGGAGTCCCGCAAGGACGGCATCGCGACGATCGAGTCGATCCGTGAGCTCAAGCGCCGCCACCCCGACGTCCAGACGACGCTGGGCCTGTCGAACATCTCCTTCGGCCTGAACCCGGCCGCCCGTGTGCTGCTGAACTCCGTCTTCCTGGACGAGTGCGTCAAGGCCGGTCTGGACTCGGCGATCGTCCACGCCAGCAAGATCCTTCCCATTGCCCGGTTCGACGAGGAGCAGGTCACCACCGCCCTCGATCTGATCTACGACCGGCGCAGTGAGGGCTACGACCCGCTGCAGAAGCTGATGGCCCTGTTCGAGGGTGTCAACACGAAGTCGCTGAAGGCGGGCCGGGCGGAGGAGCTTTTGGCGCTGCCGCTGGACGAGCGGCTCCAGCGGCGGATCATCGACGGGGAGAAGAACGGCCTGGAGGCCGATCTGGACGAGGCGTTGCAGACCCGTCCGGCGCTGGACATCGTCAACGACACCCTGCTGGAGGGGATGAAGGTCGTCGGTGAGCTGTTCGGTTCCGGGCAGATGCAGCTGCCGTTCGTCCTCCAGTCCGCCGAGGTCATGAAGACGGCGGTGGCCTATCTGGAGCCGCACATGGAGAAGACCGACGACGAGGGCAAGGGCACCATCGTCCTGGCCACCGTCCGCGGCGACGTCCACGACATCGGCAAGAACCTCGTGGACATCATCCTCACCAACAACGGCTACAACGTCGTGAACATCGGCATCAAGCAGCCGGTGTCAGCGATCTTGGAGGCGGCGCAGGAGCACAAGGCCGATGTGATCGGCATGTCGGGTCTGCTGGTGAAGTCGACGGTGATCATGAAGGAGAACCTGGAGGAGCTCAACCAGCGCAAGCTGGCGGCCGACTACCCGGTGATCCTCGGCGGCGCCGCCCTGACCCGCGCCTACGTCGAGCAGGACCTCCACGAGATCTACGAGGGCGAGGTCCGCTACGCCCGCGACGCCTTCGAGGGCCTGCGGCTGATGGACGCGCTCATCGCCGTCAAGCGCGGCGTCCCCGGCGCCGAACTCCCGCCCCTGAAGCAGCGCCGCGTGCCGCAGCGGACCGTCGTCCTCGACGTCCGCGAGCCGGAAGGGACCGGCCGCTCCGACGTGGCCGTCGACCACCCGGTGCCCGAGCCGCCGTTCCTCGGCACCCGGGTCGTCAAGGGCATCCAGCTCAAGGAATACGCGGGATGGCTGGACGAACAGGCGCTCTTCAGAGGCCAGTGGGGCCTGAAGGACGCGGGCTCCATCGAGACGGAGGGCCGGCCGCGGCTGCGCGGCTGGCTGGACCGGATGCACACCGAGCGGCTCCTCGAAGCGGCCGTGGTCTACGGGTACTTCCCCTGCGTCTCCAAGGGGGACGACCTGATCGTCCTGGACGAGGACGGAGGAGAGCGGACCCGCTTCACCTTCCCGCGCCAGAGCCGTGGCCGGCGCCTGTGCCTCGCGGACTTCGTCCGGCCGGAGGAGTCCGGTGAGGTCGACGTCGTCGGCTTCCAGGTGGTCACCGTCGGCTCGAAGATCGGCGAGGCCACCGCCACGCTCTTCGAGTCCGACTCCTACCGCGACTACCTGGAGCTGCACGGCCTGTCCGTCCAGCTCGCCGAGGCCCTCGCCGAGTACTGGCACGCGCGCGTCCGCTCCGAACTGGGCATCGCCGGGTCCGACCCGACGGCCATGGACGGCATGTTCCGCACCGAGTACCAGGGCTGCCGCTACTCCCTCGGCTACCCGGCCTGCCCCGAGCTGGCCGACCGGGCCAAGATCGCCGACCTCCTCCAGCCGGAGCGGATCGGCGTCCACCTCTCGGAGGAGTTCCAGCTCCACCCCGAGCAGTCCACCGACGCCATCGTCATCCACCACCCCGAGGCCGGCTACTTCAACGCGGGAGGCCGCCGATGACCCCGGGTACCAGACCAGTTCAAGGAGCACATCCCATGCCTGACGGATTCACGGACTTCAAGGTCGCCGACCTCTCCCTCGCCGCGTTCGGCCGCAAGGAGATCACCCTGGCCGAGCACGAGATGCCGGGTCTGATGTCGATCCGCAAGGAGTACGCGCAGTCGCGGCCGCTGGCCGGTGCGCGGATCACCGGTTCGCTGCACATGACCGTGCAGACGGCCGTCCTGATCGAGACGCTCGTCGCCCTGGGCGCCGACGTCCGCTGGGCCTCCTGCAACATCTACTCGACGCAGGACCACGCCGCGGCGGCGATCGCGGCCGCCGGCATCCCCGTCTTCGCCTGGAAGGGCGAGACGCTGGAGGAGTACTGGTGGTGTACCGAGCAGGCGCTGACCTGGCCCGGGCACGCGGGCCCGAACATGATCCTCGACGACGGTGGTGACGCCACCCTCCTCGTCCACAAGGGCGTCGAGTTCGAGAAGGCCGGCGCCGTCCCCGACCCCTCGACCGCCGACAACGAGGAAATGGGCTTCGTCCTCGAACTGCTGCGGCGCAGCACGCTGGACTGGACGCAGCTCGCGTCCGAGATCCGCGGTGTGACGGAGGAGACCACCACGGGCGTGCACCGCCTGTACGAGATGATGGCCGAGGGCACCCTGCTCTTCCCGGCGATCAACGTGAACGACGCGGTGACGAAGTCGAAGTTCGACAACAAGTACGGCTGCCGCCACTCCCTGATCGACGGCATCAACCGTGCCACGGACGTGCTGATCGGCGGCAAGGTCGCCGTCGTGTGCGGTTACGGCGACGTCGGCAAGGGCTGCGCCGAGTCGCTGCGCGGCCAGGGCGCGCGGGTGATCGTCACCGAGATCGACCCGATCTGCGCGCTGCAGGCGGCGATGGACGGCTACCAGGTCGCCACGCTGGACGACGTGGTGGAGACGGCCGACATCTTCATCACGACCACCGGCAACAAGGACATCATCATGGCCTCGGACATGGCCCGGATGAAGCACCAGGCGATCGTGGGCAACATCGGCCACTTCGACAACGAGATCGACATGGCGGGTCTGGCGAGGATCGACGGGATCGTCAAGGACGAGGTCAAGCCGCAGGTCCACACCTGGACGTTCCCCGACGGCAAGGTCCTGATCGTGCTCTCCGAGGGCCGTCTGCTGAACCTGGGCAACGCGACCGGCCACCCGTCGTTCGTGATGTCGAACTCCTTCGCGGACCAGACGCTGGCGCAGATCGAGCTGTTCACCAAGCCGTCGGAGTACCCGACCGACGTGTACGTGCTGCCCAAGCACCTGGACGAGAAGGTCGCCCGCCTCCACCTCGACGCGCTCGGCGTCAAGCTCACCACCCTGCGCCCCGAGCAGGCCGCGTACATCGGCGTCCAGGTCGAAGGCCCGTACAAGCCCGACCACTACCGCTACTGACGGCCATGGACACCGTGGACACCGTCGAAGCCGCTGCGGACGCCCTCGAAACCGCCGGGGAAGCCGCCGCCGGGGCGCGTGACCCCTGGCTCCCGGACCGGCTGCTGCGCACCGAACGGGACGCGCTGGTCCCGCTGCTGCGCCGGACGCCCGAGGCCTTCTACGGGCTCCGCACCGCCTGCCCGGGCTGGACCGTCCGGGAGGTCCTCGCCCACTGCGGGGCGGCCCTGGTGCGCATCGTGGAGGGCCGGCTGGAGGAAGGGGTCTTCCTGCCGGCCGCCAACGCAGCGGACGTGGCCGAGCGCGCCGACTGGCCCGTGGGCCGGATCGTGGACGAGCTGGAACGCGGGCTCACCGAGGCCGGCCCGGCCATCGCCGCGGGCGACGGCACGCTGGACACGGTGGCCCTCGGGGAGTGGATCCACGCGGGCGACGTCCGCGCGGCGCTCGGTGAGCCCGGGGAGTACGCCGGCGACAGCCTGCCGCTGGCCCTGCCCCTGCTGCGCACCGCCAGCCGCAGGCGCGGGACGCCCCGGCTGCTCGCCGACATCGGCGGCCCCCACGGGCCGCTGGTCCTGGGCAACGAGGTGCCCGGCCGCCCCGCCGCCCGCTACCGCGGGGACGCGGCGACGCTGATCCGCCTCTACTCCGGCCGGCCGCTGGTCGCGACCCGTTACGAACTGGCGGGCGCGACCGAGGCGGAACTGCTCATCTACCGGTGACCCCGGACGGAACGCGGGCCGGGTCCCCTCCGCCCCAGGAGGCGAACGGGACCCGGCCCGGGCGGGAACGCAGCCCGGTCACTCGATCCTGACGACCTGGAAGGCCTCCGCCATCCGGCCCGCGGGCAGCCCCGCCGCCCGGGCGTGCTCGCCCAGCCACTCCCGCAGCAGCCCCGCCAGATCGTCGAAGTGGGCGGTCTGCGAGGTGTGGATGCGCAGGGCCTCGACCTTGCGGTCGAAGACGGGGGTGACGTCGATGTACTGGTTCGGCGTCGGCCCGGTCATCAGCCACAGCTCCGGCACGATCCACGGCTCCAACCCCTCCTCCTTGAGGAGCTCGGGGTGCGCGAACGGGTTGCGCGCCTCGGGGTAGACGGCCCGCAGGGCCGCGTCACCCACCGCGCGGTGGTCGGGGTGCAGGTCGGCGATGCGGCCCCAGTTGATCTCTGGGCTCGGGATGACGGCACGCTGCGGGCGGACCTGCCGAATCACCCGGCACAGGTCGCGGCGCAGCTCCACGCTCGCCTCGACGTAGCTGTCCGGGTAGCCGAGGAAGCGGACGTCGTCGACGCCGCTGCGCTTGGCCGAGTGCACCTGTTCGGCGCGGCGCAGGTCCCCCATGGCCTGGCGGGGGAGCTGCTCGTCGTAGCCGCCCGCCCCGCCGTCCGTGACGATGCAGTACGTCACCCGGGTGGTGCCCTGCTCGATCCACCGCATGACCGTCCCGCTGACGCAGAACTCGATGTCGTCCGGGTGCGCGGCCACGACCAGCAGGGATTCGGGCGCGCTGCGGTCTGGGCGATCGGTCGCGAAGTGTTCCATGTGATCAGCCTGTTCGGCGGGGGCGCGGCCCGCAAGGCGGCTCCTTTGGCGTACTCGCGACATGTCGCCTCTACGCCACTCGAAGACTTCACTGCTCCAGATCGTTGAGGGAACCACGCGTGCGTGGGAAGCGGAGGCGTCCGGCATGGGCAGGATTTTCGGTTCTCTCTCGGCCGGGACGGCGCGCCCCGACCCGGCCGAGCTCGCGGCGGTCTCCGCCCGGCAGCGGCACGGCGGCCCCGACGAGCACCAGGTGCTGCGCGGGCCGGGCTGGTCGCTGGGGTGCGACCGGCTCGCCGTCACCGATCCGCTCGGCGGGCGGCAGCCGTACCGGCTGGCCCACCTGCCGGGGGTCACGGCCGTGCTCGACGGCGAGATCTACAACCACGCCGAGCTGCGGCGCGAACTCGCCGCCCGCGGCCACCGCTTCCCCGACCTGTGCGACGGCACCCTGCTGCCCGCGCTGTACGCCGAGTACGGGACGGGCTTCGCACGGCGGCTCGACGGCATGTTCGCCGTCGCCGTCCTCGACGTCCGCGCGAGCCCCCGGCTGGTCCTGGCGGCCGACCCCATGGGCCTCAAACCCCTGCACTACCACCAGGGCGCGGACGGGGCGTTCCGCTTCGCGTCCGAGATCCCGGCGCTGCTGGCCTTCGACGGGGTCCGGACCGCCCCGCGCGCGGACAGCCTCGACACCGTCCTCGCCCTGCGCACGCCGATCTCCGCCCGGACCGCCCTGGAGGGCATCAGCGTCCTGCCCCCGGGCGCGACCGCCGTCGTCCGCCCCGGCCGGCCGGCCGCGCTGCGGCGCCGGCCCCCCGGGCAGGACGGCCCCGAGCGGCCCCGCCCGGCCACCGCGGACGTGCTGCGCCGTGAGGTACGCCGCCTCGCGCGGGCCGACGTACCGGTGTGCGTCCTCACGAGCGGCGGCCTCGCCTCGGGCCTGGTCACGGCGCTGGCGGCCGAGTACGCCCGGGAGGACGGAGCACCCGCCCCGCACACCTTCCACCTCACCCACCGCGGCAGACGGCCCGACCCCGAGGCCGCGCAGGCCCGCGCCGCGGCCCGGCACGCCCGTACCGTCCACCACGAAGTCGCCCTGGACCCGGCCGAGCTGGGCTCGCTGCTGACCCGCACCGTCCGCCACCTGGGGCAGCCCAGCGCCGACCCCGCCGCCCCCGGCACCTACGCCCTCTTCCGGGCCGTACGGCAGGCCGGCTACAGCGTGGCCCTGACCGGGGACGGCGCCGACGAGCTCTTCGGCGCCTCCGCGCGGATCCGGCCCGCGGGCCCGGCGCCCTTCGTCGCGGACTGGGCCGCCGCCTACACCGACGGGCTGGCGGCCGCGCCGCGGCTGCTCCGCGAGTACCTGTACACGCCCGCCTACCGGGACTTCATCGCCGAGGAGGGCTCCGCCGCCGACCGCGTCGAGCGGGAGCTGCGCTCGGCGGGCGGCGACCGGCTCACCGCGATCACCGCGTTCGAGACCCGCTGGCGGCTGCCCGGCCGCCTGCGCCGGACCGACCACCTCGGGATGGCGTCGGCCGTCGAGGCCCGCATGCCGTTCTGCCGGCCCGCGGTCGCCGAGCACGCCCGCTCCCTCGCACCCCGCCGCCTCCAGGACCGGCGCGCCCTCGCCGAGGCGGGCCGGGAACTGCTGCCCGGGGCGGTGCTGAAACGCCCCGGGCGGCCGTTCGCCCTGCCCGTCACCGCGATGCTCGTACCCGGCGGCCCGCTCCTGGAACCCGTACGCGAACTGCTGTCGGCGGAGCGGCTGGCACGGGCCGGGCAGGTGCGGCCCGACCGGGTGCGGACCCTGTTCGCCCGTCAGCTGGAGCGGCCCTCGGACCACGACGCGCTCGCACTGTGGGCGCTGGCCACGCACGAGCTGTGGAGCGAGGTCGTCCGGGGGATGCACGTACCGGTGGACTGCGCCGCCTGAGGCCCCCCACCGGCTGCGGCCGGGGCCCTGCTGGCGTGTCCACGCAACGGCGCGAATGCGCAAGCCAAGACCAGACCGCGCGGTTCGTTTCTCTGTCAGGCTTGGCTGGGCACCCCACTCGTTCCGTTCCAAGCCTCGCTGCGTCCTGAGCACCACAGCGTCAAGGAGGTCCCATGAGCACCCCCGTCTGGATCACCGCGACCCCGCCGGCCACCCACGGCGAACTGCACGTCGGCCATCTCGCAGGACCGTACGTCGCCGCCGACGTACTGGCCCGCTACCTGCGGGCCGAGGGCGAACCCGTCCGGTTCACCACCGGCACCGCCGACCACGCCAGCTCCGTCCACGTCCGCGCGCTGCGCGCCGGCCGCAAACCGGAGGAGGTCGCCGAGGGGTACCGCGCCGCGATCACGTCGGACTGGCTGCGCTCGGGCGTCGAGTTCGACCACATCGTGCGGCCCCGCCAGGACAAGGGGTACGGGCGCCGGCTGGCGGACCTCTTCCAGCGCCTCCACGCCGACGGGGTCATCGCGGCCCGCACCCGCCTCACGCCGTACTGCGAACCCTGCGGGCGCTGGCTCCACGGAGCGCACGTCACCGGCACCTGCCCGCACTGCGCGGCGGTCAGCGAAGGCGGCATGTGCCACGAGTGCGCCCGCCCCAACGACGGCGGCGACCTGCTGGAACCGCGCTGCGCCCAGTGTGCCTCGCCGGCCGTGCCGCGGCGGTGCCGGCGCCTGTACATCCCGCTGGAGCCGCACCGGGAGGCGCTCGCCGAGTACTGGGCCGCCACCGGTCTGCCGCCCCGGCTGGCCGCGCTGTGCGAGTCGCTCGTCGAGGACGGCCTGCCGGACATCGCGGTGTCCCACCCCGCCGAGTGGGGGCTGCCCGTCCCGGTCGACGGCTTCCCCGAGCACCGCATCGACGGCTGCTTCGAGGCGGCCGCCATGCACCTCTTCGGCCACGGCGACCAGCCGCTGCCCGAACGGGCCGTCCACTTCTGCGGCTTCGGCCACGCCTTCTGCCACGCGGTGCTGCTGCCGGTCCTGCTGTTCGCGCAGGGGATCAAGCTGCCACAGCACTTCTGCGTGAACGAGGCGTACGTCATCGAGGACGAGGCGCTCGTGTGGGGCTCCGGCCAGAAGGCCTGGGCGCTGGACCTGATCACCGAGTACGGCTCGGACACCCTGCGCCGGCACGTCCTCCAGGCCCGGCCGCTGGGCCGGCGCACGGCGTTCCACGCCGACCGGCTCGCCGCCGCCCGCCGGGAGTTGGACGAGAGCTGGAACAACTGGCTCGGCCGGCTGTTCACCGCCGTCCGCGAGGAGTGCGCCGGGCTGGTCCCGGCGGCCCTGCCCGGGGGGGCCGGCTGGGAGGTGCTGGAACGGCGGCTGCTGCGCGGCCTGGAGGACCTGCGCGAGGCCTACTCGCCGGAGGCGTTCGACCCGCGCAGGGCGGTGGCCCTGCTCGACGAGATGGTCCGCTCGGCCGCCGACTTCGGCCACGTCAACGCGCACGAGGCGCACCGCCCCACCGCCGGCGGCCGCCACCTGCCCGTGCTGGCGGCGCAGCTGGCCGTGGCCCACGCCCTGGGAGCGTGGGCGCGGCCGGTGATGCCCGAGGGCGCGGACCGGCTGGCCGCGGCCCTCAAGGCGGAACCCGGCGGACCGGTCTCCGCCGCGGCCCTCGTCCCGCCCGCACCGGGGACTCGGCTCGCGCCGCCCTCGGGACCGGTGTTCGGCTTCTAGGCCGTGTCGTCGAAGTCCCTCCCGGCGCGTCCCGTACCACCAGCACGACAGCACGACAGCACGACAGCACGACGACAGAAACGACAGCATCCCCACTTCGCCGCGTGACCGCGCGCCGGTCGCCCGGCGGCGCAGGGCGGACGCGGCCCCTGCCCGTAGGAGCTCCACGTGTCCCTGCGCGTCGCCATGCTCAGCGTCCACACCTCGCCGCTGCACCAGCCCGGCACCGGGGACGCGGGCGGCATGAACGTCTACATGGTCCAGCTCTCCCGGGCCCTCGCCGAACAGGGCATCGAGGTAGACCTGTTCACCCGCTGCCGCGGTGAGGAGCGCCCCGCCGGGGACGCCCTCGGCCCCGGCGTGCGGGTGCGCCACCTGGAGGCGGGCCCGCGCGCCGCCCTCCCCAAGGAGGACATGCCCGCCCTGGTGCTGCCGTTCTCGCTGGCCCTCCTCAAGGAGCAGCGCCGCTACGACCTCGTGCACTCGCACTACTGGCTCTCCGGGCAGGCCGGCCGCATCGCCGCCGCAGGATGGCGGATCCCGCTGGTGCACACCGCGCACACCCTGGCCCGCGTGAAGAACGCGGCCCTCGCCGACGGCGACGCCCCCGAGCCGGAGCTGCGGATCCGGGGCGAGCACCAGGTCGTGGGCTCCGCCGACCGGCTGATCGCCAACACCGCCGACGAAGCGGAGGCGTTGCGGGAGCTGTACGGGGCCGACGCGCGGCGTACGGAGATCGTCCAGCCGGGCGTGGACCTGCGCACCTTCGGGCCGGGCCGGGGGCGGGCGGCGGCACGGGCCCGGCTGGGACTGCCGGCCGACGCCTTCGTCCCCCTGTATGCAGGCCGCATCCAGCCCCTCAAGGGCCCCGACGTGATGGTGCGCGCCATCGCCGAACTGCTGCGGGAGGTACCGGAGCTGCGGCGGCGGACCATCGTCCCGGTGGTGGGCGGGAACTCCGGCGCCGGGCCGCGCGGCGAAGCCTGGGAACTGGCGCGGGAACTGGGGGTGTCGGACGTGCTGCGCCACTGTCCACCGGTCCCGCAGGCGGAGCTGGCCCGGTGGTACCGGGCGGCGGACGTCCTGGTGGTGCCCTCGCGCAGCGAGTCCTTCGGCCTGGTCGCGCTGGAGGCACAGGCGTGCGGGACCCCGGTCCTCGCCTCGGCCGTCGGCGGGCTGCCCACCGCCGTCCGCGACGGGGTGACGGGTCTGCTCGTACGCGGCAACGACCCGGTGATGTACGCCCGGCACCTGCGCTGGTTCGCGGAGCACCCGCAGGCGGCCGCCGTGATGGGGCGGGCGGCGGTGCGTCACGCCCGGGAGATGAGCTGGCAGGCCGCGGCGGCGCGGACCCTGGAGGTCTACCGGGACGTGCTGGGGGAGGAGCGGTGGGGGCCGGAGATGAGTGAGGCAGGAGCGGCGGCACGCCCCTGCCTCGCCGACACCTCTCCCCTGGAGGGTCGAGAAGGCCGGAAGGCCACCCTAACAGCTCTTTTGAGTTGACCAAAGATGCGCAGGTGTAACGTCTGCGTGAACTCCAGATCCGCCTCAAACGCGCTACAGGAAAGTGGCCCGGCCTTGGAATCCATAAGACAATGGAGATGTCTTCGACGGAATACCGGCGGCACGGATCCGCGGAGACGGAAATCGCCATTCCAGCTCCCTGGAGGAATCATGTCCGCCGCGCACACCACCGGAATGTTCGGGAACGTCCGCCCCACCGCCCCCGTTCGCCCGCTCTGTACCGCGGCCGGCATCGGCCGGTCCTCCTCCCGCGCCGACGACAACGGCTGGGACTGAACGACCCGGCCCATTCCCGTGGATGAAGCCCCGTGACGGCCCTCGGGCGGTCACGGGGCTTTCGCGATCCCGCCCCGGTTCATTCGGCGCTCCGGAGTATTGCGGCGGTATTTCCAGCGCATCGGCGCAGAGGGGCGGAAAAGCAGTGCGGATTCATCGGAACAGCGCCGCCGGGGCGCCGGTCAGTCCAGCCAGCCGAGCCGCTGGGCGCGGACACCGGCCTCGAAACGGCTCGACGCCCCCATTTCCTGCATCAACTCGGAGAGCATGCGGCTCACCGTCCGCAGGGACACCCCGAGATTCCGGGCGACTTTCTCGTCCTTCATGCCCGAGGCGAGCATTTTCAGGGCCGCCCGCTGCTGCTCGGACAATCCGTCGCCGCCGAGTTCCTGTGCGACGTCGTCGCCGTACGGGGTGGCCGCGTGCCAGCAGTGCTCGTACAGCGCCAGGTAGGAGCGGACCAGGGCCGGGCCGCGGGCGAGGATCGCGCCCGCCGAGCGGTCGTCGGGGTGCACGGGCAGGACGGCGAACTGCTGGTCCGCGATGATCATGTTCATCGGGACGGCGGGGGACAGCCGGATCTCGACGCCCGCCTCGACCCGGCGCCGGAGCATCTCCACGGCCTCCGGGGAGGTGGTGATGCGCTGGTGGTAAATGGCCCGGATGCGCACGCCGTTGTCGATCTGGCGGCGGTCGCGGCTGAGCACGCGGTCCGCCACCTCCCGGACCAGCGCCGTCACGTGCATGGACGCCAGGTCGTGCCGGATGACGTCCGTGATGTCCTCCAGCACCTGCTGGATCCGGCCGTAGTCCTCGAGGATCTCCACCTCGACGGCGGAGCCGTTCAGCGAACCGGGCCGCAGGAACCGTCCGACCAGGGTCTCCAGCGCGCTGTAGGCCCGGTCGGACTCGTCCAGGTGCTCGCGCAGCCGCTCGCGCTCGCGCTGGAGCATCCGCAGCAGGGCGATCTCGGGGTCGACCACGGTGACCGCGTCCGGTCCCGGTTCCCAGGCGCCGGACTGGAGGTCGGCGCGGGTGGCGTGGGTGGTGCCGGTCGGCACGATCAGGCCCAGGGAGCTCAGCTCCGCGCGCCACTTCTCGTACTCCTCCGGGGCGAGCCCGAGCTCCCGGAAGACCTCGTTCAGGTCGGACACCCCGCGCAGGCGCAGCTCCTGATAGAAGGCCAGCACCCTGTCGGCGGACTGGATGCCGTCCCTGCCGTCGCCCGTTGCCATCGCGAAGCGACCCCCTCATCTTACGAATCGACAGTCACACTTTGGCACATACCTATGGGAGGCCTCCCGCCCCGCCGAAGGGGATGTGACGGGCGTCACAGGCAGCCTCTGAGGGGCGCGGCGCGGCTCCCGGCCGGCCCGGACGCGGCGTCGCGCGGGCGGTCCCGGGCCGCATGGGAAAGCCGACTCCCGTGCGCGGAGCGCGAGAAGGGGAGGCGGACCGGTCAGTCCTGCGGCTCGTGCGCGCAGTCGGGGCACAGCCCCTTGTAGATGACCTCGGCGCCGTCCCCCATCCGCCAGGCGCTGATCGCCCCGCCGGCCGGCTCCGGTACGTCGGCCTGGACGTTCTCCACCCGGCCGCAGCGCACGCACAGGGCGTGCTGGTGGGGCGGGCCGGAGATCTCGAAGACGGCGGGCAGGCCGGGGCGGTCGAACTTCGACGCCAGTCCGGTCTCCAGGAAGTGGCGCAGCATCTCGTAGACGGCCTGGCTGGTCAGCGTACCGAGCCGCTCGCGGGCCGTGGCCGTGATGGACTCGACGTCCATGTGCCCGCCGGCCGCCAGGACTTGCAGCACCTCCAGGCGCGGCCCCGTGACGCGCAGCCCCACGTCGCGGAGGCGCTGGATCACCGCCTCGCGGCCGGTCGGCTCCTCCACGACAGCCCTCACTCCGCCACCATCCGTGATCTGGTCCACTCAAACCTTTGTGGGCATCGTACCTCTTGCCCAGCCCCGTGGACCGGTGGCGGGGGCCCTCAGCCGTCGGCCCGGCAGACGAGCAGGACGCTCTCGGTGCGCTCGTCGAGGCGGTGCCGGCGCCGGCGCTCCACGCGCAGCCCCGCCGCGTGCAGTTCGGCGGTGAGGCGCTCCGGGTCGACGATCCACTTCCGGGTGTCCCGGGCCACCCGCTCGGTGCTCAGCTTGCCCGTGCGGACGGAGTGGTAGGTGATGTGCTCGCTCATGTCGTCCAGGTCGAACACCTGGCGGGCCACCGTCCATTCCTCCACGCCGTCGAACCGGGGCACCTGGAAGGCCCACGTGCGCCGGGGGTCCTGCGACAGCCCGCGCAGCCGGTGCGCGGTGAAGTCGAGGGCGAGCGCGCCGCCCGGCTCCAGGTGCGAGGCGATCTCGCGCAACAGCCCGGGGCGGGCGTGGGGCGGCACGGCCGAGATCATCGTCCCGGCCAGCAGGGCCAGCCGGTAGGAGCCGCGCAGCCGCAACTCGGCCAGATCCGCCCGGGTGGTCACCAGCAGCCGCGACACCTGCGGACCGATCCGCCGGCCCCAGGCCCGCAGCCGCTCCAGACTGGCGGCGTCCCGGTCCACGGCCTCGACGTGGAAGCCCTGGCGGGCGAACGGCACCGCGAGCCGTCCCGCGCCGCAGCCCAGGTCCAGGACCGGGCCGCCGCAACTGCGCGCCAGGCCCAGGTAGCGGACGATGTCCGCGCTGTGCGGGCCGAGCAGCGCGTCCTGGAGCCAGCCCGCGTCCTCGTCGGCGGGCGCGGCCGACTCCAGGCCCGGCAGGAAGTCGGAGGGCGGCAGGACGGCGGTCGAGCCGTACGCCCCGAGGGCGCCGGCAGCCGGGTGCGCGGCCGACGGGGCCGCGGTGAACGGGGCGGGCACGACCGGCAGGACGGGCAGGGACATGCCGCTCGGGGTGTGCATCGCTCCTCCAGGGGGTCGCTCGGTCCAGCCGTCCGGGGGCGGGGCTCCCGTGCCGCCGGGACCGCGCCGCCGGTGAAATCCTGTCCCGCGCAGGAGGCGCGGGGCCAGAGCGGCGGGCTGCGTGAACACGCGATGGCGTGGATCCGCCACGCCCCGCCCTGGCGGGAGGGGCCGCGGCGGACGGCCGCCAGAGCGGACGGCCGCCAGAGCGGACGGCCGTCAGAGCGGGCGGCCGAGCCGGACCGGGGTGAGCTCGCCGAAGCCGTGGTGGGCGAAGAAGGGGAGCGCCGCGGCCCCTTCGACGGGCAGCGTGATCCGCTGGGACGCGGCCCCGTGCGCCCGCATCCGGCCGGTGGCCACCTCCAGCAGCGCCGACCCGACGCCCTCGCGCCGGCGCCCCGGGGTCACGCACAGGGCGTAGATCTCGCCCTCGGAGGCCACCGGTACACCCCCTGACACCGCTCCCACGAGGGTGCCGTCGGCGGCCGCCGCGACCAGCCAGCCGAGCCAGCCCGGCGCCCCGCCGGGAATTTCAATTTCCGCTCTAATGCGGGGCAGGGCGCAATGGTCCGACACCAGCCGGGCTGCCCGGATTTCCCCGAGGGCCTCGCCGTAGCCGTCGCGAATCGCTTCCGCGAGGAGCCGGGAAATCGCCGTCGCGTCACCGGGCGCTGCCGTCCGCACGTCAGCCAGCAGCATTCTTTCCGCACCTCTCGCCGTACCGGTCCTGAGCCCGCACGCGCTCAGAATAGCGGGCAATTCGAGTGGCCGGGTCCGGCGGGAAATCTACGAATTGGCTTAGTAAATAACCGGGTTGTGACGGGAGAGGCGGAGTGCCGGGAGGAAGAGCGGCATCCGCATATCAGGTGGTCCAGCAACAGGCGACGACCAGCGGAACCACGGTGGACACCGCCGCGGCCACCGCCAGCGTCCCGCGCAGCACCGGGCGGCCCGCCCTCCGCGGCTCCAGGATGCGCCGCATCCGCACCGCGGCCGAAGGGCCGCCCGCCGCGAACGCCCTGCGCGGCGCGTGTCCCGAGGCCAGCGCGTACAGCGCCGTGGCCAGGGCGTCGCCCGAACAGCCGCGCAGCGCACGGTCGTCGGCGGCCATCTCCAGCAGCAGCGGCACGGTCCGCCCGCCGATCCGCGCCAGCGGCAGCCGGCGGAAGACGGCCGAGTACGCGCTCGCCGCCGCGACCAGCAGGTGGTGGCGCCCGCCGATGTGGGCCCGCTCATGGGCGAGCGCGGCGGCCAGCTCCTGCTCCGTCAGGACCTCCAGGGCCCCCGAGGAGACCACGACCCGGCGCGATCGCCCCGGCAGGCAGTACACCGCCGGGCGCCCGTCCTCCAGTACGGTCGCGCGCAGCCGGGCGTCGTACCGGCCGACGAGGCGCAGCAGTTCGGCGTGCCGGGTGCGGGACCGGCGCGCCCGCACGAGCTCGGTCACGAAACCGGTGGCCGGCACCGTCAGCACCGCGAGGGCCGACGCCGCGGCGAGGGCCTCGCGCACGGTGGCCGCCGCCAGCCGTGCGGGCGGGGGCGGCGCCAGCGTCATGACGGCGTCGACGAGCCGGTGGCTGGTCTCCGGCGGGAGCAGCAGCTGCGCCGGCAGCATGGCCGTCGACAGCGCGAAGACGGCGCCGCAGGCGACCCACGCTGCGAGACCCATGCGGGGCACCTGCTGGGCCCAGCGGGCGCGGACCAGCAGCCAAGGCAGCACCAGGCCGGTGATCAGGGCGAGTCCGAGGGGCGGCAGGACGTGGTGGTTCACCGGCCGTTCCCGTCGGCGGGGCGGCCGGGACGGGCGGCGCGCAGGGCCTCGTCCAGCGCCTCCACGTCCTCGTGCGACATGCGCTCCACGAACCGCAGCAGCGCGGCCCTGCGGTCCTGGCTGTCGCCGAGCGCGTCCTGCATCAGCGCCGCGGTGTACTCCTCGCGGCTGCGCACCGCCTCGTACATCCAGGCCCGGCCCGACTTCTCCCGGCTCAGCCAGCCCTTGCGGTACAGGATGTCGGCCACGGTCATGACGGTGGTGTAGGCGACCTTGCGGCCCCGGTTTATGTCGTCCACGATCTCGCGGACCGAGGCGGGGCGTTCCCACTGCCACACCCGGTCCATGATCTCGGCCTCCAGCTCTCCCAGCCGGCGTACGCGCATCCCTCTCGGCCCTCCCCCTCGCGAGCGGTTCATCGTACGGCCCGCCCCGCCCGCGGGGGCATACCCCGGCCCCGTACGACGGGCCCCGGACCGCCGCCGCCCCTCCACCGCGTCGTGCGGGTGGAGGGGCGGCGGGAGCGGCCGGGAGGGCGGTGGTCAGGTGCGGATCAGGCGGGCGACGGCCCTGGTGGCCTCGCCGACCTTCTCCTTCGCCCGTGATCTGCGTAACCGGCCACGGGGGCTCCTCAGTCGGCGGCGGCCCGGAAGCCGCGCAGACGGAGGCTGTTGCCGACGACGAAGACCGAGGAGAAGGCCATGGCCGCACCGGCGATCATCGGGTTGAGCAGCCCGGCCGCGGCGAGCGGCAGGGCGGCCACGTTGTAGGCGAAGGCCCAGAACAGGTTCGAGCGGATGGTGCCGAGCGTCTTGCGGGCGAGCCGGATGGCGTCCGCCGCGGCCCTCAGGTCGCCGCGTACGAGGGTCAGGTCGCCGGCCTCGATGGCCGCGTCGGTGCCGGTGCCCATGGCCAGCCCCAGGTCGGCCTGGGCGAGGGCCGCCGCGTCGTTGACGCCGTCGCCGACCATCGCGACGCTGCGGCCCTCGGACTGCAGCCGCTTGACGACGTCGACCTTGTCCTGCGGCATGACCTCCGCGATGACCTCGTCGATCCCCACCTCGGCGGCGACGGACTCGGCCACGGCCTTGTTGTCACCGGTCAGCAGGATCGGGGTGAGGCCCAGGGCGCGCAGCCGCCGGATGGCCTCGGCGCTGGTGTCCTTGACCGCGTCGGCGACCTCCAGGACCGCGCGGGCCTCGCCGTCCCAGGCCACCGCGATCGCGGTGCGGCCGGCGGCCTCCGCCTCGGCCTTGGCCCGCTCCAGGTGGGCGGGCAGCTCCATCGCCCACTCGGCGAGCAGCTTGCCGCGTCCGACGAGCACGGCGTGGCCCTCGACGACGCCCTGGACGCCGAGGCCGGGGATGTTGGCGAAGTCCTCGGGGGCGGGGAGGGGGCCGGCCTTCGCGGTGGCGCCGGCGGCGACGGCCTGCGCGATCGGGTGCTCGGAGGCGTGCTCCAGGGCACCCGCGAGGCGCAGCACCTCGGCCTCGTCGGTGTTGTCGGCGGTGTGCACGTGCAGCAGGGTCATCCGGCCGGTGGTGACGGTGCCGGTCTTGTCCAGGACGATGGTGTCGACCTTGCGGGTGCTCTCGAGGACCTCGGGGCCCTTGATGAGGATGCCGAGCTGGGCGCCGCGGCCGGTGCCCACCATCAGGGCGGTGGGGGTGGCCAGGCCCAGGGCGCAGGGGCAGGCGATGATCAGTACGGCGACGGCGGCGGTGAAGGCGGCCGCGAGGCCCGACCCGGTGCCGAGCCAGAACCCGAGGGTGGCCAGGGCCAGTCCGATGACGACCGGGACGAACACCGCGGAGATCTTGTCGGCGAGCCGCTGGGCGGCGGCCTTGCCGTTCTGGGCGTCCTCGACCAGCTTGGCCATCCGGGCGAGCTGGGTGTCCGAGCCGATCCGGGTCGCCTCCACGACCAGGCGGCCGCCGGCGTTGAGGGTGGCGCCCGTGACCGCGTCGCCGGCGGAGACCTCGACCGGGACGGACTCGCCGGTCAGCATGGAGGCGTCGACGGCGGAGGAGCCCTCGACCACGGTCCCGTCGGTGGCGATCTTCTCGCCGGGGCGCACCAGGAAGCGGTCGCCGACCTGGAGGTCGGCGGTCGGCACGGTGACCTCGCGGCCGCCGCGCAGCACCGTGACCTCCTTGGCGCCCAATTCCAGCAGCGCCTTGAGGGCGGCGCCGGCCTTGCGCTTGGACTTGGCCTCGAAGTACCGCCCGGCCAGGATGAAGGCGGTGACGCCCGCCGCGGCCTCCAGGTAGATGTTCCCCGCGCCGTCGGTGCGGGCGATGGTGAATTCGAAGGCGTGGGTCATGCCGGGCGTGCCGGCGGTGCCGAAGAACAGCGCCCACAGCGACCACAGGAACGCCGCGATCGTGCCCACCGAGATCAGGGTGTCCATGGTGGCCGCGCCGTGCTTGGCGTTCGTCCAGGCGGCGCGGTGGAAGGGCCAGGCCGCGTACGTGACGACGGGCGCGGCCAGGGTCAGCGAGAGCCACTGCCAGTACTCGATCTGGAGGGCCGGGACCATGGCCATCGCGATGACGGGCACCGCGAGCGAGACGGCCGCGACGAGCCGCTGGCGCAATGGACCGAGCTCGTCCGGCTCCTGCTGCTCCGTCCCGTCGCCCGGCGTGCCGCCCGTCCGCGCCGGCGCCGGCTCCTGCGCGGTGTAGCCGGTGGCCTCCACGGTGGCGATCAGGTCCGCGACGGAGACGTCGGCGTCGAAGGTGACCTTGGCCTTCTCGGTGGCGTAGTTGACGGTGGCCTCGACGCCGTCCATGCGGTTGAGCTTCTTTTCGATGCGTGCCGCGCACGAGGCGCAGGTCATGCCGCCGATGGCGAGCTCGACCTGGGCGGCGCCGGAGGTGATGGTGGTCATGAGTGCTGCTCCTCGTTCGAGCGCGGGGTGGGGGCCGGGGCCCGTGGGACGGACGGGGCCCCGGCGGCCGGGTGGGTCGGGGACGGGCCCGGGTGTCAGGCCCGGCCGGTCAGCTCGTAGCCGGCGTCGTCCACCGCCGCGGTGATCGCGGCGTCGTCGGGCTCGCCGGCGGTGGTCACGGTGACCACGCCGCCGTCGACGTCCACGTCGACGGAGACGACTTCGTCGAGGGCGCCGACGGACGCGGTGATGGCGGTGCGGCAGTGCCCGCAGGACATGCCGGTCACGCGGTAGACGGTGGCGGTGGTGTCGACGACGGCCACGGCCGTCGTCTCGGCGGCGCCGGTGCCGCAGCTGCCGTCGGGGGTGCAGCAGGAAGACATGTGTTTCTCCTTGGTCGGGCTTCTGCGTCCGGATACCCGTCGGGGGTATCCGGACTGACTCCAGATATACCCCCCGGAGGTATCTACCGCAAGTGTCTGCCCGGCTTGACTTGATACCCCTGGGGGGTATGGTGAAGTCCATGGAACCGCTGGATGCGGCAGTGGAACGTACGTCGTAGGGGAGATCAGCCATGAACACCGGAGTGAAGATCACCGTTTTCGCCGCCGCGCTGGCGGCGACCTTCGGCACCGCCTACGGGGTGGGTGCGGGCGTGGGTCCGGTGGGCGCGCCGGCCGAGCCGGCGCACGGGGGGCGGCACGCGGCACAGGCGCCCGCCGGCTCCGCGGGGCACGGGGGCCACGACCAGGCCGCGGCCCAGGGCCCCGCCGCGGGCGGGCTCCAGGTGTCGGAGGGCGGCTACACCCTCAGCCTGGACACCCCCCAGGTCGCGGCGGGCCAGGGTGAGCTGCGGTTCTCGGTCAAGGACGCGCAGGGCCGCAAGGTCACCGCGTACAAGACCGAGCACGGCAAGGAGCTGCACTTCATCGTGGCCTCGCGCGACCTCACGGTCTACCGCCACCTGCACCCGGTGCGGGCCGGGGACGGGACCTGGTCCGCGCCGGTGGACCTGCCCGCGCCGGGCGCGTACAAGGCGTTCGCCGACTTCGCGCCCGCCGCCGGGGGCGCGAAGAACGTCACCCTCGGCGCGGACCTCTCGGTCCCCGGGGCGTACGCGCCGAACCCGATGCCGCCGGCCGCGCGCACGGCGGACGTCGACGGCTACCAGGTCGCCCTGGGCGGGACGCTGGAGCCCGGCAAGGCGGGCGAGCTCAAGCTCACCGTCAGCAAGGACGGCAAGCCCGTCACCGACCTCGAGCCCTATCTCGGCGCGTACGGCCACCTCGTCGCCCTGCGCGCCGGAGACCTCGCCTACCTGCACGTGCACCCCAACGAGGGCGGTCCCGGCCCGGACGTCTCCTTCACCGCCACCGCCCCGAGCGCGGGGACCTACCGGCTCTTCCTGGACTTCCAGCACCAGGGCACGGTGCGTACGGCGGCCTTCACCGTCACCGCGGGCGGCGGGGCCGAGCCGGTGGCGGAGCCGGCCGCGAGCCCGGCCGCCGGCGCCGCGGTGGGGGAGTCGGGCGAGCACTCGCACTGAGGCGTACCCATAGCCTGCATACCCCCCAGGGGTAGAAAGGTCCGCGACGAGAGGGACGAACGGGAAGGGATCGCCGTGCCCGCTTACACCGCACACCCCGCTGACACCGCCCCCGCCTATGCGGCGCACAAGGATGACGTCCTCAAGCGGCTGCGCCGCATCGAGGGCCAAGTGCGCGGCTTGCAGCGCATGGTGGAGGAGGGGACGTACTGCATCGACGTGCTCACCCAGGTCAGCGCCGCCACCAAGGCGCTGCAGTCCTTCGCGCTGGCCATGCTGGAGGACCACCTCCACTCCTGTGTCGCCGACGCCGTGGCCGAGGGCGGCGACAGGGCGCGCGACAAGGTGGAGGAGGCCTCGCGGGCCATCGCCCGCATGGTCCGCTCCTGAACGGCCCGCCCGCGGAATCTCTTGACGTCGAGAGGGATGTGAGGGCAGGCTGCCGTGAAGTATCTCGATATCGAGATACTTCCTCGGGGGAGACGGAGGCCCGCCATGCGGCGGCGCAGCACGGCACGGCGCGACACGGACCACGACGGCGCCGAGGGCGGCCTGATCGCACAGCTCAGGCGGCCGCCCGGCGGCCGTGACGCCCGGATCATGATGCTCGCCCAACTGCTCGACCGCACCGGCACCGGCGTCTGGGCGGCCTCCTCCGTCCTCTTCTTCACCTTCGTCGTCGGTCTCGACGCCGGACGGCTCGGCCTGATGCTGGGTGTCGGCGCGGTCGCGGGCATCGCGGGCTCACCGGTCGCGGGCCACCTGGCCGACCGGATCCCCGTGCGCCCCCTGCTGATCGCCTGCCACCTGCTGCGCCTGGCCGCCCTCTGCGCGATGCTCTTCGTCACCCGCTTCGACCTGCTCGTGGCGATCGTCGCCGCCACCCACCTCGGCGACCGGGCGGCCAAGACCCTCGAGATGCTCTTCGCCACCCGGGTCGCGGGCGAGCGGCGCGCCACCTACCAGGCCCTGTCCCGCAGCGCCGCCAACGCGGGCTACGCGCTCGGCGCCGGCATCGCCGCCGCGGGACTCGCCGTGGGCACCCGCGGCGCGTACGAGGTCCTCATCCTCGCCAACGCGCTGTCCTTCCTCGCGGCGGCCGTGCTGGTGTGGCGGACGCGGGAGCCCCGCGGCCACGGCCGCCTGGTGGCCGCCGCACCGCACGGCTCGGCACCGCACGGCACCGCACCGCACGGCACCGCACCGCACGGCACCGCGCCGGACGGCACCGCGCCGGACGGCGCCGCGCCGGACGGCGCCGCGCCCGCGGTGAAGGGGCCCGGCGAGAACCCCTGGCGGGACCGGGGCTACCTCCGCTTCGTGCTCCTCGACATCCCGATGAACCTGGACGACTCCCTCCTCAACGTCGGGCTCCCGCTGTGGCTCGTCCACCACACCGACGCGCCCCACGCCGTCGTCCCCGCCCTCCTCGCGCTCAACACCGGCCTGGTCCTCGTCCTCCAACTCACCGTGTCCGCGAAGGTCCGCGGGCCGCGCCGGGCGGCGGCCGCCGTCGCCTGGTACGGGCTGTTCCTGCTCGGCGCCTGCGTCCTCGTCGCCGTCACCCCCGAGCACGGGCCCTGGACGGCCACCGCGACCCTGCTGGCCGCGGCCGCCCTGCTCACCGCCGCCGAGCTGGTGCGCTCGGTGTGCTCCTGGGAGCTGGCCGTCTCCCTCGCGCCGCCGCAGGCGAGGGCCTCGTACCTGGGGGTGGCCGGCATCTCCCCCTCCACCCAGAAGGCCGTCGGGCCGCTCCTGCTGACCGGCGCCGTCATGGCGGCGGGCCCGCTCGGCTGGGTGGCGCTCGGCACCGGCGTGGCCGGCCTGGCCCTGGTCCAGCGCAGGTGGGCCCTGCGCCGCCTGGCGGCCGTGCTGCCCGTACCGGCCCTCAGGTAGCGCACCGCGCGCGGCGCAGGCCTTGACAACGGGCCCCGCTCCCATTGCAGTTGGCAGCGCGTCACCCCCCCGACCGGCAACCGCACCCCGAAGGGTCAGCGCATGACGAAGCCCGAGAGCCCGGGGTACGGCCACGACGTCGTCATCAGCGGGGCGAGCCTCGCCGGCAGCGCCGCGGCGATCCTGCTCGCCCGGCGCGGTGTCCGCGTCGCCCTGCTGGAGCGCCGCTCGGACCCCGAGGCGTACAAGGTGCTGTGCACCCACTCCCTCACGGCCAACGCCTACCCGGTGCTGGACGAACTCGGCCTCGTCCCCGCGCTGGAGGAGGCCGGCGCCGTCCGCAACACGGCCCGCTGGTGGACCCGTTGGGGATGGATCGAACCGAGGCCGGCGCCGGCGGGCCCCGAACTGCCCTACGCGTACAACATCCGCCGCGCCACCCTCGACCCGCTGATCAGGTCCCGTGCGGCGCAGACCCCCGGCGTCGACCTGCTTCCCGGCCACCGCGTCACCGGCCTCGTCCGGGAAGCCGGGCGCACCGTCGGGGTGCGCGTGTCGACACCGCGGGGAGAGCGCGAGATCCGGGCCCGCCTGGTGGTCGGCGCCGACGGCCGGGACTCGGCCGTGGCGAGGTCCGCCGCGCTGCCCGCCCGGCGGTACGAGAACACCCGGTTCGGCTACCTCGCGCACTTCCGCGGCCTTCCGCTGCACGGCGGGATCGGCCAGGCCTGGTTCCTCGAACCCGACATGGCGTACGCGTTCCCCAACGACGACGGGGTGACGGTCCTCGCGGTGCTCCCGGACAAGCAGCGGCTGCCGGCCTTCCGGGAGGACCTGGAGGGCAGCTTCCTCGACTTCGTCCGCGCCCTGCCCGAGGCCCCGCCCATCGACTCCGCCGAGCGCATCAGCAAGATCATCGGGACGGTCGACTACCCCCTCCTCAGCCGCGAGCCGACCGCTCCGGGCGTCGCGCTCATCGGCGACGCAGCCCTCACCGGCGACCCCCTGTGGGGGGTGGGGTGCGGATGGGCCCTGCAGTCGGCGCACTGGCTGGCCGAGGCGGTCGCCCCGGCGGCGGCCGGCCGGGGCGACCTCGACCGCGCGCTCGCGGCGTACGCCCGCACCCACCGGCGCCGGCTGCGCGGCCACCAGTCCCTGGCCGCCGACTACGCCAGGGCCCGTCCGTTCAATCCGGGGGAGCGGCTGATGTTCTCCGCGGCAGCGCGCGACGAGGCGATGGCGCGGCACATGCACCTGTTCGCCTCCCGCCTGATCGGCCCGCTGCGCTTCCTGAGCCCCGCGGCCCTGGCCAGGGCCGCGGCCGTCAACATCAGGCACCGCGCGGCGGCCGCGCCGGACCCTGCCGCCGGCAGGCGGCCGGGCGCGCGCTGAAGCGCCCGCACCGCCGGCGGGCCGGACGGGGGCCGGATCAGACGATGCCCTCCGCGATGTCCGCCTGTTCGCGGGCGGTGCCGTAGGCGGAGGGGGTCCCGTACGAGCGCCGGGCGGCGTACCACCACACGCTCGCGAGGACCAGCACCACCGCGAGGGCGATCACCGCGTAGTTCATCGAGTCGATCGTGACCGGGGACTTCTGCGGCAGGCAGAACAGGACGGTGACGAGGGCCACCCAGACGACGGCGACCCACCCGACCGGCCGGCTCCAGCGTCCCAGGCTCCACGGGCCGGGCCGGAACCGGTCGCCGGCGCGCAGCCGCAGGTAGATCGGGATGGCGTACGCCGGAGTGATGCCGATGACGTTGATGGCGGTCACGGCGCCGTACGCGGTGGCGGAGTAGAGCGAGGGCAGCGCGAGGACTCCGGCGACGACGACGGAGAGCCAGACGGCCGGTACCGGCGTCTGCGTGCGGCCGCTCACCCTGCGCCACAGGGCGGAGCCGGGCAGCGCGTTGTCACGGCTGAAGGCGAAGACCATCCGGCTCGCGGCGGCCACCTCGGCGTTGCCGCAGAAGAGCTGCGCGACGATGACGACGAGCAGCAGGGCGGTGGCGCCGCCGGAGCCGAGGGCGTCGAGGAAGATCTGGGCGGGCGGGACGCCGGTGGCGCTGCCCTGCACGGCCGCGTAGTCCTGGATGGCGAAGGTGAGCCCGGCGAGCAGGGCGAATCCGGCGAGCCAGGAGACCCAGATGGCCCGGACGATGCCCTTGGCCGCGGAGACGGAGGCGTTGGAGGTCTCCTCCGAGAGGTGCGCGGAGGCGTCGTAGCCGGAGAAGGTGTACTGGGCGAGCAGGAGGCCGATCGCCGCCACGTAGAACGGGTTGGCCCAGCCGGTGTCGTTGACGAACTCGGTGAAGACGAACGAGACCGACTGGTGGCGGTCGGGGACGAGGGCCAGGGCGCCGACGATCACCGCGACGCCGCCCAGGTGCCACCAGACGCTGACCGAGTTGAGCACGCTGACGAGACGGACGCCGAACAGGTTGAGGACGGCGTGCAGCAGCAGGATGGCCAGGAAGATCAGGAAGGTGGAGCCCGGGGTGGGCACGAACCCGAACTGGAGGTTGAGGAAGGCGCCGGTGAACAGGGCGGCACCGTAGTCGATGCCGGCGATGGCGCCGAGGAGGCCGAGCAGGTTGAGCCAGCCCGTGTACCAGCCCCAGCGCCGCCCGCCGAGCCGGTCGGCCATGTAGTAGAGCGCGCCGGAGGTCGGGTAGGCGCTGGTCACCTCGGCCAGGGCGAGGCCCACGCAGAGGACGAACAGGCCGACGCCGGCCCAGCCCCACAGCATCACCGCCGGGCCGCCGGTGCCGAGGCCGAAGCCGTACAGGGTCATGCAGCCGGACAGCACGGATATGACCGAGAAGCTGATGGCGAAGTTGCCGAAGCCGCCCATCCGGCGGGCGAGGACGGGCTGGTAGCCGAGCTCTCTGAGCCGCTCCTCCTCGTCCTTGAGGGGCGGGGCGGCCTTGCGGTCCGGGCTGGCTGCCGGCGTGGTGCGCGACATGGCGGTACCTCCGAGATGCGTGGAGCACGGGGGACGGGGGAGCGGGGAGGGGGAGCGAAGGGGCGGCTGCGGATCCGGCGCCGCGGGAGGGGGGGGGGGTCAGTTCCGCTCGGCCAGGCTCCGGGACCTGGCGAGCAGGAACACTTCCTCGGCCAGGGCGGGGTCGGCCGGGTCGCGGGTCCGCTGGGCCCACGGCAGGGTGGTCCAGTACCCGCCCATCGCCTCGAAGACCCGGGCCGCCCCCTCGAACCGGTGGGCGCCCCACAGGGCGTGGGCGAGATGGTTCAGGTCGAGCGGGGAGGCGTGCGCCGGGTCGGCGTACGGGAACCAGGCGTCCAGGGCGTGCACGGCGTCACGGATGGCGTCCTCCGCGACCCAGTGCAGGTCGAGGGCCCGTTCCTGGCCGCCTTCGCGGCGGTAGCGCTCGACGTGGACGTAGAGCGGCAGCAGGTGGACGGGGGAGCCGGCCGGAGCCGTGCCGGCCGCCCAGCGGGCGAAGGTGACGGCCTCGGCCGGAGGCCGGCCCGCGCATACGAACTGGAGCATCCGGTGGTAGGCCTCGCGGTTGTACGGGTCCCGCTCGTCGGCCTGCCCGAGGAGGCCCCAGGGTCCCGGGGGCAGCATCGGGCCGGGCGGCGGCTGCCGGTGCTCGTCCATCCGGCGGTGTTCGTCGAGGAGGGCCAGGGCGAGCAGGCAGACCCAGGGCACGGGGTCGGCCGGGCTGAGGCCGGCGCTGCTGCGGCAGGCCTGCCAGGCCTCCTGCCACAGCTCGTGCGTACGGGGGTGCCCCGCGCGGTGGGCTCGGACGGCGCGTTCGACGGTGACCCGGGTGTGCATCACCGTCGCGGCGACGCTGGTGGGCTGCTCGGTCCTCCAGGCCTGCACCACGTCGGAGCCGGCGGCGACCGCGGCGAGGACCTGGGTGCGCTGGGTCCACAGCCCCCAGCCGTCCGTGCGTTCCAGCAGCCGCGCCATCGACAGCCAGCGGCCGGTGCGCACGTCCTGGACGGCGGCGCGCAGGTCGTCGTCCAGGCCGGCGGGATGGTAGACGGGCCGGAAATCGCCGGCCATCACCTCGCCCCGGGCGACGTGCGGCCGGATCGGGCTCGTCTTGCGGTCATCGTGGTCATGGGTCCTCGGATCGCTGGAGGGACGGTCGGGTCCGTCTGGCGTCCGAGGCCGCACTGCGGTCGGGCCAGCACCAGGGATGCGTGAACCATGCGCGAACCGTTCGGTGAACCCCCGGCCGTCGAGTCACGTGCGGCGCCGTCACCGCCCGTTGATCGGCGATCACTATAGAGCGGGTGTGGCCGTTCGCACCCCTGTTCTTCGTCGAACGCAAGTATCAAGCCACGCAGGGCATGTGAGGTGGCGTCATATCGACCACGGCCGTCCCGGTTGGATCTTGACGGACGACCTCCGCTGGTGAAGGCTTCCGACCGACGATCGACGACCTGCCGGAACGCGGACGGAGTGGTGATGACGGGCCCGGTGCTCGCAGTGGACCAGGGCACCTCGGGAACCAAGGCCCTCGTGCTGTGCCCGGAGCGCGGCGTCATCGGCTCCGCCTCCGCCCCCGTACGCCCCCGGTACCTGCCGGACGGCCGGGTGGAGGTCGACCCCCGCGAGCTGCTGGACTCCGTCGTCGGCGCCGGCCGGGCCGCGCTGGCGGCGGCCGGTGAGCCGGTGGTGGCGGTGGGCCTGGCCAACCAGGGCGAGACCGTACTGGCCTGGGACCCGGCGGACGGCGCACCGCTGACCGACGCGATCGTCTGGCAGGACCGGCGCGCCGCGTCCCTCTGCGCCGAAATGGCCCCGCACGCCGAACAGTTGCGCCGGCGCACCGGCCTGCCGCTCGACCCGTACTTCGCCGCGCCCAAGATGGCCTGGATACGCCGCCACCTGACGCGCGAGGGCGTCGTCACGACCAGCGACGCGTGGCTGGTGCACCGCCTCACCGGCGAGTTCGTCACCGACGCGGCGACCGCGGGCCGTACCCAGCTGCTCGATCTCGACACCGTCGCCTGGTCGGAGGCGGCCCTCGACGCCTTCGGCCTCACCGGCGAGCCGCTGCCGCGGATCGTCGACGCCGACGCCCCCGCCGGCACCACCTCCGCCTTCGGCCCCGTACTGCCGCTGACCGGGCTGCTCGTGGACCAGCAGGCGGCGCTGCTCGCCCAGAGCGTCACCGAACCCGGCACCGCCAAGTGCACCTACGGCACGGGCGCGTTCCTGCTCGCGCAGACCGGTCCGCAGCCGCGCCGCAGCACCTCGGGGCTGGTCGGCTGCGTGGCCTGGCGGATCGCCGGGCGGACCAGCTACTGCCTCGACGGCCAGGTGTACACCGCCGCGTCCGCCGTGCGCTGGCTCACCGACCTCGGCGTGATCTCCGGCGCCGAGGACATCGACACCGTGGGCGCCGGCGTCCCGGACGCCGGCGGCGTCACCTTCGTCCCCGCCCTCGCCGGGCTCGCCGCTCCCTGGTGGCGGGGCGACCTGCGGGGCTCGGTCACCGGGCTCGGACTCGGCACCACCGCCGGGCACCTGGTGCACGCCCTGTGCGACGGCATCGCCGCCCAGGTCGCCGAGCTCGCGGACGCCGCCGCCGCCGACCTGGGCGCGCCGCTCACCACCCTCCGCGTCGACGGCGGCCTCACCCGGTCCTCCCTGCTGATGCAGGCCCAGGCCGACCTGCTCCGCATCCCCGTCGAGGTGTCGGCGCTGCCGGACGCCACCGCCCTCGGCGTCGGGGCGGTCGCCCGGCTCGGTCTCGACCCGTCCCTCACCGTCCACGAGGCCGTCCCGCGCTGGCAGCCGTCCGCCGTCTACGAGCCCAGGGCCGGCGCGGACGAGGCGGCCGAGCGCCGCGCACGCTTCCGCACGGCGGTCGCGGCGCTGCTCGACGGCGCGGCATGAGCGTCACCACCGGCGGCCCCCTGCCCGGCGGGGAGTACGACGTCACGGTCATCGGCGCCGGCGTGGTGGGCACCGCCATCGCCCGGGAACTGGCCCGGCTGCCGCTGCGGATCGCCCTGGTCGACGCGTCCGACGACGTCGGGGACGGCACCTCCAAGGCCAACACCGCCATCCTGCACACCGGTTTCGACGCGGTGCCCGGCTCGCTGGAATCCCGGCTGGTCCGCGAGGGGAGCCGGCGGCTCGCCGCGTACGCCGCCGAGAGCGGCATCCCGGTCGAACCGCTCGGGGCGCTCCTGGTGGCCTGGGACGAAGAACAGCTGGCCGCGCTGCCGGGCCTCGCCGAGAAGGCCGCGCGCAACGGCTACCGCGCGGCCCGGATCGTGCCGGCCGGGGAGGTGCGGGCCCGCGAACCGGAACTCGGCCCCGGCGTGCTGGGGGCGCTCGAGGTGCCCGGCGAGTCCGTCATCTGCCCCTGGTCGACCACCCTCGCGTACGCGACGCAGGCCGTGCGGGCCGGCGTCGACCTCCACCTCAACTGCCGCGTCCGGGCCGTGACGTCCGGCGACCCCCACCTCCTGGCCACCGGCCGGGGACCGCTGCGCACCCGCCACCTCGTCAACGCGGCCGGCCTGTACGCCGACGAGATCGACCGGCTGCTCGGCCACGCCGACTTCACCGTGACGCCCCGGCGCGGCCAGCTGATCGTCTTCGACGAGCTCGCGCGCGGCCTCGTACGGCACATCCTGCTGCCGGTACCGGGCGCGCTCGGCAAGGGGGTCCTGGTGACACCGACCGTGCACGGGAAGGTGATGCTCGGGCCGACCGCCGAGGACCTGGACGACAAGACGGCCACCGGATCGACCGCCGACGGGATCGCGCTGCTGCGGGAGAAGGGCCGGCGCATCCTGCCCGCGCTCCTGGAGGAGGAGGTCACCGCCGTGTACGCGGGGCTGCGCACCGCCACGGGCTCCGAGGACTACGCCGTCCGCGCCCACCCCGCGCAGCGGTACGTCACCGTGGGCGGGATCCGCTCGACCGGCCTGACGGCGTCGATGGCGATCGCGGCCCACGTGGTGGAGCTGCTCGCGGACGGCGGCCTGGCGACCTCCGGCGCCGTGGAACCGGAGCCCGTGCGCGTGCCGAACCTGGGCGAGGTGTTCCCGCGCCCCTACCGCGACGCGGAGATGATCGCCGCGGACCCGGAGTACGGCCGCATCGTCTGCCACTGCGAACGCGTCACCCGCGGGGAGATCCGCGACGCGCTCGCGGCGACCGTCCCGCCCGGTTCGCTCGACGGGCTGCGGCGGCGCACCCGCGCCCGGGCCGGCCGCTGCCAGGGGTTCCACTGCGGCGCAGCCGTCCGCGCCCTGTTCGAGGAGGCCCGCCGGTGAACCGCAGGGACCGCCTGGTGGACGTCCTGGTCGTGGGAGCGGGCCCGGCCGGGCTGGCCCTGGCCGCCCGCCTCGCGGCGGCGGGCGCGGGCCGGGTCGAGGTCCTGGAACGCGAGGACGCAGCGGGCGGCGCCCCGCGCCACTGCCACCACCGGGGCTTCGGACGGCCGCCGCTGCCCGGGCTGTCCGGGCCGGCGTACGCACGGCGTGCGGTGGCCGCTGCGGTGGGCGCCGGCGCCGTGCTCCGCACGGGTGTCACCGCCACCGGCTGGTCCGGCCCGCTGACGCTGGAGACCACGAGCCCCGCGGGCCTGGAGCGGATCACCGCCCGGGCCGTCGTCCTCGCCACCGGCGCCCGGGAACGCCCCCGCAGCGCCCGCCTGGTGCCGGGCAGCCGCCCGGCGGGCGTCTTCACCACCGGGGAACTCCAGCGGTCCGTCCACCCGCACGGCCGGCCCGTCGGCCGCCGGGCCGTGGTGGTCGGCGCCGAGCCCGTGGCCCGCCACGCGGTACGCACCCTGCGACGGGCGGGCACGGAGGTGGCGGCGATGCTCACGGAGCACCCGCGCGGCACCGCAGTTCCCGGGGTCGCGCTGCTCACGGCGACGACGGTGACGGAGCTGCGCGGCCGGGGCCGGCTGACGGGCGTGGCCGTCCGCCACGAGGACGGCCGGTCGGGGGTCATCGCCTGCGACACGGTGGTCTTCACCGGCGACTGGATCCCCGACCACGAACTGGCCCGCCGCGGCGGCGTCACCCTGGACCCGGGCACCCGGGGCCCGTCCGTGGACCCCGCCTTCCGCACGACGCGGCCGGGGGTGTTCGCGGTCGGCAACGCCCTCCGCGGCATCGAGTCCGCGGCGACCGCCGCCGCCGAGGGCGCCGCCGCCGCGCCCCCGCTCCTGGCCCACCTCGCGGGCACCCCCTGGCCGGGCCCCGGTCCGGCCCTGCTCGTCCGGCCCCCACTCGCATGGCTGACGCCGAACCACCTCACGGCTCCCGCCGCCGGCCCCCTCCTCCTGCGCTCCGCCGAGCCGCTGACGGCCCCGGTCGTGGAGGTGACCCAGGACGGCCGCCCGGTGTGGCGCCACCGCTTCCCGACGCGCGTGTCGCCGTACCGCTCCCTGCGCCTGCCGCCGGGGTGGACGACGCGGGTCGACCGCGCGGGCGGCCCGGTGGAGGTGGGCACCGCCTGACGGCCGGGTGCCGTGGCCGACGGGCCGGCGCCCTCACGCGGCGGCCGGCCCCCGGCCGCCCTCGCACAGGAACACGGTGCCGAGGCGGCCGCCCTTCCCGGAACTGATCACTCCCCTGTCGACATCGGGTGTGCCCCGCAGGTACGCACCGCCGTAGCCCCGGCCGGCCAGGAAGACGCCCCACGTGAGCACCGTGGGCTCGGCCGGGCCGCCGCCCGGGGCGGGGAAGTCCTCCGCCACCGGACGGACCCGGCGTTGGAGGATGAACGGGCCGTCCACGGCGGCGCGGACGCCGGCGGCCCACTCGTCGGCGGATGCCTCCCAACCCGCCAGCACGTCCAGGCCGCTGTGCGAGCTGCTCGCCTTGAGCACCAGGTCGCTCCGGTTCGCCAGCGCGTAGCGGAGCAGGTCCACACGCTCCCCGGCGAGCTCGACCCGCTCGTCCCGGACCAGCCGGGTCCACGGGAGCAGACCGTCGATGACGTCGAGCTCGGCCCGGTCGAACAGGGACCGGTTGCGCTCGTCGCTGAGCAGGGCCAAGGCGGCCTTGCTGCCGTAGACCTCGTTCTCGAGCGGAGTGAACAGGCCGACCAGCCCCCGCTCGGCGGCCCGGTCGAGGGGCGCGAGCAGGGCCGCGTCCCCGGCGGTGACGACGTCGTTGATGACGAACCAGCGGTGCACGACGTCGACCCGGCGCCCGAAGACGTGGACCCCGTCCGCGCGGTACTCCAGCTGTCCCAGGTGGCAGGGCACCGCATCGATGCCGTGTGAGGCGAGCAGACCGGCCATGCGGTGCAGGTGCGGTTCGAGCGCGGCGTAGTTGTCAGGCCATTCGAGCAGCGCGACGACCGGGTTCGCGGAGAGGTCGACGGCGGGGAAGGACTCCCGCCAGAGGTCCGTCAGGACCTCGATCCCGTCGGTGAACCCGAGGCCGTGCTCCCGCGCGAAGGAGGCGACGTAGGGGTCCTGGAGCAGGGCGTGATTGAGCAGGACGATGTCCCAGCCGCCCAGTGGGCTGCCGCCGTTGAGTTCGAGCAGGCGGAAGCCGTCCTCCTCGCGGTACAGGTCGGCCCGGGCGCACCGGGGAAGCTCGCGCGCCCTGCCGTCGGCCCGGAGCGCGGCACCGATCTGCTCCGGCGGCCAGCCGAGGGCGGCGGTGAAGGAGCGCAGGTCTCCCCCGTACAGCCGCTCGGGCAGCGACAGGAGGAGGTCGTACAGCCGGCTGAGCCGGGTCCCCACGTCACGGCTCTCGCCGCGGTCGAAGAAGACGGGGCGGGTCAGGAAGGCACTCCCGTAGATGTCTCCGGCCAGGGCGGAGTCCGCGCAGGACCGTTCCGGTGCGCACCCGTCCGGCAGCCCCGTCAGGTAGTCCCGGGTCAGCCGGGCCGCGGTGGACATCACTCGACCTCGATGACGACGTCCGCGAGGACCTCTGCCGCGGCCGCGTTCACCTCGGCGGCGGTCCCGGCGTGCAGGATCACGTAGCCGACCCGCGAGTCGTTGTCCCCCGGGGCGCGCACCCGGCCGCCCGGCTGGACCGTGAGCCTGCTCTCGGCCACCGCGCCCGACTCGCCGATCCCGCTGACCGAGCGAAGGGTTCCCCCGCGCGGCGGGGTCAGGAACCGGATGCCCGCCGCGGTGTCGGCGGTGGGAGCGAGGGACGGCTCCAGGCCGAGCGCGACCTGGACGTAGATCCTCGCTTCGTCGATGCCCCGGGCCTGCCGCATCAGGGCGACCACGTGGTCACCGGGCAGCCGGGCGCCGAGCTCGATGATCCGGGTGGTGCCGTCCGGGAGCAGCTTGAGCTCGGTGTGGGCGACGCCGTTGGTGATGCCGAGGGCGTGAGCGGCCGCCACCGCGGCCCGCTGCACGGTCCGTACCGACGCCTCGTCCAGCTCCGCGGGGACCGTGTGCCCGAACTCGGCCCGCTTGGCCCCTTCCGTGGTGAACTTGTCGTACGGGAACAGCGGGGTCGCCACGCCGCGGGCCACCACGGTCTCGATGCTGAACTCGACGCCGCCGACGTACTCCTGGATGACCACGTGTGCGTCCAGCGGGACACCGTGCGGCATCTGGAACAGGTGGGCCTGCGCCGCGGTGAAGGCCGCCGCCAGCTCCTCCTCGCCGCGGACGACCGAGACGCCCCAGGAGCCGGACTGCTCGGCGGGCTTCACGACGATCGGGTACGTCAGGCCTGCCGTCCTGACCAGGTCGTACGCCTCCTCGACCGTCCGCGCGGCCACGGTCAGCGGGGCGGGAACGCCCTGCTCGGCGAAGGCGCGCGCCATGATGCGCTTGTTGCGACAGCTGAGGGCCCGCGAGGGGTCGTTGCCGGGAAGCCCCAGATCGGCGGCGAGCCGCGCGACCAGCGGGGTCAGGAACTCCCAGCAGGCCACCACACCGTTGACGCCCTCGGCCCTGGCGAGCTCCCTGAGCTGCCGCAGTGCGCCTTCGCCGTCGGAGAAGTCCGTGAAGACGAGTTTCCCGTCCTTCCGGATCTTTTCCTTGAGCGCGGGGGAGTACCACTTCTCGTAGACGTCTTCGTGGGTGACGACGATGACTTCGGCGCCCAGGTCCAGAGCGGCGTCGAAGACGTATTCGCCGGTGTTCCCCATCGCTTCGATCAATAGCAGCTTGGGCATATGTGGTGGTCTCCCAGGGGAGTTGATGACGTGATGGACGTGCGGCCGCGGCCGAGGTCATGCCAGTAGACGGCCGCCGCGAGAAGCACGACAGGGACAGAACAGATGACGATCTCCCCGTGCCGTCCTGTGGAATTCGTCGACTCCTCCGAATTTGCCCGGACTCTGAGATTGCCTGTTGTGCGAAGCCTCGGCCGGACAACGCCCGGTTAGGTTCGTCGAAACGAATCAACCGCAAGGGCTGCCGAGTTGGGACGAAAGCGCGAACACCTCACCCACCGCACAGGAGGAATCCGGCCGTGAACGTCACCTTCATCCACGACATCATGGACGTCCGCGCAACGGAGTGGGACGCCCTCGCGGCGGAGGCCGGCTTCTACCTCTCCCACCAGTGGCTCGCCGCCCAGCAGCACGACCCCACCGCATCGGTCGGCTACGCCCTGGTCCACGACGACGGTGCTCTGATCGCCGCGGCACCGCTGTACGTGGTCGACACCGAACCCAACGACCTGTACCGCGTCCACGAGGTCGTCCCGGGTCGCACCCCGGCCAGAACCCTGCTGGCGGGAGCCCGCCGCGGCTACCTCAACGCACCGCTCCTCCACTCCGGCCTCACCCCCGAGCGGCGGCGCGAGGCGCTGGGCCGGCTCGTGACGGCCGCCGCAACCCTCGCAGCCACCCGGGAGGCGGAGCCGTGGTGGCTCTACGTCACCGACGCGGCGGCTGCCGAGCTCGCCGAGGCCTGCGGTACCGAGCCCGTCCAGTTGAACCAGGACGCGCGCATCCCACTGCCCGGCAGTACGTTCGACGATTACGTCGCGGGGCTGCCCCACAAGCGGCGCAGTGCCGTCCGCCGGGAACGCCGGGCCTTCACCGAAGCCGGCTACGAGCTCCGCACCCTGCGGCTCTCCGAGTGCGCCGACGACGCCGGCGCACTGGCCGCCCGGCTCCAGGAGCGCCACGGCCACCCGGCCGACCCGGCCTTCATGGCCCGGTTGCTGCACGACCAGGCCGTCGGCATGGCCGACAGCGGCATCGTCCTCGCGGCGTACGCCGAAGGACGCATGGTCGCCTTCAGCCTCTTCTACTGCCACATGGGGACCGTCTGGCTCCGCTCCACCGGATACGACTACGCACGGCTGCGGGGTGCGCACGAGTACTTCAACCTCGCCTACTACCTCCCCATCGAGTACGCCTACGCCCACGGCGCCACCTCCCTCCACCTCGGCATGGAGTCCCTGCACGCCAAGGCCCTCCGGGGTGCGGTCGCTTCACCCCTGTGGGCGATAGGAGGGCCTGCGGCCCCCGCAGGAGCCACTTGCGGGGAGCCTGCCCGCGGGGCCTGCACGCCGGCCCTCTGAGCCCGGAAACGCACGGCCCGGCGCTCCCCCCGATCACGCCGTGCGGACTCTTTGGGCGAAGGGTGCCGTGCGGACCAGGACGACGGCCGCGAGGACGGCGGCCAGGCCCGAGGCGCAGGTCAGGGTGAAGGCCGTCTGGTGACCGGAGCGTTCGGCGAGCTGGCCGGCGACGAGCGCCGAGATCCCCTGCCCGACGATCAGTCCGCTGCCCAGGAGCGACATGGCCTCGCCCATGCGGGTCTGGGGTGCGACACGCTCGGCCAGGCCGAAGACGGCGATGAGGTGAGGGGCCACGGCCGCCCCGATGCCGGCGACGGCCGCCGCCGCGCCGAGGAAGCCGTCCACGGCCAGCAGGGGGAGCAGCAGCAGCGCCTGGGCGGCGATCGCGATGCGCAGCCTGACGGTCAGGTCCCGCTTTCCGGGGCGGAGGGTGACCGCGATCCCGGCCAGGGCGCTGGTGACCGCCATCGCGCCCCAGACGAAGCCGGCCATTCCGGGATCTCCGAGCTGCTGGGCCAGGGCGCTGACCCCGGCGTTGGCGCTGCCCCAGATCATCCCCTGGAGCAGCGCCATGACCAGGAGCACCACGAGGGGAGGGGTCAGCAGGCGTTCGGTGGTGCCCGTGCCCGGGCGGGACCGGCTACCGCCGGGCGCCGTCGGATGGACGGCGAACAGCGTGCCGAACACGACGATCAGGCTTCCGGCCAGCAGCAGTCCGGCGACCGGGTGGACCAGGGTCACCGCGAGCCCTGCGAGGGCCGGTCCCGCCATGAAGCCGATCTCGTCGATGGTGGTGTCGGCGGACAGGGCCCGGCCGGTGAGATCGGACTTGCCCGCGGTGAGGGCGATCCAGCGGGTGCGCGACAGGGGCCCGATCTGCGGAACGGTCAGCCCCACCAGCAAGGCCAGTACGGCTTCCACGGCGGCCGGGACATCGGCGAGTACGGCTGCGACGAAGGCCGCGATGGCGGCGCCGTTGGCCAGGGAGGCGCTCAGGACGACGACCCGGTGTCCGAGCCGGTCCGCCATCCTGCCGATCGGAGGTCCGCCCAGAGCCTGCCCGGTCCACAGCATCCCGGCGGCGAGGCCCGCGCGGCCGATGCCGTTGAGCTCCGTGAGCATCAGCAGGGTTCCGATGGGGCAGATCGCGGCGGGCAGCCGAGCGAGGAAGGACATGGTGGGCAGGGCGGGCCCCGCTATGGAGACGAACGAGCGAAGGCTGGTGGCAGCGGACAACGGGGATTCCTTGGCGAGGGGGGTGAGTGGGGGAGGGGCGTGGGGGAGCGGCGGGGGATCACGCCAGGCCGGCGGCCGTGCGCAGCGCGTCGACGCGGTCGGTGCGCTCCCAGGTGAAGTCCGGGAGATAGCGGCCGAAGTGGCCGTAGGCGGCGGTCTGGGCGTAGATCGGCCGCAGGAGGTCGAGGTCGCGGATGATGGCGGCGGGGCGGAGGTCGAAGACGGCGGAGACGGCTGCCTGGATGCGCTCGTCGGGGAGGGTGCCGGTGCCGAAGGTCTCGACGAAGAGGCCGACGGGCTCGGCCTTGCCGATGGCGTAGGCGACCTGCACCTCGCAGCGCGCGGCCAGGCCGGCGGCGACGACGTTCTTGGCGACCCAGCGCATGGCGTACGCGGCACTGCGGTCGACCTTGGAGGGGTCCTTGCCGGAGAAGGCGCCGCCGCCGTGGCGGGCCATGCCGCCGTAGGTGTCGATGATGATCTTGCGGCCGGTCAGGCCGGCGTCGCCCATCGGGCCGCCGATCTCGAAGCGGCCGGTCGGGTTGACCAGCAGCCGGTAGCCCTCGGTGTCCAGCTTGATGCCGTCCTGCGCCAGCTGCGCCAGGACGTGCTCGACCACGAACTGCCGGATGTCGGAACCCAGCATGCTCTCCAGGTCGGCGCCGGCGCCCAGGAGGAGTTCCAGTTCGTCGGCGCCGACGTGCTGGGCGGAGACGACCACCGTGTCCAGGCGGACCGCCTTCTCCCCGTCGTACTCGATGGTGACCTGCGTCTTGCCGTCCGGACGCAGGTAGGGGACGGTGCCGTCCTTGCGGACCTCCGTCAGCCGGCGGGAGAGCCGGTGCGCGAGGTGGATCGGCAACGGCATCAGCTCGGGCGTCTCGTCACAGGCGTAGCCGAACATCAGCCCCTGGTCGCCCGCGCCCTGCCGGTCGAGGGCGTCCTCGCCGTCGCCGCCCGACACGTCCACGCCGCGGGCGATGTCGGGGGACTGGGCGCCGATGGACACCGACACGCCGCAGGAGGCGCCGTCGAAGCCCTTCTTCGACGAGTCGTAGCCGATGGCGAGGACCTTCTCGCGCGCGATCCGGGCGATCGGCGCGCACGCCCGCGTCGTCACCTCGCCCGCGATGTGGACCAGGCCGGTGGTCACCAGGGTCTCCACGGCCACCCGCGAGGCCGGGTCCTCGGCGAGGAGCGCGTCGAGGACGGCGTCGCTGATCTGGTCGGCCATCTTGTCGGGGTGCCCCTCGGTCACGGACTCCGAGGTGAACAGGCGCTTGGTCATGTGGGGCTCATCCTTTGCTGGTGGTCCGGTCGTGGACCAGGTCGGCGAGGCGGGCGAGGCCCACGTCGATGCGTTCGGGGGTCAGGACGCTGAAGGACAGCCGGATCTGGTGGGTGCCGCCGGCCCCCGCGTAGAAGTGCCGCATCGGCGTCCACAGGACACCGAACCGGGCCGCGGAGTACTCGAGCACCGCGTCGTCGGCCTCGAAGGGCAGGGTGACCACCGCGAACATGCCGCCGCCCGGCACGTTCCAGCTGACCTGCGTCCCGGGGCCCGGGAAATGCCGCCGCAGTCCGTCCAGGACGGCCCGGAGGTTGCGGGCGTAGACCTCGCTCTCGCGCCGCGTCGCGGCGGCCATGCTGCCCCCGTTCTCCAGGAGCTTGCCGCCGATGACGGCCTGCGAGACCGTCGAGGTGTTCAGCGTCAGCATGCTCTTGAGCTTCGCGAGCTGGTCCGCGAGCAGCCCTCCCTCCGCCGCCCCGGCCCCCTCGACCGGCTGGTCCGCGACGACGTATCCGACGCGCGCGCCGGGGAACGCCGTCTTGGCGAAGGAGCCGACGTAGACGACGTTGCGGTGCCGGTCGAGGGACTTGAGGGTGGGCCGGCGCTGCGCACCCGCGTTGAAGAGGGAGTACGGATTGTCCTCGATGACGAGGACGCCTTCCGAGGCGGCGGCTTCGAGCAGCCGCTCACGGTCGGCCAGGTTCATGCTCAGACCACTGGGATTGGCGAAGTCCGGCACGACGTAGCAGGCGCGCGGGCGCAGCCCTGCCGTACGGCAGGCGCGTACCCGGTCGACGAAGTCGTCGACGTCGATGCCTCCCGTGCCCTCCTTCACCGGGTGTACCGGCATGTCCATGAGCCGGGCCGCACCCAGGAATCCGACGTAGGTGGGGGCGGGGGCCAGGACGACGTCCCGTTCGTCGGTGCGCAGGGCGCGCAGCAGCAGGACCATCGCCTCCTGGCAGCCGGTGGTGACCACGATCGCGTCCGGGTCGGCCGTGATGCCCTCGTCCACGGCGAGGTTCTGGACGAGCAGGTCGGTCAGGATCCCCTTGGTGTGTCCGTACTGGAAGAGGGTGGTGCGCACCTGGGCCGGGGTCTGCCCGAGGTCCTGCGCCAGGTGGCGGGTGAACCGGGTGATGTGGGAGTGCAGCTGGCCGGGATCGTAGAAGTCCTCGTACGGACGGCCCGCGGCGAACGAGATCGCCTCGGGGTAGCGCCCGGTGATCTCGTTGAGCAGGGTCATCGAGCCGAGCACCGGGTCGGAGAGGGAGCCGTGCAGTGCGTCCAGGCGCAGCGGGTCGCTCGGCGCTTGTGGGTACGGCCGCATTTCGGGCAGGGCGGTGGCCGTCATGAGGCGGCCTCGTCCGCGGGGAGCTGGACGGGCGGGGCGGTCGGGCCGGCATCGGCCGGGGGCCCGGTCTGCGGGCCGGCCCGGTCCAGGCCGAGCACCAGGGGCACGGCGATCACGTTCAGTCCTCCCAGAACGATCCAGGGCCAGGCGGGCCCCTGGGTGAGAAGAGCGGTGAGCAGGACGGGAGCCAGGGCGTTGCCCAGGGTCCAGGAGAGCTGGAAGGCGGCCAGGTAGCGTCCGCGGATGTGCTCGGGGGCCAGGGAGACGCTCAGTTCCCCGCTGGGCGGCAGGCTGAGCATCTCGGCGGCGGTGAAGACGACCATCCCCGCCACCAGGCCTGCCGCCACCGCCCATCCGGGCACGGCGAGCAGGAGGCCGAAGACCGCGAACGCGAGGGCGTTGACCACGGCGGCGAGCGCCAGGACCCTGGCGGGCCGGTGGCGTTCGGTCCAGCTCGCGACCAGGGTCTGCGTCCCGGCGACGAGGACCATGTTGCCGACGACGCACACCCCGACGAGCCAGGCTCCGCCGCCCAGCACCTCGGTGGTGTACACGGCCAGCAGGACGGGAACCGCACTGGCGGCGAGGACGAAGGCGAGGTTCGCGAGGGTCAGCCGCAGGTAGCGGCGGTCGCGCAGGACCTGGGCGTAGCCTCCCGGTGGCCGGTCCGCCGCACCCCGCGGGGCCGGGGCCTCGGCCGGCTGCTCGGTGCCGGCCGCCTCGGCCGGCCGCCAGGTGCCGACCAGCCAGGCCGCGACGACGAAGGTCAGCGCGTTGGCCAGGACGAGCGCCCGGACACCGGTGACACTGCCCAGGGCGATCGCCACGGACGCGACGGCCGTGCCGAAGCCGGCGCCCGTGTTGCGCAGTGCTCCGATGAAGCCGAACCACCGGGCGCGGTCGCCCCGGCGGGCCGCCGCGAGCATCACCAGGGCCCGGCTGGACGTCCAGTAGATGCTGGAGCCCGCCTGGGCGACGACTTGGACGAGGACGATCTTCCAGGCGCTGTCGGCGAACAGGAACCCGGCGAAGCCGACCGCGGAGATGAGGTTGGCGACCACCACCACCTTGCGGGGGCCGAGCCGGTCGATGAGGGGGCCCGCGACGACGGGGGAGGGCAGCGCGAGGAGCTGCCCCAGGGAGAGCGCCGCACCGATGCTGCCGAGCGAGAGCGTGGTGGTCGCGCTGAAGTAGACGACGGTGAAGGCGAGGACGAGCCCGTTGCCGAGGCTGTCGAGGACGTTCGCACCGACGAAGCGTCCGTTCCCGGTCAGGTCCGGCATGCCCCAGCGGGCCAACAGGCCCCGGCCCTTCACGGCCGCCCCGTGCCGGTGTGGAAGCAGGTCCCCATCAGGGCCCCGTTCGCCTGGCTGATCACGCCGCCGTCCAGGTCTGCGGTGCCCCGGATGTACGCGCCTCCGTAGCCGTGTCCCACCAGGAAGACGCCCCAGTTCAGGACGAGGGATTCGGTGTCCCGGGTGCCGTCGCCGACGGGGAACTGCTCGGCCACGGGCCGTACCCGCCGCTGGACGATGTACGGGCCCCCCGCGAAGGAGTCCACGATCCGCTCCCACTCCCGCTGGTCCGTGGACCAGCCCGGTACCACGTCCAGGCCGCCGTGCGAGCCCGTCGCCTTGACGACCAGGTCCTCGCGGTGTGCGCGGACGTAGGGCAGGAGGTCGACGACCTCCCCCTGGACGTGGACCTTCTCGTCCCGCAGCGTCCTGCTCCACGGCAGGAAGGAGTCGATGACCTCCAGTTCCCCGTCCGTGAAGGCGTGGCGGTTGCGTTCGTCACTGAGGACGGCGAAGCACCCCTTGCTGCCGTAGACCTCCGGCTCCAGCGGGGTGAAGAGGCCGGTCTTCCCGTCCCGCGCCGCCTCGTGGATCGGCCTCAGGAGCTCGGCGTCCCGCGGGGTGACCACGTCGTCGATGACGTAGAAGCGGTGGACGGCGTCCAGTCTGCGCCCGTGGACGTACAGGCCGTCGTGGCGGGACTCGACCTGGCCCGCGTGGCAGGGGACCGCCTCGATCCCGTAGGGCCTGAGCAGTTCGGCCATCACGCGCAGCCGCGGCTCCAGGAAGGTGAAGCTGGCGGGCCAGTCGACGAGACCGATCACCGGCCCGGTGCCGAGGTCCAGGCCGGGGAGCGCTTCCCCGAGCACCTTGGTCAGCATCCAGGTGGTGTCCGTCGTGTCGACGCCGTGCTCCTGGGCGAAGGAGGACACGTACGGGTCGGCGAGCAGCACGTCGTCGATCAGCGGGGTGTCGAAGCCGCCCAGGGGACTGCCCACGTTGAGTTCGAGGATCCGGAAGCGTCCGCTCTCCTCCTGGTACAGGTCGGAACGGGCGAACCGCGGCACCTCGCGCGGGATGCCGTCCTCGCCGAGCGCCGTCGCGATCTGGAGCGGTGACCAGCCCACGGCGCGGGCGAAGGCCCGTACGTCCCCGCCGTGGAGCCGGTGCGGCAGCGAGAGGAGCAGGTCGAAGAGGTCGCTGAGGCGGCTTCCCACGTCCTGGACCTGGTCGGCCTCCAGGAACACGGGGCGGCTGAGGAACCGCTCGCCCAGTGCCGTGCGCAGGAGTTCGGATTCCGTGCAGGCCCGGGCCAGTGCGGTGCCCGGGCGGGAGCCCGCGAGGTACGCGAGCGTCAGGGCGTTGGTCATCGGCCGGTCTCCGTCTCGACGGGCACGGTGACGGCAGCGGCCCGGTGGTCCTCCGGCCCGGTTCCGGGCCGCGGGTACGGTCCGGTGCCGTCCGCGGCTGCCGGCCGCAGGGCCCCGCTCATGCGGCCACCGGGCCCCGCTCGGCGCCGGCCGGGGCGGCGGACGCCGCGGCCGGCGCGGGGAAGACGTCGACGAGCAGCATGTCCCGGACGGCGAAGGGGTGGTCGGGGCCGGGTTCGATGGCCGACACACCGTGGAACACCCGCCGGTCGTCGATGATGACCGTCTCGAACGGCTCCGTCAGCAGGGTGCTGAAGATCGCCTCCCGGTTGCGGTCGTAGAGCTGGGAGCGGCCGCCCTCGACGTTGTCGCGGCGGATGAGCACCTGGGCGACGAAATGGTGTCCGTCCTCGTGGATGCCTTCCGGCGCCGGCTGTCCGGCCGCGCCCCTGGTGGCGGTGATGCGTATCTGGTGGATGCCGATGGCGGCCCGCGTGGCGTCGCAGGTGCCGGGGAGGCGCGCCACCAGGGCCCGGACCAGGGTCGCCAGCAGGGGGGAGTCCGCGATCTCGTCCTCGATCGGCTCGAACTCCCGGGCGACGCCGCCGTGCAGGGGGTTCACGTCGACGGACTGGTGGAAGGCGCCGTGGGGGGCCCGCTCCAGCCCCGTGGCCGTCAGCCGGAACTCGCTGTAGCGGCGGCGGCGGTAGTCGGCACCGTCGTGGAGGTAGGCGTCGACCGGCATGCCGTTCCAGGACTCACGCAGCAGCTTCACCTCGGCCTCGGTGTGTCCGGCGAGGGAGCCGAGCAGTTCCGCTGCGGTGATGTGGACGTACGGCTGGGACATGGTGCGGGTGACCTTTCACTTCTGAGGGAACGAGATCGTGGCGGAGCGTCAGCGGACGGCCTGTGCCTCCGGGCGGGTCAGCAACTGCTTCAGCTGTACGGCCATGTCCGCGGAGAGCACGCCGTGCTCGGCGTCCAGGGCGGTGATGGCCTCCAGGAACGCGGCCTCGGTGCCGAATTCGCAGGTGGCGATCAGCAGCCCGCCGTACTCCTTGCCGTCGACCACCAGGGTCGGCGTCACCTGGACCACGTCGAGCAGCTTCCCGGCAGCCTCGGTGAAGGCGTCGGTCACGCCGTTCACCGGGAACTCCAGGGACCAGCGGCGGCGCTCCAGGACGGGCTCGGGCTGGGGCTGCCACCGGCCGAGGAGGATCTCGGTCATGCAGAGGTAGGTGTTGCGCCCGGACGCGGCCACGCCCAGGGCGGTGGCCCCGGAGACCCGGGGGTTGATCTCCAGCACGTGGTACGTGCCACCGCTGTAGATGATGTCGAGGTTGATCACGCCGGTGATCCGCAGGCCGGCGCACAGCTTCTTGAGCTTCTCCGCCACCGGCAGGAACGCCTCGTCGTCGGCGGCGCGCGGGGCGGAGGACCGCAGCTCCCAGAAGGCGAAGGTCGGCTCGCCGCCGGTCGGGCCGGTGAAGCACAGCGGCTGGACGGCGTACTCCCCGTCGGAGCCGACGAGCTCGACGGTGCACAGCTCGCCGGTGATGCACTCCTCCAGGACGAAGTTGCCCTCGTCGGGGGTGGCGAGGTACGCCTCCAGCTCCTCCCGGTCGCGGATGAAGCGCATGCCGTTGCCGGAGCTGCCCCACACGGCCTTGCTCAGCAGCGGGTAGCCGATCTCCTCGGCCTTCCAGCGGATGATGTCCGCGTAGACGGGGACGTCCGCGCCGCCGTTCTTGAGCAGGGTGCCGTCGACGAGCATGCCGCGGGGGGTCTCCAGGCCGTAGTCGGCCAGGATCTTCTTCGTCTCCCACTTGTCGGCGAGCAGGCGGCTGGGCTCCAGGCCGTTGGTGACGACGGGGATGCCGTGCGCGGCCAGCTTCTCCTTGACGACCGCGTCCCGCAGGCCCGCCTCGTCGGGGAAGGACAGGGAGACCACGCCGTCGGCTCCCCACGTCAGGATCCGCTCGGCGATGAGGTCGGGCCGGGCGTCCTCGGGCAGCTTCTCCCAGGTTCCGCCGGGGAAGTCGCCGGGGCCGCACTCGCCGTCGGTGAAGAAGATGCGGGCCTCGATGCCCTGGGCGGTGACGGTGCGCGCCAGGTCCGGGATGTACGGTCCGGCCCGCGAGATCGGGATGGACCGGATGTAGGCGATGCGCTTGATGTCCGACTCTGTCACGGTGGTCACTCCACTTCGATCGTGAGTTTGGCGATGGCGGCGTCCGCCGCGGTGTTGACCTTCTCGGGGGTCGCCGCCGTGAGCATCACGTAGCCGACCCGGCCGTCGTTGTCGCCCGGGCCGCGGACCTCGTCGTCGGGCTCGGGGTAGACCGCGATGCGGTGGACCTGCGGGGAACGGACGACTCCGTCGATGCTGCGGAAGCGGCCCGCCCGGGGCGGGACGAAGAACCGTATGGCCGCGGCCCGTTCGGCGCGCGGCGTGAGGTCGGGCTCGATGCCCAGGGCCACCTGGATGAAGGCGCGGGCCTCGTCGATGCCGCGGGCGAGGCGGATCAGCTCGGGCACCCGGTCGCCGGGCAGCCGCGCCCCCACCTCGATGATCTTTGCGCCGCCCCCGGGCAGCAGTTTCAGCTCGGTGTGGGCGACGCCGTTGGTGATGCCCAGCGCGCGGACCGCCGCGACCGTGGTCTCGAACAGGGTCGCGGTGTCGTCCTCGCCGAGGGCGGCCGGCACGGTCTGGCCGGTCTCGGCCCGGAACACGCCCTCGGTGGTGAACTTCTGCACCACGGTGAGCGGCGAGACCCGCCCCTCGAAGACGACGCTCTCGACGCTGTACTCGACGCCGTCGACGTACTCCTGGACGAGCACGGTGGTGTCGAGGGGGAAGCCGTGCGGAGACTCGTACGGCCAGGCCTGGGCCGCGGCGAACGCGTCGGCCAGCTCGTCCTCGCCCTGGATCACCGACACGCCCCACGAGCCGGCCTGTTCGGCCGGCTTGACGACCACGGGGTAGCGCAGACCGCCGGCCGCCAGCCGGGCGGCGGCCTGCCCGTGGTCCTGCGCGAGGATCGTGACGGGGGCCGGGACCCCGTGCTCCTCGAACAGCCCGGCCATGATCCGCTTGTTGCGGCAGCCGTCCGCCCGCTCAGGGTCGTTGCCGGGCAGTCCGAGCCGGGCGGCGAGCCGGGCCGCCGTGGGGGTGAGGAACTCCCAGCAGCCCACCACCGCGTCCACGCCTTCGGTCCTGGCGTACTCGGTGAGGTCGTCCAGGGCCTTGGCGGGATCGGAGAAGTCGGTGAAGACCACCTCGGGGATCTTCTCCCTGACGGCCGGCGCGTAGGAGTCGTAGATCTCCGGGTGGGTGGCGACCACCATCCGCACGCCGAGGTCGCGGCCCGCGTCGAGCAGGTCCTCGGCGGACCCCATGGCTTCGATCAGCAGAACCCTCTTCATGTCCGTACTCCTGTGGATCGTGCGCCGAGAGCGATGTCGTGCGGGCGCAGGGGGACGCGGGTCAGCGCGAGGCCGGTGGCGTCGCGGACGGCGGCGACGATGGCGGGGGTCGCCGAGAGGGTCGGTGCCTCTCCCGCCCCGCGTACGCCGTAGGGCGCGTGCGGGTCCGGGTGCTCCACGATGGTGAGGTTCATCCGCGGGACGTCGAGGGCCGTCGGGATCAGGTAGTCCGTGAACGAGGCGTTCTGGACCTTGCCGCCCTCGACCACGAGCTCCTCCATCAGGGCGAGCCCGAGTCCCTGCGCGGAACCGCCGTGGATCTGGCCCTCCAGGCCGCCGCGGTTGATGGTGCGGCCGACGTCCTGCACGGCGTCCAGCGCGACCACCCGCACCAGCCCCAGCTCCACGTCGACGTCGACCACGGCGCGGTGGACGCACATGATGAGCTGGACGTGGGAGTCGCCGAGACCGGTCAGCGGGTCGACGGCGCTGGTCGCCCGGTGGTGGTACTCGCGGGTGACGTCGACGGTGTCCGTGCCCAGTACGTCCAGGACGTCGGCGAGGACCCCGTCCCGGCGCGAGACGAGTTTGCCCCCGCTGACGCAGAGGTCGCCGGCCGGCCGCTCCGACAGCGCCAGGCGTCGGGCGGCGAGCTGGAAGAGCTCCTCCCGCGCCGCCTCGCAGGCGGTCCTCACGGCGCCGCCGGTCATGTAGGTCTGCCGGGAGGCCGAGCTCCCGCCGGAGTCGCCGATCGAGGTGTCCGGGGGGAGCAGCACCACGCGCTCGAAGCCGAGTTCGGTGCGGGCGATCTGGGCCTCCACGGTGACCAGGCCCTGGCCGACCTCCGCGGCGGCCGTGTGGAGGTATGCGGTGGGCTCGCCGTCGGCCACGGCGAGGACGACCCGGGCGGTGGAGTAGTCGTCGTCGCCTCCGGAGAAGCAGGCGTTCTTCATCCCCGCCCCGTAGCCCACGCCGCGCACCACGCTCTCGGCGCGGGTGCTGCCGGACAGGCCTCCCGGCAGGTCGCGGGGATCGGTGACCGCGGGGAGGGCCGCCGGGAGCGGGATGGCCTCGATCTCGTCGAGCAGTGAGCGGAACGGCTGTGGGGCGTCCACCGCCTGACCGTTGGCGATCCTGGAACCCGGCCGGATCGCGTTGCGCCGGCGGATCTCCAGCGGTGTCAGGCCGACCCGGGCAGCGAGCCGGTCCATCATGGACTCGTAGGCGAAGCAGCCCTGGACGCCGCCGAAGCCGCGCATCGCCCCGCAGGGGGGATTGTTGGTGAACACGCCGTACACGTCGACCGAGACGTGCGGGAACTCGTACGGTCCGAGACAGAGGGAGGAGCCGATGCCCACCACGCCGGGTGTCGCGGAGGTGTAGGCGCCGCCGTCGAAGACGATCCTGACGTCCCCGTACACGAGCCGGCCGTCCTGGGTGGCGCCGTACTCGTACCGCATCCTGGCGGGGTGGCGGTGGACGTGTCCCAGGAAGGACTCGTCGCGGCTGTAGGACATCTTCACCGGCAGACCGGTGGCCAGGGCCAGCAGCGCCATGTGGATCTGCACGGAGATGTCCTCGCGGCCGCCGAACGCCCCGCCGACGCCCGAGAGGGTCAGCCTGACCCGCTCTTCGGGCAGGCCCAGCACGGGGACGATCTGGCGCTTGTCGTGGTGCATCCACTGCGTCGACACGTACAGGTCGAGGCCGCCGTCCCCGTCGGGAACGGCCATCCCCGACTCCGGTCCCAGGAACGCCTGGTCCTGCATGCCGATCTCGAACTCGGCCCGCTCGACCACGAGATCGGCGCGGCGCCGGGCGGCCTCCACGTCACCGGACCGTATCGGCTGGTGGCGTACGAGGTTTCCCTGCGGGTGCACGGCCGGCTGGTCGGGATCGAAGGCCGCCAGAGCGGGATCCGTGAGCGGCTCGCGCACCTCGAAGTCCACCCGGATCAGGGCCAGCGCCCGCCGGGCGGTCTCGGGGTGGTCGGCCGCCACCAGCGCGATGGGCTCGCCCTGGTAGCGGACCTCGTCCACGGCGAGAACGGGCTGGTCGCGGCGTTCGAGGCCGTACAGCTTCCGGCCCGGCAGGTCTTCGTGGGTGAGGACCGCGGCGACGCCGGGCAGGGCGCGGGCCCTGCTGGTGTCCAGAGAGCGGATGCGCGCACTGGGGTGCGGGCTGCGCAGCGTCGCGCCCCACAGCATGTCCTCGGCGCGCAGGTCCGATGCGTACGCGAACGAGCCCTGGACCTTCTGTGCGCCGTCCGGGCGCGGGGGTGTGCCACCGATACCGATGGCCTGGCGCAGGTCGACCGCCTCAGGGGCGCCCGATGGAGTGGTACTCAAGGAAAACCTATCCACGAAGTTGGCCGGCTCGAGCGAGCGCAGGGCCGAGTCGGCCAGGGGCGCGCCAAGGGTGCCTCGGAGCCTTCGAGGCCAGAGCTGGTGTTGGGGGGCGATCTGCCGGACGCTGCCGGTCCGCTACCGCATGGTGATCGGCTGGGTGTGGCGGAGGCGTGGATGCGGCGCGCCCCGTCGAGGAGTTGGCCCCGTCGAGGGGTCCGCCGTCGACGACGCCGGACGCGGCGTCCGGCACGTGGTCGCCGCCGACCGGGCGAGCGGCGATGGAGAGGTGGCGCGCGGGCCGGTCCGCCGCCACGCGGGCCGTGACGTCGTCCGCTGTGGTGCGCGGGACTCCGGCGCCCGGAGGACGTCTGCCTCGACGGGCGTCCCGGTGCTGGCGGACCCGGCCGCTTCCGGGCGGGTGGACTGTACCTTCGCGAAGGAGACGGCCGTCGCGTCGGCACCCGTGACGGCCGGTGGCGGCTTCTCTTGTCCGTCGCGGGACTGACGTCGCGTCAATTCCCCGCGGGACAGCGTTAACCGGAACTCATGCCTCATCTGAACCCCCGTTCTGGTGCATGAGTGGGTGACGCTAATAGAGGACCGCTGGAGGAATCCGTAACCCAGCCGAAACATCTCACCCACCAAGACGGTCTTGGACGATCACCCAGGTGCGTGTCGGAAACCACCCTCCGGCTTTGGAGGATACGGTCCTGTCGCTCGGCGTGGAATTACCCATCTACTTATTGGAGCGTCTGCCCGGCCTTGTTTCTGCGCTCTGAGTGAGCGAACGGCCAGGAGTTCTCGGCGGATCGCGTCGCAGCGGGGGAGCTGTACATACCAGGGGGGCAATGCACCCTCCGTTTCCTTTCATCCGGACTCGCCCTCCGGCCCCCGTCGCACCGCCTCGTAGCGGCATTCGTCGGCCCATCGGCCCGGCGGCCCCATGGGGTTGTCCACTGCTGCCCAGGTCCCGCAAACGGATTGAGGGAAATCACCATGAGTGAAATTCGCGACGAGCTCGCCCACCACATCAAGCAAGGAGTTATTCCGCCTTTCAACTACGCCTACCCCTCGCGTAGTGCCTACCGTCCTCTCAACGGCTCCTGGAACATCAAAGACATATGGGATGAAGACCTGAAACGCCACGGCGTTCCGGAACTCAACCTCTACCTGCACGTTCCGTTCTGCCGCTACAAGTGCGGCTTCTGCAACCTGTACACCGTCATCTCCGAGGACATGGACGTCTACGACGCGTACATGGACGCGCTGTGCACCCAGATCCGGGACCACGCGGAGATCATCCAGGCCCGCCGGCTGCGCACCATCTACATCGGCGGCGGAACGCCCAGCCTGCTGAGCCCGCGTCACTTCGAGCAGCTCTTCGCGACCTTCGACGAGGTCTACCCGAACTGGCGCAGCACGGTCGAGGAGGTGGCCATCGAAGCCACGCCGGACTCCATCGTGAAGGAGCCCGGCACGCTCGAGGGGCTGATCGCGATGGGTCTGACCCGCGCGAACATCGGCATCCAGTCGCTGGTGCCGGCCGAGATCCGCGAGGCCGGCCGCGGCCAGGCCAACGAGAAGGTCATCCGCGAGGCCATCGAGATCACCCGCGAGAAGCAGCTGCCCAACCTCAGCACCGACCTGATCATGGGCTTCGCCGGACAGACTCCGCAGAGCTGGCGGCACTCCGTCGACGAGCTCGTGGCGCTGGCCCCCGAGACGATCAGCACGTACTTCCTCACCGTCCGCCCGGACGCGTGGTTCTCCAAGACCGGCGCCTACCAGTACATGTGGAACCCGGACCTCTACGAGCGCTACGACTACGCGAACGCGGCCTTCCGCGAGGCCGGCTACGTGCAGGAGTCGAACGTCCGCTACAAGAAGCTCGGCCGCGGCGGCTACCAGCAGAAGGTGCTCACCTTCCACGGCGTTCCGCTGCTGGGCCTGGGCGCCGGCGCGCGCAGCTACACGAGCTCCGTGGACTACATGGTCGGCAACGTCAAGCCGAGCCTCGGGGAGGTGGCGGACTACATCAAGCAGGCCCGCAACCACGAGCTCACCCCGCAGACGGGCTTCGTCCTCGACGACGAGGAGATCATCCGCAAGCGTCTGGTCCTCGACACCTTCGACCTGGACCTGAACGAGCTGGACCGGTTCGGCTACCGGGAGAAGGCCCACCTCTTCGAGCCCGTCCTGGCCGCCGGCGAGGAGCTGGGCCTGCTGCGCCGGCTGCCCACCGACCGGATCCAGCTGACCGCGGACGGGTTCAAGTACCGCGACGTCCTGTCCTGGATGTTCTTCTCGAAGAACGTCATCGAACTCGACCGCACGTACTACGAGGGGCTGCACCAGCAGAACAAGCGCGCCCAGAAGCACATGGGCGGCGAGCCGATCCGCATCTCCGGTCTCAAGACGGCCGGCGCCTGACGGTCCCTTCCGGAAACACCGGCCCTCTCCACCGCCCCCGGCGCACCCCCTCATTCGCCGTACGGGTGCGCCGGGGCGGTGGCGGCGTGCCCGCTTCGGGCACGCCGACGACTTCTCCCGGCATGACGACGATGGACCAGGTACTCACCATGCGCTTCCTTTCCGATCATCCGATTCCGTACGAACTGACGTACAGCGATCTCTTCATGGTGCCGAGCCATTCGGCCGTGGGGTCCCGCACGTCCGTCGACCTCTCCACCTCCGATGGAACCGGAACGACAATTCCACTGGTCGTGGCCAATATGACGGCCGTGTCCGGCCGCCGAATGGCCGAAACGGTCGCACGCCGTGGCGGAATCTGCGTCATTCCGCAGGACATTCCCAGCGATGTCGTCGCCGAGGTCGTGCTGTGGGTGAAAAGCCGTCACCTCGTCCACGACACGCCGATCGCCCTCACCCCCGATGCCACCGTGGCCGAGGCCTTGTCACTTCTGCCGAAGCGCGCCCACGGAGCCGTCGTCGTGGTCGAGGCGGACCGTCCCGTCGGCATCGTCACCGAGGCCGACCTCCAGGGCGTCGACCGCTTCACCCAGCTCCGCGAGGTGATGTCCCCCGAGCTGCTCACCCTGGCGGAGGACGCGGCACCGCGCCGCGCCTTCGACCTGCTGCACCAGGGCCGGCACCGGCTCGCACCCGTGATCGACGGCCACGGGCGCCTCACCGGCATCCTCACCAGGGCCGGCGCCCTGCGTGCCACGGCCTACCGCCCGGCCGTCGATGACCGGAACCGGCTGCGGATCGCCGCCGCCGTCGGCATCAACGGCGATGTCGCACTGAGGGCGAAGCAGTTGCTCGAAGCGGGGGTCGACGTCCTCGTCGTCGACACCGCCCACGGCCACCAGGACAAGACCCTGGACGCCGTACGTGCGGTGCGTGCCCTCGACCCGCACGTTCCGGTCGTCGCGGGGAACGTGGTGACGGCCGCCGGAGTGCGGGACCTCGTCGCCGCGGGAGCGGACATCGTCAAGGTCGGCGTGGGCCCGGGCGCCATGTGCACCACCCGGATGATGACCGGCGTCGGCCGCCCCCAGTTCTCCGCCGTCCTCGAATGCGCCCGGCAGGCCCGCGACCTCGGCAAGCACGTCTGGGCCGACGGCGGCGTCCGCCATCCTCGTGACATCGCGCTCGCCCTGGCCGCCGGAGCCTCCAACGTGATGATCGGTTCCTGGTTCGCGGGCACGCACGAGTCCCCCGGCGACCTCCACACCGACAGCGACGGCCGCCGGTACAAGGAGAGCTTCGGCATGGCCTCCGCCCGCGCCGTCCGGCACCGTACCGCCGAGGATTCCACCTTCGACCAGGCCCGCAAGGTCCTGTTCGACGAGGGGATCTCCACCGCGCGGATGTACCTCGACCCCCGGCGCCCCGGCGTGGAGGACGTCATCGACGAGATCGTCGCCGGGGTGCGCAGCGCGTGCACCTACGCGGGCGCCGCCACCCTCGACGAGTTCCACGACCGCGCCGTCGTCGGCGTCCAGAGCGCGGCCGGCTATGCGGAGGGCAAGCCCCTGCACACCAGCTGGTGAGCGGGCGCCGCCACCCCCGGAAAACCGACCCGAAGGAAGAATCGTGACTCAGCTCCTCGTGGCAGCCGGCGGCGGCGGTGACGTCATCGGCACGACCCTGGTGCACGGCGCCATCAGCGGCGACGAGCCCGCCGTGGTCCTCAGCTACTCCTGGGAGCGGCTGGTGGTCGACCCGATCCCCGGGCCGCGCAGCGGCTGGGACTTCACCGGACTGCGGCCCCTGACCCCGCACGTCTCGCAGATCACCGCGGACAGCGCCCCCATCGCTCCTGCCGGCTCCACCCTGCCGCGGCTGGCCGGAGACCTTCCGATCACCCTGGGCCTGCTCGACCCGTACGACGGCGTACGGGGCCTGGCGCGCCAGATCGCCGAGGCGGCGGAGCGGTACGCCGTGGACGAGGTCAAGGTGGTGGACGTCGGCGGCGACGTCTTCGCCCGGGGCGACGAGCCGACCCTGCTCAGCCCGCTCCCGGACGCCATGGTCATGGCGGCGTGCGCCACGGCCGGCGTGAACGCGGTGCTGTACCTCGCCGGCCCCGGTCTGGACTGCGAGATCCCCGAGCGGGACCTGGCCGCGGATCTGGGGGACGACTCCTTCGCCCTCACCGAGCAGGACACCCGCCGTGTCGACCACGTCTTCGACTGGCACCCCTCGGAGGCGAGCGCCCTGCTGGCCGCGGCCGCACGGGGCCTGCGCGGCGGGTGCGTCGTGCGGGACACCGGGCTGGCGGTGGAACTCTCGGACGTCAGCGCACGGGTCTACCGGATCAGCACCGAGCGGGTCCTCAGCCGCAACCGGCTGGCCCGTGCACTGCACCTCTCGGGCAACGCGGACCTCGCCGGCGCCGAACGCACCAGCCTGGAGGTGTGCGGCTTCTCCGAGCTCCAGCGCGAGCGCGACCGGGCGCTGCTGCACGGGGCCGGCTCGCCCGACGGCTCGGTCGAGCACGCGGTGCGGGGTGTCGACTCCTGGCTCGAACGCCTCCGGGAGGAGCACCGCGATGCGCAGTACGTCACGTTCCGCGCCGCTGCCGAAGGCCTCGGGCTGACGGGCTCCGCCGCCCAACGGCTGCGTACCCGCCTGATCCGGGAACGCCCCCAGCAGTACGCGCCACCACTGCTGGCTCTGACGCCCTGAGCGCGGCGCGATGGCGTACCGGTGCGCCGCCGCAACGGCGTCACGACGGCGACCATCGGGCTCGTCACGCCCGGAAGGACACGCAGGTCAGCCGCCACTCCGGCCCGCCGCGCCCGATACGGCGGCAGGGCCGCCCTGCGGCGGAGGTACGTCAGCTCTGTGCGGTGTCGTCGCCCGCCTGTCCGGAGTCCTCGGCTGCGCGTGCCTTCTCGCGCATCTTGCGCACCAGCTCCGCCTTCCGGTCGGCGGCACTCTGGCGGTCGAGGTTGCGGTGCGGACCGTTGTTCTGCCGTTCGGCGCGGGACAGCTTCTTGCGCTGGCCGCCGCCCTGGCCCACGGGGTTGTTGATGTTCTTGCTGTCGGTCACGGGTTCTCCCGGTCTGGTGTGAAGTGATCTACGGATTCATCGGTGGGGGACGGGCGCGGCGACGTCGAAGGACGTCCGCGGGGCCCGTCTCGCTCTCACTCGTGAATCGGCGTCTGGAAGAACATGACAAAGACGTTACCCGCTCCCGTCACCCCCGCCCGCCAGGCCCTTGGCCGCCCCAGCGCCGACCGGTCCTACGGCGAGCGCCCTGCGCGGACTGGGTCAGAGGTCGCGCGTCCGTACGTGCAGGTGACCGGCAAGGGGGTAGGTGGGCGGTGCTGAGGGCAGGACCGTGGTGAGTGCATACCGACTCTTCTGCGCGACGCGGCATGATGCTGTGTTGTCCACTTGATGCAGGAGTTCAAGGCGCGTCAGCCCGTTGCCGGGGAAGGCGGTAAAAGCCCACTTCGTCAGTGCCTGTAGCGCGCGGGGTGCCACTCCCCGGCCGCGCGCATGCGCTGCGGTCCAGTACCCGACCTCGGCGGACGAAGTGCCCGGCAGGACGTTTTTGAGGACTATGTTCCCCGTCAACGTGCCGTCGGTGCCCGCAGTGTGCGATTCGACGACGGCGAATGCGAAGCGGTCTCCCGTATCCCATCCCCGTTGTTGTTCGTGAATCCAATGAGCCGCGCTCGCCTCGTCGTTCACTGGTGAGCTCGTCCACCGGCGCAGGGCGTCATCCCGATACAGTTCAATCAGGTCGGCAGCGTCCGACGGGTCCCAGGGACGCAATAGGAGAGCAGGGGCCGACGGTGTGGCGTCTGCCTCGAGCAGTGCAACGATCTTCTCCATGGGCCGAGAACATGTGGCCGCAGCAGCTTTCAGCGCCGCGTGCGACTGTGGGGCGGGGCTGTGTGGTTGTTGCGTCATCGGGCTGCCTGCATCCGCAGAGCTGCGACGGCCCAGTCGATCAACGGGGTGAGGCGTTCCGGTGTCGGCCAGTCGTTGATCAGCGCGAGCAGCCGGAGGTACTGGTCCCTGCGCGGATCGCTCGCGGCGTGCAGGCGCCGTAGCAGCCACCGGCGCAGCTCGGCGTCATCGGAGCGGCCGTGGGCGAGCGCGCAGTGGGCGGTGAGCGCCGCGACGACAGGATCGGCCAGGGGCGAGTCGGGGCTGATGCCACGCGCCACGACCGGCCCGACGAGATCTCGGACAATGGCGATCATGTCCGGGCGAGGTGGCGTGGGGGCGTCGTCGGGCAGGGCGGCCGCGTGGTCTTCGGCCAGGCGCCGCACACTGGCGCGGAAATCCGGGTCCAGGGACAGTTCAGCCAGCTCCACCCATGCTCTGATCTGTTCGTCCGTGGGGCTGTCGGGAAGCTCGGGCGTCATGGAACGCCGAGCTGCGGCGTAGTAAGAGCTGCGGTGGAGGCCGTCGAAGACGCTGTTGAGGAAGTCGTCGATCAGGCGTCGGCGTTCGGCTTCGGAGAGCGTGGCCAGCTGGTGAATGAGTTCCATCTCCTCGGGGGTGGGTTCGCGTGTGGCGGCGGCTGTCAGGACCACCCGTCGCAGTCGCAGGATGCTGATCTGCGCGTCAACTGCGGCAGCGTGTTGGGCGGCGACTTCGCTGAGTGTGAGTTCCTGGTCCACGACCTGCCGGATCATGGCGAGGCCGAGTCCCAGTTCTCGCAGTGTTCGCACGAGGGCAAGGCGAGCGACGGTGTCCTGGGCGTAGAGCCGGTAGCCGGCGTGGGTGCGGCCGGCAGGCTCGACGATGCCCCGATCGGAGTAGAACCGGATGGTCTTGACCGTCAGCCCGGTGCGCTGGGCCAATTCGCCGATCGAGTAGAGGATGCCGCCGTCCATGAACTCACCTTCCTGTCTCCCCCTGCAGGAGACTCAAGTCTGCGCTCCCTGCCTCCACCCCTGCGGCGGTTCCGAGACTCTTCAACCGCGACGGCGCGGCGGGTGTGGAGGCGGTCGAGCAGGCCGCGCACCGGCACCTGGTCGGCCCCATGACCGCGCAGCCGGGCCAGTCCTGGTACCTGGGATCGGCTGCCCAGGCGGCACAGGTGCGGTGGCTGCTGGACGTCGGCCTCCGCGGCATCGCGGCACTGGCCGCTAAGGGCGCCCTCGGAGCCGCGGGCGTGTTCCTCGCACAGTCGCAGGCGCTGGGCCCCTTGGCCTTCTACCAGACCGGACGGCGCTTCTACCGGCGGATCGCCCTCTACGGGTCGGTGATGGCGCACGTCACCCATTCAGCCGGGAGCGTGTTAGGGCGCTGGGGGCACACTTCGCCGGTATGGGCCGTGTGGGGGCGTGATCGCTAAAGTTCCCGCAGTGCCATCAGGACTCGTCCTTGAACCATCGGCGTCGCTGTGCGCCCCTCACCCCACAGCAGACCTCGGTGACGGATGCCGGTGCGGGATGCGGTGTCGGCGTACCGTCCTTGGGGTGACGGATGTGACCCGAGAAGACGACCTTCTGGCGGCCCTGCCGACCGTGTCCCGCTCGTTCGGGCTGGGCGAGGTGCACGACCAGCTGTTCCTTGCCCATGGACTAATGAACCGGAACTGGCGGCTGGAGACGGCTGCCGGGACGTACGCGGTGAAGGAGATCACTGACGTTCCCCTGCCCAAGGTCCGCAGGAACCTCGCGGTCTTGGCGGACCTGGCCCGCGAGGGGATCCCGGTTCCGGCGCCACTGTTCGCCGAGGGCAGGGATCTTGTCGTGGAGGTCGGCGGTCACGGTTACTGCGTCCTGCCCTGGGTGGACGGCGAACACGTTCAGGGGACTGACCTCACCCTCGGCCAAGCACGCGATCTCGGCGCTCTCCTGGCCCGCCTCCACACAGGGCTGCGGCGTCACGCCCCCGGCCCGCTCCCTGAGCAGGCCCCGGCGACGAAGGTCCGCGACGTCGGCGCGGCCGACCAGGGTGCCGCTGCTCTCCTGGGCGCCCTCCCGGCCGATCCGGTGACCGACTTCGACAAAGCCGCGACTGAGGCCCTTCACGACCGGCGCGGCCTCCTGGCGCGGCACGCCGATGCCCGGCCGGAGGGTGAGATCCCGGCCGGGCCCTACGGGTGGACACACGGCGACTTCCAGTACCGCAACCTGCTGTGGCAGGAGGGCCGGGTCGCAGCGGTCCTGGACTGGGATCGGCTCGGTATCCGTCCGTACGGGGAGGAGGTCGCGCGGACCGCGCAGGTGCAGTTCGGGGTGGGTGGTGTCTTCGACCTCAACCGTATCGCCGCCTTCTGCGCCGGCTACCGGTCCGTGATCGATCTGTCGGAGCGGGACCTCGCCGACGCCGTGAAGCGGCTGTGGTGGAAGCGGATGACCGACTTCTGGCAGCTGGAGTTCTACCTCGACCGCCAGGACCCCACTTTCGGGGAGATGTTCCTGACGGACGAGGCCCTGCTGAACTGGTGGACCGACCGCGCCGACGAGGTCCAGGCCGCGTACGCGGCCCGCTAGCCGGCGGCTGCTGCTGGGATTAGCCCTGCGGCAGCCAGCTCAGGCAGGCATGACCGAACCAGTGGCACCGCCCGGTCCCGAGCCCTCGCGCCGAAGCCGGGCCGGTCGACGTACTCGATCGCGCCTGTATCCAGCCCTCCACGTCATCGGGGTGGCAAGATCACCCCGCCGTCCCCGACGGTCTCGGGAATGCCGCCACGTAACGAGCCGACCGTGGTGACGCAGTGCAGCCCGGCCCCCACGATCACCCGGGGGAATGTGTCCTCCACTTGCGAGGGGACCAGCAGAAGATTGCTCCCGGTGTACAGCCGCCCCCTCGCGTACGTGCGGGCCACCCACGTCGAGCCGCTAGCGAGGCCCCGTCTGCGCCCGTAGTGACCGCCATTTACCGTCCTGAAGGGCACGGATGGGGCACGTGCTCGGCGTCGGTGATGGGTGCAAGGGTTCGTAGCGCTTGCCTGGCCCGCGACCGGTCGACTCGGCGAACCTCCGCAGGTTACTGCTTACTCCTTGTCTGTTTCTCTAGCAGGAGCATCTACAGGAACGCAGCGATGGCGCCTGCGGCGGTGGCGATGACCCCGACCGCTGTCCAAAAGATCATGCTCTTCCAGAAGGGGTGCTTGTCCGGAGACTCGGCACCAGCGTCGGACTGGTTGCTCGCCATCTGGTCGCCGTAAGCCCAGTTCAGCTGCGCGTTCCCGGACAGGTTGATGTTGATCACGGGCGCGCCGAGCTGCTTCGGCGCGCTACGGTTGGTGCTCAAGTAGTTCTCCTTCCGATGGTGGACTGCTTGCAGGTGAGGCAGCATTTGCTTGCCGGCGCGCGGCCTCCGCCTGGGATTCTGTGGGGTGCGGCCCTGTCGCACCCCACAGAGGCTGTGGTGTCTTCACGCACCTAGCTGACAGGTGCATCCATCTGGGGGGTGCTACGCCCTCGATGGATGTGCGGGGGCAGGAGTGTGTAGCGGTTGCTGTGGGTGTAACCCCTCGGGCTAGTAGGCGCCGACTTGAAGGTCTTCTTGACCTCGATGAATCCCTTGCGGGCCAACTCCTTGAAGCCTCGCTCGGTCGTGTCGGCCGACCAGCCGTACCAGTCCGGAGTCCGCTCGGGCGGCAGCTCGAAGCCTGGGCGCTCACAGCTTAGGACGAGGAGCATGGCCAGGCCTGGCAGGCCTAGATCATCGATCGCTCTCGAGTCCCACAGGTCACGGGAGATCTTCAGATACGGGTCTCGGTTCTCCCGGCCGGGGCGGGTGTACTCCTCGCCTCGGCCGTCCTCACGCAGCAGGGTGACCCTGATGTCGTGTGTGCCAGGGACTCGGCCGTAGTTGATCAATCGGCGTTTCTGAAGACGGTCGAAGATCTTGTTGACCGCCGCCCGAGCGCCTGTCGGTTCTGCTGTTGCCGTCGCGCCAATTGCCCTGGCCCATACGGAGCTGTTGAGCGTTGTGCTCCAGCCGTCCAGGTCGGAGCTGGTGATCGCGATGATGAATAGGTATGCCTTCAGGCCGCGCGCGTCCCGGCCCTGCACGAACTGGGCGAGGAGGCTGTGCCGGCTCTCCGCTCGTGGCGGGAGCTGCACGAAGTCGCGCCGAACGGGAACATGACTCCGGTGTGTCGCCTTTCGATCCAAGAGGAACTTCTGGGTCTCAGCGACTCCGGCGGCGACCTCCTCCGGAGTGAGTCCCTCCCACGATGTTTGCTCACTCACAGGCGTCACCATCGCACCTCCGGCTGTCCGTACTCAAACTCTGACGCCAAGACAGTTGCCTGTCTCAGCGGGTTCTTTGAGGAATTTCCTGTAGACAGCTAAATGGTGCATGACTCTGGGATGCCATGGGAATTCCGGAGGAGGGAGCAGCGCCGGTCGCCCTCAGCGGGGAAGCCCTGTCGTGTCGGCGAACCTAGCTGCACCACTCAGCGGTCATGCCCCGTCATTCCGTCGGTACAAGGCAGTTCGACCGCTGGGGATCCGTCTTCGTGGCTGCTGCCGGCAGCTGGGCGTGACAGCGGGGCGGCGCGAGGCCAGGAGGAACTTGCCGAGCTGCGTCGCGCCGGGCTAGCCCGCAGTGAGGGCCGCTCGCGCCCGGAGCTCTTGGGCTTAGGGAACCCCGCTGCACCGCCGTAGGCGGACCCGCATGTCCTGAAGGGCAGCCTGGACCTTGACCGATCGGATGCCGTCGGCGCAGTCGCGGAAGTCGCGCGAGGAGACCGTGGCTCCGGCGGCGTCGCCTTGGCGCATCCGGACGCCGCCGAGGTCGGTGAGGACGATGGCGCGGGTGAGGCGGCGGTTTAGGCCGTTGATGTCGAGGGCGAGGTGGAGGTGCTCTTCGGCGGTGTCGAGGTCGCCGAGGCGAGAGGGACATACCGGACTCGTGGCCCCAGTAGCCGGGGGGTATGCGGCCCAGGAGTCGCAGCCCGCGGCGTCCGACCTGCTGATGGCGGTCTCGGACATGGCGAGGCGCTTGGTGGCCATGCGACGATCGTCATCCTGTGTGGCGGTGTTGGCGTGGCCTCGTAGTAGGGGACGGCCTGCGGTTGTCGAGGTGGCGGCCGTAGTCCACGCAGGCTTCGCCGAGCTGGATGGCTTCGGCCCGGTAACCGAGATCGATGCACTGTTTGGCGAGATCGTGCAGCGCGGTGGCCGACAGCTCCGAGTCGCCGGTTCCGTGGCCAGGCCCAGCTGGGCTGCCGTCAGGTGTACGCGCGTCGGAAGCGTCGCGCCCGCTTGGTGAGTAGCTGGTAGGTGTGCTGCGGAGTCTCCGCGACGACCTGGAAGACGTCACGCACACCGACGGCGAGGGCGAGACCGGTCAGGACGAGCACCGGCCAGGCTGCGGCGGCCCTTGTCAGGAGGCGTGATGCGGCCTGTGCCAGGGCGACCGCGAACGCGAGGGCAACGGCTGCCGCACCCAGTAGGTCTGCGGTACTGCGCGGTCGCCATCGGATCCTTCGCCGCCGCCTGGCCGTCACTGCCCGGCCGCTGGCGCGGAGACGACGGGCTTCGGCGCCGGCTGCTGTTCCGTGGTGCTGTCGTCGAACCCGAAGACCTGGCCCCAGAGCCACACCACCGCGCACAGGCCGGCCACGGCCCAGACGCTCAGGCCCTTGGCGGACTTCGGCCCCGGCTTGCGGCGGAGGTGGCTTCGTACGCGCACGTATCCGTCCGGAACCTTCGGCATGCTGATTCCCTCCCCATCGGTCCGCGCCATGCGGACCTCCAGATCGGTTGTAGCTGCGGCCACTGACAGAACCTGATACACCGTCATGATCGTGTGGGCGGCAAGGGGGCAAGTCGGCCATGTCTTCCCGCGTCCGTGGCTGACTGCATGGCCCGTTGGCCTGCGAGTGGGCTTTCCGGTTGCGTGTCACGTACTGGAGATGCAGGGCAGACCGAATGGCCAGTTCCTGCGGAGCGCGGCAGGCAACGACTGCGCCGGGCGCCGCCCCCGTTGAGGCGGCGGCGCTGAGGGTGGTCGACCCTCTGCCGCGCATTCTCCCCAGATTCTCCCCACGGGGCCTCTGCGGGCGTGATCTATGGTTCGCTTGCGCTAAGTCGATCAAGATCGTGCAGTGGGTCGCTACAGCCAGTCGCGCTTTCTGAAGATCACGTACAGGCTCGTACAGACCACCGCCATCAGCAGGATGGCGAAGGGGTAGCCCGCCGCCCACTTCAGTTCCGGCATGTCCTCGAAGTTCATGCCGTAGATCGTGCCGACCAGGGTCGGGGCGAAGAGGATGGCCGCCCAGGAGGAGATCTTCTTGATCTCCTCGTTCTGTTCGAAGCCCGCTTCCGCCAAGGCGCGCATTTCGGCGTTCTGTTGTTGGGAGACCAGGGTGGCGTTCACCGTGAGGATTTCCGTGAGGGCCTGGCGGAAGCCGTCCACGCGTTCGCTGGTGTGCGTCACGTGGTCGGCGACGTCGCGGAGGTAGCGCTGGAGTTCCTCGTCCGTGCCGTACTTGGCGAAGCCGGCCATCAGGCCGTGGAGCATGGCCACCAGGGGGCGGGTGGCGCGCTGGAACTCGACCATTTCGCGGGAGAGTTCGTAGATGCGGCGCGAGACCTCCGGGTCGCCGCGGAAGACCTCCGTCTCGATCTCGTCCATGTCGGTCTGGACCCCCGCCACCACCGGGGCGTAGCCGTCCACCACCGCGTCGAGGATCGCGTACAGGACGGCCTCCGGGCCCAGGGCCAGGAGGTCCGGGGTCTCCTCCATGCGGCGACGGACGGCGGAGAGGTCCGGGGCCGCACCGTGGCGGACGGTGATCAGGAAGTCGGCCCCGACGAAGACGTGGAGCTCCCCGAAGTCCACCTCCTCCTGGGCGTCCAGGTAGCGGGCGGCGCGCAGGACCACGAAGAGGGTGTCGCCGTAGCGCTCCAGCTTGGGGCGCTGGTGGGCCTCCAGGGCGTCCTCGATCGCCAGCGGGTGGAGGTCGAACTCGGCGGCCAGGGAGTGCAGTTCGGTCTCCGACGGGCGGTGCAGGCCGATCCAGGCCATGCCGTCGGGCTGTTCGCGCAGCCGTCGGAAGGTGTCGGCGAGGGTGGTGGGGGACGCGACGCGGCGGCCGTCGCGGTAGACGGCGGAGTCGATCAGGCTGTGGTGTTCCGGGGGCGGCGGGCCGGGGGCCGCCGACGGGGGCGTGGCGGCGGGGCCGGGCGGGCGCAGCCATCCCGAGCGCCTCGCGGAGGACGGGGGGCGGCGGTCCGGGCGCTCCGACATCGCAGGTCACTTCCGTGTGGGGGAGGGGGAGGGGGGAGGGGCTGTTGCGGACAAGGGGTGTCCGCATGGGGGGTTAGGTTGCCTTCATGGCCTCCCGGACGAATCCCGTACTCGACACCCGCGCTCTGAACCGTGCCACGCTCGCCCGCCAGCTGCTGCTGAGCCGCGCCGAAATGGCGCCCCTCGATGCCGTCGCGCACCTGCTCGGGTTGCAGGCGCAGAACGTCAAGCCGCCCTACTTCCAGCTCCACGCCCGCCTCGCCGGGTTCCGGCCCGACGGGCTGGCCCGGCTGATGGAGGAGCGGAAGGTGGTCCGGATGGTGACCATGCGGTCCACCATCCACACCCACACCGTGCGGGACGCCCTCGGGCTGAGGCCGCTCGTGCAGGGGGCCCGGGACCGGGAGGTGAACTACTTCCGCAAGGGGCTCGTCGGAGTGGACCCGGAGCGGCTCGCCCGTCGCGCGCGGGCCTTCGTCGAGGCCGAGCCGCGCACCATGGGCGAGATCCGCGAGGAGCTGCTCCGGGAGTGGCCCTCCGCCGACCCGCAGTCGCTGTCCGTCGCCGCCCGCTGCCTGTTGCCGCTGGTGCAGGTCACCCCGCGCGGGGTGTGGGGCCGTAGCGGGCAGGTGCGGCTGACCACCGTGGAGAGCTGGGTGGGCGATGCCGCCCACGGGGAGGAGGAGCAGGGCATCGACGCCGTCGTGCTGCGCTACCTCGGCGCCTTCGGCCCCGCCTCCGTCAAGGACATGCAGACCTGGGCCGGGCTCACCCGGCTGCGCGAGCCCTTCGAGCGGCTGCGCCCCCGCCTGCTCGCCTTCCGCGACGAGAACGGCGTCGAACTGTTCGACCTGCCCGACGCGCCCCGGCCCGACCCCGCCACCCCCGCGCCGCCCCGCTTCCTCCCCGAGTTCGACAACCTGCTCCTCTCGCACGCCGACCGCTCCCGCGTGGTCCCCCCGGAGGTCAAGGGCCGCGCCTGGAGCGGCAACCAGGCCCACCGCACCCTCCTCGTCGACGGCTTCCTCGCCGGCCTCTGGCGCATCGACGACGAGGACGGCGCCCGCCCGCGGCTCACCGTGGAACTGTTCGGTACGCAGACACCCGCGCGCAAGGACGAGATCGCCGCCGAGGGCGAAGCCCTGCTCGCCGGGATGGCCGGCGCGCCCGGAGCCGTGCGCTTCGGGTCAATCCACGGCTGACGCCGCCCTGGTGGAGGGCCCGCCCGGCGCGGCACGATGCCTGTCATGACGGAGAACAGCGCCACCGACAGCTTCCTGGCCGCCCGGGACTTCCTGCTCGCGCACCGCGGCGACTACGAAGCCGCCCACGCCGGCTTCACCTGGCCCCGCCCCGAGCGCTTCAACTGGGCCCTCGACTGGTTCGACCGCATCGCGGACGGCAACGGCGCCGACGCCCTGCGCATCGTCGAGGAGGACGGCACCAGCCGCGCCGTCTCCTTCGCGGAGATGAGCGTACGGTCGGGATCCGCGGCCAACTGGCTCCGCGCCCAGGGCGTCACCGCCGGCGACCGGATCCTGGTCATGCTCGGCAACCAGCGCGAGCTGTGGGAGGTGATGCTCGGCGCGATGAAGCTGCGGGCGGTCGTCATCCCCGCCACCCCCCTCCTCGGCCCGGCCGACCTGCGCGGCCGGGTCGACCGCGGCCGTGTACGCCACGTCATCGCGCGGGCGGAGGACACCGCCAAGTTCGACGAGGTGCCCGGCACCTACACCCGCATCGCCGCGGGCAGCGAGGTCCCCACCGGCTGGCGACGGCTCGAGGACATGTACGGCGCCGACGCGGACTTCACCCCGGACGGCCCCACCCTCGCCAGCGACCCCCTGATGCTGTACTTCACCTCGGGCACCACCGCCAGCCCCAAGCTGGTCGAGCACACGCACGCCTCGTACCCGATCGGGCACCTCTCCACCATGTACTGGCTCGGGCTGCGCCCCGGGGACGTCCACCTGAACATCGCCTCGCCCGGCTGGGCCAAGCACGCCTGGTCCAACCTCTTCGCCCCCTGGAACGCGGGCGCGACCGTCTTCGTCCACAACTACGCGCGCTTCGACGCCGAACGCCTCATGGCCGAGATGGACCGCGGCGGCGTCACCACCTTCTGCGCCCCGCCCACCGTCTGGCGGATGCTGATCCAGTCCGACCTCACCAGGCTGCGCACGCCCCCGCGCGAGGCCGTCGCCGCGGGCGAACCGCTGAACCCCGAGGTCATCGAGCGGGTCCGGGAGGCCTGGGGCGTCACCATCCGCGACGGCTTCGGCCAGACCGAGACCACCCTCCAGGTCGGCAACTTCCCCGGCGTCCCCGTCAAGCCCGGCTCCATGGGCCGCCCCGCGCCCGGCTACGCGATCGTGCTGCTGGACACCGTCACCGGAAAGGAGTCCCCTGACGAGGGCGAGCTCTGCGTCGACCTGCGCGTGAAGCCCGCCGGGGTGATGACCGGCTACCGGGACGACCCGGAGCGCACCGCCGAGGCCATGGCCGACGGGCTCTACCGCACCGGGGACATCGCCTCGCGCGACGCCGACGGCTACCTCACCTACGTGGGCCGGGCGGACGACGTCTTCAAGGCCTCCGACTACAAGATCAGCCCCTTCGAGCTGGAGAGCGCCCTCCTGGAGCACGAGGCCGTGGCCGAGGCGGCGGTCGTCCCGGCCCCCGACGAGCTGCGGCTCGCCGTGCCGAAGGCGTACATCACCCTCGCGGCCGGCTGGGAGCCCGGGAAGGAGACCGCCCGGGCGCTGTTCGAGCACTCCCGGGCGGTCCTCTCCCCGTACAAGCGGATCCGGCGCATCGAGTTCGCCGAACTCCCCAAGACCGTCTCCGGCAAGATCCGCCGGGTCGAGCTGAGGGAGCTCACCGCCGCCGGCTCGGGGCAGGAGTACGACGAGGCCGACCTGGGCTGAGGCCCGGGGCAGGACGACGCACGGGGCCCGGCGGCGTTGACGGCGGTACGGCAGCAGTGCCCGGTACGCCGGTACGCCGGCCGTGCCGCCCGTACGCCGGCCGTGCCGCCCGTACGCCGGCCGTGCCGCCCGTACGCCGGCCGTGCCGCCCGTACGCCGGCCGTGCCGCCCGTGCGCCGACCGTGCCGCCGGTACGGCAGCGGTCCGGTCGGTACGGGCCCTACGCGGGCAGCTGCGCCTCGATCGCGGCGATGACCTCGGGGGCCTCGGGCTCGGTGCGCGGGCGGAAGCGCGCCACGACCTCGCCGGCGGGGGAGATCAGGAACTTCTCGAAGTTCCACTGGATGTCCCCCGCCTCACCCTCGGCGTCCGGGGTCTTCACCAGCTCCTGGTACAGCGGGTGCCGGTTCTCGCCGTTCACCTCGGACTTCTCCAGCATCGGGAAGGTCACCCCGAAGCCGGCCGCACAGAAGGTCTGGATGTCCTCGGCGGTACCCGGCTCCTGGCCGCCGAACTGGTTGCAGGGCACACCGATGACGGTGAAGCCCTTCTCCTCGTACTTGAACTGCAGCCGGGCCAGCCCCGAGTACTGCGGGGTGAGCCCGCACTGCGAGGCGGTGTTCACCAGCAGGATGGCCTTGCCCTGGTGGGCCGCCAGGCTGGTGGGCTCGTTATCCAGGGTGGTCAGCGGGATGTCGTACAGGCTCATCGGGCTCTCCTCGGCAGGAAGGGGCGTCGGACTGAAAGTCATACCAATACCAACAGCCCCCGAGCCTAGGCCCCCCTTCCCACCAGCGCGTCCGCCGGGTCGTTGACGGGCTGCGGCATCCCCGTCAGGTCCATCACGAACAGCGGTATCCCCAGGTCGTCCGCCCGCCCCCGGGCCTCCTCCGTGTACCCGGCGAGGGAGAAGTAGACGCTGGTCGCCGCTGCCGTCAGGCCGTTCAGCCATACGCACTCCACCGCCCGTAGCCCGGCCGGCGCGGTGGTCGGGTCCACCTGCGCCACCACGCCCGGGGCCCGCAGGTCCACCGCCGCCGAGGGGATCGGCACCCCGTCGGGCTGGCGGACGTCCTGGAAGCCGAGCCAGCGCAGGTACAGCGCGGCGGTGACCACCGCGTCCCGGGCGGTACGGATCGTCACGGGCCGGAACGCCGGCCGTGACAGCGGGAGCCGCCCGGCGGCCGGGCCCGCACCCGGCGCCGGTACGCCCGCGCCGCCCACCGCGGGCGCGGCCGGGCCGCCCCGGTCCGCGGCGCAGGGCTGCGCCGGTGACGGCCCCCCGGCGGCCGGCTCCGCCGGAGACGACCCCGCCGACGGCGGCTGCACCGGCGGCGCCCCGCCCCCTGCGCCGTCCCGCGCGCCCGTGCCCGGCCGGCCGCCCGGGCCGGCACCGGATCCGCCCGCCCCGGACGGGCCCACCGCCTCCACCGACCCCGCCGGATGCACCGGCACCCGCACGACCAGCCCGCAGGAGCCGCAGCCCACCTCGGGGTGCGGCCAGTCGCTGTCGCGCCCGCAGACCCCGCAGCGCACCGTCACCCAGGCGTCGGACCAGTTGCGGTGGGTGATCGGAACGGCCGGCGCCACCAGATCCAGGGGCGGCGCGACGGGACTCCCGCAGGCGCAGGGATAGACGGGGACGCTGTAGCCGTTCTCCCGCCGGCACGAGGGGCAGCGCACCGGTACCGCTTCTGCCATGAGACCTGGACCCCCTCCGTCGCTGTGCGTGGGTCCATGCTCCACCACCGGCGACCGCCGGGCGAGGCGGACCGACGGATTCACGCCGATCCGGCCCCGGACCCCGGGCATTTGTACAACTCGCCGAACGCGATGCGGCTTTTGGTGGGTTCCGGGGTGCCTTACCGCCTTGACGAGCGCGGAGTCGCGCCTTAGCTTGTTCCGTATAGCAGAACAATAATTCCGGATGACGGAAAAGTCTGACCGCCAGACCCGCAGGAGAACCTGATGCCTCGTATGACAGCCGCCGCTGCCGCAGTTGAGATCCTCAAGCTCGAGGGTGTCGAACAAGCGTTCGGCGTGCCCGGTGCTGCGATCAACCCGTTCTACCGCGAGCTCAAGAACGTGGGCGGCATCGCGCACACGCTGGCCCGCCACGTCGAGGGCGCCTCGCACATGGCCGAGGGCTACACCCGTGCCAAGGCGGGCAACATCGGCGTCTGCATCGGTACCTCGGGTCCGGCCGGCACCGACATGATCACCGGCCTGTACTCCGCCATCGCGGACTCGATCCCGATCCTGTGCATCACCGGTCAGGCTCCGGTCTCGAAGCTCCACAAGGAGGACTTCCAGGCCGTCGACATCGCCTCCATCGCCAAGCCCGTCACCAAGGCCGCCACCACGGTCCTGGAGGCCGCGCAGGTCCCCGGTGTCTTCCAGCAGGCCTTCCACCTGATGCGCTCCGGCCGTCCCGGCCCGGTCCTGATCGACCTGCCGATCGACGTCCAGCTGACGGAGATCGAGTTCGACCCCGAGACCTACCAGCCGCTGCCGGTCTACAAGCCGCAGGCCAGCCGCGCCCAGGCCGAGAAGGCCATCCGGTTCCTGCTGGAGTCCGAGCGCCCGCTGATCGTCGCCGGTGGCGGCATCATCAACGCCGACGCCTCCGACCTGCTGGTCGAGTTCGCCGAGCTGACGGGCGTCCCGGTCATCTCCACCCTGATGGGCTGGGGCACCATCCCGGACGACCACGAGCTGGCCGCCGGCATGGTCGGTGTGCAGACCGCCCACCGCTACGGCAACGCGACGTTCCTCGAGTCGGACTTCGTCTTCGGCATCGGCAACCGCTGGGCCAACCGTCACACCGGTTACAACCTCGAGGCCTACACCAAGGGCCGCAAGTTCGTCCACGTCGACATCGAGCCCACCCAGCTGGGCAAGATCTTCGCCCCGGACTTCGGCATCGCCTCCGACGCCAAGGTCGCCCTCGAGCTCTTCATCGAGGTCGCCAAGGAGCTCAAGGCCGAGGGCAAGCTGCCCGACTTCTCCGCCTGGGCCGCCTCCGCGCAGGAGCGCAAGGCCACCCTGCAGCGCCGTACGCACTTCGAGAACATCCCCATGAAGCCGCAGCGCGTCTACGAGGAGATGAACAAGGTCTTCGGCCCGGAGACCCGCTACGTCACCACCATCGGCCTCTCCCAGATCGCGGCCGCGCAGTTCCTGCACGTCTACAAGCCGCGCCACTGGATCAACTGCGGCCAGGCCGGCCCGCTCGGCTGGACCATCCCGGCCGCCATCGGTGCCGCCACCGCGGACCCGCAGACCCCGATCGTCGCCCTGTCCGGCGACTACGACTTCCAGTTCATGATCGAGGAGCTGGCGGTCGCCGCCCAGCACAAGGTCCCCTACGTCCACGTCCTGGTGAACAACGCCTACCTGGGCCTGATCCGCCAGGCGCAGGGCGGCCTCGGCATCAACTTCGAGGTCAACCTCGAGTTCGAGAACATCAACACCCCGGAGATCGGCGTCTACGGCGTCGACCACGTCAAGGTCGCCGAGGGCCTGGGCGTCAAGGCGATCCGCGTCACCGACCCGGAGAAGCTGGGCGAGGCGTTCGAGCAGGCCAAGAAGCTGGCCGTCGAGCACCAGGTCCCGGTCGTCGTCGAGGCCATCCTGGAGCGCGTCACCAACATCGCGATGAGCAAGACGGTCGACATGAGCGACGTCACCGAGTTCGAAGAGCTCGCGACCGAGTCGGGCCACGCCCCGACCGCGATCAAGGCCCTCCAGGCCTGATCCCCACCGTACGCAGCGGCCCCCGCTCCTCCCGAGAAGGGAGGGGCGGGGGCCGTTTGGTGTTGCCGGGGCGGGGGTTTTCGGGGGCGGGGGCCCCTGGGGCGGCCTCTGGGAGGGTCGGGGGCTTCCCGTCAGTCCCATCGTCCTTCCGGTTCGTGCCGGCCCGTCAAGGGCGCTCACTTCGTTCGCGTCGCTACGCGATGGCCTTCGGCCACCCTTGACCGACCGACCCACCCCGGAAAGCCGAAAGACTGCCGGGAAACCCCCGAAAGAACGGCACGGTTCAAGGGGACGGGACGGGTCTCTCAGAGAAGAGACGAGGGACCGGGCCCAGCCATCGGCCTTCCGGGCCCTCAGAAGCAGCGATCCGGGCAGGGGGCCCGGCCACCCCCACCACACGTCGGCCTGATCGGCCTGGGGCCCCGAAGCGCCCATGTCGCAGCGTCCGACGCCTCTCTGGGGCTGCTACCTGCACCACACGTCGATGAGAGTGGTCTCGGGACCCCCCAGACGCCCGCCGGGAGACGCACGTGGGGATCGGGGGCGGCCGTCGCTGCCGAACGGGCTCCTGATCGACGTGTGGTGTGGGTATCGGCCCCAGACGGCCGTCGGACGCCAAGCCGTCGGCAGCGCGTAGCGATCTGGCGCGCTCGGGTGCACCGCAGGGGGATCCGAGCGCCATTTCGTGCGGGTAGCGGACCCCCCGGCCCCTCAGCCGTCCGCCCGCGGGCACGCGACAAAGCGCCGAGTCACGGGACCGTCCGTGACTCGGCGCTCTGGTCTGACCGCCCGACGGTGCGAGGCTGGCGCGACAGGACGTTCGCACCACCGGGCGGAGTCGAAGGGTCTCCTCCTCGTACAGGGGACTCTGTGCGTGGCCCCTGTACGCAAGGAGTGGCTGGGACCGTGGCGGTCGGCGACGAGAACTCCGGCGTCGTCTCCCTCAGGTCAAGAGACGGGCCTCGGAACCCATTACCACCGCACTGGCTCGCACGCCCGCCACGGTCCTCGTCCTGCCCCCACCGCGTACCACCCCTCATCCGGGTCCGCGGTGCGGGCTCGGCACCCGGAGCCTGACCTCCCGTCAGGCCCCCGGTGCAGCTTTTCGGCTCAGGCGTCGCGCAGGGCGCGGACGGCCTCCTCGACGCGGCGGCCGTAGTCGGCGTCCGCGGCGTGGAAGTGAGCCAGGTTCTTCTCGATGACGTCCTCGAGGGTGACCTGAGACAGGCCGCCGGCGATGTTCGCCACCAGGCGCTGCTTCTCGGCCTCCGACATCAGGCGGTAGAGCTCACCGGCCTGGAAGAAGTCGTCGTCCTTGGTGTGGGCCGGGGCCTCGTGGGTGCCCGTGTAGCCGGAGACGGCCTTCGGGGCGCCCAGCGCCAGACCGGTCTCGGCCGGGCCCTGGTACGAGTTGGGCTCGTAGTTCTTGTCGTGGCGCGAGCCGTTGCGCAGCGCCATGACGCCGTCGCGGCCGTAGTTGTCGGCCTTCGTCGCCTTCGGGGCGTTGACCGGCAGCTGGGTGTGGTTCACACCGAGGCGGTAGCGCTGGGCGTCGGCGTACGCGAAGAGGCGGCCCTGGAGCATCTTGTCCGGCGAGGCGGTGATGCCCGGGACGAAGTTGTTCGGGGAGAACGCGGACTGCTCGACCTCGGCGAAGACGTTGTCCGGGTTGCGGTCGAGGACCAGGCGGCCCACGCGCTGCAGCGGGTAGTCGGCGTGCGGCCACACCTTGGTGAGGTCGAACGGGTTGAAGCGGTAGTCCGCGGCCTCGGCGGCCGGCATGATCTGGACGTAGAGGGTCCAGCTCGGGTTCACGCCGCGCTCGATCGCCTGGAGCAGGTCGGTCTGGTGCGAGTTGGCATCCTTGCCGACGAGCTCGGCGGCCTGCTCGGCCGACAGGCAGCGGATGCCCTGGTTCGTCTTGAAGTGGTACTTGACGAAGAAGGCCTCGCCCTGGGCGTTGGTCCACTGGTAGGTGTGGGAGCCGTAGCCGTTCATGTGGCGGTAGGACGCCGGTATGCCGCGGTCACCCATCAGCCAGGTGATCTGGTGCGTCGCCTCGGGGGCGTGCGCCCAGAAGTCCCAGACGTTGTCCGGCTCCTGCTTGCCCGTGAAGGGGTCGCGCTTCTGGGAGTGGATGAAGTCGGGGAACTTGATCGGGTCCTTGATGAAGAACACCGGGGTGTTGTTGCCGACGAGGTCGTAGTTGCCCTCTTCGGTGTAGAACTTCAGGGCGAAGCCGCGGGGGTCGCGGACCGCGTCCGCGCCGCCGAGCGAGTCGGCGACGGTGGAGAACCGCAGGAAGGTCTCGGTCTTCTTGCCGACCGTGTTCAGGAACGCCGCGCTGGTGTACGCGGTGACGTCGTCGGTCACCTCGAAGTAGCCGTACGCGGCCGAGCCGCGGGCGTGCACCACGCGCTCCGGGATGCGCTCGCGGTTGAAGCGGGCGAGCTTCTCCAGGAGCTGCTGGTCCTGGATCAGGAGCGGGCCACCGACGCCGGCGGTGGCGGAGTTCTGGTTGTCGGCGACCGGGGCGCCGGACTCGGTCGTCAGCGTGCGCTTCGACATGGTGACCTTCCGTACGGGAAACTGCTGACGGAAATCGTCTTCCGTCATGCGGAACAGCCTAAATTCGGCGTGAACGCGACGTCAACAGTTTGTTGAAAACAATAAAAGAGGTGATCCGGACGGTGCCGGCGCTTGGGCGCGACAGGACAGGTGTCAGCACCGGCACCATCCGGAAACTCGGACCCCCTGGTGGGGGAGGGGCGGCCCGGGGCAGCGGGCCGCGGGGGATCAGATCTGGGCGCCGGAGAGGCGCTCGACCGCGCGCAGCAGGGCGGAGTGGTCCAGGCCGCCGTCACCCTGGGCGCGCAGCGAGGCGACCAGCTGGGCGACGACCGCGCCGACCGGCAGGGCCGCACCGACGTTGCGGGCGGCGTCGGTGACGATGCCCATGTCCTTGTGGTGCAGGTCGATCCGGAAACCGGGCTTGAAGTCGCGGTTCAGGAAGTTGTCCTTCTTGCGGGTCAGGACCGTGGAGCCGGCCAGACCGCCGTTGAGGACGTCCAGGGCGGCCTGGAGGTTCACGCCCGACTTCTCGAGGAAGACGACGGCCTCGGCGCACGCCTGGATGTTCACCGCGACGATGAGCTGGTTGGCGGCCTTCACCGTCTGGCCGGAGCCGTGCGGGCCGCACAGGACGATGGTCTTGCCGAGGGCCTCAAGGATCGGCAGGGCCGCGTCGAAGTCGGCCTGCTCGCCACCCACCATGATCGACAGGACGGCCTCGATCGCGCCGGCCTCGCCGCCGGACACCGGGGCGTCGATGACGCGGATGCCCTTCTCGGCGGCGTTCTTGGCGAGGTCGACCGAGGTCTGCGGGGTGATCGACGACATGTCGATGATCAGCGCGCCGGACTTGGCGTTCTCGAGGATGCCCTCGGGGCCGTAGTTGATCGCCTCGACCTGCGGGGAGGCGGGCACCATCGTGATGATCACGTCGGCGTCCTTGACGGCCTCGGCGATCGAGCCCGCGGCGGCGCCGCCGGCGGCGGCCAGGCGCTCCAGCTTGTCCTGCTCCAGGGTGAAGCCGGTGACCGAGTAGCCGGCCTTCAGCAGGTTCTCGGACATGGGGGAGCCCATGATGCCGAGGCCGATCCACGCAATCTTGGGGAGGTTGCTCATGATGAGGTCCTTCTCTTAATGCATTGGTACGAAAAGTGCGACAGGTGCCTGGGCGTTCGCCCGGACTTTGTCCTCTTACTTGGCGGCGCGGGCCTCGGCCGGCAGCCACTCGAAGGAGGCGGCGGCGTCGGCGGCCTTGTACTCCAGGCCGACAAAGCCCTGGTAGCCGGCCTTCTTGAGCTGGTCGAGGAGGTCCTCGAGGGGCAGCTCACCCGTGCCCGGGGCACCCCGGCCCGGCTTGTCCGCGATCTGGACGTGGCCGGTCTTGGCGGCGTACTTTTCGATGACCTCGGAGAGGTCCTCATCGTTCATCGCCAGGTGGTACAGGTCGAGCAGGAACTTGGCGTTCCCCAGACCGGTCGCCTCGTTCACCTTGTCCACGACCTCGATCGCGGACGGGGCGCTCACCAGGGGGTAGAGCGGCGACTCGGGCTTGTTGAGGGTCTCGATCAGGAGGATCGCACCCACGCGGTCGGCGGCCTGTGCCGCGACGACCAGGTTCTTCAGGGCCAGCTCGTCCTGGACGGCCGGGTCCACGCCTTCGACGCGGTTGCCGTACAGGGCGTTGAGCGCCTTGCAGCCCACCGAGGCGGCGAAGTCCGCCGCCACGTTGATGTTGGCGTTGAAGCGGTCCGACTCCTCACCGGGGACCGATACCGCGCCGCGGTCCGGGCCCGGCAGCCGGCCGGCGTAGAAGTTCAGGCCCACCAGCTGGGTGCCGGCGTCCTCAAGGGCTTTCTTGAGGGCGTCGAGCTCCTCCTGAGCGGGGGTGGGGGTCTCGATCCAGGGCCACCACAGCTCGACCGCGGTGAAGCCCGCCGCGGCCGCGGCCGCAGGGCGCTCCAGGAGCGGGAGTTCCGTGAAGAGGATCGACAGGTTCACATCGAAGCGCTGGTCCGAGTATCCCATGAGGGGTGTGCGCTCCTTCCGTATTGCGGAAGTTATTTTCTGCTTGATGGAAGACTGCAAGCCGAGCGGCGCACTTGTCAAGTGCGGACTCCCGAAATCTGCCGACCGCCGGGTAGCTTGACGGCGTGCGATTGAGAGTTGAGTTCACGACCGAGCCCTTCGATCTCGAAGAGGCCCCCGCCCATGCCGTGGCAGCCCGCGAGATCATCCAGAAGGCCCAGCTGGACGCGGTGGACGTCGGCCCGTTCGGCAACACCGCGGAAGGTGAGTCCGACCGGGTGCTGACCGCCGTGGCCGCGCTGCTGCGCGATTCGCTGGAGGCCGGCGCGACGCGTGTCTCGCTCCAGGTCAATGTGATCGGGGAGGACACCGCATGACCGAGCCCCGCGACCACCCCTTCGTCACCGCGGTCAAGCCGCTGGTCGACGCGATGGGCGGCGAGATGATGGATCCCGCCCTGGCGCAGCCCGACGACGTCGTGCTCGCCTGGGAGGGTCAGGACCTGCTGGCCGTGCGCCTGCCCCAGCTGTCCGACTCGCTGGACCACATCCTCGCGGCGCTGGAGCGCCGGCACGGCGTACCGCTGGCACAGCTCGACCGGAAGGCCAAGCAGGACGTGGTGCGCATACTGGAGGCGCGGGGCGCCTTCTCCGTGCGGCACGGCGTGGAGACGGTCGCGGGCGCCCTCGGGGTGAGCCGCTTCACGGTGTACAACTACCTGAACCGGGACGCCGCCTCCCAGACGAGGCCCGGCAAGCCAGCCAAGAGTGAGGGCTGATTCACCCCCGGTGACGAGCCGCCGCCCGATTCACCCGGGCGGCGGCTTTTGTGTACGGGAAGTTTCAACAAAGTGTTGACGCCGTGTGGCCGAGGGCGTTAGCTATGCGCAGCCCGTCAAAGCAACAACAGGCCACGGAGGCCTACCGTGACTTCGAGTCCGACCCCGGGTCTCACCCGGTTCAACGCCTTGGACGACAGCGCGGCCACGGCCGAGCTGCACGAGGTGTGCGCCAGCGCCGCGTGGGGGAGCAAGATGCTCGCCCAGCGCCCCTTCGCCACCGCCGAAGCCCTCTTCGCCGCGAACGAGACCGCCATGGCGGAGCTCACCGCGCAGGACCTGGGCGAGGCGATGGGAGGCCACGCGCCGATCGGCCGCCCGAAGCCGGGAGACCCGACCTCCGCCCGCGAGCAGCGCGGCATGGCCGGTGCCTCGGAGGAGCTCAAGAACGAGCTCCTCGAACTGAACCTGGCGTACCAGGAGAAGTTCGGCCACGTCTTCCTCATCTGTGCCACCGGTGCGACCGGTGAGTTCATGCGGGACGCGGTCAAGGTCCGGATCGACAATTCGCCGGAGCAGGAGCGGGAGATCGCCCGCGGCGAACTGGTGAAGATCAACCGGATCCGCCTGACCCGACTCGTCGAACTCGCAGAAGGAGAGTGACCATGAGCACCGAGACCACCGCGTCGGTGTCCACCCACATCCTGGACACCAGCATCGGCCGCCCCGCCGAGGGCGTCGCCATCTCCCTGTCGGCCCGCGCGGGCCTGGACGGCGAGTGGGCGGCCCTGGGCGGCAGCGCCACCGACGCCGACGGGCGCTGCAAGGACCTGCCGGCCCTGCCGGAGGGCACCACACACGTGCGTCTCGACTTCGAGACCGAGACGTACTTTTCGAAGAAGCAAGCCGAGGCGCAGCAGGACGCCCCCCGCGTAAGGGACAGCGGTGCGTTCTTCCCCGAGGTAACGATCACCTTCGCGGTGAACCCGGGCGAGCACTACCACGTACCGCTGCTGCTCAACCCGTTCGGCTACTCCGTTTACCGAGGGAGCTAGCATGGCCACGATTCTGGGCCAGAACCAGTACGGCAAGGCAGAGAACCGCGTCGTCAAGATCACGCGGGACGGCGACACCCACCACATCAAGGACCTGAACGTCTCGGTCGCCCTCTCCGGCGACATGGACGACGTCCACTACTCCGGCTCGAACGCCAACGTCCTTCCGACGGACACCACCAAGAACACGGTGTACGCGTTCGCCAAGGAGTACGGCATCGAATCCGCCGAGCAGTTCGGCATCCACCTGGCCCGCTGGTTCGTGAACAGCCAGGAGCCGATCCAGCGCGCGCGCATCCGGATCGAGGAGTACGCCTGGGACCGGATCGCCACCTCGGACGCCAACTCCAAGTTCATCGGCTCCGACGAGGTGAACCACTCCTTCGTCCGCAAGGGCATGGAGACCCGCGTCACCCAGATCACCTACGACGGCCAGAACTGGGAGGTCGTCTCCGGCCTCAAGGACCTGATCGTCATGAACTCCACGAACTCGGAGTTCTGGGGTTACGTGAAGGACAAGTACACGACCCTGCAGGAGGCGTACGACCGCATCCTGGCCACCCAGGTGTCGGGCCGCTGGCGCTTCAACTGGACCGACGACGAGCAGCGGATGCCCAACTGGGAGAAGTCCTACGCCGAGACCAAGAAGCACATGCTCCAGGCCTTCGCGGAGACCTACTCCCTGTCGCTGCAGCAGACCCTGTACCAGATGGGTTCGCGCATCATCAACCACCGTTCGGAGATCGACGAGGTCCGCTTCTCGCTCCCGAACAAGCACCACTTCCTCGTCGACCTGGAGCCCTTCGGCCTCAAGAACGACAACGAGGTCTACTTCGCCGCGGACCGCCCGTACGGTCTGATCGAGGCGACGGTCCTCCGCGACGGCGCCGACGCCCGTATCCCCGTGGACATGACCAACCTCTAAAGCACGGCGCGCGCGTCCCGGGGCTCCGCAGTGGCCCCGGGGCGCGACACCCCCCAGCTTCCTGAATCGGCACCCGGACGCAACACACGGGGCGGCAGTACTGTCAGCTGTCAAGGCCCCCGGCTCCGGCACTCAAATCCCCTGGGTTTTGCCGTGCCCGCACCGCCACTGAAAGCACGAGGAAGTCCCATGGCAGCATCGGCAGCCCTTGACGGCGCAGTAGAGCGCATCGTCATCGAGAACTGTGCGATCGCGACCGTCGACGCGAACGACACCGAGTACGCCTCGGGTCACATCGTCATCGCCGGCAACAAGATCGAGTCCATCGGCGCGGGCAAAGCCCCCGAGAACCTCGAGAACGTCGTCCGCCGCATCGACGGCACCGGGCACCTCGTGACTCCCGGTCTGGTCAACACGCACCACCACTTCTACCAGTGGATCACGCGCGGCCTGGCCACCGACCACAACCTCTTCAACTGGCTCGTCGCGCTGTACCCGACGTGGGCGCGCATCGACGAGCAGATGGCGTACTCCGCGGCCCAGGGCTCCCTGGCCGCGATGGCCCGCGGCGGTGTCACCACCGCGATGGACCACCACTACGTCTACCCCAGGAACTCCGGCGACCTCTCCGGCGCGATCATCCGCGCCGCGTCCGAGATGGGCGTCCGCTTCACCCTCGCCCGCGGCTCCATGGACCGCAGCGAGAAGGACGGCGGCCTGCCCCCGGACCACGCCGTCGAGACCCTCGAGGGCGCCCTGGCCGACACCGAGGCGACCGTCAAGAAGTACCACGACGCCTCCTTCGACGCGATGACGCAGGTCGCCGTCGCCCCGTGCTCCCCCTTCTCGGTCTCCACCGAGCTGCTGAAGCAGGGCGCCGAGCTGGCCCGCCGCCTCGGTGTGCGCATGCACACCCACGGCAGCGAGACGGTCGAGGAGGAGAAGTTCTGCCACGAGCTCTTCGGCATGGGCCCGACCGACTACTTCGAGTCGACCGGCTGGCTCGGCGAGGACGTGTGGATGGCGCACAGCGTCCACATGAACGACTCCGACATCGCCGCCTTCGCCCGTACCAAGACCGGTGTGGCGCACTGCCCCTCCTCCAACGCCCGGCTGGCCGCCGGCATCGCCCGGGTGCCCGACATGCTGAAGGCGGGTGTCCCGGTCGGCCTCGGCGTCGACGGCACCGCCTCCAACGAGTCCGGTGAGCTGCACACCGAGCTGCGCAACGCGCTGCTGATCAACCGCCTGAACCCGGTCCACCGCGAGGCCGCGCTCAACGCCCGCCAGTCGCTGCGACTCGGCACCTACGGCGGCGCCCAGGTCCTCGGCCGTGCCGACAACATCGGCTCGCTCGAGGTCGGCAAGTGCGCCGACCTGGTGCTGTGGAACCTGAGCACCTTCCTGCACTCCTCGATCGCCGACCCGGTCACCGCGCTGGTCTTCGGTGCGGCGGCCCCGGTGACGGCCTCGTTCGTCAACGGCAAGCAGATCGTGGAGAACAACCGGCTGCTCTTCGCCGACGAGGACGCGATCGCCGTGTCCACGCGGGAAGAGGCCCAGCGCCTCGCGCGCATCACCGCGCAGGGCTGATCCGCCCAGCGACCGCTGGGGGGAACCCCAGGAGTCCGGCCGGGGGGGACGGCCCCCGGCCGGCGGCCGCGGACCCGAGCGGGGTCCGCGGCAGCCGCACCCGGGAGCGCCCGAGGACAGATCCGAGGGCGCCCCCGGGGACGGTGACCCGCTCCTCGGGGAGCGGGCACGCGTGACAACCCCACCGCAGCGCACGTCCCGTGCCACTGCCACGGCACCCCCAGCCCCGAACGGGCCCGGAGCCACTGCGCGGAGCCGATGTCGGGCGAATCGATTCCGCACCCCTTGGGACCAGAAACAGCACCACCACAACTCCATACAGGCTCGACTAGCACCGCTTTCGCACCACCTCCATGACACCCACGTCCCTGCCGACGTGTCTAACCGACCGGAGGAAGCCGTGGCCCCAACGCCCAGGTTTCGCAAAGATGCAGTCGTAGTACCGGAGGAGAAGCACCCGGTCGACGAGACCTTGCCTCCGCTGAAGATGTTCACCAGCGGCCTCCAGCACGTGGCCGCCATGTACGCGGGTGTCGTCGCCCCGCCCATGATCGTCGGACCGGCGGTCGGCCTCTCCGCCACCGAGACCGCCTTCCTGATGGGCGCCTCGCTCTTCACCGCAGGGCTCGCCACCCTCCTCCAGACCCTCGGGTTCTGGAAGATCGGCGCCAAACTCCCCTTCGTCAACGGCGTTTCCTTCGCCGGTGTCACCCCGATGATCGCCATCGGCAAGGGCGAGGGGGCGGACGCCGTCCCCGTCATCTTCGGCGCGATCATCGTCGCCGGACTGGTCGGCTTCCTCGCCGCCCCCTACTTCGGCAAGCTCGTCCGCTTCTTCCCGCCCGTCGTCACCGGCACCGTCATCACCCTGATCGGCGTGTCACTGCTCCCGGTGGCGTTCAACTGGTCGCAGGGCGGGAACCGCACCGCCGCCGACTACGGCTCGATGAAGAACATCGGCATGGCCGCCCTCACCCTGGCGATCGTCCTGGTGATGCGCAAGTTCCTGCGCGGCTTCCTCCAGCAGATATCCATCCTGCTCGGCCTCGTCGCCGGCACACTGATCGCCATCCCGCTGGGGATGACCGGCTTCGACGCCGTGCGGAACGCCTCCGTCGTCGGCTTCCCGACCCCCTTCCACTTCGGCGCCCCGCAGTTCCAGGTCGCCGCCATCATCTCGATGTGCATCGTCATGCTGGTCTGCATGACCGAGTCCACCGCCGACATCCTCGCCCTCGGCAAGATCGTCGGACGGCCCGCGGACGCGAAGACCATCGAGGGCGGACTGCGCGCCGACACCCTCGGCAGCGCGCTCAGCCCGCTGTTCAACGGCTTCATGTGCAGTGCCTTCGCCCAGAACATCGGACTCGTCGCGATGACCAAGGTGCGCAGCCGCTTCGTCGTCGCCGCGGGCGGCGGCATCCTGATCCTGCTCGGCCTCTGTCCCATGGCGGCCTCCGTGATCGGCGTGGTCCCGCTGCCCGTCCTCGGCGGCGCGGGCGTCGTCCTCTTCGGCTCGGTCGCGGCCAGCGGCATCCAGACCCTGGCGGGCGCGGCCATGGAGAAGGGCGAGAACGCCCTGATCGTCGCCGCCTCGGTGGGCATCGGCCTGATCCCGATCGCCGCGCCCGGGTTCTACCACGCCTTCCCGAAGGACCTGCTGGTCGTCCTCGACTCCGGCATCAGCACCGGCTGCGTGGTGGCCATCCTGCTCAACCTGGCCTTCAACCACCTCGGGGTGAAGCGGAACTCCGCGGCGGCGGACGCCGCGGCGGAACCGGCCTTCGTCCACTGAGCCCCGCGGCCCGGCCCGCCGGACGGGACCCGCGCCGCGCGCGGCGGCGCGTACGCCACCCACTGCGGGCGTGGCGTACGCGCCGCCGCGCGCTGCCGCCGCGTGACGCGGGCCCGGGCGGGCGCGCCGTCACGCGCCGGCGGCCGCAGGCACGCGCCGCCCTACGCGGACCCGTGCGGCGGGGCCTCCTCCCGGGGTGCCGGCGCCGCGTCCTGCCAGATGTCCGGCCGGACCGTCCGGACCCGCCGGCCCGTCCGGTCCAGTTCCTGCGCCTCCGACTTGCGCACGTGCAGGGCCACCATCGTGTCGGCGACGCGCATCCCCGGCAGTCGCCGCGTCAGGTCGGCGGTGTAGCGGGACAGTTCCTCGATGGTGCGCAGCCGGACGCCGATCATGAAGTTCCACGGGCCGCTGACGGACATGCAGGTCCGGGTCTCGCGCAGCCCCGCGGCGACCGCCGCGCAGTCGGCCACCTCGTGCTCGGGCACCTCCGCCCACACCGTCGCCGCCACCGGCCAGCCGGTCAGTCCGGAGGCCAGTGCGCAGCTGTAGCGCAGGCTCTGCCCCGCCTCCAGCCGGCCCAGGCGGCGCCGTACGGTCGACTCGCTCATCCCCGACTCCCGGGCCAGCGAGGCCACGCTGCGCCGCGCGTCCGAGGCAAGCGCCAGCACCAGCGGCCGGTCCTCCTCGGGCATCGGGGCGACGGGCGCGGGCGGGGTCGCGGCCACTTTGCGGCGTCCGCGCCCGGTCAGCAGGTCGGCCTGCGCCGGCGTCAGCTGGTCCAGGCGCCAGCGGTCGGGGGAGGAGTGCACCGCCGTGACCATCGAGGACCGGGTGCCGACCACCCCCGGAATCCGCTGCACGCGGAAGGAGAGGTACTGGTACAGCACGTGCAGGTTCGGCACGGCCACGAAGACCAGCAGGTCGCGGCCGCCCGTGGTGTGCTCCACGCCCATGGTGTGGGGATCGCCGGTCAGGGCCGCGCCCACCGCTGGTGACGTGCCCGCCGCGCACGTCACCTCGACCCACGCCATGCAGGGCGCCTGGGCGCCCGTGCGCAGCCCGATGCCCGAGACCCAGGCCTCCCCGGCGGTGGTCAGCCGCTCCCAGCGGCGGGCGAGGGTCTCGGGACGCGCCCCGAGCACCTGTGCCAGGCGCTCCCAGCTCGCGCGCGGAGCAAGCTGGAGTGCGTGGACGAGCGCACGGTCGGTGTCGTCGATGGCGGAAATGGCCGAGTTCATACCTTCCCCTGGCGGTTCTCCCGGCCCCCGGCCGGTCAACCCTACTTTCGGCTGATCATCTCTCCTCATGGCCCCGACCACGGCAGGAGGCGGTGGTGCGTGCCTCGACCAGAGCAGGAGGAGGAGGAGCGTGCGGGACCTCGGCCCGGGCCTGCGCCACACGGTGCCGGCCGAACCGTCCGGCTTCGTGGGACGGGAGCGCGAACTCGCCCGCGCCACCGCCCTGCTCGCCGAGGAACGCCTGGTCAGCATGGTCGGACCAGCGGGAATGGGCAAGACGCGGCTGGCCGTGAGGACGGTGCGCGCCCTCGGCCGCAGCCAGGGCGCCGACGTGCTGTGGGCCGGCCTGGCCGACCTGCCCGGGCCCCTCGGGAGCGGGGACGGGCTGGTGCCGGAGCTGGGCCGGCGGCTCGCCGGCCGGCACGCCCTGCTGGTGCTGGACGGCTGCGAACACCTCGGCGAGCGCGCCGGGACCCTGGTGGCGGACGTGCTGGAGCGACTGCCCGGGGTACGAATTCTGGCCACTTCGCAGCGGGCTCTCGGGATCGCGGGCGGCGCGCAGCTCACCCTCGGACCGCTCGCCCTGCCGCCGGAACCGCGGGACCGGGCCGGCGGGCCTTCCGCCGCCGAGGTCGCCGGATACGCCGCCGTACGGCTCTACGTGGAGCGGGTGCGCGGAGCCGACCCCTCCTTCGCCCTCACCGACCACAACGCCGGCGCCGTCGCCGCCCTGTGCCGCGCCCTCGACGGGATCCCCGGCGCGCTGGAGCTGGCGGCCGGACGCGCCGACCGGTGCGCCCCGGCCGAGGCCCTGCGCCGGCTGACCGCCGACCCGCTCGGCTTCTTCGCGCAGGGGGCGGGCCGGGCCGACGGGGCCGGCGTCCTGTGCGCCCACCGGGCGGCCCCGCCCGGGGAGCGCCTGCTGTGGGCTCGGCTCTCCGTCTTCGCGGGCTCCTTCGACGAGGCCGCCGTCGCGCAGGTGTGCGGCTTCGGCGCACTCGGCCCGGAGGCCGCCGCCGCGACCCTGCGGCGGATCGCCCCCGCCCTGCTCGCCGAGCCGGGGGAGCGGGGCCGCTACCGGCTGCCCGCCTCCGTACGGGCCCACGAGGCCCGGCGCCTCGCGCACGAACCCGGCGGTGACGCGGTGCGGGCCGTCCGCCGCCACCACGAGCGGTGCCGCGCCGTCGCCGAGCGGGCCTCCCGGCTGTGGCGGTCGGGGGCGCAGCCCGAGGCGCGCGCCCTGGCCCTGCGGGAGCTGCCCGACCTGCGCCTGGCGATGGACCCGGACTCCGCGGGCGGCCCGGCGGCGGCGCTGGAGGTCGCCGTGTCGCTGTGGTTCCTCTGGGCGGCCTGCGGGATGGACGAGGAGGGGCGCCGGCACCTGGCGCGGGCCCTCGCCCCGCACCCGGCGCCGCGGCCGGCTCGCGCGCTCTGGCTCGCGGCCTGGCTGGAGACCGCCTTCGGCGGGGCGGAAGCCGCTGCTCCGCTGCTCGTCGAGGCGTGGAAGGCGGCCGTACTGGAGGGGGAGGACGCGGCCCTGGCCTACCTCGCGCACGCCCGGGGCACTGCGGCCCTGTGGAACGACCGGCCCGCCGAGGCCGCCGACGAGTACCGTGACGCCCTCGAACTACTTCCGCAGGAGCCGGAGTTCGGGCCCGGACGGGAGCCGCTGCGGGCCGCCCTCGCGATGGCGCTCGCGCACACCGGCCCGGCGTCCGCGGCCCTGGAGGACGCCGGGCGGGACGGGGGGCCGGGCGACGCACCGCCGGCCGGGCCGGGCGCCGCGCAGGGGAGCCCCGCCGACCTGTGGGCCCGGGCCTGGTCCTGGTACGCCCGCGCCGTCGTGCACCGCCGCGCGGGCCGCCCCGCGTCGGCCCGCACCCGGCTGGTGCGCGCCCTGGAGATCCAGCTGGCCCTCGGCGACCGGCTCGGACAGGCCCTCTCGGCGGAGCTGCTGGCCGAACTGGAGGCCGGCCTCGGCCACTACGAGGAGTCCGCGCGGCTGCTCGGCGCGGTCTCCCGCGACCGCCCGCCCGCCGCCCGTCCCCCGCGCGCCGAGCGGATCCTGCGCGTCCGGATGTCTCCGGAGGCTTTCCGGGCGGCGCACGCCGAAGGCACCCGGACCGCACTGGGGGAGCTCCTGCCGGAACTCTGAGCCGCGGGTCACCGGCTGGGGCGGGTGGTGCCCCCGGGCCCGGAGTTCCCGCGCCGAACCGGCGTACCGCGTCGAGGACGCGGAAAGACATCGCATGAGCGCGCTCGCCCCACCCCTCTGACCGGACAGGTGGTACAGCGATGTCCGAAACCCCGCAGCTGTGGATGCGCAGCGAGACCCGCCCCACCGAACGGCGTGCACCGCTGACCCCCGACGACGCCGCCCGGCTCGTCGGGCAGGGCGTACGGATCACCGTGGAGGACTCCGGCCACCGGGTCTTCCCGCTCGACGCGTACGAGGCCGTCGGGTGCCGCACCGCGCCCGCCGGCTCCTGGTCGCGGGCCGCGCCCGGACCGGCGTACGTCCTCGGCCTGAAGGAACTCCCGCCGACACCCGAGCGTTTGCACCATCGGCACGTCTACTTCGGGCACGCCTACAAGGGCCAGGCGCAGGCCCCCGAGCTGCTGCGCCGGTTCGCGGCGGGCGGCGGGACCCTGCTCGACCTGGAGTACCTCGCCGACGCGCAGGGCCGCAGGCTGGCCGCCTTCGGCTACTGGGCGGGGTACGCGGGCGCGGCCCTGGCCGCGCTGCACGCCCGCGGCGCCCTCACGGCTCCGCTGGTCCCGCTGCCCCGGCCGGAGCTGGACGCCCGCCTGCGCGCCGCGGCCGCCCCCGACGGGTTACGGGCCCTGGTCATCGGCGCGGGCGGCCGCAGCGGGCGCGGTGCCTGCGACGCCCTCACCACCGCCGGGATCCGGGTCACCCGCTGGGACCGCGCCGCGACCCGCAGCCTGGACCGCGCCGCGCTCCTCGGCCACGACATCCTCGTCAACGCGGTGCTCACCACCCGGCCCGTACCGCCCTTCCTGACCCCGGCCGACCTGGAGACCGCGCCCCGCCGGCTCTCGGTGATCGCCGACATCACCTGCGACACCGGATCGGAGCTGCACCTGCTCCCCGTCTACGACCGCCTGACCGACTGGACCGTCCCCGCCCGGCGGCTCCTCGGCGGGACCCCGCCGCTGGACGTGATCGCCATCGACAACCTCCCGTCCCTCCTCCCGGCCGAGGCGGCCCGTGCCTTCTCGGCGGACCTCCTCCCCAAGCTCCTCGCCCTGCACGCCCCGTCCCCGGACCCGGACTGGCTCCGCTGCCGCGCGGCCTTCACCACGGCCCTGGCAGGCCTCACCGGCCCGGACGACCGGGCGGCGTAGCCGGGCTCACGGCGCAGGTCCGGCTCCCACAGCATCAGGTCGCAGGGACGCGGACGCGCGGGGCGGGCTGCCGTGGAGCCGGTCCACGGCAGCCCGCCCCGCGGTCCTCGTCCGTTCTACGGAGCGGCCGTCAGGAACATGCCGGTGTGGTCACCGCCGGCGGTGTTCTTGCAGCTGGAGGCCGAGCCCGCGGGCTGGGCCACGGCCAGGGCGAGGCAGCGGCCGACGGCCAGCTGCCCGAAGTAGTTCGGGTGCATGGACTCCTGGACCAGGCCCTGGGTCTCGTTGTTGTCGATCCAGCGCGCCCATTCGCTCGTCGCCGCCGAGGCGGGGACGGCGGAGGTGACCTGCTTGCTGGCCTTCGCGCACACCTCACGGCCCTGGAGCATGTCGCGCAGGTCCAGGAACTGCACGCCCTTGGCCGCCGCGACGCCCTTGATGCGGTTGGCGATCTGCGGGACCAGGGAGTCCCGGGCCCAGTCGGAGTCCCGGTTCCAGAAGGGGCAGCCGCCGGTGTTGAGGCGGCTCCAGTCGCTCTGGGTGTACCGGTTCTCGGCCCCCCGCGGGATCGGCGACGGGTAGGACTGCAGCACGACGCGGTACGCCGAGTCCGCGTACCCGGCCTGGCGCATCACCGCCCGGATCTCGTCGACCGACTTGCCGACGCCGGCCATGACCGCGTCGATCTTCTGGTCGACGCCGGCCTGCTGGTCGTCGTAGCAGTACGAGTTCCACAGGACGAAGTCGTACGCGCAGTCCTTGATGATGTCGGCGAAGCCGAGGTCGTTCCCGCCGATGGACAGCGCGATGACCTTCACGTTGCGGCTCGCGGCCACCGCCGCCAGCTGGTCGGCCTGCGGTGCCTCGCCCTTGTACGCCACGCCCCCGTTGGAGGCGCGGAAGACGTTCTGCGACGTCGCCCCGGAGCAGGCCAGGTTCACCGCCGTCTCGGCGACGGCCCCGGCGCTGAGCACCTCGGCCGAGTCCGAGCGGTGGCAGCCGCCCGCGGTGGCGCCGTACACCTTGGCGGGATCGTAGGAACTGCCGCTGAGCCACGCCCGGTCGGTGCCGTTCCTGCTGCCGCTGTTGGTCAGGCTGTTGCCCTTCCAGCGCCCGGCCTCGCCGGAGATGTAGCTGTCGCCCATGGACACCACCGCGGTGGGCCCCGTCCCGGGACCGGCCACCGCCGTCCCGGCCCCGCCGGCGAGCAGCGCGGCGGCGAGCGGGAGGACCAATCCGGCGCCGGCCAGTCGTCGCACACGACGTGGGACGGCCCGGCCCTTGCCGGCCTTTCGGAATCCGATCACTGCGGAACTCCTGCGGTCGGCCACGCCGAAGTCGGCACAACTTCGGTGCGTGGCTTGGAAAGTGGGGGTACCGCCGGCGCCGGTGGCATCGGAAAGGTGGCACGCGCCCGCTTGTTACCGCTAGGTACAGTCGGATTACGATGCCGTAACGCCCGACCGGTCGGTCGGGTGTCAAGGCCGGATCAGGTCAGGGCGGCAGGGACGGGCGACGCCGTCCCGCTTCGCACGTGCTCACGCCCCGTGCGGAAACGGCTCCGCCCCCGGCGCCTCGGGGGCGGCGGGGGCGGAGTCGGTGCTCGGCTGCTGTGCGATTCAGCCGAAGGGGGTGGTGGGAGGTCAGCCGACCAGCTGGTCGTACGCGGGCAGGGTGAGGAAGTCCGCGTAGTCGGCGTCCAGGGAGACCTGGAGCAGGAGGTCGTGGGCCTGCTGCCACTTCCCGGCCGCGAAGGCCTCGTCGCCGACCTCGGCGCGGATCGCCTCGAGCTCTTCGGCGGCGATCTTGCGGGTCAGTTCGGCGGTGGCGCGCTCGCCGTTCTCGAAGACGACTCCGGCGTTGATCCACTGCCAGATCTGGGACCGCGAGATCTCCGCCGTGGCGGCGTCCTCCATGAGGCCGAAGATGCCGACGGCGCCCAGGCCGCGCAGCCAGGCCTCGATGTAGCGGGTGCCGACCTGGACCGCGTTGCGCAGGCCCTCGTAGGTGGGCCGGGCGTCCAGCGAGTCGATCGCGATCAGGTCGCCGGGGGCCACCGAGACGTCCTCGCGGAGGCGGTCCTTCTGGTTCGGCTTCTCGCCGAGCACCGCGTCGAAGGAGGCCATGGCGATCGGGACCAGGTCGGGGTGGGCGACCCAGGAGCCGTCGAAGCCGTCGTTCGCCTCGCGGTCCTTGTCGGCCTTGACCTTCTCGAACGCGACCCGGTTGGCCTCGGCGTCCTTGCGGGACGGGATGAAGGCCGCCATGCCGCCGATGGCGTGCGCGCCGCGCTTGTGGCAGGTGCGGACGAGCAGTTCGGTGTACGCGCGCATGAAGGGGGCCGTCATCGTCACCGCGTTGCGGTCCGGCAGGACGAACTTCTCGCCGCCGTCACGGAAGTTCTTGACGATGGAGAACAGGTAGTCCCAGCGGCCCGCGTTCAGCCCGGCCGCGTGGTCCTTGAGCTCGAAGAGGATCTCTTCCATCTCGTAGGCCGCGGTGATGGTCTCGATGAGGACGGTCGCGCGGACCGTTCCCTGCGGGATGCCGACGTAGTCCTGGGCGAAGACGAAGATGTCGTTCCAGAGGCGCGCCTCCAGGTGCGACTCCGTCTTCGGGAGGTAGAAGTACGGGCCCTTGCCGAGGTCGATCAGGCGCTGGGCGTTGTGGAAGAAGTAGAGGCCGAAGTCCACGAGGGAGCCGGAGGCCGGGCCGCCCTCGAAGCGGAGGTGGCGCTCCTCCAGGTGCCAGCCGCGCGGGCGCATGACGACGGTCGCGAGCTGGTCGGCGGCCTTGAGGGCGTACGCCTTGCCGGTGCGCGCGTCGGTGAAGTCGATGCGGCGCTCGTAGGCGTCGATGAGGTTGAGCTGGCCGAGGACGACGTTCTCCCAGGTGGGAGCCGAGGCGTCCTCGAAGTCGGCGAGCCAGACCTTGGCGCCCGAGTTGAGGGCGTTGATGGTCATCTTGCGGTCGGTCGGACCGGTGATCTCCACACGGCGGTCGTTCAGGGCGGCCGGGGCCGGCGCGACCTTCCAGTCGCCCTCGCGGACCTGTGCGGTGTCCGGGAGGAAGTCGAGCGTGGAGGTGCGGGCGATCTCGGCGCGCCGCTCGCCGCGTCGGGCGAGGAGCTCCGCGCGGCGGGGGGCGAACCGCCGGTGGAGCTCGGCCACGAAGGCGAGGGCCGCTTCGGTGAGGACTTCGTCCTGCCGGGGCAGGGGCTCGGCGTCGACGATGGCCAGCGGGGACGGCGCTGGTGCGGACATATCTGTCACTCCTTCAGCGGCGGTGCCTGGCGGCCGCGGGGAATGCTCGCGCGAGACGGCACGCAGTGCCGTCGGGTGTGGAGAGTTCCGGGTAACGGTCGCGGGCGCCGTCTGGGGGTTCAGGGCGCTTCTGACCAGTGGATAGTAATTTCCTCATGGTGGAAGTTCAATGGTTTGTTGATGTCGAGATTCTCTGAGTCGACAGATTCCGCTTGCCGGTGGCCCTCAGTGCCATCGCGGTCACGCCCCGCTCAGTCCAGACGGGCCAGGTCCGGCGGGGTGTCGATGTCGTACGCGGCCGCGACGTCCCCGCACTCCACCAGCATGACGTCGGCGGCGTGGTTCTTCAGGTGGACACGCGCACCCTGGTCGCCGGTCGCGGTCGCCGCGATGTCCGCCCAGTGGTCCGCGCCGAACAGCACCGGATGCCCGCGCTCCCCGTCGTACGCCGCCGCCACCAGGCTCGCCGGGGAGCGGTACGCCCGCCTCACCCGGGCCACCGCCGCCGGCCCGATGCCCGGCTGGTCCACCAGCGACACCAGGGCCGCGCCGACCCCCGTACCGGCCAGGGAGGCGAGGCCCACCCGCAGGGAGGAGCCCATGCCCTCGGCCCAGTCCGGGTTGTCCACGACCACGCAGCCCGCCAGGTCGGCGCGCTCGCGCACCTCGGCGGCCGAGGCCCCGAGCACCACGTGCACGGGGCCGCAGCCGGCCTCGCGCAGCACGCGGACGGCGTTCTCCACCAGCGGGCGGCCGCGGTAGGGGAGCAGGGCCTTGGGTCGCCCGCCGAGCCGGCGGCCGCCGCCGGCGGCCAGGAGCAGGCCGGCGACCACGGGCGGGGCCTCGCCGGAGGTCACAGGGGCAGCGCGGTGGTCGGGTTCGGGGACGTGTTCGACTGCTGACATGACAGCGATTCTCGCCGCCGTTTCCCCCGAACGGGTGGGAGCTCCGTCAGCAGCCGCCGTACGGAGGCCAGCGCGGCCCCGAACCGCAGGGGCTCGCAGATCCGGTTCTCGGCTGCGGCCAGCAGGGCCCGCTCGTCGCGGTCGGTGAACACATCGTGAGACTCGTACGGCACGGCGGAGGACTCCTTGCCAATCGGGGGCCAATACCGCGAGTCTGGACCCTGATTGGCCTGGCAGGCAGAGCCAATCAGGGGAGGTTGGCATGGCAAACGGGCGAGTGGTCCATACGGCGGACAGGACGATGGGGAGCCGGCAGCTCGCGGCCCTGCTCCCGCCCGAGGTGCTGGCCCGCCCCGGCTACCGGGCCCTCGCCGAAGCCGTGCGCACCCTGATCCTCGACGGCCGCATCGCCCTGCACGTCCGGCTGCCCGCCGAGCGCGAGCTCGCCGAGGCCGTCGGAGCCAGCCGCGCCACCGTCACCGGCGCCTACGACCTCCTGCGCGAAGCCGGCTACGTCCGCAGCCGGCGCGGCTCCGGCACCTGGACCGAACTCCCCGACGGGCACGGCCCCGTCGGCGCCCACAACCTCCTCGGGGCGGGCGGCTACAGCGCCGACGGCGAGCCCGGCATCGACCTCGCCATCGCCGCGATGGGAGCCCCGGCCGACGCCCTCGCCGAAGCCCTCGCCTGGGCCGCTCCACGGCTGCCCGGGCTCGCGCGCACCCCCGGCTACCACCCCTTCGGGCTGCCCGAGCTGCGCGCCGCCGTCGCGGACCGCTTCACCCGGCGCGGGCTGCCCACCCGCCCCGAGCAGATCCTGGTCACCGCCGGCGCCCAGCAGGCCTTCGCCCTGGTCGTCAGCCTGCTGTGCCGCCCCGGCGACCGGGTCGTCACCGAGAACCCCACGTACGCCAACGCCCTCGACGCCCTGCGCCACGCCCGGCTGCGCACCGGGTCCATCGCCGTCTCCGACGACGGCTGGGACATGGAGATCGCCGAGTCCACGCTGCGCCAGACCGTGCCGCGGCTCGCGTACGTGATCCCGGACTTCCAGAACCCGACCGGCGCCCTGATGCCGGAGGAACAGCGGCTGCGGCTGCTCGCGGCGACCCGGGCCACCGGTACCTGGCTGGTGGCCGACGAGACCATCGCCGACATCGCGTTGGACGTGCCGGCCCCCGCACCGCTGGCCTCGCTCGCCCCGAAGGCCGGCGCCGACCACGTGATCACCATCGGCTCCCTCAGCAAGACGCACTGGGGCGGCCTCCGGGTGGGCTGGGTCCGGGCCACCGCCAAGCTGATCGCCGAGCTGACCGCCGTACGGGTCTCCGCGGACATGACCGGTTCCGTGCTCGACCAGGTGGTGGCCCTCCCGCTGATGGAGGGCCTGGACCGGTCCCTGCCCGGGCGCCTCGACCAGCTGCGCACCCGGCGGGCGGCCCTGGTGTCCGCCCTCCAGCGGCACACGCCCGAGTGGAGCTGGCGGCTGCCGCCGGGCGGGCTCTCCCTCTGGGTCGACCTGGGCGAACCGGTCAGCTCGGCCCTCGCCGAACGGGCGGCCGCCGCCGGAGTGCACATCGGCCGCGGGGCCCGCTTCGGAGTCGACCCGGGCACTTTCGAGCACCGCCTGCGGATCCCGTACACCCTGCCCGCCGACCGCCTGGAGGAAGCCGTACGCCGTCTCGCGGCGGCCTTCCACGACGGCGTGCCCCTGGCTCCCGGGGTGGAGCGGCCCTACTGGGTGGCGTAACCGTACGGCCGCCCGCCCCGCGCGGGCGGCCGCTGCCCCTACGGCGTCCGGATCAGGCGGCGGGTGGCGGCCGCGGCGACGGCGGAGGTGCGCGAGTCGACGCCGAGCTTGGCGTAGACGTGCACCAGGTGGGACTTGACCGTGGCCTGGCTGAGGAAGAGCCGCTTGGAGATCTGCTGGTTCGACAGCCCGTCCGCGACCAGCTGGAGCACTTCCAGCTCCCGCTTCGTCAGCGCCTCCGCCGGAGTGCGCATCCGGTCCATCAGCCGCAGCGCCACCGCCGGGGCCAGCGCCGACTGGCCCGCGGCGGCCGTGCGGACCGCCGCCGCCAGCTCCTCCGGCGGGGCGTCCTTCAGCAGGTAGCCCGAGGCACCCGCCTCCACCGCCGCCAGGATGTCGGCGTCCGTGTCGTAGGTGGTCAGGACCAGCACCCGGGGCGCGCCCGGGCGGGCCGTGATCGCCGCCGTGGCCGCCGAGCCGTGCATGCCGGTCCCGAACTGGAGGTCCATCAGGACGACGTCCACCGCTTCGGCGGCGGCCAGTTCCACCGCCCGCTCCGCCGTCGCCGCCTCCGCGACCACCGCGAAGTCCGGCTCGGTGTCGAGCACCGCGCGCAGTCCGGCCCGGACCACGGGGTGGTCGTCGGCGAGCAGGAGCCGGATGGTCATGGTCGGGCCTCCACGGGCAGCGGCAGGGTGACGGCCACGGCGGTGCCCTGGCCCGGGTCGGACTCCACGGTGAACAGCCCGCCCAGCGACTCGGCCCGCGCGCGCATCGCGGGCAGGCCGAAGCCGCCCTCGCCCGGGGCGGCGCCGGAGGGGACGAAGCCCCGGCCGTCGTCGACCACGTCCAGGGTGACCGAGTCGTCCATGAAGGTCAGGGTGATCTCCGCCCGGCCGGCCCGCGCGTGCCGCACCACGTTGGCCAGCGCCGACTGGGCGATCCGCAGCAGGGCCACCTCGTACGGGGTGGGCAGCACCCGGAGGGTGCCGCTGACGGAGAACCGCACCCGCGGGCCCGGGATCCCCGAGCACAGCCGCTCCAGCGCTCCGGCCAGCGAACCGTGCTCCAGGTCCGGGGGCGTCAGGGCCCGTACGAAACGGCGTGCCTCGGCGAGGTTCTCCTGCGCGGCCTCCCGGGCCCGGGCGATGTGTCCGGCGGCCGGCGCGTCCTCGGGCAGCGTCCGCTCGGCGGCCCGCAGCAGCAGCTGGATGGAGGACAGGCCCTGCGCCAGGGTGTCGTGGATCTCCCGTGCCAGCCGCTCCCGTTCGGCGAGGATCCCCGCCCCCCGCTCGGCCGCGGCCAGCTCGGCCCGGGTGGCGATGAGCTCCTCGATCAGCTCGCGCCGGCGTTCGCTCTCCCGGTACAGCGCCTTGTATCCGAGCACCGTGGCGACGGCCACCGCCCCGCCCAGCACCGGCCCGAGGAAGGCGCCCGGGCTGACGGAGCCGCTGTGCGCGAGGCCGCCGTGTCCGAGGGAGGCGCCGATCGCCGCGCAGGCGGTCGCGGCGACGGCCGCCACGCCCCAGCGCAGCCGCAGCAGGTGCAGCTCCAGGAAGTACAGCGGGAAGGCGATCCACAGCCCGTCGGGGGAGACGGTGAGCAGCGCGGCCCACACCGCGCCCACCCCGGCCAGCCACAGTCCGGCGGCCCGGGCCGAGCGCCGCACCGCGGGGGCGCGTACGCCCGCCGCGTACACGGCGGCCAGCAGGGCGCAGAGGCCGTACACCCAGCCGGCGCGGGGCGCGGGGCCGGCGGCGGCCCGGGCTGCGGCCAGCGCGAGCAGCCCGAACAGCAGCGCGTGCAGGCACAGCCCCAGCACGCGCGAGACGGGGGTCAGGGCGCGGGACGGGCGGGGGCGGGGAGGCGGAGCGGCAGACATCGTCCGACCAGCGTAAGCGGGCCGCCCGGGACCCCGGTCAATCGAAAGTTCGATGTCCGCGTGCCACCTTCGACAGCAGGATGTCTACCGTGGCGCGACGCCCCGGGCCCGCCTCCGAGACCAAGGTGGGGGACATGTTCGTCGCATGGAGAGATCTACGGTTCGCCAAGGGCCGCTTCGCCCTCATGGGCTCGGTCGTCCTACTGATCACGCTGCTGGTCGGCCTGTTGTCCGGGCTCACCTCCGGACTGGCCCGGGAGAACGTCTCGGCCGTCACCGGGCTGCCCGCCTCACGGCTGGCCTTCGCGGCGCCCGCCGGGGACCAGGAGGTCTCCTTCACCCAGTCCCAGCTGCCGGAGCGCGCGTGGCGGGCCTGGCGCGAGCGGCCCGGGGTCGTGCTGGCCCAGCCGCTCGGCATCCGCACCACCAACGCCGTCTCGGGGCAGCGCACCGCCGCCGTCTCCGTCTTCGGCGTCGAGGCGGCCGGCCGGCTCGCACCCGCCGGGGCGGGCCTCGCCCGGGGGAGGGTCGTCCTCACCGAGAAGGCGGCGCGGGAGCTGGGCGGCCTCACCGCCGGGGCCAAGGTCAGGATCGGTCCGCTGGAGACGACCGTCGCCGCCGTCTCGGGCACGGCCGCCTACAGCCACACCCCCGTCGTCTGGATGGAGCTGGCCGACTGGCAGCGCGTCGGCAATCCCGGCACGGCCGCGGACACCGTCGCCACCGTCATCGCCCTGGACGGCTCCGGGGACGCGGACTGGGCCGCCGGCGACCGCGCTGCGGGCACGCGGACCCGGACCGTGGACGAGGCCCTGGGCGCCATAGGGTCCTACCAGGCCGAGAACGGCTCGCTCCAGCTGATGCGCGGCTTCCTCTTCGCCATCTCCGCCCTGGTCATAGGGGCGTTCTTCACGGTCTGGACGATCCAGCGCAGCGGTGACATCGCGGTGCTGAAGGCCCTGGGGGCCTCCACCCCGTACCTGCTGAAGGACGCCCTCGGCCAGGCCGTCGTGATGCTGGCCATCGGCGCCGGGGCCGGGACCGCACTCGCGGCCGGCGCCGGAGCCCTCATCAGCGGCGGCGACGTGCCCTTCGTCCTCGACGCCGCCACCGTGCTCGTCCCCGCCGCGATCATGATCGTCCTCGGGGTGCTGGGCGCGGCCCTGTCCATCCGGCGGATCACCGCCGTCGACCCGCTGACCGCCCTCGGGAGCGCCCGATGACCCTGCTCGTCCACGACGTCACCCTCACCTATCCCGACGGGGACGGCCGCCTCACCGCGCTGGACGCGGTGTCGCTGGAGGTGCCCGCGGGCTCCCTGACCGCGATCGTCGGGCCCTCCGGGTCGGGGAAGTCCAGCCTGCTGGCGGTGGCGGCCACCCTGGTCACCCCGGACTCCGGCCGGGTGGTGGTCGCCGGCCGGGACACCACCCGGCTGGGCCCCGCCGAGAAGTCGGCCCTGCGCCGGGAGGAGCTCGGCATCGTCTTCCAGCAGCCGAACCTGCCGGCCTCGCTGACCGCCGCCGAGCAGCTCCAGGTCATGGCGCACCTCTCGGGCCGCCCCTCCCGGCAGTCGCGCCGCCGCGCCCTGGAACTGCTGGCAGCGGTGGGCCTGGCCGACAAGGCCGACAAGCGCCCGCACCAGCTGTCGGGCGGCCAGCGCCAGCGCGTCAACATCGCCCGGGCCCTGATGAACGAGCCGGCCGTGCTGCTGGTCGACGAGCCCACCAGCGCCCTCGACCACGAGCGGGGCGCGGCGGTCCTCGACCTGCTGGTCACCCTCACCCGCGAGCGCTCCACGGCCACGGTGCTGGTCACTCACGACCGTGCCCACCTGGACCGGGTGGACCGTACGGCGACCATGGCCGACGGCCGCCTCACCTCCGGGCCGCGGCCCGCCGAACCCTCCTCCGCGTCCGTCCCGGCGGCCTGAGCGCGCGTACGCGCGTCCGCGGGCCCGCACACGCGAGAGCCCCGGCGCCCCCACAGGGGGAGGGGCGCCGGGGCTCTCGTACGCGCGTGCGCGCCTTAGGGGCCTACGCCGGGCTCTGGCTCTGCAGCGCGACCGACAGCTCGGCGGCCACGCCCTGGAGGATCGGCACGAAGGACTCGGCGACCGCCTGGGTCACCCGGCCGGCCGGGCCGGAGATGGAGATCGCGGCGGCGGTCGGCGAGTCGGGCACCGACACGGCGAGGCAGCGGACTCCTATCTCCTGCTCGTTGTCGTCGACCGCGTAGCCCACCTTGCGGACCTGCTCAAGGGCGTCCAGGAACCCCTCGGGCGTGGTGATGGTCTTCTCGGTCGCGGCGGGCATGCCGGTGCGCGCCAGGAGGGCGCGGACCTCGTCGGCGGGGGTGTGGGCGAGCAGCGCCTTGCCCACGCCGGTGGAGTGCGGCAGCACCCGGCGGCCGACCTCCGTGAACATGCGCATGGAGTGCTTGGACGGCACCTGGGCGACGTAGACGATCTCGTCGCCGTCGAGCAGGGCCATGTTCGCCGTCTCCCCGGTCTCCTCGACGAGGCGGGCCAGGTAGGGGCGGGCCCAGGTGCCCAGCAGCCGCGACGCGGACTCGCCGAGGCGGATGAGCCGGGGCCCGAGGGAGTAACGTCGGTTGGGCTGCTGGCGGACGTACCCGCACGCGACGAGGGTGCGCATCAGGCGGTGGATGGTCGGCAGCGGCAGGCCGCTGGCGGCCGAGAGTTCGCTGAGTCCGACCTCACCACCGGCATCGGCCATGCGTTCGAGCAGATCGAAGGCGCGCTCGAGGGACTGGACGCCACCGCCGCCGGCGGTGGGCTTGGCGGAAGCGTCGGTGGTGCTGGCGCTGGACGTCGGCACGGCGCGGTCCTTTCGGTGCTGGCAGGCAAGGAAGCAGCCTACCGGTCGGTCGGCGTCGGCCCTAGAGCCGGGGCCTCGCCGTCCTCGCCGGTCAGAGGTGGTTTGTCCGGGTGGTGGACGTCCTCGGAAAGTTACCCGCCCGCTACCGGTGGTGGTAGCTACATTCTGGATAGCGAAATCCTAATTCCATCCTGTGGAAACATCCAATTGGGGCGCGAACGTGCCGACAGTCCCTCCGGGCGCTCTTGACTGGCCCCGGATCGGAGTGAAGACTCCGTCAACAGAACGTTGAATTTCGCTCTGTGGAAGTAGATGGGGAGGTTCCGGTGGCCGACGTGGCTGTGGAACTGGTACTGCGCTCGACGCGCGTCATCACCCCCGAGGGGACGCGCGCCGCCTCGGTGGCCGTCGCCGGCGGGAAGATCACGGCCGTGCTGGCGCACGACGCCGAGGTACCGGCCGGAGCCCGGCTCGAGGACTTCGGCGACGACGTCCTGCTCCCCGGCCTGGTGGACACGCACGTCCACGTGAACGACCCCGGCCGCACCGAGTGGGAGGGCTTCTGGACGGCCACCCGCGCCGCCGCCGCCGGTGGTATCACCACCATCCTCGACATGCCGCTGAACTCCCTCCCGCCGACCACCACGGTCGACAACCTCCGCGTCAAGCAGGAGGTCGCCCGGACGAAGGCGCACGTGGACGTCGGCTTCTGGGGCGGTGCGCTCCCGGACAACGTCAAGGACCTGCGCCCGCTGCACGACGCCGGCGTCTTCGGCTTCAAGTGCTTCCTGTCGCCCTCCGGCGTGGACGAGTTCCCGCAGCTGGACCAGGAGCAGCTGGCCACCTCCCTCGCCGAGATCACCGGCTTCGGCGGCCTGATGATCGTGCACGCCGAGGACCCGCACCACCTGGAGTCCGCCCCGCAGACCCCGGGCCCCAAGTACGCCGACTTCCTGGCCTCCCGCCCGCAGGACGCCGAGAACACCGCGATCCAGAACCTGATCGACCAGGCGAAGCGGCTGAACGCCCGCGTGCACGTCCTGCACCTCTCCTCCGCCTCCGCGCTGCCGCTGATCGCCGCGGCCAAGGCCGAGGGCGTGGCCGTCACCGTCGAGTCCTGCCCGCACTTCCTCACCCTCACGGCCGAGGAAGTCCCGGACGGCGCCACCGAGTTCAAGTGCTGCCCGCCCATCCGCGAGGCCGCCAACCAGGACCTGCTGTGGGACGCGCTGGCCGACGGCACCATCGACTGCATCGTCTCCGACCACTCGCCCTCCACCGCGGACCTGAAGACCGGCGACTTCGCCACCGCGTGGGGCGGCATCTCCTCCCTCCAGCTGGGCCTCCCCGCCATCTGGACCGAGGCCCGCAAGCGCGGCCGCACCCTCGAAGAGGTCGCGCGCTGGATGTCCACCGCCCCCGCCGCGCTGGCGGGCCTGGCGGCCAAGGGTGCCATCGAGGCCGGCCGTGACGCCGACTTCGCGGTCCTGGCCCCCGAAGAGACCTTCACCGTGGACCCGGCCCACCTGCACCACCGCAACCCGGTCACGGCGTACGCGGGCAGGACCCTGCACGGCGTCGTGAAGTCCACCTGGCTGCGCGGGCGGCAGATCGCCGACCACGGCACCCCGACCGAGCCCACGGGCCTCCTCCTTGAAAGGCAGAACTGACAGTGGCACAGCGTTCGACTGGATTGGCTTCCTTCACCGGTAACGCGAACCCGTACGGGGGCGGCGACCCGTACGCGGACTACCGCACCGCGGAGTTCCCCTTCACCCAGTACGCGAACCTCGCCGCCCGCGAGCTGGGCGCCGGTGTCATCGCCGCCAACGACGAGTTCTTCGCCGAGCGCGAGAACCTGCTCATCCACGAGGCCCCGCACTTCGACCCCGAGCACTTCGGGCACAAGGGCAAGGTCATGGACGGCTGGGAGACCCGCCGCCGCCGCGGCGTGTCCGCCGAGCAGCCCTGGCCGACCGCCGAGGACCACGACTACGCCCTGATCCGCCTCGGCGCCCCCGGCGTCATCCGCGGCATCGTCGTCGACACCGCCCACTTCCGCGGCAACATGCCCCAGGCCGTGTCGGTCCAGGGCGCCTCCGTCGAGGGCTCCCCGACCGCGGAGGAGCTGCTGTCCGAGGACGTCAAGTGGACGACCCTCGTCGAGCGCACCCCCGTCGGCGGCCACGCGGCCAACGGCTTCGAGGTCGACGCCGAGCAGCGCTTCACGCACCTGCGCCTCAACCAGCACCCGGACGGCGGCGTGGCCCGCCTGCGCGTCTACGGCGAGGTCCGCCCCGACCCGAAGTGGCTCGCCGCGCTGGGCACCTTCGACGTCGTCGCCCTGGAGAACGGCGGCTCCGTCGAGGACGCGTCCAACCGCTTCTACTCCCCCCCGACCAACACCATCAACCCGGGCCGCTCCCGCAAGATGGACGACGGCTGGGAGACCGCCCGCCGCCGCGACAACGGCAACGACTGGATCCGCTACCAGCTCGTCGCCGAGTCCGAGATCCGCGCCGTCGAGATCGACACCGCCTACCTCAAGGGCAACTCGGCCGGCTGGGCCTCGCTGTCGGTCAAGACGGGCGAGGAGGGCGAGTGGACGGAGTTCCTGCCGCGCACCCGCCTGCAGCCCGACACCAACCACCGCTTCGTGCTGGACGCCCCGGCGGTCGGCACGCACGTACGGATCGACATCTTCCCGGACGGCGGCTTCTCCCGCCTGCGGCTGTTCGGTTCGCTGACGGAGGCCGGCGCGGCCGCGCACGCCGCCCGCCACCAGGAGCTGGGCGGCTGAGTCCGCCCCGTCCGACCGCCCCGGGGGCCGACACCCCCGGGGCCTGGCACGGCCCTGTGGGGCGCACCGCACACGCGGTGCGCCCCACAGGCGTGGGGGGGCGCCGCCCGGGTGAGGCGGCGCGTCCCCCGCTCAGGCGGCGTGGCCGCCGTCCACCGAGAACTCCGCCCCGGTGACGTAGGCGGCGTCCGGCCCGGCGAGGAAGGACACCATCGCGGCCACCTCCTCCGAGGTGCCGTACCGCCCGAGGGCCGTCATCGCCCGCTGCGGGTCCGCGTACGGGCCGTCGGCGGGGTTCATGTCGGTGTCCGTGGGGCCGGGGTGCACCAGGTTCGCGGTGATGCCGCGTCCGCCGAGCTCCCGGGCGAGGGACTTCGTCAGACCGGTCATGGCCGCCTTGCTCATCGCGTACAGGGTGCCGCCCGGGCCGGGGACCCGCTGGACGATGCAGCTGCCGACGGTGACGACGCGCCCGCCGGAGCGCAGGTGCCCGGCCGCGGCCTGCGCGGCCAGGAAGGCGCCCCGGACGTTGACGCCGAGGACCCGGTCCACGTCGGCGGCGCCGAGCTCGCCGATCGGGCCGAGCACGCCCACGCCGGCGTTGTTGACCAGGACGTCGAGCCGCCCGAGGGCGCGTACCGTCTCCTCCACCGCCGTCCGGGGACCGTCGGCGGTGCCGGCGTCGGCCCGTACCGCCAGGCCCCTGCGGCCGAGCGCCTCGATCTTGCCGACGACCTCGGCCGCGGCTTCCGCGCCGCCGACGTAGGTGAGCGCCACGTCGAAGCCGTCCTCGGCCAGCCGCAGCGCGGTGGCCGCCCCGATGCCCCGGCTGCCGCCCGTCACCAGAGCCACCCTGTTGCCGTTCATGTGTGTCCTCCCGCGGTCCATTTGCTTGCGGGTTCAATGAAATCCTCGGGGGGCGGGCGGCGCTGGCGGGAATCCGACCTCGCGTTCACGCGCGCCGCACCGATGAGTCCGCACGCCGGCGGGAGTCTGCACACGTACCGGAACAACGGGTAACCGGACACGGGACACCGACACAAGGAGCGCCGCGCCATGGGCAAGCTGACCCTCACCACCTTCCTGACCCTCGACGGAGTGATGCAGGCCCCCGGCGGGCCCGAGGAGGACCGCAGCGGCGGGTTCGCGTACGGGGGCTGGCTCGTGCCCTTCGCCGACGAGGGCATGGGGGAGTTCATGGGCGAGGTCTTCGACCGGGCCGGGGCCTTCCTGCTGGGGCGCCGGACGTACGAGATCTTCGCCTCCTACTGGCCGCAGCACGACGAGCCGGCCGACCCGATCGCCGGCGGGCTCAACCGGCTGCCGAAGTACGTCGCCTCCACCACCCTCAAGGAGCCCGCCTGGGGCCCCGCCACCGTCCTGGACGGGGAGCACCTCCAGTCGGAGATCGTCCGCGTCAAGGACGCCCTGGACGGGGAGCTCCAGGTGCACGGCAGCGGGCAGCTGGCCCAGTGGCTGCTCGCGCGCGACCTCGTCGACGAGCTGAACCTGCTGGTCTTCCCCGTCTTCCTCGGCGCGGGCCGGCGCCTGTTCCCCACCGGCGGCCTGCCCACGGCCTTCGAGACGACCGGCTCGCGCACCACCGGCTCCGGCACCGCCATCCACACCTACCGCCCCACGGGCCGCGCCTCCTTCGGCACCTTCGAGGACTGAGCCCCCGCCCGCCGGGCGCCGTGCGGGGCGGGATCTTCCCGGTCGCCCCGGGAAGATCGACTCGGGTACGGTGACCCCGCATCCGTGCGAGCCACCGCCGTCTCCACGCCCTTCCCGCCGTCGGAGCCGCCCGGTGTCCACCCTCGCCGCCCCTGCCCCCGCCCCCGCGCTCGCCCCCCGGCGGGCCTGGCTCGCGGACCTGCCCGTCCTGCTCGTCGCCGTCGTCTGGGGCGGCAGCTACCTCGCCGCCAAGGGCATCACCACCGCGCACACCGTGATCGCGGTCCTCGTGCTGCGCTTCGCGCTGGTGCTGCCGGTGCTCGTCGTGGCCGGACGGCGGCGGCTGCGGGCGCTGAGCGCCGCCCAGCTGCGCGGGGCCGGCGCGCTGGGCCTCGTACTCGGCGGGATCTTCCTGCTGGAGACCTACGGGGTGGTGCACACCTCCGCCACCAACGCCGGTCTGATCATCAGCCTGACCATGATCTTCACCCCGCTCGCCGAGTCCGCCGTACGCCGCCAGGCGCCCCCGGCCGCCTTCCTCGGGGCGGCCGCCGTCTCCGTCGCCGGGGTCGTGCTGCTCACGCAGGGCGCCGGGTTCACCGCGCCCGGGCCCGGTGACCTGCTCATTCTCGGTGCCGCCCTGGCCCGCACGGTGCACGTGCTGCTCATGGCGCGGATCAAGGCCGTCCAGGACGCCGACTCCCTCTCCCTCACCACCGTCCAGCTCGGCGGCGCCGTCCTGGTCTTCGCCCTGCTGGCCGCCCTGCCCGGCACCGGGGACGGCCCCTGGGCGGCGGCCGCCGGCTTCGGCGCCGCCCAGTGGGCCGGGCTCGCCTTCCTCTCCGTCTTCTGCACCCTCTTCGCCTTCTTCGTGCAGATGTGGGCCGTACGCCGCACCTCGCCCTCCCGCGTCAGCCTGCTGCTCGGCACCGAACCGCTGTGGGCGGCCGCCGCGGGCATCGCCATCGGCGGCGAGCACCTCGCCCCCCTCGGCCTCACCGGTGCGGCGCTGGTCCTCGCCGGCACCGCCTGGGGGCGCCGCGCGGCGCGCTGAGTGCTCCCGGCCCTCACGCGGGCCCGCTTCGATTGGCCGGTAATCGGCTCCTGCGGGCTTGATCACCGGCCCTACTGTGGCCCGCATGCCCGTCGGCGCGTCACCCCTACAGGCCCGGGAGCTCCTCCAGCCGCACGGGGCGGCGCTCGCGCCGGGAGCGCTCGCAGGCCTCGGCCACGCGGAACGCGGCGAGCGCCTGGATCCCGTCGCACGGGTTGTCCCCCTCGCCGCGCACCAGCCGTACGAAGGCCGCCAGCTCGGCCTCGTAGGCGGGGCCGAAGCGCTCCAGGAAGCCCGTCCACGGCTTGCTCGCCGGCGGCGGGCCGTGCGGCTCGGTCGAGGCGATCGGCGTCCGGTCGTCCAGTCCGCAGGAGACCTGGTCCAGCTCCCCGGCCAGTTCCATCCGCACGTCGTACCCGGCGCCGTTGCAGCGGCTGCCGGTACTGGTGACCAGCGTCCCGTCGTCCAGGGTGAGCACGGCGGCGGCGGTGTCGACGTCCCCCGTCTCGCGGAACCGGGCCGGCCCCCGGTCGGAACCGGTCGCGTACACCTGCGTCACCTCGTGCCCGGTCACCCAGCGGACCATGTCGAAGTCGTGCACCAGGCAGTCCCGGAACAGGCCCCCCGAGGCGGCGAGGTAGGCGGCCGGCGGGGGAGCCGGGTCCGCCGTCATCGTGCGCACCGTGTGCAGCCGGCCCAGGGCGCCCGAACGGACCAGCTCCCGCGCGGTCCGGTAGCCCGCGTCGAACCGGCGCATGAAGCCCACCTGGAGCGTCCCGCCGACGGCCCCCACCTCGCGCAGCACCGCCAGGGAGCGCGCCAGGTCCGGGGCGAGCGGCTTCTCGCAGAACACCGGCAGTCCGCCGCGCACCGCCCGTACGACGAGCTCGGCGTGGCCCTCCGTGGCGCAGGCCACCACCACGGCGTCCACGCCCCAGGTGAAGACCTGGTCGACGGTCGGCGCGGCAGTGGCCCCCAGCCGGTCCGCGAGCCGCGCGGCCCGCGCCGGGTCGGCGTCGGCCAGCAGCAGCGACCCGGCGTCCGGGTGGCGGGCCAGGGCGGCCGCATGGAAGGAGCCGATCCGGCCCGTTCCGATCAGCCCGATGCGCATGCACTCAACGTGACCCCGTACGGGGGACCTGTCAATCTGCCCGGCCATGCCCCGATGACCCTGCATGGTCCACTGTGGCGGATACTGGGCGGCTGAAACCGCAAATGACCGATTGATGACGGACGAGGGAAGGGCACGGGGACGTGGCTAGGGTTCGGACAGGGGTACGCGTCGTCGGCGCCGTGCTCGCGGCGGTACTGGGGGCCTCCCTCGCGGGCTGCAGCAGCACGGGCGGCAAGCGCGCCGAGGAACGGGCGAAGGCCGCCGAGGCGGGCCGGCCCGCCGTGTCCACGCCGCGCTGGACCTTCGCGATGGTCACCCACGCGGGCGACGGCGACACCTTCTGGGACATCGTGCAGAAGGGCGCCAAGGAGGCCGCGGCCAAGGACAACATCAACTTCGTCTACTCCCACGACGACCAGGCGCAGCAGCAGGCCCAGTTCGTGCAGAACGCCATCGACCAGAAGGCCGACGGGATCATCGTCAGCCTCGCCAAGCCCGAAGCCCTCAAGGACGTCCTCGCCAAGGCCGCCAAGGCCGGCATCCCGGTGGTGACGGTCAACTCCGGCTCCGCGCAGTCGGCCGCGTACGGCGCGCTCACCCACATCGGCCAGGACGAGCAGATCGCCGGCGAGGCGGTCGGCGCCGAGCTGACGAAGCGGGGCCGCAAGAAGGCCGTCTGCGTCCTGCACGAGCAGGGCAACGTCGGCCACGAGCAGCGCTGCGCCGGGGCGAAGAAGACCTTCGGCGGGGAGCTGGAGAACCTGTACGTCGAGGGCACGAACATGCCCTCCGTCCAGGCGGCCGTCCAGGCCAAGCTCCAGGCCGACCCCTCCGTCGACGCCGTCGTCACCCTGGGCGCGCCCTTCGCCCCCACCGCCGTCAAGGCGAAGGACGCGGCGGGCAGCAAGGCCGAGGTGGACACCTTCGACCTCAACGAGTCCGTCGCCCGGGACCTCAAGTCCGGGGCGCTGGGCTTCGCCGTGGACCAGCAGCCCTACCTCCAGGGCTACCAGGCCGTCGACCTGCTGTGGCTCTACCGCTACAACGCGGACGTCCTCGGCGGCGGCCGCCCGGTGCTGACCGGCCCGCAGATCGTGACCGCCGCGGAGGCCGCCGAGCTGGAGAAGTACATCAAGCGGGGCAGCCGATGAGCACCCCCGCCGCCCCGGCCGCGGACGAACGGCTCGCGCCCGCCTCCCAGGTCCGGCGCATGCTGGGCCGCCCGGAGCTCGGCGCCGTCGTCGGCGCCGCCGCGGTCTTCGTCTTCTTCTGCTTCGCCGCGGACAGCTTCCTGAAGGCCTCCAGCCTCAGCACCGTCCTCTACTCGGCCTCCACCATCGGGATCATGGCGGTCCCGGTCGCCCTGCTGATGATCGGCGGCGAGTTCGACCTCTCGGCCGGCGTCATGGTCACCACCTCGGCGCTGATCAGCTCGATGTTCAGCTACCAGATGACCGCCAACCTCTGGGTGGGCGTCCTCGTCTCCCTGCTGGTCACCCTGGCGCTCGGCTTCTTCAACGGGTTCATGCTGACCCGCACGAAGCTGCCGAGCTTCATCATCACGCTCGGCACCTTCCTGATGCTGACCGGCCTGAACCTCGGCTTCACCAAGCTGATCAGCGGCTCGGTCTCCACCAAGACGATCGCCGACATGGAGGGCTTCGCCTCCGCCCGCGCCCTGTTCGCCTCGCAGTGGAACATCGGCTCCGTCACCCTCAAGGTCACCATCCTGTGGTGGCTGGTCCTGGTCGCCGTCGCCACCTGGATCCTGCTGCGCACCCGCGCCGGCAACTGGATCTTCGCCGTGGGCGGCGGGGCGGACGCGGCCCGCGCGGTCGGCGTACCGGTCGTCAAGACCCGCATCGGCCTCTACATGGGCGTCGCCCTGTGCGCCTGGATCTCCGGGCAGCACATCCTCTTCTCCTTCGACGTCGTCCAGTCGGGGGAGGGGGTGGGCAACGAGTTCCTCTACATCATCGCGGCCGTCATCGGCGGCTGCCTGATGACCGGCGGCTACGGCTCCGCGATCGGCTCGGCCGTCGGCGCCTTCATCTTCGGGATGACCAGCAACGGCATCGTCTACGCCCAGTGGAACCCCGACTGGTTCAAGTTCTTCCTGGGCGCCATGCTGCTGCTCGCCACGCTGTTGAACGCATGGGTCCGCAAGCGGGCGGAGGCACGGGCATGAGCACGCCACTGGTGAAACTGACCGGAGTCGGCAAGTACTACGGCACCATCCGCGCCCTCAAGGACGTCTCCCTGGAGGTGTCGGCCGGCGAGATCACCTGCGTACTCGGTGACAACGGCGCGGGCAAGTCCACCCTCATCAAGATCATCGCGGGACTCCACCGGCACGACGGCGGAACCTTCGAGATCGAGGGCACCGCGACGCAGCTCGCCAACCCGCGCGCCGCCCTCGACCACGGCATCGCCACCGTCTACCAGGACCTGGCCGTCGTCCCCCTCATGCCGGTCTGGCGCAACTTCTTCCTCGGCTCCGAGCCCACCCGGGGGCGCGGCCCCCTGCGCCGCCTCGACGTGCGGCTCATGCGCGAGACCACCCGCGCCGAGCTGCTGCGCATGGGCATCGACCTGCGCGACGTCGACCAGCCGATCGGCACCCTGTCCGGCGGGGAGCGGCAGTGCGTGGCCATCGCCCGCGCCGTCCACTTCGGCGCGAAGGTCCTCGTACTCGACGAACCCACCGCCGCCCTCGGCGTCAAGCAGTCCGGAGTGGTCCTCAAGTACGTCGCGGCCGCCCGCGACGCGGGCCTCGGAGTGGTGCTCATCACGCACAACCCGCACCACGCCCACCTCGTCGGCGACCGCTTCGTCCTGCTCAAGCGGGGCGCCATGGCGGGCAGTCACACCCGGGACTCGATCACCCTCGACGAGCTCACCCGGCAGATGGCGGGCGGCTCGGAGCTGGAGGAGCTGAGCCACGAGCTGGAGCGGGTGGCAGAATCAGGGGCGACCACCCCTTCCGCTCCGGCCTCCGACAGGGACGAAACCACTCGATGAGCACGTACCGGGACTTCACGCTCGCCCACCGCGGGGCGGCGCGGGGCACCGTCCTGCGGACCGTCGGGACCCGCGAGCGGCGCTCGCTGCGGACCGCCCCGCGCGTGCCGACCGTCGGCATCGACATCGGCGGCACCAAGGTCATGGCGGGCGTGGTCGACGCCGACGGGATCATCCTGGAGAAGATCCGCACCGAGACCCCGGACAAGTCCAAGAGCCCCAAGGTCGTCGAGGACACCATCGTCGAACTGGTCCTCGACCTGTCCGACCGGCACGACGTGCACGCCGTGGGCATCGGCGCCGCCGGCTGGGTCGACGCCGACCGCTCCCGCGTGCTCTTCGCCCCGCACCTCGCCTGGCGCGACGAGCCGCTGCGCGACGCGCTCCAGTCCCGGCTCGCCGTCCCGGTCATGGTGGACAACGACGCCAACACCGCGGCCTGGGCCGAATGGCGCTTCGGCGCCGGCCGCGGCGAGGACCACCTCGTGATGATCACCCTGGGCACCGGCATCGGCGGGGCCATCCTGGAGGACGGCCAGGTCAAGCGCGGCCGCTACGGGGTGGCCGGCGAGTTCGGCCACATGCAGGTCGTCCCCGGCGGCCACCGCTGCCCCTGCGGCAACCGCGGCTGCTGGGAGCAGTACAGCTCCGGCAACGCCCTGGTCCGCGAGGCCCGCGAGCTGGCAGCCGCCGACTCCCCGGTGGCCTACAACATCATCGCCAGGGTCGGCGGCAACGTCCACGAGATCACCGGCCCCCTCATCACCGAGCTGGCCCGCGAGGGCGACGCCATGTGCGTCGAGCTCCTCCAGGACATCGGCCAGTGGCTCGGCGTCGGCATCGCCAACCTCGCCGCCGCCCTCGACCCCTCCTGCTTCGTCATCGGCGGCGGCGTCAGCGCCGCCGACGACCTCCTGATCGGCCCCGCCCGGGACGCCTTCCGCCGCCACCTCACCGGCCGCGGCTACCGCCCCGAGGCCCGGATCGCCAAGGCCCAGCTCGGCCCCGAGGCGGGCATGGTCGGCGCCGCGGACCTCGCCCGGCTCGTCGCCCGGCGCTTCCGCCGCGCCACGCGCCGGCGCGTCGAACGGCACGAGCGCTACGCGCAGCTCGGCCGGCGCGGCACCGCGGGCCCCACGGACAGCAAGGACCAGGAACAGCAGTGACACCGCCCTCCCTGCCCCGCCAGGCCCCCGCCCCCGACGCGGGCGGCCGGCCGCCCACCGCCGAGGAGCAGGCGGACCGCCGGCACACCCTGCGGCGCCGCTGGGTCACCGCGATCATCATCGTGCTGCTCATCGGCGTCCCGGCGGGCTACCTGTTCGTCTCGGCCCAGCAGAGCCGCGAGAGCGGCCGGGACAAGGCCGCCCGGGTCGGCGCGGTCAAGGTGCGCCCGGACTGGCCGTCCAGGGTGCAGCGCAGCATCTACGAGGTGCCGATACCGATGATGGCGTCCCACGTCGGCTACCTGGAGACCAACAACTGGCACACCAGCCGGCTCTACGTCCAGTTCCAGGTGACGCCAGCGGAGCTGGACGCCTTCCTGTCCGGCATCGGCACCAGCCGGGAGGCGCTGACCCCCGGAGTGTCGGTCTCCGACCGCGACGCCGGGGTGGCCGGCTGGAGCTGGAGCCCGAAGCACAAGTGGTCCGGGGTCACCCTGGAGGCGAAGGAGCCGCGCCCCACCCGGGACGTCACGGTCGACCTCGCCAACCCGGCCGCCCCCCGCGTGTACGTCGTCTCCACCGCGGTTCCGTAGACCGCCGTTCCCCGGACCGCTTCCGGGCACGCCCTATGGTGGGATCATGAAGCTCACCAAACGGCTGCACTCCTGCGTCCAGTTGGAGAAGGACGGGCGCCTGCTCGTCATCGACCCGGGCGCGTTCAGCGAACCGGACGCGGGCCTCGGGGCGGACGCCCTGCTGGTCACCCACGAGCACCCGGACCACTTCGACGAGGGCCGGCTGCGCGCGGCGCTCGACGCGAACCCGGCCGCCGGGCTGTGGACCCTGCGCAGCGTCGCGGAGCGCATGGCCGGCGCCTACCCGGGCCGGGTGCACACCGTGGGCCACGGCGACACCTTCACCGCCGCCGGGTTCGAGGTCCAGGTCCACGGCGAGCTGCACGCCGTGATCCACCCCGACATCCCGCGGGTCACGAACGTCGGCTACCTCGTCGACGGCTCCCTCTTCCACCCCGGTGACGCGCTGACCGTGCCGGACGCCCCGGTCGAGACGCTGATGCTGCCGGTGCACGCGCCGTGGAACAAGGTCTCCGAGGTGATCGACTACCTCCGCGAGGTCAAGCCGGCCCGGGCCTTCGACATCCACGACGCCTACCTCGCGGACATCGCCCGGCCGATCTACGACATGGCCCTCGACACCCTCGGCGGCGCCCCGCACAGCCGCCTCGGCGCAGGTCAGAGCGCCGCATTCTGACTGTCGGTGCCGGGCGGTAGGTTGGTGTGCATGCGTATCGCCACGTACAACGTCAACTCGATCACCGCCCGGCTGCCGCGCCTGCTGGCCTGGCTGGAGAGCTCCGGCACGGACGTGCTCTGCGTCCAGGAGACCAAGTGCTCCGTGGAGCAGTTCCCCGCCGCCGAGCTGCGCGAGCTGGGCTACGAGTCGGCGGTGCACGCCACCGGCCGGTGGAACGGCGTCGCCCTCCTGTCCCGGGTCGGCCTGGAGGACGTCGTCATGGGCCTGCCGGGCGGCCCGGACTACGAGGGCGTCCAGGAACCCCGCGCCATCTCCGCCACCTGCGGCGGGGTGCGGGTCTGGTCGGTGTACGTGCCCAACGGCCGCGAGGTCGAGCACGACCACTACGGTTACAAGCTGAACTGGTTCGGCGCCCTCACCACCGCCATCGCCGAAGACGCCGCGGGCCCCCGCCCCTTCGCGGTGCTCGGCGACTTCAACGTGGCGCCGACCGACGAGGACGTGTACGACCCCGCCGTCTTCGCGGGCCTCACCCACGTCACCCCCGCCGAACGGGCCGCCCTGGAGGCCCTGCGCGTCGCCGGGCTCACCGACGTCGTGCCGCGCGCGCTCAAGTACGACCGGCCGTACACCTTCTGGGACTACCGCCAGCTCGCCTTCCCCAAGAACCGGGGCATGCGCATCGACCTGGTGTACGGCAACGAGCCCTTCGCCAAGGCGGTCAAGGACGCCTACGTCGACCGCGAGGAGCGCAAGGGCAAGGGCGCCTCCGACCACGCCCCCGTCGTCGTGGACCTGGACGTCCAGACGGCCTGAGGATAGGCCGGAGGATCAAGGCGCGCCCTGTGGCCAGCCCGGGGCCGGGGTGCCAGGCTGGGCGGTATGAACATCCCTTTCCTGGCCAACTGGCGGAACCGGCACGAAACGGAACAGGGTGCGGGGCTCGCCGCCGCCCTCGCGGATGATCCCGAGGGCGTCGCCGAGCTGTTCTCGGAGTGCGAGATGCTGCGCTCCCAGGCGAGGGCGGCCGGGCTCCAACTCGACGGGACCCCGGCCTCGTTGGGGGCACTCGACCAGCTGATGCCGCGCTGGCGACGGGACCCCGAGGCCGTGCCCTGGCTGGGCAACGACGCCGGCTTCTACCTCGGGACCGTGATCGTCCGCAGCCTCCCGGGCGCCCGCTGGCAGGTCTGGCCCAACGGCCAGCCGGTGATCCGCCTCGCCTCGGGGCGCGAGCTCAACGTGATCGAGTCGGGGGTGTCCTGGGCGATGACCGGCTCCCCGGAACTCGGCCAGGCCTACGCCGAGGCCTCCGAGGGGTGAATAAAGGGCCAATGTACTTTATGTGCCTTTTAGGCGTGTCGAGGCGAAGCCCCTCCGGCGGCTGGATAGTTTGCGCTGACCTCGACACACCGACAAGTGGGCAGGGCAGCGTATGGCCGTCGATCCGTTGATCGAGCTGCGGGACGTGAACAAGCACTACGGGACGTTGCACGTCCTCCAGGACATCGACCTCACCGTCGGCCGCGGGGAGGTGGTGGTGATCATCGGCCCCTCCGGATCCGGGAAGTCCACCCTCTGCCGCGCCATCAACCGGCTGGAGACCATCGAGTCCGGCACCATCACCCTCGACGGCCGGCCACTGCCCGCCGAGGGCAAGGAGCTGGCCGGGCTCCGCGCCGAGGTCGGCATGGTCTTCCAGTCGTTCAACCTCTTCGCACACAAGACCGTCCTGGCCAACGTCTCGCTCGCCCAGGTCAAGGTGCGCAAGCGCAAGAAGGAAGAGGCGGACAAACGCTCCCGGGAACTCCTCGACCGGGTGGGCCTCGCAGACCAGGCGGACAAGTACCCCGCCCAGCTCTCCGGCGGCCAGCAGCAGCGCGTGGCCATCGCCCGCGCCCTCGCCATGAACCCCAAGGCCCTGCTCTTCGACGAACCGACCTCCGCCCTCGACCCGGAGATGATCAACGAGGTGCTGGAGGTCATGCAGCAGCTCGCCCGCGACGGCATGACCATGGTCGTGGTCACCCACGAGATGGGCTTCGCCCGCTCCGCCGCGAACCGCGTCGTGTTCATGGCCGACGGCAGGATCGTCGAGGACCGCACCCCGGAGGCCTTCTTCACCGCCCCCGAGAGCGACCGGGCCAGGGACTTCCTCTCCAAGATCCTCAAGCACTGAGGGGCGGCCCGGTGAAACACACCCTGCGCGCACTCGCCCTGGCCGCCCTGCTCCTCGCGGCCGCCGGCTGCGGAAAGTCCGGCAGCCCCCCGGTCAAGGGCCCCCAACCCGAGGACCTGCCCGCCTACCGGGTCGACACCGGCTTCTCGCTGCCGCAGTCGGGCACCTGGGAGAAGGCGAAGCGGCGCGGCCGCCTCGTCGTCGGCGTCAAGGAGGACCAGCCGTACATGGGGGAGAAGGACCCCGCGAGCGGCCGCTACTCCGGCTTCGACATCGAGATCGCCAAGATGATGGCGGCCTCGCTCGGCTTCGACCCCAAGGCCGTCGAGTTCAGGACGATCGCCTCCGCCAACCGGGAGACCGCCCTGCAGAACGGCCAGATCGACTACTACGTGGGCACCTACACGATCAACGACAACCGCAAGAAGCAGGTCGGCTTCGCCGGCCCCTACTTCATGGCGGGCCAGTCCCTGCTGGTCCGCAGGAACGAGAAGGACATCGAGGGCCCCGGCGACCTCGCCGGCAAGAAGGTCTGCTCGGCCGCCGGCTCCACCCCCTACCAGCGGCTCCAGCGGGAGTTCCCCAAGGCGGTCCTCGTCGCCTACGACACGTACTCGGTCTGCGTCGACAACCTGCTCACCTACCAGGTCGACGCCGTCTCCACCGACGACTCCATCCTCCTCGGCTACGCCGCCAAGGTTCCCGAGGAGCTCAAGGTGGTCGGCAAGCCCTTCTCCGAGGAGCCCTACGGCATCGGCGTCCCGCGCGGCGACAACGCCCTGCGCTTCGCCCTCGACGACGCCCTGGCCGCCGACGAGAAGAACGGCTACTGGAAGAAGGCCTACGAGGCCACGCTCGGCCTCTCCGGCCGGCCCGCCCCCAAGCCGCCCGCCATCGACCGCTACCCGGCGAGCTGAGGGGAGAGCGCACTCCATGGACGTACTCACCGAGAACTTCTCGCTCTACGGCAAGGGCTTCCTCGGCACCGTCGAGCTGACCGTCTACGCCTCGCTCCTCGCCCTGGTCCTCGGCTTCCTGATGGCCTCCTTCCGCGTCGCGCCCGTCGGCTCCTTCCGGGTCTTCGGCACGGTCTGGGTGACCGTGCTGCGCAACACCCCGCTCACCCTGCTCTTCTTCGCCGTGCTGCTGGGCCTGCCCCGCTTCGGACTGGTCCTGCCCTTTCAGCTCTTCGCCGTCCTCGCGCTCGGCTGCTACACCTCGGCCTTCATCTGCGAGGTGCTGCGCTCGGGCATCAACACCGTGCCCAAGGGGCAGGGGGAGGCCGCGCGCAGCCTGGGCATGTCCTTCGGGCAGACCCTGGGCACGGTGGTGCTGCCGCAGGCCTTCCGCTCCGTCATCCCGCCCATCGGCTCGACCCTGATCGCGCTGGCGAAGAACTCCGCGATCGCCGGCGCCTTCAGCGTCACCGAGCTGCTGGGCACGTACAAGACCCTCAACGAGCTGGGCTACAGCATCATCTGGACCTTCGTCTGGATCGCCGTCGGCTACCTGATCATCACCCTGTCCATCAGCGCGCTCTTCAACGTGCTGGAGAAGCGCTACGGAGTCGCCCGATGACCGCGCACGCGCTGCACGGGGACCTGGTGTCCACCGCGCTGTACGACCTGCCCGGGCCCCGGGCCCGGCGGCGCCACTTCCTCTACGGGATCGCCTCGACGGTGGTGATCCTCGCCCTGCTGGCATGGATCCTCCACCTGCTCTTCGCCACCCACCAGTTCACCGCCGCCAAGTGGCGCCCCTTCGGGTACGAGGGCATCCAGGAGCTGCTGCTCGAGGGGCTCGGGAACACCCTGAAGGCCTTCGCGTACGCCTCGGTGCTCTCGCTCGCACTCGGTGCGGTGCTCGCCGCCGGGCGGCTCTCGGCACACCGGCCGCTGCGCTGGCCGGCGACGCTGTGCGTGGAGTTCTTCCGGGCCATGCCGGTACTGGTGATGATCTTCTTCGTCTTCGTGGCGCTGAAGGTGCAGCCCCTGCCCGCGCTGGTGGCGGGGCTGACGCTGTACAACGGGTCGGTGCTGGCCGAGGTCTTCCGCACGGGCATCAACGCCGTGGAGAAGGGCCAGCGCGAGGCGGCGTACGCGCTCGGCATGCGCAAGACGCAGGTGATGACCTTCGTTCTGGCCCCGCAGGCGGTCCGCGCGATGCTGCCCGCGATCATCAGCCAGCTGGTGGTGGCCCTGAAGGACACCTCGCTGGGCTTCCTGATCACCTACGAGGAGTTCCTGCACGCGGGCAAGCTGATCGCCTCGAACCTGGACTACGACCTGCCGTTCATCCCCATCGTGATGATCATCTCGCCGATCTACATCGGGATGTGCATGCTGCTGTCCTGGTTCGCCACCTGGGTCGCGCGGCGTGAGCGGCGCAGCATGAAGACCAGGGCCGTCGAGGTCGCCCCCGCCGATCCGGGCACGGTACTGCCGGGGAGGTAGGCGCGGAGCCCGCCTCCCCGGCCGCAGCCGCGGATCACTGCTCGCGCAGCGGCACCGAGACGTACGAGGGATCGGTGCGCGGCGAGGAGAAGGTCAGCTGTGCGCCGGTGGGGTTGTGCTCGATGTAGAGCGGGTCGACGGTGTCCACGACGAGCGCGAGCCGGTGGCCCGCGGGCACGTCGTAGGCGGTGGAGAAGAGGTTGAGGTCCACCCCGAAGGACTGGCCGGGCGTCTTTCCGTGGAAGGTGTACGGGGCGTTGCTGACGAGCTTGCCGATGCCGAGCGGGCCGACGTCGTAGAGGTAGGCGACGAAGGTGCCGTCCCCCTTGGTGGGCGTCACGGTGGTGTGCACGCGTACGGCCCCGCGGACGCGGCGCTCCCGCTCGTAGCGCGGTGACTGCCAGACGGCGGCGAAGGCGCGGGGGAGGAGGGGGATCGAGGCGGTCGGCGGGGCCTTCGCGAACTGGTCGAGGACGCTGGAGAGGAAGAGGATCCCGCCGTTGGCGCCGGAGTCGGCGTTGGCCCAGACGTGCTCGCTGTCGGCGAGCGGGAGCCGCTCGGTGCCGCCGGAGCCCACCGACTTCCAGTCCGGGTAGCCCTCGTAGCCTTCGGTGCTGCGGGACTTGATCTGCACGGGGGCCTCGGTGTCGACGCCGTTGCGTTCGCCCTTGAGGTAGCGGTCGAACCAGCGGTGGGCGTTGGTCCAGGTGTCGTTGGGCAGGCCGAGCAGGCCGGTGGCCTCGGCGGTGGCGTGGTCGCCGGGGCGGAACTCCAGGCGCTTGGGGCCGGTGAGCTTCTCGAAGAACTCCGCGTACTGGTTGGGCGGGAAGATGGTGTCGCCCCAGGCGTTGCCGAGCATGAGCGCGGCGCCGTTGGCGTTGATCCGGTCCACCTGGTCGGCGGCGGAGCGCTTCCTGCCCCACTCGATCATCGCCTGCTCGTTCTCGAGCTTCGAGCCGAGGAAGTCGCCGAGGATCTGCTGGAGTTCGGGTCCCGGGCGGCCGGTGAGGCGGCCGGCGGCGCCGAGCATCCCGGCGGCCTGGAGGTGCTGGGTGCGGCCGGAGTAGATGGAATCGATGAGGTCGGCCCAGCCGCTGAGGGCGACCACGGCCTTGATCCGCGGGTCGTGCGCGGAGGCGAGCAGGCTGATGCCCGCGCCGTACGAGACCCCGCCGAGGCCGATGCGGCCGGGGTCGGCGGGGGCGGTGGCGAGGGCCCAGTCGATGACGGCGGAGACGTCGGCGATGTCGGCCGGCCCGGCGGTCTCGATCTGTCCGCCGGAGAGCCAGAAGCCGCGCGAGGTGTAACTGACGACCACGTAGCCGGAGTCGGCGAGCTGCCTGGCCTGGGCGATGTATTCGATCTGCGGCATGCCCCAGCTGGTGGGGAGCACGATCAGCGGGTACTTCCGGCCGGGCTCGGCGCCGGCCGGGGTGAAGACGTTGCCCTTGAGGGTGATGCCGCCGGAGCCGGGGATGTCGTGGAAGCGCAGCTGCGACGAGGCGTCCGTCTGCGAGGTGGTGGCGGGGGCCGCCTGGGCCTGGTGGGGGGCCAGGCCCAGGGCGGCTGCCGCCAGCAGTGCGGCCACTGCGGTGGTGGGGCGGGGTCTCATCGATCGCTCCTCGCGTGCGCCGGTGTCCGAAAGTGACCCGACGGTAACCGGAGGGGCTTACCGGTGGTAACCCATGAGTAAGTTACGTAGCGGTAACAATTGAGGAGGGGTCAGCGGCCGCCCGTACGCTCAGCCCTGCTGCGCGCCGCCGCCGGCGAGGGCGCTCTTCGCCTTCCACTGGTCCCACGACAGGTTCCACTCGCCGTACCCGTTGCCGAGCTCGGCGTTGCCCTTGGAGCCGCTGCCGACCACCTCGAAGGGGTCGCCGACCTGCACGCGCTCGTAGAAGGACCGGGCGTCGGCGTCGCTCATGCCCACGCAGCCGGAACTGCTGTTGACGCGGCCGAAGTTGCCGGAGTTCCAGGGCGCGGCGTGCGCGTACATGCCCGACCAGGTGAGCCGCATCGAGTAGTCGACCATCTTGTCGTAGGAGTCGCCCAGGCCCACCGTCTGGGAGTCCATGCGGATGGTGCCCTCCTTCGACATCAGGACCATCTTCCCCGACCAGGAGGCCTTCTGGCCGCCCGGCGTGCCCGCCGAGACCGGGATCGTCCTGACCGCCTGGCCGTCCTCGGTGACCGTCATCTTCTTGGTGTCGAGGCTCACCTCCATCCGGCGGTCCTTGCCGATCGTGAACTCGGTGTTGTAATCGCGCGCGAAGAGTCCGCCGCCGGTGCCGGAGTCCACGCCGTTCAGCTTCATGTCCACTTTCACGGTGGTGCCGGACTTCCAGTACTCCTTCGGCCGCCAGTCCACCCGGTCCTTGCCGGAGTAATCCTTGAACCAGCCCCAGGAGCCCTCGGTGTTGTCCGAGGCGGCGACCTTCAGCTGCTTCTCGACCTCGGCCTTGTTCTTCACCGGATTGTCGAAGACGAGCGAGACGGGCATCGCGACGCCCACCGTGCTGCCCTTCGGGATGTTGATGGAGACCTTGTTCACCTTGTCCGCGGGAGAGGTCTTGAACTGGGTGCTCGCGCTCTGGCTCGCGGTGTTCTGCGCCTCGACCCTGTAGTCGGTGCCCGGGGAGGCGTTGCGTTCCGAGGTCCAGGTCCGCCCGTCGGCGGATATCTGGCCCGGCAGCTCCCCGCCCTTGCCGTCCGTGACCTTGACCAGCGAGAACTTCCCGTCGGCGAGGGTAACCCGGACCGGCTCACCCGCCTTGACCTGGTCGCCCGTCAGGTTCACCGCGATCGCCATGTCCGGTTTGTTCTTCGCGTCCGCCCCGCCGTCGCCGGCCGCGCCCTTCCCGCCCGAGCCGCCGCCGCAGGCGGTCAGCGCGGCGGCCAGCAGCGCGGTGCCGACCAGCGTGGCGTGGCGGCCCCGGCGGCGCGGAAGTGCGGTACGGCGTGTGCGGCTCAAGGAAAACCCCTCCGAAGTAATGATCGTCCACAAGCAAGGAGTGAACGGAACGACTTTAGGTTGCGCATTCCCCGGAAAAGGCTCTCTCTGCGCCGTGTGACATGGGCCGCAGCACAACGGTTGCCGAACGGTCACATACGCCGGAGGCGGCAGCCGTGGCCGGTTCCGACGAGCCCTGGCCGAAAACTCGTGTCGGTTTCGGATAAAGGACTTTCGGCCTTGTGGAAAGCGGTCGACGGCGCTACCGTCCGCGAATTCCGGGCGAAGGCCCGCCGATCCGCCCGGGGTACCCTCCACCCTCGACCCCCAGCCAACCCAGACGAGGGAGACCGTCCGTGACGGCCACCGACACCCGACCGGCCGGCGCCGCCCCGGCGACCGCCCCACCGCCGAAGGGCTCCGTACTGCGCAGCGGCGCGCTGATGGCGGCCGGCTCCCTCGTCTCCCGCGCCACCGGCTTCGTCCGTTCCGCCGTGGTCCTCGCCGCACTGGGCTCCGAACTGCTCGGCGACGGCTACGCCGTCGCCAACACGGTCCCGAACATCATCTACATGCTGCTCGTCGGCGGCGCGCTCAACGCCGTCTTCGTACCGGAACTGGTGCGCGCCGCCCGGGAACACCGCGACGGCGGCGCCGCGTACACCGACCGGCTGCTGACCGCCTGCACGGCGGCGCTCCTGCTGGTCACCGCCACCGCCGTCCTCGCCGCGCCGCTGATCGTCGAGGCGTACGCCCCCGAGTACACCGGCGCCCCACGCGACACGGTCGTGGCCCTCGCCCGCTTCTGCCTGCCGCAGATCCTCTTCTACGGCCTGTTCACCCTGCTCGGCCAAGTACTGAACGCCCGCGGCCGGTTCGGCGCCATGATGTGGACCCCGGTCCTCAACAACCTCGTGGTCGTGGCCGTCTTCGGCCTCTTCCTGTACCTCTCCCGCACCGGCTCCGCCGGCCTCACCGCCGCCGAGACCCGCCTGCTGGGCCTCGGCACCACCGCCGGCATCGTGATCCAGGCCCTCGCCCTCGTCCCTTCGCTGCGCGCCGCCCGCTTCCGCTGGCGCCCCCGCTTCGACTGGCGCGGCAGCGGCCTCACCCGCCCCCTGCGCAACGCGGGCTGGCTGGTCGCGCTCGTCTTCACCAACCAGATCGCCTACTGGGTGGTCACCAGGCTCTCCACCACCGTCGGACACCGGGCCGCCGGCTACGGCTACTCCGCCTACAGCAGCGCCTACCAGCTGTGGGTCGTCCCCCAGGGCATCATCACCGTCTCCCTCGTCACCGCCCTCATGCCCCGGATGAGCGCGGCCGCCGCCGACGGCGACCTCGCCTCCGTCCGCGAGGACGTCTCGTACGCGCTGCGCTCCAGCGCCGCCCTGGTGATCCCCGCCGCCGCGCTGTTCGCCGCGCTGGCCCCCTGGGTGGTGGACTGCGCCGCCGGATACGGGGACGTCACCCCCGCCGGCGTCGCGGCGATGGCCGGCATGCTCATCGCCTTCGCCCCCGGCCTCCTCGCCTACTCCGCGCAGTACGTGATGGCCCGCGGCTTCTACGCCCTCTCCGACGCGCGGACCCCCTTCTTCCTCAACCTGGTGGTCGTCGCCCTCAACGCCGGGCTCTCCTGCGCCGCCTACCTGCTGCTGCCGGCCCGCTGGGCCGTCACCGGCATGGCCGCCGCCACCTCCCTCGCCTTCATGGGGGGCGCCGCCGTCACCGCCCGCACCCTCTCCCGGCGGCTCGGCCCGCGCGCCCGGCACCGGACCACCGCCCTCTCCACCCACCTCCGGCTGGCCGGCGCCTGCCTGCCCGCGGCCGCCGCCGGGTACGGGGCCGCCCGCGCCGCCGAGGGCCTCGGGGCCTTCGCCGCGGCCGGAGCGGGAACCGCCGCGCTCGCCCTGGTCGTCGTACTCCTCGCCCGGCCGCTGCGCCTGGCGGAGATCACCGACCTGCTGGACTCCCTGCGCCGGAAGGTCGGACGAAACCGGGAGGAAAGCACATGAAGCACCCTGGAATACGGGCCGGATGCCGCGCGTACTGCTGATCGAGGACGACCCTTCCATCCGGGAAGGGGTCGCCCTGGGCCTGCGCCGCCGCGGCCACGAGGTGAGCGCCGCCCGGACCGGCGAGGAGGGCCTGGCGCTCCTCGGCGGATTCCGCCCCGAGCTGGTGCTGCTGGACCTGATGCTGCCCGGGATCAACGGCGTACAGGTCTGCCGCCGGATCCGGGAGAGCAGCCAGGTCCCCGTCATCATGCTCACCGCACGCGGCGACGACTTCGACATCGTCGTCGGCCTGGAGGCCGGGGCCGACGACTACATCGTCAAACCCGCCCGCACCGAGATCATCGAGGCCCGCGTCAAGGCCGTGCTGCGCCGCCTCAAGGGCCCCGCCGGCCGGCCCGGGGTGGAACACCACGGCGAGCTCACCGTCGACCGCGCCGGGCTGACCGTCGCCAAGAACGGCAGGCGCCTCGCGCTCGCACCCAGCGAGATCAAGCTCCTGCTCCACCTGTCGGCCTCACCCGGGCAGGTCTTCTCCCGGCAGCAGCTGCTGGAGTACGTGTGGGAGCACAGCTACCACGCCGACGCCCGCCTCGTGGACGCCTGCGTGCGCCGGCTGCGCAACAAGGTCGAGGACCCCGACCGCCACCCCCGCTACATCCAGACCGTGCGGGGCTTCGGCTACCGCTTCGGCCCGCTCTAGGCCGTGCGCAACCTCCCCCCGCTCGGACTGCGCACCCGGCTGATCGCGGCGTTCCTGCTGGTCGCCACCATCTGCGCGGTCAGCACGGCCGCGCTCACCTACCGGCAGGCACGCAGGGCGGTCCTGACCCAGAGCCAGGACACGGCGGTCAGCACCCTGCGCGACCAGCTGGAGGGCCAGGGCATGAGCCTGCCCATGGACCGCCCCCAGCTCCAACGCCTCGTCAACGACCTCGGCAAGCGCGGCAAACCGCACTCCTGGGTGGTCTACGGGGAGTACGGCACCCTGCGGGTCTCCTCCAACGGGACCCCCACCACCTCCGCCGTCCTCACCGACGCCCTGCGCGACCAGGTCGCAGCCAACCCGCACGGTGCCTTCCAGCGCGTGCGGGACGGCCGCGGCGAGCCCTACCTCACCATCGGCATGCCCGCCGTCTTCACGCGCGGCGGCGACCGCGAGCCGACCGGGGTCACCGTCTACGCCGTCATGCCCCTGACCAGCGAACAGCAGACCGTCGACGCCATGGTCGAGGCCGCCAAGCAGGGCGCCGTCCCCGGCCTCGCCATCGCGCTCGTTCCCGCCCTGCTGGCCGCGCGCAGCGTCCTGCGCCCCGTACGGGACATGCGGCGCGCCGCGCAGAACCTGGGCCGGGGCCGCCTCGACACCCGGATCGAGGTCCGGGGGGCGGACGAACTCGCGGGTCTCGCCCGCACCTTCAACGAGACCGCCGCGGCCCTCGAGGAGTCCGTGGCCGAACTGCGCGGGGCCGAAGCCCGGGCCCGCCGGTTCGCCGCCGACGTCTCCCACGAACTGCGCACCCCGCTCGCCGGGATGCTCGCCGTCACCGAGGTGCTCGACGAGGACGCCGCCGGCCTCGGCCCCGACACCGCCAAGGCCCTGCGGCTGATCAGCACCGAGACCGGGAAGCTCGCCGTCCTCGTCGAGGACCTGATGGAGATCTCCCGTTTCGACGCCCGCGCCGCCGGACTCAACCCCGACGAGGTCGACATGGCCGAGGCCGTGGTCAAGACCCTGGAGCGCCGCCGCTGGGACGACGAGCGGATCACCACCGACCTGCCCGACGGGATCCGCGCCCGGCTGGACCCGCGCCGCTTCGACGTGGTGCTGGCCAACCTCGTCGGCAACGCGCTGCGGCACGGCGACGCACCCGTGCGGATCACCGTGCGCACCGAGGAGCACCCGGGCGGGGAGCGCCTGCTGCTGGAGGTCGCCGACAGCGGCCCGGGCATCGCCGAGGAGGCGCTGCCGCACGTCTTCGAGCGCTTCTTCAAAGCCGACGCCGCCCGGGCCCGCTCCGCCGGCAGCGGCCTCGGGCTCGCCATCGCCCTGGAGAACGTCCGGCTGCACGGCGGCACCCTGACCGCGGCGAACGCACCCGGCGGCGGAGCGGTGTTCACCCTCGACATGCCCCTGGAGGCCACCGGATGAGCCGGACGCGGACCCTCGCGGCGGCCGCTGCCCTGCTCGGCCCGCCGCTGCTGCTCACCGCCTGCGGGATCAAGCCCACCGGGGTCGTGGAGAGCGGCGCGGCCGCCAAGGTCGCCGTCGCCGCGCCCGCCCGCACCTCGCTGGCGTACTTCGTCACCCCCGAGGGGCGGCTGGTTCCCTCGCCGCAGCCCGAGCACACCGCCAACGGCCCCCGGGGCAGCCTCACGGGACTGCTCAGCGGCCCCGGCGCCGCGGAAGCCGAGGCCGGGCTGGGCACCCGGCTGCCGCCGGTCGAGGAACGCCGGCTGGAGGAGATCACGGCCGGCTACCCGGCGCGGGACCTGCTGGAGGTGCGGCTGCCCCTCCCCGTGGCGGACCTGGACCCGCTGGCCCGCCGCCAGCTGGTGTGCAGCGCCCTGTCCACCCTCGCCCCGGGCACGCGGGTGGAGCTGCACGGCACCGACACCGCACTGGAGGCGGCCGGCTGCGACGCCGGGGCCGGGTCCGGGGCCGGGGCCGCGTCCGGGACGGCGGGGACGGCGGGGGCGGCGGGGACCTGACGGCCCCTTGCGGGCGGCCCCGCCGTGCCGCCACCGTGTGGGCCATGGAACGCGCCGCCGCCCGGGCCCCCGGCATCCCCGACGTCTTCGACCCCCGCCTCTACGCCGGCGGCATCCCGCACGAGCGGTACCGGCTGCTGCGCGAGCGGCACCCGGTGGCCTGGCAGGAGGAGCCCGAGGTCCAGGGCTGGCCCGCCGGGCCCGGGTTCTGGGCCGTCACCCGGCACGCCGACGTCGTCCGCGTGCTGCGCGACCACGCCACGTACTCCTCCTGGACCGGCGCCACCCAGATCCGCGACCCCGACCCGGCGGACCTGCCGTTCCTGCGCAGCACCATGCTCAACCAGGACCCTCCCCGGCACGGCCGGCTGCGCCGCCTCGTCGCCCGCGCCTTCACCCCCGCCCGGGTCGACGCCTTCGCGGGCCGGGTCCGCGAGCGCGCCCGCACCCTCCTCGCCGCCGCCCGCGCCGGGGCCGAGGACGGCGCCGCGGACGTGGTGCGGGCCGTCACCGACGAGTACGCCCTGCTCAACCTCACCGACCTGCTGGGCGTCCCGCCCGCCGACCGGGGCCTGCTGCTGGAGTGGACCGTACGGATCATCGGCTACCAGGACCCCGAGGACGCCCCCGCGCCGCTCCTCGGCCCGGACGGCACACCGCTGAACCCGCGCTCCCCGGCCCTGCTCGGCGAGATGTTCGCGTACGCCCGCGAACTGGCCGCCCACAAGCGCGCCCACCCCGGCGACGACGTGATGACCGCCCTCGCGCAGGCCGGACTGGAGCCCGCCGAGCTGGAGATGTTCTTCTTCCTGCTGACCGTCGCCGGCAACGACACCGTACGCAGCGCCGCGCCGGGCGGCCTGCTCGCCCTGGCCCGCCACCCCGAGGCCTACCGGCGCCTCGCCGACGGCACCGCCCCGGTGGACCGGGCCACCGAGGAGCTGCTGCGCGTCCACCCGCCGGTGCTCAGCTTCCGCCGCACCGCCACCCGCGACACCGCACTCGCCGGCACCCCGGTCCGGGCCGGCGACAAGGTCGTCGTCTTCCACGCCGCCGCCAACCACGACGAGCGCGTCTTCACCGACCCGCACCGCCTCGACCCCGACCGCTCCCCGAACCCGCACGTCTCCTTCGGCGAGGGCCCTCACGTGTGCCTCGGCGCCCACTTCGCCCGGCTCCAGCTGCGCACCCCTCTACGAGGAGTGGCGCGCCGCCATGCCCGCTCCCGAACTCGCGGGAGAGCCCCGCCGGCTGGTCTCCAACTTCATCAACGGCATCACGCGGCTGCCGCTGCGGGTGTCCGGGCCGCGGCGGTGACGTCGGCCACCAGCTCCGTCACGTCCGGCCCGTAGGCATCGGAGTTGACCACCTTCAGCACGAGGCAGAAGGAGCCGCCGCGGTAGGTACGGGCCAGCGCCTCATGGTGCCTGGCCAGGTAACGGGCCGCCGCCTGGTTGCTGTTGGCGGTCTGCCCCGACAGCAGGAACACCGGCCGCGCGCCCTCCCCGGCCGTCAGCCGCGCCAGCAGGACGTACTCCACCAGGCCCGGCTCCCAGCGGTACGCCTCCCCGCCGACGCTGATCGCCCCCCGGCCGGGGCCGGGCTCGGTGGAGAGGTCGACCCGCACGCCCGGCAGCATGGAGTGCAGGTGGGCCACCGTGCGGGAGTTGGAGGCCGGACCGCCGACGCAGAACTCCGCCCGCTCACCGAAACCCTGGCGGGCTTCGTGCGTGACGATCCGCACCGTCGCCCCGCAGTCCCGTATCAGGGCGGATATCTCCAACAGCGCGAAGGCGTCGCTGCGGTGCAGCGAGGACTCCGTACCGCCCACCTGCCGGTTCGCCACGAACAGGCAGTCCGAGCCGGTCGGCAGCCCGAAGAAGGCCTGCTTGCGGCGGAGGGCGCGGCGCCACAGGTACGTCCGCGTGAACCAGCCGAAACCACCGCTGACGGCAGTGGCGACCACCCCGAGCACGATGTTGCGGACGTCATCGTTCATGCCGCGGATGGTAGCCGCCGCACCGCCTTCCTGACGCGGGGGGTGCGGCGAAGCTAGGCTGCCGCTCCCAGGCCTGACAGGCAGTCGACTGGAGGAACCGGATGCGCGCCTTCGCAGCACGTCACTTTGCGTTCGCCGCCCTCGCCGGGGCGCTCGTCTCCACCGGGGCCGCGGCTCCGCCCCAGCAGAGCCCCGCCCCGCCCAAGGTGCCGGTCGCCGCTGGATACGGCGGGGCCGTCGCCAGTGCGGACGCCGACGCCTCCGCGGCCGGCATCGCGGTCCTGCGCGCCGGCGGCAACGCCGTCGACGCCGCGGTCGCCACCGCCGCCGCGCTCGGGGTCACCGAGCCGTACTCCGCCGGGATCGGCGGGGGCGGCTACTTCGTCTACTACGACGCCCGGTCCCGCCGGGTGCACACCATCGACGGCCGCGAGACCGCGCCCGCCTCGGCCACCGCGGCACTCTTCCAGGAGAACGGCGCGCCCATCCCCTTCGCCGAAGGCCAGACCAGCGGCCGCGCGGTCGGCGTCCCCGGCACCCCCGCCACCTGGAAGAGCGCCCTCGACGCCTGGGGCAGCCGCCCCCTCGCCCAGCTCCTGCGCCCGGCGGAGAAACTGGCCCGGGACGGCTTCACGGTCGACGCCACCTTCCGCGCCCAGACCGAGGCCAACCAGGACCGGTTCAAGGACTTCCCCGCCACCCGCGAGCTGTTCCTGCCCGGCGGGCAGCCCCCCGTCGTCGGCTCGACCTTCAAGAACCCGGACCTCGCCGCGACCTACGCCGAACTCGCCCGCAAGGGCACCGGCGCGCTCTACCGGGGACCGATCGCCGAGGACATCGTCAACACCGTCCGCAAGCCCCCCGTCGACCCGTCCGCCACCCGCAACGTCCGCCCCGGCGACCTGACCACGGCCGACCTGCGCGCGTACGAGACCAAGCGGCAGGCCCCGACCCGGGTGGGCTACCGGGGCCTGGACGTCTACGGCATGGCGCCGTCCTCCTCCGGCGGCACCACCGTCGGCGAGGCGCTGAACATCCTCGAGCGCACCGACCTGTCGAAGCTGTCCCCGGCGCAGTACCTGCACCACTACATCGAGGCCTCCCGGATCGCCTTCGCCGACCGGGGCCGCTGGGTCGGCGACCCGGCCGCCGTCCCCGTCCCCACGCGCGAGCTCCTCTCGCAGCGGTACGCCGACACCCGCGCCTGCCTCATCAGGCCCGACCGGGCCCTGACCAGCCCGCTGACCCCCGGCGACCCCCGCAATCCCGTGCCCTGCGCCACCACGGGCGGGCCGGCCCCCACCACCTACGAGGGGGAGAACACCACCCACCTGACGGTCGCCGACCGCTGGGGCAACGTCGTCGCCTACACCCTGACCATCGAGTCCACCGGCGGCAGCGCCCTCACCGTCCCCGGGCGCGGCTTCCTGCTCAACAACGAGCTGACCGACTTCTCCTTCGCCCCGGCGGCCCCCGGCGTCCCGGACCCGAACCTGCCCGGGCCGGGCAAGCGCCCGCGCTCCTCGATCTCCCCGACCATCGTCCTGGAGCACGGCCGGCCGGTCCTGGCGGTCGGGTCGCCCGGTGGCGCCACCATCATCACCACCGTCCTGCAGACCCTGACCGGCCACCTGGACCGCGGCCTGCCCCTGGTGGACGCCATCGCGGCGCCGCGCGCCAGCCAGCGCAACCAGACCACCACGGAACTGGAGCCGGCCCTGTGGAACAGCCCGCTGCGCACCGAACTGGAGGGCCTGGGCCACGCCTTCCGGCAGAACCCCGAGATCGGCGCCGCGACCGGCGTCCAGCGCCTGCCCGACGGCCGCTGGCTGGCGGCGGCCGAGACCACCCGCCGGGGCGGCGGCTCGGCGATGGTGGTGCACCCGCACGGCAAGCCGTAGCGGCCGGACGGTCTACAGGGCCGTCAGGATCCTGGGGCCGCCGGCGGTGACCGCGACGGTGTGCTCGGCATGGGCGGCGCGGGAGCCGTCGGTGGTGCGCAGGGTCCAGCCGTCGGGGTCGCAGGTGTAGTCGTCCGTACCGCCGGCGACGAGCATCGGCTCGATCGCGATGACCATGCCGGGGCGCAGCCTCATGCCGCGCCCCGGCGGGCCCTCGTTGGGGACGCCGGGGTCCTCGTGCATGCCGCGGCCCACGCCGTGGCCGCCGAAGCCCTCGGGGATGCCGTACCCGGCGGAGCGGCAGACGGTCCCGATCGCGTGGGCGATGTCGCCGATCCGGTTGCCGGGCACGGCGGCGGCGATGCCGGCCGCCAGGGCCCGCTCGGCCGTGCCGATGAGCAGCAGGTCGGCGGGGCGGGGGCGGCCGACGGTGAAGCTGACGGCGGCGTCCCCGACCCAGCCGCGCAGCTTCGCCCCGCAGTCGATGCTGACCAGGTCCCCGTCGCGCAGGCGGTAGCCGTCGGGGACACCGTGCACGATCGCGTCGTTGACCGAGGCGCACACCACCGCGGGGAAGGGCACCGGCGCGAAGTGCGGCCGGTAGCCGAGGAAGGGGGAGGTGGCCCCGGCCTCGCGCAGCACCCCGCGGGCCACCGCGTCCAGCTCCAGCAGGGAAACCCCGACCCGGGCGGCTCCGCGTACGGCGGCCAGGGCGTGCGCGACCACCCGGCCGGCGGCGCGCATCTCGTCGATCGCTCGATCGGTCTTCAGTTGAACCATGCCAATAACTATACCGGTATAACTTTACCGGGATAGTTATTGGGGGTGCGGGGTAGGATGGCGGCATGGTCCGAACCCCTCTGACACCCGAAGAGCGCGAGCGCGGCGAGCGCCTGGGCGCGCTGCTGCGCGAGGCGCGCGCCGGCCGCAGCATGGTCGAGGTCGCCGCCGGAGCCGGGCTCTCCGCCGAGACCCTCCGCAAGATCGAGACGGGCCGCGCGCCCACGCCCGCCTTCTTCACGGTCGCCGCCCTCGCCGGAGTGCTCGGGCTCTCCCTGGACGAGGTCGTACGCCGCTGCGCGCTCGTGCCCGCCTGACGGCCGCCCGGCGTACGGAAGGAGCCCGCCGAGGGGTCTCCGGCGGCCGAACGGCGCAAGGAGCGGTGGGAGCGGCGGCGTCCGGGGCAGGCGTCAGGGCGTGTCAGCCACGAACGCAGCGAAGCGACTCGGTCTCGCACTCCTCGGCGGCCTCCTCGCCGCCGGTCTGCTGGCCGCCGCCTGCTCCGCCCCGAAGGGCCGGGCCGGCGCCCTGGCCCCGGGCGCCGGTTTCCTCACGGGTTCGCCGTCCAGGTTTGAGATGTCCGTAGCCCGCTCGTAACACCGGTGCGGTGCAATGCGTGCATGGAGACGCCGACTGCGCGGGTGATCGGGCAACTCACGGACTACCTCCGGGGGTTGACCCAGCGACTGGATCCCGGTACCGGCTGGTACGGGGAGTTCCTGCGGCGGGACCCGGAGGGGATGCGCGCCTGCCTGGACGGGGTCGCGGTGCCGCCCTGGGACGTACTGGAATCGCTGCTCGCCGACCTGCCGGGGGAGCCGGGCGGTGCGGCGGGCGAGGCCCAGTACGCGGCCGGGCTGCGGGCGGCCGCCGTCGCCGCCTGGGACGCGATGCCGGGCGGGGCGCGCGAGCTGCGCGCCCTGCTGGCGGCGACGGCCGGGCAGCGGACCGCGCTGGCGGAGGCGCTGCGGAGCCTGACCGCCCGGCTCGGCGCCGCCGGGGACCCGGCGGAGGCGGCCGCCCTGAGCCGGGAGCTGGCCTGGACCCGGGACGACGCGGCCCGCGCCGCCGCCCGCCACGCGGACCTCACGTCCCGCCTGGCGGCCCTACCGCTGCCGCGGTCGGAGCCCGAGTGGGAGCCGGCGCCCGAACCGCAGTCGCACCCGCGAGCGGATCCCCACCCGGAGTCGGCGCCCGAGCCGCAGCCGCGAGCGGATCCGGACCTGGAGCCGCAGGGGGAACCGCTGCCGGAGTCGCCGCCGGAGTCGGGTGGCTCGCCGCAGCCGCAACCGCCGTTGGCGGAGTGGGAGCCGCAGGGGCAGTCGGCCCACCGGCCGCAGCCGCAAGCGGATCCGCAGGGGAAGTCGGGTGCCTCGCCGCAGGAGCGACGGCCGTTGGGGCAGTGGGAGCCGAGGGCGGAGCCGGCCCACCGGTCGCAGCCGCTCGGGCCGCAGTCGTACCCGCATGCGGAGCCGCACTCGGAGTCGGGTGCCTCGCCGCAACTGCAACCGCCGTCGGCGACGCGGGAGTCGGCCCACCTGCCACAGGCGGCCGGGGTGCCCGCCCAGCAGGAGGGGCGGCGGCGCGGCGGGGGCGCCCGGTACGCGGGCCCGGCCGCCGCCCCCGTCCCGCCGGGCGGGCTGCCCGGCGCGGTCGGAGCCGTCCCGGACCTCCCCGTCCCGGCCCCGCGCGGCGCCCGCTTCGCCCGTCTGGCCGCCGACCGGACCCGGCCGGAGCCGACCGCCCGGCAGGACGCCGCCCCGCCCGGGCCGACCCCCCGGCAGGAGGCCACCCCGCCCGGGCCGACCGCCCGGCAGGACGCCGCCCCGCCCGGGCCGACGGCCCGGCAGGAGGCCGCCCCGCCCGGGCCGACCGCCCGGCAGGAGGCCGCCCCGCCCGGGCCGACCGCCCGGCAGGACGCCGCCCCGCCCGGGCCGCCCGCCCCGCAGGAGGCCACCCCGCCCGGGCCGACCGCCCCGCAGGACGTCACCCCGTCCGACTTCCACGAGCCCCCCGCCCCCGGCCCGAGCCGGGCCGCGCATCCGGTGCACGGCGGGGCCCCGGGGTCCGGTCCGCGCCGCGGGTTCGCCGCCGGGCTGCTCGCGCTTCGCGCGCAGGGGCGTACCGGCGAGGCGCACGCCCTGCTGTGCGAGGCCGCGGCCTGGCCCGCCGCCCACCTGCCCGCCCTCGCCGCCGAGCTCGGCCGCGCCGGACTGGCCGCCGACTGGGCCACCCTGCTCTGGGAGGCGGCCTCCCTCCCGCCCGACCGGCTCGCGGCCGCCGCCGCGGCCCTCGGCGACGCCGGGCGCGAGGCCGACTGCGACGGCCTGCTGCGCCAGGGCGTGGCCCGGCCGGCCGCCGAGGTCGCCGAGGCGGCGCTCGCCCTCGGCGCCGCCGGCCGGGACCGCGAGGCCCAGGCCCTGCTCGGCGCCTTCGTCCGGCTGCGCACCGCAGAGGAGGCGGCCGGCCTGGCCCGGCGCGACCCGCACTGGTTCGCCCCGCGGCTGCTGCGCGCCGCCCGCGCCCTGTCCGCCGCCCGGCACCGCGACCTGGCGCACGCCCTCCGGGTGGCCGGACTCCCCGTGGCCTGAACCGCCCGTCTGCTGACCGCAAACGACCACGGGGCGACGTAACGTGATCGACTACTCCAACCGCGCAAGGTGGTCTTGCCCCGCGCTGTGACGAGGCCTACCTTCGACTCCCTACGGACACCGTCTACGTGCGTAGAAGCCGGCGTTCCCGTCGCGAGGAGCAGCTCATGGCCCAAGTCGTCCGCGCCGCACTCGTCCAGGCCACCTGGACCGGAGACACCGAGTCGATGATCGCCAAGCACGAGGCGCACGCCCGCCGGGCGGCCGCCCAGGGCGCGCGGATCATCGGCTTCCAGGAGGTGTTCAACGCCCCCTACTTCTGCCAGGTCCAGGAGCCCGAGCACTACCGCTGGGCCGAGCCCGTGCCCGACGGCCCCACCGTGCGCCGGATGCAGGACCTGGCCCGCGAGACCGGCATGGTGATCGTCGTCCCGGTCTTCGAGCGGGAGAGCGAGGGGTTCTACTACAACACCGCCGCCGTCATCGACGCCGACGGCAGCTACCTCGGCAAGTACCGCAAGCACCACATCCCGCAGGTCAAGGGCTTCTGGGAGAAGTACTACTTCCGCCCGGGCAACCTCGGCTGGCCCGTCTTCGACACCGCCGTCGGCAGGGTCGGCGTCTACATCTGCTACGACCGCCACTTCCCCGAGGGCTGGCGCCAACTGGGCCTCGCCGGCGCCCATCTGGTCTACAACCCCTCCGCCACCCACCGCGGCCTGTCCTCCCACCTGTGGCAGCTGGAGCAGCCCGCCGCGGCCGTCGCCAACGAGTACTTCGTCGCCGCCATCAACCGCGTCGGCCAGGAGGAGTACGGGGACAACGACTTCTACGGGACCAGCTACTTCGTCGACCCCCGCGGTCAGTTCGTCGGCGACGTCGCCAGCGACAAGGAGGAGGAACTCCTCGTCCGGGACCTGGACTTCGACCTGATCAAGGAGGTCCGCGACCAGTGGGCCTTCTACCGCGACCGCCGCCCCGACGCCTACGGAGGACTCGTCCAGCCGTGACCAACCCCATCCCGCTGCACAGCCGCCACCGCACCGTCCTGCCCGACTGGCTCGCGCTCTACTACGACCGCCCCATCGAGCTCACCCACGGCGAGGGCCGCCACGTCTGGGACGCCGACGGCAACCGCTACCTGGACTTCTTCGGCGGCATCCTCACCACGATGACCGCCCACGCCCTCCCCGAGGTCACCAAGGCCGTCTCCGAACAGGCCGGGCGGATCATCCACACCTCCACCCTCTACCTCAACCGGCCCATGATCGAGCTGGCCGAACGGGTCGCCGCCCTGTCCGGCATCCCCGACGCCCGGGTCTTCTTCACCACCTCCGGCACCGAGGCCAACGACACCGCCCTGCTGCTCGCGACCACGTACCGCCGCTCCAACCAGATCCTGGCGATGCGCAACAGCTACCACGGCAGGTCGTTCTCCACCGTCTCGGTCACCGGCAACCGGAACTGGTCCACGACCAGCCTCTCCCCGCTGCAGACCTACTACGTGCACGGCGCGGTCCGCACCCGCGGCCCCTTCGCCCACCTCGACGACGCCGCCTTCACCGCCGCGGCCGTCGCGGACCTCGAGGACGTACTGGGCCAGGCGCGCGGCGGCGTGGCCGCCCTCATCGCCGAACCGGTGCAGGGCGTCGGCGGGTTCACCTCACCGCCCGACGGGCTGTACGGGGCCTTCCGCGAGGTCCTCGACCGGCACGGCATCCTGTGGATCAGCGACGAGGTGCAGACCGGCTGGGGCCGCACCGGCGAGCACTTCTGGGGCTGGCAGGCCCACGCCCGGAGCGGCCCGCCGGACATCCTCACCTTCGCCAAGGGCATCGGCAACGGCATGTCCATCGGCGGCGTCGTGGCCCGCGCCGAGGTGATGAACTGCCTCGACTCCCAGTCCATCTCCACCTTCGGCGGCTCCCCGGTCACCATGGCGGCCGGCCTCGCCAACCTCTCGTACCTGCTGGAACACGACCTCCAGGGCAACGCCCGGCGCGTCGGCGGCCTGCTCCTGGAGCGGCTGCGCGCCATCACGGCCGGCGTGCCCGCCGTACGCGAGGTCCGCGGCCGGGGCCTGATGGCCGCGATCGAGCTGACGGAGCCGGGCACCGACCGGGCCGACCCGCAGGCCGCCGCGGCCGTGCTGGAGGCCGCCCGCGAGGGCGGGCTGCTGCTCGGCAAGGGCGGCGGGCACGCCACCAGCGCGCTGCGGATCGCGCCGCCGCTGTCCCTCACCGTCGCCGAGGCGGAAGAGGGCGCCGAGATCCTTCAACAGGCGCTGCGCAGCATCCAGTAGGGGGACGCACATGAGCATCCGTACGCTGATCAGCGGCGGTCTGGTCGTCACCGCCGCCGACGAACTCCACGCGGACGTCCTGATCGAGAACGGCCGCGTGGCGGCGCTGGCCGCGCACGGCTCGGCGGCCGCCGGCGCCTGGACGGCCGACCGGACGATCGACGCGAGCGGGAAGTACGTCATCCCCGGCGGGGTCGACGCGCACACCCACATGGAACTCCCCTTCGGCGGCACCGCCGCCTCGGACACCTTCGAGACCGGCACCCGCGCCGCCGCCTGGGGAGGCACCACCACCATCGTCGACTTCGCCGTGCAGAGCGTGGGCCGCTCCCTGCGCGAGGGGCTCGACACCTGGTACGACAAGGCCGACGGCAACTGCGCGGTCGACTACGCCTTCCACATGATCCTCTCGGACGTCAACGAGGGGACCCTGAAGGAGATGGACCACCTCGTCGGCGAGGGGATCACCTCCTTCAAGAGTTTCGTTGGCTCGCGTGACCAGGAATCTTCACGGGGACTCGGCGACCTAGTCGGTCCGGAAGCCTTGTGGTGAGTGATGCGCGGCGTCGCTTCGCGGGATGCCGGCACGGCGCTGGCTGCTGCGGCCGACGGGGATACCGCTTTCCGTGCGGTATCCCCGCCGACGGCCCTCTGACTCCGGCATTCTGACGGGAAGGGATCGGACATGACCAGAACTCTCATTACCGGTGGCCTGGTGATCACCGCTGCCGAAGAGCTGCATGCGGACGTTCTGATCGAGGATGGCCGCGTCGTGGCGATGGCGACCGCAGGCAGCCAGGACTGGACCGCCGACCGGGTGATCGACGCCTCCCACAAATATGTGATCCCGGGTGGGGTTGACGCGCACACGCACATGGAGCTGCCGTTCGGTGGCACCTTTGCGTCGGACACGTTCGAGACCGGGACGCGAGCTGCAGCGTGGGGCGGCACTACGACGATCATCGACTTCGCGGTCCAGTCGCAGGGACAATCCCTGCGGGCCGGCCTGGACGCCTGGTACGCCAAGGCCGACGGAAAATGCGCGATCGACTACGCATTCCACATGATCGTGTCGGACGTCAACGAGCACACGCTCAAGGAAATGGACGGCCTCGTCGAAGAAGGCGTAAGTTCGTTCAAATTGTTTATGGCATATCCGGGGGTCTTTTACTCGGATGACGGCCAGATCCTGCGCGCCATGCAGCGGGCCTCCGGTAACGGCGGGCTGATCATGATGCACGCCGAGAACGGCATCGCCATCGACGTCCTCATCGAGCAGGCACTCGCGCGCGGGGAGACCGACCCCCGCCACCACGGCGAGGTCCGCAAGGTCCTCCTGGAGGCCGAGGCAACCCACCGGGCGATCCAGCTCGCGCGGGTCGCCGGCTCCCCCCTCTACGTGGTCCACGTGTCGGCGGAGGAGGCCGTCGCTGAGCTGGCTGCCGCCCGCGACAAGGGCCTGCCGGTCTTCGGGGAGACCTGCCCGCAGTACCTGTTCCTGTCCACCGACAACCTCGCCGAGCCGGACTTCCAGGGCGCCAAGTACGTCTGCTCCACGCCGCTGAGGCCGAAGGAGCACCAGGCGGCCCTGTGGCGTGGCCTGCGGACGAACGACCTCCAGGTGGTCTCCACCGACCACTGCCCGTTCTGCTTCCGGGGCCAGAAGGAGCTGGGCCGCGGCGACTTCTCGAAGATCCCCAACGGCCTCCCGGGTGTCGAAAACCGCATGGACCTCCTGCACCAGGCGGTCCTGGACGGGCACATCAGCCGCCGTCGCTGGATCGAGATCGGCTGCGCGACCCCGGCCCGGATGTTCGGCCTCTACCCGCAGAAGGGCACCATCGCGCCGGGCTCGGACGCCGACATCGTCCTCTACGATCCGCACGCCGAGCAGGTCATCTCCGCCGAGACGCACCACATGAACGTGGACTACTCGGCGTATGAGGGCAGGCGGATCACCGGGCGCGTCGACACGGTTCTCTCGCGCGGAGAACTCGTCATCGACCGCCGCGAGTACACCGGCCGGGCCGGACACGGGGCCTTCGTCCACCGTTCCACCTGCCAGTACCTCTAGAGGGTGTCCGGGGCCCGCATGCCCCGGGCCCGTACTCCCCAGCAAGGAGCGACGTATGGACTTCGGCCTCGTCCTGCAGACCGACCCGCCCGCCTCCCAGGTGATCAGCCTGATGAAGCGCGCCGAACGCAACGGCTTCCGCTACGGCTGGACCTTCGACTCGGCGGTCCTCTGGCAGGAACCGTTCGTCATCTACAGCCAGATCCTCGCCAACACGCGGAAGCTGCACATCGGCCCCATGGTCACCAACCCGGGCACCCGCACCTGGGAGGTCACCGCCTCCACCTTCGCCACTCTGAACGACATGTACGGCAACCGCACCGTCTGCGGGATCGGCCGCGGCGACTCGGCCATGCGGGTCGCCGGCCGGGCCCCCAACACCCTGGCCCGCCTGGGCGAGGCCATCGACGTCATCCGCGATCTGGCCGAGGGCCGCGAGGCGCTCGTGGACGGCAAGCAGCTGCAGATCCCGTGGATCAAGAACGGGAGACTCCCCGTCTGGATGGCCGCGTACGGCCCCAAGGCCCTCGCCCTGACCGGCCAGAAGGCCGACGGCTTCATCCTCCAGCTTGCCGACCCGTTCCTCACCGAATGGATGGTCAAGGCGGTCCGGCAGGCCGCGACTGATGCCAGCCGAGACCCGGAGTCGATCACCATCTGCGTGGCCGCCCCCGCCTACGTCACGGCCGACGACTCGACGTCCGCCCTCGCGCACGCCCGCGACCAGTGCCGCTGGTTCGGCGGGATGGTCGGCAACCACGTAGCCGACCTCGTCGGTCGGTACGGTGAGCACTCGGGCATGGTCCCGGACGAACTCACCGAATACATCAAGGCCCGCCACGGCTACGACTACAGCCACCACGGCCGCGCCGGGAACCCGTCCACCGACTTCGTCCCCGACGAGATCGTCGACCGCTTCTGCCTCCTGGGCCCGCCCGAGGCCCACATCGAGAAGCTCCGCGCCCTCCGCGACCTCGGAGTTGACCAGTTTGCCGTCTACGACATGCACGACGCACGGGAGGCCACCATCGACGCGTACGGGCAGCACGTGATTCCGGCTGTCAACGGTTAGCGTCGCCAAATCCTTCGAGACGGTCGACCCTTCCGCCTCAACGGCTCCACCACGCGCGGCCGTCCGCGCCCTCCAGCGCTGGCTACCATGCGACGCTGGTCCGTCCGGCGGTGGGAACCAATTGGGCGGCCGGGCTGAGGCTGCTGCCCGGGAGCCGGCGTCGTAGCAGCCGAAGCGGTGCTCTGGTGGCGGCCTCGGGCACCAGGCATGAGCCACCCCGGACTCCGTGGAACGCCGGCTGGCCGTGGACTCCAGCCACGCGTCTCTACGGGCCGGGCGAGCCTAGCCCGGCTGATGCCAGAGGACGTGCCCACCTGCCGGCCTCACTAGGAGGTGGTACACCGGCAGGGGTGAACAGGGAGGGCAAAGTGGCTGGCGTGGGACGCCAACCTTGCCCCGTTAGTCTCGTACCCCTCCCGTCCCCGTCGGTACTACTCCAAGGTGCTACGAAGGAGGTCTCCGGGCACCTGCTCGAAGACGACGAGCTTCTCGTTGATCTGCATGCCTGGTTCCCAGTCGTCTCTTCCTGACACGTCGCCGCCCGGCCATCAGTGCTGCCTCACCCCTCAGGGCCGAGGGCGCACACCCTCGTCGCACCCCGGACAGTCCTCGGCGTCCACCTGCTGAACTGACCGGCAGTGGTCGCAACTCCAGTGGGTGGGGGCGGGCGTGACCTGATGCGCGTCCTGCGGACGGACCGACAGGTCGGCGTCCTGGCGTAGCGCCGCCTCGATCGAGCCGTCGGGGTCGAGACTTGGTACTACGGAGATCAGCATCATCGCCGCCCATCGGTGGTCTGCCGACTCCGAGTAACCGGCCCGTGCCAGGAGCGAAGGGCGCCGATCGCCTGAGGTCATGATGGCGACGCTGTGGAAAAGGCCCGCCCGGTGGCGAGGCCAATGGGCCATATCTCTGTCGAACAGCTCTTGGCCGTCCCACGGAACGTGACCTCCCACCAGGTTGATGAGCACGTTCGCCGCCGACCACGCCATCCACGACGAGTCGGCTTCCAGACACCCCAACAAGTCCGTCTGCTGGGAGTCAGTGAGAACCTCCCCGACACTGGGGAGCAGCGAGGGCTTGACCAGGGGCGGTGTGCTTGCGATGAGCCATTCGTCCAGCAGGCGACCGCGCGCAGTGATCTGCTGGAGGTAACGCGCCTCGGCTGCCACGGCCGCCTTGTTGATGCCGTACGCGTCCGCCGTCGCGTCGAGCCAGGCGCGGCGCTTTGCTGTGCCGTCCCGGGTGAAGGCGCGATTGATCTGGCTCGCGGGAGAGTCGGAGTATCCAGTTGCCGCGAGAAGGTTGCCGAGGGCGGTGAGCGACCAGAAGTCCGCATCCTTGGGCTCCGGACACGAACTGTGAAGCGACACGAGGTCTGAGAGAAGGGCCGCCTTGTCGTCCCACACGGAGGAAACCCAGTCCTGCAGCCCGGCAGCGATGTTGCCCCACCGCCGACGCGTGTCGAACCCCGTGCGCGCCAACGCGGCGAAGATCCTCTCGGCGACACGCCCCGACGCGTGCATCGCGAGGGCGAACACGCGCTCACCTGCATCGTCGGAAAGCTCACCCAGATGTTCGGCCGCGCCCAAGGCGACCTGTCCCAGCCCCGGTGTGAGGGGCCCTCCCCCGACCAGCTCCCAGCTGCGCCGCCCTTTCTGTACCATCTCGGAGTCCTGTGGCAGGGGAAGCGCCAGCACCGCGCGGAGCAGGTCGATCGCTTCCCTGTTCAAGGGGGACCTGTCCGTGCGGGCGTCCGTCAGCGCGCACAGGGTCCGGGCGATTGACTCGGAGGTGCCGTCGAGCCCGGAGCGGGCCACGAGGTCCGCCCGGCGCTGCCGAGACGCTGGCGGCAGGGCCAGAAGGCACGCGGCCTGCACGAAGGGCCATGGACCCGCGGCGCGGGTCTTGTCCCACAGCGCCGGCAAGAACTCCGGGGGTTTTCCGGGGCCGCGCGGGAGGATCGGCTCACCCGTGAGCGCGCCGAGGGCTCCGTCCGTCAACTGGCCCAGGGCCCGGTCTATCTCGCCGTCGGAAAGAGTCAGGACACCATGCTCCGCGAGATCGGCGACCATGAGCGTGGCCTCCCGCCGTGTCACGCCGATATCGAGCAGAGCCTCGGCCGTACGGGGATCGAGTCCGGAGGCGAGTGCGATCGCTCCGTCAGAGTCCGTGTGACTGAGGGCGTGGCGTAGCCAGTTTCGCAGATCCTCGGCTCCGCAAGACTGTGCCCACATGGCTGTGGCGATTTCAGCGAAGACTTTGCTCCGTGCGGTGAGTTCGCCTGCTCCGTTGACAACGAACACGGCGACGTGCTCATCCCAGAACCGGAGCACGTGCTCGGCCACCTCCGCTGCTGCGGCGGGTGGCATGGCCCATCGGAGGGGGTCCCTCAGCATGTCGGTCAGGGATTGGAGGGCGTGTGCGGCTGGCGGGGTGGCTCCGCCGTCGAGGAGCCTTCCGAGTGTGACGAACCCGTCGAGGAGCATGCCCGTCGTCAGCGCGGGTGCCCAGGGTCGGGCTGGGGCGAGGGTCCCTCGCAGCTGCTCCCACCTGTGCACGGACTGTTCCACCGCGCGGTGCAACAGCGCTGCACGCCCCTTGGGGAGGTCGGTGTCTGGCGTGTTCGCGCAGATGAGAGCGAGCAGAGCGGCGAGCAGCGGCACAGCGAGCAGGTGCTTGTGCTTCTCCTTCGCGTCCTCGATCCAGGCGCGTCGTGTTGCCAGGAAGGTCGCTCGGTCCGGCCTGAGAATCCGTACCTCGGCACATGCGACGAGGATGCTGTCGACCGTCGCACGGAGATCTTGTGGGGGAGCGAGCTCCACCCGGGGCAGGCTGAGCCTGGCAGCGGCCCCTTGTGCGTGCGCCCGGGTCGTCACCACGAATCCGCACGAGGGTTCCAAAGACGTGAGGATCTCTTGGAGCTGCTGTGCGACCCAAGGTGCGCGCGCCCCGCATTCGTCGAGCCCGTCGCAGAGGACGAGCGCCCGCCCGCGGCCAATTTCTTCCTGGAGGTAGGAGGCGAGTGGGGCCCGGTCCGTGTCCGGCACGGTGCCGGCCACGGCGTCGTCGATCAGGCCGTCGATGGTCAGGCGGTCTGGGTGTCTCTTCAGAAGGCGTGGCAGTGACACAGGGATCGGGACGGGGGCGTCGGCCCGGCTGGAGCAGTGGGCCGCGATCTCCCGCACCGCCACCGACTTCCCCGAGCCCGGTTGCCCCACGATGACCATGCGGCGCCAGCGCCTCAGGCGGCGAAGGAGGGAGGTGGAGGTGCGTTCGCCCTCCACGTCGATCCGGAGGCCGCCGACGAGGTCGTCGACGACGAGGGGTGGGAGGTCATCGGCGAGCAGGCTGAGGTCGATCCGCCCGGCCTCCGCCGTGAGCCGGGTGCGGTACATGGCGACGGCTTTCTGGCGGGAGGCAAGGCGCATCGCCATCGGACCCCCCTGGTCCGGGAGAACGGTCACCCCTGCAGCGGCCAGGGCGTCTACCCACTCCTCGGCGGAACTCCCGAGCGCCTCGCCCGCTTGCCGGTGGAAGAAATCGGCCAGGACACTCACGGCACGGTGCCCGCGCGCGTCCGCGACCACGAGGTCCATCAGGGCGGCCAGCAGATCCCGGTGTGGTGCCGGTCCGGTTGAGCCGGGTAGGTGGAGGACACGTGCACGGTCGAGGACGACTCCGCGGACCCGTGGCGGAATCCGGTCGGTGAGGAGGGCGAGGGCGCTGGACTCGTCACTGGTCTCCATGCGGAGGCCGGCACGGTGGCGGCGCAGGGCCCGGTCGAGGTTCTTAACCGGCCCGACGAGTTCCTCGCCTGCAATGACCAGAAGATCGTCAGGACCGAGTGTTGGAACCTGTCCCACCCACCCCGTCAGCGTCTCTTCCAGTGGACGCCCCCGGTCGATCTTCCGCTTCGCGGACATGTAGGCGCGACGCCCGTCGGAGAAGATGACACGGATGTCGTCGGTGGGATCGCTGGTCTCGAAGTCCATTCGGACGGGCCAGACTCCCGGCGGCATGTCCAGCCCCGAGACCGGCCGACCACGGAGCCCGTGCACGGCCAGATGCGCGGCCAGCTCGCACCGGAAGACACTGCCGACCTCCCCGGCTCGCCCCGCACTGCTCACCTCGACCGCACCCCGTCCGCCCGACCCACACTGCCTGCCCCGGACCTGGCGGGGCGTCGCCCCATAGTAAGAGGTCGATCTATCATGTTGTTTCATCCCGAGATGCGGCTTTGATGTCCTGCTACCGGATCACGCCAGAAGATGATGCTCTCGCCTGTGAGACGGCGAGCTATGAGGTCGGTCGTGGAGAGGGGGACCACGGCCACGGAGCGGGGCGGGTTTCGTAGTCGTGGGCCAGGTGGCGGTGGAGCACAGTGACGTGCTGCTGCTTCGGCTAGGAGCCGCCACGTCCCCGGACAACGAGTCCCAGGGTGCGGGGGTGATTCAACTTGCAAGAGCTGGTCGTCCAGTTCTTGTCGATCTCGGCCGCGACCAGAGCGATATCTTGGAGTCGGACAACCCGTCTCCAACGCAGGAGCGTCACCTTTGCCTCAGCTTGCTTTCGCGCATACCTTCTGGGCCGAGTATGAGCTGCTGGAGAAGCCTGTCCGGGCTGGGGTCCGCAAGGCGATGACTAAGTTCCAGACGCTGACGATGACCGAGCTGCTTATGGACAAGGGACTTGGGCTGTCCGTAGCACGCTTCGCTCGTGACCCGCGGATGAGGACAGTCCGCATCACGGCCTTCTGGAGGGGCGTAGTCCTTGCGCCCGACGACGGGAGCGAGACCTTCCTTCTCCTCAAGGTGTTGCCGCACGACCAGGCCATGCAATGGGCTGCCAACCGGCTCTTCACCGTGAACTCGGCCACGGGAAGCCTGGAGGTACGGGATGTCATGGCCATGGAGCGGCTGGCCACCTCACAAGCGGCTACTCACGTCCCGACGACCCTCTTCGCGAGGTTCTCTGCCAGGGCGCTCAGAGAGCTCGGTATCGACGGTCAGACCCTGCAAGCCATTCGCACGATCACGGACAAGGCGCAGTTCGAGGCCTTCCGTCCGTTCCTTCCTGAAGATCAGTTCGAGGTGCTCCAGTACCTCGCTGCGGGGTTCGCCCCCGAGGAAGTCTTCCGGGACGTCGTTGCTCCCCGGCGGCCGACGGGTTCGAACGCGCCGGCCTCGGCGAGCCTTGCTGATGCCATCGCCAACACGCGCCACCGGATCACCCTCTTCTCAGGAGTCGGGGAACTGGAGGAAATGGCTGGTAGGCCGCTGGTCGCGCCAGAAGGCGGAAAGATCACCAGACATTCCAGGCGGGGCGAGCGCAAGGACTACCAATGCGAACGGCTCCCCCTCGTCAGCGGAGGCCAGGGAGACGTCTTCAAGGCGGTGTACAAGCCAAGTGGCGAGATCGTTGCCTTGAAGAAGCTGCGGGGCAAGTATCCACCTACTCGTCAGGTGGCCCGCATGGCACGGGAGATCGAATGCGGACGTCGCCTCAACGGGCACCCGCACGCGATGCCGGTCCTGGACTTTGATCCGAAGAACAACTGGTTCGTCATGCCGTACGCGGAGGCCACCGCCGAGAACCACCGGGAGCAGTTCACGGATGGCGCGACTCTTCGTTCCCTTCTGGAATCTCTCTGCTCGGTCCTTGCCGTCGCGCATCGCGCGGGGTGGGTCCACAGGGACATCAAGCCGTCCAACGTGCTATGTCTGGAAGGCCGCTGGGTCCTCGCTGACTGGGGGATCGCGCGGCGCCCTCCGGGGCAGACGACCGATCCGCAGCGGACTCGCGTCGGGGTCTTTCTGGGTTCCGAGGGCTTTGCGGCCCCCGAGCTCTACACCGATGCGCACCATGTAGGCGCCACTGCCGACATCTACAGCCTGGGTCAGCTCATCGGGTGGGCTGTCACAGGCGAGATGCCCCTCGTAAACCATCCGTTGATCCCCAAGTCGGGCCCGTGGCGTGCGATCGTCCGAGAGGCGACCCAGAGAGATCCGGAGCGACGCCCGGCCACGGTGGCCGCGTTCCTCGACTTCATCACGCAAGAGCTGGACGGGCCCCCGGAGTCCCCTGTTCTGCGCGGGGAGTACCTCTCTCGGGAACTGTCCGACGGGTCGCATGGAGCGGGGGCGGACCTCCTGGCGCTCGCCGCGACGCATCCTGACGATGCGGCTCTCTACTTCGACGTGTTGATCAAGGTTCCCATCGCTTCGATCATGGCGGACCTGCTGGCGGACGCCCCTCGTGCAGTCGAGGTCGTATCCGCGATGGCGACGCTCTTCGGTACCCACGCTTCCCACGGTTCGGACGAACTCGCCACCACCATCAGGTGGCTGGCCCGCATCGCGGAGGGGGCGGCCCGGGCGGGTGAACTTGACCTTCTGGAGGCGTGCTGCGCTGGCGCGTTCGAATGGATGCCTCTTCTGGACAACGAGAAAGGCCAGGCTGAGATCTTCTCGTGGTGGTCGCCCCTGAGTGGAGACGCCGCCAGCTCAGTGGCGGCGATGCTGCGACAGCATCCGCAATGTGTGACGCACTTCCGTCACCTGACGCATGACCTTCGCGTTGACCATCGGATACGTGCGGCTGTCGCCCGCCAGTAGCCGGGACCGGACTTGACGTCCACAACGCCGCCGACTGCCCGTCAAAAAAAGGGGCCCCGGCAGGCGAGCCGGCCGACCATGCCCTCGCACGGTCCCGCGGCGGACTGACCACGAAGATCCACCTCGCCGCCGACGGCAACTGCCGGCCGTTGGCATTCGTCGACACACCCGGCCAGGCCGGCGACGCACCCGCGTTCACGCAGTTCCATGGCCGTCATCCGAGTCGCCAGGCCCGCAGGCAGACCTAGCACCCGGCCCATGGTCGTGCTGGCCGACAAGGCCTACTCGTCACGCGGGATCCGCGAGCACTTACGCGTCCATGTGTGTGCTATTGACTCCGAAAGCTGTCCAGTCCTGCGTCCTGCCGGCCTTCGGCTCGATGAGGCAACGGCTTCTGCTCGCCCCCGCTGGTGTCGTTCGACGCAGGGGTGAACGGGTTCGATGACGTGTAGTGCAAGAAGTGTATGGGCATGAACGAAATGCGAACGGCAGCGCACCTGAGATCAGCGTTCATCGACTCTGCACCCCTTGAGTACGCTTAACAAGAGACGTGTCGGGCCGGGTCGTCTCCTTGTGCGGGCGCCACTACATCGGGGCTCACAGGGAAGACCGCGGGCGTACTGCCTATCGGTGCACCGGGCGTCGATCCGACCCGCCCTGCAGGTGTCAGGAGATCTTGACTGGCCCACTGGAGGACGTGGTGTGGCACGAAATCACCAATTTCCTCGCCGACCGTATTCTGCTCCAGTCCCTGGCGGGCGCCGTACTTGGTCTTGGTCCCGGCCAGACGACGTCGCTCGGCGGACGCCTCGCAGATCTGGACGCACGAATCGAACGCAGCCGACGGGTGAGGAAGAAGAAGCTCGTCGCGCTGGCGGCGGCCCGCACAACAGAAGAAGGAAGGTAACTACTCCTGTATCGCAGACGACTTTCGAGCAGCTCTCGCCGAGATCAGGGATGACTTCGCGAGTAGCGAGCTGCAGCTGCTATACCTGCGTAGCGCCGTCGCGGACCGCCTGGCGGCGGCGCAGCAGCAGGAGGCGCGAGCAAATCAAGCGCTGGCGAACGGCCTGGACGTGCAGCGCCGCTTGGGCCTGCTGTCCGTGAAGCAGCGGTTCGAGCTCTTGGACCTGCTGGACCTCAAGGTGCGCATCGTCACCGAGGTTCCCGGAGCAGTCCGCGGTACGGGATGCCCGTTCGAGGCATGGTTCGGCAAGCACCACCGTGCGGTACCGTGTCCCCTTACTGACGAGCAGTGGGCCCAGGTGGCTTCGTGCTTCCCTAAGCCGCAGAAGAAGACGCGTGTGCTTCCGCCGCGAGTGGTCTTCGAGGCATCTCTATACAAGGTGCGCCACGGTATTCGGTGGGACTCGCTTCCGATGCATGTCTTGCAGGGGCAGCACGCGCGCAGTGTCTATCAGCGTGCCTTGAGCTACCTGCATGACGGGCACTGGCAGCGCGCAGTGAGTGCGCTGGGGGACTACCAGGGCACTGCGGTACCGCCGCAGTACGTGCTGCCGGACATCAATATCAGTTGCAGGTTCGATGCAAGCCTGATCACGCACTCGGAGAGTTCGGGCTGTTGGTGAGCGCCGTTGGTGCTTGCTGTTTCGTCATCCCCGTTCCCGGTTGCCCCGGGCCAGGACTGCGGGTCCGATTTTCGGCTTTGGACTTTCCCGGGCGTCATCACCTCTGGCCGGCGAGCCGCACCCAGAGGCTGTGCGGGCACGCCAGTCGCGATCGGTATCGCTTCTTCTGGCCTGAATGCATCGTCGCTGCAGCTTTTGAACAGGTGAGTTCACGTCACGACGATGGTCTTGGATGAGGATGCTTGAGGTCTTGCCCGGGAGTAGTCCTGTCCCGCCGTGACTTGGTAACCCTGTGCGTGCGCGCAATTCTGGGTGCCACCCGTAGTCGTATGCACCAGACAGGGAAGGCGTGCCTTTCAGACACCAAACAGCCGCAGCCTATTGCTTAGTTTCAGCCATCCTGTGTGAAGGGTGGGTGCAACGCAAGTTGCTACCTCATCCTGAAACGTTCGTCACCACACGGAGGGGAAGCGATGAGCGCCGTGCGCCGCCATGCCGCAGATCCGGATGTCCTGGCCAGGACCACCGGGCTGGTGAATTTTTTGCAGGAGATGGTGCGCAGCAGCCATCAGCGCCAGCGAGATGACCGTGGCCGTGGGAGGGAGCGGCTTTGGCTGGCAGATCTGCCCGCCCAAATCCGTAAGCCCGGTGTCCGTGAGGACGGCGTGCTGCTACAGCTCAAGCACGTTCCGCAGGAACCGCCGCCGGACCTCCCGGAACTCCTGGAAGGCTGGATCGACCCGCTCGCGTGCTTGGACCCCGAGGCAGAAGACCCGCCGCTGGCTGATGAAGGGCCAGCCCACAGCAGGCTGCCGGTTCCGGCGGGAACACTTCGCGACGATGAGCCGGCTGTTATCGCCCGGGATGAGGCGGCGGAGGTGCTGCGCGCATACGGGTCGTGGCTGAACCGCTGGCGGACTTGGGCGCAGAAGGAGAGGCGTGAGCAGCCACTGCGCGCCTTGTACGACCTGGTCTATGGCTGGCATCAAAGGCTCGCGCTGGAGGACGACCGGGTCGAGCTGGTCTTGGCGGTGGGCTTGTTGACGTGGGAAAAGCCGGGGCAGGACGCGGTACACCGGCATCTGCTTGTCCAGCGGGTGGAGACGTCAGTGCACCGCGGAACTGCCGAGGTGACGGTGCGGCTGTCGGCGGAGGGGGCGATGCGCCTCGAGGACCAGGACTTCCTGGACTCCGGGGACGGCTGGATCCGGGAGCAGTCCGCGGTCCTGGGCGATGACATCGCCTCCAGCGCTGTACACCCACTGGACCCGGACGCGCTTGAGTTGCTCTCCAAGTGGCAGGACCGCGCCTATCAGCACCGAATCGCCTTCAGCGCCCGATGGCAGCCACCCGGGTCGCCCGAGCCCGTGTCTCGGGTGACGTACGCCCCTGCATTGGTGATGCGGCCTCGGAATCTGAACGCCCTGCTGCGCCTGTACGGGAAGATCGCGGAGACCATCGCAGCGGAGGAGTACGCGCCCCTTGGCCTGGCCCAGATGGTCTTGGACGGGCTGAGCGCCGAGGAGCGCGCGGCCTGGGATGGGCATGGCCTGGGGCAGGCTCCGCTCTTCCAGGGCGATCCGCTCTTTCCAGGCAAGACGAATGAGCAGCAGCGCAGGGTGCTGCGCCGGCTGCAGAAGGACACCGGTGTCGTCGTGCAGGGCCCGCCGGGCACGGGTAAGACGCACACGATCGCCAACCTGGTGTCGGCTCTGCTCGCAGAGGGCCAGCGGGTCCTGGTCACCAGCGCCCGTGACCAGCCGCTCGCCGTACTGCGCGACAAACTCCCCAAACCCGTCAGGGACCTGTGCGTGCTGCTGCTGAGTTCCACCCGCAGCAACAACGGCACCAGCGAACTGGAACGGACCGTGACAGCGCTGACCAAGCAGGTGGCCAGCACCGATGCCGAGACACTGCAGGCGGAGATCAACCGCTTGACCAGACGGCGCCTGGACATCCAGGGCCGCATCGGCACCCTCACCGACCAGCTGTTATCGGTACGAGAGCAGGAGTACCGCTACCAAGGGGTGGCACCCGGCTACGCCGGCACCCTGGCCGAGATCGTGCAGCGAGTCCTGGACCACCAGCCGTCACTTAGCTGGATTGGATCCTTGGCCGACAACGTGCCCGAAGAGTCGCCGCTGTCGGCTCAGCAGGCCCAGGAACTGCTGGTGCTGCTGCGAGAGGGCGCGGGCGAACCCCGTATCGGCGGAGCCTTGCCCTCTGTCGAGGAGTTGCCGGACTCTGACCTGGTTGACGCGACCTTCGCTGCGAGCCGCCTGACATCGCACGGCCTGGACGAACAGACCCTGCAGTTGCGCGACGTCCTGGCCGGGCTGGATCCTTCGCTGACCGATGACATCGCAGGGCACCTGGACAATGCGGCGACTGCACTGCACTACCTCGGTCTTCCCGCGGACCCGTCCCGGTGGGAGGAGGATTCGTGGGTGTGCCGGGCACTCACCGAGCGCCTGGCACGCCCCCAGACGCTGCTGTGGAAGCGAGTCGAGGACACCGCGGAATACATCACCCGGGCGCGCGACGCACTCGACTCGGTCGGAGTGCGGAGCGTGCACCTGCCCGACGGCCTCGATGCACAGAAAGCCGGAAGCATGGCTACGTCCGGGCAGGACCTCCTCAAGCATCTGCAGACCAAGGGCCAGCCGCGTGTGCGGGAGCGGTTCATGTCGCTCGCCTCACGTGAGCAGAAGAACGCCCATGACCTCCTGACTCTGTGCACCATCGACGGTCAGAGTCCGCGCACCGTTGACGACCTCGAGCACGTCCTGGCGTACCTGCGTGCCCACATCGCCCTGGACGTCGTCGCGGTGCGATGGAAGCAGGTGAAGGCATCCCTGCCCGAAGGAGACCTCGAAGTCATCCTTGCGGAGCTGGACCACCGCCAGCAGCAGTTGGAGCACATCTCAGCCTTTGTGCAGGCCAGGGAAAACATTGATCGGATCCTCGTCGGTCAGAACGTCAGGCTCGGCCTGACCACGCGAACTGCCTGGCAGATCCTTACCCACGCAGCAGGTGCTCTTGCCCACAGGCGTGCTGCTGACGAAGCGCTTGCCCAGCTCATCTCCTGGGACCAGTACTTGAGCGCTACCGAGGACGGGCAACAGCCGGCCTCGGAGGCGCGCGCCCTGTCGGCCGCGCTTCGCGAACAGGACTCCGCCGCCTACGTCAAAGCCGTCGAAGATCTGTACGCCGCCCACCATCGCGATGCACGCAGGAGCCACTGCCGTCGCCTGCTCGACCAGATTCGCACCGCCCACCCCGTGCTCGCCGCCCGCCTGCTGGAAGAAGCCCATGACCCGCAGTGGGACGAACAACTGGCTCAGATCGAGCGTGCCTGGGCATGGGCTAGAGCCGCAAAGTTCGTGGCTGCTCGCCGCACGCCCGGCTTGGAACAGAGGCTGGACACGGAACTCGGCCAGCAGGAGAGCCTCCTGGAGGAGGTCACCGGCGAGCTTGCCGCGACCTGGGGCCGGCTGCACTGCCTGAAGAACATGACCCCCGAACAGCGGTCGGCCCTGCAGATGTACCAAACCCACATGTCCAGCCTCGGCCGCGGCACGGGCCGCAGCGCCGACCGGCTGCGCGCTGCCGCCAAGGAACGCATGCGTGTAGCCCAGGGCGCCGTACCCGCCTGGGTCATGCCCATCGCGGACGTTGCCGAAATGGTGCAGACCGGCCACAACAGCTTCGACGTCGTCATCGTCGACGAAGCAAGCCAGGCCAGCATGGACGCCCTCTTCCTGCTCTGGCTCGCGCCGCGCGTCATCGTCGTCGGCGACGACAAGCAGTGCTCACCACCATCAACCGGCTTCGGCCGTCACCAGGCCATCCGCGACAAACTCGCCGCCTACCTCCACGACATGCCCTCCGGTGTCCGCGAGCTGTACATGCCACACACCAACCTCTACGGCCTGCTCAGCTCGTTCTTTCCCGAAGTCATCCGCCTTGATGAACACTTCCGCTGCGTCCCGGAGATCATCAACTGGTCATCGGCCAACTTCTACGACCACTCCCTCCTGCCGCTCCGCCAGTACGGGGGCGAGCGCCTGGATCCTCTGCGTGTCACCTACGTCGAGGACGCGGCAACGGCCGGGCGCGAGGTTCGCATCCACAACCCGAGGGAAGCCGAAGCCATCGTAGACACCCTCGAGCGCATGACCGAGGATGCGGCCTACCGTGACAAGACGATCGGTGTGATCGTCCTGCAAGGCCACGGCCAGACCAGATACATCCAGGCCTTGATCGAGCAGCGCATCGCCCCCGCTGTCCGCCAACACCATCGCATCCAGGTAGGCAACGCCGCTTCGTTCCAAGGCGACGAGCGCCACGTCATCCTGCTGTCCATGGTGGTCACAGACCCACCGAAGAGCGCAGGCGGTGCCCGTAGCGAACAGCAGGCGTACAACGTGGCCGCCAGCCGCGCCCAGGACCAGATGTGGCTGTTCCATTCAGTGCCGGTGGACCGCCTCAAGCCCAACGACATGCGCCTGAACCTGATCACCTACATGCACAACCCGCCGGCTGCCCTCTCCGTCGTGCATGACATCGGCTTCGTATCACCCGACGTCATGCAGGCGCCGTTCCAGTCGATGTTCGAGCAAGAGGTCTATCTGCGACTCAAGGGACGCGGATACCACGTGCTGCCACAGTATCCGGCCGGTACCAAGAAGATCGACCTCGTTGTCGTCGGCGCACGCGGACGTCTTGCCGTGGAGTGCGACGGAGCCTACTTCCACGACACGACCCGCGAGCAGATCGAACGCGACCATCAGCGCGACCGAGAACTACGCAGGGTGGGCTGGGAGTTCTACCGAATCCCTGAGAGCGAGTTCCGCTTCGACCCGGACGAGGCACTCACCGGGCTGTGGTCCGAACTGAACCGCCTGGACATCCAACCTGCCGAATACGCGCTCCGAACAGCAACGCGCGAGGAATCGCCTGAGTGGAGCCCCCTCGACCTGAGGGGCTCGGATCACGAAGAGGAAGACGAGGCACCCGAAAGCGACGAACTGTATGACGCCGAGCCGGCTGCCGCTTCCGGCAGCGAATCATCGCGGGACATCCAAATGAGCAACCCCACCGAACTGAGCGACTTCTCCGGCGACGGCGGGGATGACGCCCCAGAGGAACTGGAACAGAGCGCATGACCCACGCACCGGAGAATGGCACTCGCACCCTGGACACCAACACCATCAAGGAGCTGGCACGAGTCATCTGCGGCGACGACCACCTCTACTACCGCGGTACTCGCGATCTGACCCGCTTCTTCGAGAATGCCGGCTGGCGCAACGTCCTCGACTTCGACGGCGAGTCCCGCAGCGAATGGACCCTGGACCGCCTCACGGAACGCCGCGCCGACCACGCGGCCATCGAGCAGGTACTGTTGCGCCTCGCCGATGCCCGTGAGTACTACGAGGAACCCCACCAGCTGGCCAAGGTCCTCCACGCGGTCAACGTCTTTCTCGTCCACGAAGGTCTCCGTCTTGAGAACCCCGGAGGACGACCCCGCCTGGTGGCCTGCGACCCCTCACTCGGACACCCGGGAGAGCAGGCCCCGGTCGAGTTGAAGGCCACCATGGCCGAAATCGTTGCCGATGAGCGTATGGCGCAGCTCCTGCAACACCGCCTCGACGAGGCCCGCACCTGCTTTGCCAATGGAGCTCACATCGCTGCCGTCATCATGCTTGGCTCCTTGCTTGAAGGCGTTCTCCTGACAGTCATTCAGGAACGCGACGCTTCAATCCTGAGCCGACGGGACCTCAAGCGTGTCAGCCTTGGGGAGCTGATCGACATCTGCTCGCGCGAGCGATGGATCGACGCGGACGCCACGAGCTACAGTCACACGCTGCGTGACTACCGCAACTTCGTCCACCCCCACCGCGAGTTCCGAGAGGAACACAAGCCCGACCGCGACACCCTCAATGTCTCTTGGTGGGTCGTCAACGGAGCTTTAAACGACCTGGCCGCCAGTCACCCCCGTTAGGTTCTGTCCGGCAGATCTTGTGACTGTGTGATTGTCCGGTCGTTAGGTCGGGCATGGGGCGGGGTGATCTGACGAATGCAGAGTGGGTGCGGCTTGAGCCGCATCTGCCCGCCGCGGGCCTGCGCGGTGGTCGCTGGTGCGGCCATCGGCAGGTGGTCAAAGGGATCCTGTTCCGGGTGCGGACCGGGATCCCGTGGCGGGACCTTCCCGAGCGGTACGGCAGTTGGAAGACGGTCTACGAACGCCACCGGTGCTGGTCCGCCGACGGCACCCGGGACCGCATTCTGAAGTCGGTCCAGGCCGACACCGACCTGGCGGGCCGGCTCGATTGGGGCATGGTGGACGCCGACTCAACCACGTGCCGGGTCCACCAGCACGCGGCCAGGGCCGCAAGGCCGCCCCGAGGGTTCCGAAAAGGGAACGACGCCCCGAAACCACCGCCCCGACGAGGGGCTCGGACGGTCCCGGGGCGGCCTGACCTGCAAGATCCACTTCGCCGGCGAGGGTGGCTGCCGCCCCTTGGCCCTGCTGATCACCCCAGGCCAGTGGGGCACGCACCCCAGTTCGCGGACTGGGAGCCCAGCAGCCACGAGAAGTACACCCGGGACGACTCCTGGCGTTGGCGCGAGGTAGTCAGGGACCTGCGGCGCCGAGCCCAACAGAAGCGGGACCACGCCGCTTCCTGAGGCGCATTCTCCCTGATGGCCCGTCCGCGAAAGGCGGGCGGGCCACCAGGGCCCGGTGGCCTCCCATTGGGGCCCAGCATGCGCTTCGATGGGTGCACTGGGGGTAAGAGCCGCAGGTCCGGACCCCGCCGTCTCGTTAGCCGCGGCGCATCGAAACTCTCATAACGCTCAATGCATCGCTTTTGAGGGTTCCTAGAGTCGTCAAGCTCTTCATGGCCTACCCCGGCGTCTTCTACAGCGACGACGGACGCATCCTGCGCGCGATGCAGCGGGCCTCCGGGAACGGCGGGCTGATCATGATGCACGCCGAGAACGGCATCGCCATCGACGTCCTCGTCGAACAGGCCCTGGCGCGCGGGGAGACCGACCCCCGCCACCACGGCGAGGTCCGCAAGGTCCTGCTCGAAGCGGAGGCGACCCACCGGGCGATCCAGCTCGCCCGGGTCGCCGGCTCACCGCTGTACGTCGTCCACGTCTCGGCGGAGGAGGCCGTCGCGGAACTGGCCGCCGCCCGCGACAAGGGCCTGCCCGTCTTCGGCGAGACCTGCCCGCAGTACCTGTTCCTGTCCACCGACAACCTGGCCGAGCCGGACTTCCAGGGCGCCAAGTACGTCTGCTCCACGCCGCTGAGGCCGCGCGAGCACCAGGCGGCGCTGATGCGGGGCTTGCGGACGAACGACCTCCAGGTCGTCTCCACCGACCACTGCCCGTTCTGCTTCCGCGGCCAGAAGGAGCTGGGCCGCGGGGACTTCTCGAAGATCCCCAACGGGCTGCCGGGGGTGGAGAACCGCATGGACCTCCTCCACCAGGCGGTCCTGGACGGGCACATCAGCCGCCGCCGCTGGATCGAGATCGCCTGCGCGACCCCGGCCCGGATGTTCGGCATCTACCCCCAGAAGGGCACCATCGCGCCGGGCTCGGACGCCGACATCGTCCTCTACGATCCGCACGCCGAGCAGGTCATCTCCGCCGAGACGCACCACATGAACGTGGACTACTCGGCGTACGAGGGCAGGCGGATCACCGGACGCGTCGACACGGTCCTCTCGCGCGGAGAACTCGTCATCGACCGGCGCGAGTACACCGGCCGGGCCGGCCACGGAGTCTTCGTCCCCCGCTCCACCTGCCAGTACCTGTAAGCGCACGCAAGGAGCAGCCAGCCATGGACTTCGGCCTCGTCCTGCAAACCGACCCGCCCGCTTCCCAGGTCGTCAGCCTCATGAAACGCGCGGAGCGCAACGGCTTCCGCTACGGCTGGACCTTCGACTCGGCGGTCCTCTGGCAGGAACCGTTCGTCATCTACAGCCAGATCCTCGCCAACACGCGGAAGCTGCACATCGGCCCCATGGTCACCAACCCGGGCACCCGCACCTGGGAGGTCACCGCCTCCACCTTCGCCACCCTCAACGACATGTACGGCAACCGCACCGTCTGCGGGATCGGCCGCGGCGACTCGGCCATGCGGGTCGCCGGCCGGGCCCCCAACACCCTGGCCCGGCTCGGCGAGGCCATCGACGTGATCCGCGACCTGGCCGAGGGCCGCGAGGCCCTCGTCGACGGCAACCCCATCCGCATCCCCTGGATCAAGGAGGGCCGCCTCCCCGTCTGGATGGCCGCCTACGGCCCGAAGGCCCTGGCCCTGGCCGGACAGAAGGCCGACGGCTTCATCCTCCAGCTCGCCGACCTCTACCTCACGGAGTGGATGGTCAAGGCGGTACGCGCCGCGGCGAAGGAGGCCGGCCGGGACCCGGACGCGATCACCATCTGCGTGGCGGCCCCGGCGTACGTCGGCGACGACCTGGCCCACGCCCGCGACCAGTGCCGCTGGTTCGGCGGAATGGTCGGCAACCACGTGGCGGACCTCGTCACCCGTTACGGCGAACACTCCGACATGGTCCCCGAGGCCCTCACCGACTACATCAAGGCCCGCAAGGGCTACGACTACTCCCACCACGGCCGCGCGGGCAACCCGTCCACGGACTTCGTCCCGGACGAGATCGTCGACCGCTTCTGCCTCCTCGGCCCGGCCGAGGCCCACATCGAGAAGCTGCGGGCCCTGCGCGACCTGGGCGTCGACCAGTTCGCCGTCTACGACATGCACGACGCACGCGAGACGGTCATCGACGCCTACGGCGCGCAGATCATTCCGGCCCTCGCCGGCTGACTGCCCCCGAACGGACCGGCTCCTCGGGCACCCGCGCTCCTGACATACGATCAGGAGCCCGGATGGCCGCGGTAAACGGGGGGCTGATGTTCAGGTTGCTGGTGTCGCAGACGGACCCGAGGGGGCTGCGGACGATCCTCGACGCACTCGAACTCCCCAGGCCTGCCGGACCCCTCCTGATCGACGTCGCGCCGGGCCACTACCGGACCGAGGGGCTCCGTTGCTGGGGCACGGTCGCCATCAACGCGCTCGGCGGCCGCGGATCGGTCGTCATCGACGGGTCCGCCTCGTACAACTTCCAGGTGGAAGGCCATATGACGTTGCGCGGCCTGGTCCTGCGCAACTGGCACGAGACCGGGCGGGCGCTGAACGCGGTGGGCGGCACGGCGGTGGTGGAGGACTGTGAGCTCCTCGCCAAGTCCGGCAACGCCGTCGGCGCCTGGGGCGGGGCCGAACTCTTCCTCCAGCGCAGCACCGTACGTGAGGGGGCCGTCGTCTACTCCGATGCCGCCGGCCTGATCGAGGAGAGCTCGGTGATCGGCTCCGCCCTCTGCGGTATCGCGCTGCGGGACGGCAGCCGGGTCAGCGTCCGCAACACCCGGGTGCACGGCGCTGTGGATCACGGCATCCTCGTGGCCTCGGGAGTGAACGCGCTGATCGAACAGTGCCGGGTCGAGGAGACCGGACAGGCGGGGATCCTGGTGCGGGAACATGCGCAGGCCACCATCCGGGCCAGCGAGATCCACCGTTCGACCCAGTGCGGTCTGGTGGTGCGTGACAGTGGGCAGGCCGATGTCCACGGCCTCCTCATCACGGAGCCGGCGGTCGACGGCGTCTGGTGCACGACCTCCGGTGCACTGACCGCCGCCCGGATGACCGTCAGGGATGCCAGACGCAACGGGGCCATGGCGGACGAGCGGTCGACCGCCACCCTCACCGACTGCGAGGTCGTACGGGCCGCCGCGCACGGGATCCTGGCCGGAGACGGGGGCAGGGTGGCCCTGGTCAGGGGAGCGGTCGCGGAGTCCGACCTCGGAGTGGGCGTCACCGGCGACGGCTCCCTGATCATGAACGGCACTGTGGTGGCGCGCAACGGCCGGGCCGGCATCGGCGTCGACGCCGGGGCCCGGGTGGTGATTCAAGGCTGCGAGGTCACCGGTACGGACGGCCCGGGGATCATCACCGCGCAGGGCTCCCATGTCGAGATCCGGGAACTCGTGGCGGAGGGAAACAAGGCGGAAGACCGCCTGAATGTCCCGCCCGCGGCGGCGGCCGCCTCGGCGCAGGCCACGGCCCCGCCCCCGCCGGCTGCGGCGCCCGCACGGACCGAGCCCGCCCGGGCCCGGACGCCCGTGACGGCCGAGGCGGTGGACGGCCTCCTCGCCGAGCTGGACGCCATGGTCGGGCTGCGGGAGGTCAAGGACGAGATCCGCAAGCTGGTCAAGTTCCTGCGGGTCGCCGAGCAGCGCCGGGCGGCGGGGCTGCCCGAAGGGCCGGTGATCGGCCGGCACATGGTGTTCTCCGGCTCCCCGGGTACCGGCAAGACGACCGTCGCGCGTGTCTACGGCCGGCTGCTGGCCGCGCTGGGCGTGGTCGCCGGCGGCCATTTCACCGAAGTCTCCCGCGCCGACCTGGTCGGGTCGCACCTGGGCGAGACGACCGCCATGACCACCGCGGTCTTCAACAGGGCCCGCGGCGGGGTGCTGTTCATCGACGAGGCCTACACCCTCTCCCGTCGGTTCGGCACCGGAACCGACTTCGGCCAGGAGGCGATCGACACTCTGGTCAAGCTGTTGGAGGACCACCGGGAGGAGGTGGTCGTCGTCTTCGCGGGATACTCGGCCGAGATGCGCGAATTCCTGTCCGCCAACCCGGGCCTCCAGTCGCGGATCTCCCGGACCATCGAGTTCGAGGACTACAGCCCGGACGAGCTGGTCGGCATCTTCGAGGGACTGGCCGGGCAGTACGGCTTCCAGCTTGCCGAGCCGACCCGGGCGGCGCTGGCGGCCCACTTCCGGCAGGTCCGGCGCACCGAGACCTTCGGCAACGGACGGGAGGCCCGGCGGATCTTCGAGGCCGCCCTCGAACAGCAGGCACTCAGGCTGGCCGACCGCGAGGAAACCCCCTCACCCGGCGAGCTGGTCCTGCTCCTGCCCGACGACCTGGACGGCGTCGTCGATCGCGGACTGGGCGCACGGTTCGCGGAGGCCAGGGATTCCGGGCAGCTGGACACGATCCTCGGCGAGCTCTCGGCCATGGTCGGGCTGGAGGGCATCAAGGCGGCGATCCGCGACCTGACCGACCTGATCATCACCACCCGGCGACGTCGGGAGGCCGGCCTTCCCGCCGACCCGATGCCGAGCCACCTGATCTTCTCCGGCCCGCCCGGCACCGGGAAGACCACCGTCGCCCGGCTGTACGGCTCCCTGCTCGCCGCTCTCGGCGTCCTGGCCCGGGGCCAGGTGGTCGAGGTGTCCCGCAGCGACCTGGTCGGCCAGTTCGTCGGGAGCACCGCCCTCCAGACCGCCGAGCAGTTCGAACGCGCCCGTGGTGGCGTCCTGTTCATCGACGAGGCCTACACCCTGGCCCGCCCCGGCGGAACGGGACACGACTTCGGGCAGGAGGCTATCGACACCCTGGTGAAGCTGATGGAGGACCACCGGGACGAGGTGGTCGTGATCGCCGCCGGCTACACCGACGAGATGACGGCCTTCCTCGACGTCAACCCCGGCCTGGCCTCCCGGTTCTCGGCCACCATCGCCTTCCCCGCCTACAGCCCCGGGGAACTGCTCACCATCCTGGCCCAGCACGCGGAGCGTTCCGGCTTCGAGACCCCGGACGCCACGCTCCAGGCGGTCCGCGCCCGGATCGCCACCGACCCCGAGAGGTTCGTCCAAGGCGGCGCCCGCGAGGTCAGGAAGCTCTTCGACGAGATCAAGAGCGCCCATGCCCGCCGCATCGCCGCGCTGGAACGCGTCGGCCGTGAAGCGACGATGGACGATCTCTGCGTCCTCCTGCCGGAGGACGCCGCCCGGTAGACGAGCGCCCTCATGTGACCTCGTGGATGGTTCCCCGGTCGTGCGGCCGTGGCTGGTGGCGTTCCGCCAACCGTCGCCGTGGCGGCGTCCGTCCTGCCGGTGCGCTCAACGGTGTGCGCGTGTGAGGTCACATGGCCGTGGTCCCCGACCGTCTAGGCCTCGGTTGCACCGCTGTGCAATGGGTGCACCAAGATATACTTACCGGCCGGGTAACCGTCGAGACCGGTTGCCCATCCGTGCCGACCGAGCCGAGGGATGACAGGACGCGATGACCAGTGATGATCCAGTTCGCCGCGGCGGTGGGCGCGAAGCGCAGCGCCGCCGGACCCGCAAGGCGATCCTCGACGCGGCCGTCCGCCTCAGCGCCGGCGGAGCGTCGCCGTCCGTCGACGAGATCGCGGCCGAGGCCGACGTGTCGCGCCGCACGGTCTACGTGTACTTCCCGAGCCTCGACCACCTGATGATCGACGCGACCGTCGGCGCCCTCAACGAGCCGCCGGTCGAGGAGGCGTTGAGCGACCCGGCGCTGGCCGGTGACGCCGCCGGCCGGGTGGACGCCCTCATCCGGACCCTGCTGAAGTACTCCCCGCAGTCCCTCTCCCTGGGCCGCCGGCTGATCCGGCTGACCGTCGACCCGCCCGTGGGCGACGGAGAGGAACCGGCCGGCCCGCGCCGCACCCAGCGCCGGATCGAATGGCTGGAGGAGGCCTGCGAGCCGCTCCGCGAGCTGCTGAGCGAGGCGTCGTTCCGCCGCCTGATCTCGGCCCTGACCATCGTCGTCGGCTGGGAGGCGCAGATCGCCCTGCGCGACGTCCGGGGCCTTGACGCCGAGGCCGAACAGGAGGCCATCCGCTGGGCGGCCCGGGTGCTCGTGGAGGCGGCGGTCAAGGAAGGCTGACCCCGCCGCCCCGCGGAGCAGATCCGCCGTCCCGAGCGGGCCGGTTCACCGGAACGTCGCCCGGCGTCCGGCCCGGCGACGGGCATCGCCGTGGGGTTTGTCGGCGGGGCGTGCTTTGCTGGAGGCATGATCGATGAATATCCGGCCCTTGACCCGTCCGCTGTCGACGAAGCCGTCCGCAAGGCCGCGGCGGTCGAGATCATGCCCAGGTTCCGTCAGCTCGCCGAGCACGAGGTGGACCAGAAGAGCGGTCCGCACGACCTCGTGACGATCGCCGACCGGCTGGCCGAGGAGCACCTCACCGCCTCCCTGACCCGGCTGCTGCCCGGCTCCGCCGTGGTCGGCGAGGAGGCCGTGCACGCCGATCCGAACGTCTACGCCGCGCTGCGCGCCGACGCCCCCGTGTGGATCGTCGACCCGGTCGACGGCACCCGGCAGTTCGTGAACGGCGACCCCCACTTCTGCACGCTGGTGGCCCTCGCCTTGCGCGGTGAGATCCTCGCCTCCTGGACCTTCGCACCGGCACTGGAGGAGATGTCCACCGCCGTGCGCGGGCAGGGCGCGTACGTCAACGGCGAGCGCATACGCAGCGGTTCGCCCGAGCCCGGCGCCGACCTGCGCGTGGCCACGGCCCACCCGCTGTACACCTCGGAGGAGGACCGCCGGAACCTGGCCCGGCTCGACGTGCCCGGCATCGCCGCCCGCCCCTGCGGTTCGGCGGGTCTGGAGTACCTCAAGGTGGCGCGCGGGGAGATGGACGGGCTGGCCTTCACCTGGCCCTCCGCCTGGGACCACGCGGCCGGACTGCTGCTCGTCGCCGAGGCTGGCGGGGCGCAGAGCACGGTCGAGGGCGTGCCCTTCCGGGTGGACCGGGACAACGCGCTGCCGTTCGCGGTGGGACGCGACGAGGCCACCGCCCGGCGCATCCGCGACCTGCTGCGGGGCTGAGCCGTCTCCGCGGGCGGAGGCAGGATCCGGAAGGGACGGCCTGCGGACGGCCCGGCGGGCGCGGGCGGGCGGAATAAGCTGGGGCCAGTGGCCGGACAAAGGAGCTGTCAGTGCCGTCGATTCTCGACGCAGTCGTGGTGGGGGCGGGGCCCAACGGCCTGACCGCCGCGGTGGAACTGGCCCGGCGGGGCCACTCGGTGGCCGTCTTCGAAGCCGCCGGGGCGGTCGGCGGCGGTGCCCGCACCGAGGAACTGACCCTCCCCGGCTTCCTGCACGACCCCTGCTCGGCGGTGCACCCGCTCGGCGCCGGCTCCCCGGTGTTCGCGACCATGCCGCTGGCACGCCACGGCCTGGAGTGGCTGCACGCCCCGCTGCCCATGGCGCACCCCTTCGACGACGGCACGGCCGCCGTGCTCTCCCGCTCCGTGGCGGAGACGGCGGCCTCCTTCGGGGCCCGCGACGCGGGCGCGTACCGGCGGCTGGTCGCGCCGTTCCTCGGCAGGTGGGACACCCTCGCCCGGGACTTCATGTCCCTGCCGAACACCGCCCTGCCCCGCGACCCCCTCACCCTGGCCCGCTTCGGCATCACCGGACTGCCGCCCTCCACCTGGCTGCTGCGCCGCTTCCGCGACGACCGCGCGCGGGCCCTGTTCGCCGGGCTCGTCGCGCACGTCAACGCCCCGCTGAGCGGGATCGGCACCGGCGCCGTCGGCCTGGTCTTCGCCCTCGCCGCGCACGCCGGCGGCTGGCCCATGGCGCGCGGCGGTTCGCAGTCCCTCTCCGACGCCCTCGCCGGCTACCTCAGGGAACTCGGCGGCACGATCCACACGGACTTCGAGGTCAAGCGGCTCGACGACCTGCCCCCGGCCCGGGCGTACGTCTTCGACACCTCGCCGACCGCGCTGGCCCGGATCGCCCGCCTCGGCCGGGCGTACGACGGCTACCGCTACGGCGCATCCGTCTTCAAGATCGACTACGCCCTGGACGGCCCCGTCCCGTGGACGGCCGAGGCGCCCCGCCGGGCCGGCACCGTCCAGATCGGGCCGGGCAGCCGCGACATCGACGCCGCCCTCCAACTGGCCGGCAGCGGCCGCGCCCCGCGCAACCCCTTCCTCATCACCGCACAGCCCAGCCTGGCCGACCCCGGCCGCGCGCCCGAGGGCAAGCACGTCTTCTGGGCGTACGGCCACGTCCCGGCGGGCTGGGACGGCGACCTCACCGAAGCCGTCGAACGGCAGCTGGAGCGCTTCGCCCCGGGCTTCCGCGACCTCGTACTGGCCCGCGCCACCGCCGGCCCGCCGCAGCTCGCGGCCCGCAACCCCAACTACGTCGGCGGGGACATCGCCTGCGGCGCCGCCTCCGGCCTCCAGCTCCTGCTCCGGCCGAAGCTCACCCTGTCCCCGTACACCACCGCCCATCCGGCCGTGTTCCTGTGCTCCTCGGCGACCCCGCCGGGGCCCGGCGTCCACGGCATGTCCGGCCACAACGCCGCCAAGGCGGTCTGGCGGCACCTGCGAAAGGCGAACTGATGGTGCGCATCACCCTCGTCCGCGGCGACATCACGGCCGAGAAGGCCGACGCCGTCGTCAACGCCGCCAACTCCTCGCTGCTCGGCGGCGGGGGAGTGGACGGTGCCATCCACCGGCGCGGCGGCCCCGAGATCCTCGCCGCATGCCAGGACCTGCGCCGCTCCCACTACGGCAAGGGCCTGCCGACCGGCCGGGCCGTCGCCACCACCGCGGGCCGCCTGCCCGCCCGGCACGTCATCCACACGGTCGGCCCCGTCTGGTCCCGCGAGGAGGACCGCTCGGACCTGCTCGCCTCCTGCTACCGCGAGTCCCTGCGCGTCGCCGACGAGCTGGGAGCCCGTACGGTCGCCTTCCCGGCCATCTCCACCGGCATCTACGGCTGGCCCATGGACGACGGGGCCCGGATCGCGGTGGAAACCGTACGCGCCGCCCGCACCTCGGTGGAGGAGGTCCGCTTCGTCCTCTTCGACGAGCGCGCCCACGCGGCCTTCGAAGCCGCCGTGGGCCGGTCGGCCTAGGACTCCGTCCCCTCACCTGGGGCCGCCAGTTCGGCGCTGCGACGACGGGTCCAGCGGGCGGCCCGGGAGTGCGGCCCCTGGGTCTCGGCGAGGACGGCCAGCAGGGCGGGTGCGGCGTGCTGGGCCTCTGTGGGAGGCAGGGTGCGCCACAGGCTGTAGGCGCGGCGGGCCGCGGCCTCGGTGTCGGGGGAGTCCCGGCCGTGGAGCCGGGCACGCAGGCGGAGGGTGTGCAGGTACCACTCCAGCGCCTCGGCCGGCCGGCCCGTCAGATCGGTGAGGTAGCCGCGGATCTCCCGCACCTGGAGGGTGTCGAGGTGGACCTCGCCGTGTGCTGCGGTCAGGGCCTCGTCCAGGTCCTCCGCGAGGAGCAGCGCCTCCTCGTGCCGGCCCGCCGCGGAGGCTTCCCGGATCGCGGCGAGGCCGGAGGGGGCGGGTGGCGGTGGCGGCTGATCGGCCTCGGTCCCGGCTCCGTCCTCGGAGCCGGCCCAGAAGGCGGGGCTGACGACGCCCCAGGGGTGGTGGAGCTCGGGCTCGACCGTGTGCGGGGTCCCTGCGGCCGTGCTCTCCCGGGTCACCAGGCCACCACCCTGCGGACGCCGGAGACCTTGGTCATGTAGTTGGTGGAGTGACGCCAGCTGTTGTAGGTGACGAGGCGGGTCCGGACGCCGGTGCGGGGAGCCTCCAGGATGAAGCCCTTGTCGGGGTCCGCCCCTCCGATGTACATGCCGACGTGCCCGGGCGCGGACTCGCTCCCGTCACTGCCGGGGTTGAACACCAGGTCACCGGCTTTGGGATGGTTGATGTCGACGTGGTTCGGCAGGTAGATCTGGTCGAAGGTGACGCGCGGGATGTCGATGCCGGCAGCCTTGTAGGCCTGCTGCATGAGGGACGAGCAGTCGCACCACCGGTCGGGGTTCTGGCCGTGGGCGTCCGTGCAGTCCCCGCCGAGGTGGTACCAGCCGTCCTTCTGCTTCAGGGCCCAGGCGACGGCGGTACGGACCTGGGGAGGGGTGTCGGCGGGCAGGGAGTACTCGGGCGGTATGTCCACCGGCCCACCCGGGCTCGCCTCGGTGAACTGGACGGTCTTCTCCATGATGGCCTTCACGTAGTCGTACGTCTGCCCGCCCGCGAAGGACCGGGGTGGTACGCCCCTGAACTCGTCGACCCAGCCCCAGCCCGCGTTGTACCCGGCCAGGGCCAGTTCGACGGGCGATCCGTCGTACCCGGGATGGGCCTTGGCGGTTCGCAGCAGTTTGCACATCATCGATCCTTGGGAGGGTATGGCGTCCTTGGGGTCCATGACGTCCTTGTCGCCGTCACCGTCGCCGTCGATCCCCTCGACGGCCCAGGTGCTGGGGATGAACTGGCTGATGCCGTAGGCGATCGGCGCGCGGGTGCGCGGGTCGCGGGATATGGCGTCCGGCTTGAAGTTGGACTCGGCCCAGATCTGGGCGGCGAGGACGGCCGGCGGCAGGCCCTGGTCGCAGCGGGCGGCCGCGTCGAGGATGAGCTGGGCGTACTGGGGCGGCACCCCGTCCTCCCCGCCGATCTTGAGGCTGCTCGCCGTCGGCCAGGTGCCCCCTCCGCCTCCGTCACCGTCCTGGGCGAGGATCGAAACCAGCAGCACCATGGCGACGCCCATGGCCACCGGTGTGGCGACGATTCCCCCTGCGGCAGCAAAGATCCACTTCTTCGACGTCACGCGTCTTCCCCCGGTCCCCCAGTCCGCCCGTGCCCCCGGCGGTCAAGCTCGTTCTTTGCTCCACCAAAGATTGTTTCGGCCGTACCTCGAACAGTTCGGTGGGCGGGCCGACGTCCCCGATGATGCGTGACACTATGCCACTCTGGACAACAGCCGAGGTGCGTGGGTCTTCTGCTGTTCTGTCAGATCGAACATGTAATGTGCGTCCTGGCTTGATCCAGCCATGTTCGAATGCATGTTGTTTGCGCAGGCAACCATTTGCTGCGTGTTCTGGGGGGATTGATGCGGAAACGTCCAGATTTCCTGGGCGTGCTGCCTGATGGTGCCCGGCTGACGGTGCCGGTACTGGCACCGACGGGCGGGGCCGGGAGGTCCACGCTCGCGTTCCTGATCGCGTCCGAACTCGCCGCCACGGGCGACACGGTGGTGCTGGACACCGCGCCGCGTCTCGCCTCCCCCTGGCCCGCCTGGAGCGGCGCTCCTGTCGGCGGCCTGTCCGCGCTCCCGCCCGCCGAACCCGCCTCCAGGGAGGCGGCCCGAGCGGCCTGCGCCGCCATGAGCGGCCCCGCCGGCCCCTGGGACCTCCTGACCGACGGCCGGGACTGGAGCGCCCCGCCCCTCGACCTCCCCCCGGAGCCCGCCGCCTGGTATCAGCTGGCCGCGCTCGGCGGCTGGCGGGCGGTCGTGGCCGACACGGCGCACCCGGTGACGCACGACCTGCTCGCCGCCCGCTGCGCCGGCCTGCCCGGGCAGACCCGGGCCTGGCTCTCCCTGCCGTACGCGGTGCCGGTCCTGTGCGCGGCGGCCTCGGCCGAGGGGGTGCAAGCCCTCCAGCAGGCCGTGATGGCCATGGCGGCGGAGAACCTGCCGCTGCACCGGACGGTCGCGGTGCTCGTGGCCACGGGAGACGGGCGGCTGCCGCCCGTCGCGCGGGCCGCCGCCACGATGCTCTCCGGCCGGACGGCCGACGTCGTCCACCTCCCGCACGACGCGAACCTGCGGGCCAGCGGCCTGCGTTCGGGTCGCGTCCATCCCCGCACCCGGCAGGCGGCGGCCCGCATCGCGGCCGCCGTCCTGGGCGCGGCCCACGAGTCCTGGGGCGCTCCGCTCCCGTCGGCCCCGCAGCCGGCGGTCCTGCGTCCCGTATCCCCTGAAGTCCCTGCCTAAGAGGTATCTCCCCATGAGCGTGACCACGTACGTCCTCGCCGACGCCGTTCCGAAGTTCACCCCCACCGTTCCCAGTGAACTGAACAACGCCGTGACCACGGTGCTGGGCTGGGCGGCCGGTATCGGCCTGGCGGTCGCCGTCCTCGGCGGTCTCCTTTCCTGGGCGGCCATCGCCGTCGGCCACAACTCCTCGAACGCGCAGCTCGCGGCGCGCGGCAAGACGGGGGTCCTGGCGTCGCTGATCGGGGCGGGCGGGATCGGGGCGACTTCCGCGCTCGTGCTCATGGCGTACAACCTGATAGGCAACAAGTGAGCGCGGACGGCGACCGCAAGGCGCGCCGGGCCAGGCTGACCCTGGCTGGGCTGACGGTGCTCGCGGCAGTTGTCCTGGCCGGCGGCGGCTACGGCGCCGCGGTGCTGCTGGACGACGACGGCGGATCCGGGGCCCCGAAGGCGGGCGCTCCGGCCTCCGGGGGCCCTGCGAAGGGCCCTTCGGGCGGACCGTCGGCGTCGGCGTCCGGAAAGGAACTGTCGAAGACCCCGGAGACGGGCCCGAAGCTGAAGCTCTTCAAGCCGACCGGGCACGCCAACGGCGTGGCCACGGGCTTCAGGCACTCGGGGGTCGACGCGGTGAGCGCGGCGGTGTACTGGTGGGAGGAGTACGCCTGGCTGGACGACCAGAAGGCCCGGCAGCAGCTGGAGGCGGTGGTCTCGCCGGACTCCGCAGGCTACATCGACCGGCAGATCTCAGAAGTGCGCAAAGTGCGCGAACAGGCCGGGCTCCCGCCGTCGGGCGGCACACCGTCCGCCATCACCTTCACCACGGCGGTGCAGGCGGTCCGGTACTACGCGCTTCCGGTGGAAAGCGAGAAGCCGGGCGACGTGATCGAAGTCTGGATGTCCTACGACCGCTACGCGACGGGTCCGGACGAGAAGCCGGACGAAAGCCCCCTGAAGGGCGAGCTCACGAGCGTGATCCTGCGCTGGCAGAACGGGATGTGGCGGCTGACCGACCAGCCGGAATACGTGAAGCACTCGAACGCGCCCGTCTCGTACCTCCCCGAGTCCCCCTACGCCTGGCGAGACGGGTGGCGGCAGGTGCAGCGTGCGGGTTAGGGCTTCATCGCTCCTCCTGTTCCGAGCGCTGGCGGTCCTGGTCGCGGCGCTGCTGTGCACGCTGGGCGCGTCCTCCGCGCCGGCGATGGCCGAGGACAAGAAGGAGCACCACGCCAAGGTCGGCCCGCCCGACCCGATTCCGAAGGACTTCGAGGCCAACAGCGGCGGAGACTCGATCGGCATCGACAAGCAGGGGCACTACTGCTACGAGGGTGCGATCCGCGACCAGGAGATCTGCCGGACCGCGAAGCCGGGGGAGATCCCCGGCCGTATCGACATCTGCGAGGGCGCGGACGGAACCGGCGCTCGCAACTGCGACAAGGAGGGGCAGAAGGAGTACGAGCTCAAGCGGCTCAAGCAGTGGCAGGAAGACAACAAGGACAAGCGCAAGCTGGAGAACTACCCCAAGCTGAACGAAGCCCTCACGAAATGCGTGAACGAGGGCGGCATCTTCAAGGTCTGCCTGAAGAAGTGGGAGGCGGAGTACCCGCTGGTGCCGAGCATCGGGGAGTGGGCCGCCGGCAAGATCTCCAAGTTCGCGAGTGATGCCCTGCAAGAAGCCGCCAGGTACATCGGCGAGGGCGTGGTGTGGCTCCTGGAGGAGTTCGCGACACTGTTCAACAAGTCGTCCAGCATCAACCTCGCCCAGGCCAGCGTCGGCAAACCGCTCGGCATCACCATGGCGGTCAGCGCGATGCTCGCCGCCTTCCTGGTGCTGATCCAGTTCGGGAAGACGGCCATCTCCCAACGCGGGGAGCTGGCCGGCACCGCCGTGGGCGGCCTGCTCAAGTGGGCGGTCGTCAGCAGCGTCTACCTGGTCTTCACGCAGCAGGCCCTGGTGGTCTCGGACGAACTCTCCGAGTGGATGGTCGAGTTCTCCTTCGGCAAGGAGGGGGGCGCCGCCGACGCGATGAAGGAACAGCTCGGCACCATGTTCGCGTCCCTCTCCAGCAGCGGCGGGGTCGCGGGGGTGACCGGGACCATGGTGGTCACCGGCGAGGCCCTCGCACCCGCCGCGGTCGGCGTCATCATCGTCATCGGCGTCATCACCATCGTGGCGATCGGCGCGCTGTGGATCGAGATGCTGATGCGACAGGCCGGGATCATGGTCCTGGTCATCAGCATGCCGATCGTGCTGACCGGAGAGATCACGGACTCCACGAAGAACTGGTGGCCCTCCGCGCGCAACGCGATGATCAGCCTGATCCTCATGAAGCCGGTCATCGTCCTCCTCTTCACGATCGGCTTCTTCGCGATGGGGGAGAGCACCGGCGTCCAGAACGTGATCGTCGGGCTCGTGATCTTCCTCGGTGCCTGTTTCTGCTGGCCGGTGCTCGCCAAGTTCATGACCTTCACCACCAACGGCGAAGGCTCCTCGATGATGTCCGGCCTGATGAGCTCGATCGGCTCGTCGGCCTCCTCGGGCTCCGGCGGGCAGTCCGGCGGCGCCGGATCGGTCGGCGGCGGCAGCGGCTACACCAAGGCCCTGGAGCGGGAAGCCCCTCCGATGGACGGCGGTGGCGGCGGTGCCGCCCTGGGCGGAGCGGCCAAGGGCGGTTTCGCCAGGGGGATGTCGGCGGCCACCGTAGGGCTCCAGCTCGCGGCCGTCGGGAAGGACGCGCTGGAGTCCGGCATGGCCAACACCGCGGCCAACGCGGGGCTCGGCCACGGTGCCGCCGGTGGGCGGCACGCCGTGGTCACCCAGCGCAAGGTCCGTCAGGAGGGTTCCTCCGAGGCCCCGGCCGAAACCGAGGTGACCGAAGCCCCGCCCGTGGGTTCGTTCGTCGAGGTCCCCGCTCCGCCTCCCCGGCAGGGAGTCAGGGTCAGCCCCGCGGAACCCACGCAGATGTACGACGGCACGGAGCCGATGGCCCCGCCGCCGCCCGGTGAGGAGAACTGATGGCACAGAGTCACCCCACCTACGGGGGCTGGCAGTCGGAGCGTTCCGGCTGGTTCGGCCACATGTCCGGGCCCGGGTTCGCGCTCGTCGCCGTGGCCTCCCTGATCCTGCTCCTGCCCCTCAACCTCGGGAGCTGGACGGCGGCCCTGGTCTGCATCCCGATCAGCCTCCTCCTCGTCGGCCTCGCCTTCGGCCGGGTCATGGGCCTGTCCGCCGACGAATGGATCCTCCTCGCAGTAAGGCACCAGATCGCTGTGGCAACCCGCCGGAACATCTTCCACAGCGGGGCGCTGGCCCCGCGCAGCAAGGAAACGGGCGAGCAGCCCATGGACCTGCCGGGCACGCTCGCCCGGCTGCGGATCCTGGAGGCGCCGGACGGTCTCGGCGGCCGGCTCGGCATCAGCCACGACCCGGTCGCGGCCACGTACACGGCCGTCGCCCGCGTGACCTACCCGGGCCTCGCGCTGATCGACACCGACCGGCAGGCCACCCGGGTCGCCGGGTGGGCCGCGCTCCTGCGGACGTACTGCACGGAGGATTCGCCCATCACGCGCCTGAGCGTGCACCAGCGGGTGCTGCCGGACGACGGCGCGGCACTGGCGTCCTGGACGGCCCGGCACATCAGCGCGGACGCGCCGGCCGCCGCCGTGACCGCGCTCACCGAGGTGATGGAGGGCGCGGGTCCGTCGGCCTCCGCCCGTGAGACGTACCTGTCGGTGACGCTCTCCGCCTCCCGCGCGCGCCTCGCCATCAAGGGGGCCGGCGGCGGCCAGGTGGGCGCGGCGGCCGTTCTCGTGCGCGAGCTGCACGCCATGGGCCAGGCCCTGTCCAGCGCGAGCCTGCAGGTGGAGGAGTGGCTGGACCCGCGCGGGGTCGCGCAGACCATCCGTACCGCCTACGACCCCGACGCCCAGGTGATGCTCGCGACCCGCAAGGCCGCCGCGGCCAACCCGGGATGGGAGGGCGCGGCGCCCGGCGTCGACGTCGAGCTCGCCGGACCCGCGTACGCCGAGACCGGCATGGGCGTCTACCGGCACGACGGTGCCTGGACGGTCTCGTACCAGGTGCGCGGCTGGCCCCAGTCACAGGTCTACGCGACCTTCCTGCAACCGCTCCTGCGCCCCCGGGCCAACGCCCGCCGCAGCCTCTCCCTCGTGTACGAGCCGCTGGGCCCCCGCCGGGCGCGCAGCGAGCTCGCCCGCGAGACCACCAAGCGCAACGCGGCCCGTAAGCTCCGCGCCAAGACCGGCCGGGACGAGAGCGAGGACGAGCGCCGCGCCGAAATGATCGCGCGCCGACAGGACGCGGAGCGCGCGGCCGGTGAGGGCGTGGTCCGGATGACGGCGATCCTGTCCGTCACCGTCACCGCCGTCGACGAGCTGGAGACCGCCTGCGCGGAGATCCAGGCCGACGCCGGCGCCGCCAACCTGGAGCTGCGCCGGATGTGGGGAACCCAGGACGTCGGCTTCGCGGCCGGGGCGCTGCCCCTCGGCCAAGGCCTGCCGGACCGGCGGGGGGCGTTCTGATGGCGCTGCTCCGCCGCAAGGCAGACCACGGCACCCTGCTGGCCGACACCGGCCTGCGGGAGGCGGCCGGCCTCGGAACCGTACCCGCAGCCCGGGGCCCGGAGGCGCCCAGCGCGCGCGAGCTGCGCGAGGCCCGGTTCCTCGAGGACCCGGCCTCCGTCATGAGGGTCGCTCCGAAGAAGGGCTGGAAGGGCCCGTTCGCCGGCCGGGCGGCCTCGCTCCCGCGGGCCGAGGTCGTACGCGCCACGACCGTGAACGCAGCCGGTGCGTTCCCGTTCCTGCACGCCGCGAGCCTGCCCGCGGTGGGCGCGTACATCGGGCACAACGTGCTGACCACGGCGGCGTTTTCCGCGCACCCCACCGTCTGGGTCCAGCAGGGCCTGGTCACCAACCCGAACGTCATGATCACGGGCATTCCGGGCTCCGGGAAGAGCGCCCACGTCAAGGCGCTCGCCTTCCGCCTGATGGCCTTCGGGCACAAGGCGCTGATCGCGGGGGACGTGAAGGGCGAGTACGCGGCGATGTGCCGCCACCTGGGCGTCGAGCCGGTCCGGCTCGGTCCGGGCCTGCCCGGCCGCCTCAACCCGCTCGACGCGGGCCCCCTCGGCGCCGACCTCGACCGCATCAAGGACCCCGCGGTCCTCAAGGGCCGGCTCACGGAGATCCACCGCCGTCGCCTCACCCTCCTGAAGGCCCTCCTGGAACTCCAGTTGCGCCGCACCCTCGAACCCCAGGAGGAGGAAGCCCTCGACGTCGCGGTCCGGGACCTGACGGGAGAGCTGTCCGGGAACACGTCACTGCGGACCCCGACCCTTCCCCTCGTCTACGACAAACTGCGCGACCCCACCGACCTCATGGCCCGTGAACTGCGCATCCGCGACGGAGACGTCCAGCGCGCCCGGGAGTCCATGGCCTCCATCCGCTCGGCGCTCGGCATCATGGTGACCGGGCACCTGGGCGGCATCTTCGACCAGGAGACCTCCCTCGGTCTGGACTGGGCCGCCCCCATCCAGAGCGTCGACATCAGCGCGCTGACGCCCTACGGCGACGAGACCGTCGCCATGGTCCTGTCCTGCGTGTCGTCCTGGGCGCAGTCGGCGATCGACCGGCCCGGCCAGGCGCCCCGGATCGTCATCCGTGACGAACTGTGGCGGCAGATGCGCTCGGGCGGCGCCGCCATGGTCAAGAAGATTGACGCCGACCTGCGCCTGTCGCGCGCGACCGGCACGATCCAGGTCCTCGCCACCCACCGCCTGTCCGACTTCGAGTCGGTCGGCGCAGCCGGCTCCGAGGCCGTCGCCATCGCCCGCGACCTGATCTCCAGCTGCGAGACCCGCATCCAGCTCGCCCAGGACACCCGCCCCCTCGCCTTCACGCGCGAGGCGATCGGGCTGACCTCGGCCGAGTGCGACCTGATCGGCTCCTGGGGAGCGGCGCAGCGCGGCCGGGCCCTGTGGAAGGTCGGCCGCGGCGGCGGCTCCCACGCCGTGCAGCTCATCCTGTCCCGCACCGAGCAGCACCTGTTCGAGACCGACGAACGGATGGTGATCTGACGTGGCCGACCACAGCTCCCGGTCCTCGGCGACCGCCACGGTGGACGACAACACACTGCTGGCCGCGTACGGGGTCGGTCTCGTCGTCACGGTCGGCGGCGCCGTCCTGCTGGCCGGACCGCTCGCCGCCCTGCTGTCGGGGCGGGGCTGGGCCCGCAGCGAGGACACCGTCCCCGAGACGGTCGTGTACGCCCTGGCCAAGGGCCCCGGCTCCGTCTTCCACCCGGCCCCGCCCTCCTGGCTGTTCTACGCCCTGACCGCCCTCCTCGTCCTGGCCGTGGGCGTCGCCGCCGTCAAGGCCGCCGCCCTGCTGTCCTCCCGCGGGAGCACCGGCGGCGCCCAGTGGGGCGGGGCGAAGACCGAACGGAAGATGGCCGCCCTCGACGCCCCCGCCCGGCGCGTCAACCGCATCACCGCCGGACGGGGCCTGCGCACTGGCAAGATCGTCGCCGCGCAGCCCAACATCTCCGCGACCGTATTCGGCGTACCGGGTTCCTCGAAGACGACCGGCCTGGTCCTGCCGAACGCGGCCGAATGGGCCGGTCCCCTGGTCGTGACCACCACCAAGGCGGCCGACCTGGACGTCATTCACGCCCGCCGCCGCGCCATCGGGCCGGTCTGGGTCATCGCCCCGGCCGGCATCCCCGGCCGGACCGGCGACCACTGGTCGCCGGTCGAGTACTGCGTCGACGCCAGGGCGGCCGACCGCATGGCCTCCTGGCTGGCCGAGGCCTCGTCCTCCGGCGACGACAAACGGGCGGCCCCCTGGGTCGACCAGGCCAAGAGCGTCCTCAAGGGCATCCTGCTCGCCGCCCGCCTCTCCGGCGGGGGCATCTCCGACATGCGCCGCTGGATCTCGCTCGGCAAGGACGCGGTCGACCACGTCCGCGCCGTGCTTCTCGCGCACGGCTACGCCGACGTCGCCGACGACTACGCCTCCCCCTGGCTGCGCCTGCACGAGGACGGCATCGGATCCATCCAGTTCAGCCTCAACGTCCTGGCCCGGGTCTTCGCCGACGAGGAGGTCCGGGAGACCTGCGCCCGCTCCGACTTCACCTTCGAGGAATGGCTGGAGAAGCGGGGCACCATCTGCATCATCGCCTCCGAGGCCGACGCCGACCGCTTCGCCCCGCTCATCAGCTCCCTGATCGCCGGGGCGATCCACGCCGCGGAATCCCTGTACAACTCCACCGGCACGCCGATCGACCCGAGCGTCGGCATCCTCGTCGATGAGGCCGGAAACATGCTCCGGTACCCCCGCCTGCCCAACATCCTCACCACCGGCCGCGGCATGGGCATCACCCTGCTGACCGTCTGGCACGACCTGTCCCAGCTCCGCGAATCCCTCGGAACCCAGAAGGCCAACACCGTCCTGTCCGCCAGCGGCCTGCGCATGCTGCTGCCCGGCTGCGGCGACCTGGAGACCCTGCGCTACTTCTCCGGGCTGTACGGGCGCACCGAGGTCACGAAGACCAGCCACGGCCGCTCCCGCGGCGAGCACTCCACCACCACCCAGACCACCGAGACCGACCTCGCGCCCGTCCACTCCCTCCAGCAGCTCCCCGACTTCACCGCGATCGCGCAGTACACCAACCTGCCGCCGGTCAAGGTGAGGATGCGGCTCACGTTCCGCGAAAAGGACCTGAGGAAGCTGCTGGCCGGTGCGAAGGCCTCGGGGGTCGAGAGGAAGGCAGCCGCAGGTGACCGACTCTGACCTCTCCGACCCGGCCGACCTCTGGCCGGCCGGGCCCTCGCCCGATCCGCCGGGCGAGCCGCAGCGCTGGGTGTGGGCGGCCATGGACCCGGCCGACCGGCAGGCGCGGCTGAGGGAACTCGGCGTATGGGTCGACTGGCTGCGCACCACGTATGAGCTCCACAACACCCTCACGCACTGCTGGTACCGCCACTCGGCTGTGGTCGAGCACCTCACCGCCCTCTACACGGGCTGGACGCGCACCTATGCCGGGGAGGGCGTGCCAGGGCGGGAGCTCGCGGAGGCCGACTGGGTCAACACCCTGCACGCCTACGTCCCGCACCTGAAACTCCCGGCCTGCGCCACGGGTACCCACCAGGAGCCGCCGCCGCTGGTCCCCGCACCACCCGGTGCCGCGGAGGCCTTCGAGCAATACCTGACCCACTCCGCCGCGGCCACGGCCCCGGCGGCCCACCCGGCCGCCGCCGAACTCACCCGCCGCCGAGCGGAGCTCGACCTGCCGCTGTGACGAAGGCCGCCCCGTCACGGGGCGGCCTTCGGTGTCGGGAGAGGGGACGCTCAGCCCAGCGGCGGGCTGAGCTCGTCGATGCCGGCGAGGATCTTCCGGTCGAGCTCCAAGGCCCTGGTGAGGTCCTTCCGCGTGAACCGCGAAGGGTCCTTCGTGTACTTCTCCCGCCCCAGCTCGGAGGTGAACCGGTTCTCCGGAATCCGGTCGGCGCCCTCCGGCAGGAACTTGATGACCTCCTCCAGTGCCGCAGCGCCATAGGCGACGGCCGGGCGGATCTCGCGGTGCTCGGAGTCGGGGGTGTTCAGCAACCGCAGACTGGACTCGGCCGACAGCCGGTCGCAGACCCACAGGAACTCACCCGGATCGATGATCTGCGAGGGCTCGGGGCCCCCGAAAGCCGGCGGTGCGACCGGTCGCTCGTCGGCGAACACGAACTCGAACAGGCGCGTACGGCCGCACTCCGGGCAGACCCCCTCGTACACGCTGACCAGCACGCCCTCACGGTCTTCGACACGGTGCTCCCGGTCGAACCGATTCGCACCGCACACGCAGACATGAAGATCCATGTAGAGGTGCGATTCCTGCGCCGAACGAGTGATCAACATGGCATGATCATACTGGAATCGCCAGGTCAAGCGGGGGGACATCAGTGGACCTGAGCACCGGGGAAGGTCGGCTGCTCGCCGTGGCCGAGGCCGCGTTGCCCGCAGTGCTGCGGGACCTCTACTCCACGCAGCTGCGGGGCGGCACCCTCACCGAGCAGGACGGCCGACGGTTCTTCCTCCTCAGCGACCCGGCCGGAAGGCCCATCGAGCTGCGCTTGGACACGGCGGCACTGCCGCGGCAGCTGGCGGCCCGCACCTTCACCAACACCACGACCGACCGGTACGTCGCCCAGTTCGCCGACACCCTGCGGCCCGAACAGGTCGGACAGCTGCTGGCCCGCGAGCTCGGCGAACTGCTCGCCGTACGGGAGCGCGCCGCGGCCGGCGGGCAGGTGCCCCTGGAGAACCTGCTGGCCCCCGGCACCGCACTGCCCGCGCAACTTGAGCTGTCGGACGCCGACCGGGGCCGTGTGGGCGAGTTCAACTTCCTCGCTCACAGGATGGGTGACATCGCGCTCACGGATTCCGAGCGTCTGGAAGCCCGGGACCGGTTCTCCGCTCTCGTCGACGAGGCAGGCCTCAGGCCGGGACCGTCGGCGGAGGGCGCACAGAGCGGCGTCGCCGAGAGGCAGGCGGCCATGGCGCGCCTGAGGTTCGTCAGCCCGTACCTTCCCGCGGAGACGCGCGACGCCATGGACGCGCTCGCCGTCCCCCTGGAGCAGCTCGACCCCGCCGATGCGCAGGCGCTGGCCGCCGCCCGGGCCGCCCGCGCCCAGGCCCCGCAGCCGGCGGCCCTGGGAGACGAGTACCCCATGCCCGGCCTGCGCCCCGACGGCACCCCCGTACCGCGCGAGGAACTGGACCGGGCCGCCGCCGAGGCCGCCCGGCAGCGCACCGAGCTCAGCGCCCGGACCCTCGCCGAGTTGCGCGAGCGGCAGGCCGCCCTCTCCGAGGGCCGGTACCCGGAGTTCGAGGTCATGATCGGCGGCGGCGCCGCCCTCGCCGGGCGCGACCCCGGCGCCCTGCTCGTGGACGCCCGCGGACGCTGGCACGTGGACCCCATCACGGCGATCGTCCAGTCCGCCGACCAGGTCCGCCACCTGCGCCAGAGCGGCATGGGCGACCCCTACCAGTTCGCCGGGCCGCAGGAGCGGGTGCCGCTTCCCGCGCTCCAGCTCTGGGAGGACACCGCCGCCGCGCGCGGCCCGCTCATCGACGGGCGGGCGGAGCTGGGCATCAGCGCCGACGGCCGCCTGATCGCCGAGATCGTCCCGGCCGACGGCTCCGACCCGGTCAAGGTCGAGGTCAAGGGTGCCCCGCTGATCGCCACCGGCATCCCGCCCGAGATCATCCCCGGCGCCGACCGCGGGATCCCGACCGAGCGGGAGGCGGCCGAGGTCCTCACCGAGGTCCTCACCGCGGCCGGGACCCCCGAGGCCGAGGCGGCCCGCGACCGGCTCCTCGCGCTCCCGGACGGCGAGGGGCGGGCCGCCGCGAGCCTGCGGATCCTGGCCGATCCCCGGACGGCGGAGGTCCTGAACGCCTCGCAGGACACGCGTGTCGCGGGCGCGACGGGGACCCTGCGGGCGACCGCGGCCTGGGAGGAGGCCGGCGCCCTCGCACCCGGCCGGGTCCTGATGGGCGATGCGATTGGCGACGGCGAGTACGACCCGGCCGTCGCCAAGGACTGGGTGATCGCCGGCGTCGGCGGTGCCGCCATCGCCAACGCGGAGATCATCCTCCAGGCCGACCCCGAGGCCCGGGTGTTCATGGTGGGCAAGGACGCGCCCTTCGTCCTCCACAACGATGCCCAGTACACGGCCCTGCGCCGCGCGCACGACGCCGCATTCGGCGGCGACGGCCGCCTCGTGACGTACGGCGGTCGCTACCTGGGGTCGGTCGGTACGGTGACCGCCCCCGACGGCCGGGTCCGTCTGGAGGCCCTGGACAGCGACGGCAATTCCCTCGGCATCGAGGGAGACGCGTACGTGGCCTGCCTCGGCCGCGTCTCCCGCCTCCCGCAGGCCCTCGACGCCGTGGAGTCCGCCGTGCGGTCGGCCGGTGGGGAGATGCGGGGGGAACTGGTCTTCGACGACGACCGCCAGTACCTCGGCTACCGGCTGGAGTTCGAGGCACAGGGCCGCCGGCACACGGTCGACGTGACCGGCGCCGCGTCCCGGATGCTCCCCGGCGATGTCTTCGACAGCCGAGGCGACGACGTGAAGCGCCTGGCCGCGTTCGACGCCAAGGTCGCCCCGCCGGAGAGCGGGAACGTCTCCGCCGGCTTCATGGCCACGGCACTCCAGGGCTCCCAGCTCGCCCGGCACCGCGCGGCGCAGCGTCCTCCGGACGACGGCGGCCAGGGCCTCACGGGCCGCACCCCTGCGCGGCCCGGCCCGCAGGGCCCGTCCCAGCGGTACGACGGTCCGGCGGCCCCGGCTCCGTACGCCACGGCGCGGGACGCGAAACAGGCAGGCGAGGGCGTCAGCCGCGCTTTCCAGAGCTGGATCCGCAGCGACATGGGCCGCGAGCTGGCCGGTTCGGGCCACCCCCGGATCCGCGGCCTGCGCGAGGCCTGGAAGCAGCTTCCCCCGCACGACCTGCCCGATGGCCCCGGCCGGGCGGCGGCCCCCTACGGGGCGGTGGCCGAGCGGGCCGGTGCGGCGGTCACGGCGGCCGTCGCGTCGGGCCGCTTCGCCCCGGACGACGTGCAGGCCCTGACGGCGGTGGCGCAGGCGGCCGGCACCCACGCGGCCCGTCTGTCGGCGACCCAGCCCGACGTCGCACCGCCCCCGCGGACCGCGGCCCCGGCGCCCCGGGTGGCGGTCCCCGCCCCCGCGGCGGCCCGGCCGCCCCGGCTGGCCACCTGAGGAGCCGTGCCGCCCGGCCCGCCCGGCGGTCAGAGGGTGCGGGCCGAGGAGCCCGGTGTGGGGCGCGGGTAGGTGCGGGACTGCTTCACGCTGCCGTACGCGAAGCTCGACTCGATCGAGGCGATCCCCGGGATGGCGTGGATCGTGTGCCGGACGAGGGCCTCGTACGCCTCCAGGTCCTCGATGACGACCCGGAGCAGGTAGTCGCTGCTGCCCGCCATCAGGTAGCAGTCCTGGATGTGCTCGATGACCGCGACGTGCCCCTCGAAGAGGGCGACCGCGTCCGCCGTGTGGCGCTCCAGCCGGATCCGTACGAAGACGGTGATCGGGAGCCCGAAGGACACCTGGTCGACGACGGCGGTGTAGCCGCGGATCAGGCCCGCCTCCTCCAGCCGGCGGACCCGGCGCAGGCAGGGGGACGGGGAGAGGCGGACCCGGTCCGCGAGGTCCTGGTTGGAGAGCCGGCCGTCGGCCTGCAACTCCCGGATGATCTGCAGATCGACCGCGTCCACGGCTGCTCCCGGTGCTTCTTCGCCATTCCTTGGCAGATTCTGCCCCAAACGTATGTCCGAGCGGCAGAACTGGCAATCGGCTGCCCCGGCCGAAGCCCTAACGTTGCCGGGGAACGGGCCGGACCGGCCCGCTCTCACAGGCTGGAGCAACTTCCTTGGTCGCGACCAACACCACCGGCGCGGCCGCGCCTCACGACACGGCGGTCCCGCCGGCCGGACACCCCGGCCGGCGCCGGCCGTCCCCCCAGGCCCAGGGCATGGCCGCGCTGCTGGTGACGGTGGCCATCTGGGCGGCCTTCGCACTCAGCGCCCGCGGCCTGAGCGCCTCCACCCTCCTGCCCGCGGACGCGGCCCTGCTGCGCTTCGGCGTCCCGCTCGTCGTGCTGCTGCCGGCCCTGTGGCGGCGCCGGCGCCGCATCGCCGCGGTGAAGCCGGGCGCCGCCGTCAAGATCATCTGCGGTGCGGGGGTGCCGTTCTTCCTGGCCGCCATGCACGGCGGCGGCCTGACCTCGGCGGCCTTCGTCGGCTCGATCGTCCCCGGCATGGTCCCGCTCTTCGTCGCCGCGCTGATGACCGCCCGGGGGCACGGCCTGCCCCGGGGCACGCAGGTGGCCGGGCTCGCGCTGATCGCGGCCGGAGTGGCCGCACTCGTGTGGCGGTACGTCGTGCCCGTGGACGCCGGCGTGCTCGAGGGGGCGGGCACGCTCCTGGTGGCCAGCGGGCTGTGGGCCCTGTACACGGTGGGGCTGCGGGACGTGGACCTCGACCCCGTCGGGTCGATCGGACTGCTGTGCCTGCCGTCCTTCGCGGTGATCGGGCTCCTGGTGCTGACCGGGGTGCTCCCGACCGGCCTCGCCTCGGCGTCGGGCGGCGACATCGCGCTGTTCCTCGTGGTGCAGGGGCTCGGGGTCGGGCTGTGCGCGGGTCTGCTGTACGCCTTCGCCATCCGCAGGCTCGGCGCCGAGCGCAGCTCCGTCGTCGGCAGCCTGAGCCCCGTGGCCGTCGTCCTGCTCGCCGTCCCGGTGCTCGGCGAGGCGCCGACCCCCGCCGTGCTGATCGGCGTACCGCTGATCACCGCCGGCGTCGTCCTGGCCAACCGCCGCCGCCGCGCCGCCCCTCCGGCCGCCACCGCCCCTTCCTCCGTCCGTCCCGCCGCCCGTCCCCTCCCCGAGGTCCCCGCAGATGCTTGAGCTCCTTCCCCCGCCGCCCACCGACCCGCTGTGGGACCTGACCTACGAGTTCGGCTCCGACGAGCGGGCCGAGCGGCTGAACCTGGTCCTCGGCGTCTACCGCGACCAGACCGGCCGCACCCCGGTGATGGCCGCCGTCCGTGAGGCCGAGATCCGCCTCGCGGAGCGCTCGGAGTCCAAGGAGTACCGCGGGCTCTCCGGCAACGCCGCCTTCAACCGGGCGCTGCTCGACCTGGTCCTCGGTCCGAAGGGCCCCGCCGACCGGGCCGCGGCCGTCCAGACCGTCGCCGGCTCCGGAGCGCTGCGGCTGCTGGCCGACCTGATCTGCCGGACCCGTCCCGGCACCACGGTGTGGATCAGCGACCCCGCCTACGTCAACCACCGCCCCATCCTGGAGGCCGCCGGCCTGGAGGTCCGCACCTTCGCCTGGTGCGACGCCGAGGGCGGCTTCGACGCCGCCGCCGTCCTGCGCGACCTGGCCCGGGCACGGCGCGACGACGTCGTCCTGCTCCAGGGCTGCTGCCACAACCCGACCGGGGCCGACCCCGCGCCGCAGGACTGGGAGGCGCTGGCGGACCTGGCGTCCCGGGACGGCTGGGTGCCCTTCGTCGACCTGGCCTACCACGGGCTCGGAGACGGGCTGGAGGCCGACCTGGCGGCCACGCGCCTGCTGGCCGAGCGGGTCCCGGAGATGCTCATCGCCGTGAGCTGCTCGAAGAACTTCGGCCTCTACAGCGACCGCACCGGCTGCGCCATCGTCCTCGGCGCGTCCGCCCGGGCCGTACGGCACGCCGAGACGGCCCTGCAGAACGCCGCCCGGACGCTCTACTCGATGCCGCCCGAGCACGGCGCCGCCGTCGTCACCGCGATCCTCGACGACGCCGGGCTGCGGGACCTCTGGCGTGCGGAACTGGACGCGATGCGCAGCCGGATCGAGGCCAACCGGACCGATCTGACCGCCCGCCTGGACGCCCTGGGATGGCAGGAGCAGGCCCGTTCGCTCGCACGGCAGCGGGGGATGTTCTCGATGCTGCCGCTGACGGCGCAGGAGATGCTCCGGCTGCGCCGCGAGTACGCGATCTACGGGACCACCGCCGGGCGGATCAACATCGCCGGCATTCCGGGCGACCGGATCCCCTGCCTGGCGCGGGGCATAGCGGGAGTGCTCGCACACCGCTGACCGGGTGGCACAGGGGGGAAGACGGGCCTCTTTCCGGTATTTCCGGGGTATCGCCGATTTTCTCCCCTTTCCCTCCGGCCCCGGTGGTCCCGGGAAAACGACCGCGCAATCCGGAGGGCGGCTGGACCATGGCCGAATGGAAGTGCACCCGATCAGCCGGGAGTTGACGGTGTGGCATCATGGCCGCATTGTCCGACCGCTGGGTTCGCCGGAGGACTGAGGGATGAAGTTACCTGGCTCCGCGTTACCGGCGTCGGAGGACAGGCGGCTCAGGCGCCGTCTCAAGAAGGTCCGTCACACCTGCGAGGATCTGCTCGCACGGTGGGGGATGGAGCACGGCTGCGGCATCGACGAACTCCACGCATATCTCAGCGGGCAGCGCGGGCGCCCCATCCATTTGATTCCGACGTCCTTCCCCGAACGCCATCTCTTCGGCATATGGCTGAAAACCGATGACTTCGACATCATCGCCTTCGAGAAGGCGGCTTCGGCGTCGCACAAGGAACACATCATCGCCCACGAGCTGGCCCACATAGCCTTCGACCACAACGGCTCCGTCCAGCTGGACCAGCTCGGTGCGGGCGCAGGCCCCGGAGGCGCCGGCCGGACCGGCGCGGCGTCCGGCGCGGGAGACGCGGGCGCACTGTTCGCCGACGTCGACCCCGACGCGGTACGGGGCGTGCTGATGCGCTCCCGCTACAGCGACGACGAGGAGCAGGAGGCCGAAACGATGGCCTCGCTGATCCTGGCCCGCGCCACCAAGCGCTGGACCGAACCCGCCTGGGGCGTCCCGGCCGAGGCCGCCGAGATCGTGGCCCGGATCGAGAGCGGGCTCGGCAGGCCCGACCAGGGGCCCGCGTGATCTACACCGTCCTGGCGTGGGTGTGCGCCTTCGTCGGCCTCGCCGCCTTCGCCTACCGTCTTCCGGACCTGCTGCGCAGGAGGAACGACATCGCCCTGTGGGCGCTGTGCACCTACTTCCTCTGCTCCGGCATCAGCTTCCTGGTCGACCTGGACCAGCTCCGGCTGCACATCTCCGCCTTCTTCGGCCTGCCGAACATCACCTCGCTGATCACCCAGGCCGCCGTCGTCGTGCTCACCGCCGCACAGCAGGTCGTCCTCGTCTACTGGTCGTCACCGCCCGCCGAGGCCCGGCGCATGGCGCGCGACCGCGTCCTGTTCTTCGGCGCCGCCCTCGGCGTCCTGGTCGTCGCCTCCTTCGCCGTCGGCCCCGTGGCGCACTCGGAGACGGCCACCTCGACGATCCTGCTCAGCATCCAGCACGGCGGCTACGCCCTCTACATGTCCTTCTACCTGCTGATCTGCGCCGTCGGCCAGTTCGAGACGGTACGGCTGTCGCTGCGCTTCACCACGATGGCCAACCGGCAGTGGCTCAAGGTCGGCATGCGCACCGTCACCGTCGGCGCCAGCATGATCCTCGTCTACTGCGTCACCCGCAGCATCCAGATCGCCGGCACCCGCCTGGACTTCGACGCCGCGGAACTGGACCCCGTCCAATGGACGTGCGGCAGCGTCGGCGCCCTGCTCCAGATCGCCGGCTGGACCATCCCCTCCTGGGGGATCCGGATCACCCGCGCCCGGGGCTGGGTCCGCAGCTACCGCTCCTACCGCCGGCTGCGGCCCCTGTGGTGGGCCCTGTACGAGGCGTCGCCGGACATCGCGCTGGACCCGCCGCGGTCCTGGCTGCGCGACCTGGTGCCGCCCCGGGACCCGCACTACCGCCTCTACCGGCGCGTCATCGAGATCCGCGACGGCCAGCTGATCCTGCGCACCTCGCTCTCCCTGGAGGACTTCGTCCGCGTGGCCCGCTCCCTCGACCTCCCGGAGGACCCCACCTCACCCCTGGGCGAGGCGCTCCAGGTGCGCGCCGTGCTGAGCCGCCCGGCGGAGGAGCGCGCGGAGCGCGCCGAGCGGGCCGACACCTCCGACATCCCCGCGAGGCCGCCGTACGAGGACTTCCGGGACGAGGTGGAGTGGCTCAGCGAGGTGGCCTCCTCCTTCGACGGCCTCGGCCGGCGGCCCTCCGGCGCGGTCGGCGCCGGCCTGCTGTCATGACGGCGCCGGCCGGCCGGCCCGGGGGCGGCGAGGAACGGGACGCGGCCCTGCGGCTGGCCGTGCGGACCATCGGACGCCTGGTGGCCCTGGACACCGAGCGCGGCGCGACGGCCGCCGTGCCCGCCGTACGCGAAGCCCTGCGGCGGATCCCGGAACTGTCGGCCGATCCCCGCGCCCTGCACGCCTACGACCCGGACCGGCTCGCGGCCCTCGCCGAGCTGAGCGAGGTCATCGGCTGGATCCTCTTCGACGCCGGCCGCTACCGGCACGCCCACCGGATGAACGCGCGGGCGCTGGCCCTGGCGCAGCTCTGCGGCGACCGCTCGACGGGGCGGCTGGTGCTGCTGAACCACAGCATGCTCGCCACCCACACCGGGCGGCCGCGCGCGGCCCTGGACGCCGCCGCACGCGTGGCCGGGCCGCGGCCGCTGCCCTCCCGGGTCGCCGCCCTCGTCCTCATCCGCCAGGCCCACGCGACCGCCCTCCTCGGTGGCCGCAGGCGGCCGCTGGAGCTGATCTCCCGGGCCCGCAGCCGTTTCCTGGACGGCGTCTCGGCGCGGGACCCGCACTGGGCGTGGTGGATCGACGAGGCCGAGCTGCTGGGCCACGAGGGCTGGGTGCAGGCCAGGCTGCGCCGCTGGGACCGGGCCATCCCCCTGCTGCACCGGGCGGCCACCGCCCCCGGCCCCTCCTACCGGCACCTGTTCACGGCCGAGCTGCTCTCCGCCCTCGCGGCGGCCGGGGCCTGGCGGGAGGCGGAGGACCTGATCGCGCGGGTCGCTCCGGGAGCCGCCGCCATCGGTTCGGTACGGACCACCGGGACGCTCGGCAGGACGGCGGCCGCCCTCCGCCGGGACACGGGCGCTCCGGCCCCGCTGCGGGACGCCGCGGACTTCCTGCTGGAATCGCTGCCCGCCTAGACCCCCCGGACCGGGACCCCGGACACCGGCCGGCCCGCCGGCCGGCCTCCGGACCGACACGTCCGCAGATCGCGGACCACACCCACGAACAGACAGGACGACGACATGCGCTCCTTAAGGATCTCCACGCCCGCCGCCGCTCTCCTCGCGGCGGCCGCGCTCCTGTTCGCCTTCGGCGGACCGGTGTCGCAGGCCTCTCCCGGCACCCGCTCGGCCTCGGCGGCGTCCGCCTCCGCGGACACCGCCGAACAGGGCAGCGCGTACATCTCCACCCACCTCTACTTCGGCACCGGCCGGCACGACGGCCACCCGCCCATCACCGAGGAGGAGTTCAACAAGTTCATCGCCGACGTGGTCACGCCCCGGTTCCCCTCCGGCCTGACCCTGCAGGAGGGCCGCGGCCAGTGGCGCGACAAGGACGGTGACATCAACCGCGAGAGATCGTACGAGCTGACGGTCATGTACCCGGTGCGCGAGGCGCCCGCCCGCAACGCCGACATCGAGTACATCCGCCGCCTCTACTGCGACATCTGGGAGCTGGAGTCCGTGGGCCGCGCCGACGTCCGGGCCCAGGTCGACTTCTGACCGCAGGGCGGGTGCCCGGCGCCGGGAAGGTCCGCCCCGGCGCCGGGGCAGGTGCGCGCGGCCGCCGGGCTTGGACGGCGGCAGGAGCCCCCGTCCGGCAGAGCGCCCCGCACCGGGCCCTCGGATAGGGTGAAACCGGTACGAATCAGGCCTTCCGGGGTGAGGTCGGTGCATTGGACACTTACCAGTCGACGAGCAACGTGCCCGACCCGCCGACGGCGGCGGTCGGGTACGCGGGCGTACTGCGCGAGCTGCTCCCGATCGCCCTGTGGCGGGAGGACGCGGACGGCCGCGTCGTGGAGTGGTCCCTCGCCGCCCAGGACCTGCTGGGCCACCGCCCCGAGGACGTCCTCGGCCGCCGCGGAACCGCCGTGCTCGTCCCCGAGGCCAACCGCGAACTCGCCGACGACCTGACCCGCCGCGTCCAAGCCGGCGAGACCGTCGTGGGCACCCTGCCCGTGCGCCACCGCGACGGCCACCGGGTCGCGATGGAGATGTGGATCGTGCCCGCCGCCGACCCCCAGGGCCGTACGGGTGCCCTGCTCATCGCCGTCGAGACCTCCGAGGTCCTGCGGATGCGGGACTCCCTCGCCGCCCTCCAGAGCCTCTTCACCCAGTCCCCGATCGGCCTCGCCACCCTCGGCTCCGACCTGCGCTTCCTGCGCGTCAACGACGCCCTGGCCCGGATGAACGGCGTCCCCGCCGCCGCGCACCTCGGCAAACGCCTCACCGAGGTCGTGCCCGGCGTCAACGCCGCCGCCCTGGAGGCCACGATGCGCCAGGTGCTCGAACAGGGCACCGCCGTCGTCGACGTGCGCCGCACCGGCCGCACCCCGGCCGACCCCGACCAGGACCGCACCTGGTCCTGCTCCTACGCCCCGCTGCTCGACGGCAGCGGGCGCCGCCTCGGCCTGATCGCCTCCCTCATCGACATCACCGAGAGCCAGCGGGCCCAGCTCGAGGCCGAACGCGCCCGCACCCGCTTCGCCCTGCTCGCCGAGGCCGGCACCCGCATCGGCACCACCCTCGACCTGCGCCAGACCGCCCAGGAGATCGCCGACCTGCTGGTCCCGCAGCTCGCGGACTCGGCCGACGTCCAGCTCCTCGAAGCCGTACTGGACCCCGACGAGAGCCCCGCCGCCGCCCAGGGGCTCCTGCGCAGGCTCGCCGCGACCTTCCCCGACCCCTCCGCCCCCACCGCCCGGCTGGCGCCCGGCCAGACCCTGCGGATCCCCGCCGGCTCGGTCTACGAACGGGTCATCGCCGAGGGCCGGCCCATGAACCTCTACGTCACCGACATCCCCGCGCTGATCACCGACCCCCGCGCCGGAGCGCTGCGCGACTACCTGGCCACCCTCGGATCGGCCCGCATGGTGCCGCTGGTCGCGCGCGGCAAGGTCCTCGGAGCCGTCGCCGTGACCCGGCTGCGCTCCCGCGAGCCCTTCGACGCGCAGGACTGCGTACTCATCGACGAACTCGTCGCCCGGGCCGCCCTCAACATCGACAACGCCCGGATGTACACCAGCCAGCGCCAGGCCGCCCTCACCCTCCAGCGCAGCCTCACCAACAGTGCGCTCCCGGAGGTGCCAGGCCTCGAACTCACCGGCCGCTACCTGCCCGCGAGCGAGCACGACGTGGGCGGCGACTGGTACGACGTCATCCAGCTGCCCCGCGGCCGCACCGGCCTCGTCATCGGCGACGTCATGGGCCACGGCATCCACGCGGCCGCCGTGATGGGACAGCTGCGCACCGCCGTGCGCACCCTCGCCCGCCAGGACGTGCCGCCGGCGCTGCTGCTGCGCTCCCTCGACGCGGTGGTGGCCGACCTCGGCGAGGACCAGATGGCGACCTGCGTCTACGCCGTCCACGACCCGGCGGCCGGGGGCTGCCTCATCGCCCGCGCGGGCCACCCGCCGCCCGCCGTGGCCACCCCCGACGGGCGGGTCTCCTTCCTGCACGGACCGCCCGGCACCCCGCTGGGCACCGGCGGGCGCGACTTCCGCACCGAAGAGGTCCCCCTGCCGCCCGGAACCCTGCTCGCGCTGTACACCGACGGGCTGATCGAGTGCCGCCACCGGGACCTCGACGAGGGGCTGGACCGCCTCGCGCGGGCGCTGCGCCAGGCCGGCCGGCCGCTGGAGGAGCTGTGCGACGGCATCCTGGCCCGGCTGCTGCCCGACGCCCCGCAGGACGACGTGGCCGTACTCCTGGCGCGTACCGCCACTGCCGGGTGAGGGCCGGACGCGCGCACCCCCCGCGCCTCACCAGGCCAGGTCCTCCAGGGCGTCGAGGTCCATCGCGAGCAGCGGGGCCTCCGCGCCGCCCGACGGCGACAGCTCCGCCCAGATGACCTTGCCGCGCTCCGTGTAGCGGGTGCCCCACCGCTCGGCGTACTGCGCGACGAGGAACAGGCCCCGGCCCCCTTCGTCGGTGGTCGCCGCGTACCGCAGGTGCGGGGAGGTGCTGCTGCCGTCGGAGACCTCGCAGATCAGGTTCCGGTCGCGCAGCAGGCGGACCCGGATCGGCTCGTTCCCGTACCGGATGGCGTTGGTGATCAGCTCGCTGAGGATCAGCTCGGCGGTGAACGAGGCCTCCTCCAGGCCCCAGTCCCGCAGCTGGTCGGCGGCCTCGCGGCGCACCCGGGAGACGGCCGCCGGCTCCTCGGGAACCGCCCACTCGGCGATCCGGCCCGCCTCCAGCCGCCGCGTGTCGGCGACCAGCAGCGCGATGTCGTCGCTCGGCGCCGGGAAGAGCAGCGCCGCCAGCAGGTCCGCGCAGGCCTGCTCGGGGCTGCGGCCGGGCCGGGACAGGGTGTCGCTCAGCAGGGCCAGCCCGCTGTCGAAGTCCCGGTCGCGGTCCTCCAGGAGCCCGTCCGTGAACAGCACGAGCCGGCTCCCCTCGGGCAGCACCAGCTGCACCGTCTCGAAGGGCATGCCGCCCACCCCGAGCGGGAGGCCGGTCGGCAGCTCGGGGAACTCCACCCGCCCGTCCGGGTGGACGAGGGCGGGCCCCGGGTGTCCGGCGCTGGCCATCGTGCACTGCCCGGACACCGGGTCGTAGACGGCGTACAGGCAGGTGGCGCCCGTGATGCCGGCCGGCGGCTCGTCCGCCCCGCCGACGGGGCCCGCGCCGGTGCCGCCCGACTCGGCCGTCGCGCCGCCCTCCAGCTGGTCGATCCGGTTGGTCAGCTCGTCCAGGTGGCCCAGCAGCTCGTCGGGCGGCATGTCCAGGGTGGAGAAGTTGTGCACGGCGGTCCGCAGCCGGCCCATCGTCGCCGCCGCGTGCACCCCGTGGCCGACCACGTCGCCCACCACCAGCGCCACCCGGGTCCCGGGCAGCGGGATCACGTCGAACCAGTCCCCGCCCACCCCCGCCTTCGCGGGCAGGTATCGGAACGCCACGTCCACCGCGCTCAGCTCCGGCAGCACCCGGGGCAGCAGGCTGCGCTGGAGGGCCACGGCGGTGGCGTGCTCGCGGGTGAACCGCCGGGCGTTGTCGACGGAGACCGCCGCGCGCGTCCCCAGCTCCTCGGCGAAGGACAGGTCCTCCTCGTCGAAGGCCTCCGGGGTGTCGGCCGCCCGCCAGAAGTTGGCCATGCCGAGGACCACGCCCCGGGCCTGGAGCGGTACGGAGATCAGCGAGTGGAACCCGTAGTCCAGGGCCTGCTTCGTCCCGGCCTCGTCCTGCGCCCGCCAGCCCATCGCCGCGTGCAGGTCGGCGGCCAGCACCGCGTGGCCGGCGGCGAGGGCCGCCGCCATCGGGGCCGTCGGCACCTCGAAGCGGATGAGGTCGCCGACCGGCTGGAGCGGCTGGTCGGAGCGGGTCCCGCACATCGCCGCCCGCCGCATCTGCGTGTGCAGCCCGGCGGCCGGCGAGGGTTCCTCCCCGCGCAGCACCGGCTCCAGCAGCTCGACGGTGACGAAGTCCGCGAAGCGCGGCACGGCCACCTCCGACAGCTCCTCGGCCGTGCGCACGACGTCCAGGGTGGTGCCGATCCGCACTCCCGCCTCGTAGAGCATCTGGAGCCGCTCCCGGGCCACCTCGGCGCGCCCGGACAGCGCCGCCAGCTCGGTGGTGTCGCGCAGGGTCGTGACACTGCCCGACGGCCGCCCGGCGTACGGCTCGGTGGGCCGTACGTTGACCGCCAGGAGCCGGTCGCCCGCCAGGTGGACCTCGTCCGTCGCGACCCGGCCCGACAGCAGCAGTTCGGTGGTGCGCGGGTCCAGGCCGAGGTCGCCGACGTGCTGCTGTTCGGCGTCGGGCGGCAGGTTCAGCAGCCGCCGGGCCTCGTCGTTGGCGAGCAGCAGCCGGTGGTCGGCGCCGACGATCAGCACGCCCTCGCGCACGGCGTGCAGCACCGCCTCGTGGTGCTCGTTCATCCGGGCCATCTCCTCGGCGCCCAGGCCCCGGGTCTGGCGCCGCAGCCGCCGGCTGACGAGGGCGGCGCCGCCGGTGCCCAGCAGCAGGGCGCCCGCGGCGGCGCCGAGCAGCAGCGGCAGCTGGCCCTCGACCACGTGGCCCACGTTCTCCACCTCGATGCCGGTGGCGACCAGCCCCACGACGGTGCCCTGCGCGTCGCGTACGGGCACCACGGCGCGGACCGCGTCGCTGGGGTCGCCCTTGAACACCTCCGTGAAGGACTGCCCGGCCGCCGCCCGGGCGATGTCCCCGGTGGCGCGCTGCCCGATCAGGTCGGGCCGGGCGTCCGTGTACCGGATCCCGTCGGTGGTCATGACGGCGATGAAGTCCAGCCGCGAGGCGCGGCGCGCGGCGTCGGCCAGCGGCTGGAGCTCGGCCGTGGGATCGGGCGACTTCAGGGCCGCGGGCAGGCCCGGGGCGTGGGCGAAGGCCTCGGCGGCGGCCAGGGACCGCCCGCGGGCGCCCCGCTCGCTGTCGTAGCGGGCCTGGAACACCAGGGCGAGCGCGGCCGCGGTGATCAGCAGGGCCACGATGACGGCGGTGAGGGAGAACACCTGGCCGGCGAGACTGTTGCGGGCCAGCGAGAGGCGCGCGCGCAGGCTCACCGGCCGTGCCCGCCTGTCCCGACCCGAACGTCCGGTCATGAGCCCTTTCTAACACTGTCGCCGCCCGCGGGGGCGCTGGCCGCGGCCGCCCGGTACGCGCGGGGGCTCAGTCCGAAGGAGGCGCCGAAGTGCTGGCGGAAGGTGACCTCGCTGGCGAACCCGGCGCGCCGGGCCACTTCGGGCACCGGATGGTCGGTGCGCTCCAGCAGTTTGCGGGCCTCGTCCAGACGGCGGCTCAGCAGCCATTTGTGCGGTGTGGTGCCGATGGCCGCGCTGAAGTGCCGGGCGAAGGAACGCGGGGACATCCCCGCCCACCGGGCCAGGGTGGCTACGTCCAGCGGCTCGTGCAGCCGGCGCAGGGCCTGCTGGCGGACGGCGGCCAGCGCCTCGGCGCCGCGGTCGGCCGCCGGGGTGGGCCGGTCCAGGTACTGGGCGTGGTCCCCGGTCCGGAAGGGGCCCGTCACCATCGAGCGGGCGATGGCCGCCGCGGCCTCCGCGCCGTGGGCCTCGCGGACCAGGTGCAGGCACAGGTCGATCCCGGAGGCCACCCCGGCGGAGGTCCACAGCCCGTCGTCCTCCACGAAGAGCGGGGCCTCCTCGACCAGCACCGCCGGGTGGCGGGCCGCGAGCTGCGGCGCCAGCCACCAGTGCGTCACCGCCCGGCGGCCGTCGAGGAGCCCGGCCTCGGCGAGTACGAAGGCACCGGCGCACAGCGCGGCCACCGGCGTCCCCCGGGCGTGCGCCGCGCGCAGGGCGGCGAGGACCGGCTCGGGCGTGGGGTCGGCGGGCTCCGCCAGCGCCGGTACGACGACCAGGTCGGCCTGCTCCAGCCAGTCCAGGCCCCGGTCGGGCATCAGGGTCAGCCCGCCGGGCAGGGCGATCGGCCCGCTGTCCAGGGCGCAGCGGCGCAGCTCGAACGGGGGAACCCCGCTGCGGCTGCGGTCCGGGCCCCAGACCTCGGTGATCACGGCGAGGTCGAAGCTGCGGATCCCGGGCTGGGCGACGATCGCGACGCGCTGCATGCGGCCACTCTGCCAGACCCCGGGCCGCCGGTCCTGCCAGCCTGGCAGGATCCCATCGATCCCCGGCCCCGCAGCCCCTGGGACGCCGCGGGGCCCGGCGACACGATGGAGCCATGACCGAGAACACGATCGCCCTCGCAGCCGACAGCGCCCTGCTCGTCATCGACGTCCAGAAGGGCTTCGACGACGCGTCCTTCTGGGGGCCCCGCGACAACCCGGCCGCCGAGGGGAACATCGCCGCCCTCATGGACGCCTGGCAGCGGACCGGACGCCCGGTGGTGCTCGTCCGGCACGCCTCGCGGCCCGGCTCCGTCCTGGCTCCCGACCACCCCGGACACGCTTTCAAGGACTTCGTCGAGGAGCGGCGCGGCCAGGAGGCCCTGCTGGTCACCAAGACCGTCAACTCGGCCTTCTACGGCACCCCGGACCTCGGGGACTGGCTCACCGCGAGCGGCATCCGCCAGCTGGTCGTCGCCGGGATCCAGACCAACATGTGCGTCGAGACCACGGCCCGCATGGCGGGGAACCTCGGCTACGAGGTGCTGCTCCCGCTGGACGCCACCCACACCTTCGACCTGGCCGGTCCGGACGGCCTGTCCCTGACGGCCCGCGAGCTGGCCGCCGCCACGGCCGTCAACCTCCAGGGCGGCGGCTTCGCCCGCGTGGTGAGCACGGCGCAGCTGCTCGACGCCTGCGCCTCCCGGGCCGCCGCGTAGGCCGCGCGAGCCGCGTCCCGGCCGCCGCGGTGGTCCCGGGACCGGTGGGGTCCACGACCGGCACGGCCGAGGCCCGGCACCCCCCGTCGCGGGGGTGCCGGGCCTCGGCCGTACGGGGTCCGTGCGGACTCAGAGCACGTCGGCGGCGATGTTCTCCGCGACCCGCTCCAGCAGGGGGCCGGCGTTCGGGATGGACTTCGCCGGGTCCGGCTCCAGGTCCGTCAGCGGGTACGCCTTGCGGATGCCCGCCGCCTCCAGGGCCTCCTGGCCCAGCAGCAGCCGGCCGCAGACCGCCACCACCGGCTTGCCCGCGGCGCGCGCCGCCGCGGCCACGCCGGCCGGGGCCTTGCCGTGCAGGGTCTGCTCGTCCAGGGAGCCCTCACCGGTGATGACCAGCGTGGCCCGCTCCAGCGCGGGGGCGAAGCCCAGCACCTCCAGCATCAGCTCGATGCCGGGCCGGAACGTCGCGCCGAGCAGCAGCGCCCCGTAGCCGATGCCGCCCGCGCCGCCCGCACCGGGCAGCACCGCGCACTCGGCGGCCTTCGCGCCGATCGACTTCTCCAGCACCACCGCGAAGTGCGCCAGGGCGGAGTCGAGCGCCTTCACGTCCTCGGGCGAGGCGCCCTTCTGCGGGCCGTAGACCGCCGCGCAGCCCTTCGGGCCGGTCAGCGGGTTGTCCACGTCGCTGGCCAGGACGAAGTCCACCTCCGCGAAGCGGGGGTCGATGCCGGACAGGTCGGCCGACGCCAGGGACGCCAGGGCGCCACCGCCCGGGCCCACCGGTTCACCGTCCGCGTCCAGGAACACCGCGCCCAGCGCGGCCAGCATGCCCGCGCCGCCGTCGGTGGTGGCACTGCCGCCGACACCGAAGACGATCGAGCGCGCGCCCGCGTCCAGCGCGGCCTTCAGCAGCTCGCCCGAGCCGTACGTCGTCGCCGTCAGCGGCGCGAAGGTGCCCGCGGGCAGCAGCTGGAGGCCGGAGGCCTCCGCCATCTCGACCACGGCCGTGCCGTCGCGCAGCGCGAAAGCGGCCGTGACCTGGTCGCCGAGGGGCCCGGTGACCCGTACCTCCCGGCGCTCGAACCCGGCCGCCACGGCGGCCGCGACCGTACCGTCGCCGCCGTCCGCGACGGGGAGGGTCTCGATCTCCACGCCGGGCACGGCCTTGCGAAGGCCTGCCGTCACCCGCTCCGCGACCTGAACGGCCGTGAGCGAGCCCTTGAATTTGTCCGCGGCGATGAGCACGCGCGCGGTCTCAGTTACTGCTCCGTCCGTCACCTTGCTAATCCCTTGCTATCGAACAGTGCAGTCGCGCCACCCCGAGCTTATCCGGAGGATCCTCCTATGCCCACGAGTGGCCTGGGCCACATGCGGCGCGCCATGCGGATAAAAGGGAAATATGCCTGCATAGTGTGGCCGCATGAGCGCGGAATCACTGGAACACGTACGTCCGGATGCCCCCGGAGCGGAGCCCGGCGGTCCCGCGGACGACACTCCCGACCGCGCCGTCGTCACCCTCGGTGTCCTCGCCGTGCTCGCCGTCGTCGCCTGGGCGGCCCTGGGCGGGGACTCCTTCGACACCGCCTCCGGTGCCGCCCTGGCCTGGGTGCTGGACAACTTCGCGTGGCTGTTCGTGATCGCCGCCGACGTCTTCCTCGTCCTGTGCGTCGCCCTCGCGATCAGCCGCTTCGGCCGGATCCGGCTCGGCGCCGACGACAGCGAACCCGAGTTCACCACCCTCGCCTGGATCGCGATGATGTTCAGCGCGGGCATGGGCATCGGCCTGATGTTCTACGGGGTGGGCGAGCCGCTCACCCACTACCTGAACCCGCCGCCCGCCAGCGGTGCCGCCCCCGGCACCGGGGCCGCCGCCCGCGCCGCCCTGGACTACTCCTTCTTCCACTGGACCCTCACCCCCTGGGCCATCTACGGCATCGCGGGCCTCGCCCTCGCCTACGCGACCTTCCGCAAGGGCCGCGGCAACCGCCTCAGCTCCGCCTTCGTCCCGCTCATGGGGGAGGACCGGGCGAACGGGTGGCCCGGCAGGGCCGTCGACCTGCTCGCCGTCTTCGCCACCGTCTTCGGCACCGCGACCAGCCTCGGCCTCGGCGCCCTCCAGGTCTCCAAGGGCCTCAGCATCACCACGGGCATCGCCGACTCGACCGGTGTCGAACTGGTCATCATCGCCTCCCTCTCGGCCGCCTTCGTGCTGTCCGCCTTCTCCGGCCTGCACAAGGGCGTGAAATGGCTCAGCACCATCAACCTCGTGCTCGCCGCCGCCCTGATGCTCTTCGTCTTCGTCCTCGGCCCGACCGTCTACGTCCTCGACGTGATCCCGGCCGGCGTCGGCAGCTACCTGCACGAACTGCTGCCCATGGCCTCCCGCACCGGCGCCTTCACCGACAGCGCCTGGCTCGGCGCGTGGACGATCTTCTACTGGGCCTGGTGGCTCTCCTGGGCCCCCTTCGTCGGCACCTTCATCGCCCGCATCTCCCGCGGCCGCACCATCCGCGAGTTCCTCGTCGGCGTGCTGCTCGTCCCCAGCGGAGCCACTGTCATCTGGTTCTGCGTCATGGGCGGAACCGCCATCCGCCTCGACTCCACCGGCGCCGCCGACCTCGCCGCCACGGTCAAGGAGGGCGCGGAGGCCTCCCTCTTCGCCCTGCTCGACGCGCTCCCGCTCGGCACCCTCACCTCCTGGGTGGCCATGGCCCTGGTCATGACGTACTTCGTCACCAGCGCCGACTCGGCCTCCCTGGTCATGGGCTCCCTCACCAGCCGGGGCTCGCTGCACCCGCCCACCTGGCTCGTCGTCACCTGGGGCGTCCTGATGGCCGCGGTCGCCGCCGTCCTGCTCGTCGCGGGCGGCCTGAAGTCCCTGCAGACCGCCACCATCCTGGTCGCGCTGCCCTTCGTGATCGTCATGCTGCTGCTGTGCTGGGCGCTGCTGCGGGAACTGCGCGCGGACCCCGGCGCGGGGCCGGCCCGCCACCCCGCCTTCCACGGGCTGCGCGACGCCGTGAAGGCCATGGTCGGCGACGCCATCACCGAGCAGGGCCAGGGCCGCCACCCCCGGCTGCGCCGCGTCGCCGGATCCCGGGGCAGGGACCGCGAGGACGGCGGCGACACCCGGGCGTGACCGCGCGGGCGGAGGCACCGCGAGGACGCCGGCCACCCCCGGGTGTGACCGCGCGGGCCCGCCCGGGACGGCCGCCCGGGCCGCTGGGTAGGGTGGCCGCGTGACCACCACGGATGACTACGCCACCTACATCGCGAGCCTGCCCCGGGTGCTGGTCGGCGCGGCCGCCCTCTACCGTGACGACCAGGGCCGCGTCCTGCTCGTCGAGCCCAACTACCGCGAGGGCTGGGCCCTGCCGGGCGGCACCGTCGAATCGGACCGCGGCGAGTCACCCCGCACGGCCGCCCGGCGCGAGAGCGCCGAGGAGATCGGCATCGACGTCCCGCTCGGCCGGCTCCTCGCCGTCGACTGGAGCCTGGGCCCCGGCCGCCCGCCGCTGGTCGCCTACCTCTACGACGGCGGCGTGCTCGACGCCGGACAGCTCGCCTCCATCACCCTCCAGGAGGACGAGCTGCTGTCCTGGAAGCTGGTCGAGCCCGCCGAACTCACCGCCCACCTCCACGGATCGCTCGGCCTGCGCACGCAGGAGGCGTACCGTGCGCTGGAGTCGGGCGAGGCGGCCGTGGAACTGGAGAACGGCCGGCGCCCCACCCCCGCCTGACCCCGCACACGTGGACCCCACCGACCAGGACAGAATCAGCAGATGATCACGATGTACGCCTGGCCGAGCACGGCCGACGGGCCCGACGCCCTCCCCATGGTCCACTTCACCACCGACGAGCAGTCGGGCGGCGAGGTCTCCGAAGAGGGGATGCCGATCTGGCTGTTCGACACCGCGATACGCGAGGGCGGCTGGTCCCCCTTCGAGGACTTCGAGGGCTGGTCCGCCCCCGCCGAGGGCTGGCAGGCCTTCTACCGCCGCGAGGACGACGTCCTCGCCGTCACCGGCCCCGGCGCCTGCGAGGGCTGGTACCAGGGCCGGCTCGGCGCCGACGACGACTGGATCAAGGCGGCCGCCACCCAGAACAGCGTGGTGCTGCTCGCCGCTCCCGTCCAGCACCCCTCCCTCTACGCCTACGCCGTCGAAGCCGGCGCCGGCTTCGCGCTGCTCGTCCCGCTCGCCGTCATCTGAGCCGGCCGGCCGCCCGGCCCTCGAACTCCAGCAGCCGCACCTTGCGCTCGATGCCGCCGCCGTAGCCGGTCATCGAGCCCGAGGCGCCGATCACCCGGTGGCAGGGCACGATGATGCCGACCGGGTTCTTCCCGTTGGCCAGGCCGACCGCGCGCGAGGCGTTCGGCTTGCCCAGCTCCGCGGCGAGCCGCCCGTACGACCACGTCTGCCCGTACGGGATCCGTACGAGCTGCTCCCAGACGCTGCGCTGGAACGCGGTGCCCGCCAGCCGGACCGGGACGGTGAACCGGGTCAGCTCGCCGGCGAAGTACGCGGCCAGCTGCCGCCGCACCTCCGGGAAGGGCTCCTCGGTGTCCGCCACCCGCTCGCCGAAGGACTCCTCCGCCGGCCGGTGGCGCTGGCCCGTCATGTACAGCCCGCTCAGCACCCCGTCGGTGGCGACCAGGGTCAGCGGCCCGTAGGGGCTCTCGACGACGGTGTGCTGCTTGCCGGTCGTGCCGGTCACGGCGGTCACGGTGGTCATGCTGGTCACGACTGTGCTCCTTGCTGGGGCAGGTGGTTGATCGGGTGGTCCTCGGTGGCCCACAGGTACTGGACCGCGTACGCGCGCCAGGGCCGCCAGCCGCCCGCCCGGGCGGTCAGGGCGGCGGGCGTGTGGGGCAGCAGCCCCAGCCTCTGCGCCGCCTTGCGGACCCCCAGGTCGGACGGGAGGAAGGCGTCCGGGTCGCCCAGCGCCCGCATCGCGATGACCTCGGTGGTCCACGGCCCGAACCCGGGCAGCGCGGACAGCGCGGCGCGGGCCGCCTCCCAGTCGCTGTCGATGCCGAGCGGCAGCGAGCCGTCGGCCAGCGCCGTGACGAGGGTGGTGAGGGTGGTGCGGCGGCTGCGCGGCATCGCCAGCGTCCCCGGGTCGACGCCGGCCAGCGCCTGCGGGGAGGGGAACAGGTGGGTCAGCCCGCCGTGGGGGTCCTCGACGGGCTCCCCGTGGGCGGCCACCAGCCGGGCCGCGTGCGTCCGGGCGGCCGCGGTGGACACCTGCTGCCCGAGCACCGCCCGTACGGCGAACTCCGCCGCGTCGACGGTACGCGGCACCCGGCGCCCGGGAGCGCCCTCCACGAGCGGGGCCAGCAGCGGATCGGAGCGCAGCTGGCCGTCGACGGCCTCGGGGTCGGCGTCGAGGTCGAGCATCCAGCGGCAGCGGCTGATGGCGATGGTCAGGTCCCGCAGGTCGGTCAGCGCCAGCCGGCAGCCGATGTGGCCGGGCCCGGGCGTGAGGGCGACCACCCCGGAGCCGTACGGGAGCCTCAGCGTCCGCCGGTAGGCCCCGTCACGCCACTCCTCGACCCCGGGGACCGCGGTCGCGGCGAGGTGCCCGAAGAGGTTGCTCGGGTCGAGCGGCGCCCGGTACGGCAGCCGCAGGCTGATCGTGCCGGGGATCCGCGGCTCGCGCCGCCCGGCGCGCGCGGCGCGCAGCCGCATCTCGCCGGGGGTGAGGGCGAAGACCTCGCGGACGGTCTCGTTGAAGGTCCGGATGGAGGAGAAGCCGGCGGCGAAGGCGACGTCGCCCATCGGCAGCTCGGAGGTCTCGATGAGCAGCCGGGCGGTCTGGGCACGCTGGGCCCGGGCCAGCGCGAGCGGCCCGGCGCCGAGCTCGGCGCCCAGCTGCCGCTCCACCTGCCGGGTCGAGTACCCGAGGCGCAGCGCCAGCCCCGGGACCCCCTCCCGGTCGACGACCCCGTCCTGGATCAGCCGCATCGCCCGTGCCACGGCGTCGGCGCGGGCGTTCCACTCGGGGGAGCCGGGGGAGGTGTCGGGCCGGCACCGCTTGCAGGCCCGGTAGCCGGCCTGCTGGCAGGCGGCGGCGCTGGGCAGGAAGCTCATGTTCTCGACCTTGGGCGGCACGGCCGGGCAGCTGGGCCGGCAGTAGATGCCGGTCGTACGGACCGCGGTGAAGAACCACCCGTCGAACCGGGCGTCCTTCGACCGCACGGCCCTGACGCAGCGGTCGGTGTCGGTGTGCATGGCTCCAGCTTCCCGTCCAGGCCGAGCCGGGGCTGGCGGTTTTCCGACATCAAGCCTAGCCCTGCCGGGGGCTGCGGGGGTGGCTGACCCGGCCGCACCCGCAGGCCCGCTGCGCGGGGCTCGCCCCTCCCCGCCCTTCGCCCGTTCCCCGGGCTGCGCCCGGCCCCCTCCTGGGGTCTCCGCCCCCAGCCCCCCGCGCCTCAAACGCCGGCGGGGCTGGGATGTTGCCGTTGCGCGGCAATTCCAGCCTGCGCGGCGTTTGAGCGCACCGGGCGCGCAGCGCCCGGTCTCGGGGGCAGGGGCGGAGCCCCTGGGAACGGTGGAAGGGCGGGGAGGGGCGAGCCCCGCGCAGCGGCCAGCCACCCGCACACGCCCCACCGGCCCGGGCCACGCGCCCCGGCCGGACGCCGGAGGCCGGCGCAGCCGGGCGTGCGGTGCGGGGAAAGCCGCAAGGCCCCGGGGGCCAATGGCACCCGGGGCCTTGCGCAGTACGGCCGAGCGGCAGCGTTACGGCAGCTGCGCCGCCCGCGCCTCCCGCCGGTTGTGGCGGAACGTGTTCGCGCGACGGGTCGTCGCGAACAGCGGGATGGTCGCCGCCAGGGCGATCTGCAGCGCGCAGCCCGTCTGGAGCAGCAGCTGGCCGCCCGGCGCGTCGAACGCCCAGGCCGCCAGCAGGCCCATCGCGCCGACGATCCAGCTGAGCATCGCCGCCGCGAGGGCACCCCTCGGCTTGGGGTACTCGACCCGGCTCACCATCAGCCACGCCACCCCGATGATCGCCAGCAGCGTCGGGACGAACGGCAGCTCCAGCAGCACGACGGAGACGACCGTCAGCGCGCCGAAGGGGCTCGGCATGCCCTGGAACATGCCGTCCTTCATGGTCACGCAGCTGAATCTCGCCAGCCGCAGCACCACCGCCAACAGCACCACGATCGCCGCGAGCGCCGACATCTTCTGGTGCGCGTCGTCGGCGACCATGCCGTAGACCAGCACGAAGTACGCCGGCGCCAGCCCGAAGCTGATCAGGTCGGAGAGGTTGTCCAGCTCCGCGCCCATCGGCGAGCTGCGCAGCTTGCGGGCGACGATGCCGTCGAAGAGGTCGAAGACCGCCGCGAGCAGCATCAGTATCACCGCGGTCGCCGCGCTGTGCCGGGCCATGCCCGACTCGCCGCTGCCGGTGAGGTGCGGGATGAGGATCCCGGTGGTGGTGAAGTACACCGCCATGAATCCGCAGGTCGCGTTGCCGAGGGTGAGGGTGTCCGCTATCGACAGCCGCAGCGAGAGCGGCATGTCGTCCTCGGCGGACTCCACCTCGGCGGACTCGGGCACCCAGCCGGTGGCAGGAGTCTCGGGGTCAGTCACGGTCAATTCGGGTCACCCCCGCGGTGGTGGCCTGACCGACCGCGACCGCGACCTCGACGCCCTCCGGGAGGTAGATGTCGACGCGCGAGCCGAAGCGGATCAGACCGATGCGTTCGCCCTGCTCCACCTTGGTGCCGGCCGGCAGGTACGGGACGATGCGGCGCGCGACGGCGCCGGCGATCTGCACCATCTCGATGTCGCCGAGCTCGGTGTCGAAGTGCCAGACAACGCGCTCGTTGTTCTCGCTCTCCTTGTTGAACGCCGGGACGAACCCGCCGGGGATGTGCTCCACGGACGTCACCGTGCCCGCGAGGGGCGCGCGGTTGACGTGGACGTTCAGCGGGCTCATGAAGATCGCGACGCGGGTGCGCCCGTCCTTCCAGGGCATGATGCTCTGCACCACGCCGTCGGCCGGCGAGATGACGCGGCCCTGGGCGATCTCGCGCTCGGGGTCGCGGAAGAACCACAGCATGCCCGCCGCGAGAGCGGTGACGGGCACGGCCGCCGCGGCCCAGCGTCCGGACTTGCGGGCCCGGGTGAGGCTGAGCGCCGCGGTGGCGACGGTCGGCAGAAGCCACGGCGATGCTCCGCGCGCGAGGCGTACGCCGGAAAGGCTGTCGCGGTGTGCAGAGGTTTGGCTGTGGGGCATGGATGACCTTCGTAGCGGGTGATTGCCGCGCCGCAAACGGGGGGACGGGACGGCGGCTTTACTGGAATGCTATCGGTTGCGCGCAACAACTGGGCAAGCCAGAAGCCGAGTCGATGGCCGTCGGCCAGTCACTGCTGGTCACTCTTTTGCGGTGGATCATCGGATGATCCACCGCAAAAGGGACATTCAGCCCTGGAGTCGGTACTCCTCGAGCAGGCGTCGCCCGATGATCATTTTCTGGATCTCGGCCGTACCTTCACCGATCAGAAGCATCGGCGCTTCCCGGTAGAGGCGCTCGATCTCGTACTCCTTCGAGAACCCGTAGCCGCCGTGGATGCGGAAGGCATCCTCGACGACCTCCTTGCAGTATTCGGAGGCGAGGTACTTCGCCATCCCGGCTTCGAGGTCGTTTCGTTCCCCGGAGTCCTTTTTGCGTGCTGCGTTCACCATCATGGCATGGGCGGCTTCGACCTTGGTAGCCATCTCGGCCAGCTTGAACTGGATGGCCTGGTGCTCGGCGATCGCCTTGCCGAAAGTGTGACGTTGCTGGGCATACGAGACACCGAGTTCGAACGCACGCTGCGCGACGCCGCAACCACGCGCCGCCACGTTGACGCGGCCCACCTCGACGCCGTCCATCATTTGGTAAAACCCTCGGCCCGTCTGGCCTCCGAGGACCCGATTGGCCGGAATGCGCAGTCCGTCCATGATGAGCTCGGTGGTGTCGACACCCTTGTAGCCCATCTTGTCGATCTTGCCCGGGATGGTCAGGCCCGGACGGACCTCGCCGAAGCCCGGCTCCTTCTCGACGAGGAAGGTGGTCATCGACTTGTGGGGCGCGGTGCCCTCGGGGTGTCCTTCGTCACTGCGGACCAGAACGGCCACCAGGGTCGAGGAGCCGCCGTTCGTCAGCCACATCTTCTGGCCGTTCAGGACGTACTCGTCGCCGTCCTTCACCGCCTTCGACGTGATGGCCGACACATCGGAGCCCAGGCCCGGCTCGGACATCGAGAACGCGCCGCGCACCTCGCCCAGCGCCATGCGGGGCAGGAAGTGGTCCTTCTGCTCCTGCGTCCCGTGCTGCTTGAGCATGTACGCCACGATGAAGTGCGTGTTGATGATGCCCGAGACGGACATCCAGCCGCGGGCTATCTCCTCGACGCACAGCGCGTAGGTGAGCAGCGACTCACCCAGGCCGCCGTACTCCTCGGGGATCATCAGGCCGAAGAGGCCGAGCTCCTTGAGGCCGTCGACGATCTGCTGCGGGTACTCGTCACGGTGTTCGAGCTCGGTCGCGACCGGGATGATCTCCTTGTCGACGAACTCCCGGACGGTCTTGAGGATCTCCCGCTGGACGTCCGTGAGCCCGGCGGTCTGGGCGAGTCGTGCCATGGCTACTTCCCCTGTTCCTTCAGCTGCGGGCGGCCGGGCTGCTCGCCGCCGCGCGCCTTGATGTACGTCTCGGTCGGGACCATCACCTTGCGCCGGAAGACGCAGACGAGGGTGCCGTCCTGCTTGTAGCCCTTGGTCTCCACGTAGACGATGCCGCGGTCGTCCTTGGACTTCGACGGGGTCTTGTCGAGGACCGTGGTCTCGCCGTAGATCGTGTCGCCGTGGAAGGTCGGCGCCACGTGGCGCAGGGACTCGATCTCCAGGTTGGCGATGGCCTTGCCGGAGACGTCCGGCACCGACATGCCGAGCAGCAGCGAGTAGACGTAGTTGCCCACGACCACGTTCTTGCCGAAGTCGGTCGTGTTCTCGGCGTAGTTGCTGTCCATGTGGAGCGGGTGGTGGTTCATGGTCAGCAGACAGAAGAGGTGGTCGTCGTACTCGGTGACCGTCTTCCCGGGCCAGTGCTTGTAGACCGCCCCGACCTCGAACTCTTCGTACGTGCGTCCGAACTGCATGGCCCTACGCCTCCGGGATCTCGAACTTGGTGGTGCGCTGCATGCCGGCGGCGCGGCCCTTGCCGGCGATGACCAGGGCCATCTTGCGGCTGGCCTCGTCGATCATCTCGTCGCCGAGCATGGCCGAGCCCTTCTTGCCGCCGGCCTCGGAGGTGCACCAGTCGTAGGCGTCGAGGATCAGCTCGGCGTGGTCGTAGTCCTCCTGGGAGGGGGAGAAGACCTCGTTGGCCGCGTCGACCTGGCCGGGGTGCAGCACCCACTTGCCGTCGAAGCCGAGGGCCGCGGCGCGGCCGGCGACCTCGCGGTAGGCGTCCACGTCGCGGATCTGGAGGAAGGGGCCGTCGATCGCCTGGAGGTTGTGCGTGCGGGCCGCCATCAGGATCCGCATCAGGATGTAGTGGTACGCGTCCGCCGGGTAGCCGGGCGGCTGCATGCCCACGACCAGGGACTTCATGTTGATCGAGGCCATGAAGTCGGCCGGGCCGAAGATGATGGTCTCCAGGCGCGGCGAGGCGGCGGCGATCTCGTCGACGTTGACCAGGCCCTTGGCGTTCTCGATCTGCGCCTCGATGCCGATCTTTCCGACCTCGAAGCCCATGGTCTTCTCGATCTGGGTCAGCAGCAGGTCCAGCGCGACGACCTGCTGCGCGTCCTGGACCTTCGGGAGCATGATGCAGTCGAGGTTCTGGCCGGCGCCCTCGACGACGGTGATGACGTCGCGGTAGGTCCAGTGGGTGGTCCAGTCGTTGACGCGGACCACGCGGGTCTTGCCGGTCCAGTCGCCGTTGTTCAGCGCGTCCACGATGGTGTGGCGGGCGCCCTCCTTGGCGAGCGGGGCGCAGGCGTCCTCCAGGTCCAGGAAGACCTGGTCGGCCGGCAGGCCCTGGGCCTTCTCCAGGAACCGCGGGTTCGAGCCCGGCACCGCGAGGCAGGAGCGGCGCGGCCGGAGCCGGTTGACCGGGGAAGAGGGCGTGGTCATGCGGGGACCTCCGTGCTTTCAGCGATGGTGAGAGGGTGGAGCTTGTTGGCCTTGCGGATCTCGTCGACGATACGGCCGATGATCTCCGTGATGCCGAAGTCCTTGGGGGTGAACACGGCGGCCACCCCGGCGGCCTTCAGCGTGACGGCGTCGGCGTTCGGAATGATGCCTCCGACGATGACGGGGATGTCGCCCGCCCCCGCCGTGCGTAGGCGTTCCAGGACGTCCGGGACGAGGGCGCAGTGCGAACCGGACAGGATGGACAGTCCCACGCAGTGCACGTCCTCGGCCAGGGCCGCCGAGGAAATCTCCTCGGGCGTCAGCCGGATGCCCTGGTAGACCACCTCGAAGCCGGCGTCGCGGGCCCGCACGGCGATCTGCTCGGCGCCGTTGGAGTGCCCGTCCAGGCCGGGCTTGCCGACCAGCAGGCGCAGCCGGCCGGAGCCCAGCTCGTCCGCCGTCCGCGCGACCTTCTCGCGGACCAGGGCCAGCGGCGTGCCCTCCTCGGCGGTGACCGCGACCGGGGCCGAGGAGACCCCGGTCGGGGCGCGGAACTCGCCGAACACCTCGCGCAGGGCGCTCGCCCACTCGCCGGTGGTGACACCCGCGCGGGCGCACTCCAGGGTGGCCTCCATCAGGTTCTCGGTGCCGGCGGCGGCCTCCTTCAGCCGGTCCAGCGCCTGCCGGGCGGTCGGGAAGACGAACGGGTCGCCGCCCCCCTGCCGGTCCGAGGACTCCTGCCGCTCGGCCCGCCAGCGGACGATGCGCTCGACCGTGAACGCCTCCACCGCGGGGTCGACGGTCATGATGGCGCCGTCGAGGTCGGCGGTGAGCGGGTTCTCCTCGGTCTGCTGGAAGCAGTTCACTCCGACGATCTTGTCCTCGCCGGCCTCGATCCGGGCGCGCCGCTCGGCGTGCGAGGAGACCAGCTGGGACTTCAGGTACCCGGACTCGACGGCGGCCATCGCACCGCCCATCTCCTGGATCCGGTCGATCTCGGCCAGGCAGTCGGCGACCAGGGAGTCGACTTTGGCCTCGATGACGTGGGACCCGGCGAAGATGTCCTCGTACTCCAGCAGGTCGCTCTCGTGGGCCAGGACCTGCTGGATGCGCAGCGACCACTGCTGGTCCCAGGGCCGGGGCAGGCCCAGCGCCTCGTTCCAGGCGGGCAGCTGCACGGCGCGGGCCCGGGCGTCCTTGGAGAGGGTGACCGCCAGCATCTCCAGCACGATCCGCTGGACGTTGTTCTCGGGCTGGGCCTCGGTCAGGCCGAGCGAGTTCACCTGGACGCCGTAGCGGAAGCGGCGCTGCTTGGCGTCCTCGATGCCGTAGCGCTCCTTGGTGACCTTCTCCCAGATGCGGCCGAAGGCGCGCATCTTGCACATCTCCTCGATGAAGCGGACGCCCGCGTTCACGAAGAAGGAGATCCGGGCGACCACCTCGCCGAAGCGCTCCTCGGGCACCTGGCCCGAGTCGCGCACCGAGTCCAGGACGGCGATCGCGGTGGACATCGCGTACGAGATCTCCTGGACCGGAGTGGCGCCCGCCTCCTGCAGGTGGTAGCTGCAGATGTTGATCGGGTTCCACTTCGGGATGTGGTTGACCGTGTACGCGATCATGTCCGTCGTCAGGCGGAGCGAGGGCCCGGGCGGGAAGACGTGCGTCCCGCGCGAGAGGTACTCCTTGACGATGTCGTTCTGGGTGGTGCCCTGGAGCTTGGCGATGTCCGCGCCCTGCTCCTCGGCGGCCACCTGGTAGAGCGCCAGCAGCCACATGGCCGTGGCGTTGATCGTCATCGAGGTGTTCATCTGCTCCAGGGGTATGTCCTGGAACAGCCGCCGCATGTCGCCCAGATGGGAGACCGGGACCCCGACCCGGCCCACCTCGCCGCGGGCGAGGACGTGGTCGGGGTCGTAGCCGGTCTGCGTCGGGAGGTCGAACGCCACCGACAGGCCGGTCTGGCCCTTGGCGAGGTTGCGGCGGTACAGCTCGTTGGACGCCTCGGCCGTGGAGTGGCCGGCGTACGTCCGCATGAGCCACGGACGGTCCTTCTGGCGCTCTGTCATCTCAGGCGATCCTTATGGCCTTTGAGCGGACTCAGACGTTGCGGAAACGGTTGATCGCGTCGAGGTGCTTGGCGCGCAGCTCGTGGTCGCGCACACCCAGGCCCTCCTCGGGGGCGAGCGCGAGGACGCCGACCTTGCCCTGGTGGAGGTTGCGGTGGACGTCGTACGCGGCCTGGCCGGTCTCCTCGAGGGAGTAGACCTTCGAGAGGGTGGGGTGGATCTTGCCCTTCGCGATGAGGCGGTTGGCCTCCCACGCCTCGCGGTAGTTCGCGAAGTGCGAGCCGATGATCCTCTTGAGCGACATCCACAGGTAGCGGTTGTCGTACTCGTGCATGTAGCCCGAGGTCGAGGCGCAGGTGGTGATCGTGCCGCCCTTGCGGGTGACGTAGACGCTCGCGCCGAAGGTCTCGCGGCCCGGGTGCTCGAAGACGATGTCGATGTCCTCGCCGCCGGTCAGCTCGCGGATCTTCGAGCCGAAGCGCTTCCACTCCTTCGGGTCCTGGGTGCGCTCGTCCTTCCAGAACTTGTAGCCCTCGGCGTTGCGGTCGATGACGGCGTCGGCGCCCATCTTGCGGCAGATCTCCGCCTTCTCCGGGGAGGAGACGACACAGATCGGGTTGGCGCCGCCGGCCAGGGCGAACTGGGTGGCGTACGAGCCGAGGCCGCCGCTGGCGCCCCAGATCAGGACGTTGTCGCCCTGCTTCATGCCGGCGCCGTTGCGCGAGACCAGCTGGCGGTAGGCGGTGGAGTTGACCAGGCCGGGGGAGGCGGCCTCCTCCCAGCTGAGGTGGTCCGGCTTCGGCATGAGCTGGTTGGACTTGACCAGGGCGATCTCGGCGAGGCCGCCGAAGTTGGTCTCGAAGCCCCAGATGCGCTGCTCGGGGTCGAGCATCGTGTCGTTGTGGCCGTCGGAGGACTCCAGCTCGACCGACAGGCAGTGCGCGACGACCTCGTCGCCCGGCTTCCAGGAGTTGACGCCGGGGCCGGTGCGCAGCACGACGCCCGCGAGGTCGGAGCCGATGATGTGGTACGGGAGGTCGTGGCGCTTGGTGAGCTCCGACAGGCGCCCGTAGCGCTCCAGGAAGCTGAAGGTGGAGACGGGCTCGAAGATCGAGGTCCACACCGAGTTGTAGTTGACGGAGGAGGCCATGACGGCCACCAGGGCCTCGCCCGGGCCGAGCTCCGGCACCGGGACCTGGTCCAGGTGCAGGGACTTGCGCGGGTCCTTCTCGCGGGTGGTGAGCCCCGAGAACATCTCCGTCTCGTCCTTGTGCACGGTGACCGCGCGGTACGAGTCGGGGAGTGGCAGGGCGGCGAAGTCTGCGGCGGTGGCGGACTGCGACTGAATCGCGTCCAGGATGTCCTTCACGGTATTGCCTCCGGCAAGCGCTGATGAGGGGTGCGCTGAGGGATGCGCGGGTGCGCGGTTACATGGGGTGGGTACTGCGGGTGCCGTCGGTTCGGCGGAGCTGTGGAGCTGGCGCGCCCGTGGTGGGGCGAGCGGGGCCTGGTGACGCAGGCATCCGGGGCGCGTTCCGTGCCGAGTGGGCGTGGGCCGCGGGGACATCCGGACGGGATTCAACGTATGGCACCCCGTGTCACTCGGCAAGGCACTGGGTGCCAAAAATTTCTCTCACTTGCGGATTGACCTGCGCAGATGAGCGATGATCGATCAGAGTTACCGGCGAGTAAGGGCAACTCGGACAAACGACAGCGGCCGCCCCCGGAACGGGAGCGGCCGCTGTGACGAGCGTGACTACTGCTTGTTTCTGAGTGCCTCTTCGATGGTGCGCATGACCTCGTCGAGCGGAGCGTCGGTACGGGCCACCGCGACGAGCACCTCGCCCTCCGTCCGCACCTCCGCCTTCGGGGCCGCCGCGGCGGAGCCCAGCGTGCGCCCCGCCCCGATCCCGGAGCCGAAGGTCTTGCGGACGATGGAGAAGGCGTGGTCCAGCTGCGCCTCCACGTCCCCCTGGCCCCCGGCCCGCAGCCAGCGCCGCAGCACGTGGTTGTGCGCGGTCACCACCGCGGAGGCGGCCACCTCGGCCAGCAGCGGGTCGTCGTTGCCGTCGTGGTGCTCGGTCTCGTCGAAGTGGGCCAGCAGGTAGCGGGTGAAGAGCCGCTCGTAGCGGGCCACCGAGGCGATCTCCCGCTCCCGCAGCGCGGGCACCTCGCGGGTCAGCCGGTAGCGCTCCACCGACACCGCCGGCGAGGCGGCGTACATCTTCATGACTTCCTTGATCCCCCGGCACACCGTGTCGAGCGGGTGCTCGTGCGCCGGCGCCACGTCCAGGACGGCCTCGGCGCGGGTCAGGGTGTCGTCGTGGTCCGGGAAGATCGCCTCTTCCTTGGAGCGGAAGTGCCGGAAGAAGGTCCGGCGCGCCACCCCCGCGGTCGCGGCGATCTCGTCGACCGTCGTGGCCTCGTACCCCTTGGTCGCGAACAGCTCCATGGCCGCAGCCGCCAGCTCACGGCGCATCTTGAGCCGCTGGGCGGCCGCCCGGGTGCCGGCCGCGCTCTCCGGGGAGTCGGCGGCCGAGGCGGCGCGGGGCGAGGTCTTGGCGGGCTGGGACATAGAGCGAAAGTACTTCATTCGCGCAGGCGCGCGCGCCGGAGGGGGGTGGGAGGGGGGTGGATGCGGGGGAGGGCCCGCACTGGGCTCGGGAGGGTGTGTCCGCCGTGAGGGTCCGGCGGACCCGAGCAGCCCTCCCCACGCATCCTGCTCAGGGCCCGTCGGCTTACCGGCGGGCGTACTCACGGAATCCGCGGCCGGTCTTCCGGCCCAGGCAGCCCGCCGCCACCAGGTGCTCCAGCAGCGGGGACGGCGCGAGGCCCGGGTCACGGAACTCCTGGTGGAGGACCTTCTCGATGGCCAGCGACACGTCCAGGCCGACCACGTCGAGGAGCTCGAAGGGCCCCATCGGGTAGCCGCCGCCCAGCTTCATCGCGGCGTCGATGTCGTCGATCCCCGCGTAGTGCTGCTCGACCATCTTGATCGCGTTGTTCAGGTACGGGAACAGCAGCGCGTTCACGATGAAGCCGGCCCGGTCCCCGCAGTCCACCGGGTGCTTGCGCACCTTGGTGCAGACCTCGCGGACCGTGGCGTGCACGTCGTCGGCCGTCAGGACGGTCCGGACCACCTCGACCAGCTTCATGGCCGGCGCCGGGTTGAAGAAGTGCATGCCGATCACGTCCTGCGGACGCGAGGTGGCCCGCGCGACGGCGATCACCGGCAGCGAGGAGGTGGTGGTGGCCAGCACCGCGCCCGGCTTGCAGACCTTGTCGAGGCCCGCGAAGAGCTGCTGCTTGACCGCCAGGTCCTCGGCGACCGCCTCGACCGCCAGGTCCACGTCGGCGAAGGCGTCCAGCGACCCGGCCGGGGTGATGCGCCCCAGGGTCTGCGCGGCGGCCTCCTCGGTCAGGCGGCCCCTGGACACCGCACGGTCCAGGGACTTCCCGATCGCGGCCTTCGCGGCCACGGCCTTCTCCTCGCTGCGCGCGGCCAGGACCACGTCGTAGCCGGCCTGCGCGAAGACCTGGGCGATACCGCTCGCCATGGTCCCGGAGCCGGCCACGCCGACCGAGGAGACCGGGCGGCCGGCGCCGAGCAGGGAGCCGTCCAGCGGGGTCTGCAGGTCGCGGACCACCACCGGGCTGCCCGGGGCCTCGTACGTGTAGAAGCCGCGGCCGGCCTTCTGCCCGGTCAGGCCCGCCTCGACGAGCTGGCCCAGGATCGGGGCCGGGGCGTGCAGCCGGTCGCCGGAGGAGGCGTACATGGCCTCCAGCACGGTGCGCGCGGTGTCCACGCCGACCAGGTCGAGCAGCGCGAGCGGGCCCATCGGCAGCCCGCAGCCGAGCTTCATCGCGGCGTCGATGTCCTCGCGGGAGGCGTACTTGGCCTCGTACATCGCGGCGGCCTGGTTCAGGTAGCCGAAGAGCAGGCCGTCGGCGACGAACCCCGGCCGGTCGCCGACCGCGACGGGCTGCTTGCCGAGTTCCCGCGCCAGCCCGGTGACCGCCTCGACGGCGGTCGGCGCGGTCAGCACGCTGGAGACGATCTCCACGAGCTTCATGGCCGGGGCCGGGTTGAAGAAGTGCAGGCCGAGGACGCGCTCGGGGCGCAGGGACTCGGCGGCGAGCCGGGTCACGGAGAGGGCGTTGGTGCCGGTGGCCAGGACGGTGTCGGGGCGCACGACCGCGTCGAGCTCGCTGAAGACCCGGTGCTTGAGGTCGTAGTCCTCCGGGACCACCTCGATGACGAGGTCGGCGTCGGCGGCGGCGGCGAGGTCGGTGAAGGTGCGGAAGCGGGCGAGGGCGGCCTCGCGCTCCTGCTCGGAGAGCTTGCCCTTGGCCACGGAACGGGCCGTGGCGGCCGCGAGGGCCCCGGCGGCGCGGCGGGCGGCCGCCTCGCTGACGTCGATGCCGATGACCTCGCGGCCGGCGCGGGCGAGGACCTCGGCGATGCCGGTGCCCATGGTGCCCAGGCCGACGACGGCGACGGTGCGGAGGGAGGACTGACTGGACGTGGACGGAAGGTCCATCGCGGGACTCCAGTGGAAGAGGGTGACGACTGAGGGAGCGCGCGGCGCACAGCGCGCGCGGATGCCGTACGGAAGAGCCGTGCGGAGCACGCCCGCGGACGCGCCCGGAGAGGGATCGGGGGCGCGGCGGGCGGGAACGGCGGAACCCTGTCCCGGGGTCCAGCCGTACGGACGAGCGGACGAGCGAACGAACCGACTGGTACGGGGCGGCTGCGTCACCAGGCCGGCTCCGTACGTGTGGAGTGACAGTAACCCGGCAGTAACTCGACCGCCAGAGTGCGGAGATGTGACCTGTACCGCCCAAATGTACCGATCATCGATCATCGATCAACGAGGTGGGCGGAACGCCGCCTGCCGGGGCCCGCGGAGCCCTAGGGTGGCGGCGTGAACGACGTGCTGGAGCGCCTGCGGGCGGAAGCGGACGGGTCGGCCGCGTACGCGGAACTGCTCGCGGCGGAGCCCGACGCGCTGGCCGCCTCCCTGACCACGGCCGGCCTGCCCCTGTGGGCCCGGGAACTGGCCGCGTACCGGCTCGGGATGGCGGGGGACCGGCGGGCCTTCGAGCCCCTGGTCCTGCTGCTCAACCACCGCGACCCGGCCCGCTGCGCGGCCGCCGCGCAGGCGCTCGGCGTGCTCGGGGACCCGCGCACTGCCCGCGCGGCGGCGGCCCTGGCGACGAACGGCCTGCGCACGGCCTACGCCCTGCACCCGGTCCGGCTGCTCACCGCGCTGCGGGCGCCGGAGTCGGCCCCGGCCCTGATCAAGACCTTGTCCCGGCTGCTGGCCCCGCACGACCCGTACTGGCGGGTGGCCCTGGCCTGCGTCGAGGGCCTGGGCAGCCTCGCCGACGCCCGGGCCCGCGACGTCCTGGTCCGCGCCCAGGCCCACCCCCGGCTCGCCCTGGCGGCGACGGACGCCCTGTCCCGCCTGGTGGCCCGCCACCCCGACGCGTAGTCAGGTCGCGGACGGGACGATGGCGAAGGCCTCGACCTCCAGCAGGAGCTCCGGCCGGAACAGGGCCGCGACCTGGACCGCCGTCGAGGCCGGCAGCCGGTCCGCGGCGATGGCCTCGTCCCGGGCCGCCCGTACGGCCGGCAGGTGCGCCACGTCCGTGACGTAGTAGGTCAGCTTCACCACGTCCTCGAAGCCCGCCCCGGCCGCCGCCAGGCACCGGCGCAGGTTCTCGAACACCTGCCGGGCCTGGGCGGCGGGGTCCCCCTCGCCGACCACCTCGCCCTTCTCGTCCAAGGCGCACTGCCCGGAGACGGCCACGAACCGCCCGGTGCCCCAGACGACGTGGCTGTACCCGCCGCCCGGGCTGACGCCCTCGGGCGCGGCGATGCGGGTGAGGTGGCTGCTGCTGTGCTCGGCTGCGCTCATGGGCAACGATCTTGCCCGACCGGCGTCAGCCCCGGAAGCCCAGCAGGCCGTGCAGGGCGGCGCCGCCCGCCGAGGGCGGCACCGCGCGGGTCGCCGTGGTCGGCTTCGGCGCCGCCGGTGCCGGGCAGCTCGCGTCCGCCGCCTGGCCCGTCCTCAGGTACGCCGAGAGCTTCTCGTCCAGGCACTTGTTCCCGCTCAGGGCGATGCCGTGGTTGCCGCCGCCCTCCTCCACCACCAGGGCCGAGCCCGCCAGCTTGTCCCGCATGCTCACCGCGCCCTCGAACGGGGTCGCGGCGTCCTCCGTCGCCTGGAACAGCAGCGCCTTGGGCAGCTTGGTGTTCGCCACGTCCGGAGCCTGGAGCGGCAGCGCGGGCCAGAACGCGCACGGGGCGTTGTACCAGGCGTTGTTCCAGGTCATGAAGGGCGCCTTGGCGTGCGTGCGCCACATGTCCGCCCGCCAGCGGGTCCAGTCCCGCGGCCACGCCGAGTCCCGGCACTGCACCGCCGTGTACACGCTGTAGCTGTTGCTCGCCGCGGGATCCACCGCGCCCAGCCGCTCGTACGCCGCCACCAGGGGCTTGCCGTCCTTCTTCCCCGCGTACGCCGCGAAGGCCTCCGCCAGGGCCGGCCAGTAGCCGTTGTAGTAGGCGCCCGGCATGTAGGTGTCCTCCAGCTCGGACGGACCCACCTTCCCGCCCGCCGGGGTCTTGCGCAGCGCGCTCCGCATCTCGTACCAGCGCGCCTCGACCCGTGCCGGGTCGGTGCCCAGGTGGTAGGTGGCGTCGTACGCGGCCACCCACGCCAGGAACGCCTTGTGGCGGGCGTCGAAGGCCTGGTCCTGCGCGAGGTTGTCCACGTACCAGACGCCGCCCGGGTCGACCACCGAGTCCAGCACCAGCCGGTGCACCCGCTCCGGGTGGAGCTTGGCGTACACCGCGCCCAGGTAGGTGCCGTAGGAGTAGCCGAAGTAGCTGAGCCGCTCCGCGCCCAGGGCGGTGCGCAGCACCTCCAGGTCGCGGGCCGCCGAGACGGTGCCGACGTAGGGGAGCACGTCCGCGTGCTTGTCCCGGCAGGACACGGCGAAGTTGCGCACCCGCACCAGGTTGGCCCGCTCCGTCGCCGCGTCCCGCGGTACGGAGTCCGGCCGCACCGGCTTGAAGTGGCCGGCCCCGCAGTCCAGGGCGGGCTCGCTCTTGCCCACGCCCCGGGGGTCGAAGCCGATCACGTCGTACTGGGCGGCCACGTCCTTGGGCAGGGCGGAGGCGATGAACCCCGCCAGCGCGCGGCCGCTGCCGCCCGGGCCGCCGGGGTTGACCAGCAGCGGCCCCTGGGAGGTGGCGGCGGTGTGCGGGACGCGGGTCAGGGCCAGGGAGATCTGCCGCCCGGCGGGCTTCTCGTGGTCCAGCGGGACCTTGAGGGAGGCGCACTGCAGGGTGGGGTAGCGGGGGGTCGCGCAGCCGGTCCAGGTCAGCGCGGCGGCGGCGGCCGGGGCGGGCGCCCCGGCGGGACCGGCCGGCGCGGCGGTGACGGGGGTCGCGAGGGCGGCGGCGATGGTGGACATCGCCAGCAGGACGGCGGCGCGCTTCTTCGCGGGGCGCAGCTTCGAGGGGTGGAGCATGGGGCCTCCCAGCCGAGGGTTCTGGGCGGAATCGTCCCGGAAACCGGGACGGGAAAGCGGGATTGGGCTGCCCATTGGCCCGATGTGATGACCCCTCGGGCGGCGTCCGGGTCACGGGAGCCCGCGGAACGGCCCCGCACCGGCGTCGGCCGATCCGGTCCGGCGGCCCCCGCCCGGGCCGCCGCACCGGTGCGGCGGGGGACCGCGCCGGGCGGCGGCGGCGCGCGTCCCGGGCCGAACCGGGGCGCGGGCGACTGGACTTGGCCGGCGGTGCGGCGCCGGTCACCGGCGGGCGCCCGAGCTCCGCCCGCGCACGTCCGTGCGTACCGCCCGGCCGGCCGCGGCTGACACCGGGCGGGCGGGCCGGTGCACCCGGCGCGCGCCCCGGGCCGCAGATGGAGTACCCGGGGTGTCACGGCGACCCCCGGACCGCGCCGTCGCCCGGACGGCGGCCCCCGGCCGGGCACCGCCGCCGGAGCCGTCGGCGCCTCCACGCGACGCCCTTCCCGGCCGGGGCCCGTACGGCGGCCGGCCCCGGATTTGGGCGGCCGCCCCGGAGGTGGTTGGCTTGCCGCGACGCACGATCCCAACTGCTGGAGGAACAGGTATGGCGCAGGTCGAGGCCACCACGGAGCGCATCATCGAGGCCGACGCGGACACCGTGTTCGACGCGCTGGCGGACTACACCGGCACCCGGAGCAAGCTGCTCCCCGAGCACTTCAGCGAGTACGAGGTGCGCGAGGGCGGCGACGGCGAGGGCACCCTGGTCCACTGGAAGCTCCAGGCCACCAGCAAGCGCGTACGGGACTGCCTGCTGGAGGTCACCGAGCCCACGGACGGCCAGCTCGTGGAGAAGGACCGCAACTCCTCCATGGTCACCACCTGGACCGTCACCCCGGCCGGCGAAGGCCGCTCCCGGGCCGTCGTCAGCACCGTGTGGAACGGCGCGGGCGGCATCGGCGGCTTCTTCGAGCGCACCTTCGCCCCCAAGGGCCTCGGCCGCATCTACGACACCGTGCTCGACAACCTGGCCCGGGAAGTCGCGGCCTGACGGGGGCCGTTGAGCGCCGGCGCGGCAACGCCCGGGGGCGGCTCACCGGTTCGGGTGGATTCCCGGCCGCCGTGAGCCGCCCGCGCGCGGCCGCCGTGAGCCGCCCGCGCGCGGCCGCCGTGAGCCGCCCGCGCCCGGCCGCCCGGCCCGCCCGGGCGTGGCCCCGGCCCGCGGGCGCACCGGGGGGCTAGGGTGGGGCTCCGCGACCCGACCCACCGGGGGCCCGATGAAGATCCTCGTCTCCGCCGACATGGAAGGCGCCACGGGCGTCACCTGGCCCGCAGACGTGCTGCCCGGAACCCCCCAATGGGAGCGCTGTCGGTCCCTGTTCACCTCCGACGTGAACGCCGCCGTACTCGGCTTCCACGACGGTGGCGCCGATCAGGTCCTCATCAACGAGGCCCACTGGACCATGCGCAACCTGCTCCTGGAGGAGCTCGACGCCCGCGCCGAGATGATCACCGGGCGCCACAAGTCCCTCTCCATGGTCGAGGGCGTCCAGCACGGCGACGTCGACGGCGTCGCCTTCGTCGGCTACCACACGGGCGCCGGCGCCGAAGGGGTCCTCGCCCACACCTACCTCGCCAACTCCATCACCGGCGTCTGGCTGAACGGCCTGCGCGCCAGCGAGGGAGTCCTCAACGCCCACGTCGCCGCCGAGTACGGCGTCCCCGTCATCCTGGTCACCGGAGACGACCTGACCTGCGCCGACGCCGCCGGGTACGCACCCGACGCCCGTACCGTCGCGGTCAAGGACCACGTCTCGCGCTACGCGGCCGTCTGCCGCACCCCCGCCCGTACCGCCGCCGACATCCGCGCCGCCGCCGCCGAGGCGGTCAAGCTCGCGGTGCGGCACGAGCCGGTGCGCGGCGGCCCCTTCACGGTGGACGTCGAGTTCGACGCCGAACACCTCGCGATGGCCGCGACGGTCGTCCCGGGCGTCGAGCGCTCGGGGGAGCGCAGGATCGCGTACACCAGCGGGACCATGTACGAGGGGATCCGGACCTTCAAAGCGGTCACGACGGTCGTCTCGGCGGCCGTGGAGGAGCAGTATGGCTGACATGCACCGGGTGGAAGGCGCCCCCCGCGGGGCCGCCCACGAAGCAGCGGCACCGCGCACCGGCGGCCCCGGTCCCGAGGCCCTCGACGCGCCGGCCTTCGACGAGGTCGTGGAGTTCACCTCCGGCCTGATCAGGATCGACACCAGCAACCGCGGCGGCGGCGACTGCCGTGAGCGGCCCGCCGCCGAGTACGTTGCCGAGCGCCTCGCGGGAGCCGGGCTGGAGCCCGTCCTGCTGGAGCGCACCCCGGGCCGCACCAACGTGGTGGCCCGGATCGAGGGCGCCGACCCCTCCGCGCCCGCCCTCCTCGTCCACGGCCACCTGGACGTCGTCCCCGCCGAGGCCGCCGACTGGAGCGTGCACCCCTTCTCCGGAGAGGTCCGGGACGGCGTGGTCTGGGGCCGCGGCGCCGTCGACATGAAGAACACGGACGCGATGGTGCTGGCCGTCGTACGCGCCTGGGCGCGCTCCGGCGTGAGGCCGCGCCGGGACATCGTCATCGCCTACACCGCCGACGAGGAGGACAGCGCGGTCGACGGGTCCGGCTTCCTCGCCGACGAGCACCCGCACCTCTTCGAGGGCTGTACGGAGGGCCTGAGCGAGTCCGGGGCCTTCACCGTGCACCCCCGGCCCGGCCAGGCCCTCTACCCCATCGCGACCGGCGAACGCGGCACCGCCTGGCTCAAGCTGACCGCGCACGGCACCGCCGGACACGGCTCCAAACCCAACCGGGCCAACGCCGTCAGCCGGCTCGCCGCCGCCGTCGCCCGCATCGGCGCGTACGAGTGGCCGGTCCGCCTCACCGACACCGTCACCGCCTGCATCACCGAACTCGCCGCCCTCCAGGGCCTCACCGTCGACCCGCGCGCCCCGGGCACCGACCTCGACGAACTCCTCGGCAAGCTCGGCCCGGCCGCGGCCCTCGTCGAGGCGACGATCCGCAACAGCTCCAACCCGACCATGCTCAGCGCCGGTTACAAGCTCAACGTCATCCCCGGCCACGCCACCGCCTACGTGGACGGACGGACGGTGCCCGGCGACGAGGCCGAGTTCACCGCCACCCTCGACGCGCTCACCGGCCCCGACGTGCACTGGGAGTTCGAACACCGGGAGGTCGCCCTCCAGGCCCCCCTGGACGGGCGGACGTACGGGATCCTGCGCGAGTCCGTCGAACACTTCGACCCCGACGGCCACGTGGTCCCCTTCTGCATGGCGGGCGGCACCGACGCCAAGCAGTTCTCCCGGCTGGGCATCACCGGCTACGGCTTCTCCCCGCTCAAGCTGCCGCCGGGCTTCGACTACTGGGCCCTCTTCCACGGCGTGGACGAGCGGGTCCCGGTCGACGCCCTGCACTTCGGGGTCCGCGTCCTCGACCGCGCACTGCGGGCCCTGTGATGGGAGCCCGGTGACGGCGGCGGCCGCCGGCGGCGGCCCCTACGGCAGCTGGCCCTCCCCGATCGGCGCGGAGATCGCCGCCGCCCACGACGGCCGGCCCGAGTACCTGGGCACCGTCGGCGCCGAGGTCTGGTGGACCGAGCCCCGGCCCGGGGAAGGCGGCCGCCGCACCCTGGTGCGCCGGCCCGCCGACGGCCGCGCCGCCCGCTCGGTGCTGCCCGCCCCGTGGAACGTGCGCAGCCGCCTCACCGAGTACGGGGGCCTGCCCTGGGCGGGCGCCGAACGGCCCGGCCGGGGCCCGGTGGTGGTCTTCGTCCACCACGCCGACCAGCGGCTGTACGCGTACGAACCCGACGCGCCCGGCAGCCCCCCGCCCCGCCCGCTCACCCCGCTCTCCCCGGTCGGCGGCGGCCTGCGCTGGGCCGACCCGGTGCTGCGCGACGGCGACGTCTGGTGCGTACTGGAGGAGTTCACCGGCCCCGCACCCACCGACGTGCGGCGGATGGCGGCCGCCGTCCCGCTGGACGGCTCCGCCGCCGCGGACCGGGCCGCTGTGCGGGAGCTGACCGGCGACCGGCACCGCTTCCGCACCGGGCCGAAACCCTCCCCCGACGGGCGCAGCGCGGCCTGGTTGGTGTGGGACCACCCCCGGATGCCGTGGGACGGCACCGAGCTGGAGGTGGCCGAGGTGACCGCGGACGGCGGGCTCGGCGAGCCCCGCACCGTGCTCGGCGGGCCGGACGAGGCGGTGGCCCAGGCGGCGTGGGCGGCCGACGGGACCCTGCTCGCGGTGAGCGACCGCAGCGGCTGGTGGAACCCGTACCGGGTCGACCCGGCCGGCGGGGAGGCGGTCAACCTGTGCCCGCGCGAGGAGGAGTTCGGCGGCCCGCTGTGGAAGCCGGGGCTGCGCTGGCTGGCCCCGCTGCCGGACGGCCCGGTGGCCGTGCTGCACGGGCAGGGCTCCTCGGTGCTCGGCGTCCTCGACCCCGACACCGGCGACCTGGTGGACGCGGCAGGGCCCTGGACGGACTGGCAGCCGGCCCTGGCCGTCAGCGGCACCCGCGTCTACGGGGTCGCCGCCAGCCCGCGCAGCGCCTACGAGGTCGTCGAGCTGGACACCGCGACGGGCCGCGCCCGGGTGGTCGGCGCCCGCGCCGCCGACCCGGTGGACCCGGCGTACTACCCGGAGCCGCAGAGCCGCACCTTCCCGGGGCCCGGCGGCCGCGAGATCCACGCCCACGTCTACCCGCCGCACCACCCCGCCCTGCGGGCGCCCGCCGACGAACTGCCCCCGTACGTGGTCCGGGCGCACGGCGGCCCCACCGACCACGTGCCGCCCGTACTGGACCTGCACATCGCGTACTTCACCTCCCGCGGCATCGGCATCGTCGAGGTGAACTACGGGGGCTCCACCGGCTACGGCCGCGCCTACCGCGAGCGGCTGCGCGAGCAGTGGGGCGTGGTGGACGTCGAGGACTGCGCGGCCGTGGCCCGGGCGCTGGCCGCCGAAGGCACCGCCGACCCGGCCCGGCTCGCGATCCGCGGCGGCAGCGCGGGCGGCTGGACGGCGGCCGCCTCCCTGGCCGCCACCGACCTGTACGCCTGCGCCGCGGTCATCTACCCGGTGCTCGACCTGCGCGGCTTCGCCGCCGAGACCCACGACCTGGAGTCGCACTACACCGACGGGCTGGCCGGACCGCCGGCCGTCCTGGCGCTGCGCTGCCGCGAACGCTCCCCGGTGGCCCGCGCCGACCGGATCGATGCCCCCTTCGTGCTGCTCCAGGGCCTGGACGACCCCGTCTGTCCGCCCGCGCAGGCGGAACGGCTGCTCGCCGCCCTGCGCGGCCGCGAGCCGGCGGTTCCGCACGCGTACGTCACCTTCGAGGGCGAGGGCCACGGCTTCCGGCGGGCGGAGACGATGGTGCGGGCGCTGGAGGCGGAACTGTCGCTGTACGTCCAGGTGTTCGGCCTCGACCGGAGCGACGTCCCGCGCCTGGAGCTGCGTACCGGTTGGCTCACGCCGGGTCCGGCAGGTCCATCAGCGCCAGCTTGGCCGGGTCGGTCACGGCCGTGATGTCGGAGATCCGGCCGTCGACGACGGTGAACGCGAGGACCGAGAGCGGGGAGCCGTCCCCGCTCCAGGAAACGACGCCGGGCAGGCCGCCCACGAGCGCCGCTCGCCCCCGCGTGGCCGCGCCGGCGGCCGTCCGCGCGCCGGCGGCGACCTTGGTGGCGCCGAGGACGACGACCCTGCCGGCGGGCGTGTCGACGGTGAGTCTCACCTCGGGGTCGAGCACCCGCAGCAGCCCCTCGAAGTCGCCGTCACGGGCCGCCGCCAGGAAGGCCCGGACCACTTCCCGCTTCCCCCGTTCGACGCTTGTCGGCCGCTCGGTCGCCTGCACCTTCCTGCGGGCACGGCTGGCCAGCATCTTGGCGGCCGCGGTGGACTTGCCGAGGATCCTGCCGATCTCGTCGAACGGCACGGCGAACAGGTCGTGCAGCACGAACGCCAGCCGCTCGCCCGGCCGGAGCGATTCCAGTACGACGAGGAGCGCGAGCCCGACCGAGTCGGCGAGCACCACGTCCTCCTCCGGCGCCGGACTGTCGTCGAGCGTCACCACGATCTCCTGCAGACGATCGTCATAGGACGCCTCGGGACGGGCCTGGCGCGCGCGCAGGACGTCGAGGCTGATCCGGCCGACCACCGTGGTCAGCCAGCCGGCGAGGTTGTCGATGGCCGCCGGATCCTGGCGGGAGAGCCGCAGCCACGCCTCCTGGACCACGTCCTCGGCGTCGGCATGGGATCCGAGCATGCGGTGGGCGACTGCGCGCAGTCGGTCGCGCTGGGACTCGAAGGCCTCGGCGACCGCGGCCGCGCTGCCGTTGTCGGACATGTTGTTACCTTCCTCGGTTCCGCTCCGTCATGGGTGATGACGGGCCAGGACGGGCGCAGGTAACCCGACGGTTGACGCTCCGGCGCCGAATGCGCAGGCCCTGACCCTTTTCTGCAGCAACGCAGACCGACAGACGGAAGGACGACACGATGCTGACCAACGTCATGTACGCAACGCTCCATGTCACCGATCAGGACCGCGCGCTGCGCTTCTACACGGAGCAGCTCGGCCTGGAGAAGCGCATCGATTACCCGGGCCCTGACGGACGCTTCCTCACCGTGGGCGTCCCCGGCAGCCCGCTCGAGATCATCCTCTGGCTGCGCGCCGCGGCTACGGGGCAGCAGAGCGAGGTCCAGCCGGGCACCACGCCCGGTCCGGTCTTCCTTGAGTCGGACGACCTGCGGGCGGATTTCCAGGTGTTCCGCGACCGCGGTGTGACCTTCGACGGACCCGAGCCCGAGGACTACCCCTTCGGGGTCCGCATCGAGGCGGTGGACCCGGACGGCAACCGCATCTCGCTTCGCGAGCGCGGCCGGGCGGGCCGTGGCGACGGCTGACCGTTCGTGGACCCGGCGTGGCCGGCGCGGTCCTCCGCCGGCCACGCCGGGGCCGAAACGGAGTTGGCGATGAGCCTGACGACGTCGAACATGGACCCGACCCGACCCGACCCGACCCGACCCGACCCGACCCGACCCGACCCGACCCGACCCGACCCGACCCTGACGAGGTGCTCCGCATGCCCATGAAGATCGACTCGGTGATCGCTCGACAGCGCGTTGACGACCTGGACGCGGCCGTCGCCTTCTACGAGCGGCTGACGGGCCGGACGGCCGACCGCTTCGCGTTCGCCGGTGTGCATCTGGCGAGTGTCGGGCCCTTCCTCCTGTTCTGCGGTCCGGACGAGGCAGTGCAGAGGGTCGCCGGGGTGAGTGCCACTCTGGCGGTCGGGGATCTGGCTGCTGCCGTCGAGGAAGCGACTGCGGCCGGTGCCACCGTGGTGATGCCGGCGCAGCCCACCCCCAACGGCCGGCGCGCGGTGCTGCGACACCCCCACGGGGGCGTGTACGAATACGTCGGCCCCTGAGCTATGCGGTGTGCAGCCAGACCCGCAGCGGGCCGATCGGGGTGAACCCCGCCCGTACGGCCGTATCGAGGCCCGGCCCGTGCTCGTATCCCACGACCGGGAGGTCCGGCCAGTACGCGGCGGCCGCTCCGAGGGCCGCCGACCAGGCGGCGCCGGCGTCCGCGTCGTCGTGGGCGAACACGTTCGACACGCCCACCGCGCCGCCGCCGGTGCTCACGACCGCCCCGGCCGTGATCCGGCCCGCGTCACGGCCCGCCAGGAAGACGACGCCCTCCCGCAGCAGTCCCGGGTGGAACAGGCCGGTGCTCTCCTCGCCGTCCCAGGCCGCCTCCCAGGCCGCCAGCTCCGCGGGGCTCTCGGCCTCACCCCACTCCAGGCGGCCGTCCTCGGACCCGGCGGGGGCGGCGGCGTCCGCCGGGCGGTGGATCCACTGCGCCTCGAACAGGACCTCGAAGCCGGCCGGGGCCAGTTCGAGCGCGGCGAAGCTGTCCTTCACCGAGCAGCCGGGGGAGGAGGTGTCGACCCCGGCGAGCACCTCGGCGGCCGAGGCCTGCGGCGCCAGGGTGACGGCGTCGGGATACAGCGGCGGGGTCCGCCGCGGGCTGCACCAGAGGGCGCCGCGGAAGCGGCCGCTGCGGGAGACGGCGGCGCACCACTCCGCGTTGTTGCGGGCGGCCGCGCGCAGCAGCCCGGGGGTACTCGGGGTGATGATCACACCGGGATGTTGCCACAGTGCCTAAGCTGGGGCGATGCCATATTCCACCCCGCCGCGGTACGTCAGAGCGGGCCGACGGGTCGGCCTGCGCCCCTTCCGGTCCGCGGACGGACCGGAGTTCACCGCCCGCGCACGCGAGAGCCGCGCGCTGCACCGGCCGTGGCTGTTCCCGCCCACCACCGTGGAGGAGTACGAGCCGTACGCGGCCCGGCTGACGGAGGAGGAAGGGCGGGCCGGCTTCCTCGTCTGCGAGCTCGCCACGGGGGCCATCGCCGGCTTCGTCAACGTCAACAACATCGTCCGCGGCGCCTTCCAGTGCGGGGCGCTGGGCTACGGGGTCTTCGCGCACGCGGCGGGGCGCGGCCTGTTCGGTGAGGGCTTCGACCTGCTCCTGGCGCACGCCTTCGCCGAGCCGGGGGCGGGGCTCGGCCTGCACCGCCTGGAGGCGAACATCCAGCCGGCCAACGCCGCCTCGATCGCCCTGGTCCGGGGCCGCGGCTTCCGCCTGGAGGGCCTCTCTCCGGAGTTCCTGTACGTCGACGGCGCCTGGAGGGACCACGAGCGCTGGGCCCGGACGGCCCCCGGCGCGTGAAGGGAGGCGCCTTTGCGTAATCCTGACCGGTGGTGATGTGCGGAACCCCTGTGCACCCGGGCCGCCGGCGTGTTCCATTTCCCCATGGCCACCACCGTCCGACGTGCCCGGCTCGCCCTTCCCGCCGCCCCCTTGGGCCCTGACAACCCGCTGCCAGCCCTGCGCGCCCCCGACGGGGTGCACGAGCTGGACGAGCGCTCGCGCGGGGGACTGCCGCGCGACATGGCCCGCCAGATCGGCTACGAACCGCTGCGCTCCCTGCTGCCGGTCCGGATCCGCGACGGATACGGACGGCGGCGCACCGAGCGGGAGTTCGAGGCGGTCGTCATCGAGAACGGCCGGCTGCGCGCGACCGTGCTGCCGGGGCTCGGCGGCCGCGTCCACTCCCTCGTGCACCTGCCCAGCGGGCGCGAACTCCTCTACCGCAACCCGGTGTTCCAGCCCGCGGACTTCGCGCTCAACGGGGCCTGGTTCTCCGGCGGCATCGAGTGGAACATCGGCGCCACCGGGCACACCGCCCTGTCCTGCGCCCCGCTGCACGCGGCGCTCGTGCCGGCGCCCGACGGGGGCGTGATGGTGCGGCTGTGGGAGTGGGAGCGGCTGCGCGACCTGCCCTTCCAGGTGGACCTCTGGCTGCCCGCGGACTCGGACTTCCTGTACGCCGGCGTCCGCGTCCGCAACCCGCACGAGCGGCCCGCCCCGGTCTACTGGTGGTCCAACACCGCCGTCCCCGAGGACGCCGGCACCCGCGTCCTCGCCCCCGCCGACGAGGCCTGGCACTTCGGGTACGAACGCTCGCTGCGCCGCATCCCCGTACCGCACTGGCAGGACGCGGACCGCACGTACCCGCTGGGCAGCACCTACCCCGCCGACTTCTTCTACGAGGTCCGCGAGGAGGACGCGGACCGCCCCTGGATCGCCGCCCTCGACGCCGACGGGCACGGCCTGGTGCAGGCCTCCACGGGGCGGCTGCGCGGCCGCAAGCTGTTCGTGTGGGGTGCGGGCCCGGGCGGCCGGCGCTGGCAGGAGTGGCTGACCGAGCCGGGCACCGGCGGCTACGCGGAGATCCAGGCCGGGCTGGCCCGGACCCAGCTGGAGCACGTACGGCTGGACGCCGGGGCGGAGTTCAGCTGGCTGGAGGCGTACGGGCCGCTGTCGGCGGCACCCTCGGCGGTGCACGGCGCCGACTGGGCGGCGGCGCGCGGGGCCGCCTCGGCGGCGCTGGACGCCGTGCTGCCGGCCGGGACCCTGGACGCGGCGTACAAGGCGTGGCGCGGGCACGCCGACACCGAACCGGCGGAGCGGCTGGCGGACGGCTCGGGCTGGGGCGCGCTGGAGGTGCTGTGCGGGGGCCTGGCCCTGCCGGGCACCCCGTTCCCGGAGTCCACCCTGGAGGAGGCGCAGGAGCCCTGGCTGGCGCTGTGGCGCACCGGCGTGTTCCCCGCCCCGGACACGGCCGCCCCGCCCGGCCCCAGCCTGGTCGCCGCGCACTGGCGGGACATGCTGGAGACCGCCCCGGCGGACCCGCTGACCGAGTACCACCTGGGCGTGGCCCAGTGGCACGCCGGTGACGTGGCCCAGGCCGTACGCAGCTGGGAGCGCGGGCTGGCGCAGGCGCCGTCGCGCTGGCCGCTGCTGCGCTGCCTGGCGGCGGCCGACGCCCTCGCCGGGAACCGGGAGCGGGCCGCCGACCGCTACGCGGCGGCCTTCGAGGGCCTGGCGGACGAGAGCCGGGGCGGCGAAGCCTGGACGGCCGCCGAGTCCGCACTGGGGCGGGAGGCCATGACCGCCCTGCTCGCGGCCGGGCGCCTCGCGGCTGCGCGGGCCGTGTGGGACCGGCTGCGGCCCTCGCTGCGCGAGCAGGGCCGCTTCCGGCTGCTGGCCGCCCGGCTGCTGGCGGCGGAGGGGCACGTCGGCGCGGCCCGGCGCGTCTTCGAGGACGGCTTCGAGATCGCCGACCTGCGGGAGGGCGAGGAGACCCTGTCCGAGGTCTGGGCCGCCCTCACGGACCGCCCGCTGCCCCCGGAGTACGACTTCCGCATGCGCCCCCCGCAGCCGTGACGGGCGCGCGCCCGGGGAGTGTCGTCGTAGCGGCCCCACCGGCCGGGAGGACTGCGGCGGCGCGACCTACACGCGGCACAGCAGTTCGCCGTTCAGGACCGAGAACCACGCGTCGGGGGCGGCGCCCCAGGCGTGCCAGGCGGCTGCGATGTCCGCCAGTCCCTCCGGGGTGGCGTGGCCGCCGCCCGTCGCGACGGAGGCGTAGGAGGAGGCGGTGGTACGGTCCGCCCACAGGGACGACCACCAGGCGACCTCCTCCGCCGTCGCGTAGCACCACGCCGTCGCCGAGGCCTCCACCTGCGTGAACCCCGCCTCCCGCGCCCACGACAGCAGCCTGCGCCCGGCGTCGGGCTCACCGCCGTTGGCGCGGGCCACCCGCCGGTACAGGCTCTGCCATTCCTCCAGGCCCGGCGTCCGCGGATACCAGGTCATCGCCGCGTAGTCGGCGTCGCGTACCGCCACGATCCCGCCGGGCCGGCACACCCGGCGCATCTCCCGCAGCGCCCGCACCGGGTCGCCGACGTGCTGCAGCACCTGGTGGGCGTGGACCACGTCGAAGGAGTCGTCGGGGAACTCCAGCGCGTGGACGTCCGCCTCGGCGAAGTCGACGGCACCGGACAGCCCGCGCTCCGCCGCGTACGCGCTCGCCTGCGCCAGGACGTCCGACGCCGCGTCAACCGCCGTGACGCGGCCGCCCGGGGCGACCAGCTCCGCCAGGTCCGCCGTGATGGTGCCCGGGCCGCAGCCCACGTCCAGCACGTGCATGCCGGGACGCAGTTCGCCGATCAGATAGGCGGCCGAGTTGGCGGCGGTGCGCCAGCGGTGCGAGCGCAGCACGGACTCGTGGTGGCCGTGGGTGTAGACGGCCGTCTCGCGGGCGTCGGGGGTGCGGTTCATGGCGGACTCCTCGTCGTCGGAATCGTCGAAGGCGTGATGATCACCGTAGGGGATCTGCTCGTACTTTGAGATATGCGTTTTGGCATGTGGACAAGCTGCTTGGGGCGCAAGGGGATTGAGTGGGTCGGTGGCAGGGCAGAGCAGGGGCGAGGACAGTGGGCCCCAGGGGCGGCGCACCCGAGGTGAAGGACGGTGGGAGCCATGCCGCAGACGCTGCTGGAATGGCACGCCGCGGCGCTGCGGCTCTTCGGCGAGCGGGTGCGGGCCGTCGGGTCCGCCCAGTGGGACGAGCCCACCCCCTGCACCGAGTGGACCGTGCGGGACCTGGTCAACCACGTCACCGGCGAGCAGCTCTGGGTCCCGCCGCTGCTCACCGAGGGGCGCACGGTGGCGGAGGTCGGCGACGAGCTCTCCGGCGACCTGCTCGGCGAGGACCCGGCGGACGCCTGGGACCGCGCCGCGGCCGCCGGGCACGCCGCCTTCGCCGCGCCCGGCGCGCTGGAGCGGACGGTGGCGCTCTCCTACGGGCCGACGCGCGGGTCGGCGTACTGCTCGGAGCTGACGGCGGACTGCGTCGTGCACGCCTGGGACCTCTCGCGGGGCATCGGAGCCGAGGACCGGCTCCCCGACGACCTCGTCGAGTTCTCCCTCAAGGAGGTCATGCCGTACGCCGACAGCCTCGCCGCGAGCGGCATGTACGCGGAGCCGCTGGAGGTGCCGGCCGGCGCGGACGCGCAGACGCGGCTGCTGGCCCTGCTCGGCCGGAAGGGCTGAGGGGTTAACGCTGAGGGGTTAACGGGCGTACCGGTGTAAATAATCGTATAAAGGGCAGGTCGATCGGTGGCGACGGCGGAAGGCGGGCACGTGTCGGGGATGGCCGAGGGCATGACGCAAGGGCCGGCCGGAGCGTGGCACCGCCCGGCGCCGGAGGGGCGCGGCCCGGTCCGGTACGGTCCCCCCGCTCCCGAGCCCGGCCTGCCGGTCGTGCGGGAGCTGGCCTCCGTACTAGCCGCCGCGGCGGACCGCGCCGCCCCCGAGCCCCCCGGCGGCGGGGAGGCGGTCCGCGAGGCCGCCTGCCGGTACTGGGCCCGGCGCGGGCTCCCCACCTCCCCGGAGAACGTGGCCGCCGGGCCCGGCGCGCCCGCCCTGCTGCTGGCGCTGCTCGGCGCGTACGGCGGCGACGTGCTGCTGCCCCGGCCGTGTCCCGCCTGGTGGACACCGCAGGTCCGGCTGCTGGGACGGCGGGCCTACCACGTGCCCACCCCGGCGGAGTGCGGCGGCGTACCCGATCCGTACGCGCTGCTGGAGACCGTACGGAGGGTCCGCGCCGAAGGCGGGGACCCGCGCGTGCTGCTGCTCTCGGTGGCCGACGACCCGACGGCGACGGTGCCGCCGCCGGAGATGCTGCGCGAGGCCTGCGAGGCCGCGGAGGCCGCCGGGCTGTTCGTGGTCAGCGACGAGAGCTGGCGCGACACCGTCCACCAGCCGCACGACACGCTGGTGCTGAGCCCCGCCGAGATGCTCCCCGACCGGGCCGCCGTCCTCGTCGACCTCTCCGGGGCGCTGCTGCCCGGCGGCTGGCCCGCCGCCGTGGTCCGCTTCCCCGGCACCCCCGGCGGCACCTGGCTGCGCGCCCGTACCCTCGACGTCCTCACCGCCACCGGCGCGCTCGTCGCCGGCCCCCTGGCGGTGGCCGCCGCGCACGCCCTCGACGAATCCGACGCCGTCGCCGGACGCGCCTACGCGGCCGCCGCCCTGCACGGCGCGGTCGCGGCCGCCGCCCACCGGGAGCTGCTGGCCGCGGGCGCCCTGGCCCGGCCCCCGCAGGCCGGCCGGCACCTGTACGCGGACCTCACGCCGCTGCGCGCGGGCCTGGCGCGGCACGGGGTCGCGGACGCGATGGAACTGGAGGACTGGCTCGGTGCCCGCCTGGGCACGCAGACACCCGGCGGGCAGCGGTTCGCCGACGAACTGGGCGCGCTGCGCGTGCGGTTGTCGACCGGCCCGCTGCTGGGGGCCACCCCGCAGGAGCGGCTCGCCGCGCTGGGCGCCCGGGACCCGCTGACGCTGCCACAGGTCCGGGGCGCGCTCGACCGGCTCGGGTCGGTGCTCGCCGCGCTGGCCGACTGACCCCCGCGGCCCGGTCCAGCCGGCCGCCGCCGAACGGAGACTTCTCGATGAGGGACCAGCCGGACGCCCCCGTGACGACCGCCCCGCCGGCCACCGGCCCCGGGGACGCCGCCTTCGCGCTGCCGGACCACCCGGCCCGGCCCCCGCAGGCCCCCGGCACACCCGCCGGCTCCCCGTCCGGCCCTCCCCCCGCCGCCCCCGCCGCCGCCCGCCCGCTCGGCGAACACCGGCTGTGGCCGCGGACGTTCGCGGACCGGCTGACCACCCCGCTGCCCGGTGTCCGCGCCTTCGCCCGGCTGGCCCGCGAGGGCGCCTTCCGGCCCGGCCCGGAAGGGCTGAGCGGCATCCCCGACCTGCCGTACGAGCCCGCGCCGCTGCCGCCCGCGCTCCCCGGCGCCGTGTCCGTCACCTGGGCCGGACACGCCAGCTGGGTGCTGCGCACCGGCGGCCTGACGGTGCTCACGGACCCCGTCTGGTCGCGGCGGATCCTCGGCACGCCGGCCCGGGTGACCCCCGTCGGGGTGCGGTGGGAGGAACTGCCGCCCGTGGACGCGGTGGTGCTCAGCCACAACCACTACGACCACCTCGACGCCCCCACCCTCAAGCGGCTCCCGCGCGACACCGCCCTCTTCGTCCCCGCCGGGCTCGCCCGCTGGTGCCGCCGCCGGGGCTTCACCCGGGTGACCGAGCTCGACTGGTGGGAATACGCCGAACTGGACGGCGTGCGCTTCGAGTTCGTGCCGGCGCACCACTGGTCCAAGCGCTCCCTGCTGGACACCTGCCGCACCCTGTGGGGCGGCTGGGTGCTCACCGACACGGCCCAGGACCGGAAGGTCTACTTCGCGGGGGACACCGGCTACGGCCACTGGTTCGGCGAGATCGGCCGCCGCCACCCCGGCATCGACCTCGCGCTCCTGCCGATCGGCGCCTACGCCCCGCGCTGGTGGCTGCGCGACGTGCACGCCGACCCGGAGGAGGCGGTGCAGGCCTGCCTGGACCTCGGGGCGCGCAGGATGGCCCCGATGCACTGGGCCACCTTCGTCCTGTCCGCGGAGCCGGTCATGGAGCCCCTGCACCGCGCCCGCGCCGCCTGGGCGCGCGCCGGCCTGCCCCGCGAGGACCTCTGGGACCTGCCCATCGGCGCCTCCCGCACCCTCGGCCCCGAGGAGCCCTAGACCGTGTCGCCGGGCCGGCGGGCCCTCGGTCTGGCGACCACGTGCATGCGCTCGCCCTGCTTCCCGAAGAGGCTGAGGATCTCCACGGGCCGTCCGTCGGCGCTGCCGAACCAGTGCGGGGTCCGGGTGTCCCACTCGGCGGCCTCGCCGGGGCCCAGCACCAGGTCGTGCTCGGCCAGTACGAGCCGCAGCCGGCCGGTCAGCACGTACAGCCACTCGTAGCCCTCGTGCGTGCGCAGGTCCGGCTCGGCGCCCCGGTCCGGGATGACCATCTTGTACGCCTGGAGCGGGCCGAGGCCCTGCGTCAGCGCCACCGACGTCCCGCCGTGCGGCATCGCGCGGGGCGTCATCCGCACGCGCGGATCACCCACCGGCGGCGCTCCGACCAGGTCGTCCAGGGCCACCCGGTAGGCGCGGGCGAGCGGCAGCAGCAGTTCCAGGCTCGGCCGCCGCCGCCCCGACTCGAGCCGGGACAGGGTGCTCTTGGAGATCCCGGTCTCCTCGGAGAGCGCGGCCAGGGTGAGGCCGCGCCGGTCCCGCAGCCGCCGGAGCCGGGGGCCGACCTCGTCAAGCACGGCGCGGTGCGGCGCCGGTTCGTCCGGGCAGACGTCCACGCGGGCGTCGTCGGCATCGTCCAGGCGGGCATCCATGCGGGCATTCCACCGCACCGTCCCGGAAACGGCAACAGCAGTTGCCGCGACGGGGCAGGTTCAGGGGCCCTGCTCCGGCAGGAAGCGGGCGGACTTCAGCGCCAGTTGCCGCGCGAAGTAGTCCGCCGCGTCCGGCCGCATCCGGGCGAGCGTCACCATGCCGGTGATGATGACGTCGCACACCTCGTCGTGCACGTCGTCCCAGCTGTGCGACCGGCCCTTGCGCGGGTTGCTGCCCGAGGCGCCGATCACCGCCTGGGCGGCCTCGCCGAACTCCTCGCCGATCTTCAGCACTTGGATGACATGGCTCTGCGGAGGGCGCACCCCGCGCTCGGCGGCGGACGCGTCGAAGTGGGCGGCGAGGGCGCGGACGGTTTCCCAGGAAGCGGAGTTCACGGCCGGACCCTGCCCGGCCGCACCCGGCGCCACACCCCGGGGGCCGCGCTGATCAGCAGCGCCAGGCCCACCGCCAGCACCACGCCCTTCCACGGCTCCGAGAAGAGCGAGCCGCCCAGGATCCCGATCAGCCCGTACGTCGCCGCCCAGACCAGGCAGGCCGGGCCGTCCCCCCGGGCGAACCGGCGCAGCGGCAGCCCGCCCAGCAGGCAGGCCAGCATCACCGGGATCCGGCCCGCCGGGACCAGCCGGGAGAGCACCAGCACCAGCACCCCGTGCTCCTCCAGCCGCACCCGCGCCCGCTCCAGCCGCTCCGGCGCGGCCCGCCCCCGCAGGGACTCCAGCCAGCGCGAGCCGCCCCGCGAACGCACCCCGCGCGAGCCCAGCCAGTACAGCGCGACGTCACCGGCGAACGCGGCCAGCGCGGCCACCCCGATCACCAGCACCACCCCGAACGGCAAGGACCGGTGGTGGAAGGCCACCACCGCCGCCGAACTCACCAGCGCCCCCGTCGGGATCACCGGCACCAGCGCCCCCAGCGCCACCAGCACGAACAACGCCGGGTAGCCGACCGCCTGCTGGGTGGTCTCCGGCGGCACCCGGCCCACCACCACCTCCACCGCCTCCCGCCACGGCGTCACGGCAGCCGCACCCGCTCCCCGTGCGCGGGGACCCGTACCGCCACCTTCGGCGCGAGCAGCCCCGCCCGCCGGGCGAACTCCCCGCCCGGCGCGTGGAACTCGTGCGGCCGCACCGCGTCCATGCCGATCGGCCAGTACGTCCCGTAGTGCACCGGCACCGCCGCCGCCGGCGCCAGCTCCGCCAGGGCCCGAGCCGCACGCTCCGCGTCCAGGTGCCCCGGCCCCAGGTACGGCCCCCAGCCCCCGACCGGCAGCAGCGCCACGTCCACCGGACCGACCTCCTCGGCCATCGCGTCGAACAGCCCGGTGTCCCCGGCGAAGTACGTCCGCGCCGCGCCCTCGACCACGTACCCCAGCGCCGGTGCCCGCTGCGGCCCGAACGGCAGCCGCCGCCCGTCGTGTCGCGCGCTCACCGCCCGGACCCGTACGCCCTCCCGGACGCGCACCTCCTCGCCGGGGACCACCTCCGTCACGGCCAGCCCCCGCGCCCGCGCGAGCCGCGCCAGCGCCGGCACCGCCCGGCGCGCGCCGCGCGGCACCACCAGCCGGGTGCCCGGCGCCAGCACGGCCAGCGACGGCAGGTGCAGGTGGTCCGCGTGCAGGTGCGAGACCAGCACGACCTCCGCCTCCGCCGCCTCCGGCGGGGGCACCGCCCCGCGCCGCCGCCGCAGATGCGCCAGCCGCCGGGCGAACAGCGGATCGGTCAGCACCCGCACCCCCGAGTCCCGCACCGTGCACGTGGCATGGCCCCACCAGGTGATCTCGACCTCCATCCCGCACCCCTTCCCCCCGCCCGCCGGGGCGTAACCCCGCGTCCGGGTCGGACCGGAACCCGACGGCCCCCTCCTCCCCGGGCCCGGATCGGAGTAGGGTCGGGCGCCATGGATGCGCTGCGCGTGGCCGCGATCGCCAGCCTGGCCCCGCTCGAGGAACTCGACGCCGACCCCTTCGCCGTGGACACCCGCAGCCAGCACGCCATGTGCGCGCGCTGGGCCGCCGGGCAGGGCTACGTGGTCACCCGGCACCTGCTCTTCTACGGGCTGCGGGCCGACCACTGCGGGCTGTGGCGCGACGTGGACGCCGGGCAGGTCGACCTGTTCGTCGCGCCGAACCATCGCGTCCTGGCCCGGGCGCTGCGCTCCGTCGAGGAGTTCACCGCCGAGTGCGAGCGGCGCGGCGTACGGCTGGAGACCGCCGGGCTCGACGAACCGGCGTACACCTCCGCCATGAAGGCCGAGGTGCACCGCAGGCTGTCCATGCCGACCGCCGGCTACGACGGCACCTGACCGGCACCCGGCCGCCGCGCCCCGTACTCCCGTGCGCCACCCGTGCCGACCGGCCGCTTCCGCCGCCCTGTGCGACGCTGGCGGAGGGGACCGCGGGCCGGAAGCGCGGACCGGGGAGCGAGGCGGGTGCGGCGTGTGGCGACGGCGGTGGGGCTGGCGGGCCGCGGGCGGGGCCCTGGTACGGGTCGTGCTCGTCTGGGCGGTGTCCACGCTGACCATGCTCGTGCTGGCCGGGATCCTGCCCGACTTCCGCCTGCAGTCCGCCGACGGTGACAGCGTCACCCGCACCGGGCTGACCGCGGCCTGGGGCGCCGGCGCCTTCGGCCTGCTGAGCGCGCTGGTGTGGCCGGTCCTGGTCCGGGCCCTGCTGCTGGTGCCCGCGCTGGTCCTCGGGCTGCTCGTCTTCTTCCTCAACGGCTCGCTGCTGCTGATGGCCCTGAGCCTGATCCCCGACGGGCGGGGCGCTGCGGCCGCACCCGAGACGGCGGTGGTCGTCGCCGCCGTGATGTCCGCGGTGGCCTCGGCCACCTCCACCGCGCTCGCGGTGCGCGACGACGAGGCGTACCGGCGCCGGCTGTACCGGCTCGCCGACCGGCGCCGCCGCCGCTTCGGGGCGCCCCCGGGCGGCAGCCCCGGGCTGGTCTTCCTCCAGCTCGACGGCGTCGGGTACGAGGTGCTGCGCCGGGCGGCGGCCGACGGGCTGATGCCGACGGCGGCCGCCTGGCTGGAACGCAGCCACCGCATGACGCCCTGGCACACGGACTGGTCCAGCCAGACGGGCGCCAGCCAGCTCGCCATCCTGCACGGCTCCAACTTCGACGTCCCGGCCTTCCGCTGGTACGAGAAGGACACCGGCGAGGTGATGGTCTGCAACCGGCCCACCAGCGCCGCCGAACTCCAGCGCCGGGCCGTCGAGCGGACCCGGGACGGCGGCCTGCTCACCCTGGACGGCGCCAGCCGGGGCAACCTGTTCAGCGGGGGCGCCGACCAGCTGGCGCTGGTGCTGTCCGTCTCGGCCCGGCGGGGCCGCGCCAACCGCTCCCGGGCGGGGTACTTCGCGTACTTCTCCGACCCGGCCAACGCGGTGCGCACCGCGCTGTCCTTCGTCGCCGAGGTGTGCCGGGAGATCGGCCAGTCGCTGCGCTCGCGGCTGCGGGCGGAGCACCCCCGGGTGGGGCGCGGCGGTCTGTACCCGCTGATCAGGGCCTTCGCGACGGTGGTCGAGCGGGACGTGGTGGTCGCCGCGGTGATCGGGGACGTGCTCGCGGGCCGCGCCGCCGTCTACGCCGACCTGGTCGCCTACGACGAGGTCGCGCACCACTCGGGCCCGCACGGCCGGGACACCGACCGGGTGCTGGCCCGGCTCGACCGGAGCCTCGCGCTGATCGCCCGGGTCGCCGAGCACGCCCCCCGGGAGTACCGCTTCGTGCTGCTGTCGGACCACGGCCAGAGTCCCGGGGAGACCTTCCTCGGCCGGTACGGCCTCGGCCTGGAGGACCTGGTCCGGGCGGGCTGCGGGCTGCCCGTCTCCCGTCGGGCCGGCCGCACCCGCAGCGGCGCCGAGGCCCGCGCGGCGGTACTGGCCGCCCTGCACCGGCCCGTGGAGGAGGAGGGGGAGGAGGCCCGCCCGGGGCCGGGCCCCGACCCGGTGGTGCTGGCCTCGGGCAACCTCGGGCTGATCTCCTTCCCTGACCTCCCGGGGCGGGCGTCCCGGGAGCGGATCGAGCGGGCGCACCCCGCCCTGCTGCCCACCCTGGCCAACCACCCGGGGGTGGGCTTCCTGCTGGTCGACGGGGAGGTGCTGGGCCCCGGCGGGGCGGTCGCGCGGCTGGACGTGCCGGGGGAGGCGGAGGAGCTGCTGGCCGCCTTCGGGCCGGGCGCGGCGCGGGCGGTCCGCCGGGCGGACTCCTTCCCGCACGTGGCCGACGTCATGGTCAACTCGGCGTACGACCCGGCGACCGGCGCGGTGCACGCCTTCGAGGAGCAGATCGGCTCGCACGGCGGCCTGGGCGGGGAGCAGACCCGCCCCTTCCTGATGTGGCCGACAGAGCTGTCGGAGCCGGGACCGGAGCCGGTGGGCGCCGAAGCCGTGCACGCGGTGCTGCGCCGCTGGCTGCGCGAGGCGGACGGCCCGCAGGTCCCGCTGGCCGGGCAGCGTGCGGCGGAACCCGCCGGGCAGCCCCCGGCGGCCGGTGGCGCCCGCCCCGCCCACACCCTGCGGGAGGATCACCGGCCCAGGGCCGAAACGGATGGAATCCTTCCTTCCGCAGAGGTCCCGGCGCCGGACGAAACACGGTGATTTGGCGCGCTCTCCGCGGTGGTCAACCATGGGTCGACCTGCCCACCATGTGAGACATTCCGAGGCGCACCACCGATGACCAGCACCGCAGCCCCGCCCGCCGAGGCCACCGCAGCCCCGCAGGCCCCCCGCCAGGGGGACCGGCACGCCCGCCGCTTCAGCCTTCCGGTCGCCGTCTGCCTGGTCATGGGGAACATCATCGGCGGCGGGATCTTCCTGCTCCCCGCCTCCGTGGCCCCCTTCGGCACCATCAGCCTCCTCGCCTTCGCCGTCCTGACCCTCGGCGCGATCGCCCTCGCCCTCGTCTTCGGCCGGCTCGCCGAACGCCACCCGCAGACCGGCGGGCCCTACGTGTACGTGCGCGCCGCCTTCGGCGACTTCGCCGGCTTCCTCGCCGCGTACAGCTACTGGATCACCGCCTGGGTCTCGAACGCCGCCCTCGCCGTGGCCTCGGTGGGCTACCTCGCGGTGCTCTTCCCGGCCGTCGGCGAGCACCGGTGGTCCATGTGCCTGGCCGCCCTGGCCGTGCAGTGGCTGCCCGCCCTCGCCAACCTGGCCGGCACCCGGTACGTGGGCGCGGTCCAGCTGGTCGCGACCGTCCTGAAGCTGGTCCCCCTGCTGCTCGTCGCCGTGGGCGGCCTGTTCTTCTTCGACCCCGCGAACCTCGGCCCGTTCCAGGCCACCGGCCAGAGCCCGGTCGGCGCGGTCTCCGCGTCCGCCGCGATCCTGCTCTTCAGCTACCTCGGCGTCGAGTCCGCGGCCGTCAGCGCGGGCGAGGTCCGCGACCCCGCCCGCAACGTCGGCCGGGCCACCGTACTCGGCACCGTCGGCGCCGCCACCGTGTACCTGCTCGGCACCCTGTCCGTCTTCGGCCTGGTCGCCCACGAGAAGCTGGTCTCCTCCCAGGCACCCTTCACGGACGCCGTCAACGCCGTCTTCGGCGGCACCTGGGGCGGCACCCTCGTCGCCGGCGCGGCCGTGGTCTCCATGGCCGGCGCCCTCAACGGCTGGACCCTGCTCAGCGCGCAGATCCCGTACGCGGCCGCCAAGGACGGGCTCTTCCCCAAGGCCTTCGAGAGGAAGGAACGCGGGGTCCCGGTGGTCGGCGTCCTCGTCACGGCCGTCCTGGCCTCCTGCCTGACCGTCTACAACGCCGCGGCTCCCGGCCCCGGCGCGGGCTCGGCGGGAGTCTTCGAGGTCCTGGTCCTGGTCACCACCTTCACCGCGACCGTGCCCTACCTGCTGTCCACGGCCGCGCAGCTGTACTTCCTGGCCTCGGGCCGGCCGGAGCGGGTGCGGCGCGGGCGGCTGGTGCGCGACGCCGTCATCGCCGGGCTGGCCTTCGCGTTCTCGATGTGGCTGGTCGCCGGATCGGGCTACGCGGCCGTCTACCAGGGCGTGCTGTTCCTCTTCGCGGGCGTCCCGGTGTACGCCGTGATGGCCGCCCGCAAGCGCCGCGCGGCCGTACCGCCCGCGGAGTAGTTTGGAGGGAAAGGCCGGCCAGGGGGGCGCTGGGGGTCGCCATGTCCGCGATCAGCAAGAGCATCGACATCGACCGCAGGCCCGAGGACGTCTTCGCCTACGTGACGGACCCCCGGCACCTGCCGGAGTGGCAGGACAGCGCCCTGTCCGCCCTGCCCCTGGGCGACCTGCCGGTCCATGCCGGCTCGCGGGTCCTCGTCACCCGCCGGATCGGCAGGCGCAGGGTCCCGGCCACCGTGGAGTACACCGAGGTCGACCCGCCGCGGAGCTGGCACCTGCACGGCGTCGACGGGCCGGTCCGCCCGGACGTACGGGGCCGGATCGAGCCCCTGGACGACGGGACCCGCTCGCGCGTCACGCTCTCCGTCGACTTCGAGGGCCACGGCCTGGGCAGGGGCCTCGTGCCCCTCGTGGTCAAGTCCCTGGTCCGCAAGGAGATGCCCCGCAGCGAGGAGAAGCTCAAGCACCTGCTCGAACACTGAGGGCCCCGGGATACCGCGAGACCCGCGGGCCCGCACCGTACGGCGCGGGCCCGCGGGTCTCGCGGTACCGGGCGGGATCAGTCCAGGTAGTCGCGCAGCACCTGCGAACGCGACGGGTGGCGCAGCTTCGACATGGTCTTGGACTCGATCTGGCGGATGCGCTCACGGGTGACCCCGTACACGCGGCCGATCTCGTCCAGGGTCTTCGGCTGGCCGTCGTTGAGGCCGTAGCGCATGGAGACCACGCCCGCCTCACGCTCGGAGAGCGTGCCCAGGATCGACTGCAGCTGCTCCTGGAGGAAGGTGAAGGACACGGCGTCGGCCGGGACGACCGCCTCGGAGTCCTCGATGAGGTCACCGAACTCGCTGTCGCCCTCCTCACCCAGCGGGGTGTGCAGGGAGATCGGCTCGCGGCCGTACTTCTGGACCTCGATGACCTTCTCCGGGGTCATGTCGAGTTCCTTGCCCAGCTCCTCCGGGGTGGGCTCGCGGCCCAGGTCCTGGAGCATCTGGCGCTGCACGCGGGCGAGCTTGTTGATGATCTCGACCATGTGCACGGGGATGCGGATGGTGCGCGACTGGTCGGCCATGGCACGCGTGATCGCCTGCCGGATCCACCAGGTCGCGTACGTGGAGAACTTGAAGCCCTTGGTGTAGTCGAACTTCTCCACCGCGCGGATCAGGCCGACGTTGCCCTCCTGGATCAGGTCCAGGAAGAGCATGCCGCGGCCGGTGTAGCGCTTGGCCAGGGAGACCACGAGGCGGAGGTTGGCCTCCAGCAGGTGGTTCTTGGCACGGCGGCCGTCCTCGACGAGGATCTCCAGCTCGCGCTTGAAGGCGGGCTTGTGGTCCTCCTCCTCCTCGAGCTTGTACTCGGAGAACAGGCCCGCCTCGATGCGCTTGGCGAGCTCGACCTCCTGCTCGGCGTTGAGGAGCGGCACCTTGCCGATCAGCTTCAGGTAGTCCTTGACGGGGTCGGCGGTGGCGCCGGCCACCATGACCGTCTGGGCCGGGGCGTCGTCCTCGTCGTCGTCGGACAGCACGAAGCCCTGGGCGCCGCCGGCCTTGGGCGCCTCCTCCTCGGCCTCCTCGGCGAGGTCCTCGACGGCCCAGTCCTCGCCCTCGACGACCGGGGTCTCGGCGTCGTCGGCGTCCTTGGCGCCGGCCTTCTTCGAGGTGGCGGTCTTCTTGGCCGCTGTGGCCTTCTTGGCGGCGGTCTTCTTGACCGCGCGCTTCTTGGGCTCGGCGGCGGCCTCGGCCGTCACCTCCTGCCCGGCGGCGGCCGACGGAGCGGATATCGCCGCGGCGGCGGCCGCCGGGGCGGTGGCCGAGGCCTTGCGCGCGCCGATGGGGCGCGGCGGGGCGACCGCCTTCTTCGTCACGGTGCGGGCCGGGGCGGCAGCTGCCTTGCGGGGCTTCTTGGCAGCAGCCTTGGTGGCGGGGGCGGCGCTGACGTGGAGGGCGACGCCCTCCTCGTCCAGGACCTGGTTCAGGCTGCGCAGGACCCGCTTCCACTGGTCCACCGGGATGCGGCCGGCCTCGAAGGCCTGGCGGACATCGTCACCGTTGATGTGACCCTGCTCGCGGCCGCGCTCGACGAGCGCGACCAGGGCCTCGGATTCGGCGATCTCCGGAGGGAACGTACGGGACGGGCTGAGCGACACAAGGAGCCTCTCGTTGCGAACAGATAAGGAGTGGGCGGGACATCATCGCGCGGACTCGGGAAACAGACCGAGGGGGGTCTGTATTCCGGGGCCGCGCGAGGACACCTGTCGGTTCATCGCATGCCCGAGTCGATTCGTTACGCGCTGAATTGAGTGACCTGCGCCACGCTGTGGCCGCGCAACCGATCCGGCTGGGATCCGTCCGCCCCTTCAGCAGGCCTTCTTGCGGGCCTCGATGAGGAAGCGGGCGGTGTGCGCGACGAACGGACCTTCGCGTTCGATCCGTTCGTGGAGCTCCCGCAGCCGGTCCCGGTACTGCCCGACCGTGAAGCCGGGCACCATCCAGATCACCTTCCGGAGGAAGTAGACCACGGCTCTGATGTCGTGGAACTCGGTCCGCAGCCGTTCGGAGCGCAGGTCGACGACCTCCAGGCCGGCCCGGGCGGCGTCGGCGACCGCGTCGTCGGGGTGCCGGGCGCGCCGGACCTCCTGCGGCTGCGGGCCGAGGAAGTACTCGACGAGCTCGAAGACGCTGGCCGGACCCACCTGCTGTGACAGGTAGGTGCCGCCCGGTGACAGCACCCGGGCGATCTCGTCCCACCAGATGGTCACCGGGTGCCGGCTGGCCACCAGCTCGAAGGCCTCGTCGCCGAAGGGCAGCGGCGGCTCGTCGGAGTCCGTGACCACGACCGCGCCCAGCGGGTGCAGCAGCCGGGTCGCCCGCCGGACGTTCGGCGGCCAGGACTCCGTGGCGGCCGTCAGGGCGGGCAGCGGGCCGGCCCCGGCGAGCACCTCGCCCCCGCCGGTCTGGACGTCCAGGACGGAACCGACGCGGGCGAGGCGCTCGCCCAGCAGGCGCTGGTAGCCCCAGGAGGGCCGCTGCTCGGTGGCCCGGCCGTCGAGCCAGGAGAAGTCCCAGCCGTCCACGGAGACGGACTCCGCCTCCGCGACGAGATGGTCGAAAGTGCGTGTCATGTCCCGATCGTCCCAGGCCGGGCCCCGGTCGACCACCGGTTATGTCGACTACAGTGGACCCCGGGCCGTGACTGGCGTTCGGGTGGATCACCACCGGGGAGCGGCCCGGCGTACGTCCGTACGGTCCGTACGTCGTCTGCCGCGCGCCTGGGCGAACCGCGATCCGCAGCGACGTTCAGGAGACCCCGTGACGACTGCCCCCACCGCCACCGCCCAGCTGATGGACGGCACCGCCCTCGCCCGCCGCGTCTCGGAGCGGACCGCCGCCCTCGCGGCGAAGATCACCGAGCGCACCGGCACCGCGCCCTGCCTCGCCACCGTCCTCGTCGGCGAGGACCCCGCGTCCGTCACCTACGTACGGATGAAGCAGAACCGCTGCGCCAAGGCCGGGATCACCTCCCGCCACGTGGAGCTGCCGGCCGCGACCACCACCGAGGAGCTCGTCGCCGCCATCACCGCCCTCTCGGAGGACCCGGAGATCAGCGGCATCCTGCTCCAGCACCCCGTCCCGCACCACATCGACGAGCGCGCCGCCTTCGAGGCCATCGCCCCGGGCAAGGACGTCGACGGTGTGACCATGCACTCCTTCGCCGCCATGGGCTTCGGCCTGCCCGGCTTCGTCTCCTGCACCCCCGGCGGCATCATGCGCCTGCTCGCCGAGTACGAGGTGGACCTCACCGGCAAGCACGCCGTCGTGGTCGGCCGCAGCGCGATCCTGGGCAAGCCCGCCGGGATGCTGCTGCTGGAGCAGAACGCCACCGTCACCTACTGCCACTCCCGCACCCAGGACCTGCCCTCGATCGTGCGCCAGGCGGACGTGCTGGTCGCCGCCGTCGGCAAGGCCGAGTTCATCCGCGGCGAGGACATCAAGCCCGGCGCGGTCGTCCTGGACGCCGGCTACAACGAGGGCAACGTCGGCGACGTCCACTTCGAGTCGGCCGCCGCCCGCGCCTCCCTGATCACCCCGGTGCCCGGCGGCGTCGGCCCGATGACCATCGCGGTGCTGCTGGAGCAGACCGTGCAGGCCGCCGCGGCCCAGGCCGGACTGGACCTCGCGGAGCTCTGAGCGGGCGACCGCCGCCAGGCCGTGCCGTCACAGGCCCTCCCGGCCGGCGGGGCCCGGCACGCACGCTCCCCGGGGGCGGCCCGCCAGGACCCCCCGGCGGGCCGCCGCCACGATCGGGGAGCTGCGGAACTCCCGGGCGAGCGCGGCCAGCGGATGCCCGTCGGGACGGCACGGGGAGGGGTCCGCGGGGAACGCGGCGGGGGCGCCCGCCCCCTCCGCCGCGGCCCGTACCCGGCAGGCGTCCGCGAGCATGGCCGCGTCCGCCACGACGGCGGCGCCCCGCTCGCTCAGGCCCTGGCGGCGCGCGGCCCCGTACGCCGCCGACCGGACGGCCGGGTCGAACCAGCCCGCCAGCGCCAGCAGCCCGTCGTCGATCACCGACTCGCGGTGGATCAGCCGGATCCCCACCGGCGACCACCAGGTCAGCGGGACCGTCGCCACGCTGCGGTGGGCGAAGCCGCGCAGCGCCTTCCACAGCGGGCGCAGCCGCCGGTACTGGCTGAAGTCCCGCCAGGCCGCCGAGCCGCCGACCATCGGGACGATGAACCCGGTGCCCACCAGCAGCGCCGCTGCCGAGGCCAGCGGCGGGGCGACGTAGGTGGACAGGCCGTCCCAGTCGTGGCCCGCCCAGCGCGCTCCGACCGCCAGCCACTTCGCGACGAGGTAGCCGAGGTCCATCACCCCGCCGAGCATGAGGAGCGCCAGCCCGGTGCGCAGCGGCCGCAGCGCGGGATCGACCCGCAGCATCCACTTCAGGCACAGCAGGCTCATCGCGGCGCTGCCCGCGGTGTGCGCCAGCAGGTAGCAGACGATCATCTCGCGCAGCCACGGCGTGTTCGCGTAGTACGTGTCCAGGTCCCGCAGCCGCTCCACCGGCGCGTCGCCGATCACGAACAGCGCCACGATCAGCACGGTGACCGCGCCGAACACCCCCACCGTCACCCAGGTCGCCCGCCGCAGCTGCGCCGCCGGACCGCCCGCCCAGTGCAGGATCAGCACGATCGAGGCGCCCGAGAAGGCGGTCAGCACGCCGTACACCAGCGGGGCGGCGAAGTTGACGACGCCGGTGAGCTCGTTGACCGCCGCGAGGGACGGCGGGGCCGCCAGGAAGGTGAGCAGGCAGCCCACCACCAGCAGCGCGCACACGGCCCGCATCAGCGGCTGGTCCCAGCCCCGGCGCAGCGCCGGGGCCTTGATCAGCAGGGCCAGCACCATCACGGATCCCGCCAGGTAGAGCGGCAGGCCCTGCTTCACCGGGAGCGGCCGGCCGCGCCGGCCCCGTCGAGGCCCGCCACGGTCCGCTCGGCCGCCGTCAGCGGCGCCGCCTTCAGCGCGCCCCTGCCGGAGGCGCGCAGCACCCGCCAGGCCACCTCCGGCCGGAACCAGGCGGCGGGCGGGCTCGACATCGTGACCACCTCGAAGAAGGCGGTCGTGAGCCGCTCCTCGGTGCCGGCCCCCGCGACGAGCCGGCCGACGTAGGCGTCGAGCAGCCCCGCGCCCGGTTTCGGCCGCATGCCGGTGGCGCCCGGGTAGCGGATGTCCTGCGAGGTGGCCAGCTCCCAGGCGGCGGCCACCTGCGGGGCGAGGGCGCGCTGCGCGGCGTTGCCGAAGCCGGGCCGGGCCAGGCCTCCGGCGCGCAGCAGGGCGCGTACGGCGAGCAGCCCCTGGGCGGCGACGGTCATGCCCTGGCCGTAGAGCGGGTTGAAGGTGGCGACGGAGTCGCCGACGGCGAAGAAGCCGTCGGGCAGGTCCGCCTTCTCGAAGCGGACCCGGCGGTTCGCGGTGCCCTGGGTGACGGCGACGTCGGTGACCGGCTCGCGGCCCTCCAGCAGCAGGCCGACCACCGGGTCCCGGACGCTCTTGGCGAAGGGGACGAAGGCCTCGGGGTCGTCGGTGGGCCGGCCGCCGCGGGTGCCGGACAGGGTGGCCTGCCACAGGCCGTTCTCGATCGGGACGATCGTGGCGGTGCGGCCCGGTACGGGCATCCGCGGGTCGGACTGGACGTTGACGATGGGGAACCCCATCTCGTGGGCGCCTTCGGGAGCCTTGAAGATGCGGGTGGCGTAGACCAGCCCGGAGTCGACCTCGGCCTGGCGCAGCCCGCGCACGCCGAGCGCCTCCAGCCAGGCGCGGGCCCGGGACCCGCGCCCGCCGGCGTCGACGACGAGGTCGGCCGGCAGCAGCCGGCCCTCCTCCTGCGGGGTGTCGGCGCGGACGCCGGTGATCCGGGCGGCGGTGCCCTCCAGGGCGCGCACCCGGCTCCGCTGGAGGACCGTGACCCCGGGGAGCGCGGTCACCCGGCGGCGGACCACCGAGTCGAGCAGGTCGCGGCTGCACGAGATGTTGAACTGCGTCTCGCCGCCCCGGGGGAGCCAGCCCCGGGCGGTCATCGACACCAGGTCGGTGGGCAGGCTGCGGCGCAGCGCGCCGGCCGCCGTCCACGCGCCGGTGATGCCGGGCAGGATCTCCTCGACGGCGCGCGCCCCGGCCGACCACATGACGTGTACGTGGCGGGCCTGGGGCAGGCCGCGCCGGGGCTCGGGGCCTTCGGGCAGGTCGTCGGCGTCGATGATCGTGACCGTCGCGTGCTCGGCGAGGACGGCGGCCGCGAGCAGGCCTGCCATGCTGCCGCCGATGACGACGGCATGGCGCTGCGGGGTGGGCTGGGTCATCGTGCGGTGCTCTCTGTCGGGCCGCGCGGACCCGGGCGGCGGCGCGGCGGCGGCGCGGTCGGGTGCGGGCGGCGGTGAAGGCGTCGGAAGGGCGGAGGGGTCGCGGGGCGGCCGGGCGTCGGGTGGGACGCGCTCAACGGCTCCAGCCGAGCGAGGACTTGATCCGCTCGATCTCCTCCGGGACGGACTCCTGCCGGGGTGGGGGCAGGAAGGCCTTGAGGATCTTGCCGAGGTGCAGGCCGAAGGTCTCGGCCCGGATCTCGGCCGGGTCTTCGCGGTCGGCCCGGGCGGCCGCCCACCGGACCACCGCTTCCAGTTCGCCGTCCCGGCGCAGCAGGTCGGCGAGGCCGCCGCGGGGCCCCGTCAGCCGTGCGGCCACGGCCATGCCGGGGCCGGGGCCGTGGCCGCCGCAGGAGCCCTCCGCGACGTGCCACAGCTCGTGGCCGGCGATGACCAGCTGGTGCTCGGGCCGGGTACGGGCCTCGACGACGACCAGGTCGCGGTCTTCCAGCTGGAGCCACAGCCCGCTGGCGGTCTCCGGCGGGAACGGGGCGAAGCGGAAGTCCACCCGCCGGCCGCCGCGGCGGCGCCCGAAGGCCGCGCACAGGCCCCCGATGATCTCGGCGGCCCCGGCCGGGGGCGTGAGCCGGGCGTCCGCCAGCAGCTCGGCGCCGAGCTTCCGCATGGTCCGTGTGGTCCTCATGGCGCTTCCCCCTCGGCGGTGGTCACGGCCCGGCGGCGGGGTCGGGCCGGGCGGCGGCGGCTCGCACCGTGACGATGTCCGTATGCCGACAAGGCGTTCGGGCCGGTGGCTCGGTGCGGTGAAGCCTAGCCGCCGGCCCCGCCCCCAACCACCGCATCCCCGCACTCCCCGCCACCGAAGCCTGCCCCGGACCGGCCCGGACACCGCCATGACCCCGGAGGTAATCGACCGCGCCGCCGGCCGGGCGGCACAGTGGGGGCATCGGGTTCCGGGGCCGCGCACTCGGCTCCGGAACCCGCCCCACCAGCCCGTACGACCCTCCTGGAGGCTGATCCGCCATGTCCGCGACCCTGCTCGTCAGCATCGCCCGCACCACCGACCCGCAGACCGCGCTGCGCCGCTTCCTCGCCCTCGACGCGGTGGTCACCACCGGCAACGGCCTCGCGTACGCGGCCTTCTCCGCCCCGCTCGGCCGGCTGCTCGGCATCGGCCAGACCACCCTCCTCGCACTCGGCCTGTTCCTGACGGCCTTCGGAGCCGGCGTCGGCCTCCTTGCCTCACGCCGGCGTCCGCCGGTCTTCCCGGTGAGGTTCGTCGTCGAGGCCAACTACGTCTGGGCCGCCCTCAGCCTGGTCTCGCTCGCCGCCTGGTTCCAGCCGACCGCGGCGGGCGCGGTGTGGATCCCGGCGCAGGCCCTCACCGTCGCCTCCTTCGCGCTCTCCCAGCAGCTGGCGCTGCGCGCGGCCGGCTCAGGGGCCCAGTGAGCGCAGGTACTTCACCGTCGCCGGGTCGGCCGGCAGCAGGGTCTCGACGGCCAGCTCCGCGACGGTCACGTCCATCGGCGTGTTGAAGGTGGCGATCGAGGACACGAAGGAGAGCACCTGGCCCTCGTGCTCGATCACCAGCGGGAGCGCGATGTACGGGACCGGCTCCGCCGGTTCGCCGTCGCCGGGGCGCTCCGGCACCGGATAGGCGGACACCTCCTCGTACAGCGCCCGCAGCGGCGCGGAGCGGGCCAGCGCGATCTGCCGCTCCATCTGCGCCAGCAGGTGCCCGCGCCACTCCGCGAGGTTGCGGATCCTCGGGGCCAGGCCCTCGGGGTGCAGGGTGATCCGCATCGCGTTCAGCGGCGGGGCCAGCAGGTGCTCCGGCAGCCCGTCCAGCAGCATCGCGATGCCCCGGTTGGCGGCGACGACGTCGTACACGGCGTCGACGACCAGCGCCGGGTAGGGCTCGTAGCCGGTCAGCAGCCGTTGGATGCCCTCGCGGAGCGTCTCCATGGCCGGGTCGTCGAGCGGGGTGTGCGCGTAGTGCGGGGCGTAACCCGCCGCCAGCAGCAGCGCGTTGCGCTCCCGCACCGGCACGTCGAGCCGGTCGGCGAGCCGCAGCACCATCTCCTCGCTCGGCCGGGACCGCCCGGTCTCGATGAAGCTGATGTGGCGGGACGAGGAGTCGGCGCGCCCCGCCAGCTCCAGCTGGCTGATCCCGCGCCGCTCCCGCCAGGTCCGCAGCAGGGAGCCGACCGTGGGCGTCGTGGAGGTCCTGGTGGTCATGGCCCCGACGGTAGCCGAGCGGCCCCGCCCCGATCAGCCGAGGTCGAAGACGTTCCGCAGACCGAGGCGGTGGCGCCACAGGTCGTGCCGCCGGGCGGGCTCCAGCTCCGGCGGCCGGTAGCGGGGGATGACCGCGCACCGCGCCGCCGTCGAACCGTCGCGCTCCAGCAGGGCGTTGACCGCCGCACGGGCCGAGGCGTTGGCGCCCTCCATCGTCGCCAGGTCGATGTCGACGGCCACGTAGTCCCCGCTGAGGAAGAAGTTCGGGATACGGGTGGCCGCGCTCGGCCGGTCGTGGAAGGTGCCGGTCGGGTGGATCAGGAGCTCGTCCTGGTTGGTGGGCTCCGGGGTGCCCAGGCCGTCCACGCCGGGGTCCAGGAACCACGAGTGCAGGGTGCGGTCGGCCAGCAGGACCTTCCCGGTGTCGTTGAGGGAGGCCTTCAGCTGCGCCCACACCTCGCGCGCCACCTCCTCCCGGGTGCACTGCTTGGCCGTCTTCCCGTACAGGATCCCGGGCTTGTCCCACTCCGAGACGTCCACCGACAGGCAGTCCACGACCGTGCCGTCGCCGTAGTCGGCCGGGAAGTCGCGGGCCGGCCAGTGGCCGGCCTGCTGGATGGCCGTCAACGACCAGGGCGAGTCGATGCAGTTGAGGTGGCCGTGCACCAGGGGGGCACGCTCGGTCAGGTAGAACTGGATGCCGGTCATCCAGTCCGTCCGCAGCCGGTCGCAGCGCCCGAGCATGGGGTCGGCGGCCCGCAGCGCCGGGCTCCAGGTGCGGCGGGCGTGCTCCACGGGCAGGGCGCTGACGTAGTGGTCGGCGGTGACGGTCCGCCGGATCCCGTCCGGGTCCAGGACCGCGACCCCGCTCACGCGGCCGTCGCCGTACCGCACCTCCTGGACCGTCCAGCCGATCCGGAACTCCACGCCGAGGGAGCGCAGGTGGCGCTCCCAGGGGTCGATCCACGCCTCGTTCGTCGGCAGGTTCAGGATCCGGTCCGGCGGGCCGTCCGCGCCGCGGCCGAGGGCGTTGCAGACGAAGGCCTCGCCGAGGGTGCCGACGGTGCGCGTCGAGGCCTCCTCGGCCTTGGTGGCGACGATGTTGCGGGTGATGCCCACGGCCAGGATGCGCTGGTACTCGGCCGACATCCGCGCGGCGCGGGTGAACTCCCACCAGGGGGTGTGCTCCCACACCTCGTCGCGGCGCTCGTCGCAGCTGGTGAGGAAGACCAGCACCCGGTTGACGAAGTACGCCGTCTCGTGCGCCGGGAGGCGGACCAGGGACTCCAGGATGCCGGTCAGGGCGCGGCGCAGCTCCTCGGGCGTCAGCTCGGCGGGGGAGTGGCCGGGCCAGGGGATGGGCGCCCGCAGGTCCTCCCGGCCGGCCGCCCGGGCGAACATCATCTCGGGCGGGGCCACGAGGTTGTCCCACACGCCGTGCGCGTTGTCGGGGAAGGGGATGCGCCGCATGGTGTCCGGCAGGTTGTGGTAGATGCCCGGGATGAAGCGGAACCCGTGCTCGGCCGGCAGGGGTCTGCGGCCGCCCCGGGCGCTGCCGGGTACGTCCATGCTGCGCGCCTTGCCGCCGAGCGCCCGGCGCTCGTACACCGTGACGGCGTAGCCGCGTTCGGCGAGCTCGTGCGCGGCCGTCAGCCCGGCCACCCCGCCGCCGAGCACGGCGACCGCCCGCCCCTGCGGCGCCGGCGCTCCGGCCGCCGCCGCGGCCGGGGCCGTGACGGCCTCCAGGGCGGGGAGGGCGCCCGCAGCGGCCGCCGCACCCGCGATGAACGTCCGCCTCGAACTGCCCGTACCCCGCGTGCCGGCCATGCCGCACCTCCTTGTTACCGGTGGTAACACCCGTTCCGGCGCAGGAGCATAGGGCGGGCGGCCATCGCCGGGAAGCACTCGGGCGCACTATGGCGGGAAAGGTTCACCACGGTGCGCGCCGTGGAAAACTGACTGCACATCACGAGGCGACGGGCAAGGGAGACAGCGGATGCCGAGCGACCCGCTTTCGCAGAAGGAGATCGAGGACCGGCTCCGGGAACTCCCCGGCTGGGCCTTCGAGGACGACCGGATCGAGCGCACGTACCGGGTGGGCACCCACCGGGCGGCGAGCGCCCTGGTGGCCCACATCGCCGCCGTCCAGGACGAGCTGAACCACCACTCGGAGCTCACCCTGGGCTACGACACCGTCCGCCTCCGCGTGAACAGCCACGACGCCGGAGGTGTCGTCACCGCGAAGGACTTCGACCTCGCCGAACGCGTCGAGGCCCTGGCCCCGGCGCACGGGGCGAACTGACCTGCGGCGGCCGGTACGCCGAGGGCGGCTCAGGCGGGTTCCAGCCGCCACCACTGGGAGGGCGAGTCGGTGTCCTCGCCCTGCCGGGCCCGGCCCTCGCCGTCGGCCTCCAGCAGCAGCCCGCTGATGCACGCCACCAGGGACACCACCCCCGGAGCGTCCAGGTGCTCCTCCACGAGCCACTCCTGCGCGCCGAAGGCGTTGGCACGCCACACCTGCACCCGCGCGCCGCTCTCCGTCGAGGCGTTCGCCACGTCCAGGCGCCGGCCGTTGTCCTCGCTCACCAGGTGGAAGACCCCGCCGCCGCTGTGCACCGGGGAGATCCGCCACCGCCGGGCGGCCGCCGGGGCGGGCGGCCCGTCGGGGCCGACCCGCACCCGGGAGGCGCCCTCCAGCTGGAGCACCAGCCCGCTGTCGACGTTGCGGATCCGGTAGGTCCCGTCCCTCGCTTCCATGCGGGCCCTCAGTTGTCGAAGACGGCCGGGTCCGGCCCGAGCCGTTGCCCGCCCGCGCCCAGTGCGCCGAGGGCCGCCAGGTCTTCGGCGTCCAGCTCGAAGCCGAAGACGTCGATGTTCTCGCGGATGCGGGACGGGGTCACCGACTTCGGGATCACGATGGTGCCCAGCTGGAGGTGCCAGCGCAGCACCACCTGCGCGGCGCTGCGGCCGTGCCTGGCGGCGACCGACGCCACCGCCGGGAGACCGAGCAGCTCCCCGCCCTGGCCGAGCGGCGACCAGGCCTCGGTGGCGATGCCCAGGGAGGCGTGCAGGGCGCGCAGCTCCGCCTGCGGGAACAGCGGGTGCAGCTCGATCTGGTTCACCGCCGGCACCAGCGGGCTCTCCGCGCGCAGCCGCTCCAAGTCCTCGGGGCGGAAGTTCGACACGCCGACCGCGCGGGCCCGGCCGCTCGCCGCGATCTCCTCGAAGGTCTTCCAGATGGTCACGAAGTCGTCGCGCATCGGACGCGGCCAGTGGATCAGGTACAGGTCGAGGTGGTCGAGGCGGAGCTTGCCGAGCGAGTCGTCGAAGGCGCGCAGCACCTCGTCCCGGCCCCACCGGTGCTTCGGGCTGTTCCACAGCTTGGTGGTGACGAACAGTTCGTCGCGGGGGATCCCCGAGGCGGCCAGCGCCTTGCCGGTGCCCCGCTCGTTCCCGTACGCCGCCGCCGTGTCGACGCTGCGGTAGCCGGCCTCCAGCGCGGTCGCGACGGCCTTCTGCGCCTCGGAGTCCGGCACCTGCCAGACTCCGTAGCCGAGCTGGGGCATGGACGTGCCGTTGTTGAGCCGGACGGCGGGCACCTGGTTCACGTCGGTCGTTCCCTCGGGTCGGTGGCGGTGCGGCAGCGCCGCACCACGGCGTACGGGGACCGGCAACCGGCCCCGCGCCCACCCTATTCCCGCCACCCCTCCGCTCCGCGCGCGGCGCCAGGCAGGGGCGGGCGCACTACGCCGGGTACAGGTCCGCGACCTCCCGCGCGTACAGCTTCTCGATGGCCCGCCGCTTCAGCTTCAGCGAGGGCGTCAGCAGCCCGCGCTCCTCCGTGAACTGCTCGGCCAGCACCCGGAAGGCGCGGATCCCCTCCGCCTGCGAGACGAGGGTGTTCGCGGCCACCACCGCCCGCCGCACCTCCGCCGTCAGATCCGGATCGCCCACCACCTGATCGGCCGTCCGCTGCGGCAGCTTGCGCATGGACAGCCAGTGCGCGACCCCTTCCATGTCCAAGGTCACCAGCGCGGCGATGAACGGCCGGTCGTTGCCCACCAGTACGCACTGCGACACCAGCGGATGCGAACGCACCCGCTCCTCCAGCGCCGTCGGGGCCACGCTCTTGCCGTTGGAGGTCACCAGGATCTCCTTCTTGCGCCCCGTGATGGTCAGGTACCCGTCCGCGTCCAGCCGGCCCAGGTCCCCGGTCGCCAGCCAGCCCCCGCGCAGCACCTCCTCCGTGCCCCCCGGATCCCCGAGGTACCCGGAGAAGACGTGGGCCCCGTGCAGCCACACCTCCCCGTCGTCCGCGATGTGGACCGTGCTGCCCGGGATCGGCGGCCCCACCGTCCCGTACTTGACCGCCCCCGGCGGATTCGCGGTGGCGGCCGCGCAGGACTCCGTCAGCCCGTACCCCTCGAACACGGTGATCCCGGCCCCGTCGAAGAACAGCCCGAGCCGCCGCGACATCGCCGACCCGCCCGACATCGCGTACCGCACCCGACCGCCCAGGGCTTCGCGCACCTTCCCGTACACCAGCCTCTCGAAGACCTGGTGCTCCATCCGCAGCGCCGCCGAGGGCCCCGGCCCGGTCCCGAACGCCTTCTGCTCGCGCGCCTCCGCGTACCGCACGGCCGTCTCCACCGCCCGGTCGAAGGGGCCCCTGCGCCCCTCCGCCTCCGCCGTGCGGCGGGCCGCCGCGAAGATCTTCTCGAAGACGTACGGGACGCCCAGCACGAAGGTCGGCTTGAAGGCGGCGAGGTCCGGCAGCAGCTCGGCGGCGGCGACCGCCGGCTGGTGCCCGAGCTTGACCCCGGCCCGGACGGCGGCCACCTCCACCATCCGCCCGAACACGTGCGCCAGCGGCAGGAACAGCAGCGTCGACGGCTGCCCGCCCGGCCCCGCCCGGAAGACCGGCTCCCACCGGGCCGCCAGGGTGTCGGCCTCGTACATGAAGTGGGCGTGGGTGAGCACGCACCCCTTGGGCCGGCCCGTGGTCCCCGAGGTGTAGATGACGGTCGCCACCGCGTCGGGGGTCACGGCCCGGCGGTGGCGGTGCACCACGTCCTCGTCCACCCCCCGCCCGGCCGCCACCAGCTCCTGGACGGCCCCCGCGTCCAGCTGCCACAGCAGCCGCAGCCCCGGCAGCCGCTCGATCACCGAACCGACGGTCATCGCCTGGTCTTCGTCCTCCACCACGCAGCCGGTGCAGGCGGAGTCGTGCAGGATCCAGTGCACCTGCTCCGCCGAGGACGTCGGGTAGACGGGCACGGGCTGCGCCCCGATCGCCCACAGCGCGAAGTCGAACAGCGTCCACTCGTAGCGGGTGCGCGCCATCACGGCGATCCGGTCCCCGAAGCGGACCCCCTGCGCCAGCAGTCCCTTGGCGAGCGCGAGCACCTCCCCGGCCAGCTCGCGGGCGGTCACGTCCCGCCAGACGCCCCCCGTGCTGCGCCCGAGCGCCACATGGTCCGGGTCCTGCCCGGCGCGCTGGAAGACGGTGTCGGCCAGGCCTCCGGCCGGCGCGCCGGCGACCACGGGTGGCACGGTGAACTCACGCAAGTTCCGCTCCTCTGCGTGCGGTGCGCCGCGACGCTACCTCACCCGTACCCCTGCCCGGCACCCCCGCGAAAACCTCCACAAGATCCCCCCGCCCCCGCGAGCCCCGCCACCTGCGGCGCAGCGCGCCGGGACCGGTCGGCGCCGGTCACCCGCCCGTCGGGAAGGGCGTTGCCGGACCGGACCCGCCGCAGGCGCGAACACCGCGGCGCCCGGGGCCCACCGACACCGGCGCACTTCGGCTGCGCGCTGTGACGTGTACATGCCGGAGACTGTACTGGCCGTCTCCGCCCCGCCCGCCCCCGATGGCTACGCGGGCCGGCTCAGTCGGTCGCCGCCCGCCAGGACCGCCGCCGCCAGCGCCTCCGCGGCCGGCGCCGGACGCCGCCCCTGGAGCAGCGCGAACTCCACCGGACCCAGCTCCGGCAGCCCGCCCACCCGGACCAGCCCGGGCGGGATCAGCCCCCGGGTGTGCGCCATCACCCCGAGCCCGGCACGGGCCGCCGCGATCAGACCGCTGAGGCTGCCGCTCGTACAGGCGATCCGCCAGGGCCGCCCGTCCCGCTCCAGCACCTCCAGGGCCCGCGCCCGGGTGATCCCCGGCGGCGGGAAGACGATCAGCGGCACCGGACGCTCCGGATCCACCCGCAGCCCCTCCGCGCCGATCCACACCATCCGGTCCCGCCACACCAGCCGCCCCCGCTCGTCCCCCGGCCCGCGCCGCTTGGCCAGCACCAGGTCGAGGCGCCCCGCGTCCAGCCGCTCGTGCAGCGTCCCCGACAGCTCCACCGACAGCTCCAGGTCCACCTCGGGGTGCTCGTGCCGGAACCCCTCCAGGATCTCCGGCAGCCGGGTCAGCACGAAGTCCTCCGAGGCCCCGAACCGCAGCCGCCCCCGCAGCCGGGTCCCGGCGAAGAAGGCCGCGGCCCGCTCGTGCGCCTCCAGGATGGTCCGCGCGAAGCCCAGCAGCGCCTCGCCGTCCTCCGTCAGGCCGACGCTGTGCGTGTCCCGGACGAACAGCGGGCGGCCCGTGGCCTCCTCCAGCCGCCGCACGTGCTGGCTGACCGTGGACTGCCGCACCCCGAGCCGGGCCGCCGCCTGCGTGAAGCTGAGCGTCTGGGCCACCGTGAGGAACGTGCGCAGCTGGACCGGGTCGTACATGGCCCCCAGCCTATTGTGTTCCGTGATGACAGTCAGTGCGGTGAGCGTGTTTCCCGATGACCGCCGACCGGGGACGATGAGTCGTACGCCCCTTCCCCCGCACGACAGCAAGCGAGCACCTCCATGCGACGCCCCCGCCTCCCCGCCTGGCTGCCCCTGGACCCGTACGTACTGGCCCTCCTCGCCACCGTGGGAATCGCCGCGCTGCTCCCCGCCCGGGGCGCCGGCGCCACCGTCGCCGGCGGTGCCTCGACCGCCGCCGTGGCCCTGCTCTTCTTCCTCTACGGGGCCCGGCTCTCCACCCGCGAGGCCCTCGACGGCCTGCGCCACTGGCGGCTCCACCTCACCGTGCTCGCCTGCACCTTCGTCCTCTTCCCGCTGCTGGGCCTGGCGGCCCGCCTCCTCGTGCCCGGGCTGCTCACCCAGCCCCTCTACGGCGGCCTGCTCTTCCTCTGCCTGGTCCCCTCGACCATCCAGTCCTCCATCGCCTTCACCTCGATCGCCCGGGGCAACGTGCCCGCCGCGATCTGCGCCGGCTCCTTCTCCTCCCTCGCCGGCATCCTCCTCACCCCCCTGCTCGCCGCCGCCCTCCTCGGCAGCGACGCCGGCGGCTTCTCCCCCCACTCCCTCCTGAAGATCGTCCTCCAGCTGCTGCTGCCCTTCCTCCTCGGCCAGAGCCTGCGCCGCTGGGTCGGCGGTTTCCTGGTCCGCAACAAGAAGGTGCTCGGCTACGTCGACCGGGGCTCGATCCTGCTCGTCGTCTACACCGCCTTCAGCGCGGGCATGGCCGCCGGGGTCTGGCACCGGGTCAGCCTCCCGCGCCTGGGCGCCCTGATGGCGGTGGAGGCCGTACTCCTCGCCGTCATGCTCCTCGCCACCTGGTACGGGTCCGCCCGGCTCGGCTTCGGCCGCGAGGACCGCATCGCCATCCAGTTCGCCGGGTCGAAGAAGAGCCTCGCCGCCGGACTGCCCATGGCCAGCGTCCTGTTCGGGGCCCAGGCCTCCCTGGCGGTGCTGCCGCTGATGCTCTTCCACCAGATGCAGCTGATGGTCTGCGCGGTCCTGGCCCGCCGCCGTGCCCGGGACCCCGAGGCGGTCCTGCCGGACCAACTCGCCGCCGGGCGTGTGGCGGAGGTCTCGCCCCCGGCCCAACCCCCCGCCGCGCAGGGCCGGTAACGTGCGGCGGTGACCTGGATACGCCCGCTCGCCGCCACCGCCCCGCGCCCCTGCACCCTCGTGGTCTGCCGCGGCTGCTGCTGCGGGGACCCCCGCAAGAACCCCGGCTCCGACCACGCCGGGCAGCTGGCCCGGCTGCGGGAGGCCGCGGCCGCGTCCGAGGGGCGCCTGGCGGTCCGTACGAGCGACTGCCTCGGGCCCTGCGCGCAGGCCAACGTGATCGTCGTCCAGCCCACCACCGAGGCCCGCCGCAGGGGCGCCCGGGCCGTCTGGTTCGGCTGGGCGCTGGACGACACCGCGACGGACGAGATCATCGCCTGGGCCGAATCCGGCGGCCCGGGCGCCACCCCGCTCCCCGCCACCCTCGACCTCCACCGCATCGACCCCCCGGACCCGAAGCCGGCCGCCTCCCCCCGCCGGGGCCGGCGCCGCTGAGTCCGGTGGGCCGGGCGGGGGAAGGGGCGACCGCGCGCCGACGGGCCCTGACGGGCGGCCGGCGACAGGTCCGGGCGCCCGGAGACGGCCGCACCGGCCGACCGCATCCGCCCGGAGACGGTCCGGGCTGGTCTCTACCCCCCGGCGGGCAGGAGGATCCGCTCCTCGCCCGCGTACACGTTCATGTCCGGGCCCCGCAGGAAGCCCACCAGGGTCAGCCCCGATTCCAGGGCCAGGTCCACCGCCAGCGAGGACGGCGCCGAGACCGCTGCCAGCACCGGGATCCCTGCCATGACCGCCTTCTGCGCCAGCTCGAACGACGCCCGCCCCGACACCAGCAGCACCGCCCCGGCCAGCGGCAGCCGCCCCGCCTGGAGCGCCCGGCCGACGATCTTGTCCACGGCGTTGTGCCGCCCCACGTCCTCCCGTACGTCGAGCAGCTCGCCCTCCGCCGAGAACAGCCCGGCCGCGTGCAGGCCGCCCGTGCGGTCGAAGACCTTCTGCGCCGCCCGCAGCCGGCCCGGCAGCTCGGCGAGGAGCTCCGCGGGGATCCGTACCGGATCGGCGGCGAGCCCCGGGAAACGGGTCGCCGTACGGACCGCGTCCAGGCTGGCCTTGCCGCACAGCCCGCAGGAGGAGGTGGTGTAGACGTTCCGCTCCAGCGTGATGTCCGGAAGCGGCACCGAGGGCGCCAGCTGGACGTTGACCACGTTGTATGTGTTGGAGCCGTCCTCGGCCGCGCCCTCGCAGTAGGTCACGGCCTGGACGTCCGACGTGCGCGCGATCACGCCCTCGCTGACCAGGAAGCCCGCCGCCAACGCGAAGTCGTCCCCCGGCGTGCGCATCGTGATGGCCAGCGGCTTGCCGTTCAGCCGTATCTCCAGCGGCTCCTCCGCGACCAGGGTGTCCGGCCGGACCCCGGCCGCCCCTCCCCGGATGCGTACGACACGGCGCCGCTCGGTGACCCGTCCCATCGCGATCAGCCCGCCTGTTCCGTCCTCGTACCCACCTGACGAGGACATTCTCCCGGATCCGCGGGCGAGCGCCTTCCCCGCAGGAAGTTGCTCGGAATGCTCCAAATTCCAGTGGAGGAATCCTGTCGGGTCACGCGCACCCGTACCCGTCGGTAGCAGGCAAAGCTGGGTGAACCGACTGCCTGCTGTACAGAGGGGGACCCCGCCCATGACCGGTTCACGCGTGGTGGCGCTAGGGCACTACCAGCCCGCGAAAGTGCTCACCAACGAGGACCTCGCGGCCATGGTCGAGACGAACGACGAGTGGATCCGCTCCCGCGTCGGCATCCGCACCCGGCACGTCGCGGGCCCCGACGAGCCCGTGGACGAGCTCGCCTACCAGGCCGCCGGCAAGGCCCTCGCGCACGCCGGGCTGAGCCCCGACGACATCGACCTCGTCCTGGTGGCCACCTCCACCGCCATCGACCGTTCCCCCAACATGGCCGCCCGCGTCGCCGCCAAGCTGGGCATGGGCGGGGCCCCCGCCGTGATGGACATCAACGTCGTCTGCTCGGGCTTCACCCACGCCCTGGCCACCGCCGACCACGCCATCCGGGCCGGCTCCGCCACCCGGGCCCTGGTCATCGGCGCCGACAAGATGACCGAGATCACCGACTGGACGGACCGCACCACCTGCGTGCTCACCGGTGACGGCGCGGGCGCGGCCGTCGTCGAGGCCTGCGCGGAGCCGGGCATCGGCCCCGTCCTGTGGGGCTCCGTCCCGGAGATGGGCCACGCGGTGCGCATCGAGGGCACGCCCCCCGTCTTCGCGCAGGAGGGCCAGTCCGTCTATCGCTGGACCACCAGCCAGCTCCCGCCGCTCGCCCGCAAGGTCTGCGAGAAGGCCGGCGTGACCCCCGAGGAACTGGCCGGCGTCGTGCTGCACCAGGCGAACCTGCGGATCATCGAGCCGCTGGCCGCCAGGATCGGCGCCGTCAACGCCGTCGTCGCCCGCGACGTCGTGGACTCCGGCAACACCTCCGCCGCGAGCATCCCCATGGCCCTGTCCAAGCTCGTCGAGCGCGGCGAGATCCCCTCCGGCGCCCCGGTCCTGCTCTTCGGCTTCGGCGGCAACCTCTCGTACGCCGGCCAGGTCATCAGCTGCCCGTGACCGCTGCGCGGCCGCTGCCCGCGGCCGCGCCCCGGGCCGGTCCCGGGCGGCCCGAGCCGGCCCGGCCCGCCGCCCACCTCCCGGCATGCCCGCAGGTCAGCGCGGCGTGGCGGACCAGCGGCCGCCCGGATATGTGGTCGGAAGCCCGTCGAACCTTTGCTATGGTTGTCCATGTCGCCGCGGGAAACCGGGGCCGACCACCTGTCCGGGTGGCGGAATGGCAGACGCGCTAGCTTGAGGTGCTAGTGCCCTTTATCGGGCGTGGGGGTTCAAGTCCCCCCTCGGACACAGAGAAAGAACCCCACTCCGGTGGGGTTCTTTTGCGTTCCGGGGGAAGCCGGGCCGGTTCCGGGGCGGGGCCCGGGTGAGGTCGCCGCAGAAGCGGGGAGCCGGCTGCGCCGGTGCGGCATCATGGGCGTGACCGGGTCGAGGGGGGCAGCGTGTCGCAGGACGAACCGCGCAACGACGTCGTGATCGCCGGGCGGTACCGCCTGGGGAAGCGGCTGGGCAGGGGCGGCATGGGGACCGTCTGGCAGGCCGCCGACGAACTCCTGGGGCGCGCGGTCGCCGTCAAGGAACTCCACGTCGGCGAGGGCAGGGAGGCCACGGGAGCCCTGCGCGAGGCGCGCACGGTCGCGCAGATCAAGCACCCGCACGTGGTCGTCGTGCACGACGTCGTCGAGGACGACGGCCGCCCGTACATCGTGATGGAACTCGTCGAGGGCGGTTCGCTGGCCGACCGCCTCGGCGCCGATGGTCCCCTCGACGCGGGCGAGACCGCCCGCGTCGGGCTGGCGCTGCTCGGCGCCCTGAGCGCGGCACACGACCGCGGGGTGCTCCACCGGGACGTCAAGCCCGCCAACGTCCTCATGGAGGCGGGCACCGGCCGGGTGGTGCTCACCGACTTCGGCATCGCCCGCCTCGCGGGCTCCACCACCATCAGCGAGACCGGCGCGTTCGTCGGCTCGCCCGAGTACACCTCCCCCGAGCGGATGCAGGGAGCCACCGCCGGCCCCGCCTCCGACCTGTGGTCCCTGGGCGCCCTGCTGTGCGCCGCGCTGACCGGCGAGTCGCCCTTCCACCGGGATTCGCTCGGCGGGGTGCTGCACGCCGTCGTCTACGACGAGATCCGCCCGCCGGTGCAGGCCGGCCCGCTGACCCCGCTCATCCGGGGCCTGCTGGAACGCGACCCCGGACGCCGGCTGGGCGTGGCGCAGGCCCAGCGGCTGCTGTCCGCGTACGTGACCACCGGGAGCCTGCCCCTCGTCGACCGGGCCCCCGGCCCGACCCGGCCGGCGGGACCCGCGCCGACGGCCCCCGCCCCGGCCGGGTACTCGCCCACCGAGCACGTCACCGCCGCCGCCGGGACGGCGCGGGGGCCCGGGTCCCGCACGCGCCTGCGCGCCGGGCTGGTCGCCGCGCTGGCCGTGGCGGCCGTCGTCGGCGCCGTCGCCGCCACCGCCCTGCTCCCGGAGCGGACGGGGGGCGGGGGACAGGTGTCCGCCCAGGGCGGCCGGAGCACCGGGCCTTCCCCCGGCCCGAGCACGTCCGCCCCGCAGTTCCCGGCGGCCCCGCCCTCCGGCGGCGCCACGGCGACGGCGACCACCACGGTGACCGCCCCGGCTCCCGTGGCTCCCGCGCACCCGGTGTCCGGCAAGCCCGCACCCGCCGGGTACCGGTTCGTCGCCGACCCCGACGGCTTCGGCCTCGCCGTACCCCAGGGCTACCGGCGCACCACCGACGACCAGCGGGTCTTCTACGTCTCCGCGGACGGCGCGATCCGGATCGGCATCAAGGTCACGGCCGCGCCGCCGGGCGGCCCGCTCGCCGCGATGCGCCAGTCCGACGCGAACGGCCCGTCCAACAACCCGGGCTACCGCGACAGCTCGATCGTCCCGACGACGCACGACGGGCTGCCCGCCGCCCTCTGGGAGTTCACCTGGAACGGCTTCACCGCCGCCGAAGGCCCCCGGCACACCTTCGACCTGTGCTGGGGCCAGAACGGCCGGATGTACGACGTCTGGGTGTCGGCCCCCGTCGGCCGCCTCACCCAGGCCAGGGGCCACTTCGACGCGGCCCTGGACTCCTTCGTCCCGGTCGGCTGACCCGCGGCGGCCGGGCCCGGGGACCCCGCGGGCCGTCAGGTGCCCAGCACCACCAGGCCGTCCGGGGCCGGGAGGCTGCCCGGCGCGAGGGGGCCCAGGGTCTGCGGGAGCGCGAGGCGCGGCCCGTCGCCGTCCGGATGGGCGTCGAACAGGTACGCCGCCCCCGACGCGGAGTCGCTGACCAGGTGCGGGCCGGTGGCGGACGCCGCGAACCGGGTCAGCGGGGTGCGGAAGAGCCGGCCCAGCCGGCGCAGGGTCTCCGGGGTCGCGGCGGGCGCCGGGGCCGGCGCCTGCGGCGGGGCGTCCGGCGGGATGGCCCCGGACAGCAGCAGCGCCAGCAGCACCGGGACCGCCTTGCGGCGCAGGGCCTCGGTCGCCGAGTGCAGCCGGTCGGCGTGCGCGGCCGGCAGGGAGAGCGCGAGGCTCCCGGCGGCGTCGCCCGCCGCGATGGGCACCGCCGAGCAGACGACCCCGGGGGAGTACTCGCGCAGGTCGAAGACGGGGGCGCCCGGTGCCACCGCGTCCAGGGCGCTGAACAGGGCCCGGCTGTCGGTGATGGTCCGCGCGGTGAGCCTGGTCGGGCGGTGCCGGGCCACGTGGTCGGCCCGGCCGTCGTGGTCGAGCTGGGTCAGCAGGCACTTGCCGACCGCGCTGGCGTGCGCGGCCGCCCGGAAGTCCACCCACTCCCGCACCGGCGGGGCCCCCGGGCCGTCCGCCATCTGGGTGATCCGGACCTCGCCGTCCGCGTACCGGCTGAGGTACACGGCGGCGCCCGCGCTGTCGCGGGCCAGCGCCAGGGTGCGCTGGAGCTGGCCGGCCAGTCCGGTGCCGCCCGGTGCCGCGAGCCGGTCCAGGGCCGGGCCGGGCGCGTACACCCCCGCGGCGGGGCAGTACGCGTACTCCTCCTCGCGCAGCATCGACAGCAGCGGGCGCAGCTCCGCCCCGGCCAGGCCCGACTGCCGGGCGAGCTGGGCGGCCCGCACCCCGAGCGGATGGCGCTCCAGGACCCGTACGACGGCCAGCGCCCGGCGCGCCTGGGCGAGGGCCCCGCCGGTGTCGGCCCGGGCGGCCGTCCCCCGCGCGGCCGACGTCAGCGCGGGGTGGCGCAGCGGGCCCGTCCCCGGGCGCGGCCGCGCGGGCCGCGGCGCGGACGGCGGCAGGAAGGCGGCCAGCACCGCGGGCAGCCCCGGCCCGGGCAGCGGTACCGGGCCCAGATCGGGGTCGTCGCACTGGTCGACGTACCGCAGGACGGCCGCCTGGGCGCACAGCCGGACCTCGCGCAGCTCGCGGCGGCCGCCGGGCCGGAAGCCCCGCAGGCCCAGCTCCCGCGCCCAGAAGCGGGCGTCGTGGTGCTCCCCGCGCCGGGAGTGGTCCAGGAAGAGGCAGTACCCGGCCACCGCGGTGCGGGGGCTGCCGGAACCGGCGGCGAACTGCCACCAGAAGCGGGACCCCTCGCGCAGCCCGGCCAGGTGCAGGAGGCAGCCGAAGACCACCGCCCCCGGCAGGTCGCTGTGGTGGTCCTCCACGAACCGCTCGAGGTCGGCCCGGGCGCGCGGGTCCCCGACCACGGCCAGGCAGGCGGCCTTGAGGTCCCGGCGGGCCCGCTCCGACTCCAGCGGGCGGTCCCGGGCGGGGTCGCTCCAGCCGAAGGGCCGGCGCCGGCCGCGGGCCGAGCCGGCCGCGGGGACGCCCGGAGCGCGCGGGACGCGCAGCAGGCGGGCCTCGGCCGCGCCCAGGTCGTAGTGCCGGTAGCGGTCGCGCACGCCGGCCCTGGCCAGGAACTCCGCCAGGGAGCGCGGGAACGGTGCGCGGCCGCCCCCGGAGCCGGGGTCCTCGCCGGCCCTCATGATTCGGCGGACGCGTCGAGCAGCCGCGCGAGGCGCCGGTGGGCCTGGCCGAGCTGCGAGCGGACGGTGGCCTCGTCGACGCCCATCACGGCGGCGGCCTCGCCGGGGGAGCACTGGAGCCCGTAGCGCAGCAGCACGGTGTCCCGCTGCCGTTCGGCGAGGCGGGAAACGGCCGAATAGAAGCGGATGGTGTCGGTCAGCACCTCGTACTGATCGGCGTGCGCCTCTTTGAGGGCCGCCTCGAAGGCGGTGGTGTCCATCGGCTCCGGGCTGCGCAGGCGCGGATCGCGGCGCTGCTGCCAGTCGACGATCCGCTGCTTGAGCACGGTCCAGGCGTACGCGTCCAGGCGGTCCATGTGGAGCATGCGGAGCCACTCGTTCATGATCGAGTCGAAGGTGGCGTCCACCGCGTCCTCGGCGGCCCCGTCCGAGCCGAGCTGGAGGTACGCGAAACGCATGTACGCGGGCCGCCGGTTCGCGTGGAACGCCCAGTACGACAGGCGCGCGGTCGGGTCCCACCGACTCATGGGCGTCGGCTGCCGCCGTCGGCTGGGCAGTCCCACGGCCCCGCCGGACTCCTCCGGTCCGCCATCGTTCACCGTTCCCCACCTCATCCCCTGTGCGCGTCCATGAGAGCAGTGAGCACGCCTCCTGAGGGGGAGGAGGAGCAACATGAGGGGATTACGTCCGGTGGTGATCGGTTCGTGATTGATGTCGATCACACGGGAGGGCCGCGAGCCCGAACGCATATGCCGGGCCCCGGTCCGGGGTGCGGACGCCGGTCGGGGCCCCGGCCGTCCGGCTGTAGCATGGGCCGAGCGCGAGGGCCGTGACGCAGAGGTCACTGTCCTCGCTTTTGCGTTGCGTCCCCCCGGGACTCCCGGGAAAAGCCGACGCGGGGCGTTTGAGCGGTTCGATACGATGAACCGCGCGTTGTCACGCGTAGATCCGTAACAAATGAAACGAATGGAGCATCCGAGGATGGCTCGACACCTGATCACCAGCGCGCTTCCCTACATCAACGGGATCAAGCACCTGGGCAACATGGTCGGGTCGATGCTTCCGGCGGATGTGTACTCCCGGTACCTCCGCCAGCGCGGCCACGACGTCCTGTACATCTGCGCCACCGACGAGCACGGCACCCCCGCCGAGCTCGCCGCCAAGGAGGCCGGCGTCTCGGTCTCCGAGTTCTGCGCGCAGGCCCACGACGCCCAGAAGGCGGTCTACGACGGCTTCGAGCTGTCCTTCGACTACTTCGGCCGCAGCTCCTCGGCGCAGAACGCCGAGATCACCCAGCACTTCGCGCGGCGGCTCCAGGAGAACGGCTTCATCGAGGAGCGCGCGATCCGGCAGGTCTACTCGCCCGCCGACGGCCGCTTCCTGCCGGACCGCTACGTCGAGGGCACCTGCCCGCACTGCGGCTACGACAAGGCCCGCGGCGACCAGTGCGAGAACTGCACCCGCGTCCTGGACCCCACGGACCTGATCGAGCCCCGCTCGGCCATCTCGGGCTCCACGGAGCTCGAGGTCCGCGAGACCAAGCACCTCTTCCTCCTCCAGTCCAAGCTCCAGCACGAGGTCGAGGCCTGGGTCGCCCGGCACGAGGAGGAGTGGCCGCAGCTGGCCTCCTCCATCGCCCGCAAGTGGCTGACGGAGGGCCTGCACGACCGCGCGATCACCCGTGACCTCGACTGGGGCGTCCCGGTCCCGGCCGACACCTGGCCCGAGCTGGCCGCCGAGGGCAAGGTCTTCTACGTCTGGTTCGACGCGCCGATCGAGTACATCGCCTCCACCAAGGAGTGGGCCGACGCCGACCCGGCGAACCGCGACCACAGGACCTGGTGGTACGAGGCCGAGGACGTCCGCTACACCCAGTTCATGGCCAAGGACAACGTCCCGTTCCACACGGTGATGTTCCCCGCCACCGAGCTGGGCACCCGCGAGCCGTGGAAGATGGTCGACTACGTCAAGGCCTTCAACTGGCTGACGTACTACGGCGGCAAGTTCTCCACTTCGCAGAAGCGCGGCGTCTTCACCGACCAGGCGCTGGAGATCCTCCCGGCCGACTTCTGGCGCTACTTCCTGATCGCCAACGCGCCCGAGTCGGACGACTCGTCCTTCACGTGGGAGCACTTCGCCGCCACCGTCAACAAGGACCTCGGCGGCACCCTCGGCAACTTCGTCAACCGCGTGCTGACCTTCTCCCGCAAGAAGTTCGGCGACGAGGTCCCCGCCGGCAGCCCCGCCGGCGAGGCCGAGGCCAAGCTGGGCGAGCAGATCGCCGAGCTGCTCGCCGAGTACGAGGGCCACATGGAGACCCTCCAGTACCGCAAGGCCGCGGCCGCGCTGCGCGCCCTGTGGTCGGCCGGCAACTCCTACCTGGACGAGAAGGCCCCCTGGCTGGAGGTCAAGACCGACCTGGAGGGCGCCGCGCTCACGCTGCGCACCGCGATGAACCTCATCCACCTCTACTCGGTGGTCTCCGAGCCGTTCATCCCGGCCTCCGCGCGTGCCATGCGCTCCTCGTTCGACCTCGCCGGCGACACCGCGACCTGGGTGACCCCGGAGCAGGCCAAGGCACTGGACGCGGTCCCGGCCGGGACGCCCTTCACCGTCCCGCCGGTGCTCTTCGCGCGGATCACCGAGGAGGACCTGGAGTCCTACCGCGAGCGCTTCGGCGGCTCCCCGGAGGCCTGACCGCCGCGGTAGCCGCCCGCCCGCGGCTGCCGGCCGCTTCCCGAAGGGCGCGACCTCCCCGAGGCCGCGCCCTTCGGCGCGTCCGCGTCCGCCGCCCCGGTAGGGAAAACCCCACCACGAAGGCTCCGCCTGGACGTGCAGACCCGGCCGGGGCCGCGCGGCTGGAATGGGCCCATGACCCCTTCCCACACCGCCCGGTGGACCGCCGGCTGGCTGCTCGCCGCCGCCTGGGCCCTGTCCTTCCCGCTGCTGTCCTCGCAGCCCGCGCACCGGCTGTGGGGCTGGTGCGCGGCCGCGGGCTACCTCGCCGCCGCGGCGGCCACCGCCCTCGGCCGGCGCCGGGAGGCGCTCGCCGCCGCGCTGCTGGGGGCGGTGGCCATACCGCTGCTGTACCTCGTTCTGACGGGACGGGGGCAGTCCGAGGTCGGCGTGATCGAACGGTCCGGGCGGCTCCTGCTCGAGACCGGAAGGCCGTACGTCGACCAGCCCGCCGGAGTCGGGGAGTACACCCCCTACCTCCCCGCGACGGCCCTCCTCCGCGTCCCCCGCGCCCTGCTCGGCGGCGGCTCCGCCGACGGGCACCACTGGACGGTACGGCTGCTGGGCGACGCCCGGATGTGGTGCGCGGCCTCCTTCTTCGGCGCGACGTGGGCCGGCCGCCGCCTCCTCGGGGCCGCCCCCTCCCCGCTGCTCCCGCTGCTGGTGGCTTCGCCGGTCGTGGCGCTCCCGCTGGCGGTGAGCGGGGTGGACCTGCCGCTGGCGGGGCTGTGCTGCCTGGCCCTCGCGGCGGCCTCGTCCGGCCGTCCGGCGGCGTCCGGGGCGGCCCTGGCCGCGGCGTGCGCCCTCAAGTGGACGGCGGTGCCCGCGGTGGCGGTGGCGGCGGCCCTCCTCGCGGCCCGCGCCGGCGGGCGGGCGGCCCTGCGCTGCGCGCTGGTGACGCTGCTGGGCACGACCGCCCTGGTGCTGCCGGCGCTGCTGCTCCAGCCGGCGCAGCTGTGGCAGCAGGTGTTCGCCTTCCCGACGGGGCGGGGGCAGGTGCCGACCCCGGCGAGCAGCCCCCTGCCGGGGCACCTGCTGGCGCAACTCGGGCTGTGGGGGTGGTACCTGACGACCGGCCTGCTGCTGTTGGGCGGGCTGGGGGTGGCGTCCTCGCTGCTGGTGCGCCCGCCACGCACGCTGGCGGCCGCGGCCGACCGGCTCGCGCTGGGGCTGACCCTGGCCTTCCTGCTGGCGCCGGCGGGCCGCTTCGGCTACCTGGCGCTGCCGCTGCTGCTGGCGGTGTGGGCGCGTTCGGCCGCCCCGGCCGCCGGACCGGTCGCCTCCCGGGTCGTGGCGCGGTCCCGGGGGTGGGTCAGCGGGCGCCCTCGTACCGGATCACCCGGTCGGTGACGCCCCTCTGCGGCGGCTGCATCCCGTCGACCGGCTTCCGGAAGTCGCCGACGCGGCCGTCGGACCACTGCCCGAGCGACACCGCCATGGCCCGGCCGTACCCGGCGGCCGCAGGTCACCTCCTTGTCACTCTGCCGACTCCCTGGCGCCGCGCAGGTGGGCCAGGACGGCCAGGACCCGCCGGTTGCCCACCGTCGGGTCGAGGTCCAGCTTCGCGAAGATGCTGCTCGCGTGCTTGACCACGGAGGCCTCCGTGATGAACAGCCGCGCCGCCAGGGCCTGGTTGTTGAGCCCCTCCGACATCAGCGCGAGCACCTCCCGCTCGCGCGGGGTGAGGCGGGCCAGCGGCTCGTTCGCCGGCCGCGGTGCGAGCAGCACCCGGACCACCTCCGGATCGATGACCGTCTGGCCCTCGTGGACCCGCCGGAGCGCGTCGAGGAACTCCGTCACCTCCCCGACCCGGTCCTTGAGCAGGTAGCCCAGCCCGGCCGCCGAGCCGCCGGTGAACAGCTGGGTCGCGTACGCCGTGGCCACGTACTGCGAGAGCACCAGGACCGGCAGCTCCGGGTCCCGGGAGCGCAGTTCGAGCGCGGCCCGCAGCCCTTCGTCCCGCAGCCCTGGCGGCATCCGCACGTCCGTGACGACCACGTCGGGCCGCTCGGCCGCCACGGCCCGCAGAAGGGCGGGGGCGTCCGCGACGGAGGCGAGGACCCGGTGGCCGCCGAGGGCCAGCAGTTCCGTGAGCCCGGCGCGCAGCAGCACGGAGTCCTCGGCCAGGATCACCCGGAGCACGGGACCTCCACCCTCAGCTCGGTCGGCCCGCCCACCGGACTGGACACCGTCAGCCTGCCCTGCAACATCGCCACCCTGTCCGCGAGACCCGCCAGGCCCGCCCCCGCGCCGGGATCGGCCCCGCCGCGGCCGTCGTCGGTGATGGTGAGGGTGAGCCGGTCGCCCTCGACCCTACCGGCGACGCCGACCCGCGAGGCGCCGCTGTGCTTGGCGGCGTTCGCCAGCGCCTCGGCGACGGTGAAGTAGGCGGTGACCTCCACCGGTTCGGGCAGCCGGGGCAGCTCCAGGTCCACCGTGACCGGTACGGGATGGCGCAGCGCCACCTCCGCCACCGCCGCGGCCAGCCCGTGGTCGGTCAGCACCTGCGGATGGATGCCCCGTACCAGGTCCCGCAGTTGGGCCAGGGCGAGGCGGGCCTCCTCCCGGCCCCGGCTCACGAGCGCGGCGGCGCCGGCCGCCTCCGGGTGCTCGCGCAGCCGCAGTTCGGCCAGGCCCAGGGTCATGCTGAGGGCTACCAGCTGCTGCTGGGCGCCGTCGTGCAGGTCCCGTTCGATACGGCGCCGTTCGGCTTCGAAGGCCTCCACCAGCCGGAACCGCGAGCGGGTCAGCTCCAGCACCCGGTCGTCCTCCTCGCGCGGCCCCAGCAGCAGCCGGGCGGTCTCCACCTGCGCCGCGGCGATCAGCGCACCCGCGTACGCGGTCAGCACCAGCCCGGCCAGCCCGGCGGCGGTACCGCCGAGGGCCTCCAGGGGGCCGGCCACCGCCTCGCCGGGTATCAGCATCACCGGTTCCGGGGCGAGGGCCCACACGATGACCGGGGACGCCACCAGCAGCAGGGAGAACGCCAGCAGCAGGAGCACGCCGCAGCCGGCCGCCGCGAACACCGTGGCCAGCAGGGCCGCGTACCCGAACTCCCGCCAGGTGGCCCGCTCGCGCAGCCGCGTGCGCAGCCAGGCGGCCGGGCCGGCCCCGGCGAGCGAGGTGTGCGGATCCGCCACCGGCTCCGGCTCCACCCACCGCAGCCGGCGCCGCTCCAGCTCCCCGAGCGGCACCGCGCCCGCCAGGGCCGCGGCCAGCAGCAGCAGCCCGATCCCGGCCACCGCCAGCACCACCCCGAGCCCGACGAGCAGCACCAGCGCCAGCAGCACCCCGTACCCGAGCGGGCACCCGCCGGCGAGGTACGCCCAGCACCGCCAGGGCCACCACGACCCGAGGAACCGCACCGGCCGGCGCAGCGCCCGCCACACGGCCGCGGGCGGGGCGGGGGAGGAGGGGAGGGGGAGGGGCATGCGGCAAGCCTAGAGGTGTTCCTCCGACGGGTCGTCACGCCGTCGGCGGCGGGCGCTCCCCGGGGGACGGGCCGGCCGGTGCGCGCGTGCGGCCGGACGGGCGCCCGCGGGCGGGCGGAGCGCACGGGGACGCCGGAGGGTACCGGCCCGTGCCCGTCGGCCGGCCCCGGGACCGCCCGTTGACCTGCGTGTTCGCCGGGACCGCCGTCCGGGCGCCGGGCCTTAGGATGCGGATCATGCAGCAGACGGGCCCCAAAGGCGAACTCGGTGACTTCCTGCGCTCCCGCCGTGCGCGGATCCGCCCCGAGGACGCGGGCCTGCCCGTCTTCGGCGGCCGCCGCCGGGTGCCGGGCCTGCGCCGTGAGGAACTGGCCCAGCTCGCGGGCGTCAGCGCGGACTACTACACCCGCTTCGAACAGGGCCGCGCCGAGAACGCCTCCGAGTCCGTCGTGGGAGCCGTGGCCGCCGCCCTGCGGCTCGACGCCGTCGAGACGGCCCACCTGACCCGGCTGGTACGCAACGCCGGGCGCGCGGGCTCCGTCCCGGCGGCCGGGGCCGCGGCCGAAGCGGAGCAGCTGGTGCGGCCGGGCCTGCGCAGGCTGCTGGAGTCCATGCCCGGGACCCCCGCCTTCGTCCTGGGCCGGCGGACCGACATCCTCGCCTGGAACCCGCTGTTCGCGGCCCTCGTCACGGACTTCGCCGCCCTGCCGCCGCAGCGGCGCAACAAGGCCTGGCTGGTCTTCCTGGACCCGGTGACGCGCGGCCGGTTCGTCAACTGGGAGACCAAGGCCCGCGACCTCGTCGCCTTCCTGCGGTTCGACCTCGCCCGCCACCCGCACGACGCCCGCGCCGCCGCGCTGATCGCCGAACTGACCGAGCACAGCCCGGAGTTCGGCCCGTTGTGGCGGGCGCAGGAAGTGGCGGGCAAGACCCACGGCGGCTACCACCTGCGCCACCCGCTGGCCGGGGAGTTCACCCTCGCCTACGAGAGCCTCAGCCTGCCGGACGACCCCGACCAGACCCTCGTCACCTACACGGCGGAGGCCGGCTCCCCCTCCGAGGCGGCCCTGCGCATCCTCGCCTCCGAAGCCGCCCGGGGCGCCGGGGCCGTCGACGGCTCCGGCGCTCGTGACGCTTCCGGCGCCGCCCCCGCCCCGGCGCCCCGGCCCGCCGCGCGCACCGACAGGCCCGCGTAGGGGCCGCTCCCAGCCGCGCTCCCGCTCCCTCCCGCCGCTCCATGACGGACGGTGGGGGCGCGCCGGTCCTCCGCGCGGGCCGGAGCGGGCGCTCGCACAGGGACATCGCCCCTGTCCGGCGCGTGTCCGAAGCCGGGCCTTGATCGTTTCTTCAGCCGTAACCCTCATACGGCTGCCGAATCGGGAGGACCGCGGTGACGGCTTGGCAGTACTTCGCCGGAGCGGGGCTGGTGGCCGCGCTCTGCCCGCTGCACGGCCACGTGGCGGTCGCGGGCGACGGCCACGGGAACGGGGCGCGGGTCGACGTGTGCGTGCCGGGAGGGCCGCCGAAGCCGCCGGCCGGCCGGCCCGCCCTCCCGCCCCCGCCGGTGGCGCGCCCGGGGAGGCCCTCGGCGGCTCCGCCGGCCGTACGGGTGCCGGAGCCCGGCGCCGCCCGGCCCACCGTGCGCCACCCCGGTGACGCACCGGGGCTGCCGGGTCCGCCGCCCCCGCCCCGAGCCCCGGCGGCGGCGGGCGGGCCGGCGCAGCCGCCGCCGGCTCCGCCGGCGACCGCCGCGGCCCCGGAGCCGGCCCCGGCCGGGGCCTCCGCCCCGCCCGGGGCCGGAGCGGCCGCCCGGCGGGCGAGGACCTTCCACGTGCGCCCGTACCACTCCGCGGCCCTGGAGCGGCGCGGCCCGGACGGACTGAGCACCATGATGCTGATGGTGGTCGTGACCACCCCGGCCGTGCTGGCCGCCGCCGCCCTGCGCCCCCGCTCCAAGAGCCGCGGCTGACGCCCGCGGCCCCCGGGCACCCGCCCGCCCGCTCAGCCACGCATCCACACACCCACGAACGGGAGACCCCTCGTGTCCGAATGGCTGGTCCTGGCCATTGCCATGGCGCTCGTCTGCGCCCTCGTCCTCGCCATGACCGTGGTCCGGCACCGCCGGGTCGCGGCCGACGAGGACACCAGCGAAACCCCCGACGTCATCGAGTACATGACGATGATGGTCGGCGTGGTCTACGCGATCGTCCTGGGCCTGGCCATCGCGGGCGTCTGGGAGGCGCGCGGCGCCGCCGAGGACAGCGTGCGCCGCGAGGCCCAGTCGCTGTACGAGGTCACCCAGCGGGCCGACGTCTACCCGGCGCCCGTCCGCGACCGGATCCGCGGCGAGGTGGACGCGTACGTCTCCCACACCGTCAGCGTGGACTGGCCGCGGCTGGTCTCCGGCCAGGACGCCTCGGCCGAGGGCGCGCAGCTGCTCGGCAGGCTGCGCACCGACGTCACCCACCAGAGCCCCGCCAACGAGCTCCAGGCGCAGGCCTACCAGCCGCTGCTCGACCACATCGCGGCCGCCGACGACGCCCGGCACTCGCGCACGCAGAGCGACGAGTCCACCCTGCCGGGCGTGGTGTGGTTCGGGCTGGTGGTCGGCGGCATCGTCACCATCGGGCTGATCTTCACGCTCCAGATCCGGCGTTCGGGACGGGAGCTGCTGCTGGCCGGGCTCTTCAGCGCGCTGATCGTGTTCCTGCTGTTCATGGTGTGGAGCTTCGACGCCCCGTTCGGGCGGGAAGGGGCCGACTCCGCCGGGCCCTTCCAGGACCTGTTCCCGGCCCTGACGGTGACGGCCTCCCGCTGATCCCCGCGCAGGCGTCCGCGACCGCGGCGCCGGCCGGGGCGGACGGACGGTCCCGGCCGGGTCAGCCTCCCGCCGGGGCCGCCGCCTGCCGCCGTACGGCGGCCACGAGCGGCGAATGCCGCAGGGCGTGGGAGATCCGCACGAGGTCGCGCGGCCCGTCGGCCAGCACCAGCACCCGCTCCCCGTCGCCCCCGGCGCCCTCCGGGCCGGCGGCGCCGGCCCGTACGGCGGCCGCCACCATCGCGGCGTCGGCGACGGCGCGGGCCGTCTCCTCGTCCGCCCCGCCCGCCCGGGCCCGTTCGTAGGCGCTGTCGCGCTGGCGCCGGTCGAAGGACGGGCCGAGCCGCAGGAAGCCGTCGTGGATGTCGGACTCCCGCTGGATCACCCGGATCTCGGCCGGGGACCACCAGGACATCCGCACGCAGGGCGTGCCGCCGGGCGCGCTGCCGTGCACCTCGTGCCACAGCGTGCCGAGGCGCCGGTAGGTGCTCCAGGTGCGCCAGCTGTCCGACAGGCGCTGGCACACCAGGGGCAGCACGAACCCCACCGAGCTGACGAGGGCGGCGAAGGAGGCCAGCGGCGGGGCGAGGTAGGTGCTGAGGTCGTCCAGGTCGCGGCCCAGCCAGCGGGCGGCGACCGCGGACATCTTGGCCGCGTCGTAGGCCAGGCTGATGGTGTACCCGGCGACGATGATCACCAGGCCCGCCCGGAGCCAGCCGCGGACCCGCAGGGACCAGCGCCAGCACATCGACACCATCATCAGCACGGCGGCGTTGTGCGCCAGCAGGTAGGCGGCGATCATCAGCCGGATGTAGGGGGTGTTCGCGTAGTACGTGTCGAAGTCGCGCAGCCGCTCGACCGGAGCCTCGCCGAGCGCGAACAGGACGACGATCGCCACGACGACCACGCAGTAGCCCGCGATCCAGCGCTGGGAGGTGCGCCGGATCTCCCGCGCCGGGCCGCCGCGCCAGTTGAACACCAGGACGAGGCAGGAGGCGCTGAAGGCGGTCATCAGGCAGTAGACGAGCGGGGCGGAGAAGTTGGGGACGCCGGTCCACCGGTTGACGGCCGCGATGGTGGGCGGGGCGGCGAAGGTGAACACCGCGCCGGCGAGGACGAGCAGGACACAGACCGACCGCAGGAGCGGATCGCGCCAGTTGGTGCGCAGCGCCGGCAGCTTGCACACGAGGGACACCGCCATCGCGGCCGCCGGGATGTAGTAGTCCGGTCCGTTCAACGGTCGTTCCTGTGCCCCCGGTAGCCGAGAGAGGTCTCGATCCGCCCCGCCAGCTCGTCCCGCTGGGCCGGTGGGCGGTGGCCGGAGGACCCGGCCAGCCAGGTGCGGCACCGGCTGCCCAGCAGGAGGCCGAAGCTCTCGGCCTCCGTCTCCTCCTGGACGTCGGCCCGGGTGCGGGCGGCGACCCGGCGGACCGTCTCGCCGAGGTCGGCCCCGTCGGTCAGCAACCGGGCGGCGACCGCGGCCCCGTCGACGTGGTGGCTGCAGTGGCCGGCCTTCATGTGCCACAGCTCGTGGCCCAGGATCACCAGCTGGTGGTCGGGCGCGGTGCGCTCCTCGATGACCACCAGGTCGCGGTCCGCCATGTCGAGCCACAGGCCGCTGGCGGTCCCTTGCGGGAACGCGGCCATCCGGAACTCCACCGGACGGCCGCGGTGGCGGCTCATGCCCTCGCAGAGGGCGGCGTAGAGGTCCACGGGTTCCACGGGGGCGGCCAGCTTGATGCCGGACACCAGCTCCGCGCACAACCGCCGCTGCGCTCTGCCTATGCTCACCGTTCTCCCCGTCGGCGCGGATCCGGATCAGGACTCAAGGATCAGATCCAGACTTTCGACTGGGTCATGATTCGTTCGGTTTGACACTTTCGAGAAGCATGTCCAGCCATTCGGTCACCTTGTCCCGGTGCTTGTCGCTGGGCAGTTGGGCGGCGCGCCAGGCGATGCCCCGCACACCGTGGTTCTGCAGGAGTCTTGCCAGCGGATCGCCCGCCGAAGCGGCCTCGGCCGGTACGGTCTGCCGCTCCCGGCCCGCGAAGTCCTGGAGCAGCTGCTGCTCGGTGCGCTGGAGGGCGTCCGTGAGGGCGTCGGCGTCATGGGCGGTGAGGAAGCCCGCGTGCACCCCGAAGAACCGCTGGATGGCGTCGCAGTGCTCCATCGTGGGCCGCCGGTCGCCGTTGATCAGCGCGCCCGCCTGCTGCCGGGACATCCCGGCGCCGTCGGCGATCTCCTGCTGCGTGTAGCGGCGGCCGTTGGGTTTGACCCGGGTGCGTCGCAGCAGGTCAAGGCGCTGGAGGAAACGGGCCTGGAGGTCTGGTTCGCCGGCCCGCCGGCCGTCCAGCAGGGTCCTGATCACATCAGTGGGGACCCCGGACGCCTCCGAGAGCCGGCGGAGGTCGAAGACCTCTTTCGGGTCGCGGCCCATTTTGTTCGCCAGTTCGGCGACCCGCGTGACGGTCGCTGCCAGGGGCGCGTTGGCCACCGCGACGGGAGCCGGGAAGCCGTCTGTCACCAGTGGTTCTCCTAGATCGCGCGAGGTCAGTGGGCACGTGGTCGGCCTCAGGGAATCTATCCGGTTTGTTTTGGGAGAGCCAGAACTTGCCACAGCTGTGGCGGGAATGAGCTGTCGCCCGGCTGGAATTGCCACAATAGTTGACACTCGAATGAAGTCGGTAGCAGGATCGCCACACGGAAATGAAGATCCAGACCGTTGAGGAGGGGGAGCTCTCGGTGCCACATCTCGCAGCGGTGGGCCCGTCTGATGGCCTCGTCCGAGCCGGTGAGGAGCGCCTGGCGGGCGAGGAATCCGCCCGCGGCGCAGTGCGGTCGGAGCGGCGCAAGGAGATTTTGCGCCAGCGCCGCGAAGAACTGGGCCTGAGCCAAGAGGACGTCGCGTCCCGGCTGCGCATCAGCGTGCGCGCGTACGGGAACTGGGAACGCGGGCTCGTCAAGGAGTGGACGGACCGCAAACTCCTCGCCCTGGCCGAGGCCTTGGAGATGAGCGAGCGGCAGTGCTTCTGGCTGTTCCGGGTCATGGTCGACCGGGACCCGCCGCCCACCTGGCGCGCGGCCGAGGAGAACCGGCTGCCCCAGGACCCGGCCCAGCGCGACTACCTGGTCGACTACGCGGCCCTGATGGAGGCCGTGCCCTACCCGAGCTTCCTGGTGGACCACCGGTGGGACGTGGCGCTCACCAACTCGGCCTTCGACCGGCTGTTCCAGTCGGTGCGCCCGCACCCGACGGCCCTGCCGGACGACAACTTCCTGCGCTTCGTGCTGTTCCACCCGGACGCCGCGGCCGTGCTGGAGGACCACGAACCGGCCTGGTGCGTACCGCTGTTGGCCCAGTTCGCGACCGCCCTGGCCGCGGCCCCGGACGACGAGGGCCTGCGGAGCATCCGTCAGGAGGTGGCCCGCGACCCGTTCATGGAGGCGGCCTACCGGTACGGGGTCCCGCACTGGCTGACCACGCACGGGGAACTGGCCGCCGAGCAGGACGGCGCGGTGCGGACGGTGCGTCACCCCGACCCGGGCTGGGGCCTGGTGCGGTGCCGGATGGTAGCGGAATCCAGCCGCATGCTGGAGGGCATGGGCCTGACCCGGATCACCCTGGTGCTCTCGGCGCCGCAGGGCGTGCCCGCCGGTCCCGTACGCGGCGGCACCGGCTTCCCGCAGCAGCCGGGGGCCCGTCTGCGGGCCGTGCCGCCGCTGGGCGAGTGACGCCGCGGGGGAGACTGGTGCCCTGAAGCGTGTGCCGCGGCGCATGCCACGGCGGGTCCCGCGGCGTCCGGCCGCGCCGGCCCGCGTGGGATGCCCGTGCGATGCCACGATCCGCGACACCGCGCGGATGCCACCGATCGTGGCATCGCTGCGGCGCCGCCGGGGTCGTGGCTTCGCCCGTGCCCGGGGCGGCCCCGGGCCGTGGCCGCGGCCACGACGGCGGAAGGGCGGAACAAGGCATGAGGTTGACCATCCTCGGCGGGGGCGGATTCCGCGTCCCGCTCGTCTACGGGGCACTGCTCGGGGACCGCGGCGAGGGCCGGGTGTCCCGGGTGACGCTCTACGACGAGGACCCCGGCCGGCTCACCGCCATGGCCCGGGTCCTCGCGGACCAGGCCGCGGTTGCCGGCGTCCCGGACGCCCCGGCCGTCACCGCCACCGGGGACCTGGACGAGGCCCTGCGCGGAGCCGACTTCGTCTTCTCGGCCATCCGCGTCGGCGGCCTGGAGGGGCGCGCGGCCGACGAGCGGATCGCCCTGGCCGAGGGGGTGCTGGGCCAGGAGACGGTCGGCGCGGGCGGCATCGCGTACGGCCTGCGGACCGTGCCGGTGGCCCGGGAGATCGCGCGCAGGATCGCCCGTACCGCCCCCGGGGCGTGGGTCATCAACTTCACCAACCCGGCGGGCGTGGTCACCGAGGCCATGGCCGAGGAGCTGGGCGAACGGGTCATCGGCATCTGCGACTCGCCCGTGGGCCTCGGCCGCCGGATCGCCCGGCTGCTCGGCGCCCGGCCCGGCGAGGCGTGGATCGACTACGTCGGCCTGAACCACCTGGGCTGGGTGCGCGGCCTGCGGATCGGCGGCCGCGACGAGCTGCCCCGGCTGCTGGCCGACACCGAGGCGCTGGAGTCCTTCGAGGAGGGACGGCTCTTCGGCGCCGAATGGCTGCGCTCGCTCGGCGCGGTCCCGAACGAGTACCTGCACTACTACTACTTCAACCGCGACACGGTACGGGCCTACCAGGAGGCGAAGCAGACGCGCGGCGCCTTCCTGCGGGACCAGCAGCGCGGTTTCTACGCCGAGGCCGGCCGGCCGGGGCAGGGCCCCGGAGCGGCGCTGGCCGCCTGGGACCGGACCCGGGCCGAGCGCGAGGCCACGTACATGTCCGAGAACCGCGAGGTGGCGGGCGTGGGGGAGCGCGAGGAGAGCGACCTGGAGTCCGGCGGCTACGAGAAGGTGGCCCTCGCCCTGATGCGGGCCATCGCCCGGGACGAGCGGGCCACGCTGATCCTCAACGTCCGCAACGGCTCGACGCTGTCCGTGCTCGACGCGGAGGCGGTCGTCGAGGTCCCCTGCCTGGTCGACGCGAACGGCGCCCACCCGGTGTCCGTGGCGCCGCTGCCGCTGCACGCGGTGGGGCTGGTCACCTCGGTGAAGGCGGCCGAGCGGGCGGTGCTGGCCGCCGCGGCGAGCGGCTCGCGCGCGGACGCGGTGAAGGCCTTCGCGCTGCACCCGCTGGTGGACTCGGTGGGGGTGGCCCGCAGGCTGCTGGAGGGGTACGCGGCGGAGCACCCGGGCCTGTCCTACCTGCGCTGACCGGCCCGTTCCAGCCGCTTCACTCCTGCGGCGGCCCGCGGCATGCGGTGCGGCGGGGGTGCTGCGAGAGTGCGGGGTGTGACCACCGCCCCCGCCGTCGCCGCGCCCCCGCCCGTGCTCGACCGGCGGCGGCGGGGCGTCGTCTTCGGCACGATCATGCTGGGCGTGCTGCTGGCCGCGCTCGACCAGACGATCGTGGGCACCGCCCTGCCCACCATCGTGGCGGACCTCGGCGGCGCGGCCCACATGGCCTGGGTGGTGACCGCGTACCTGCTCGCGGAAACCGTCGCGACGGTTTTGGTCGGGAAGGTCGGCGACCTGTTCGGCCGGAAGGTCATCTTCCAGATCTCCGCCGTCATCTTCATCACCGGCTCCTTCCTGTGCGGCCTCTCCGGCACCATGACCCTCCTCATCCTGTGGCGGGGCCTCCAGGGCATCGGCGCCGGAGGCCTGATGGTCACCTCCATGGCGCTGATCGCCGACGTGGTGCCGCTGCGCGAACGCGGCAAGTACCAGGGCGCGATCGGCGCCGTCTTCGGCGTCGCCACCGTCATCGGGCCGCTGCTGGGCGGGCTGTTCACCGACCACCTCAGCTGGCGCTGGGCCTTCTACGTCAACGTCCCGATCGCCGTCCTCGTGGTCGTGGCGGCCGCCCGGACGATCCCCGCCGTACGCGCCGCCGGCCGGCCCGCCATCGACTACCTGGGCATCGCCCTGGTGGCGGCCGGGGCGAGCGCGCTGATCCTGGCCACCAGCTGGGGCGGGAACGAGTACGCCTGGGGCTCCCCGCTGATCATCGGGCTCTTCGCGGGCGGCGCCCTGGCCCTCGCGCTGTTCTGCCTGGCGGAGACCCGGGCGGCGGAACCGATGCTGCCCATGCGGCTCTTCCGCAATCCCGTCTTCACGGTGTGCTCGGTGCTCAGCTTCGTCGTCGGCTTCGCCATGCTCGGCGCGATGACCTTCCTGCCCACCTACCTCCAGTACGTCGACGGCGACTCGGCCACCCTCTCCGGCGTACGGACCCTGCCGCTGGTCATCGGCCTGCTGATCGCGTCCGTCTACAGCGGCAACGCCACCGGCAAGACCGGGCGCTACCGCGTCTTCCCGATCGCGGGCTGCGCGGTGATGGGCGCCGGGCTGTACCTGCTGTCGCTGATGGGGCCGGGCACCGGCGGCTGGCTGGAATCCCTGTACATGTTCGTCCTCGGCACCGGCATCGGCCTGTGCATGCAGGTGCTCACCATCGCGGTGCAGAACACCGTGGACTACGCCGACCTCGGCACGGCCACCTCCGGGGTCACCTTCTTCCGTACGCTCGGCAGTTCCTTCGGGGCCGCCGTCTTCGGGACGATCTACGCCAACAGCCTGGCGCCCCGGCTGGAGGCCGCGGTCGCGGAGGCGGCCCGGGCGACCGGCGCCGACCCGGCCCGCGTCGGCGCCGCCGCGCAGAGCCCGCAGGGGGTGCACGCCCTCGAACCGGCCGGGGCGGGCCCGGTCATCGGCGCGTACGCCGGCGCCCTCCACACGGTGTTCCTGTGGACGGTGCCGGTGGCGGCCGTCGGCTTCGTCGTCGCCCTCTTCCTCAAACAGGTCCGGCTGCGCGACAGCGCCCGGGCCGGGTCGAGGGACATCGGCGACGGCTTCGCCTCCCCGGCCACGGCCTCCGGGGACTCGGCCAAGCTGCTGGAGCTGGCGGTCGGCAAGCTCGTACGGAACATGGGGCCCGAGACGGCGCGGGCGATCGTCCACGCCTCCGACACGCGGCTGGACATGGCGGGTGCGTGGGCGGTGATGCAGGTGGACCTGATGACCCGGACCGTGGGGCACGCTCGGCTGGGGCTGATCGCCTCGCGGCTGTCGCTGCCGCCGGAGGTGCTGCTGCCGGTCTTCGACCGGATGGTGGAGGAGGGCTTCCTGACGCGGCAGAACGGTTTCTTCGCACACACCCCGGCGGGGGAGCGGGAAGCCGGGGTGATCGCGCGGGCCTGGGCCGACTGGCTGGGCGACCGGCTGGAGCAGGACCGCGGCCGGCCGCGCAGCGAGGAGCTGCGGGCGGCGGCGGACGCGATCGCCAAGCGGCTGCTGGCGGAGGACCTGGGCGAGGGCAACTTCGCCCCCCGGCTGGCGGTGCGGGGGTCCTAGGGGGCGTCGGTGCAGTAGCGCCGGCCGCCCGAAGGGCAGGCGGGACTGTGCGGACACCCCCTGGGTTGTCGCTCGTCCGGGCCCTGTCGTGCGGATCGGCAGGACGCGCCTACGAGGCGTCGGTGCGGGTGGGGTAGTCGTACGAGGGCACGTGCGGCAGGGACGGGAGGTCCGGGCGCCAGGCGCGCAGGACGGCCGCCGAGGGCGCGTACAGGGCGCCGGGGATCTCCTCGGGGGCGAACCAGCGCCAGCGGGCGATCTTGTCGGGCTCGGTGACGGCCGGGCTGCCCTCGGCGGAGCGGGTGACGGCGGCCGCCGTCAGGCGGGTGGGCCCGGCGAGCGCGGAGATCTGCACGGCCAGCACCTCGATGCCGGCGGGGTCGGCCCGCAGGGAGGTCTCCTCGGCCAGCTCCCGGGCGGCGGCCTGCTCGAAGCCCTCCCCGGGGTCGACCTTGCCGCCGGGCAGCTCCCAGCGGCCGTCGTGCGCCTCGCCGAGCAGGATGCGGCCGTCGGGGCCGAGGACGATCAGCCCGACGCCGACGACCGCGTTGGGCTGGGGGGTGTTCCGGGCGGGGCGGGAGCCGGCCGGGGAGGTGGCTCCGGAGCCGGCTCGGGGGGTGTCGCGTTCGGTGGCCATGGGCCCCATCTTCGCAGGGCAGGCGGGTTCGCCCGGCGGGGCCGGGCGGGCCCCTAGGACGCCTGTACGAGTTTCGGCCGGGCTCCGCTCGTGCAGGCTCTGTGCGGTCTGATCGTCGTACGGTACGCCGGTTCGGGGGACGCATTGGCACATCTGCTGGTCATCGGCGCAGGCATCGCGGGGCTCGCGACCGCCCTCCTCGCGGCCCGCCGCGGACACACCGCGGACCTCTTCGAACGCGACACCCGGACCGCCGGCACCGCCCTCGACCAGGACTTCTTCGGCTGGCACCGCCCGTCCGTACCGCAGGCGGCCCAGCCCCACGTCCTGCTCGGCGCCGCCCGCAACCTGCTGCGCACCGAACTGCCCGACGTCCACGTCGAGATGCTCCGGCTCGGCGCCCGGGAGCGGAACGAGCTGGACTGGTTCGACGTACGGCCGGCCGCGCGGCCGGGCGACGAGGACCTGGTCATGCTCCAGTGCCGCCGCATCGTGTTGGAGAGCGCGCTGTCCACCGCCCTGCGGGCGCAGCCGGGCGTGGTGGTGCGGTACGGGGAGCCGGTCGCCGCGCTGACCACGGCCGGGCAACCTCGGTCGGAGCCGTGGGTGCGGGTCACCGGGGTGACCACGCCGGGCGGCGCGTACCGGGGTGACCTGGTGGTGGACGCGGGCGGGCGGCGCGGCGGCTCCACCGGGCTGCCCGCCGCGGCCGGCTGCCGCCCCGCCGCCGTGGAGCGGCACCGCACGGGCCTCGCGTACTTCTGCCGCTGGTACCGGCTGCCCGACGGCACGGACGAGGGGCCGCGCCGGCCGTGGACGGTGACCGGCGGCGCCTTCGCGGGCTGCGCGGTCTTCCCGTCCGACAACCGGGTCTTCGCCGTGACCGTCTTCGCCCACACGGCGGACCCGACCCGCGCCGCCCTGCGCGATCCGGCCGTCTTCGAGGCGGCGGCGCGGGCCTTCCCGCCCGGCGCGGCCTGGCTGGACCTGGGCGCCGAACCGTTATCGGGGGTCCTGGCCATGGCGGGCCTGGACAACCGGTGGAGCCCCCTGGCCGACGAGCGGGGCCCGGTGGCGACCGGGGTGGTCCCGGTCGGTGACGCGCTCACCCACACCAACCCGACCCTGGGGCAGGGGACCGCGCTCGCCCTGTGGGCCGCCGACCGGGTGGCCCGGACGGCCCATCAGGACCCCGGCTCCTTCGGCTTCGCCGCCGGCTACCACGGCTGGGCGCTGCGCACGCTGAAGCCGTGGTTCGGCCTCCAGGTGTGCGCCGACGCGGTGGTGGGGGAGCGCCTCGCGGCGGGGGCGGGGCTCGGGGCCGGGAACGGGGCGGCGGGGGCGGCTCCGCCCGGTGGGGCGGACCGGGTGCGCGAGGCGGCCGCGCTGTTCGAGTGCGCCCTGGAGGATCCGGAGGTGATGCGGGCGCGGGCCAGGGTCCGCCACCTCGTGCAACCGCCCGACCGGGCCTACGCCGACCCCGCGGTCCGGGCGCGGGTGGCACGCTGGCTCGGGGCCCGGCCCGGGTGGGCGCCCCACGCGGTGGGTCCGGACCGGGCGGAGTGGGAGCGGCTCACCTCCGCGGGGGCGGGGGCCGGCGTGGGGTCCGGCGCGGGCGTCGGCCGTCAGCCGGGGGTGCCCAGCACCTCGGCCAGTTCGTAGCCGACGACCTCCTCCAGCTGCGCGTACGTACAGCTCTCCGGGGTGCGGTCGGGGCGCCAGCGGGCGAACTGCGCGGTGTGCCGGAAGCGGTCGCCCTCCATGTGGTCGTACCGCACCTCGCAGACCCGCTCAGGCCGGAGCGGCACCCAGGACAGGTCCTTCTTCCCCGTCCAGCGGCTCTGGGCGCCGGGAAGCCGGGCGCTCTCGTGCGCGGACTCCTCCGTCCAGGAGGCCCACGGGTGCCCGGCGGCGTCCGGCATCCGCAAGGGGGCGAGCTCCTCGACCAGCTCGGCGCGGCGCCTCATGGGGAAGGCCGCGCAGACGCCGACGTGTTGGAGCGCGCCCTGGTCGTCGTACAGGCCGAGCAAGAGTGATCCGATGATCGGACCGCTCTTGTGGAAGCGGAAACCCGCGATGACGACGTCCGCCGTACGCTCGTGCTTGATCTTGAACATGAGGCGGGCGTCGGGCCGGTAGGGAAGATCGAGGGGTTTCGCGACGACCCCGTCGAGCCCGGCGCCCTCGAACCGCTCGAACCACTCCCGCGCGAGCGCGGAATCGGTGGTGGCGGGCGCGAGGTGGACGGGGGGCCGGGTGGTGGAAAGGGCGTGGACCAGGGCGTTGCGGCGCTCGACGAGCGGGCTGTCGAGGAGCGAGTCGTCGCCGAGCGCGAGCAGGTCGAAGGCGACGAAGCTCGCCGGGGTGGTCTCGGCGAGCAGCTTCACGCGGGAGGCGGCGGGGTGGATCCGCTCGGTCAGCCGGTCAAAGTCGAGCCGGCCGCCGTGGACGATCACGATCTCGCCGTCCACCACGCAGCGCGGCGGCAGATTCTCCTTGAGTGCGGCCACCAGCTCGGGGAAGTACCTGTTCAGGCTCTTGCCGGTGCGGCTGCCGACCTCCACCTCCTCCCCGTCGCGGTGCACGATCGCCCGGAAGCCATCCCACTTGGCCTCGTACTGCATGCCCGGCGGGATCGCCCCCACGGACTTGGCGAGCATCGGTTTCACGGGCGGCATCACCGGCAGATCCATGCCATCGATTCTGCGGTGGTACGACCGGGTTCGCCCGGTATGCGGGCCCGGCCGCGCGCGCCTACCGTGGCACGCATGGGTGCTGCGGGTGATGCGATCGAGCTGGAGGCGGGCGGCCGGACGGTACGGCTGTCCAGTCCGGACAAGGTGTACTTCCCGGAGCGTGGCCTCACCAAGCGGCACGTCGCCGAGTACTACCTGGCCGTCGCCGACGGGATCACGCGCGCCCTGCGCGACCGCCCCACCACCCTGGAGCGGTACCCGGAGGGGGTGGAGGGGGAGTCCTTCTTCCAGAAACGGGCCCCGAAGAACCTGCCCGACTGGATCCCGACCGCGCACATCGCCTTCCCCAGCGGCCGTACGGCCGACGAGATCTGCCCGACCGAGCCGGCCGCCGTCCTGTGGGCCGCCAACCTGGGCTGCCTGACCTTCCACCCCTGGCCGGTGCGGCGCGGGGACACCGACCGGCCGGACGAGCTGCGCATCGACCTCGACCCGCAGCCCGGCACCGACTACCACCACGCGGTGGCCGCCGCGCACGAATTGCGGGCCCTCCTGGACGAGCTGGGGCTGCGCGGCTGGCCCAAGACCTCGGGCGGCCGCGGCCTGCACGTCTTCGTCCCGATCGCACCGCGCTGGACCTTCACCGAGGTCCGCCGGTGCGCGATCGCCCTGGGCCGGGAGCTGGAGCGGCGGATGCCGGGCAAGGTCACCACGGCCTGGTGGAAGGAGGAGCGGGGCGAGCGGATCTTCGTGGACTACAACCAGACGGCACGCGACCGGACGATCGCCTCGGCGTACTCCGTCCGCCCCCGCCCGCACGCCCCGGTCTCGGCGCCGCTGCGCTGGGACGAGGTGGACGACGCGGAGCCGCGCGACTTCGACATCGTGACGATGCCGGCGCGCTTCGCGGAGCTGGGCGACCTGCACGCCGACATGGACGAGCACGCCTTCAGCCTGGACACCGTCCTGGAACTCGCGGCCCGCGACGAACACGACCACGACCTGGGCGACCTGCCCTACCCCCCGGACTACCCGAAGATGCCGGGCGAACCGAAGCGCGTCCAGCCGAGCCGCGCGAAACCCCAGGCCTGAAACCCGCCCCGCTCCCCACCGAGCACCCCCGCCACACCCCGAACGACACGCCCTACGCTGGCGACATGCCCGCTCACGCCCCGCGCCCCCTCCTCTTCCTCGACGTCGACGGCCCGCTGATCCCCTTCGGCGGAACGGGCTACCGCACGGCCCCCGACCCCTGGGAGGAGACCGGCAACCCCCTGCTGGCCAGGCTCGACCCTGCCCTCGGCCCCCGGCTGCTGGCCCTGCCGTGCGATCTGGTGTGGGCCACCACCTGGTCGGCCGAGGCGAACGACGCGCTCGCGCCGCGGCTCGGCCTGCCGCCCCTGCCGGTGGTCGACTGGCCGGACCCCTCCGACGACGAGGGCCGGGACGGCCTCCACTGGAAGACGCGCACGCTCCTGGCCTGGGCGGCCGGGCGCCCCTTCGCCTGGGCCGACGACGAGATCACCCCCGCCGACAGCAGCTGGGCCGCAGCGCATCACCCCGCCCCGGTCCTGCTGCATCGGGTGGACCCGCGTGCCGGGCTCACGGACACGGACTTCGCCGCTCTCGGCGACTGGCTCGCCCAGCCCGGTTCCGTGGCCGCGGGCGCGTAGACGGCAACGGCCGTGGCATGGTGTTGATCAGGTGTTGATCGGACGTCCATCAGGCGGGTTCACGATCGGCGCATGTCGATGAACTCCACCGTCACCCCCGCCTGGTACGACCAGGCCCTGTGCGCCCAGACCGGGCCGAGCTTCTTCTTCCCGGAGCCCGGCTCCTCGCTCGCGGACGCGAAGCGGCTCTGCGGGGCGTGCGAGGGCAGGGCGGCGTGCCTGCAGTACGCCCTGGCGAACGACGAGCGGTTCGGCGTCTGGGGCGGGCTCTCGGAGTCGGAGCGGCTCGCCCTGCGCCGGCGCGGCTGAGCACCCGCAGCCGCGTACGGCCCCCGGCGGGGCCGGGGGCCGTGGCGGTGGTGGCGTTCAGCCTGGCGTTCAGCCCTTGCGGGCGGCCAGCCGCGCGGCACGCGCGGCCAGGCGCTCGTCGAACTTGCGGGCCTCGGCGTCGAGGCCGTTCATGAAGAGCCCGAGCTCCTCCTGGGCCTTCTGCCCCTCCGGACCCAGACCATCGATGTCCATGATCTTGAGGAAGCGGATCACCGGGCTCAGTACGTCGTCGTGGTGGATCCGCAGGTTGTAGACCCCGCCGATGGCCATCTGGGCGGCCATCCGCTCGAAGCCGGGCATGCCGTGGCCGGGCATCCGGAAGTTGACGACGACGTCCCGCACGGCCTGCATCGTCAGGTCCGGGGCGATCTCGAAGGCCGCGCCCAGCAGGTTGCGGTAGAAGATCATGTGCAGGTTCTCGTCCTGCGCGATGCGGGCCAGCATCCGGTCGCAGACCGGGTCGCCGGACTGGTGGCCGGTGTTGCGGTGCGAGATGCGGGTCGCGAGCTCCTGGAAGGCGACGTACGCCACCGAGTGCAGCATCGAGTGGCTGTTGTCGGACTCGAAGCCCTCCGACATGTGCTGCATCCGGAACGCTTCCAGCTTGTCCGGGTCCACGGCGCGCGAGGCCAGCAGGTAGTCGCGCATCACGATGCCGTGGCGGCCCTCCTCGGCGGTCCAGCGGTGCACCCAGGTGCCCCAGGCGCCGTTGCGGCCGAAAAGGGTCGCGATCTCGTGGTGGTAGCTGGGCAGGTTGTCCTCGGTCAGCAGGTTCACGACCAGGGCGATCTTGCCGATGTCGGTGACCTTGGACTGCTGGGGGTCCCAGGCTTCGCCGTCCTCGAAGAAGGCGGGGAAGTTCCGGCCGTCGCTCCACGGCACGTACTCGTGGGGCATCCAGTCCTTGGTGACCTGCAGATGGCGGTTGAGTTCCTTCTCCACCACCTCTTCCAGCGCGTACAGCAGCTTGGCGTCGGTCCACGCCTCCGAGCTGCCGAGGTGGGGAGAGGTGATCGTCACGGGTACTCCTGGGGACAAAGCGAATTACCTACGGTTCCGTAGCCTACGGAGTCGTAGGTTAAGCGCGACATCAAGGAGCGCCAAGCCCCAGCCATCGTCTTGTCCGGCTACGTCCGGTTATCTATGCAGTTTGAGGGCGTGCCGGACGCCCCCGGAGGGGTCAGAATCACGCCAGAAGGTGGTCCGCCGCTCCCGTCTTGACGTCCGGGAACGGCGGACCTGAGGCTCACCCCGCCCCGGCCCCGCCCAGCGGGCGGGGCCGGGGCCGGGACGCTACCGCCCCCACTCCATGGAGCCCCGGACCTCCTCGGCCGTGGTCGGCCGCAGCCCGCCGTCGAGCACCAGCCACCGCGTGATGCCGACCGACTCCAGGAACGGCACGTCGTGGCTGGCCACCAGCAGCGCACCCCGGTAGGACTCCAGGGCCTCGCCGAGCTGCCGTACGCTCGCGAGGTCCAGGTTGTTCGTCGGCTCGTCCAGCATCAGCAGCTGCGGGGCCGGCTCGGCCAGCAGCAGCGCCGCGAGCGTCGCCCGGAACCGTTCGCCACCCGAAAGGGTGCCGGCCGCCCGGTCCGCCCGGGCGCCCCGGAACAGGAAGTGCGCGAGCCGCGCCCGGACCACGTTGTTCGAGGCCTGCGGCGCGAAGCGCGCCACGTTCTCCACCACCGAGCGCTCGTCGTCCAGCACGTCGAGCCGCTGCGGCAGGAAGCGGGCCGGGACGTGGGTGACCGCCTCTCCGGACACGGGCGGCAGGAGCCCGGCGATGGTCCGCAGCAGGGTCGTCTTGCCCGAGCCGTTCGCGCCGACCAGGGCGATCCGCTCCGGACCGCGCACCTCCCATTCCCCCGCCGCCCGCGCCCCGTGGGCCAGGTGCAGATCGCTCAGGGTGAGCACCCGCCGGCCCGGCGGGACCTGGGTGGCGGGCAGCTCGATCCGGATCTCGGCGTCGTCGCGGACCGCCTCGACGGCCTGGTCCAGCCGCTCCCGCGCGTCCGCCAGTTTCTCGGCGTGCATGATGCGGTGCTTGCCCGCCGATTCCTGGGCGGCGCGTTTGCGGGCGCCCATGACGATCTTCGGCTCGCGCTTGTTGTCGTTCATCTTCTGGCCGTACCGCTTGCGCCGGGCCAGTTTGACCTGCGCGTCGGCCAGTTCGCGCTTCTGTCGCTGTACGTCGGCCTCGGCGACCCGGACCATCCGCTCGGCCGACTCCTGCTCGGCCGCGAGCAGCCGCTCGTAGTCCGAGAAGTTGCCGCCGTACCAGCGGACTTCGCCCTCGCGCAGGTCGGCGATCTGGTCGACCCGCTCGAGGAGCTCCCGGTCGTGGCTGACCAGGACCATCACCCCGGACCAGGCCTCGACGGCCGCGTACAGGCGGCGTCGGGCGCGCAGGTCCAGGTTGTTGGTGGGCTCGTCGAGGAGCAGGACGTCCGGCCGGGCGAGCAGCAGGGCCGCCAGCCGCAGCAGGACGCACTCGCCGCCGGACAGCTCGCCGACGGTGCGGTCCAGGCCGATGCCGGCGAGGCCGAGCTGGTCGAGCATGGCCAGGGCCCGCTCCTCCACGTCCCAGTCGTCGCCGACGGCCGCGAAGTTGGCCTCGGTGGCCTCGCCCGCCTCGATGGCGTGCAGGGCCGCGCGGGCGGTGCTGATGCCGAGTACCTCGTCCACCCGCAGGGCGGTGTCGAGGGTGGCGTTCTGCGGGAGGTAGCCGATGGTTCCGGCGACGGAGACCTGTCCCGAGGAGGGGGACAGGTCGCCCGCGAGGAGCTTCAACAGGGTGGATTTCCCACAGCCGTTGAGTCCGATCAGGCCCGTCCTGCCGGGCCCGACGGCCAGCTGGAACCCGTCGAAGACGGGGGTGCCGTCGGGCCAGTCGAAGGAGAGGTCGGAGCAGGTGACGAAAGCAGGGCCATGACTCATGGAGGCCTCCAGGTTGCGTGAATGGTGCGTGCAACGCGGGGAGACAGCCGACTGTCACGAGGATCGCGTGGATGCGGTGGTGGTCGGTGTCTCGGACCTCAGAAGAGCAACGTCCTGCTCCGTTTCGACGGCAGTGGGGCGTCTACGAAGCTACGGGCGGCCCGGAGCCGCCCGCAAACGAATTAATCAGCAGGAGCCGCGCATCAACTCGTCGAGGCTGTGGTCCATGTCGAGGTAGCGGTGTTCCAGCCCGGGCGGTACGAGCGCGGAGGTGCGTTCGAGGAACCGCTGGAGCTCGGCCGTGGTCATCAGTACGATCGCCACCCCTTCCGGCGCGTGGAACTCGACCGTGGTGCGGTCCCCGTCGTAGGGCCGCACCCGCACGTCGCCGCAGCCGGCCGGGTGGCGGATCCCGGACATCAGCAGCTCGCGGGCGAAGGTCCACGAGACCTCGACGCCCTCCAGCGTGGCCAGCGCGGGGAAGGCCATGCGGACGGCGAAGGGATCCGAGCGGTCGTAGCAGAGGGTGACGGGGACGGTCTCGACCTTCGGTGCGGTGGCGATCAGTCGGGCCTGCACGGCCTGCTCGATGACAGTGATCAAGGCTCGCTCCCTTGCGGCGGATCTGCTGTCGGGCTTGGGGTGGAGCCCGGCAACCGGATAGACGCCGGAATCGGCAAATCCGTGCATGGCGGATGACGTGAGCTGTGTCACCGATTGGCGCAATCTCACCCGTGGGATCGCACAGAGTGAGCGGTCGGTGGGTGCGGGCCAAGGGGCCCAAGGCGCACGGTGCGGCCGGCGGCGAACTCAAGACGTCCGGTATTCGCTCGCTCCACAGGCGTAAGCCGGTGCCGGATGGGGCCGAACGGGTGAGGCGGTCGCGGGGGAGGCGCCCTGGACGGGACATGGGGGGTGCGTTAGCTTCCGGCGCCATGAGAATTCTGGGAGTTGGCATGTGCGCGGCAGCCGTGCTGGTCGCGGTTGCCGTGGCCCCCGCGCAGGCGGACGCCGTCGGCGCCGACCCGGCCGCGGAGGCCGTCGGCCCGGGCTTACGCGGCGCCGGCTGGGCTGTCAAGGAGACCGGTCGGGAAGGCGCCGCGGAGGTCCGCTTCCGCGGCCTCGCGGCGGTCAGCCGCAGTACGGCCTGGCTGGCGGGCTCCAAGGGCCGGGTCCTGCGCACCGGCGACGGCGGCCGCAGCTGGCGGGACGTGTCCCCGCCGGGGGCGGTGGCCGAAGGGCTGGAACTGCGCGACATCGAGGCCTTCGACGCCCGCCGGGCGGTGGCCCTGTCCATCGGGGAGGGCGAGGCCTCCCGGATCCTGCGCACCGAGGACGGCGGCGCGACCTGGACCGAGGCCTTCCGCAACCCCGACCCGCGGGCCTTCTACGACTGCCTGACCTTCTTCGACCCCCGCCACGGGCTGACCGTGAGCGACCCGGTGGACGGCAGGTTCCGCCTCCTGGCCACCGACGACGGCGGGCGCAGCTGGCGGGTGCTGCCGGACTCCGGGATGCCGCAGGCCCTGCCCGGCGAAGCCGGCTTCGCTGCCAGCGGCCAGTGCCTGACGGCCTCCGGGCCCCGGGACGTGTGGCTGGCCACGGGCGGCGGTCCCGTCGCGCGGGTCCTGCACTCCGCCGACCGGGGCCTGACCTGGCGGGCCGCCGACTCCACCGTCCCCGCCGGCGACCCGGCGCGCGGGGTGTTCGCCCTGGCCTTCCGCGACCGTACGACGGGCCTCGCGGCCGGCGGTGACTACCGTACGGGCCAGGCCTCGCCCAGAGCCGCCGCCCGCTCCGCCGACGCGGGCGGGACCTGGAGCCAGGCGGTGACCCCGCCGCCCGCCTACCGCTCGGGCGCGGCCTGGTACCCGTACGGGCGGCCCACCGCCCTGGCGGTGGGCCCGACCGGAACGGACGTCACCACGGACGCGGGGCGCACCTGGCGGCCGCTGGACGCGGGGTCCTTCGACACCGTCGACTGCGCGGCCGACGGCGGCTGCTGGGCGGCGGGGGAGAAGGGGCGGGTGGCGCGCCTGGAGCGGCGCTGATCAGGCGGTGGGCGCAGTGCCCGGGGCCGGCCGGGTGAACAGGTCCATGCCCGGGTAGGCGCCTGCGGTGAACCCGGCGGCCCGGTAGACGCCTTCGCCGTCGGCGCTGGCGTGCAGCTGGACGTAGTGGATGCCGATCCCGTTCAGCCAGGCGACCAGCCCGTCGACGATCCGGCGGCCGTGGCCCCGGCCGCGGGCGGCCTCGTCGGTGACGATGCCGTCGAGGTACCCGCGGCGGCCGTCCGTCCAGCGGGGGCTGGGCAGGTGGTACGTCACCCAGGCCATGCCGGTGGCCACCAGGGGTTCGCCGGGGGCGCCGCCGACGACCAGGCAGTGCACGTCGGACCGTCCGGTGAGGCGCTCGCGGAACCAGCCGTCGGCGGTGGCCCGCCAGGGGTGGTCGGAGCTCCCGGGGTCCATCCCGAGGGAGGCGAGGGCGACGGCGCGCAGCCGTATCAGCTCGGGGACGTCGGCGGGTACGGCGGGGCGGGGCTGCACGGTTCCTCCAGGGGACGCCGCCCCGCAGCCCGGGCCGTACCGGGCCTGGGACACGGAAGCGGACGCGGGGCGGGGCCGAGGGGTCAGGACGGGAGGGTCTCGCGGAGCGGAGCCAGGCCGGCCGAGGTCTTCGTGGCGACGAACTCCGTTATGCGGTAGGCGCAGACGCCCGCCACCTGGAAGGGGTCCCCCTCCGCTATCTTCTCGATCTCGGCGCGCGAAACCCCGCGGGCCAGGATGACCCCGCCGTCGCGCGGGACCTTGCGGCCCGAGGCTAGGAAGACGCCGGACGCGTAGTAACCGTCCAGCCAGGCGATGTGCGCGTCCATCTGCGCTTCGACGGCTTCGATGGGCGCGGTGTAGGTGAGCTCCATGACGAACATGATCGCCAGGCTACTCTCGCACCATCATGACGACTGTGAAGACCCCCGCCAACGAGGCCGAGGCCCGGGCGATACAGGACGAACTGCGCAACCGTGTCGTGCTCGGTGAGGCCGGCCCGCAGCCCGGCCAGGGGCTGGTCGCCGGGGTGGACGTCGCCTACGACGACGAACGCGACCTGGTCGCGGCCGCCGCCGTCGTCCTGGACGCCGCCACCCTCGAGGTCGTGGCCGAGGCCACGGCCGCCGGGCCGGTCAGCTTCCCGTATGTTCCCGGCCTGCTCGCCTTCCGCGAGCTGCCGGCCGTACTCGCCGCCCTGGAGGCGCTCCCCGTCACCCCCGGCCTCGTCGTCTGCGACGGCTACGGCCTCGCCCACCCGCGCGGCTTCGGCCTGGCCTGCCACCTGGGGGTGGTGACAGGTCTTCCCAGCATGGGAGTCGCGAAGAACCCCTTCACCTTCTCCTACGAGGAGCCCGGCGCCCGGCGCGGCGACGCCTCCCCGCTGCTCGCGCCCGACGGCGCCGTCGTCGGACGGGCGTTGCGCACCCAGGACGGGATCAAGCCGGTGTACGTCTCCGTCGGCCACCGCGTCTCCCTGGACAACGCCTGCGCCCACGCCCTCGCCCTGAGCCCCCGCTTCCGCATCCCCGAAACCACCCGCCACGCCGACTCCCTCTGCCGCCGCGCCCTGCACGAGGCCACCGAGACGGCGTCGTAGCAGTCCGTTACGGGCCTCCTGGCGGGGCTCGGCGGGTGGCTCACGGTGTCGGGGCCGCCTGTTCGAGGAGGGCCTCGATGAACGACGTGACGTGCGGGCGGTCGCGGCGGCGGTCGATCGTGGCGACGCCGATGTGCCGGGACGGAGCCGGCGGACCGACCGGGACGGCGCACAGCCCCGGCACTGCCGGCGCGAGCGCGAGGGACGGGATCAGGGAGACGCCCATTCCCGCGGCGACGAGCGAGCGGGCGAAGAAGTAGTCGGTGGTGGTGGCACGCACATCCGGCGCGAAGCCGGCACGCGCGGCGTAGCGGCGCAGGTACGCCTCGGTCTTGAGGCAGCCGAGTACCCAGGGTTCGGCTGCCAGCTCGGCGAGGTCGAGTGACTCGCGGTCGGCGAGGCGATGCTCCTCGGGCATGACGGCGTACAGGGGATCTTCCAGGAGCGCGGTCCACCGCAGGCTGGAGCCCGGGCCCGGCCCGACGGGCAGCGGGCCGTCGAAGTGGTAGGCGAGGGCGAGGTCGACGGCGCCATGGCGGAGGAGGGGCAGGGTGTCCTCGGGCTCGCCCTCCCTCACGTGGAGCAGGGTGTGGGGATGGGCGGCCATGAACCGGGGGAGTGCGCCGGGCAGCAGGTGCCTGCCGCCGCTGGTGAAGGTGGCGACGGTGAGTTGTACACGGCCCGTATGCAGCCGCTCCACCTGCTGCCTGGCCTGTTCGAGCTCGGCCGCGACGGACTCGGCGGCCCCGACCATGATCTGGCCGGCCGGGGTCAGGGAGACCCCGCGCGTGCTGCGGGTCACGACCTGCGCACCGAGGCTGCGTTCGAGCACCGCTACGTGCTGGGAGACCGCGGAGGGGGTGAGACGGAGGGCCGCGGCCGCCCTGCTGAAGCTCCCGTGGTCCGCCACCGCCCGCAGGACGCGGAGCCGCTGCACATCGATCAACAGTATTCCTTAACGCCATTCCAGCAAGCCGCTACTTCTGCTGTTGATCGTAGGAGTCCAGGGTGGGGGCATGCAAAGGATCTGCGTCATCGGCGGAAGCCGCTACTTCGGAAAGCTCCTGGTCGAGCGCCTGCTGGCGGCCGGCCATCGGGTCACTGTGCTCAATCGCGGCTCCACCCGCCCGCCCGCCGGTGGCGAGCACCTCGTGGTCGACCGCGACGACGAGGCCGCTCTCGTCGCCGCGCTCGGCTCGCGCGCCTTCGACACGGTCGTCGATCAGGTCTGCTACACCCCCGTGCAGGCCGCGATCGCCGCCCGCGCCTTCACGGGTCGTACCCGGCGCTACGTCATGACCTCCACGATCGAGGTCTACGACCCGGCGACCGCCGCGCTCCCGGCCGTGCCGGAGGGCGTCCTGGTGACGGAGGAGAACGTGGACCCGCGTGCCTGGCCGGTGGCCCCGCACCTGCCCTGGCACGACGAGGCGTACCTGGAGGCGCACTACGCCGAGGGCAAGCGCCAGGCGGAGGCCGTCCTCACCCGGGACGGCGGCTTCGCGTTCGCCTCCGTGCGCAGTGCGCACGTGCTGGGCGGCGGCGCGCGGGAGTTCACCGGCCGGCTCGCGCACTACACCGAGCGCATCGCCCGGGGCGACGAGATCGCCGTGCACGCCGCACCGCTGCCGACGGTGTTCGTCCACCACGCGGAGCTGGCGGACCTGCTGCTGTGGGCAGCCACCGCCACCGACTTCGCCGGTCCGGTCAACGCCTGCTCCGACGGCCTGCTCGACGTGCGCGACCTGGCCGCGGCCGTCGCCGCGCAGACCGGCCGTGAGCCCGTCCACCGCACCGTCGCCACGGGCGGGACCGCTTCCCCGTTCTCCTTCGACCGCCACTACGCCATGAGCAACGCCCGAGCGAAGCAGCTGGGCTTCTCCTTCTCCCGTACGGCCGACTGGCTCCCCGGAGCCATCGCCGAAACCCTCACCACGCCCGCCGCCCCCGCCTCCTGAGGAGTGCGAACCGCCATGCAGTACCGCACCATCGCCGGCACCACCGTCAGCGCCATCGGCCTGGGCGCCATGCCGCTGTCCATCGAGGACCGCCCCGACGAGAGGCGGGCCGTCGCCACCGTCCACGCCGCCCTCGACGCCGGCGTCACGCTCATCGACACGGCCGACAGCTACCACTGGCACGCCGGCGAGGCGGGCCACAACGAGCTGCTGATCGCCCGCGCACTGGCCCGCTACGGCGGCGACACCTCCGAGGTCCTGGTCGCGACCAAGGGCGGTCGCGGGCGGGTCGGAGACGGGAGCTGGACCGTCATCGCCACCCCGGAACACCTCAAGCGCGCCGCGGAAGCTTCCGCCAGGCGACTCGGGGGCGCCATCGGCCTCTACCAACTGCACAAGCCGGACCCGGCCGTGCCCTGGGCGGAGTCCGTCGGTGCCCTGCGCGATCTGCTCGACGCCGGCACGATCCGTGCCGCCGGAATCTCGAACGTGACCACCGCCCAGATCCTTCAGGCACACCAGATCCTCGGCGACGGGCTCGTCTCGGTACAGAACCAGTACTCGCCCGCCGTCCGGGACAGCGAGCCCGAGCTGCGGCTGAGCGCACGGCTGGGCCTGGCGTTCCTGCCCTGGAGCCCTCTCGGTGGCATCTCCCGCAGTTCCCTCGACGGCCCCTCCGGCCCGACGTCCACCGGCACCGCCTTCCATCGCGTGGCGGCCGAGCACGGCGTCAGCCCGCAACAGGTCGCCCTGGCCTGGCTGCTCAGCCGTTCCCCCTCGGTGATCCCGGTGCCGGGAGCCAGCCGCCCGGCCTCCATCACCGACTCCGCCCGGGCCGCGGAACTGACACTGAGCCGGGAAGAGCTGACGCAGCTCGGGGAGGAACGGCCGGGCCGAACCAGCGACGGGGGGTGGCTACGGCGGCGCGACGTGAGGGCGGGCCATTGATGCAACGGCCTGCTTGCGCCGGGGCGTTGTCAGAGGCATCAGGGACACTGCGCCGTATGACCTTGGTGACCGCACACGACTACGCCTGGATCCGCACGTCTCCGCTCTTCCGCCACATGCTGGAAAACGGATACACCCTGACACTGATACGGGGGCGTGCCCCGCGGGAGGTGCTGCGCGCGATGGGGGCGCAGCCGCGGGGTACCGGGCAGGGAACGGCCGGGCTGATGGAGGCGGACGACGCCCACCGCGCCGAAGGGGGCTACGACTACTGGGACGAGTCCTACGTCGCGGGCGCCTTCGGCGTCCCGGGTGAGAACGGCGACTGGACCCTCGTCCTGGGCTTCGACGGCGGCCTGGGGATCGCGGGCGCGTGCGCGGAACTGCTGTCGCAGGGCGGCCGGGTTGTGGCGCACTCGACCAACGGCGGCAAGCCCATCCACCTCTTCCACTGGTTCGAGGACGGCCAACTCCGCACGACGTTCGAGGGCCCCTCGTCGCGCGACGGCAACACCCCCGACGACCTGGTCCCCCTGCTGCGGGAGGTCGGCTTCCCTCTGACCCCCGAGGGCGAGCACGACGAGAGCGCGCCGGACGTCGACAGGAAGGCGGCGGTCCTCGCCCTGGCCGAGAGACTCACCGGCGTACCTGTGACCGAATCCCTCCTCCAGGACGCTGCGTACCAGCTGGGACTCGTCCCCGAACAGCCCGCCGAGGAGTGGACCGGCCTGGTCATCGACATCACCGATGCCCACGGGGAGCGCCTGTACCGGGAATGGACCTACGAGGAGATCGCGACGGCGTCGGACCGCGCACGGGCGGAAGCCAACGCGCCGGTCGTGATCACCTACGGTGAGCCTCCGACCGGGGGCCGTTCGGAGCACCAGAGGGGTGAGTAGCGCGCGGGGGTGCCGCGGCGCACTCGCCGCCGCCCAGGGAAACGTGGACGCGGCGGCCCCCCCCGGGCGGCCTAGTCCTGTGCCGCCACGCGGATGCGGATGCCCGCCTTCTGGAGGCGGGTCAGCAGGGCGTCGCCCATCGCCACCGCCGTGGTCAGCTGGCCGGCGCGGTCCGGCAGGGCGTCGTGGGCCAGGCACAGCGCGGACTCCGCCAGCATCTTCGCGGTCTCCCCGTACCCCGGGTCGCCGCCCGACACCTCGGTGAACACGCGGCGGCCGCCGCCCTCGCCGACGAAGCGGACCGTGAACCAGCTGCGGGCGCGCCGCTCCGCGTCCGGGCCGCTGCCCGGCTCCCAGCGGCTCATCAGCCACCGCCGGGCCACCGGGACCTGCGCCAGTGCCGCCGTCGCGCCCACCGCCGCCGTCAGTCCCACGGCCACCGGCAGGTGCCGCACCGAGGCGTAGTGCCGGTAGCGGAAGTCCGGCCCGTACCGCTCCAGCGCCGCTGCCGACCGGGTCACGACCCGGGGGTCCAGCACCGGCAGCGGCAGCGCCCAGGTGCCGGTCTCCCGGCTGAAGCGCGGGGCGCCCACCGGCCCGCGTACCCGGCGCCCGGGCCTGCGGGGCTCGTGCAGCCGGCGGGCGTGCGCGGCGGCCAGGGTCTGCGGCCCGCGGCCCAGGGCGGTCAGGGCCGAGGCCAGGGTGCCGCCGGAGGCGAGCGCGCTGGAGCGCACGAAGCCGTCCACCCGCAGCGGCACACCGGCGGGCAGCAGCCCGACCGTGAAGTACGCCCCGAGGTCGGCCGGGATCGTGTCGAAGCCGCACGCGTGCACCAGCCGGGCCCCGGTCTCCCGGGCCCGCGCGTCGTGCTCGACGTACATCCGGTCGACGAACTCCGGCTCGCCGGTGAGGTCCACGTAGTCGGTGCCCGCCTCGGCGCAGGCGGCGACCAGCTCCGCCCCGTACAGGACGTAGGGCCCCACGGTGGTGGCCAGCACCCGCGTACGGGCGGCCAGTTCGCGCAGCGCCCGCGCGTCGCCCGCGTCGGCGCGCAGCAGCGGCAGGTCCGCGCAGGCCGGATTCAGCTCGGCCAGGCGCTCGCGCAGCCGCTCCAGCTTGGCGCGGTCGCGTCCGGCCAGCGCCCAGCGGCAGCCGGCGGGCGCGTGCTCGGCGAGGTACGCGGCGGTCAGCGCCCCGACGAAGCCGGTGGCGCCGAAGAGCACGACGTCGAGGTCCCGCCCCGGACGGCGGCCGTCGGCGGAGTCGCCGCGGCCGGACTCGGCGGGGACGGACTCGCTGTCGGCGGACCCGCCGGGCGGGGCCTCGCCGTGGATGGGCTCCCTGCGGACGTGCTCGGTCATGAACCGCTCCTCCCAGCTGGTGTCGGTGGCTGAGGTTAGCGTTGGAACCGGCTGTCCGTGCGAGCAGGTGTGACCTGCGGTAAGTGGGAGGCGTCGATGAAGGCTGCGGTGCGCAAGTGGGAGGCGGTGCGGGAGTTCACGCTGGGGCTGCCGGAGGCCGTGGAGGAGCACCCGTGGGGGCCGGAGGACGGCGTGGTGAAGGTCAACAAGAAGATCTTCCTCTTCCTGGGCAGCGCCGACGGCCCCCAGCCGCCGGGTCTCTCCGTCAAGCTCAAGGACGAGGACCTGCACGGCCACGCGATGGCCGCCCCCGGCGTGGAGCCCACCGGGTACGGCCTCGGCAAGGCGGGCTGGGTCTCCGTGCCGCTGGGGGAGAAGGGCGCGCCACCGGTGGAGGTGCTGTGCGAGTGGGTGGAGGAGAGCTACCGGACCGTCGCGCTCAAGCGGCACGTCGCGCTCCTCGACGCCCGGACCGCGGAGGGGGCCTGACGGGAACGGGCCACCGGGGAAACCGGCTAAGCGCTTGCTCTTGTGCTCCGTGGAGCGCCTTCCTAGCATCACTGGTGTTACATCGGTTGTGTCACACACCCGTACACCCGTACACCAGGACGCTGGGGGCTCGATGGCAGTGACAGCAGGGCCGCTCGCGGGAGTACGCGTCGTCGAACTGGCGGGCATCGGCCCCGGCCCGTTCGCCGCCATGCTCCTCGCCGACCTCGGCGCCGACGTCGTCCGCGTGGACCGGCCCGGCGGCGGCGGACTGGCGATCGACCCGGCCTACGACGTCACCAACCGCAACAAGCGCTCCGTGCTGCTCGACCTGAAGTCCGCCGAGGGCCCCGCCCGCGTGCTGGACCTGGCCGAGCGGGCCGACGTACTGATCGAGGGCTTCCGCCCGGGGGTCGCCGAGCGGCTCGGCGTCGGCCCCGAGCACTGCCTCGCCCGCAATCCCGAGCTGGTCTACGGCCGGATGACCGGCTGGGGCCAGGAGGGCCCGCTCGCCCACACCGCCGGGCACGACATCGCGTACATCGCCGTCACCGGCGCGCTCGGCATGATCGGCAACCCCGGCGAGCCGCCGGCCGTCCCCGCCAACCTCGTCGGCGACTACGCGGGCGGCTCCCTCTACCTCGTCATCGGCATCCTCGCCGCCCTCCAGCACGCCCGCACCCCGCACGGCGCCGGCCAGGTCGTGGACGCCGCGATCGTCGACGGCACCGCCCACCTCACCGCCATGATCCACGGCATGGTCGCGGCCGGCGGCTGGCAGGACCGGCGCGGGGCCAACCTCCTCGACGGCGGCTGCCCGTTCTACGGCACCTACGAGACCTCCGACGGCCGCTACATGGCCGTCGGCGCGCTCGAGCAGCAGTTCTACGACACCTTCGTCGAACTCCTCGGCATCGAGGACCGGGCGCCCGCCCGCAAGGACCTCGCCCGCTGGGGCGAGCTGCGCGAGGCCGTCGCCGCCCGCTTCAAGTCCCGTACGCGCGAGGAGTGGACGGCCGTCTTCGAGGGCACCGACGCCTGCGTGGCGCCCGTCCTCTCGCTGCGCGAGGCCCCGCACCACCCCCACCTCGCCTCCCGGGGCACCTTCACCGAGCACGGCGGGATCACCCAGCCCGCCCCCGCCCCGCGCTTCTCCGCGACCCCGACCGGCGTCGCCTCCGGCCCCGCCCGGCCGGGCGCGGACACCGCCTCGGTGGCCGCCGACTGGGACGTACCAGCGCTGCTCCCGAAGGAGGCCTGATGGACCTGTCCGTGCCGCTCGACCACGCGGGCGACCCGCGCCGGGCCGCCGACGCGGCGGCCGCGCCGGAGCCGGCCGGCCCGGAGCCGGCCCGGCTGATCGAAACCGTCAAGAGCCGGCTTTAGGGGGCCCCGATGCAACGCCGCATCTACGACGCCGACCACGAGGCGTTCCGCGAGACCGTACGCACCTTCCTGCACAAGGAGGTGCTGCCGCACTACGAGCAGTGGGAGAAGGACGGCATCGTCAGCCGCGACGCCTGGCGGGCCGCCGGCCGGCAGGGCCTGCTGGGCCTGGCCGTCCCCGAGGAGTACGGAGGCGGGGGCAACCCCGACTTCCGCTATGCGGCGGTGCTCGCCGAGGAGTTCACCCGGGCCGGAGCCCCGGGGCTGGCGATCGGCCTCCACAACGACATCATCGGGCCCTACCTGACCTCGCTGGGCACCGAGGAGCAGAAGCGCCGCTGGCTGCCCGGCTTCTGCTCGGGCGAGACGATCACCGCCATCGCGATGACCGAGCCGGGCGCTGGCTCCGACCTCCAGGGCATCCGCACCAGCGCCGAGGACCGGGGCGACCACTGGCTGCTCAACGGCTCCAAGACCTTCATCTCCAACGGCATCCTCGCCGACCTGGTGGTCGTCGTCGCGAAGACCACCCCCGAGGGCGGGGCGCACGGGCTGTCCCTGCTGGTGGTCGAGCGGGGCGCCGAGGGCTTCGAGCGCGGCCGCAACCTCGACAAGATCGGCCAGAAGGCCCAGGACACCGCGGAGCTCTTCTTCAACGACGTGCGCGTCCCCAAGGAGAACCTGCTCGGCGAGCTGAACGGCGCCTTCGTCCACCTGATGAACAACCTCGCGCAGGAGCGGATGGGCATCGCGATGGCCGCCATCGCCGCCGCCGAACACCTGCTGGAGATCACCACCCGGTACGTGAAGGAGCGCGAGGCCTTCGGCCGGCCGCTCGCCAAGCTCCAGCACATCCGCTTCGAGATCGCCGAGATGGCCACCGAGTGCGCGGTCACCCGGACCTTCCTCGACCGCTGCATCACCGACCACGCGAACGGCGAACTGGACCACGTGCACGCCTCGATGGCGAAGTGGTGGGCCACCGAACTCCAGAAGCGGGTCGCCGACCGCTGCCTCCAGCTGCACGGCGGCTACGGGTACATGACCGAATACCGGGTCGCGCGGGCCTTCACCGACGGCCGCATCCAGACCATCTACGGCGGCACGACCGAGATCATGAAGGAGATCATCGGACGCTCCCTCCTCGGCTGACCCGCCCGACTCCCCGGCCCCGGGCTTCCCGACCTCCCCGGCCCCCGGCCTCCCCGACCCTCCCGATCTGCCCCCGGACACCTGCGAAAGGCTTGACCAGTGAGCACCGAAGCTTACGTATACGACGCGATCCGCACCCCGCGCGGCCGCGGCAAGGCCAACGGCGCCCTGCACGGCACCAAGCCGATCGACCTGGTCGTCGGCCTCATCAAGGCCCTGCGCGAGCGCAACCCGGGCCTGGACCCCGCGACCATCGACGACATCGTGCTCGGCGTCGTCGGCCCGGTCGGCGACCAGGGCTCCGACATCGCCCGCATCGCGGCCATCGCCGCGGGCCTGCCCGACACGGTGGCCGGCGTACAGGAGAACCGCTTCTGCGCCTCCGGCCTGGAAGCCGTCAACCTGGCCGCCGCCAAGGTCCGCTCCGGCTGGGAGGACCTGGTCCTCGCGGGCGGCGTGGAGTCCATGTCGCGCGTCCCGATGGCCTCCGACGGCGGCGCCTGGTTCGCCGACCCCATGACCAACTGGGACACCGGTTTCGTCCCGCAGGGCATCGGCGCCGACCTGATCGCCACGATCGAGGGATTCTCCCGGCGCGACGTGGACGAGTACGCCGCCCTCTCCCAGGAGCGGGCCGCCACCGCCGTCAAGGAGGGCCGCTTCGCCCGGTCCGTGGTCCCCGTCACCGACCGCAACGGCCTGGTCGTCCTGGACCACGAGGAGTTCGTCCGCCCGGGCACCACCGCCGACACCCTCGCCGGGCTCAAGCCCTCCTTCGCCGACATTGGCGACCTCGGAGGCTTCGACGCCGTCGCGCTCCAGAAGTACCACTGGATCGAGAAGATCGACCACGTCCACCACGCCGGCAACTCCTCCGGCATCGTCGACGGCGCCTCCCTCGTCGCCATCGGCACCCGCGAGGCCGGCGAACGCAACGGCCTGCGCCCGCGCGCGCGGATCGTCTCGGCCGCCGTCTCCGGATCCGAGCCCACCATCATGCTCACCGGCCCCGCCCCGGCCACCCGCAAGGCCCTCGCCAAGGCCGGCCTGACCATCGACGACATCGACCTGATCGAGATGAACGAGGCCTTCGCCGGCGTCGTCCTGCGCTTCGTCAAGGACATGGGCGTCTCCCTGGACAAGGTCAACGTCAACGGCGGCGCCATCGCGCTCGGCCACCCCCTCGGGGCCACCGGCGCGATGCTCCTCGGCACCGTCGTCGACGAGCTCGAGCGCCAGGACAAGCGCTACGGCCTCGTCACCCTGTGCGTCGGCGGCGGCATGGGCGTCGCCACCATCGTCGAACGCGTCTGATCCGTCCTGATCCCTGATCCCACCTCTGACACGGAAGTAGCGAACATGAGCGAGTCCACCACGATCCGCTGGGAACAGGACGAGACCGGCGTCGTCACCCTGGTCCTCGACGACCCCGACCAGTCCGCCAACACGATGAACCAGGCCTTCAAGGACTCCATCGCGGCCGTCGCCGACCGCGCCGAGGCCGAGAAGGACTCCATCCGCGGCATCATCTACACCTCCGCCAAGAAGACCTTCTTCGCCGGCGGCGACCTCAAGGACATGATCAGGCTGCGCCCCGAGCACGCGCAGCTCGCCTTCGAGACCGGCACCGAGATCAAGCGCTCGCTGCGCCGCATCGAGACCCTGGGCAAGCCCGTCGTCGCCGCCATCAACGGCGCCGCCCTCGGCGGCGGTTACGAGATCTGTCTCGCCTCCCACCACCGCGTCGCCCTCGACGCCCCCGGCTCCAAGATCGGTCTGCCCGAGGTCACCCTCGGCCTGCTCCCGGCCGGCGGCGGCGTCACCCGCACCGTGCGCCTCATGGGCATCGCCGACGCGCTGCTCAAGGTCCTCCTCCAGGGCACCCAGTACACCCCGCAGCGCGCCCTGGAGAACGGCCTGGTCCACGAACTGGCCGCCACCCCCGAGGAGATGCTGGCCAAGGCCCGCGCCTTCATCGACGCCAACCCCGAGTCCAAGCAGCCCTGGGACGTCCCCGGCTACAAGATCCCCGGCGGTACGCCGTCCAATCCCCGGTTCGCCGCCAACCTCCCGGCGTTCCCGGCGAACCTCAAGAAGCAGCTGAACGGGGCCCCGTACCCGGCGCCGCGCAACATTCTGGCCTGCGCCGTCGAGGGCTCCCAGGTGGACTTCGAGACCGCGCTGACCATCGAGGCCCGGTACTTCACCGAGCTGGTCACCGGCCAGACCGCCAAGAACATGATCCAGGCGTTCTTCTTCGACCTCCAGGCCGTCAACGCCGGCCGCAGCCGCCCCCAGGGCGTCGAGCCGCGCCGGGTCCGCAAGGTCGCCGTCCTCGGCGCCGGGATGATGGGCGCGGGCATCGCGTACTCCTGTGCCCGCGCCGGCATCGAGGTCGTCCTCAAGGACGTCACCCCCGAGGCCGCGGCCAAGGGCAAGGCGTACTCCGAGAAGCTGCTGGACAAGGCGCTCGCCAAGGGCCGCACGACCGAGGCCAAGCGCGCCGAGCTGCTCGCCCGCATCACCCCGACCGCCGAAGCCGCCGACCTGGCCGGCTGCGACGCCGTCATCGAGGCGGTCTTCGAGGACACCGCCCTCAAGCACAAGGTGTTCCAGGAGATCCAGGACGTCATCGCGCCCGACGCGCTGCTCTGCTCCAACACCTCCACCCTCCCCATCACCGGGCTCGCGGAAGGGGTCGCGCGTCCCGCCGACTTCATCGGCCTGCACTTCTTCTCGCCCGTCGACAAGATGCCGCTGGTGGAGATCATCAAGGGGCAGCGCACGGGCGACGAGGCCATCGCCCGCGCCTTCGACCTGGTCCGCCAGATCAACAAGACCCCGATCGTGGTCAACGACTCGCGCGGCTTCTTCACCTCCCGCGTCATCGGCCAGTTCATCAACGAGGGCGTGGCGATGGTCGGCGAGGGCGTCGAGCCCGCCTCCGTCGAGCAGGCCGCCGCCCAGGCCGGCTACCCGGCGAAGGTGCTCTCGCTGATGGACGAGCTCACGCTCACCCTCCCGCGCAAGATCCGCAACGAGACCCGCAAGGCCTTCGAGGCGGAGGGCCGGGAGTGGACCGAGCACCCCGCCGACCGGGTCATCGACCGGATGGTCGACGAGTTCGGCCGCCCCGGGCGCAGCGGCGGCGCCGGCTTCTACGAGTACGACGAGAGCGGCAAGCGGGGCCGCATCTGGCCCGGCCTGCGCGAGCACTTCGCCAAGCCCGACGCGCAGATCCCCTTCGAGGACATGAAGGAGCGGATGCTCTTCTCCGAGGCGCTGGACACCGTCCGCTGCCTCGACGAGGGCGTGCTCACCTCCATCGCCGACGCCAACATCGGGTCCATCATGGGCATCGGCTTCCCGGCCTGGACCGGCGGCGTGATCCAGTACGTCAACGGCTACGAGGGCGGCCTGCCCGGCTTCGTCGCCCGCGCCCGCGAGCTGGCCGCGCAGTACGGTGAGCGCTTCACCCCGCCCGCCTCCCTGGTCGAGAAGGCCGAGCGCGGCGAGACGTACGCCGACTAGGGAGTGTCGTCAGACAGCTCCGGCTGCCCGAGGGGCCGGGCTCGCGGGGGCCTGGTGCGTACGAGGTGCGTGCCCGGCCCCACCGGCCAGGAGGAACGTCGACGACGCGACCTGGCCCCGCCGTCCCGGGCCCGCCCGCGGGGGCGGGCCCGGGACCGGCCGTCATCGGCCGCCGCGGCGCCTCAGCCGCGCAGGGACGCGAACACCCCGCGCTGCTCGGCGCCGCCGGGGGTGGACCACCCGGCCAGGACCTGTCCGAGCAGGCCCTTCCCGGCGGCGGCCCCGGGGCGCAGCACCCGGGTCAGGGTCAAGGTCAGGGCTCCGTCCTGACCGGGCGGGCCCACCAGGATCTCGGTGCCCGCGCCGGTGTCGCCGACCTTCCCAGGGCCGGTCAGGCCCGGCCGGACTCCGGCCCCCTCCGCACGGACCTCGACCGTCGGGTCGGGGGTGTCGGTCTCGCCCTGCGCCTGGGCGGACGTCCGGCCCGCCAGCAGCGCGAGCAACTGCTCGACCATGACCGGGTCGTGGGCGCCGTCGTAGACCCAGCGCGTGCCCAGCACGCCGTGCTCGAGCGTGCCGATCAGGCCCGCCTCCGCGCCCTCCAGCGGGGCGCCCCGGTAGGTGAGCGGCACCAGGTAGGCCACCGGCTCCTCCCCGGAGGTGTCGGCGGCCACCATGAACTCGACGCCCACCTCGCCCTCGGGGTCGTCGAGCCGGAAGCCGCCCGCCTTCTCGAGCTGCGCGGACCCCTCCGCGCCCCGGTACCAGGGCCTCAAGGGGAGCCAGCCGGTGAGGAGTTCGAGCTTGGTCGGGCTCAGCGTGGTGTGGTGGATGATCGCCATGGACGCGAACCTACCCCTCGGAGACGAAAGCGGCCCGCAATTCCTCCTTCAGCGATCGCTGGAAGGCCGTCACCAGGGCCTGCACCACCATCGGCTGCATGTGCGCCGACAGCGCCTTCATCGACTCCACGCGCTCCGGGTCGTCCTCGCCCCGCGTGAACGGCCCCCACACCTCGTCCCGGAACAGCGCCGTGAGCTGGTGCGCCGCCGTGCGCGCGTGTTCCAGCAGGATCCCCCGCGCCACCAGGAGCGTCTCGTGGGCGATCGGCACGTCGAGCAGCGCGACCCCCAGCCGTAGCAGGCCCACGTCCACCCGGAAACCCTCCCGGCAGGCCGACACCACGTTCATCGCGGCCAGCCGGCGCAGGTCCCCGTCCGACAGGACCCGCCCCGCCCGCCTCTCCAGCTCCTCCCGCGACACCTCCTGCGCCGCGTCCGGCGCCCAGGTCGCCACCAGCGCCCGGTGGATCGCCAGGTCGTGTGCGCTCAGGTCGTCGGGCAGGGCGTCCAGATAGCGCTGGATCGCCGACAGGGTCATGCCCTGGTGCTGGAGCTCCTCGATCAGCGCGAGCCGCGACAGGTGCTCCGGGCCGTAATGCCCCACCCGACGCGGTCCGATCACGGGAGGGGGCAAAAGCCCGCGCGTGCTGTAGAACCGTACGGTGCGGACGGTGACACCGGCCCTGGACGCCAGTTCGTCCACGGTGAGCATCGGCTCGGTCGGCTGGTCGGCCATCGTCTGCGCCTCGCTCTCTGCTGCACGGTTTGGGTTCAACAGTATTGCTGTCGCACCAACGATGTGAAACGGCCAGGAGCTGCCCATGACCACGAACCTGCGACTGCCCGGACACCCCGCGGACCTCACCCTCCCCGCCCTGCTGGCCCGCAACGCGGCGGACCACGCGGACCTGCCCGCCCTCTCCTGGCGCGAGGGGGACGGCTGGACGACCCTCACCTGGGGCGAGGTCCGCCGCAGGACCGCCGTCCTGGCCGCCGGGTACGCCGCCCTCGGCGTCGAGCGCGGCGAACACGTCCTGCTGATGATGGGCAACCGCCCCGAACACTGGCTCACCGACCTCGCCCTGGTCCACCTCGGCGCCGTCCCCGTCACCGTCTACGGAACCTCCGCGCCCGAGCAGATAGCCCACATCGCCCGCCACAGCCGGGCCCGGCTGGCCGTCGTCGAAGGCGCCGGCGAACGCGACCGGTGGGCGCCTCTGCTGGACGACCCCGCCATCCCGCTGGAACGGCTCGTCATCGCCGAGGCCGCCGACGCCGGCCCGCACACCGCCTACGCCTCCCTCTGCGCGAGCGGCGCCCGGCTGCACCGGGCCGACGCATTCGAGAAGGCCTGGCGGGAGCTGCGCCCCGAGGACCCCCTCACCGTCGTCTACACCTCCGGCACCACCGGCGACCCCAAGGGCGTCCGCCTGACCCACCGCAACATCCTGCTCCAGTCCGTCCGCCTCGACCGCAACGTCCAGCTGCCCGAGCACGCCGAGCACCTCTGCTACCTGCCCTTCGCGCACATCGCCGAGCGGATCCTCGGCATCTACCTCCCCCTGCTGCGCGCCGCCCACGTCCGGCTGGTCGCCGACCCCACCGCCGTGGCGGCCGCGGTGCGCGAACTGCGTCCCGTGCAGTTCTTCGGGGTGCCCCGGGTCTGGGAGAAGCTCGCCGCGGGCGTACGGGCCGTCCTGGCGGGCCTGCCCGAGGAGCAGCGGCGCGCCATCGACGCCGCCGGGGACCTCGCCCGCGCCCGAGCCGGCCACCGGGAGCGCGGGCAGGAGGTGCCGGCCGCGCTCGAAGCCTCGTACGCGGAGGCGAAGGAGCGCGTCCTGGACCCGCTGCTGCGCCTGGCCGGCCTCGACCGGCTGGTCTGGACCGCCAGCGCCACCGCGCCGATGCCGATCGACGTGGTCCGCTTCTGGGCGGGCTGGGGCATCACGATCATGGACGCCTGGGGGCTGACCGAGACCTCCGGCGTGTGCACCGTCAACAGCAACACCCCCGACGGGTTCCGGCTGGGCTCGGTGGGCCGGCCGATCGAGGGGCTGGAGCTGAAACTCGCCGGGGACGGGGAGATCCTCACCCGCGGCGCCACCGTCTTCGGCGGCTACCTGCGCCCCGACGGGTCGGTGGAGAGCGCGGCCGACGCCGAGGGCTGGTTCCCCACCGGGGACATCGGCCGGCTCGACGAGGACGGCTTCCTGTGGCTGACGGACCGCAAGAAGGAACTGATCATCACCTCGAACGGCAAGAACGTCTCCCCGGCCCTGGTGGAGAACACCGTCAAGGAGCACCCCCTGATCGGCCAGGCCCTGGTGCACGGCGACGGCCGCTCCTACCTGGTCGCCCTGCTGGTCCTCGACCCCGAGCTGGCCCCGGCCTGGGCGGCCGCCCGGGGCATCACGGACGCCTCCCTCGCCGAGCTGGCCGAGCACCCGGCCGTCCTGGAGGAAACCGCCCGGGCGGTGGCCGCCGCGAACGCCCGCCTCAACCGCACGGAGCAGATCAAGCGCTACCGGCTGCTGGCGGAGGAGTGGGGCCCGGCAACGGGCGAGCTCACGCCCTCGCTGAAGCTGCGCCGCAGGGTGGTCCGGGAGAAGTACGGACCGCTGATCGAGGGGCTGTACGAGGGGGCTTGAGAGGGGAGCGGCTCCCTCAGTGATGAGGTGGGGGGCGGGGCGCGGCCCGCCGGGCATCCGGGCCCTCACACGAGAGCCCGGACTGGGGGCGCGGCCACCCGCCCGGGTGAAACCCCGCCCCCCGCCGAAGAGGGCCGGGCCGCTAGCGGCCTGTGACCGGGTAGTGGTCCGAGAGGGTGGAGTACGTGTAGGAGGTGCCCCAGCTGGAGACCGTCCAGGGAGTCGACTCCTCCTTGACCACGTTGTTCTCCCAGCCCGCCGGGCGGGCGTTGCCCTTGCGGTACAGCACGTAGTCCAGGTCCTCGCGCGGGTCCGTCGGGTAGCGGTAGTGGGCGATCGAGTTCAGCGCCGTGTCGAAGGAGTACGGGTGCCCCGTGCGCGAGTCGGCGCCCGCGAGGTCCGCGTCCGCGAGCATGGAGGCGTACTCGGGGGTGCGGGAGTCGACGTTCATGTCGCCCGCCACGATGACCTGTTCGTCCGCCGGGATGTTCTTGGCGTCCAGGAAGGCGTCCATGGTCTTGAACTGGCGGCTGCGCATCTGCGCCGCCTCGCCCGCCCCGCAGCCCGGGTCGGTGGACTGGGCGTGCGTGCCGACCACGTGCACTCTGGCGCCGTTCACGTCCAGCACCGCGTACGCGAAGCCCTTGTTGGACCACCAGTCGGCGCCGCAGGCGTCCTTGTAGACGACCTGCTCCTTGCGCAGGATCGGCCACTTGCTCAGGATCGTGACGCCGCCGTCCTCCGGGGTGGTGGCGGAGTAGGCGCCGCCGGTGGCGTCCCAGCCGGTCTTGGAGCGGCCCACGACCGGCGTCTGGTACGGGTACTGCGCAGCGGCGTTGGCCTTCAGAGCGTCCGAGGCGCCGTTGTCGAAGGCCTCCTGGAGCACCACCACGTCCCGGCCCTGGAAGAAGGAGGCCTTCGGGATCTCGGCGGCCCGGTGGTCCTGGCCCCAGTTCGGGTACAGGTTCTTGCTCATCAGGAACACGTTGTACGTCAGGACGCTCAGCCGCGGGGCCGGGGCGCTCTCGGCGGCCGTGGCCGCGGGCGCGGAGGTGAGGGCGAGGGTGCCCGCGGCGACCGCGGCCATGGCCGTGGCGGCGGAGCGGGTGCGGCGGTGCGAGGTCTGCGGCATGGAGGCCTCCATCATTCCTGCGAAGTCCTGCGGGGGAAGATCGACGCCGTCATCCAAGCAGCCGCGGTTACCTCTGGGTAACACCCGTGACAAGACTTTCTGTCCGGACCGAGGACTTCTCGCGCTCGCATACTTGGCCTCATGGACGACACGGCTCCCGCACCCCCCGAAAAGCCCGCCCGGCGCCTCGATCCCGAGCCGCCGCCGCCCGGCGGGGTGCTGTGGACCACCTCGGGGGACATCCGCTCCCTGCTGACCCTGCCCGCCGCCTTCACCCTCCAGGTCGCCCACCCGGCCGTCGGCGCCGGGGTCGACCAGTACTCGGTCTTCCGCACCGACCCGTGGGGGCGCGGCGAGCGCTCCCTCCGCTCGGTGATGCTGTGGGTCTACGGCGGGGCCGAGGCGGCCGCGGAGGGCCGCCGGGTGCGCCGCCTGCACAAGGAGATCCAGGGCACCGACACCCGGGGCCGGCGCTACCACTCCCTCGACCCCGCCTGCTACGCCTGGGTGCACGCCACCGGCTTCCCCGTCGCCGTGTACGCGGGGCGCTACCTGTTCCGCCGCATCACCCCCGCCCAGGAGCGGCAGCTCTACGCGGAGTGGCTCCGGGTGGGCAGAATCCTCGGCCTGCGCGACCGGGACATGCCGCAGAGCGTCGAGGCGTTCTGGCCCTACTACCGCCGGATGCTGGCCGAGGAGATCGAGCCGACCAAGGTCGCCCGCGAGCTGGTCTCCACCGACGTGGACCTGCCCCGCCCCGAGGCCGCCTCCCGGGCCGTCCGGCTGCTGCTTTGGATCACCTGGCCGGCCCTGCGCGCGGGCTACCTGCGCTTCCGGGCCTTCGTCACCGTCGGGTACATGCCGCCCGACGCCCGGGCCGCCATCGGCCTGGAGTGGACGCCGGCCCAGGAGCGCCGGCTCCGGCGGTTCAGCACCGCCGTACGGCTCCTCGTACCGCTGCTCCCCGAGCGGCTGCGCTACCTGCCGAGGGCCCGGGCCGCGCGGGCGCGGTGGCGCGCCGGCACCTTCCGCTGAAGGGCGCCGGCGCGCGGGTCCGCGTACCGCCGTCGGTCAGTGGTCGTGGACCGAGTTCGTCGCCGCGATCTTCTTCCAGGACCTGGGCTCCGCGGCCGGCTTGGCCGGGGACTGGAGGGTCCGGGCGCCGGGCTTGGCGGCCGGCGTGGTGAAGGCCGGCTTGCCCGGGGTGTACAGCCAGGTCTCGAAGAGCTGCGCGAGGGGCTTGCCCGAGACCTTCTCCGCGTACCGGACGAAGTCCCCGACCTTGGCGTTGCCGTAGGCCCGCTCGGTCGGCCAGCCCTTGAGGATCCGGAAGAACTTCTCGTCGCCCACCTCGTTGCGCAGCGCCTGGATGGCGATCGCGCCGCGGTCGTACACGGCCCCGTGGAACTGGTTGTCCGGGCCCGGGTCCCCGGGCTTGACCTGCCAGAACGGGTCCTCGGCCGGACGGGAGGCGTAGGCCCAGTCGGCGAGCTCCTGCGCCGTGCCCTCGCCCTCCTTCTCCGACCAGAGCCACTGGCTGTAGCGGGCGAAGCCCTCGTTGACCCAGATGTCCTTCCAGTTGTCCACGGACACGCTGTCGCCGTACCACTGGTGGGCCAGCTCGTGCACGACCACCGAGACGTTCGCGCCGTTCGCGAACTGGCGCGGGCTGTAGAACGGCCGGGTCTGGGTCTCCAGGGCGAAGCCGGTCGGGACGTTGGGGACGTAGCCGCCCAGCGCGTTGAAGGGGTACGGGCCGAAGACCCCCTCCAGCCACTCGGCGACCTCGCCGGTCCGCTCCACGCTCGCGCGCGCCGCGCCGGCGTTGTCGCCGAGGTCCTTGCTGTACGCGTTGAGGATCGGCAGGCCGTTCGCCGTCTTGTCCGTGGTGATGTCGAACTTGCCGATGGCGAGCGTGGCCAGGTAGGTGGCCTGCGGCTTGTTCGAGCGCCAGTTGTAGCGGGTCCAGCCGAGCTTCGAACTCTGCGACTGGAGCACGCCGTTGCTGATGGCCTGGGTGCCGTCCGGGACGTTCACCGACACGTCGAAGGTGGCCTTGTCCAGGGGGTGGTCGTTGCTCGGGAACCACCAGACCGCCGAGTCCGGCTCCTGCGCCGCCACACCGCCGTCCGGGGTCCGCTGCCAGGCCGACCAGCCGTCGATCTTGAACTCGGAGGGCTTGCCGGCGTACTTGACGACGACGCTGGCCTGGCGGTCCTTCTGGAGCGGCTGGGCCGGGGTCACCTCCAGCTCGTGCGCGCCGGAGGAGGCGAAGGACGCCTTGACCCCGTTGACCCGGATCTCGCTGACCTTGAGGCCGAAGTCGAGGTTGAAGCGGGACAGGTCCTGCCGGGCGGTGGCGAGGAGGGTGGCCGTGCCCTCCAGCAGGTCCGTCTTCGGCTGGTACTGCAGGCGCAGGTCGTAGTGGGACACGTCGTACCCGCCGTTGCCGCTGGCCGGGTAATAGGTGTCGCCGATACCCGGCGCGCCCGGACCGGCGCTGGCCGCAGATGCCGGGATCACCAGCAGGAGGGAGGCGGCCAGGACGCTCGGGGCGATGACTTTGCGGTGCACGAAGAGCTCCAAGGGGTAGGGGAGTCACATCGGTTCGTCGTCCGACCGTATTCACCCGTGATCACTCCGGTCATGTCCATGGCCCCTGCTGTCACACGATCGCCATTCGGACGTCACGAACCCGGCCCAGGACGCCGTTTGCGGCCCGGAAGCGCCGCCGGAGCTGCGCCGATGCGGCGGGGACGGCGGGGCGCGAAGTGGCCGGAAACGGCGCGCTCCCCGGGCAACCGGCAACCGAGGGGCGGCCTCCCGTCACATACTGAGCAGTCGGTAACCTGCCGTCCATGACGCTTCCCCCGCACGCCGCCCGCCGCGTTTGGCACGCCGCCATCAACCCCCTGCACGCCACCAGCTACTTCTCCCCGGACCTCGCCGCCGAGCTGGGCGCCCTCGGCATCACCCACCGGGTCGCCGTCAACCTGGCCTCCCGCTCCGCCGCCATGGGCGCCGTCGGCCCCGGCGTGGTCACCGCCGCCTTCTACAACTACCGCCACGACCTGGTCGCCGCGCACCTCCCCGCCGTCTGGGACACCGCCACCCCCGAGCAGGTCCTGGCCGCCCGGCTGCGCGCCGTCGACACCACCCTGCGCCGCCTCCTGGGCCCCGGGACCATCGCCTCGCCCGAACTCGCCGAAGCCGCGGACCTGGCCATGCGCGCCACCGAGGCCTGCACCCGCCACGGCCGCGCCCTGTACGCCGCCCACGCCGACCTCCCCGTCCCCGAGGAGGCGCACCTGCGCCTGTGGCACGCCACCACCCTGCTGCGCGAACACCGCGGCGACGGCCACCTGGCCGCCCTGCTGCTGACCGGCCTCGACCCGCTGGAGGCCCTGGTCAGCCACACCGCGACCGGCCGCGGCATGACCCCGAAGTGGGTCAAGGGCATCCGCGGCTGGGAGCAGGACGACCTCGACGCAGCCGCCGACCGGCTCCGCTCCCGCGGGGTCCTCGACGCCGGCGGCGAGCTCACCGAGGAGGGCCGCGCGGTGCGCGAGCGCCTGGAGACCGAGACCGACCGCCTCGACGCGGCCCCGTACGAACACCTCGGCGCGGCCGGCCTCGCCCGGCTCGGCGAACTGGGCGGCGCTCTCGTCAAGCAGGCCATCGGCGCCGGCGCCTTCCCCGGCGACCTCTTCGGAAAGGGCTGAGGGGCTCCGCCGCTCCGTCAGCGGCACCTGCCACAATTGGCAGCCTTCCACGCACGCACACGCACGAAGGCAGGCGGGACCGCACAGTGACGATGTCCATCGAAGGCAGGATCGCCGAGGAGCTCGGCGTACGGGAACGGCAGGTCAAGGCCGCCGTCGAGCTGCTCGACGGCGGCTCCACCGTGCCGTTCATCGCGCGCTACCGCAAGGAAGCGACCGAGATGCTCGACGACGCCCAGCTGCGCACCCTCGAGGAGCGGCTGCGGTACCTGCGCGAACTGGAGGAGCGCCGCGGCGCGATCCTCGAGTCCGTGCGCGAGCAGGGCAAGCTCGACGCCGAACTGGCGGCCCGGATCAACGCGGCCGACACCAAGGCCCGGCTGGAGGACATCTACCTGCCCTTCAAGCCCAAGCGGCGCACCAAGGCGCAGATCGCCCGCGAGGCCGGCCTGGAGCCCCTCGCCGAAGGGCTGCTGGCCGACCCGTCCGTCGAACCGGCCGCCGCCGCGGCCGCGTTCGTGGACGCCGCCAAGGGCGTCGCCGACCCGGCCGCCGCCCTGGAGGGCGCCCGCGCCATCCTCACCGAGAAGTTCGCGGAGGACGCCGACCTGATCGGCGACCTCCGCGAGCGCATGTGGAGCCGCGGCCGGCTCGCCTCCAGGGTCCGCGAGGGCAAGGAGGAGGCGGGCGCGAAGTTCTCCGACTACTTCGACTTCGCCGAGCCCTTCACCGCCCTGCCCTCCCACCGGGTCCTCGCCATGCTGCGCGGCGAGAAGGAGGACGTCCTCGTCCTCGACCTGGAGCCCGAGGAGCCGGCCGACACCCCCGGCCCGTCCACGTACGAGGGGCTCATCGCCCGCCGCTTCGGCATCGCCGACCGGGCCCGGCCCGGCGACAAGTGGCTCGCCGACACCGTCCGCTGGGCCTGGCGCACCAAGATCCAGGTGCACCTCGGCATCGACCTGCGGACCCGGCTGCGCTCCGCCGCCGAGGACGAGGCCGTACGGGTCTTCGCGGCGAACCTGCGCGACCTGCTGCTCGCCGCGCCCGCCGGCACCCGCGCCACGCTCGGCCTGGACCCGGGCTTCCGTACCGGCGTCAAGGTGGCCGTGGTCGACGCGACCGGCAAGGTCGTCGCCACGGACGTGATCCACCCGCACGTTCCCGCCAACCGGTGGGACGAGGCCCTGGCGAAACTGGCCCGCCTGGCCGAGGAACACGCGGTCGAGCTGATCGCCATCGGCAACGGAACCGCCTCCCGCGAGACCGACAAGCTCGCCGGGGACCTCATCACCCGCCACCCCGAGCTGGGGCTCACCAAGGTGATGGTCTCCGAGGCCGGCGCCTCCGTGTACTCCGCCTCGGCCTTCGCCTCGCAGGAACTCCCCGGCATGGACGTGTCCCTGCGCGGCGCGGTCTCCATCGCCCGCCGCCTCCAGGACCCCCTCGCCGAACTGGTCAAGATCGACCCGAAGTCGATCGGAGTCGGCCAGTACCAGCACGACCTGTCCGAGGTGAAGCTGTCCCGCTCCCTCGACGCGGTCGTCGAGGACTGCGTGAACGGTGTCGGCGTGGACGTCAACACCGCCTCCGCCCCGCTGCTCTCGCGGGTCTCGGGCATCAGCGGCACCCTCGCCGAGAACATCGTCGCCCACCGCGACGCCAACGGCCCCTTCCGCAGCCGCAAGGGCCTCAAGGACGTGGCGCGGCTGGGCCCGAAGGCGTACGAGCAGTGCGCCGGCTTCCTGCGCATCCGCGGCGGCGACGACCCGCTGGACTACTCCAGCGTCCACCCCGAGGCCTACCCGGTGGTGCGGGCCATGGGCAAGACCGCCGGCGCCGAGGTGGCCGCCCTGATCGGCAACACCACGGTCCTGCGGTCCCTGCGGCCGGAGCAGTTCGTCACCGAGGCCTTCGGCCTGCCGACGGTCACCGACATCCTGCGCGAGCTGGAGAAGCCGGGCCGCGACCCCCGTCCCGCCTTCAAGACGGCCACCTTCAAGGAGGGCGTCGAGAAGATCGGTGACCTGGCCCCCGGCATGATCCTCGAAGGGGTCGTCACCAACGTGGCCGCCTTCGGCGCCTTCATCGACATCGGCGTGCACCAGGACGGCCTCGCGCACGTGTCGGCGCTGTCGAAGACCTTCGTCAAGGACCCCCGGGACGTGGTCAAGCCGGGTGACATCGTCCGGGTGAAGGTCCTGGACGTGGACATCCCGCGCAAGCGGATCTCCCTCACCCTGCGCCTGGAGGACGAGGCCGGAGCCGAACGCGGAGCCGGCGCGCCCGGGCAGCGCGAGGAGCGCCGGGGCGGCGGGCGTCCCCCGCAGCAGCGCGGCGGCCAGGGCCAGGGCCGACGCGCCGGTGACGGCCGCCAGGGCGGCCAGGCCGGACAGGGTGCCCAGGCCGGCCGGGGCGGGCCGGCCGGCCGGGGCGGGCAGACCGGCGGCGGGCAGCGTTCCGGCGCCCCGGCCCCCGCCAACAGCGCCATGGCCGACGCCCTGCGCCGGGCCGGCCTGACCGCACCGGAGGAACGCGGCGGGCGCCGCTAGGTCGCGTCGGACCCAGCCGGCAGGAGTGGCCGAATAGGGACCCCGCGCGGGGGACCGCCTTGCCAACTCCCCCGGAAGATCTGTAGGGATGGTGGAACGCCCGTTCGCCCGCGCGGACGGGCGTTCCCGCTTTCCCTCCGGGACCGCACTCCCGGGGCCGCCCCCGAGGCACAGGACGTCATGCCGATGCCCACCCCCCACGCCTACCGACGCTGCCCGAGAAAGGGTCCGAAGAGGGAACACATGCCCCACCGGGATCTCAGCCTGCGCAAACGGTGCGAGACGATTCTCGGTCGCTTGGATCTGACGCACCCCTTCTCCCTCGAAGGCCTGTGCGCGCACATGGCCGAGCAGCGGGGCCGCCCCATCCGGCTGCACCCGCTGCCCAGGGAGGCCGCCGAATCAGGCGTCTGCGGACTGTGGGTCGGCACCGACAGCGTGGACTACGTCTTCTACGAGGCCCACACCACCCCCCTGCACCGGGAGCACATCGTGCTCCACGAACTCGGGCACATCCTTTTCGGCCACCACTCCCTCGAAGGCGAAGAGGACGACGGCCGGGCCCCCGTCATCCTCGGCCGCACCAACTACACCACCCGCCAGGAGCAGGAAGCGGAGATGCTCGCGAGCATGATCCGCACCCGCACCTCCGGCACCGGCCGCCCCCGCCGCGGCACCGCCCCCCGGGGCGCCCTCGCCCGGCTGGAATCCGCCATGGGCTACGAACGGGGCCACCGCGATGGCAGCTGAACTCACCGCCGCCGGCGACTGGCTCGCCGTCCCCAGCGTGGTCTGCCTGTGGATCGCGGTCCTGCTGCGGGCCCCCGGCGCCCTGCGTTCCCCGGAACAGCGCGGCCTGTGGCTCGCCGTCGCCACCGCGGCCGCCGCGATGACCCTGAACCTGCCCGCCGTCGTCACGTACGCCCTGAGCCGCGAACCCTCGTACGCGCACACGGTCGGCCTCGTCCGCAACCTCATCGGCGTCCTGTCGGCGGGCGCCGTGCTCTACTTCGTCGCCGCCGCCACCCGCGGACGCAGGCTCCAGCTCGCCTCCTGGGCGGGCACGGTGCTCTGGCTCACCACCCTCGTCGCACTGGACGCCGCCGCACCCGAGCACGGGACGCACACCATCCCGCCCGCCGGCGACCCGGTGCCCTCCCTCGCGTACTGGCTCGTCCTGATCTCCGCGCACCTGATCGCCAACACCGTCTGCGTCGGCGTCTGCTGGCGCTACGGCCGCCGCTCGGAGAGCCGGGCACTGGCCGCCGGACTGCGGCTGTTCGGCCTGGGCACCGCGCTGGCCGGGGTGTTCTGGTTCGTGTACCTGCTCAAGGCCCTCTTCGGCAGCACCTGGGCCATGCCCGCCCTGCCGCTGATGATGAACCTGCACGGCCTGCTGCGCGCCGCGGCCATCCTCGTGCCGACCCTGTTCGCGCTGCGCCGCGCCCTCACCGACACCGCCACCGCCTGGCGGCTGTGGCCGCTGTGGCGGGAGCTGGTCCAGGCCGTCCCGCATGTCGTCCTCTCCGAGCCCCGGGCCGGGCGGCTGCTGGAGCTGCTCTGGCCGCCGGTCCCGCGGGGCCTCCTCGTCTACCGCAAGGTCATCGAGACCCGCGACGCGATCCTGATCCTGGGGGAGTACGTCACCCCGGGCGTGCCGGAGCTCGCCCGCGGCCACGTCGCCGGCGAGGGCGTCCCCGAGCAGCGGCGCACGGCGGCCGCGCTGGCCTGCGTACTGAAGGAGGCGCGGCGGGCGAAGCTGGCCGGACTGCCCGGGCAGCCGACCCAGCCCCCGGCGCTCGAACTGCCGGCCGCGATGCAGACCTCCGCGGAGGGCGGCGGCCTGGAGGACGAGGCCAGGTTCCTGGTGGACGTCGCCCAGGCCTACGCCTCTCCCGCGGCCGCCACCTTCACCCCCGCCCCCCGTACCGCCTGAACCCCCGGGAAGCGAACCTCACGTGACCACCACCGTACTGATCACCGGAGCCAGCGCCGGCCTCGGAGCCGCCTTCGCGCGGGCCTTCGCCGCCAAGGGCTGCGACCTGGTCCTCGTCGCCCGGGACAAGGACCGCCTGGAGGCCCTCGCCGCCGAACTCGCCCACAGCGGCGGCACCGTCTGCGAGGTACTGCCCGCCGACCTGCTCGACCCCGCCGCCTGCGCGGCCGTCGCCGCCCGGCTCGCCGACACCGCGCGGCCCGTGGACGTCCTGGTCAACAACGCCGGGTTCGGCCTCCCCGCCCCCTACCCGTACAACCCGGTCGAGGACGAGGAGCGGATGCTGGACCTCCTCGTCAAGGTCCCGCTCCGGCTCACCCACGCCCTGCTGCCGGGCCTGCGGGAGCGCCGCCGGGGCGCGGTGCTCAACGTCTCCTCGGTCGCGGGACTGCTGCCGACCGGGACGTACGGGGCGGCGAAAGCCTGGATCACCGCCTTCAGCGAGTCCCTGCGGGTCGACATGGAGCCGTACGGAGTCCGCGTGCTGGCGGTGGTCCCCGGCTTCACCCGCACCGAGTTCCAGGAACGCGCCGGCATGGACGTCAGCGCCCTGCGCGACGCGGTGTGGCTCGAACCCGAGGCGGTGGTGGCCAAGGCCCTGCGCGACCTCGCCCGCCGCCGCCCGGTCAGCGTCACCGGCCGGCACTACCAGGCGTACGCCTTCGCGGCCCGCCACCTCCCGCGCTCCTTCGTGGCCCGCAGGATGGCCCGCACCCGGCGGCCCCCCGCCGACGCACCGGCCTGACCGGGGCGGTTTGCGGGACGGCTGCCCGGGCACCCGCCGAGCGAGGGGGCACAGCCGCGCGGGGGCAGAGGAGGACGTGACATGGACGACCAAGGCGGCGCCGGAGGCGTCCCGCTCCACGACGAGGACGACGGACAGCAGCACCGCAAGCCGCACCCCGGGCGGCACGCCTCGGAACCCCGGCCCCGGCCGGAGCCCGGCCCCGTACGGGCCGAGGACACGGACGAGGCGAGCCGCCTCGACCGCCCCGAGGCCCCCGCCCCCAACCCGGACGAGCCGCGCAAGCACCGCAGCCACGGCAAGGGCCCCAAGGAGTTCTAGACCGCCCGGAACGCCCGGCGGCTCAGAGCTCGGTCACCTTGCCGTCCGCGACCTCCAGCCGCCGGGTCACGTGGACGGCGTCCAGCATCCGGCGGTCGTGCGTGACCAGCAGCAGGGTGCCCTCGTAGGCCTCCAGCGCCGACTCCAGCTGCTCGATCGCCGGAAGGTCGAGGTGGTTCGTCGGCTCGTCCAGCACCAGCAGGTTCACCCCGCGGCCCTGGAGCAGGGCCAGGGCCGCACGGGTGCGCTCACCGGGCGAGAGGGTCGCCGCCGGGCGCATCACGTGCGCCGCCTTCAGGCCGAACTTGGCCAGCAGCGTGCGCACCTCCGCGGGCTCGGTCTCCGGGACGGCCGCGCAGAAGGCCTCCAGCAGCGACTCCTCGCCGAGGAACAGGCCCCGCGCCTGGTCGACCTCGCCCACCAGGACGCCCGAGCCCAGGGTGGCCGCACCGGAGTCCGGAGCCAGCCGGCCGAGCAGGAGCGCGAGGAGCGTGGACTTGCCGGCGCCGTTGGCCCCGGTGATCGCCACCCGGTCCGCCCAGTCGATCTGCAGACCCGCCGGGCCGAAGGCGAAGTCACCGCGCTTGACGCACGCCTCGCGCAGCGTCGCGACCACCGAGCCGGAGCGCGGCGCCGCCGCGATCTCCATGCGCAGCTCCCACTCCTTGCGGGGCTCCTCCACGACCTCCAGGCGCTCGATCGCACGCTGCGTCTGCCGGGCCTTCGCGGCCTGCTTCTCGCTCGACTCGCCGCGCAGGGCCCTGCCGATCTTGTCGTTGTCGGTGGCCTTGCGGCGGGCGTTGCGCACGCCCTTGTCCATCCAGTTGCGCTGCATCTGCGCGCGGCCCTCGAGCGAGGCCCTCTTGTCCGCGTACTCCTCGAACTCCTCCCTGGCGTGGCTGCGGGCGCGGGCACGCTCCTCCAGGTAGGCGTCGTAGCCGCCGCCGTAGAGGTTGATCTGCTGCTGCGCCAGGTCGAGTTCGAGGACCTTGGTGACGGTCCGGGCCAGGAACTCGCGGTCGTGGCTGATGACGACCGTGCCGGCGCGCAGCCCCGTCACGAACCGCTCCAGCCGCTCCAGACCGGCCAGGTCCAGGTCGTTGGTGGGCTCGTCGAGGAGGAACACGTCGTACCGGGAGAGGAGCAGCGAGGCGAGTCCGGCCCGGGCGGCCTGGCCGCCGGACAGGGCGGTCATCGGCAGGTCCAGGTTCACCGCCAGCCCCAGCTCGTCCGCCACCTCCTGGGCGCGTTCGTCCAGGTCGGCGCCGCCGAGGTCCAGCCAGCGGTCGAGGGTCTCCGCGTACGCGTCGTCGGCGCCCGGGGTGCCGTCCACGAGCCCCTGCGTCGCCTCGTCCAGCGCCGCCTGCGCGGCCGCCACGCCGGTCCGGCGGGCGAGGAACTCCCGCACCGATTCGCCGTCGCGCCGCTCGGGCTCCTGCGGGAGGTGGCCGACGGCCGCGCCGGGCGGCGACAGCCGCAGCTCACCGGTCTCGGGGGTGTCGAGCCCGGCGAGCAGCCGCAGCAGGGTCGACTTGCCGGCGCCGTTGACGCCGACGAGTCCGATGACGTCGCCGGGCGCGACGACGAGGTCGAGACCGGCGAAGAGCGTGCGCTCACCGTGCGCGGCGGTGAGGTTCCTGGCGACGAGGGTTGCAGTCATGATGCTCCGATCCTATCGGCGCCCCGCCGCACCGCCGGCCGCCTACGGGCCCAGCAGCCGCAGGCCGGCCCACAGGGCGGTCACCGCCGCCGCGAGGGACAGGGGCGTGGTCAGCAGCCCGAGCCGGGTGAAGTCGCCGAGCCGGACGTCCTCGCCGTGGGCGTGCAGCAGCCGCCGCCACAGCAGGGTGGCCAGGGAGCCGACGTACGTGAGGTTCGGGCCGATGTTCACGCCGATCAGCACCGCCAGCACCACCCCCGCACCGCCGGGCGCGGCCAGCGGCAGCAGCGCGAGCACCGCCGGCAGGTTGTTGATCAGGTTGGCCAGTACGGCGGCCACCCCGGCGACGGCCAGCAGCGCGGGCAGCGCGTCCCCGTCGGGCAGCAGCCACTGCAACCCGTCGCCGAGCCCGTGGCCCACCACGGCCCGGACGACCACCCCCAGCGCCAGCACGAACAGGCAGAACGCCGGCGCCGTGGACGCCACCAGCCGCCGCGGGGTGGTCTCGCCGCGCAGCAGGGCCCGTACGCCGAGCACCACGGCGCCGGCGAGCGCGGCCCAGACCGGGGAGGCCCCCGCGACGGAGGCCAGGGCGAAGCCCGCCAGGGTCAGGGCCAGCACGGCCAGGGCGAACCGCGGCACCGGCGCGGGCTCCGCCGCCTCGGGGCGGTGTTCGGGCGGCGCCTGGAGGTCCGCCCGGAAGAAGCGCCGGAACACCGCGTACTCCACCGCGAGCGCGACCGCCCAGGGCAGGGCCATCAGCGCCGCGAACCGGGTGAAGGTCAGCCCGCTCGCGGCGAACGCCAGCAGGTTCGTCAGATTGGAGACGGGCAGCAGCAGTGAGGCCGAGTTCGCCAGGTGCGCGGTCGCGAACACGTGCGGCCGCGGCCGGGCGCCCAGCCGCGCGGACGTCGCCAGCACCACCGGGGTCAGCAGCACCACCGTGGCGTCCAGGCTCAGGGCGGCGGTGACCGCCGAAGCCACGAGGAACACCCCGCCCAGCAGCCCGGCCGGCCCGTGCCCGGCCGCCCGCCGGGCCACGGCGGCGCCCGCGGCCCGGAACAGCCCCTCGTCGGCGCACAGCTGCGCGAGGGCCAGGACCACGGCCAGGAACCCGACCACGGGCAGCAGCTCCCGCGTCTGCCCCCAGGCGTCGGCCGGCGACACCACCCCGAGGGCGACGAGCAAACCGGCGGCCGGCACGGCGGCCGCCGCCTCGGGGAGCCCGCGCGGGCGCAGCACGGCGAAGGCCAGCACGGCGAGCAGCAGGACGACGGACAGGGCTTCGGCGACGACGGTGTTCAGGGCGGTGCTCCGGTCGGCGGGGAGGGGAAGGCCAAGGATCCCATCCCGCGCCGGGGGCGTGTCCGGATGGGTGGGCTGCGCGTCATTGCGGCCATCCGGCCGGGATCACAGGATGGGGGCATGCCACCGCTGAACGTGCTCGTCGTCCTCTACGACGGGGTCCAGAGCCTCGACGTGACCGGCCCCGTCGAGGTCTTCGACGGAGCCAGCCGGCGCCCGGGGGGAGAGGGGTACGCGATCCGTACCGTCTCACTGGGGGGTGCGCCGGTACGGACCAGCAGCGGGCTGACCCTGCTGCCCGACGGGGAGCTGGAGGAGGCCCGCCCCGGCCCGGGGACCACGCTGCTCGTGCCGGGGGGCCGCTACACGGGGACCTTCGAGCCGCGGCTCACCGACTGGCTGCGCGCGTACGGGGGTCGCGCGGGCCGGTTGGTGTCCGTGTGCACCGGGGGCCTGCTGCTCGCCGAGGCGGGGCTGCTGGACGGGCGGCGGGCCACCTCGCACTGGTCCGTGTGCGAGCGGATGGCCCGCAGCTACCCCCGGGTGTCGGTGGAACCCGACCCCATCTACGTGCGGGACGGCCCCGTCGCCACCTCGGCCGGGGTCACCGCCGGGATCGACCTCGCGCTGGCGCTGGTGGAGGAGGACTTCGGGCGGGACGCGGCGCTGCTGATCGCCCGGCACCTGGTGGTGTTCCTGCGCAGGCCCGGGAACCAGGCGCAGTTCAGCGCGCAGCTGGCGGCGCAGACCGCGAGGCGGGAGCCGCTGCGCGACGTACAGCAGTGGATCACCGAGCATCCGGACGCGGACCTGAGCGTGGAGGCCCTGGCGGCGCGGGCCGCGCTGTCGCCGCGCCACTTCGCGCGGGCCTTCCAGGCGGAGACGGGGGTGACGCCGGGGCGGTACGTCGAGCGGGTGCGGTTGGAGCACGCGCGGCGTCTGCTGGAGGAGAGCGGGGAGGGGATCGCGCAGATCGCGCGGACGTGCGGTTACGGGACGCCGGAGGCCCTGCGGCGGGCCTTCGTCAAGACCCTGGGCCAGCCCCCGGCCGAGTACCGCCGCCGCTTCGGCCGCGTGCCCTTCTGACGCCCCGCCCACCCCGGGCCGCGGGCCGGAGGCCGACACCGCCGTGCGAGCGGCGGCACGACACACGCTTCCGCCCCACGACCGGGGGCGGCCTACCGCTCCGGAGGAGCCATGCAGATCGCCGTACTGCTCTACGACCGTTTCACCGCGCTCGACGCCGTCGGGCCCTACGAGACCCTCAGCCGCGTCCCCGGCGCCGAGACCGTGTTCGTCTCCGAGCGCCCCGGCCCCGTGCGGACGGACAACGGCATGCTCGGGCTCGTCGCCGAGAAGGGGCTCGACGAGGTGACGCGGCCGGACGTCGTCATCGTGCCCGGCGGGCCGCACCCCGAGGTGGAGATGGAGAACGCCGCCGTGCTCGACTGGCTCCGCGCCGTCGACGCCACCACCACGTGGACCACCTCCGTCTGTACCGGCTCGCTCCTGCTGGCCGCCGCCGGACTGCTCCGGGGGCGGCGGGCGACCAGCCACTGGCTCTACCTCGACCGGCTGGTCCCCTTCGGCGCGGAGCCCACCGGCGAGCGGGTGGTCTTCGACGGCAAGTACGTCACCGCCGCCGGGGTCTCCTCCGGCCTCGACATGGGCCTCGGCCTCGTCGGCCGGATCGCGGGGGACGAGTACGCCCGGACCGTGCAGCTGATGTGCGAGTACGACCCCCAGCCGCCGTACGACGCCGGCTCCCCGGAGAAGGCCCCGGCCGAGCTCGTCGCCCGGCTGCGCGCCGCTAACCCGCTGACGGGCGCCAGCTGAAGTCCGGAGCCCGCCGCTCCAGGAACGCGGCGACGCCCTCGGCGGTGTCGCCGCTCGCGGCGGCCTGCTCCGACCAGTACGCGTCCCGGTCGGTGCGGCCGTCCGCGAACTCCTTGGCGGCGGCCTGCGTCAGCTGCGAGCGGGCGGTCAGGACGCGCGCGAACGCGGCCACCCGCTCCTCCAGCCGCCCCGCCGGCAGCAGCTCGTTCAGGAACCCGGCCCGCAGGGCCGTCTCCGCCCCGATCAGCTCCGCCGAGTACAGCAGGTACTTCGCCCACGCCGGGCCGACCACCGAGGCCAGCCGCCGGGTGGAAGACGCCGGGTAGACGATGCCCAGCTTCGCCGGGGTCACCCCGAACGACGCACCCTCCTCGGCGAACCGCAGGTCGCACGCCGCCGCCAGCTGGCTTCCGCCGCCCACGCAGAACCCCCGGATCGCCGCCACCGTCGGCTTCGGGAAGGCCGCCAGGGCCTCCTCCGCCGCCACCGCCAGGGCCTGCGGATCCTCCTTGCCGGTGAGCGAGGAGATGTCGGCCCCCGCACAGAAGGTCGGGCCGTCCCCGGTCAGCACCATCACCCGGACGGCCGAGTCGTCGGCCAGCTGCGCCAGCAGCTCCGGCAGGGCCCGCCACATCGAGGCGGTCATGGCGTTCCGCTTCGCGGGGTGCGAGATGACGACGGTGGCGACCCCGTCGGCGACCGAATGGTGGAGGGCTGAGTCCATGCGCCGGATGCTATCCCGGTCGGCCGATCCTACGATCAAGGGGAGTCCGACCCGGGGGGTGCCGAGGAGGTGGCACGTCCATGCGCGCCGACCGCAGCAAGCGCGACGCGAAGAAGCGGGACCCGAAGCAGCAGGAGACGAAGGAGCTGAACCGCGGCTTCGGACTGCTGGCCCTGCTCGGGGTGGTCCTCGTCGTGGCCGGCCTGGTGGGCCTCGCCTACACCGGCTTCGCCACCCTGACGTCGATGTTCCTCTTCGGCTGGCTGCTGCTCCTCGGCGGAGTGGTCGGCCTGGCGCAGGCCGTGCAGTCACGCAAGAGCAACTACTTCTGGCTCGCCGTCATCGTCGCCGCGGTCAACCTGGCCGCGGGCTTCGTGATCCTGCGCCGCCCGGAGGCGAGCGCCGAGGCGCTGACCATGTTCGCGGCCCTGCTCTTCCTCACCGGCGGGGTCTTCCGTCTCGCCGGCGCCCTGGTGGTGCGCGGCGCCAACTTCGGGATCGCGCTGGTCCAGGGCGCCTTCGGGCTGCTGCTGGGCATCCTGATCCTGTTCGGCTGGCCCGGCAACAGCCCGTACGTGATCGGAACGTTCTTCTCGCTCGCCCTGCTGTTCGACGGTCTCAGCCTGGTGGGGCTGGGCATGGGTGCCCGCCGGATCCTCGGCCTGGTCAGGGACGATGACGGGAAGGACACGCCGGGTGCGTCGGACGGGGCGGGGAAGGCGGCCGAGTAGGGGGCCGGACCGGATCAGGAAGGGACCAACAACTGACTCTGTCATAAGCCGACGGTCAGAAAGCGTCCGATTGCCGCTGACTTCTGGTCAGCGGCGCGGTCCGGACCAGGCTGTTCCCCACTCTTGCCCTGTGGAGACGATCGAGCGCGAAGACGGGGGCGGCAAGATGAACGACAGCGGGAGCGTCCCGCCGGCCCGGGGAGGTGAGGCGTCGGCTCCGGCCGACCCCCTCGCTTATGAGGGAGTGTGGCGCTTCACCGCGCCCGCGGTAGAAGAATCCGTTCCGCAGGCCCGCCGCGCGGTCCGGGAGCTCCTCGGCCGCCAGGGGGTGCCGGCCCAGCAGGACCTCGTGTACTCCCTGCTGCTGATCGTCTCCGAGCTGGTGACGAACTCGGTCCGGCACGCGGCCCTGCTCTCCCCGGAGGTCGCCGTCGAGGTGGCGGTGGGCCGGGAGTGGGTACGGGTGGCCGTCGAGGACAACCACCCGTACCGGCCCAAGGCGCTGGAGGCCGACTTCGGCCAGACCGGCGGCCGGGGCCTGCTGCTGGTCCGGGAGATCACCCGGGAGGCCGGCGGGGTGTGCGACGTCGAGCACACCGCGACGGGCGGCAAGGTGATCTGGGCGGCCCTGCCGCTCCCCGGCCCCCGGCTCTGAGCACCGGACCCCCGGCGGGCGCCGAGGACCCGGGGCCTCCGCGGACGAACGGCGTAGCGGCTACCAGCCGGCCGCGTCGCCGGTCAGCTCGCGGATCGCGGGCCGCGCCGCGTCCAGCACCGTCATGAACCAGGCCGAGAACGGCTGCTCCGCGTGCCGCTTCGCCAGTTCCCCGGCCGTGACGAAGGCGGTGGCGCCGACCTCCTCCGGATCCGGCTGCGGCGAGGCCTGGGCAAGTCCCACGAACAGGTGGTTGTACTCCTGCTCCACCAGCCCGGACGCGGGGTCCGGGTGGTTGTAGCGGACGGTCCCCGCCTCCGCGAGCAGGGCGGGCGAGAGCCCGAGCTCCTCGTGGGTGCGCCGGGCCGCCGCCGCGAACGGCGACTCCCCCGGGTAGGGGTGACCGCAGCAGGTGTTCGACCAGACGCCGGGGGAGTGGTACTTCCCGAGGGCGCGCTGCTGGAGCAGCAGGCGGCCCTGCTGGTCGAAGAGGAACACGGAGAACGCCCGGTGCAACAGGCCGGGCGCCTGGTGTGCGGAGAGCTTCTCCGCCGTGCCGATGGTGTTGCCGGACTCGTCGACCAGTTCGAGCATGATCGGTTCTCGAGCGCCGGTGCCGGCGGACGCGCTGCGGGTGGCGTCGGTGGCTGGTGTGGTCGGCATACCCATCCTTCGCTTCGGACTTCGGCCTTCAGTCTGCCGTACAAAAGGGGCTTGTCCCCACTTCGGCGATCCGCGCATGTCCGCCCCCCGCCGCGTGGTAGACGGCGGGGGGCGGACACCGGGCTCGGCGGTCAGACCCCGAACGGGGCCGGATACGTGATCGTGCCCGCCGGCACCGGAACGGAATCGTCCAGCACCAGGGCCATCATCGCCGCGTCCGGCACCTCGAAGGGCGCCCGGATCCCGAACCGCGAAGCGGCCACGAACCCGAAGCGCGGGTAGTACGAGGGATGTCCGAGGACCAGCACCAGCGCCTCCCCCCTCGCGCGCGCCGCCGCCAGCAGCGCCCGTACGACGGCACTGCCGGCGCCCGAGCGCTGGACCGCGGGATCGGCGGCCACCGGCGCGAGGGCCAGGGCGGGCACCCCGTCCACCGCGCACCGGGTCAGCAGGGCGTGCGCCGCCACCGACCCGTCCGGGCCCTCGGCCACGTACGACAGCCCCGGCAGCCAGGCCGTCGCGTCGGAGCGCAGCGCGTCCACGAGATCAGCCTCCAGCGGGGTCTCGAACGCCGCCAGGTTGACGGCCCGTACGGCCGCCGCGTCGGCCGCCGTCTCCGGGCGGACCCGCCAGCGGCCCCCGTCCCCGGCGCCGACCGGGGCCAGGACGAAGCCCGTGTACCCGTACTCGCGGCCGTGCCGCTCCCGTACGGCGAGCTCCTCGCGTACGAGGCCCAGCGCGGCCTCCTCGGCCGCGGTGGCCGGCTGGGCCGCCCGGACCCGCTCGCCGAGCGGGCCGTAGTACTCGGCCCAGTCGGAGTCGGGCTGGAGGCGGGTGCCCAGCACCCGGTACCCGGCGGCCTGGGCCGCCGCGACGTTGCGGGCGGTGGAGCGCAGCGGGTACCGCGGGTCCCAGAAGGCCCGGGCCCCGGCCGAGGGCTCCTCGGCGGTCCACTCGCACTCGCTCAGCACGAGCCGGCCGCCGGGGGCGAGCAGGCGCTTCCACTCGGTGAGGGCCCGGTCGAAGCCGAGGAGGTACGCGCTGCCCTCGGCCCACACCAGGTCGAAGGAGCCGTCCGCGAACGCGGCGGAGGGCAGCGCGCCGATGTCCGCGCGCACGGCGCGGACCCGGCCGGTGAGCCCGTGGGCGGCGGCGGCCGGGCGCAGTTCGTCGAGGAACGGCTCGTAGAGGTCGACGGCGGTCACCTCGGCGCGGCCCGCCCCGCCCGCCTCGGCGGCGAGCAGCAGGGCGCTGCGGCCCGGGCCGCAGCCCAGGTCGAGGACGCGGGGCCGCTCGGGCAGCGGTCCGCACAGGGAGAGCAGGTGCCGGGTGGAGGCGTCGGAACCGGGGGACTGCCGCGGCAGCCCGCGGTGCAGCTCCATGAAGGCGTCGAAGGACGATGAAGTGGTGTGGTCGGTCAACGTGAACCCTTGAACGGGGGCTACGGCCGACGGGGACCGCCCCGGGTGGGATCAGACCCGGGTGGGATCAGAGCCGGCCGGACGCCCGGAAGGAAACGGGGACGTACCGGAGTCCGCTGCGCACGGCAGCGGCCACTGCGACGGTCATCGACCCACCTCTTTCCGCTTCGGCCCTCGTGGGCGCGCCACGTGACCCGTGGACGCCGGCGTCCACCCTAACACCCGGGCCAAAGGGGCCTTAATCGTCCTGAACAGCTGGTGGATGCGCCCTTCCAATCATCCGATAGCCTCTGCCGACAGCCCTGCCGACGTGCTGCCGCCGCCCCACCGGGCCCCCGGCCGTCGGGAATGTCCGTCGCAAGGAGTGAGTTCGTCTGCCGACCGTCATCCTCACCGGCCCGCCGGTACCCGGATCACCGCTCCAGGACGAGCTCCGGTCGCTCGGGTTCGACGTGCGCCCGGTCACCGGCCCTCAGGACACCGCCACCGCCCTCGCCGCAGTACCGGCCGGGGAGCGGGTGGCCGTCGTCGACAGCGGCTTCGTCGGCCACCCGCACGCGCTGCGCCTCGCGCTGACCGACCCGCGCTTCGACGCCTGCGCCGTGACCGGCGCCCTCGCCGTCCAGGCGGGGGCCCGCGCGGCCCTCGACGAGGCGGCCGCCCTGGCCCCGGCCGGCCCCGGCCCCTACGCGGACCGGCTCGCCGCAGCCGTGGAGGCCGCCGGGACCACCGTCCAGCGACCCGAGCTCGGCAGCCTCGTGGCGGCCGTGCCGGACGGGGAGGCACAGCGCGCCGACGCCCTCGCCGCGGTCGCGGCCGTGGACGACGAGGCCGTACGCCTGCGCACCGCGGTGAAGTCCCGCGACGGCTTCTTCACCACCTTCTTCATCAGCCCCTACTCGCGCTACATCGCCCGGTGGTGCGCGCGCCGCGGCCTGACCCCGAACCAGGTCACCACCGCCTCCCTGATCACCGCGCTGATCGCGGCGGGCTGCGCCGCCACCGGGGAGCGCTGGGGCTACGTCACCGCCGGCGTGCTGCTGCTCGTCTCCTTCGTCCTGGACTGCACCGACGGGCAGCTCGCCCGCTACTCGCTCCAGTACTCGACGATGGGCGCCTGGCTGGACGCCACCTTCGACCGCGCGAAGGAGTACTCCTTCTACGCGGGCCTCGCGCTCGGCGCGGCCGCGAACGGCGACGACGTGTGGGCCCTCGCCCTCGGCGCGATGATCCTGATGACCTGCCGCCACGTCGTGGACTTCGCGTTCAACGAGGCCAACCACGACGCGACCGCCAACACGAGCCCGACGGCCGCCCTGTCCGACAGGCTCGACAGCGTCGGCTGGACGGTCTGGGTCCGGCGGATGATCATCCTGCCGATCGGCGAGCGGTGGGCCATGATCGCGGTGCTGACCGCGGTCACCAGCCCCCGGACCGTGTTCTACGCCCTGCTCGTCGGCTGCGCCTTCGGCGCCCTCTACACCACCGCCGGCCGGGTGCTGCGCTCCCTGACCCGCAAGGCGCAGAGGACCGACCGGGCCGCCCAGGCCCTGGCCGACCTCGCCGACTGCGGGCCGCTGGCCCCGATCGGCACGGGCCTGGCCAAGGGGCGGCCCGTCGCACCCCTGGCGATGGCCCTCATCGGCACCCTCCTGGTCATCGGCGACGCCGCGGTGCGCCCGTTCGGCACCGCCGCGCTGATCGGATCCGCGGTGTTCTACGTCATAGCCGCGGGCGCGGCGGTCTCCCGCCCGCTCAAGGGGGCGCTCGACTGGCTCATCCCGCCGGTGTTCCGCTGCGCCGAGTACGTGACCGTGCTGGCGCTCGCCGCGCGCGCCGACGTCCCCGGGGCGCTTCCCGCCGCATTCGGACTGGTCGCGGCGGTCGCCTACCATCACTACGACACGGTCTACCGCATCCGCGGCGGCTCCGGCGCGCCGCCCAGGTGGCTGGTGTGGACGATCGGCGGGCAGGACGGCCGGGTCCTGCTGGCCGTGGTCCTGGCCGCCGTCCTGCCCCGTGACACGCTCCCCGTCGCGTTCACGGCCCTGGCCGTGTTCGTGGCACTCGTGGTGCTCGTGGAGAGCATCCGCTTCTGGGTCTCCTCCGGGGCACCCGCCGTACATGACGAAGGAGAACCAGCATGATCGGCCTCGTCCTCGCTGCCGGTGCCGGACGCCGCCTGCGTCCCTACACCGACACCCTGCCCAAGGCCCTCGTGCCCGTCGGCCCCGAAGGCGACGAGGAAAGCCTCACCGTCCTCGACCTCACCCTCGGCAACTTCGCCGAGGTCGGCCTCACCGAGGTGGCGATCGTCGTCGGCTACCGCAAGGAAGCCGTCTACGCGCGCCGCGAGGCCCTGGAGGCCAAGTACGGCGTCACGATCACGCTGATCGACAACGACAAGGCCGAGGAGTGGAACAACGCCTACTCCCTGTGGTGCGCGCGTGACGTCCTCAAGCAGGGCGTGATCCTGGCCAACGGCGACACCGTCCACCCCGTCTCCGTCGAGAAGACCCTGCTCGCCGCCCGCGGCAACGGCCAGAAGATCATCCTCGCCCTGGACACGGTCAAGAACCTGGCCGACGAGGAGATGAAGGTCGTCACCGCCGACGGGCAGGGCGTGCGGAAGATCACCAAACTGATGGACCCCGCCGACGCCACCGGCGAGTACATCGGAGTCACCCTCATCGAGCCCGAGGCCGCCGAGCAGCTCGCGGAGGCCCTGAAGACCACCTTCGAGCGGGACCCCGACCTCTACTACGAGGACGGCTACCAGCAGCTCGTCGACGACGGCTTCACCATCGACGTTGCCCCCATCGGCGACGTGATGTGGGTCGAGATCGACAACCACGACGACCTCGCCAAGGGCCGGACGATCGCATGCCAGTACTGACGCGGCTGATCCCCTCGCCGGTCGTCGTCGACATCAGCCGCGGCGCGATGGACAAGCTGGACGGCATCCTCGCCGACCAGCGGATCTCCGCGTCCGGCCGGCTCGCGGTCGCGATCAGCGGGGGCTCCGGGCAGGCGCTGCGCGCCCGTCTGGAGCCGGCCCTGCCGCTCGCCGACTGGTACCCGGTCGTCGACGGCACCATCGACTCGGCGGTCAAGCTGGCCGACGACATAAAGGGCCGCCGCTACGACGCCGTCGTCGGGCTGGGCGGCGGGAAGATCATCGACGTGGCGAAGTACGCCGCGGCGCGGGTCGGCCTGCCCATGGTGGCCGTCGCCACCAACCTCTCCCACGACGGCATCTGCTCCCCGGTGTCCATCCTGGACAACGACAACGGCCGCGGTTCGTACGGCGTGCCCACGCCGATCGCGATGGTCATCGACCTCGACGTGATCCGCGAGGCCCCGACCCGCTTCATCCGCGCCGGCGTCGGCGACGCGATCTCCAACATCTCGGCCATCGCCGACTGGGAGCTCTCGCACCGCGTCACCGGCGAGGCCGTCGACGGCCTGGCCGCCGCCATGGCCCGCACCGCCGGCGAGTCCGTACTGCGCCACCCCGGCGGATGCGGCGACGACGAGTTCCTCACCGTGCTGTCCGAGGCCCTCGTCCTCTCCGGCATCGCGATGTCGATCAGCGGGGACAGCCGTCCCTCCTCCGGCGCCTGCCACGAGATCAGCCACGCCTTCGACCTGCTCTACCCGGGGCGCTCCGCGCTGCACGGCGAGCAGGTCGGCATCGGCGCCGCCTTCGCCATGCACCTGCGCGGGGCCGCAGAACAGTCCGGCCTGTTCACGGAGGTCCTGCGCCGCCACGGCCTGCCCGTGCTGCCCGAGGAGATCGGGTTCAGCGTGGACGAGTTCGTCGCCGCCGTCGAGTACGCCCCCCAAACCCGCCCGGGACGCTTCACGGTCCTGGAGCACCTCAACCTGTCCGCAGCCGAGATCAGGGACGCTTACGCCGACTATGCCCAGACCATCCGTAGCTGAACTCCGGCCCGTCGTTCACCCGCCGGGCGTCAAGGACCGGCGCAGTGGCGAGCACTGGGGCGGCCGCCTGTACATGCGCGAGGTCTCGCTGCGCATCACCCGGCTCCTGGTCACCACCCGCGTCACGCCCAACCAGCTGACGTACGTGATGACCCTCGCCGGCGTCCTCGCCGCCCCGGCGCTGCTGGTGCCGGGCGTGCCCGGGGCCGTCCTCGGTGTGGTCGCGGTCCAGCTGTACCTGCTGCTCGACTGCGTCGACGGCGAGGTCGCCCGCTGGAAGAAGCAGTTCTCGCTCTCCGGGGTCTACCTGGACCGGGTCGGCGCCTACCTGTGTGACGCGGCCGTCCTCGTCGGCTTCGGCCTGCGCGCCGCCGACCTGTGGGGCGGGGGCCGAATCGACTGGCTGTGGGCCTTCCTGGGAACCCTCGCCGCCCTCGGTGCGATTCTGATCAAGGCCGAGACGGACCTCGTCGGCGTCGCCCGGCACCAGGCCGGCAAGCCCGTGGTCCAGGAGTCCGCCGCGGAGCCGCGCTCCTCCGGCATGGCGCTCGCCCGCCGGGCCGCCGCCGCGCTCAAGTTCCACCGCCTGGTCCTCGGCATCGAGGCCTCCCTGCTGATCCTCGCGCTCGCCGTCGTGGACCAGATCCGGGGAGACCTGTTCTTCACCCGGCTCGGCGTCGCCGTGCTGGCCGGCATCGCGCTGCTGCAGACCCTGCTGCACCTGGTGTCGATCCTGGCCTCCAGCAGGCTCAAGTGACGACGCCGATGCGGCTGGGCGCCGTGATCATCACCATGGGCAACCGCCCCGACGAGCTGAAGGCGCTCCTCGAATCGGTCGCCCGGCAGGAGGGCGACCCCGTCGAGGTGGTCGTCGTCGGCCAGGGCGTGCAGGTCCCCGGCCTCCCGGAGGGCGTGCGCACCGTCGAGCTGCCCGAGAACCTGGGCATCCCCGGCGGCCGCAACGCCGGCATCGAGGCCTTCGGGCCCGGCGGCACCGACGTGGACGCCCTGCTGTTCCTCGACGACGACGGCCTCCTGGAGCGCACCGACACCGCCGAGCTGTGCCGGCAGGCCTTCGCCCGGGACCCGCGGCTGGGGATCGTCAGCTTCCGCATCGCCGATCCGGAGACCGGCACCACCCAGCGCCGCCACGTGCCCCGGCTGCGCGCCTCGGACCCGATGCGCTCCTCCCGCGTGACCACCTTCCTGGGCGGCGCCAACGCCGTCCGCACGAAGGTGTTCGAGCAGGTCGGGACACTGCCCGGGGAGTTCTTCTACGCCCACGAGGAGACCGATCTGGCCTGGCGGGCGCTCGACGCCGGGTGGCTGATCGACTACCGGGCGGACATGGTGCTGCTCCACCCGGCGACGGCTCCCTCCCGGCACGCGGTCTACCACCGTATGGTGGCCCGTAACCGGGTGTGGCTCGCCCGCCGCAACCTGCCCGCCCCGCTGGTCCCGGTCTACCTGGGCGTCTGGCTCGCGCTGACGCTCGTCCGCAGGCCCTCCGTGCCGGCGCTCAAGGCCTGGTTCGGCGGGTTCAAGGAGGGCTGGACCACCCCCTGCGGCCCCCGGCGTCCGATGAGGTGGCGTACGGTCTGGCGGCTGACGCGGCTGGGCCGACCGCCTGTCATCTGACAAGCTCGCGTCTGGGACCATGGGCCCCACCACGGGTCCGGCGTTCCAGCCCCGATGCCCCTCCTGCCGCATCTTGAAGACGGAAAGTTTCAACTTGTGAGTGACACAACCCACGACGGCGCCCTCGCCACGAGCAAGCCGCCGTCCGACGACGCGGGGCTCAGCCCCGCGGAGCTCGCCAGGAAGTACGGCCTGTCCGTCAGTGGCGCGCGGCCCAGCCTGGGCGGATACGTGCGGCAGCTCTGGGGTCGGCGCCACTTCATCATGGCCTTCTCGCGGGCCAAGCTGGTGGCGCAGTACAGCCAGGCCAAGCTGGGCCAGGTGTGGCAGGTGGCGACCCCCCTGCTCAACGCCCTGGTCTACTACCTGATCTTCGGCCTCATCCTGAACGCGGGCCGCGGCATGGAGAAGGGGGTCTACATCCCCTTCCTGGTGATGGGCATCTTCGTCTTCACCTTCACCCAGAGCTCGCTGATGGCCGGCGTCCGGGCGATCCCCGGCAACCTCGGCCTGGTGCGCGCCCTGCACTTCCCGCGCGCCTCCCTGCCGATCTCCTTCTCGATGCAGCAGCTCCAGCAGCTCCTGTACTCGATGATCGTCGTGGTCGTCGTCGCCGTGGCCTTCGGGAACTACCCGCGGCTGTCGTGGCTGCTGGTCATCCCGACGCTGGTGCTGCAGTTCGTCTTCAACACCGGGCTCGCGCTGGTGTTCGCGCGCATGGGGTCCAAGACCCCCGACCTCGCGCAGCTGATGCCCTTCCTCACCCGTACGTGGATGTACGCCTCCGGCGTGATGTTCTCCATCAGCGAGATGCTGAAGGACCGGCCCGCGTGGATCGCGGACGCGCTCCAGTGGAACCCCGCCGCCATCTATATGGACCTGGTCCGCTTCGCGATGATCGACGGCTACGGCCGGGAGAACCTCCCGCCGCACGTCTGGGCCTTCGCCGTCGGCTGGGCCGTCGTGATCGGCATCGGCGGCTTCGTGTACTTCTGGAAGGCTGAGGAGCGTTACGGCCGTGGCTGACAACACCCCGGGGCGCGTCCCCACCGTCATCGCGGACGAGGTGCACATCGTGTACCGCGTCAACACGGGCAGCTCCGGCAAGGGCAGTGCCACCGCCGCGCTGAGCAAGATCCTCCGCCGGGGCAAGGGCGACGCCCCGGGCGTCCGCCGGGTCCACGCCGTCCGGGGCGTCTCCTTCACGGCGTACCGCGGCGAGGCCATCGGCCTCATCGGCTCCAACGGCTCCGGCAAGTCGACCCTGCTGCGCGCCATCGCGGGCCTGCTGCCCTGCGAGTCCGGCAAGGTCTACACCGACGGCCAGCCCTCCCTGCTGGGCGTGAACGCCGCGCTGATGAACGACCTCACCGGCGAGCGCAACGTCGTCCTCGGCGGTCTCGCGATGGGCATGACCCGCGAGCAGATCAAGGAGCGCTACCAGGACATCGTCGACTTCTCGGGGATCAACGAGAAGGGCGACTTCATCTCCCTGCCCATGCGCACCTATTCCTCCGGCATGGCCGCGCGCCTGCGGTTCTCCATCGCCGCCGCCAAGGACCACGACGTCCTGATGATCGACGAGGCGCTGGCCACCGGTGACCGCAGCTTCCAGGTGCGCTCGGAGAACCGCATCCGCGAGCTGCGGGAGAAGGCCGGCACGGTCTTCCTGGTGAGCCACAACAACAAGTCCATCCGCGACACCTGCAGCCGCGTCCTGTGGCTGGAGAAGGGCGAACTCCTGATGGACGGGCCCACCGAGGAAGTGGTCTCGGCGTACGAGAAGGCCAGCGGCCACTGACCCGCGGGTCCCCCCCGCTCCGGCCCGCAGGCCCCTGCCGCTCACCGCGGCGGGGGCCTCGCCATGGGGGCGGGCGGCGGCGGTGCGCGGGCGAACGGGCGGAGCGGGAGCTTCCGGAGCGGGCGGCCGACATTCCGGGGCGCGGAGGAGCACCCCGAAGGCTCCCGCGGCGTTGTACAGCGTAAGCTGGACCAGTTCTCAATCGCGCCAAGAGGGGACGATTCCCCGCAGCCGGCCCCGTGGGGATACCCCCGGGTAAGGTCCGGCGGCGTGTCCGAAATAGGATGACTTGGGTCGGCAGTGTAGAACGGGAGACGTGACGGCAATGGCTACGGGAATTCTCCGGCCCCCAGGCACAGCGGCCGTCCCCGCCCCGGGCGGCGGGCGGTGACCCCCGGGCACGGCATCCGTCCCGCGCCGGCCGGCGCAGGCACCCCCGACCCGCTCCCCGCGCGGGCCACCCTCGACAAGGCCGCGGCGGAGAACTTCCCCGTCGCCCCCGCCTTCCTCCCGCGCGCCTGGCGCGAGGGCCTCATGGCGGTCTACGGGTACGCCCGCCTGGTCGACGACATCGGCGACGGCGACCTCGCCCCCGGCGGCCGCGACGCCGTGCTCCTCGGCCTCGACCCGGCCGCCGCCGACGACCGGCCCGCCATGCTCGACGCCTTCGAGGCCGACCTGCTGCGCGTCTTCGGCGGCTCCGACGGCCCCCCGCGCCACCCCCTGCTGCTGGCCCTGCAACCCGTCGTGCGCGAGCGCGGCCTCACCCCCGAACCCTTCCTCGGGCTCATCGAGGCCAACCGCCAGGACCAGCGGGTCAGCCGCTACGAGACGTACGGCGAACTCCTCGCGTACTGCGAACTGTCCGCCAACCCGGTCGGACGCCTCGTGCTCTCCCTCACCGGCACCAGCACCCCCGAGCGCATCCGCCGCTCCGACGCCGTGTGCACCGCCCTGCAGATCGCCGAACACCTTCAGGACGTCACCGAGGACCTCGGCCGCGACCGGATCTACCTCCCGGCCGAGGACATGCGCCGCTTCCACGTCGCCGAGGCCGACCTCAAGGCCCCGTCCGCCGGAGCGTCCGTACGCGCCCTGATCGCCTTCGAGGCCGAACGCACGCGCGATCTCCTGAATGAAGGCACCCCGCTCGTGGGTAGCGTCCACGGCAGGCTACGGCTGTTGCTCGCGGGATTCGTGGGAGGGGGGCGCGCCGCCCTGCGAGCGATCTCCGCCGTCGGCTTCGACGTGCTGCCCGGCCCGCCCAAGCCCACCCGGAGCCTCCTGCTCCGCGAGGTGGCCGCCGTCCTGCGTACAGCGCCGAGAAAGAGGTGAGCCCGAACGTGGAGGGCCCCGCACACGCGTCAGCACCGTCCGCCCAGGTCCTCGCGGCCTACAGCTACTGCGAGGCCGTCACCGGCACCCAGGCGCGCAACTTCGCGTACGGCATCCGGCTGCTGCCCACCGACAAGCGGCACGCCATGTCCGCGCTGTACGCCTTCTCGCGGCGCGTCGACGACATCGGCGACGGCCCCCTCCAGCCCGCGGCCAAGCTGGCCCGGCTGGAGGAGACCCGCGCCCTGCTCGGCCGGATCCGCGCCGAGGAGGTCGACGAGGACGACACCGACCCGGTCGCCGTCGCCCTCGCCCACGCCGCGCGCCGCTTCCCCATCCCGCTCGGCGGCCTCGACGAACTCATCGACGGCGTCCTGATGGACGTACGCGGCGAGGAGTACGAGACCTGGGAGGACCTCCAGGCCTACTGCCGCTGCGTGGCCGGCGCCATCGGACGGCTCTCGCTCGGCGTGTTCGGCACCGTGGGCCCCGCGGACCGCGCCGACGAGTACGCCGACACCCTGGGCCTGGCCCTCCAGCTCACCAACATCCTGCGCGACGTCCGCGAGGACGCCGGCAACGGACGCACCTACCTGCCCGCCGAGGACCTCGCCAAGTTCGGCTGCTCCGAAGGCTTCGGGGCCGGCCGGATGCCGGCGGGCGCCGACTTCGCCGGGCTCGTGCACCACGAAGTGCGGCGCGCGCGGGCCCTGTTCGCCGAGGGATACCGGCTCCTGCCGATGCTCGACCGGCGCAGCGGCGCCTGCGTCGCCGCGATGGCCGGCATCTACCGCCGCCTCCTGGACCGCATCGAGCGCGAACCCGAGGCGGTGCTGCGCGGGCGCGTCTCGCTGCCGACCCACGAGAAGGCGTACGTGGCCGTGCGCGGCCTGTCCGGCCTCGACGCCCGCACCGTCTCCCGCCAGAGCACCCGGAGGCGCACCTGATGCCCCCGACCACGACCCCGGCCGTGCCGCACCCCGGCCCGGCGGGCCGCCGCACCACACGGGAGGCCTCATGAGCGCCGGCGCGACCGCCGGGAACGACCGCCGCGCCGTCGTCATCGGCGGCGGACTCGCGGGCGTCACGGCCGCGCTCGAACTCGCCGACGCCGGGCTGCGGGTCACCCTCCTCGAAGGGCGCCCGCGCCTCGGCGGGCTCGCGTTCTCCTTCAAGCGCGGCGACCTGACCGTCGACAACGGCCAGCACGTCTACCTGCGCTGCTGCACCGCCTACCGGTGGTTCCTCGACCGGGTCGACGGCGCGGCCCTCGCCCCGCTCCAGGACCGGCTCGACGTACCCGTCCTCGACGCGGCCCACCCCGGCGGCCCCCGCCTCGGCCGGCTGCGCCGCAGCGCCCTGCCCGTGCCCCTGCACCTGGCCGCCTCACTGGCCGCCTACCCGCACCTCTCCCTCCCCGAGCGGCTGGCCGTCGGACGCGCCGCCCTCGCGCTGCGCCGGCTCGACCCCGCCGACCCGGCGCTCGACGGCCTCGACTTCGCCACCTGGCTCGCCCGCCACGGGCAGTCCCGGCGCACCGTCGAGGCCCTGTGGGACCTCGTCGGCATCGCCACCCTCAACGCCACCGCCGACCGGTGCTCGCTGGGCCTGGCCGCCATGGTCTTCAAGACCGGCCTGCTCTCCGAGAACGGCGCCGCCGACATCGGCTGGGCCAGGGTCCCGCTCGGCGACCTGCACGACACCCTCGCCCGCAAGGCCCTCGACGCCGCCGGCGTACGCACCGAACTGCGCGCCCGCGTCACCGCCGTCTCCCGTACCGGCGACGGGAGCTGGCGGGTCGACACCGAGGGCGAGTCCCTGGAGGCGGGCACCGTCGTCTTCGCCGTCCCGCAGCGCGAGGCGCACGCCCTGCTGCCCCCCGGAGCGCTGGCCGACCCCGACAAGCTCCTCGACATCGGCACCGCCCCCATCCTCAACGTCCACGTCGTGTACGACCGCAAGGTGCTCAAGCAGCCCTTCTTCGCCGCGCTCGGCACTCCCGTCCAGTGGGTCTTCGACCGCACCGACGCCTCCGGACTCACCGACGGCGGCCAGTACCTGGCCCTGTCCCAGTCGGCCGCCCAGGACGACATCGACGAGCCCGTCTCCGTCCTGCGCGCCACCTACCTGCCCGAGCTGGAACGGCTGCTGCCGGCCGCCCGCGGCGCGAAGGTACGGGACTTCTTCGTCACCCGCGAGCGGACCGCCACCTTCGCCCCCAGCCCCGGCGTCGGCCGGCTGCGCCCCGGCCCCCGCACCGACACGCCGGGCCTCTACCTCGCCGGTGCGTGGACCGCCACCGGCTGGCCCGCGACCATGGAGAGCGCCGTCCGCAGCGGTCTGGGCGCGGCCCACGCCGCGCTGGCCGCTCTCGGCCGCCCCCGCGAACACCCGCTGCAGGAGGCGGTATGAGCACCACGACCACCAGCACCACCGGCACAGCACGTACAGGAACCAGAGGAGAGCCAGTGAACCCGGGGAACCCGGCTGTCGAGAACACGGATGCCGGCACGGGCGCAGCCGGAGGGGGAGTGGAGAAGGCCGACACCCTCGCCCTCCTGGAACGCGGCCGCACGCTGTCGACGCCCGTGCTCCGCGCGGCGGTGAGCCGGCTCGCGGCGCCCATGGACACCGTCGCCGCCTACCACTTCGGCTGGATCGACGCCCAGGGCAACGCGGCGGACGGCGACGGCGGCAAGGCCGTGCGCCCCGCCCTGGCGCTGCTGTCCGCCGAGGCGGCCGGCGCCGCAGCCGAGGTCGGCGTCCCCGGGGCCGTCGCCGTCGAGCTCGTCCACAACTTCTCGCTGCTGCACGACGACCTGATGGACGGCGACGAGCAGCGCCGCCACCGCGACACGGTGTGGAAGGTGCACGGCCCCGCCCTCGCCATCCTGGTCGGCGACGCCCTGTTCGCCCTCGCCAACGAGGTGCTGCTGGAACTCGGCACCGTCGAGGCCGGGCGTGCCACCCGCCGCCTGACCACCGCCAGCCGCAAGCTCATCGACGGCCAGGCCCAGGACATCTCGTACGAGCACCGCGAGCGCGTCAGCGTCGAGGAATGCCTCGAGATGGAGGGGAACAAGACCGGAGCCCTGCTCGCGTGCGCGGTGTCCATCGGCGCCGTGCTGGGCGGCGCCGACGACCGCACCGCCGACAAGCTGGAGGAGTACGGCTACCACCTCGGCCTCGCCTTCCAGGCCGTCGACGACCTCCTCGGCATCTGGGGCGACCCGGAGTCCACGGGCAAGCAGACCTGGAGCGACCTGCGCCAGCGCAAGAAGTCCCTGCCCGTCGTCGCGGCCCTCGCGGCGGGCGGACCCGCATGTGAGGAGCTCGCGACGCTGCTCGCGGCGGACGCCAAGAGCAACGACTTCGAGAACTTCTCCGAGGAGGAGTTCGCCCACCGCGCCGCGCTCATCGAGGCCGCCGGCGGCCGCCAGTGGACCGCCGACGAGGCGCGCCGCCAGCACGCCGTCGCCATCCGCGCGCTCGACGAGGTCGACATGCCGCAGCGCGTGCGCGAGCAGCTCGTCGCCCTCGCCGACTTCGTCGTCGTGCGCAAGAGGTGACCATCGCCGAAATGTGGATATGAATCGCGAGTCGCCGGCCGGAGGCGCCCCTTAGGGCCCCCGGCCGACGGCAGACCCGGGCACAGCCGAAGCACTGTACGAAGGGGAAGCCATGACAGCGACGACCGACGGCGGCGGTGCGACGACCGACGGCGCGGATCCACGACACGAGAGCGCGCCGGCCATGGGCGCCGTGGCCGCCCTCGCCGCCGCCGCGCCCGCCGGTGAATCCGGCCTGCTGCGGGACGTCCGGCAGGCCGCCGACCGGGCCATCGGCGAGCTGCTCGCCCGCCAGGACCCGGCCGGCTGGTGGAAGGGCGACCTCCAGACCAACGTCACCATGGACGCGGAGGACCTGCTGCTGCGGCAGTTCCTCGGCATCCGCGACGAAGCCGTCACCCACGCCGCCGCCCTGTTCATCCGCGGCGAGCAGAACGCCGACGGCACCTGGGCCACCTTCCACGGCGGACCGCCCGAACTCTCCGCCACCGTCGAGGCGTACGTCGCCCTGCGCCTGGCCGGCGACCCGCCCGACGCCCCGCACATGGCCCGCGCCTCGGCCTGGATCCGGGCCCACGGCGGCATCGCCGCCGCGCGGGTCTTCACCCGCATCTGGCTGGCCCTGTTCGGCTGGTGGAACTGGGAGCACCTGCCGGAGCTCCCGCCCGAGCTGGTCTTCCTGCCCTCCTGGATGCCGCTCAACATCTACGACTTCGGCTGCTGGGCCCGCCAGACGATCGTCCCGCTCACCGTCGTCTCCGCCCTGCGGCCCGTCCGCCCCGCGCCCTTCGCGCTCGACGAACTTCACACCGACGCGCGCGACCCGAACCCGGCCGCGCCCCCCGCGCCGCTGGCCAGCTGGGACGGGGCCTTCCAGCGGATGGACAAGGCCCTGCACCTCTACCGGCGCTTCGCCCCGCGCCGGCTGCGCAAGGCGGCCATGGACTCCGCCGCCCGCTGGATCATCGAACGCCAGGAGAACGACGGCTGCTGGGGCGGCATCCAGCCGCCCGCCGTGTACTCGGTCATCGCCCTGCACCTGCTCGGCTACGACCTGGAGCACCCGGTGATGCGGGCCGGGCTGGAATCCCTCGACCGCTTCACCGTCTGGCGCGAGGACGGCGCCCGGATGGTCGAGGCCTGCCAGTCCCCGGTCTGGGACACCTGCCTCGCCGCCATCGCCCTGGCCGACGCGGGCCTGCCCCCCGACCATCCGGCGCTGGTCCGGGCCGCCGACTGGATGCTCGGCGAGGAGATCCGCCGCCCCGGCGATTGGGCCGTCCGCCGGCCCGCCCTCGAACCCGGCGGCTGGGCCTTCGAGTTCCACAACGACAACTACCCCGACATCGACGACACCGCCGAGGTGGTCCTGGCCCTGCGCCGCATCCGCCACCCCGAACCGGCGAAGGTCGAGGCCGCCATCGCCCGCGGGGTGTCCTGGACCGTCGGGATGCAGTCGAAGAACGGCGCCTGGGCCGCCTTCGACGCCGACAACACCAGCCCCTTCCCCAACCGGCTGCCCTTCTGCGACTTCGGCGAGGTCATCGACCCGCCCTCGGCGGACGTCACCGCCCACGTGGTGGAGATGCTCGCCGCGGAGGGCCGGGCCGCCGACCCCCGCGCCCGGCGGGGCATCGCCTGGCTGCTGGCCGAACAGGAGCCCGACGGCTCCTGGTTCGGCCGCTGGGGCACCAACTACGTCTACGGGACGGGCTCCGTGGTCCCGGCCCTCACCGCCGCCGGGTTCGCACCCGCGCACCCCGCCCTCCGGCGGGCCGTGCGCTGGCTGGAATCCGTACAGAACGAGGACGGCGGCTGGGGCGAGGACCAGCGCTCCTACCAGGACCCCTCCTGGGCCGGGAAGGGCGCCTCGACCGCCTCGCAGACCGCGTGGGCGCTGATGGCCCTGCTGTCGGCGGGGGAGCGCGAGAGCCGGGCCGTCGAGCGGGGACTGGCGTACCTGGTGCGGACCCAGCACCCCGACGGCACGTGGGACGAGCCGTACTTCACCGGCACCGGCTTCCCCTGGGACTTCTCCATCAACTACCACCTCTACCGGCAGGTGTTCCCGCTCACTGCCCTCGGCCGGTACCTCCACGGAGAACCGTTCGGCCCCGGGCGCAGGCACCCCGCCGCGGCCGGGGGGTCCTGATGCCCGCCGCAGCGGAGCCCCCGCCGCCCCTGCTGGTCGCCTGCGCCCTGCGCATCGAGCAGGCGGCCCTGCGCAGCGCGGGCCGCGCCGGACCCGTACCCGGCGCCCTGCTGCGCACCGGCATGGGCCCCCGCGCGGCCGAGCGGGCCGTCGCCCGGGCCCTGGAGCGGCCCGGGATGCGCCGCGCGGCCGTCCTCGCCACCGGTTTCTGCGCCGGCCTGGTCCCCGGCATGCACCCCGGGGACCTGGTCGTCGCCGAGGAGACCCGCGACCCCCGCGGGGTGGTCACCTGCACCGGGACCGCCCTGCTCGCCGGCGCCCTGGCCCGTGCCGTCCCCGGCCGGACCGTGCACACCGGCGCTCTGACCGGCTCCGACCACGTCGTACGCGGCCAGGAGCGCGCGCAGCTGCGCGCGACCGGCGCCGTCGCCGTCGACATGGAGTCCGCGGCCACCCTGTGGACCGCCGCAGCACCGGGCCGTCCCGTTGCCGCCGTCCGGGTGGTCGTGGACGCTCCGGAGCACGAGCTCGTCCGCATCGGCACGGTACGGGGTGGAATATCTGCCTTCCGTGTCCTGCGCGCCCTACTGCCCGCGTTCCACGAATGGCACCGTTCGTTACTGCTCCCCAGGAGGTGAACCAGATGGCCATGCCGTTGCGACAGTCCATCAGGGTCGGGACCTATCTTCTCGAACAGAAGCTCCGCAAGCGTGAGAAGTTCCCGCTGATCGTCGAGCTGGAACCGCTCTACGCCTGCAACCTCGCCTGCGAGGGCTGCGGGAAGATCCAGCACCCGGCCGGGGTGCTCAAGCAGCGCATGCCCGTCGCCCAGGCGGTCGGCGCCGTGCTGGAGTCCGGCGCGCCGATGGTCTCCATCGCGGGTGGCGAACCCCTGATGCACCCGCAGATCCACGAGATCGTGCGCCAGCTGGTGGCGAAGCGGAAATACGTCTTCCTCTGCACCAACGCCCTGCTGCTCCGCAAGAAGATCGAGAAATTCACCCCTTCCCCCTACTTCGCCTTCGCCGTCCACATCGACGGACTGCGCGAACGCCACGACGAATCGGTGGCCAAGGAGGGCGTCTTCGATGAGGCGGTCGCGGCCATCAAGGAGGCCAAGCGCCGCGGATTCCGGGTGACCACCAACTCCACCTTCTTCAACACGGACACCCCGCAGACGATCATCGAAGTACTGAACTACCTCAATGACGACCTCCAGGTCGACGAGATGATGATCTCGCCCGCCTATGCCTACGAAAAGGCACCCGACCAGGAGCACTTCCTGGGCGTCGAGCAGACCCGGGAACTCTTCAAGAAGGCCTTCGCGGGCGGCAACCGGCGGCGCTGGCGGCTCAACCACTCGCCGCTCTTCCTGGACTTCCTCGAAGGCAAGGCCGATTTCCCCTGCACCGCCTGGGCCATTCCCAATTACTCGCTCTTCGGCTGGCAGCGCCCCTGCTACCTGATGAGCGACGGCTACGTGCCCACGTACCGGGAGCTGATCGAGGACACCGACTGGAGCAAGTACGGCCGCGGGAAGGACCCGCGCTGCGCGAACTGCATGGCGCACTGCGGCTACGAGCCCACCGCCGTCCTCGCCACCATGGGGTCGCTGAAGGAGTCGCTGCGCGCGGCCCGCGAGACCCTGGGCGGGAACCGGGACACGTCCGCATGACCCCCGCACAGGGCGGGCCGGGCGGCTTCGACCTCGCCGCGCTGCTGGCCGAGCGCGGCGGGGAGCGCTACGAGCTGCACGCCCGCCACCTCAACCACCAGCTGCCCCGCATGCTGCACACCATCGGCTTCGACAAGGTCTACGAGCGGGCCGAGGGCGCCCACTTCTGGGACGCCGAGGGCAACGACTACCTCGACATGCTCGCCGGGTTCGGGGTGATGGGCCTGGGCCGGCACCACCCCGTCGTACGCCGGGCCCTGCACGACGTCCTGGACGCCCAGCTCGCCGACCTGACCCGCTTCGACTGCCAGCCGCTGCCCGGGCTGCTGGCCGAGAAGCTGCTGTCGTACAGCCCCCACCTCGACCGGGTCTTCTTCGGCAACAGCGGCACCGAGGCCGTGGAGACCGCCCTGAAGTTCGCCCGGTACGCCACCGGGCGGCCCAGGGTCCTCTACTGCGACCACGCCTTCCACGGGCTGACCACGGGCTCGCTGTCGGTCAACGGCGAAGGCGGCTTCCGCGACGGCTTCGCCCCGCTGCTCCCCGACACGAAGATCGCGCTCGGGGACCTGGCCGCGCTCGAGCGCGAGCTCGCGCGCGGGGACGTGGCCGCCTTCGTGGTCGAACCGGTCCAGGGCAAGGGCGTGCATGCCGCCCCGCCCGGCTTCCTGCGCGCCGCGCAGGAGCTGCTGCACCGGCACAAGGCGCTCCTGATCGCCGACGAGGTGCAGACGGGCCTCGGACGTACCGGGGACTTCTACGCGTACCAGCACGAGCCGGGCGTGGAGCCGGACCTGGTGTGCGTGGCCAAGGCCCTCTCCGGCGGCTACGTGCCCGTCGGCGCGACCCTGGGCAAGGACTGGATCTTCCAGAAGGTGTACTCGTCCATGGACCGGGTGCTGGTGCACTCCGCCAGCTTCGGCTCCAACGCGCAGGCGATGGCGGCCGGGCTGGCGGTGCTCTCCGTCATGGACGACGAGCAGCTGGTCGCCAACGCCCGGGCGATGGGCGACCTGCTGCGCGGGCGGCTCGCGGCGCTCGTGGACGAGTACGAGCTGCTGCACGAGGTGCGCGGGCGCGGGCTGATGATCGGCATCGAGTTCGGCAAGCCCTCCTCGCTCGGCCTGCGCAGCCGCTGGGCGGTGCTCCAGGCGGCCCGCAAGGGGCTGTTCGCCCAGATGGTCGTGGTGCCGCTGCTGCGCAAACACCGGATCCTCACCCAGGTCTCCGGGGACCACCTGGAGGTCATCAAGCTCATCCCGCCGCTCGTCGTGGACGAGGCGGACGTGGAGCGTTTCGTCGGGGCCTTCCGGGAGGTCATGGACGAGGCGCACGGCGGGGGCGGGCTCATGTGGGACTTCGGCAGGACGCTGGTGAAGCAGGCGGTCGGCAACCGCTGAGCCGACGACCGCCGGGCCGGCTGTCCGGCGGCCGGCGGGGGCGTATCCGGTCCCCGCCGGCCCTCTTTCCGGCGGGTCAGTCCAGGAGCCGGTCCCGCAGCAGGCCGAGGGAGGCGGGGGCGAGCCCGAGCCCCTCCGCGAGGTAGCGGTCCGCCCCGCCCCACAGCTCGTCGATGGTCGCGAAGGCCGCAAGCAGGTACTCCGCGCGGGCGTCGAACAGCGGGGCCAGCAGCTCCGTCACCTCGGGGGCGCGGGCCTCGGGCGTGTCGGTGCCGCGGCGCACCCGGTAGCGGTTGTGCGGGGCGTTCGACTCCAGGTAGTCCGCCACGATGGCCTCGCGCTCCACGCCCAGCGCGAGCAGCGTCACCGCGATCGACAGCCCCGCCCGGTCCTTGCCCGCCGCGCAGTGCATCAGCGCCGGGACGCTGTCCTCGGCCAGGGCGTGCAGGACGCGGCCGTGCTCGGCGGTGCGGGTGCGGATGATCGTGCGGTACGACTCCGCCATGCGGGCGGCCCCCCTGCCCCCGCCCAGCAGGCCGCGGAGCTGTTCGAGGTCGCCTTCGCGGACCATCGTCCAGAACTCCCGGCCGTCGGCGGGGTCCGTCAGCGGGATGTTCACGTTCAGCACGCCCGGCAGTTCGACGTCCGGGCCCTCCAGAGCCTGGTCGACCGCGTTGCGGAAGTCGAAGACGGTGTGCAGGCCCAGCGACGCGAGGAACTCTGTATCGGTTTCGGTGGCATGCGCGAGATGTCCGCTTCGAAACAGTCGTCCCGGCCTGACCCTTCGTCCGTCCGCGGTCGGCAGCCCGCCCACGTCACGGAAGTTGCGCACTCCGGTCAGCTGCGCACCGGGCTCGGGGGCGGCCGGAAGGGGCTGGGGTATCTGCTGGGTCACGTGTACTCCTCCGCGTGGTCCTGGGGTGTCCGAATTGGTCCGGTTGGGAGCAACTTGCCATAGGTGGAGGCGAGATCGGGCCATGCCCCGTGAGCCAGATCATACGGTGACCGTGCGTGCCTGATCACGGGAATCGAATTCCCTCGTGGGAGCGGTTGTTGAGGGTGCGGAATGGACGCAGGGTGACCGTAATTCCATTGATCCCCCATATCTGCGATTCCGTCAGAGAATTCGTGGCTTGTTGCCCGGCGCCCGCCTCGATTACCTTCGCGATCGATCCGGGTGGACCGCCTAATCCTGCCGCCGCCCGGGGACCGCACCCGACCACCGCGCGCGGCAGGAGCGGGGGAACCAGGTAGGCCGCTGCTCCGGAGCATGTCCGGTGCAGCTCGGGGTGAAGCCGAAACCGTGCTCCGCACGTATGGCCGGACATCTCCAGTCCGAACCCGACAGCTCACCTCGCAGGCGCCGGAGAGGAATTCGCCATGCCCGCAAAGGGTAAGCACCGCCGTCCGAAGTCCAGTTCGATATCCCGCGGTTTCGCCGTGGCCGGAACCGGCGGGGCGGCCCTCGCGCTCCCGCTGATGGGTGCCGCCGGCGCCCACGCCGCCCCGGCGGCCGTGCCCGCGAAGACCGCCCCCGCGCACCACGCGCAGGCCCCCCAGGCGCTGACCGCCGCGCCCGCCGCCGCGTCCGCCGTCTACACGGTGGTGCCGGGCGACTACCTCTCGAAGATCGCCGCCGAGCGCCACCTGGACGGCGGCTGGGAGAGGCTGTACGCCGACAACCGCGAGGCCGTCGGCGAGGACCCCTCCCTCATCCACCCCGGCCTGAAGCTCACCCTCGGCGGCGTCGGCCAGGCCCAGGCTCCCGCCCCGAAGGCTCCTGCGGCCCCGGCCGAGGAATCCTCGAGCGATGCTCCGGCCGCCTCCGAGGACACGGCCGACGCGGCCCCGGCCGCGAAGGGCTCCGGCGGGGCGTCCGCCAAGGGCTCCGGCGGCAAGGCCGGCCGGACGTACGGCAGCCCGGCCGCCCAGGGCTCCGGCGCCGCGGCAAAGAGCGAGAAGGCCCCGGCGCCCGCAGCGCCCGCCACCTCCTCCGGGTTCACCGCCCCCGTCGGCGGCGGCATCTCCACGCAGTACCGGGCGAGCGGTGCCATGTGGTCCTCCGGCTACCACACCGGCGTCGACTTCATCGCGAGCACCGGCACCACGGTCAAGGCCGTCGGTGCGGGCACCGTGGTCTCCGCAGGCTGGGGCGGCGCCTACGGCAACGAGGTCGTCATCAGGCACGCCGACGGCAGGTACTCCCAGTACGGCCACCTCTCCTCGCTGTCCGTCTCGGCGGGCCAGAGCGTCACCGGCGGCCAGCGCATCGGCCTCTCCGGCGCGACCGGCAACGTGACCGGCCCGCACCTGCACTTCGAGATCCGTACGGGCCCGTCCTACGGCTCCGACATCGACCCGCTCGGCTACCTCCGCTCCAAGGGCGTGAGCATCTGACGGCACCCGCCGTCGGCACCGTGACGCGCGTGGGGCCGGGACCCGAGGGGGGTCCCGGCCCCACGCGTACTTATTCCTTATCCCCCGCGTGGTATAGATCACGGTCCGTCAACCCCTCATTACGTTGGCGTAGGTTGGTTGCCAAGGTGAAGGATGTCGTCCCGTGGCAGCGACGAAGACGACACTCAAGACCATCGGCTCGTACGCGGCGATCGGGGACAGCTTCACCGAGGGCGTGGGGGACCCGGGATCCGGGGATTCATATCTCGGCTGGGCGGACCGGCTCGCCGTACTCCTGGCCGATCAGCGCGAAGAACACGACTTCCGCTACGCGAATCTGGCCGTGCGGGGGAAACTTCTCGACCAGATCGTGGCCGAGCAGGTCCCGAGGGCCAGGGAACTCGCACCCGACCTCGTCACCTTCTGCGCGGGGGGCAACGACATCATCCGTCCCGGCAGCGACCCGGACGACGTGGCGGAGCGGTTCGAGGCGGCCGTGGCCGACCTCACCCGGTCCGTCGGGCTCGTGATGGTCACGACCGGTTTCGACACCCGGGGCGTGCCCGTCCTCAAACACCTGCGGGGCAAGGTCGCGACGTACAGCGCGCACGTCCGCTCCATCGCCGACCGGTACGGGTGCCCCGTCCTCGACCTGTGGTCCCTCAAGTCCGTACAGGACCGGCGGGCCTGGGACGGCGACCGGCTGCACCTCTCGCCCGAGGGGCACACCCGCGTCGCCCTGCGCGCCGCGCAGGTGCTGGGCTACGCGGTGCCGACCGACCCGGACCAGCCCTGGCCGCCGGTCCCGCCGCGCGGGTCGGTGGACGTGACCCGGGACAACATCCAGTGGGCCCGCGAACACCTCGTGCCCTGGATCGGCCGCCGGCTGCGCGGGGAGTCCTCCGGCGACCACGTCGAGGCCAAGCGCCCGGACCTGCTGCCGCTGTAGCGGGGGAGGGGCCGGCTGCGGCGGCGCCGCGCCGGCCCGCCGGCGCCCACGGCAAGGCGGACCCCGCGCTGCGGAATCATGGGGGGCCGGTGTGCGTTGGGATGGTCGTAGTCGTACGACCGTCCCACCTCATCCTGCACCTTCCCAGGAGGCGCCTTGACCGGCTCCCGACCCCTGCGTCCCCGGCTGCGCGCCCTGCGGCCCGAAGCCTTCGGCGCGGACCCCTCCGGCGCACGGCTGGAGCGGATCCTGCGCTCGCCGAACTTCGCCGACGGCGTCTTCCAGAACCCGGTCGGGGCCCGGACCAGGCCTTCCGGATCGATGGCGGAGTTCGCCAGGACCTACTTCCAGAAGGAGCAGCGGGTCCGGCGCGGTCCCGGCGCGCCGATCCCCGTCTACCCGACCACCCTCGCCGAGCTGGCCAAGCCGCCCGTGAGCGGACTGCGCCTGACCTGGATGGGCCACTCCAGCGTGCTCGCGGAGATCGACGGCCGCCGGGTGCTCTTCGACCCCGTGTGGGGCGAGCGGTGCTCCCCCTTCCCCTTCGCCGGGCCCAAGCGGCTCCACCCCGTCCCGGTGCCGCTGGCCTCGCTGGGCGACGTCGACGTCGTCGTGATCTCCCACGACCACTACGACCACCTCGACCTCCCCACGATCAAGGCCCTGGCCGGCACGGACACGGTCTTCGCCGTCCCGCTGGGCGTCGGCGCGCACCTCGAGCGCTGGGGCGTCCCGGCGGACCGGCTGCGCGAGCTCGACTGGAACGAGGCCACCGAGGTCGCCGGGCTCACCCTCACGGCCACCCCCGCCCGCCACTTCTGCGGACGCGGCCTGCGCAACCAGCAGTTCACCCTGTGGGCCTCCTGGGTCGTCGCCGGCGGGGAACACCGGATCTACCACAGCGGGGACACCGGCTACTTCCCCGGCTTCGAGGAGATCGGTGGCCGGCACGGGCCCTTCGACGCCACGATGATCCAGATCGGCGCCTACTCGGAGTACTGGCCCGACATCCACATGACCCCCGAGGAGGGCATGCGGGCCCACCTCGACCTCCAGGGCGGTGTCCCGCACGGCACGATGCTGCCGATCCACTGGGGCACCTTCAACCTGGCCCCGCACCCGTGGGAGGAGCCCGGCGAGGGGACCCTCGCCGCCGCCGGCGCGGCCGGCGCGGCCGTGGCCCTGCCGATCCCGGGCCAGCCCTTCGAGCCCGGCGCGCCCGATGCCCCGGCCGCACCCTGGTGGCGGCCCTTCACGGCCGCCGTCCGGGCCGCCGACGTGACCGCCCCGGCAGCGGCGGCGGGCCCGGCCCGCTCCGCCGCCCCCGACGGAGCCCCCGCGCCCGCCCTCCTCCAGGACGACCTCGACCTGGCGCGCGAACGCTGACGTCCCCGCCGCTGCCACGGCCCGCCCCCCGCCACCGCGGGAGCGGGCCGTGGCCGACGTCATCCGGACCGGCCCGGCGCCGGCGGCAGCGCCCAGCGCAGCGCCCAGGTCACGGCATGACCCCCGGCGCGGGCCGCCGGGGCCGGGATCCACGCGACCACGTGCGCCGGGCCGGGCCGGACGGCCGCCCTCGCCCAGGGCGGCAGGAGCTCCACGGCCGCCGCGGCCAGCAGCGCATACGGCAGCCGGGCCGCCCCCGGCAGCGGCGGATCGGTCAGCAGGAACCGGGCGGTGTCCCGGGAAGCCGCCGTCGGCCGCAGCGAGGGACGGTACGCGGCCATCCGCAGCGCCAGCTCCCGCTCGTCCTCCGGCGGCCGCTCCGCGCCCAGGGCCCTGGCCACCCGGGCGGTGTCGGCGAGGTAGGCGTCGCGGCCCGAGGGGCTCAGCGGATGCCGGCCGTACCGCTGGTGGGCCCGCAGGAAGCAGTACGCCTCGGCGACGTGCACCCAGGTCAGCAGCTCCGGGTCGTCGGCCCGGTACGGCATCCCGTCGGCCGTCCGGCCCCGGATCCGCGCGTGCACCTCCCGGACCCGGTCCACGGCCGCCGTCGCGTCGGCGCTCGTGCCGAAGGTGGTGACCGCCAGGAAGGTGCTGGTGCGCTGCAGCCGCCCCCACGGGTCGCCCCGGTACCCCGAGTGCGCGGCCACGGCCGCCATCGCGAGCGGGTGCAGGGACTGGAGGAGCAGGGCCGCCAGACCGCCGATGAACATCGACGCGTCCCCGTGGACCTGCCGCACCGGCCGTCCCGGCCCGAACCACCGGGGCCCGGGAGCGCCGTGGATCCGCTCCCGGTTGCGCGCGCCGTCGGGCCCGGCGACGCGCAGGAAAACCGCCTCGCCGGCGTGCCGCCTCAGCTGCCGGACGGCGGCCGTCGCCCGGGTCATGGGGCCAGTATGCGCCCGGCCGGGTCGGGCGCGGAGTTCGGGGTAAGCGCGCGGCATGGAAGCCAAAGAGACCACTCCGCTGCGCGCCGTCGCGCTCGTCTGCACGCTGACGCCCTCGCCCGCCCCCTCCAGCTCGCAGCTGCTGGCCGAACAGACCATGGCCGCCCTCGCGGACCACGGCGTATCGGGCAAGACCATCCGTGTGGTCGACCACGACGTGCGCCCCGGCGTACAGACCGACATGGGGGACGGTGACGCGTGGCCCGAGATCCGCGAGACCATCCTCGGCACCGACATCCTGATCCTCTCCACGCCGATCTGGCTCGGCCACCCCGCCAGCGTCGCCCAGCGGGTCCTGGAGCGCCTCGACGCCGAACTGGGCGAGAGCGACGAGGAGGGCCGCCCGCTCACCTACGGCAAGGTCGCCGGCATCTGCGTCGTCGGCAACGAGGACGGTGCCCACAAGGTCAGTGCCGACCTCTTCCAGGGGCTGAACGACGTCGGTTTCACCCTCCCGGCGAACGCCGTCACCTACTGGGTCGGCGAGGCCATGCAGGGAACGGACTACCAGGACCTCGACGAGACCCCGAAGAAGACCGCGGCCACGACCGCCACCCTGGCCGCCAACGCCGCCCACCTCGCGCGGCGCCTCAAGTACGCCCAGTATCCGGCGTCCTGACCGGCGGCCGACGACCGGCTGACCGCCGCCGGCCGGGCCCGAGGTCCGCTCGGAAGTCGGCGGGGCCACCGGGAGCGCGTGCGCCCGCCGTCGTGCGGGGGTACGCGCTCCCGGCGGATTCGGGCTGCCGTACGAGCGCTCCATCGGGAGCGGGAAGCACCCCGGTGAAGTTCCCCGAGTGGGCACCGGCTGCGCGATCGTGCGGTCTAGCGTGGGTATCCGGTGATCAACACCGGGCCCCACGTACCGAGGACGCCGATGTCCGGACTCCGCGCCGCCCGCCACTCCCCGTCGAGACACGCCGTCAAGGGGCCCGGCCGGCAGATGCGCCCCCAGCTGGTCCGCGCCGCCGTGCTGCCCACGCTCGCCGCCGGGCTCAGCGGCGCCGCCGCGGTCATGTTCACCCTCCACCTCGGCGGGGGCGCCGGGGCCCGCGACGACCGGCTGTGGCCGGTGCTCGCGGGCTGCGCCCTGCTCGCCGTCGGCGCGCTCGCGGCCGCCCTGCTCGGGGCCCAGCGCGCCGCCAAGGCCGTCCGGGACCGCTGCGAGGCGCTGCGCCGCTCCAGCATGCGCGGACGCCAGGAGCTGCGGACGGCCGCCGAGCGGATCGAACGCGGGGAGGGTGCCGTGCGCCCCGTGCGGGGGGCCCAGGGCGGTGCGCCGCCAGCGGGGGACCCGTCCGGGGTGGACGAGTTCTGGCTGCTCGCACAGGAGTTGCGCAGCGCCCGGGAGCAGGCGCAGGAGACCCTCGTACGGCTGGCCGCACCGCCCGCGCCGACCGACAGCGACCGCAAGGTGGAGGTCTTCGTCAACCTCGCACGCCGGCTTCAGTCGCTCGTGCACCGCGAGATCGCCCTCCTCGACGACCTCGAGGACACCGTCGAGGACCCCGACCTGCTGAAGGAGCTCTTCCACGTCGACCACCTCGCCACCCGGATCCGCCGGCACGCCGAGAACCTCGCCGTGCTGGGCGGCGCCGCGTCCCGGCGCCAGTGGACCCGGCCCATCGACCTGAGCGAGGTCCTGCGCTCCTCGGTCGCCGAGGTCGAGCAGTACACGCGGGTCAAGGTGGTGCACCCGGCGGGCGGAACCGTCCGGGGCCACGCCGTCGCCGACGTGGTGCACCTGCTGGCCGAACTCGTGGAGAACGCCACGGTGTTCTCCGCCCCCGACACGGACGTGGTGGTGCGGGCCGAGCGGGTCACCGCCGGGATCGCGGTGGAGGTGGAGGACCGCGGGCTGGGCATGCCGGCGGAGGAGCAGCACCGGATGAACCTGCTGCTCGGCGACCCCGACCAGGTGAGCGTGCGGCACCTGCTGGCCGACGGGCGGATCGGCCTGTTCGTGGTCGCGGCACTGGCCCGGCGGCACGGGATCGCGGTCGAGCTGAAGTCGAACATCTACGGCGGGGTGCTGGCCGTGCTGGTGCTGCCCCAGGGGCTGCTGGGCGCGGAGGCCCCGACCGCGTCCGACGCGCTGGGCGGATCCCGAACCACCTCATGGGGCACCGTCTCCTGGCCGACGACCGACCCGGCCCCGGCGGCGGGGCCGGTCTCCGGCTCGGCGGCCCCGGGCGGGGGCGCCGGCTCGATGACCCCGGCGGCGGGCCCGGGCCGGGCTCCCGTCAGGACGGTCCCGCCCCAGGGCCTGCCCCGCGACCCGGGCGGGTCGGTACCGGCCCCGGGTCCGGCGGTCCGGGCCCCGGCCCGGGAGCCGGGCGGGGACCCCGGCCCGGCTTCGGGTACGGCCACGGCCCGGGGCGGGGCACCGGGCCTGGAACCGGCCTTCGGGCGGGCCCCGGGACCGGAGCAGCCCCTGGAGACGAACGCCGCCCGGGGTCTGGCCGCGGTGCCGTCCCCCGCCCGGCATGCGGAACTCCGCCCGGACACGGACGAGGGTGGGGCTCCGGGCACGGCCTGGACGCAACCCCCGGCCCCGGAGCCGGCGACCCTGGACCGTGGCGCGGAGCCGACGCCCTGGGCCCCGCGCCCGGCAGCCCCGCAGCCGGCGGCGTGGGACCAGGGCGCGGCAGCCCCGCAGCCGGCGGCGTGGGACCAGGCCGCGGCAGCCGCGGAGCCGGCGGCGTGGGACGACGGTCAGGGAGACCCCGACCGCGCGGCCTGGGTCCCGGGCGCGGTAGCCCTGGAGCCCGCGGCGTGGGGCCAGGGCGTGGCAGTCCCGGAGCCGGTGGTTCGGGAGCGCGGTGCGGGAGACCCCGCGCCCGCGGGCCGGGGCCCGGCCGGCGCCAGGTCGGTTCCGGACGCGGAGGAGCCCGGCCGGCGTGCGGAAGCGCCGGGCGGGTTCGGCCCCGCGCCGGCGGCCTGGAACCCGGGCCCGCCGCCGCCCCGCGTACCGCACCAGGGCTCCGCTCCGGAGGAGGCCCGGCCCTCCCTGCCCCGGCGCCGCGCCCAGCAGCACCTCGCGCCCCAGCTGCGCGACACCCCCACCCCCCGGCGGGCCGACGCAACCGAACAGCCCGTGCACGACCCCGGCCTGATGGCGGCCTTCCAGCGGGGCTTCGGCCTCGCCCAGGCCGACGAGCAGGCATGAACCCCAGCAAGGAGCACACCCCCATGGCCGGCGAACTGGCAACCAGGACAGGCAGCCTCTCCGATCTCGACTGGCTGCTCAGCGGTCTGGTCCAACGGGTGCCGTACACCCGCAGCGCGGTACTGCTCACCGCCGACGGACTCGTCACCTGCGTGCACGGCATGGATGCCGACAGCGCCGACCACATGGCGGCACTCGCCTCCGGCCTGTACTCCCTGGGCCGCAGCGCCGGCACCCGGTTCGGGGACGGGGCCGAGGTCCGGCAGGTGGTCGTGGAGCTCGACACGGCGCTCGTGTTCGTCTCCGCGGCCGGCTCCGGTACCTGCCTGGCGGTGCTCGCGGACCGCGAGGCCGACGCGGGCGTGCTCGGCTACGAGATGGCGATGCTGGTCAAGAGCGTACGGCCGTACCTGGCTGCGCCCCCGCGCCGGCCCGTCGCCGACCCGGAGCGATGAGGGCCTGGGCGAGGGGGGCGCACGGGGGCCGCGGCTTCCCCGGGCCGCACGGTTTCCCCACGGCCCGGGACACGCCCTGGCTGGACGATTCCGCCGGCCGCGTCATGCGCCCGTACACGGCCAGCGGCGGCCGCACCCGTCCGGCCATGGCGCTCGACCTGCTGTCCGTGATGACCGCGACCGGCGTACGCCCCAGGGACCCGCTCGGTGCCGAGCACGCCCTCGCGCTGCGCGTGTGCGCCGGTGCGGCGGCGGTGACCGTCGCCGAGTTGGCCGGGCAACTGCGGCTGCCCGCCGTGGTGGTGAAGGTGCTGCTGTCCGACCTGATGGAATGCGGGGCCGTCATGGCGCAGGCACCCCGCTTCCCGGACGGCGGCGGCCCGCTCGCCGCCGATGACGTGTCCCTGCTGCGGGCGGTGCTCGATGGCCTGCGCCGACGGCTGTGAGACGGCCCCGGTCCTCCCCGCGACCTTGAAGATCCTGGTCGCGGGCGGGTTCGGGGCGGGCAAGACCACCTTCGTGGGCGCGGTGAGCGAGATCGAGCCGCTGTGCACGGAGGAACTGCTGAGCGGGCCGGGCGAGGCCGCCGACCCGCTCGACGGGGTGGAGGCGAAGACGACGACGACGGTCGCGCTGGACTTCGGGCGGATCACCCTGGACGACCGGCACGTCCTGTACCTCTTCGGCACGCCCGGCCAGGAGCGCTTCTGGTTCCTGTGGGAGGAGCTGTGCGCCGGCGCGCTCGGTGCGGTGGTCCTCGCGGACACCCGCCGCCTCGCCGACTGCTTCCCCGCCGTGGACTTCTTCGAGCGCCGGGGGATCGGCTTCGTCCTCGCCGTCAACGAGTTCGACGGCGGTCACCGCTACACCTCCCAGGAGGTCCGCGAAGCCGTGGGCCTGGACCCGGACGTGCCCGTCGTCCGGTGCGACGCGCGCCTGCCGCGCTCCGGTACGGGGACGCTGGCCGCCCTCGTCGAACACCTGCTGTCCACGGCCCGCCAGGGCCGCCGGGAACACCACGGCCGGCCGGACCGGCTGCCGCACGCACATCAGGGGGAACCGCCATGACCCACTACGAATCGACCGGCCACCTGCTGCTCACTCCGGTGGACCGGGAGGCTCCCGCGCGGGCCCTCCGGCTGCGCGAGATGGGCCTGGGCGAGCGGGTGGACGCGGAACTCGACGCCTTCGCGCGCCGGGTCGCCGACACCCTGGGGGCCCCGTACGCGGGGGTCAACTTCGTCGGGGAGGAACGGCAGTTCTTCGCGGGCCTGCACCACGGCCCGGACGCCGCGGCCGGCGGCTACCCGGCCCGGGTGCTGCCCCGCGACCACGGCTACTGCCCGCACGTGGTGGTGCGCCGGCGGGCCCTGGTCCTGGAGGACGTACGGGATTTCGCGCGCTTCGCGGGCAACGCCGTCGTCGACGGGAGCGGGGTCCGTTCGTACCTCGGGGCGCCCCTCACCGACCGGCACGGCTTCGTCCTGGGCACCGTGTGCGCGGTGGACGTGGTGCCGAGGCGGTGGGGGACGCAGGGCCTGGCGACGGCCAAGGAGCTCGCCGCCGAGCTGGGCGGGCTGCTGGACGACCGGTCGGCCCGCCGCGGCTGACGGGAGGCCTTCCGGTGTCCGTGCACCGCCCTCAGCGCAGGAAGGCGGTGATCCGCTGCCGGAGGGAGGCCGCGTCCAGGCCGTGGGCGGCGGTGTGCTCCTCCACCGTGCCGTAGCGGCGCAGCTCCGCCCGTCCGACACCCAGCGGCAGCACGCGGTGCGGCACCTCCATCAGGGCCTGCCCGGCGGCCGCCGCCGAGGTGCCGGCGAGGTACGGCTCGACCAGCACCACATCGGCCGCCGCCCGTCCGGCGGCGGCGCGCAGGGCCGCGTCGTCGAAGGGGCGCACGGTGGCGGCGTACAGGACGGTGACGTCGAGGCCCTCGGTGGCGGCGAGGACGTTGTCGAGCAGCGGGCCGACGGCGAGCACCACACCCGCGCGGCCCTCCCGCACGGTCTCGAAGCGCAGGCCGTCGAGGGGGCGCGGGGAGCGGTTCGACATCTCGGAGAGCCGGACGTACACGCGGTCGTCGCCGGCGGCGTAGGCGTGCCGCAGCAGCGCCTCCGCTTCGTCGGGGTGGCCGGGCACGTGGACGGTCCAGCCGTCGAGGGTGTCGAGCAGCGCCACGTCGCCGGGTGCCATGTGGGTGAACCCGCCGGCCGGCCAGTCGTAGCTGGCGCTGGCGCTGACCAGCACCCCACCCGTGCCCTGGTGCCCGAAGTCCAGCTTGACCTGCTCGAACGGCCGCTCGACGAGGAAGCTGGCGAAGGTGTGCACCACGGGACGCAGCCCCGTGAGGGCCAGCCCGCCCCCCACGCCGACGAGCAGCTGTTCCCGGATCCCGACGTTGATCACCCGGTCCGGGTGCCGCTCGCGGGCGGGCCGGAACCCGTCCATGGTGATCTCGGCCAGTACGAGGGCCAGCCGGGGGTCCTCGTCGAGCAGCCGCGACGTGACGGAGACGAACCGCTCCCGCATGGTGTCCATCGTCGTGTCCCTCGTCGTGTCCATCATCGTGTCCCCCTCAGAACTTCTTCTCGACGCGGGCGACGACGGCGAGCGGCCGGCCCGGATGCGGTGCGGTGAAGGCGGCGTGCAGGGCCGCGTGGTCGCGCCCGTCGACGGTGAGCGCGCTCCAGCCGGCCGCTTCGAAGCGGGAGGCGATCCCGCCGGGCCAGCCGTGGGTGGCGGAGTCGTTGTCGATCACCACGGTGTGCAGCGCCTCCAGTCCGGCGGAGCCGGCGTACGCGATGGCCTCGTGGTTGCTGCCCTCGTCCAGCTCGGCGTCCCCGATCAGCACCCACACCGCCGACTCGTCCAGCCCCTGGGCCCGCAGCCCGAGCGCGCTGCCGACGGCGAGCGGCAGCCCGTGCCCCAGCGAGCCGCTGCCGATCTCCACGCCGGGGATCAGGGTGCGGTCGGGGTGGTGCCCCAGCGGGGAGTCGTACGTACCGAACCCGGGCAGCCAGTCGACGGGGAAGAACCCCTTCGCGGCGAGCACGGCGTAGTAGGCCATCGGCCCGTGCCCCTTGGACAGCAGGAACCGGTCCCGCCCGGCATTCCCGGCCGTCCCGGGCCGCACCCGCAGCACCCGGTCGTAGAGCACCCACAGCACGTCGAGCGTGGACGTGGCGGCGGGCCCGTGCTTCTCGGCGCCGGTCATGAGCGCGATCAGCCGGTCCAGATCCTCGTAGCGGAGCCCTGCGTCCGCGGTTAGCTGTGTCATGCACCAACCGTGCAACCTCAAGCGGACTTGAGGTCAAGCGCCGGACGCCGTGTACGTCAGGTCCCCGCCGCCCCGGAAAGGTGCGCGCGACCACCCCCGGAAGTGCGGTATTGTTCTCGTGCCGGTCCGGCCGGGGGAAACCCCAGGTCAGCGGGCATCGGGACGTGGCGCAGCTTGGTAGCGCACTTGACTGGGGGTCAAGGGGTCGCAGGTTCAAATCCTGTCGTCCCGACTCGAAAGAGTCGCAGATCAGGGGCCGTTTCGGAGTAATCCGAAACGGCCCCTTGATCGTTTTTGGGGACCAGTCGGGGACCGGGCCGGTCCGAGCGGGTGATACGGCGGTCGTTGCCGACGCCGAGAAGGCCCTCCTGCACCGGCACCGGCATGTGGCCCTGCCGGAGGCGCGACGGGGTGCTCAGGCGCTGGAGGCGGCGTGGATCACCCTGCGGCGCGCTCCTTCCGAGCGGTCTGGTCCAGCCGCGCCGCCATCGCGGGGGTGAGCCGCGGGACGGCATGGGCGACCGGGGCGGGGCGGTCGCCGGCGCCCTCTCCTCCCACGCGTACCCGGCCCCCGGACTCCGAATGGCGCCACCGTCAGCGCAACTGTGGCCGCTCCACGCCAGTCCGCCCAGTCGACTGACTCGAACCGCCCATCGTCCCTCAGAATCAAGCCAACACGGCTGGAAATGCTCGGCACTTGAGGCATGCTCGATCATGTGAGAGTGATCACGTAGTGGACGTTGCTGGATAATGCAAGGATGTGATCGGTTAAAAGCTTGCGGAAGTGGCGCTTTGCGCTTGGGCGCAAGCGTCGGGGTGTAAGCAGGGGGAAGCGTGAGTTCTTCACACTTTGATGTCGTGGTCCTTGGGGCGGGACCCGGTGGTTACGTCGCGGCAATTCGCAGCGCCCAGCTCGGGCTCAGTGTCGCCATCGTCGAGGAGCGCTACTGGGGCGGCGTCTGCCTCAATGTCGGCTGCATCCCCTCGAAGGCGCTCCTGCGCAATGCCGAGCTCGCCCACCTCCTCGGCCACGAAGCCAAGGAGTTCGGCATCACGGTGGAGGGCACTGTCTCGTTCGACTACGGCGCGGCTTTCCAGCGCAGCCGCCGGGTGGCGGACGGCCGGGTCAAGGGCGTCCACTACCTGATGAAGAAGAACAAGATCACGCAGTTCGAAGGGCGCGGGCACTTCGCGGGCCCCAACAGCCTTCAGGTCCGAGGCAACGACGGCGTCGTCCAGGACGTCACCTTCGACAACTGCATCCTCGCCACGGGTGCCACTCCCCGGCTGCTCCCCGGGACCTCGCTGAGCGACCGGGTGGTGACCTACGAGGAGCAGATCCTCGCCGACCGGCTGCCCGAGAGCATCGTCATCGCGGGCGCCGGCGCCATCGGGCTGGAGTTCGCGTACATCCTGCGCAGCTACGGCGTGCAGGTCACGATCGTCGAGTTCCAGAACCGGATCGCCCCCCTCGAAGACGAGGAGGTCTCCGCCGAACTGGCCCGCCGCTACAAGCGACTCGGGATCGAGCTCCTCACCTCCACCCGCGTGGACGGCATCGACGAGTCGGGCGAGAAGATCCGGGTCACCGTCACCAGCGGCGACCAGCAGCGGGTCCTCGAAGCGGACAAGGTGCTGCAGGCCATCGGATTCCAGCCCAGAGTCGAGGGCTACGGGCTGGAGAACACCGGCGTGAGGCTGACCGGGCGCGGTGCCGTCGAGGTCGACGCCCGCTGCCGGACCTCGGTGCCGCACATCTACGCCATCGGTGACGTCACCGCCAAGCTGATGCTGGCCCACGCGGCGGAGGCCATGGGCGTCATAGCGGCCGAAACGATCGCGGACGCGGAGACGGCCGAGCTGGACTTCGTGATGATTCCCCGGGCGACGTACACCCAGCCCCAGATCGCCAGTTTCGGCTGGACCGAGGCACAGGCCCGCGAGCAGGGATTCGACGTCCGGGTCGCGAAATTTCCGTTCATGGCGAACGGGAAGGCGCACGGTCTCGGCGACACCGGCGGCTTTGCTAAGATCATCAGTGATGGCCGCCACGGGGAACTTCTCGGCGCACATCTCATCGGGCCCGAGGTCACGGAACTCCTGCCCGAACTCACACTGGCCCAGCAATGGGATCTCACGGTCACCGAATTGGCCCGGAACGTTCACGCCCACCCGACGCTGGGTGAGGCCGTCAAGGAAGCCATTCACGGACTTGCCGGTCACATGATCAATATGTGACATCGGTGTTACACCAAGACGAAATTTCGAACAACATAGCATTAGTAACGGGGGTTGCTATGCGTTCCACCTTCACGTCTCTGATACATAGACCTGCCTATGAGGGGCATGCGAAACACCTCAGAGAGGTTTTCGCCGATCCGCTCTTCGACCGCCCCACGGGACTCGACGACTCGGCACGCTGTGACCTCACCTACCGTCGCCTGAAGCACATCAACGACGGCCTCGGCCTGACCGCACCGCTCCTCGAAGACCGTGAGCGCCTCTTCACCCTGGTGGAATGGGCTGCGCTCGCCGACCCGTCGCTGTTCTACGGGGTCTTCCTCCACTACTGCACCACCATGGGCGCCATCCAGGACTTCGGCCGGGGCCGCGACGACCTCGACGACCTCATCGGCTCCATGGTCAACATGGACACCATCGGCTCGCTGATGATGACCGAGGCGGGCCGCGGCAACAGCAACGCGAACATCCGCACCCAGGCCGTATACGACGCCGAACGCCAGGAGTTCGTCCTCCGCACCCCGGACCCGGCCGCGGTCAAGTTCCCGCCCGGCGTCTCCTCCCCGTTCCCGAGGACCGCCGTCGTCAGCGCCCGCCTGATGGTCGACGGCCACGACCGCGGACTCTTCTTCTTCGTCGTCCCCATCCGCGACGCCGACGGCCGGCCCTGCGACGGTGTGCGCATCGCCCCGCAGCGCCCCACCGCGATCCTGCCGCTGGACTGCGCGCTCGTCTCCTTCGAGGACGTCCGCGTCCCCTTCCGCCACTGGCTGCGCGACGGCGCCACCCTGACTCCGGAAGGCGAGTTCACCGACCCGGCCGGCGACGCCCTCACCCGCACCCGCCGCCTCCTCAGCGTCATCCGCCACGCCTGGGAAGCCGCCGTCGTCGGCCTGTCCGCCGTCAGCCGCGCCAGCGCGGCGGTCGCCGTACGGCACGCCCACCACCGGCGCACCTCCGGCCGCCACGCCGCGGACGTCCCCGTCATCACCTACCGCAACCAGCAGCGGCCCCTGTTCGGCGCCCTCGCCGCCGCGTACGTCACCGGCTTCGTCGCCGCGACCGTCGCCGCGCCCGAGAAGCCCGTCGCCAGCGCACGCACGATCCGCACCACCTCCCTGCTGAAGGTGACCGTCGACCGGCTCGCCGAGCGCGTCACGATCCGGGCCCGGCAGGCCGCCGGCGCCCTGGGCTTCTTCGCCGACAACCGGTACCTCGACTACCAGGGCCTCGCGCACTCGTTCAACACCGCCGCCGCCGACAACCAGATGATGCTGCTCGACGGCGCCCTGACCCTGGCCGCCGGCGTCGAGTACGAGCCCCCGGCCCACGCGGCACCCACCCGGGCCGAGCGCGACCGTTTCACCCCCGAGGTCTGGACCGCCCTGGCGGCCACCCGCGAGCGGCTGCTGCACCAGGAGCTCACCACCGCCCTGCGCACGGCCACCGAGGCCGGCCGGTCCACCCTCGACATGTGGAACGAGCACAACGCCCTCGCCGAGGCCCTCTCCGAGGCGCACGCGTTCTCCCTCGTCCTCGACACCGTCCGCACCGCCCTGGACTCGGTCGCCGATCCCGCCGCCAAGGCCGCGCTCACCGACCTGTGCGCCCTCTACGCGACCGAGGAGATCGCCGCCCACGACGGCTGGTACCTGGCCCACGGCCTGCTCGACGCCGACGAGGTCCGCTCCCTCCCGCAGCGGGTCAACGAGCTGTGCGAGCGCATCGCACCGCACGCCCTCGAACTCGCCGAAGGACTCGACGTCCCCCACGAGGTGGTCGGCGCCCCCATCGCGCAGGCCGACTACGTGCACGCCCTGACCGCCCACACCGCGGTGGCGCACCCCGACCTCCAGGCCTGACGGCCCCCATCCCCAGCAGCTCGGAAGGCTCCGCCGCCTCCTGAGCCGATGACGCACGCGTACGGCCGATTCCCGAGTCCCGTACGTCTTCAGCCGTGCCCGCGCCCAGGGCCAAGGGAGAGACCTGCCATGCCCACTGCCGTGCCCACCCCTGCCCACACCCCGACGCCCATCGCGGTCATCGGCCTGTCCTGCCGCCTCCCCGGAGCGGACGGCCCCGAGGCCTTCTGGACCCTCCTGCGCGACGGCGTCGACGCCGTCACCGACGTGCCCGCCGACCGCTGGGACGCGGACGCCCTGTACGACGGCGACCCGGCCGCGCCGGGCCGGACCACCGGCAGGCGGGGCGGCTTCCTCGGCGACGTCAGCGGGTTCGACCCCGCCTTCTTCGGCATCTCGCCGCGCGAGGCCGCGGCCATGGACCCCCAGCAGCGGCTCACCCTCGAACTGGCCTGGGAGGCCCTCGAACACGCCCGCATCGTCCCCGCCGGGCTGCGGGGCGGGCGGGTCGGCGTCTTCATCGGCGCGATGACCGACGCCTACGCGACGTTGACGCACCGTCAGGGCCTGGAGTCCATCGGCTCCCACACCCTGACCGGCCTCAACCGCGGCGTCATCGCCAACCGCGTCTCGTACCTGCTGGGTCTGCGGGGCCCCAGCCTGACCCTCGACACCGGCCAGTCCTCCTCGCTCGTCGCCGTCCACTCGGCCTGCGAGAGCCTGCGCTCCGGCGAGTCCGACATGGTCCTGGCCGGCGGCGTCAACCTCGACATCGTCCCGGACTGCTTCGTCGCCGCCACCAAGTTCGGCGGCCTCTCCCCGGACGGCCGCTGCCACGCCTTCGACGCCCGCGCCAACGGCTTCGTCCACGGCGAGGGCGGCGGCGTCGTGGTCCTCAAGCGCCTCGACAACGCCCTCGCCGACGGCGACCGGGTCCTCGCCGTGATCCACGGTTCGGCCGTCAACAACGACGGCGGCGGGCAGAACCTCACCTCTCCCGACCGGGCGGGCCAGGAGGACGTCCTGCGCCTCGCCTACGAACGGGCCGCGGTCGACCCCGCCCGCGTCCGTTACGTCGAGGCGCACGGCACCGGCACCCGCATCGGCGATCCGGTCGAGGCCGCGGCCCTCGGCGCCGTGCTCGGCGGTCCGCTGCGCGACGCCGGGCTGCCCCTCCACATCGGCTCCGTGAAGACCAACGTCGGCCACCTGGAGGCCGCCGCCGGCATCACCGGCTTCATCAAGGTGGTCCTCTCCCTCGTCCACCGCGAACTGCCGCCCAGCCTCCACTTCGCCGCGCCCAACCCGGACATCCCCTTCGACGAGCTGGGCATCCGGGTGCGTACGGAGCTCGGCCCCTGGCCGCAGGCCGCCGAGCCGGACGCACCGCTGATCGCCGGTGTCTCCTCCTTCGGCATGGGCGGCACCAACGCCCACGTCGTGCTCGGCGAGGCCCCGGCGGGGAAGCCCGAGCCGTCCGCCGCCGGGTCCCCCGAGGGCGGGGTTCGGCCTCTGCCGTACGTGCTGTCCGGCCGCACCGAGGAGGCCCTGCGGGCCCAGGCGGGCCGGCTGCTCGACCAGGTCACGGCCGGCCCGGAGACGGAGCCGGCCGACCTCGCGTACTCGCTCGCCGCCACCCGGACCGCCTTCGAGCACCGGGCCGTGCTGACGGCCGCGGACCGCTCCGAGCTGGTGGCTTCGTTGGAGGAGCTGGTGGCGGGGCGTCGTGGTGGCGCTTCGGTGTCGGAGGGCCGGCTGGCGTTCCTGTTCACCGGGCAGGGCTCGCAGCGGGTGGGTATGGGCGCGGAGCTGCGTGAGGCGTTCCCGGTCTTCGCGTCGGCTTTCGACGAGGTCCTCTCGCACCTCGACCCGTCGCTCGCAGACGTCATCTCCACCGGTGAGGGTCTGGACGAGACCGGCAGTACCCAGCCCGCCCTGTTCGCTCTCGAAGTCGCTCTGTTCCGGCTGCTGGAATCGTGGGGGGTGCGTCCGGATGTTGTGGGCGGGCACTCCATCGGTGAGATCGCCGCCGCGCACGTCGCCGGCGTCCTCTCCTTGGAAGACGCCTGCACGCTGGTCTCGGCACGGGGCCGTCTGATGCAGGCCCTGCCGGCCGGCGGAACGATGATCGCCGTCCAGGCTTCCGAAGAGCAGGTCATTCCCCTGCTGGCCGGGCGTGAGGCCGAGGCCGGGATCGCTGCGGTCAACGGTGCGACCTCCGTGGTCATCGCCGGAAACGAGACCACGGTCCGGGAGATCACCGAAACGCTGGGCGTGAAGTCCAAGCAGCTCCC
>NZ_JBVISL010000007.1:0-393381 GCF_055575555.1 Streptomyces sp. NPDC034085 | reverse complement strand
ACGCCCGGTTACATTCCGAACCCGGAAGCTAAGCCTTTCAGCGCCGATGGTACTGCAGGGGGGACCCTGTGGGAGAGTAGGACGCCGCCGAACAACCCGCCCTTTTAGCTCAGTCGGTAGAGCGTCTCCATGGTAAGGAGAAGGTCAACGGTTCGATTCCGTTAAAGGGCTCCACAAAGAAGGCCCCCGCCATCAGGCGGGGGCCTTTTTGCGTTTCCGGGAGCGGCTTGGGAGAGCCGGCCTGGGGCTGCGGCACTCTGAGGTGCCGCAGCCGCAGCCGCAGCCGCAGGGGCGGGTGGTTCAGCAGCCCTCGCGTTGCTGGGGGACCCGGAACGCGAGGATGGCCATGTCGTCCGAGGCGGGTTCCGCCGCGAAGCGCTCCACCGCGCGCAGGACGCGGGAGGCGACCGCGCCCGCCGTGAGGCCGGTGCAGGTGGTCAGGACCTCGGCGAGGCCGTCGTCGCCCAGCATGCGGGTGCCCTCGCGGCGTTCCGTGACGCCGTCCGTGACGCAGAGCAGGACGTCACCCGGGTCGAGGGTCAGCGTCTCCTCGTAGAGGTCGAGGTCGTCGATCACGCCGAGCAGCGGCTGCGGTTCCGCGGCCGGGGTGACCTGGCCGTCCGGGCGCAGGCGCAGCGGGAGGGGGTGGCCGGCGCAGACGACCTTCATCAGGGCGCCGCCGTCGGGCTGGGGGTGGAGTTCCCCGTACAGGAGGGTGAGGAAGCGGCTGCGGGCGCCCTCGTCGAGGATCGCCGCGTTGAGCCGCTCCAGCACCGCGGGCCCGCCCAGGCCCTCGCGGGCCAGGAGGCGCAGGGCGTGGCGGGCCAGGCCGGTGACGGCGGCCGCCTCGGGGCCCGTACCGCAGACGTCGCCGATGGCGAAGCCGTACACGCCGTCGCGGATCGGGAAGACGTCGTAGAAGTCGCCGCCCACCTCGTTGCCCTCGCCGGCGGCGCGGTAGATGACCTCGACCTCCATGCCGGGGATGGCGGGGGAGCCGGGCGGCAGGAGGCTGCGCTGGAGGGAGCGGCTGATGGCCGTGCGCTCGGAGTAGAGGCGGGCGTTGTCCAGGGCCAGGGCGGCCCTGCGGGAGAGGTCGTCGGCGAGTTCGAGGATCTCCTGGCGGAAGTGCTCCCCGGTGGGCTTGCCGAGGGTCAGCATGCCGATGACCCGGTTGCGGGCGAGGAGGGGCAGGACGACCGTCTCGCCGCCGACCGCGGTGGTCGCCCCCGGCCAGGGGCGGGCTCCGGCCTCGCGGACCGGCTCGGGCGGGCTGACGCGGGAGAGCAGGGCCTTGAGACCGTCGATGCGTTCCTCGTCCTCGTGCAGCACGTAGGCGAGGTAGGGGTCGGAGGTCTGGTCGGCGATGGTGTAGACGGCACACCAGGTGGCCAGGGTCGGGACGGTCATCTGGGCCATGAGGGCCAGGGTCTGGTCCCGGTCGAGGGTGCCGGCGAGCAGGTCGGAGGCCTCGACGAGGAAGGAGAGGGAGCCGCGGCGCAGCCGTTCCAGTTCGCCGAGGCGGGCGGACTCCACGGCGAGGGCGATGCGGTCGGCGGCGAACTGCAGGCGCAGGGCTTCTTCGTTGGTGTAGCGGCCCGGGACCTCGGCGGCGACGCCGAGGGAGCCGGTGAGGCGGCCCTCGACCTTGAGGGGGACGGTGACGACGGAGCGCATGCCGGTGGCCTCCAGGAGCGGCACGGCCCCGGGGACGACGGCGAGGTCGTCGTGGACGGCGGGCAGGCGGGCGGAGCCGTAGCGGCTGGTGCCGGCTTCGACGGGGACCCGGGCGAAGCGCTGGCGTGTGGAGGGGAGGCCGGTGGTGGCGCGGACCTCGAGCTCGGTCTCGTCGTCGGTGGCCAGCAGCAGGAAGGCGGAGTCGGCGTCGAGCATGTCGCGGGCGCGTTCGACGGTGCGCTGGAGGAGTCCCTCGAGGTCGTCGGGGGCGGGGGAGCCGATGAAGACCTCGAAGGGGTCCGCGGGGCGGGGGTCGGCGTGCTGGCCGTCCGAGGAGGGGACGCGTACGGGGGTCTGGAGCAGGGCGCGCTCGTCGTCGTGGACCAGCAGGCAGACGATGGAGGGCTCGCCGTGGGCGTCGCGGACCCGCAGGTGGGAGGCGTACACGGGGATGACGCGACCGTCGGCGCCGCGGATGCCATAGCTGCCCTCCCAGCGGGACAGGCGCAGGGCCTCGGCGACGCCGGTGCCGGTGCCGGGGGTCTGGGGCCAGGCGGCGAGCTCGGCGAGGGGGCGGCCGAGGACCTTCTCGGCGGGGTAGCCGAAGATGTGCTCGGCGTCCTCGTTCCAGGAGGAGACGGCGTCGGTGGCGTCGACCTGGAGGACGGCGACGCGGACGCGGCTGTCGGTCAGGGGCAGGAACTGGTCCGCGACGACGGGGCCCGCGGAGCGGGTACCGACCGGCCGGTCCGGGAGGTCCAGGCGGAACCACACGTGTTTGTGCGTGGCGGTGTACTCGACGCCCCAGCGGGTGGCGAGGGCGGCGCAGAGCATCAGGCCGCGGCCGCTCTCGCGGTCGGGGTCGGCGTACGGGCGCTCACCGGGGTGCGCCAGCGGCAGCTCGCGCTCCGGGTACCGGTCGGCGACCTCGACGCGTACGCCGTCCTCGGCGCGCAGGCACAGGACCTCGGCGCGGGTTCCGGCGTGGACCACGGCGTTGGTGACGAGTTCGCTGGTCAGCACCACCGCGTCGTCGATGATGTCCGCGAACCCCCAGCCCTGCAGCGTGTCGCGCACGAACGCGCGGGCGGCGGCGACGGACCGCCCCTGGGGGTCGAAACTGGCAGCCGCCCGTGCCGTGATCACGAGTCTCCTTCGACGCGGTTGGACATCGGATGCCAGGTTACTTACCTTCGCGCTCGCCAGGAGGCCGTCGTCCGGGATTCCACCCGCGGGGTGCGGGCGGTGTGCGATGGTGCCGAAGTGTTATGGCCGGGTTCGGCCGGGGTGAAACACTGGGCAGGCTTGGACAGCCGGCTCTTGGACAGCCGGATGTCCGGTGGAACAGCGGTCGACCCTTTCGGGAGGGACACGGTGGAGTCTGGCGCAGCGGTGCGGCGTACGGGAACGCGCCCCAAGGGGGGGCGGTCCCGGCGGGGCGGCACGACGGAAGTCGACAGCGCGGCTCTGAACCGTCTGCTCACGGCCCTGGTGTCGATGCGGGACGGGAATTTCCGCAAGAGGCTGACGGTCTCCGGCGAAGGCGTGATGGCGGAGATCGCCGCCGTCTACAACGAGGTCGCCGACCGGAACCTGCACCTGACCGGGGAGCTGTCCCGGGTCCGGCGCACGGTGGGCCGCGAGGGCAAGCTGAGCGAGCGGCTGGAGACGGGGGCCTGCGAGGGCTCCTGGGCGGCCGCGATCGACGCCTCGAACCAGCTGGTGGACGACCTCGCGCGGCCGGTGTCCGAGGTGGGCCGGGTGCTGTCGGCGGTGGCCGAGGGCGACCTGGACCAGCGGATGGACCTGCGTACGCAGGCCTCCGACGGGGCGGGCCATCCGCTGCGCGGGGAGTTCCTGAAGGTCGGGCGTACGGTCAACAACCTGGTCGACCAGCTGTCGGCGTTCACCGACGAGGTGACGCGGGTGGCGCTGGAAGTCGGTACCGAGGGCAAGCTGGGCGGTCAGGCCCAGGTCCGCGGAATGTCCGGCTCCTGGAAGGACCTGACCGACTCCGTCAACACGATGGCGTACCGGCTCACCGCTCAGGTGCGTGACATCGCCCTCGTGACGACGGCGGTCGCCAAGGGCGACCTGTCGCGCAAGGTCACGGTGCACGTGGCCGGCGAGATGCTCCAGCTGAAGAACACCGTGAACACCATGGTGGACCAGCTGTCCTCGTTCTCCTCCGAGGTGACGAGGGTCGCCCGCGAGGTGGGTACGGAGGGCGAGCTGGGCGGCCAGGCGAAGGTGCCCGGGGTCGCGGGCGTGTGGAAGGACCTGACCGACTCCGTCAACACGATGGCGGGGAACCTGACGGCCCAGGTGCGTGGGATCGCGCAGGTCACCACCGCCGTGGCGAACGGCGACCTGTCGCAGAAGGTGCGGGTCAGCGCGCGGGGCGAGGTGGCGCAGCTGGCCGAAACGATCAACCAGATGACGGAGACCCTGCGGACCTTCGCGGACGAGGTCACGCGCGTGGCCAGCGAGGTCGGCGCGAAGGGTCTGCTCGGCGGTCAGGCGCAGGTGCCCGGTGCCGCGGGTACCTGGAAGGACCTCACCGACTCGGTGAACACGGTCTTCCGCAACCTGACGACGCAGGTGCGGGACATCGCGCAGGTGACGACCGCGGTGGCCAACGGCGATCTGTCGCAGAAGGTCACGGTGGACGTGGCCGGCGAGATGCTGGAGCTGAAGAACACCGTCAACACGATGGTGGACCAGCTCCAGTCCTTCGGTGCGGAAGTGACGCGGGTGGCCCGTGAGGTCGGCGTCGAGGGCGAGCTGGGCGGCCAGGCGCAGGTGCCCGGTGCCGCCGGTACGTGGAAGGACCTCACCGACTCGGTGAACACCGCCTTCCGCAACCTGACGGGGCAGGTCCGCAACATCGCGCAGGTGACCACGGCGGTCGCCAACGGCGATCTGTCGCAGAAGGTCACGGTGGACGTCTCCGGCGAGATGCTCCAGCTGAAGAACACCGTGAACACGATGGTGGACCAGCTGTCGTCCTTCGCCGACCAGGTCACGCGGATGGCGCGGGACGTGGGCACGGAGGGCCGGCTCGGCGGCCAGGCCCGGGTCGAGGGCGTCTCCGGCACCTGGAAGGAGCTCACCGACTCCGTCAACTTCATGGCGGGGAACCTGACCTCCCAGGTGCGCCAGATCGCCCAGGTGACGACGGCGGTGGCGCGCGGCGACCTGTCCCAGAAGATCGACGTGGACGCCCGCGGCGAGATCCTGGAGCTGAAGAACACCATCAACACGATGGTCGACCAGCTCTCCGCCTTCGCGGAGCAGGTGACCCGGGTGGCGCGGGACGTGGGCACCGAGGGCCGGCTCGGCGGCCAGGCGCAGGTGCCCGGCGTGGCCGGGGTATGGCGGGACCTGACCGACTCGGTGAACTTCATGGCCTCCAACCTGACCGGCCAGGTGCGCAACATCGCCCAGGTCGCGACGGCGGTGGCGCGCGGCGACCTGTCGCAGAAGATCGACGTGGACGCCCGCGGCGAGATCCTGGAGCTGAAGAACACCCTCAACACGATGGTCGACCAGCTGTCGAACTTCGCGGAGCAGGTCACCCGGGTCGCCCGCGAGGTGGGCACCGAGGGCATCCTGGGCGGCCAGGCCGAGGTCAAGGGCGTCTCGGGCACCTGGAAGGACCTCACCCAGTCCGTCAACTTCATGGCGAACAACCTGACGTCCCAGGTGCGCAACATCGCCGAGGTGACCACGGCGGTGGCCATGGGCGACCTGTCGAAGAAGATCACGGTCGACGCCAAGGGCGAGATCCTCGAACTGGTCACCACCGTGAACACGATGGTCGACCAGCTGTCCTCCTTCGCCGAGCAGGTGACGCGGGTCGCCCGCGAGGTGGGGACGGAGGGCATCCTGGGCGGGCAGGCGCGGGTGCGCGGGGTGACCGGCATCTGGAAGGACCTCTCCGACAACGTCAACCTGATGGCCGACAACCTGACCTCGCAGGTGCGCAACATCTCGCAGGTCTCGGCGGCGGTGGCCAACGGCGACCTGACCAAGAAGGTCACCGTGGAGGCGCGCGGCGAGGTCGCCCAGCTCGCCGACACCGTCAACACGATGGTGAAGACCCTGTCGTCCTTCGCGGACGAGGTCACGCGCGTGGCCCGCGAGGTGGGCACGGAGGGCCGCCTGGGCGGTCAGGCGCACGTCCCCGGGGTCTCCGGTACGTGGAAGGACCTCACCGACTCGGTGAACTTCATGGCGTCCAACCTCACCGGGCAGGTGCGGCAGATCGCCATGGTCACGACCGCCATCGCCAAGGGCGACATGACCAAGAAGATCGACATCGACGCGCGCGGGGAGATCCTGGAGCTCAAGACGACCATCAACACGATGGTCGACCAGCTGTCCTCCTTCGCCGACCAGGTGACCCGGGTCGCGCGCGAGGTGGGCACCGAGGGCATCCTCGGCGGACAGGCCCGCGTGCGGGACGTCGACGGCACCTGGCGGGACCTGACCGAGTCCGTGAACGAGATGGCCGGCAACCTCACCCGGCAGGTGCGCGCCATCGCGGCGGTGGCCACCGCGGTGACCCGCGGCGACCTCAGCCTGAAGGTCGACGTGGACGCGGCGGGCGAGATCCAGGTCCTCCAGGACAACATCAACACGATGATCGTGAACCTGCGCGACACCACCCTGGCCAACAAGGAGCAGGACTGGCTCAAGGGCAACCTCGCCCGGATCTCGGCCCTGATGCAGGGCCGACGGGACCTGGACGACGTGGCCAAGCTGATCATGAGCGAGCTGACCCCGGTGGTCTCCGCGCAGCACGGCGCCTTCTTCCTGGCGGTACCGGCCGGCGGGACCTCCGAGATCGGGACGGACGGCGGCGCGGAGGGCTCGTACGAGCTGCGGATGCGCGGGAGCTACGCCTACGCGGGCGCCCAGATGCCCATCTCGTTCCGGCCGGGGGAGGGGCTGATCGGCACCGTCGCCGAGGAGAAGCGGACGATCCTGGTCGAGAACACCCCGCCCGGCTACCTGAAGATCTCCTCGGGGCTGGGCGAGGCCCCGCCGGCGCACGTGATCGTGCTGCCCGTGCTGTTCGAGGGGAAGGTGCTCGGCGTCATCGAGCTGGCGTCCTTCACGCCGTTCACGCAGATCCAGAAGGACTTCCTGAGCCAGATCGCCGAGATGATCGGTACGAGCGTCAACACCATCTCGGTGAACTCCAAGACGGAGATGCTGCTCAAGCAGTCCCAGGAGATGACCGAGCAGCTGCGCGAGCGCTCCGACGAGCTGGAGAACCGGCAGAAGGCCCTCCAGGCCGCCAACGCGGAACTGGAGGAGAAGGCCGAGCTGCTGGCCCAGCAGAACCGGGACATCGAGGTGAAGAACACCGAGATCGAGGAGGCCCGGCAGGTACTGGAGGAGCGTGCCGAGCAGCTCGCGGTCTCGATGCGGTACAAGAGCGAGTTCCTCGCGAACATGTCGCACGAGCTGCGCACGCCGCTGAACTCGCTGCTGATCCTGGCCAAGCTGCTCGCCGACAACGCGGACGGGAACCTCTCGCCCAAGCAGGTGGAGTTCGCGGAGACCATCCACGGCGCGGGCTCGGACCTGCTCCAGCTGATCAACGACATCCTCGACCTGTCGAAGGTCGAGGCCGGGAAGATGGACGTCTCGCCGACGCGGATCGCGCTGGTCCAGCTCGTGGACTACGTGGAGGCGACCTTCCGGCCGCTGACCGCGGAGAAGGGGCTGGACTTCTCGGTGCGGGTCTCGCCGGAGCTCCCCGCGACCCTGCACACCGACGAGCAGCGGTTGCTCCAGGTGCTGCGCAACCTGCTGTCGAACGCGGTGAAGTTCACCGACAACGGGGCGGTGGAGCTGGTGATCCGGCCCGCCGGGTCGGACGTGCCGACGGCCATCCGGGAGCAGCTGCTGGAGGCGGGGTCGCTGCGCGAGGCGGACGCCGACCTGATCGCGTTCTCGGTGACCGACACCGGGATCGGGATCGCGGCGAGCAAGATGCTGGTGATCTTCGAGGCGTTCAAGCAGGCGGACGGGACGACCAGCCGCAAGTACGGCGGTACGGGCCTGGGGCTGTCCATCAGCCGGGAGATCGCCCGGCTGCTGGGCGGTGAGATCCATGCGGCGAGCGAGCCGGGCCGCGGCTCGACCTTCACGCTGTACCTGCCGCTGCACCCGAGCGAGCTGCCGCCGCAGGGGTACGCGCCCCCGACGCCCGGCGGGGCGCGCGGGGAGTACCGCAGGACGGCCGCGGAGGCGCTGCCCGCCGCGCAGCCGCTGCCCGCCGCGCTGCCGGCCGCGCCGGTGGAGGAGGCTCCGGTGCGGGAGGTGCTGCCGGTGGCCGAGGCGACCGGGCCAGGCTCTTCGGCGCTGTTCCGGCGCCGGCGCAAGCCGGCGGCCGGTCCGCTGCCGCGCACCGAGGTGCCGGGGCAGGTCGACGGAGCGGCGTGGGACGTGCAGGAGCCGCTGCCGGCGCCGCCGCGTTCGTACGACTTCCACGGCGAGCGGGTGCTGATCGTGGACGACGACGTGCGCAACGTCTTCGCCCTGACGAGCGTGCTGGAGCAGCACGGGCTGGCGGTGCTCTACGCGGAGAACGGCCGGGAGGGCATCGAGGTGCTGGAGCAGCACGACGACGTGGCGGTCGTGCTGATGGACATCATGATGCCGGAGATGGACGGGTACGCGACGACGTCGGCGATCCGGCGGATGCCGCAGTTCGCGGGGCTGCCGATCATCGCGCTGACGGCGAAGGCGATGAAGGGCGACCGGGAGAAGGCCATCGACTCCGGGGCTTCCGACTACGTCACGAAGCCGGTCGAGCCCGACTACCTGCTGTCGGTCATGGAACAGCACATGCGAGGAAAGTGATCGGAGGGCGGGACGCGGGCGGCGGCCCGGAGGGGAACCTTCGGGCCTCCCCTCACGTTTCCGCTACGTGCACAGTGACATCTTGGTGACAGGGTGTGGCGATCTGAGGACTGGGGCTACGATGACCGGCACAAGGACGGACGGCGCAAGGATGCCGTCCTCTGGGGCGGGGCCCGGCGCGCACGCCGGAGCCAGGAGCCGGGGAGGCCCCATGCCGGGGCGAGGAGGACAGGGCATGGTGCAGAAGGCCAAGATCCTCCTGGTCGACGACCGGCCGGAGAATCTGCTGGCGCTGGAGGCCATCCTCTCCGCGCTCGATCAGACACTGGTCCGGGCGTCTTCCGGGGAGGAAGCGCTCAAAGCGCTGCTCACGGACGATTTCGCGGTCATCCTGCTGGATGTCCAGATGCCGGGCATGGACGGGTTCGAAACCGCCGCGCACATCAAGCGGCGCGAACGGACCCGGGACATCCCGATCATCTTCCTCACCGCGATCAACCACGGTCCGCACCACACCTTCCGCGGGTACGCGGCGGGCGCGGTGGACTACATCTCGAAGCCGTTCGATCCCTGGGTGCTGCGCGCCAAGGTCTCGGTGTTCGTCGAGCTCTACACCAAGAACTGCCAGCTGCGGGAGCAGGCGGCGCTGCTGCGCCTCCAGCTGGAGGGCGGCGGTACCAACGGCGACGGCAGCCGGGAGACGGCCGGGCTGCTGGCCGAGCTCTCCGCACGGCTCGCGGCGGTCGAGGAGCAGGCCGAGGCGCTGACCAAGCAGCTCGGCGAGGACTCGGCGGAAGCCGCGGTGGTGGCGACCGCCGCCCACCTGGAGCGCAAGCTGACCGGTCTGCGGCGGGCACTGGACGCGCTGGAGCCGGGAGCCAGCGGAGGAGCGCCGGTCCTGCCGGCCCAGAGCTGAGGCGGTCCGGGCCGTACGCCCCGTTCCGCGCCGGCGCGGCGGCCCGCCCCCGGGCCCCCGTTGGCGGGCGCCGGTCCTGCCGGGGCGTCAAAGCCCTTGCCCGTACGGCGACACGAACGGGTGAAGGGGTGGGCACGCGTGTCCACCGGCGTGCGCACGGGTAACCTCGGGCCCATGGCCTCAAGTACGTCCGGCAAGGGTTCCCAGAGCACCGCGGGCGCCGCGAAGGGCCGCACCGGCCGTACGACGGCGCCGGCGAAGAAGGCGGCCCCGCGTAAGCCCCCCGCGAAGAAGGCCGTTGGGGCCAGACGCCCCCCGGTGAAGAAGGTCGCCGCCAAGCCGGCGCCGTCGCCGACCGGGGGAGTGGTGCGGCTGGTCCGCTGGTGCTGGCTCGGTCTCGCGCACGCGATCGGCGGGCTGTTCCGCGGGCTGGGCCGGGGGGCGAGGAACCTGGACCCGGCGCACCGCAAGGACGGTGTGGCGCTGCTGCTGCTCGCCCTCGCACTGATCGTCGCCGCCGGCACCTGGTCGAACCTGAGCGGGCCCGTCGGGGAGCTGGTGACGATGCTGGTCACCGGGGCGTTCGGGCGCCTGGACCTGCTCGTGCCGGTCCTGCTGGGGGTCATGGCGGTACGTTTCATCCGCCACCCCGAGCAGAACGACGCCAACGGGCGCATCGGCATCGGCCTGTCCGCCCTGGTCATCGGCGTCCTCGGGCTGGTGCACATCGCCTGCGGGGCGCCGGGCCGGGACGAGGGCACCACCGCCATGCAGAACGCGGGCGGGCTCATCGGCTGGGGCGCCTCCAAGCCGCTGATCTTCACGATGGGTGCGCCGCTGGCCGTGCCCATGCTGGTGCTGCTGACGGTGTTCGGGCTGCTGGTGGTCACCGCCACCCCGGTCGCCGCGGTCCCGCAGCGGCTGCGCCGGCTGGGGATCCGGCTCGGGGTCGTCCAGGCCGGCGCGTACGACGAGGGGTACGGGGAGTACGAGGGCGCCGGCCGGCCCGAACGCCCCGACCGGCATGACGCCGGGCAGTGGCGGGCCCGCAGCGGCGGCCCCGGCGGCCCCGGCGGCCCGGGTGGTGCCGGTGCGGCGGACGAGGCCGAGGAGGCGGCCCTGGCCCGGCGGCGCCGGCCCCGGCGGAGCGGAGCGCGGCCGGGCGAGCGGGAGCCGGACGCCGTCGACGTGGCCGCGGCGGCCGCGGCCGCGCTGGACGGCGTGGTCTACGGGGGGCTGCCGCCGAACCCGCTGGTCGCCGACCTCACCCAGGGGATCTCCGGCCGCGGGGAGGGGGCGGAGGTCACCGCCGCGGTGCCGACCGCCCGCGAGGAGCGGCCCGCCGCCCCGGCGCCGGCGGAGCCCTCCGGCGCGCCGCACGAGCGCACCGCCGCCGCCTCCGGGACGCTGTCGGTGCCGGACCTGACGAAGGCGCCGCCGGAGAAGGCCGAGCCGCTGCCGCCGCGCGCCGAACAGCTCCAGCTGCGCGGGGACATCACGTACGCCCTGCCCTCGCTGGAGCTGCTGGAGAAGGGCGGCCCCGGCAAGACCCGCAGCGCCGCCAACGACGCGGTCGTCGCCTCGCTGACGAACGTGTTCACCGAGTTCAAGGTCGACGCGCAGGTCACCGGCTTCACCCGGGGCCCGACGGTGACCCGGTACGAGGTGACGCTCGGCGCCGCGGTGAAGGTCGAGCGGATCACGGCGCTGGCGAAGAACATCGCCTACGCCGTGGCCTCCCCGGACGTACGGATCATCAGCCCGATCCCGGGCAAGTCGGCCGTCGGCATCGAGATCCCGAACACCGACCGCGAGATGGTCAACCTGGGCGACGTACTGCGGCTCGCGGACGCCGCCGAGGACGACCACCCGATGCTGGTCGCGCTCGGCAAGGACGTCGAGGGCGGCTACGTCATGGCCAATCTGGCGAAGATGCCGCACGTGCTGGTCGCGGGCGCCACCGGCTCCGGCAAGTCGTCCTGCATCAACTGCCTGATCACCTCGATCATGGTGCGGGCCACGCCGGAGGACGTCCGGATGGTCCTCGTCGACCCCAAGCGGGTCGAGCTGACCGCCTACGAGGGCATCCCGCACCTGATCACGCCGATCATCACCAACCCCAAGCGGGCCGCAGAGGCCCTCCAGTGGGTGGTGCGCGAGATGGACCTGCGCTACGACGACCTCGCCGCCTTCGGCTACCGGCACATCGACGACTTCAACCAGGCCATCCGGGACGGCAAGATCACGCTGCCGCCGGGCAGCGAGCGGGAGCTGAGCCCGTACCCGTACCTGCTGGTGATCGTCGACGAGCTCGCCGACCTGATGATGGTGGCCCCGCGCGACGTCGAGGACTCGATCGTCCGCATCACCCAGCTGGCCCGCGCGGCCGGCATCCACCTGGTGCTGGCCACCCAGCGGCCCTCGGTGGACGTGGTGACCGGTCTGATCAAGGCGAACGTGCCCTCGCGGCTCGCCTTCGCGACCTCCTCGCTGGCCGACAGCCGGGTCATCCTCGACCAGCCCGGCGCCGAGAAGCTGATCGGCAAGGGTGACGGGCTGTTCCTGCCGATGGGCGCGAACAAGCCGGTCCGCCTCCAGGGCGCCTTCGTCACCGAGGACGAGATCGCCGGCATCGTGCGGCACTGCAAGGAGCAGATGACGCCGGTCTTCCGCGACGACGTCACCGTCGGGCAGAAGCAGAAGAAGGAGATCGACGAGGAGATCGGCGACGACCTGGACCTGCTGTGCCAGGCGGCGGAGCTGGTGGTCTCCACCCAGTTCGGCTCGACCTCGATGCTCCAGCGCAAGCTGCGGGTGGGCTTCGCCAAGGCCGGGCGGCTCATGGACCTGATGGAGTCCCGCGGGGTCGTCGGACCGAGCGAGGGCTCCAAGGCGCGCGACGTGCTGGTGAAGCCCGACGAGCTCGACGGCGTCCTCGCCGTGATCCGCGGCGAGGACGCGCCCTAGGCAGGATCCGGGGGCCCCGGATGCCGGAACGGGTGTCCGCCGGGCTCACCCGACCGCATGGGATTGCCGCCGGATCGGGCGGCAACCGTTTCCCCTGGGCGTGCGTCAAGTTGAGGAGACACCGGCGGGTGCGCGCTTCGCCATTCGGATGGCGTAGGAAGCGGACCCTCCGGTTGCCCCACCCTTTCGTCACCCCCCTAGACTGGACATCCAGCAGGTGGCTACACGCTCGAAAGGCGCCCTTGTGTCCATCGGCAACTCCAACTCCCCCGAAGAAGAGCGGCCTTCGACCGACCGGTCCGAGGACCAGTCCGAGGACCGCATCATCGAGCGCTCCGTCGAAGGGCCGTCCATCGGAACGGCCCTCAAGAAGGCCCGGATCGCCGCCGGGCTCACCGTCGACGAAGTCAGTTCCTCCACCCGCGTGCGCATCCCGATCGTGCACGCGATCGAGGAGGACGACTTCACGCGGTGCGGCGGCGACGTGTACGCCCGCGGCCATATCCGTACGCTGGCCCGCGCCGTGCACATCGATCCGGCACCCCTGGTCGAGAGCTACGACGCCGCCCACGGCGGCCGGCCGGCCCCCACCCCCGCGGCGCCGATGTTCGAGGCCGAGCGGATCCGCCCCGAGCGGCAGCGGCCCAACTGGACCGCGGCCATGGTCGCCGCCATCGTCGCCGTGATCGGCTTCGTGGGCTTCACCGCCTTCGGCGGCGGCGACGAGCCGTCCAAGCGGTCGGTGGCGGAAGGTTCCTCCCCGCAGCCCGCGCCCAAGCAGTCCGCGGGCAAGCAGCCGGCCGCCCCGACCCCCAAGGCACCCAAGCCCGAGCCCTCGGACAGTGCCATCGCCGCGGCCCCCAAGGACCTCGTCACCGTCGTCCTGACGGCGGACGAGGGCGAGAGCTGGGTCTCCGCGAAGGACCACAGCGGCCGGCTCCTCTTCGACGGGACCCTCGCGCTGGGCGAGTCGAAGACCTTCACGGACAAGGAGTCCGTGGACCTCGTCCTCGGCGACGCCGGAGCCGTCAAGCTGTTCGTGAACGGCAAGGAGATCAAGGAGAGGTTCGAGTCGGGCCAGGTCGAACGTCTCACCTACACCAAGGACGACCCGCGCCAGGGCCAGGCCCAGGCGGGCTGACCAGCACGGAATAGAAGATTCCAGATCCCCGGGACCCCGCGCGGCTGCCGCCGCCGGCCCCGGGGATCTTGCTGCGGGGGGACTTGGGGCGGGGGCCGGCGCCGGGACGAAGTAGTCTTGAGTCCATGCCCGAACGCCGTACCGTCGCCCTTGTCACTCTTGGCTGCGCCCGTAACGAGGTGGACTCGGAGGAGCTCGCAGGCCGCTTGGCGGCGGATGGCTGGGAGCTCGTCGAGGACGCCGCCGACGCGGACGTAGCCGTCGTCAACACCTGCGGATTCGTCGAAGCCGCCAAGAAGGACTCCGTAGACGCCCTGCTGGAAGCCAACGATCTCAAGGACCACGGCAAGACCCAGGCCGTCGTCGCCGTCGGCTGTATGGCCGAGCGCTACGGCAAGGAACTCGCCGAAGCGCTCCCCGAGGCCGACGGAGTCCTCGGCTTCGACGACTACGCCGACATCTCCAACCGCCTCCAGACCATCCTCAGCGGTGGCAGCGTCGAGGCGCACACCCCGCGCGACCGGCGCCAGCTGCTGCCGATCAGCCCCGCCGAGCGGCAGGCCGCCGACGTGGCGCTGCCCGGCCACGCGCAGGAGCCCGCCCCCGCCCCCAGCGACCTGCCCGAGGGCCTGGCCCCCGCCTCCGGCCCGCGCGCGCCCCTGCGCCGCCGCCTGGACAAGAGCCCGGTCGCCTCGGTGAAGCTCGCCTCCGGCTGTGACCGGCGCTGCTCCTTCTGCGCCATCCCGTCCTTCCGCGGCTCCTTCATCTCCCGCCGCCCCAGCGACGTGCTGGGCGAGACGCGCTGGCTCGCCGAGCAGGGCGTCAAGGAGGTCATGCTGGTCTCCGAGAACAACACCTCGTACGGCAAGGACCTGGGCGACATCCGCCTGCTGGAGACCCTGCTGCCCGAGCTCGCCGCCGTCGACGGCATCGAGCGCGTCCGCGTCAGCTACCTCCAGCCCGCCGAGATGCGGCCCGGGCTGATCGACGTCCTCACCTCGACGCCCAAGGTCGTCCCGTACTTCGACCTGTCCTTCCAGCACTCGGCCCCCGACGTGCTGCGCGCCATGCGCCGCTTCGGCGATACCGACCGCTTCCTGGAGCTGCTGGACACCATCCGCTCCAAGGCCCCGCAGGCCGGCGTCAGGTCCAACTTCATCGTCGGCTTCCCCGGCGAGAAGGAGTCGGACTTCGCCGAGCTGGAGCGTTTCCTCACCCACGCCCGCCTCGACGCCATCGGCGTCTTCGGCTACTCCGACGAGGACGGCACCGAGGCCGCCGGCTACGAGGACAAGCTGGACGAGGACACCATCGCCGAGCGGCTCGCGCACATGCAGCGGCTCGCCGAGGAGCTGACCTCGCAGCGCGCGGAGGAGCGGATCGGGGAGACCCTGGAGGTACTCGTCGAGACGGTCGTCCCGCTGGACGAGGCCGAGGAGGGCGAGGGCGCCTACGGGCGCGCGGCCCACCAGGCTCCCGAGACCGACGGACAGGTCGTCTTCACGGACGGCGCGGGCCTGGTGCCCGGGCGCATCGTCACCGCCAAGGTGGTCGGTACCCTGGGCGTCGACCTGGTCGCCGAGGCCCTGGGCACGGAACTCGAGGAGGCGGCCGGATGACCGGAGTCCCGGCATCGGCGGCGGGCGGGACCGGCCGCCGGCCCGCTCCCGGCACGAAGCTCGGGACTGCGGCCGTCAACCAGGCCAGCCTCTGGAACATCGCCAACATCCTGACGATGATCCGGCTCGTCCTCGTGCCGGGATTCGTCCTGCTGCTGCTCGCCGACGGGGGCTACGACCCCGTCTGGCGGGCGCTGGCGTGGGCCGCCTTCGCCGTCGCCATGATCACGGACATCTTCGACGGGCACCTGGCCAGGACGTACAACCTGGTCACGGACTTCGGGAAGATCGCCGACCCCATCGCCGACAAGGCGATCATGGGGTCGGCGCTGGTGTGTCTGTCCTGGCTCGGCGATCTTCCCTGGTGGGTGACCGGGGTGATCCTCGGACGTGAGCTCGGGATCACGCTGATGCGGTTCTGGGTGATCCGGTACGGGGTGATCCCGGCCAGCCGGGGCGGCAAGATGAAGACCCTGGCCCAGGGCACGGCGGTGGGCATGTACGTGCTCGCGCTGACCGGGCCGCTGGCGACCTTGCGCTTCTGGGTGATGGCCCTCGCCGTCGTGCTGACCGTCGTCACCGGTCTGGATTACATCCGGCAGGCCGTGGTGCTGCGCCGGGCCGGACTCGCGGCGGAGCGGGTCGCGACGTGACACACGGGGCAGGGGGCGCGCCGGAGGCCGCGGAAGCGGCGGCCGGGGTGGCAGCGGTGGCCGAAGACGTACTGCGGATGCTTGCGGAGCGTGACCAGACGCTCGCGGTCGCGGAGTCGCTGACGGGCGGCATGGTGGCGGCGGAGCTCACGGCGGTGCCAGGTGCCTCGCGGGCCTTCCGCGGGTCGGTCACGGCGTACGCCACGGAACTGAAGCACCGCGTCCTCGGGGTGGACGCCGAGCTGCTGGCGGCCGAGGGCGCGGTGAACGCGCAGGTCGCGGAGGAGATGGCGGTCGGCGTGCGGCGGGCGCTGGGTGCCGCGTGGGGGATCGCGACGACCGGCGTGGCCGGCCCCGACCCCCAGGACGGTCAGCCCGTGGGCACCGTTTTCATCGCCGTGGCGGGTCCGGCGGGCAGGAAAACAGCCCGGCTGCGGTTGAACGGCTCCCGGACGGAAATCCGTAGGGAGAGTGCACGGACAGTGCTCGAACTCCTCTCGAGCGAACTCCGCGAGAATCTGCGGAGGCAGGATACGGAACAGAACGGGGGGATTTGATGTTTGCAGCCCTGAGTGAACACGACATCGCTCCCCGCACGGCCGCGGCGCGAGGCGGTACGGTGGGGCGTGAAGGTTACGGCTACACGGTCAGAGGAGGGAGCCACCGATGATTCTGCTCCGTCGCCTGCTGGGTGACGTGCTGCGTCGGCAGCGCCAGCGCCAGGGCCGTACTCTGCGCGAAGTCTCCTCGTCCGCCCGAGTTTCGCTCGGCTATCTCTCCGAGGTGGAGCGGGGGCAGAAGGAGGCATCCTCCGAGCTGCTCTCCGCGATCTGCGACGCGTTGGACGTACGGATGTCCGAGCTGATGCGCGAAGTCAGTGACGAGCTGTCGCTGGCGGAGCTTGCGCAGTCGGCCGCCGCAAGCGAACCGGTGCCGGCACCGGTGCGCCCGATGCTCAATTCGGTCTCCGTGGCCTCGGTCACGGGTGGACCCGAGCGGGTGACCATCAAGGCGCCCGTGGATGCGGTGAACGTCGTAGCCGCTTGAGCGCCGTTGGGTACGTGAGCGTGGCGGGAGCCCCGGTGGGTGCGTGAAGCACCGGCCGGGGCTCCTTGCCGTTGTCCGCCGGTGGCGCGGGGCCGTGCGGGTCCGGGCCGGTCGTTCTGGGTGCGGGGGCGGGGAGGCTGCGGGAGGATGACCCGTGCGGGAACCGGCCCGCTGGGAGGTGGCCGTGCGGCGGTTACAGCGGATACCTGTGGCGGTGCCCTTCGCGCTCGCGGTGGGGGCGCTCTGGTGGTGGGCCGTGCTGAGGCTGGCGCTGGCGCCGGCCGGGGCGGGGCCGGTGGAGGGCGCAGTGGCGGTGGGCGGCTGGGGGCTGGGGCTGCTGCCGGTGCACTGTGCGCCGGGGCCCGTACGCAGGCCCGGCAGGGCCCGGGGCGCGGCGGCTACCAGGGCATCGACACCCCGCCGTTCGGGCGCAGGATCTGGCCCGTCATGAAGGACGAGGCGTCGCAGGCCAGGTAGAGCACGGCCTGGGCGATGTCCTCGGGCTCGCCGACCCGGCGCAGCGGGGACATCCGGACCATGGCGGCTTCGGTCCGCTGCTGGACCTCCGGGCCGTGGCGGGCGGTCATGGGGGTGCGGATCCATCCCGGTGCGACGGCGTTGACGCGGATGCCGTGCGGGCCGGCCTCGGTGGCGAGGGTCTTGGTGAGCTGCACCACGGCGGCCTTGGCGGCGCTGTAGCAGAGCAGGCCGGGCTGGGCGGCGTCCACCGCGCCGGAGGCCATGGTGACGACCGAGCCCGGGCGGCCGGCGGCGATCATCGCGCGGACGGCCTCCTGGCAGGTGCGCAGCACCCCCTTGAAGTTGATGTCCAGGATCCGGTCGAGGTCCTCGTCGGTGGTGTCCAGGACGCTGCTGGTGTGCATGACCCCGGCGACGGCGGCGGTGATGTCGAGCGGCCCGGCCGCGGCCACGGCGGCCCGCAGGGCGGCCCGGTCGGTGACGTCGAGGGGGTGGGCGGTGGCGGCGCCGCCCTCCTCGCGGATCAGGGCGGCGGTCTCGGCGAGGCCCCGCTCGTCGCGGTCGGCGCAGTGGACGCCGGCGCCGGCCCGGGCGAGGAGCAGGGCGGTGGCCCGGCCGATGCCGCCGGCGGCTCCGGTGACGAGCGCGGTGCGCCCGGTGAGGTCGTACGAGGCGGTGGGTGTGGGCATGCCAGGACCGTACGAGCGAATCTGACGGCCCGTCAACTGTCCGGGTGTTCCGGGACCGGGCCGGTCTGGCAGCGGGGGCACCAGTACGTGGGCCTGCGGTCCTGCCAGACCTCGCGGACGGCGGTTCCGCAGCGCAGGCAGGGGCGGTGGGTGCGGCCGTAGACGAAGAGCTCCCGGCCGGGGAGGCGGCTGCCAGTGGTGTTGCGGCGCCCGGCGTTGCCGGTGTTCGCCGCCAGCAGGCGCTGGGCGGCGGAGGCGAGCCGGACGGCCGTGGCCTCGGGGTCGGGCAGCCCGCCGACCGGGGTCCAGGGGGTGACCTGGGCGAGGAAGCAGAGCTCGCACTTGTAGATGTTGCCGACGCCCGCCAGGTTGCGCTGGTCCAGCAGGGCCTCGCCCAGGGGGCGGTCCGGGTCGGCGAGTAGGTTGGCGGCGGCTCGGGCCGGGTCCCAGTCGGGGCCGAGGAGGTCGGGGCCGAGGTGGCCCACGACCTGGTCCTCGTCGGCGGTGCGCAGCAGTTCCAGTACGGGGAGGCGGTAGCCGACGGCGGTGGTGCCGGCGGTGCCGAGGACGGCCCGGATCTCGTGGGAGGGGCCGCCGCGCCACTTCTGGCCGGGGTCGAAGAGGTGCCAGGCGCCGTCCATGCCGAGGTGGCTGTGGAGGGTGAGGCCGCCTTCGAGGCGGGCGAGGAGGTGCTTGCCGCGCGGGGTGACGTCCAGGGTGGTGCGGCCGGTGAGGTCGGCGGTCGCGAAGCGCGGCACGCGCAGATCGGCGTGGGTGAGGGGCCGGCCGGCGAAGGCGGCGTGGAGGCGGGCCGCCGCGCGGTGGACGCTGTCTCCTTCGGGCATGCGCCCATTGTCGCGCCGCCCTGCCCGCAGGGCGCGGAACCCCCTGGGCGGGGCGCCGCCGCAGGGGGTCCGGGGGGTCAGGAGGGTCGGGGGCCCGGCGGGCCGGCCGTCACTTCCAGGTGAGGGCCTTCTGGGGCGGGGAGCTCAGGTTGTTGTACGGGTCGCCCCAGTACTCGGCGCCGGAGACCTTCGTCTGGGCCGACGGCGCGAGGGCGATCACGCAGTTGGTCTGCGTCTGGCCGTTGGTGAAGCCCTTCGGCAGCGAGTTGTCCTTGCACTTGTCGAACTTGCCGATGACCGAGACGCCCTGCGCCTCGCTGCCGTCGCCGAGCAGGCCCTTGATGTGGCCCACGGAAGAGAAGGACAGGTCCGTCGTGCCGGTGTTCTTGACCGTGTAGCTGATGTAGTAGGGGATCATCCCCTTGACCTTGTCGCCGAGCTTGAGCGGCTCCAGGTCGGCCGGGTCGCCCTGCGCGATCGAGGTCACGGCGAGGGCGAGCTGGCCGCCCTTGTTGCTGCCGTAGCTGAACGGGACGGTCGCCGCCTCGCCGATCCTGAAGGCCTGCCCGGACTTCGCCACGGCGCCGCCGGCGGCACCTCCCGGGGCGGGGGTGGCGGAGGCGCCCGCCGAGCCGTCGTAGCCGCCCGCCGGGGAGCTGGGCGCGGCCGGGTCCACCGGCTGGGCCGGCGACGGTGCGGACGCAGCGGCGGAGGGCGCGGCCGGAGCCGCCGGGACCTCCTCGTTGCCGTCCTTGCAGCCGGTCAGGACGAGGGTTCCGGCCACCGCGAGGCCGGCCGCGGCGAGGGTGCTTCTGCGCATGCTGTGGGTGCTCACTGTTCTTCTCCCCCATGAATGCACCGCCGGTGCGGTGCCTGTGATCACCTTTGATAAGCCACGGATAAGCGCCGGTGCCAGCTCCGGGGGCCCCGCGGAACGGCTGGCAGCAGTTTCGTGACATGCCCAAGACATACGTGTCCGGGCCGAGACCGCGGAGCGGAGCCGGGCGTCAGTTGCGCATCCGCAGACCCCTCGGGGTGGCGTGGAAGCCGGCCGCCTCCAGGGCCGGGCCCAGCGGCGAGGTCAGGGCCGCCGCCGCGTTGATCCGCTCCACCGTCAGGGCCGGCAGGCTGCCCGCACGCGACGCGGCGGCCAGCGCCTCCGTGGCCGCCGTCAGGCGCGGGTCCCCGGGCTCCGGCCACGCCAGCAGGGTCTTGCCGCCGCGCTCCAGGTACAGGACCAGCTCGCCGTCGACCAGGACCACCAGGGAGCCCGCCTTGCGGCCCGGCTTGTGCGAGGCGCCGGCCGGGGGCTCCGGCCAGGGCAGGGCCGCCCCGTACGCGTTCGCCGGATCGGCGGCGGCCAGCACCACCGCCGCCAGCGGGGGAGGGTTCTTCTCGGCCGCCCGGAGCCGGTCCACGGCGCCGTCCATCGCGAACTGCGCCGCGCCCAGCCCCTCGACCACGTACCCGCGGCGGGCCTGGCCGCTGTCCTCGAACGCCGACAGCACCCGGTAGACCGCGCTGAAGCCGCCCTCGACGCCCTCCGCCGCGACCGCCCCCCGGGTGACCACCCCGTGCCGGTCGAGCAGGGTGCGGGCCAGGGCGTGGGCGCGGTGGGTCGGGTCGGGGGCCTGCGCGGGCAGCAGCGACCAGCGGCCCGACACCGTGGGCGGCCCCGTACGCGAGGCCGTGGCGCTCAGGCTGCCGTACCGGCCGCGCGGCACGGTGCGCCGGGCGCGGTGCGCGGTGGCGCCCGCCGTACGGCCCGAGCCCAGCAGGGAGCGCAGCGGGGCCAGGGTGTCGTTCGTCAGCCGGCCCGACCAGGCCAGGTCCCACAGCACCTCGGAGAGCTCCAGGTCGGACGCCTCCGGATGGCGGGCGCGGACGGACTGGGTGAGCTGGCGGAAGAACAGGCCGTACCCGCCGGAGAGGCTCTCCAGGACCGCCTGGTGCAGCGGGCCCAGCTCCAGGGGGTGCGGATCGGGGAGCAGCAGCGGAGCGGAGTCCGCCAGGTACAGGGAGATCCAGCCGTCCTTGCCCGCCAGCGCCCCCGCACCCGCCCACACCACCTCGCCGGTGGTGGTCAGCTCGTCCAGCAGCGTCGGCGCGTACCCCGCCACCCGGGACGGCAGGATCAGCCGCTCCAGCGCGGAGGCCGGCACCGGCGCCCCCTGAAGCTGCTCCACGGCGCGGGCCAGGCCGTCGATCCCGCGCAGGGCCCCGCCCAGGTGCTGCCACTGGGGCAGGAAGGTGGCCAGCGAGGCGGGCGGGACCGGCTCCAGCTCCTGGCGCAGCGCCGCCAGCGAGCGCCGCCGCAGCCGGCGCAGCACCGTCGCGTCACACCACTCCTGGCCGATCCCCGCCGGATGGAACTCCCCCTGCACGACCCGGCCCGCCGCCGCGAGCCGGTGCAGGGCGCCCTCGGTCACCGCCGCGCCCAGGCCCAGGCGGGCGGCCACCGCGGCCGTGGTGAAGGGGCCGTGGGTGCGCGCGTACCGGGCCAGGAGATCACCGAGCGGGTCCTTGACGGGCTCGGTGAAGGCCTCCGGGACCCCGACGGGCAGCGCCGTCCCCAGCGCGTCCCGCAGTCGGCCGGCGTCCTCGATCGCCGCCCAGTGGTCCGCGCCGCCGATCCGCACCCGGATCGACCGCCGGGCGGCGGCGAGCGCCTGCGGCCAGGCCGGGTCCGCCCCGCGCGCGGCCAGCTCGGCGTCCGTCAGCGGGCCCAGCAGGCGCAGCAGGTCCGCCACCGACTCGGCGTCCTTGGCGCGCCGGTCCTCCGTCAGCCACTGGAGCTCCCGCTCCAGCTCCTCCAGCACCTCGGCGTCGAGCAGCTCCCGCAGCTCCGCCTGGCCCAGCAGCTCGGCCAGCAGCCGGGAGTCCAGCGAGAGCGCGGCCGCCCGCCGCTCGGCCAGCGGCGAGTCGCCCTCGTACAGGAACTGGGCGACGTACCCGAAGAGCAGGGACCGGGCGAAGGGGGAGGGCTCGGGGGTGGTGACCTCCACCAGCCGGACCCGGCGCGCCTCGATGTCCCCCATCAGCTCCGTCAGGCCCGGTACGTCGAACACGTCCTGGAGGCATTCGCGTACGGCTTCCAGCACGATCGGGAACGAGCCGAACTCCGAGGCCACCTGGAGCAGTTGCGAGGCGCGCTGGCGCTGCTGCCACAGCGGCGTGCGCTTGCCGGGACTGCGGCGCGGCAGCAGCAGGGCGCGCGCCGCGCACTCGCGGAACCGGGAGGCGAACAGCGCCGAGCCGCCCACCTGGTCGGTGACGATCCCCGCCACCTCGCCCTGGTCGAAGGCGACGTCGGCCGCGCCCAGCGGGGCCTGTTCGTCGTCGAACTCGAACGCCGCCGGCTGCGCCGGGTCGTGGTCGAGGAGGTCCATGGAGAGCAGGTCGGCATCCGGCAGGCGCAGCACGATCCCGTCGTCGGCGTGCATCACCTGGGCGTCCATGCCGTACTTCTCGGCGAGGCGCGCACCCAGCGCCAGCGCCCACGGCGCGTGCACCTGGGCGCCGAAGGGGGAGTGGACGACGACCCGCCAGTCTCCGAGCTCGTCGCGGAACCGCTCGACCAGGATGGTCCGGTCGTCCGGGACGTGGCCGCAGGCCTCCCGCTGCTCCGCCAGGTACGCCAGGACGTTGGCGGCGGCCCAGCCGTCGAGGCCGGCCGCCAGCAGCCGCAGCCGGGCGTCCTCCTCGGTGAGCGCGCCGAGCTCCCGCAGGAACGCGCCGACCGCGCGCCCCAGTTCGAGGGGCCGGCCCAGCTGGTCGCCCTTCCAGAAGGGCAGCCGGCCCGGCACCCCGGGCGCCGGGGTGACCAGGACCCGGTCCCGGGTGATGTCCTCGATCCGCCAGGAGGTGGTGCCCAGGGTGAAGACGTCGCCCACGCGGGACTCGTAGACCATCTCCTCGTCCAGCTCGCCGACGCGGCCCCCGCCCTTCTTCGGGTCGGCGCCCGCGAGGAACACGCCGAAGAGGCCCCGGTCCGGGATGGTGCCGCCGGAGGTCACGGCGAGGCGCTGCGCGCCGGGCCGGCCGGTGATCGTCCCCGCGACCCGGTCCCACACCACGCGTGGTCTGAGCTCGGCGAACGCGTCCGACGGATAGCGGCCCGCCAGCATGTCCAGCACCGACGTGAACGCCGACTCCGGCAGCGCCGCGAAGGGCGCCGCCCGCCGCACCAGCGCGAGCAGCTCGTCCAGCTGCCAGGTGTCCATCGCGGTCATCGCCACCAGCTGCTGGGCGAGCACGTCCAGCGGATTGGAGGGGATCCGCAGGGACTCGATCGCCCCGGTCCGCATCCGCTCGGTGACCACGGCGGCCTGGACGAGGTCCCCCCGGTACTTGGGGAAGACGACACCCGTGGAGACCGCGCCCACCTGGTGCCCGGCGCGGCCCACGCGCTGGAGCCCCGAGGCCACCGAGGGCGGCGACTCCACCTGCACCACCAGGTCCACCGCGCCCATGTCGATGCCCAGCTCCAGGCTGGAGGTGGCGACCACGGCGGGCAGCCGGCCCGCCTTCAGGTCCTCCTCGACCAGCGCCCGCTGCTCCTTGGACACCGAACCGTGGTGGGCGCGCGCCAGCAGCGGCGGAGCGCCCAGGGCCGCACCCGCCTGCGCCATGATCTCGGCCGGGGGAGGCGCGCCCTCGCCGAGCGGCTCGCCCGTGGCCCGCTCGTGGGCGATCTCGTTGAGCCGGTTGCACAGCCGCTCCGCGAGACGGCGGGAGTTCGCGAACACGATCGTCGAACGGTGCGCCTGCACCAGGTCCGCGATCCGCTCCTCCACATGGGGCCAGATCGACGGCTTGTCCCCGCCCTCGCGGCCCTCGGTCGCCGGGGAGCCCCCCAGCTCGCCCATGTCCTCGACCGGGACGACCACCGACAGGTCGAACTCCTTGGTCGACGGCGGCTGCACGATCTCCACCCGGCCGCGCGGGGCGAGGTAGCGGGCCACCTCCTCCACCGGCCGGACCGTGGCCGACAGCCCGATCCGGCGGGCCGGGCGCGGCAGCAGCTCGTCCAGCCGCTCCAGGGACAGCGCCAGGTGGGCGCCGCGCTTGGTCCCGGCGACCGCGTGCACCTCGTCCAGGATCACCGTCTCCACCCCCGACAGCGCCTCCCGCGCCGCCGAGGTCAGCATCAGGAACAGCGACTCCGGAGTGGTGATGAGGATGTCCGGCGGCCGGGTGGCCAGCGCCCGGCGCTCGGCCGGCGGGGTGTCACCGGAGCGGATCCCCACCCGGATGTCCGGCTCGGGCAGGCCGAGCCGGGCCGACTCCTGCCGGATGCCGGTCAGCGGGCTGCGCAGGTTGCGCTCCACGTCGACCGCCAGGGCCTTCAGCGGCGACACGTACAGCACCCGGCAGCGCTTCCCCGGCTCGGCGGGCGGCGGCGTCGAGGCGAGCCGGTCCAGGGCCGCGAGGAAGGCCGCCAGGGTCTTTCCGGAACCGGTCGGCGCCACGACCAGGACGTCCGAACCCTCCCCGATGGCCCGCCAGGCGCCCTCCTGCGCGGAGGTGGGCGTACGGAAGGCCCCCGTGAACCACGAGCGGGTCGCGGGGGAGAACGAGTCGAGCGCAGCGCCTGCCATGCCCCCATCGTGCACCCCGCCACTGACAACAGGCCCCACCTGGGCAAACGCGCCGCCGGAGCGGGGCGCAGAATGAGCACATGGGCACGGACGGCGGACACCGGGAGTGGGCACGGCACTGGCAGTACGACGAACTGCCCGGGCTGGACCTGCTGCGCGCCCACTACGTACGCCACACCTTCCCGCGCCACGCCCACGACGGGTACGTCATCGCGGCCGTCACCGGCGGCGTCGAGGAGATCGGCCTGCCCGGCGGCACGGTGCGGGCCGGCCCCGGCAGCGTGGTGCTGATCAACCCGGAAGTCGCGCACACCGCCCGGGCCGGCGTCCCCGAAGGCTGGGCGTACGCCACCCTCTACCCCTCGCGGGACCTGATCGCCGAGGTCGCCGCCGAGATCGCCACCCTGCGCGGCACCCCCGGCTTCACCGCCGACATGGTCGCCGACGCGCCAGGCGCGCGGGCCATCACCGAAGTGCACCGGGCCGCCGAGGCCGGGAACGCGCTGGCCGCCGACACCCTGCTGCGGGGCGTCGTGGCCCGGATGCTCGCCCGGCACGCCGGCCCGCTGCCCGCCCGTACCGTCCGCGGCGGGGGCGCCGCCGAAGCCGAACGGGCCCGGGCCGTGCTGGAGGAGCGGATGGCGCGGCCGCCCTCGCTGGAGCAGCTCGCCGCCGAGCTGGGGACCAGCCCCTTCGCGCTGCTGCGCACCTTCCGGGACCGTTACGGGATGCCGCCGCACACCTGGCTCACCGACGCCCGGGTCCGCAGGGCGCGCCGGCTGCTCGACGCGGGGACCCCGCCCGCCGAGGCGGCCGTCACCGTCGGCTTCACCGACCAGCCGCACCTGAACCGGCACTTCACCCGGATCGTGGGCGTCCCGCCGGGCGCCTACCGGCGCGAGCGCGCGGGCTAGGCCGCAGGTCACCGGCCCGCCCGCAAGAACGTACAAGACTCGGCCGCCCCGCCCTGCGTACGTTCGGGGCGTGGGAGAACATCGGATGGTGATGCAGGAGGCCCCCGAAGGGGTCGGCGAGGGACGGCCCGCGGCCGCCGTCGTACGGGATTCGCTCGGGGTCGGCGTGGCCGTCGGGCTGTCGGGGTTCGCGTTCGGGGTGACCGCGGCCGGGGCCGGGATCAGCGTGCTCCAGGCGTGCGTGCTGAGCCTGCTCGTCTTCACCGGCGCCTCGCAGTTCGCGCTGGTCGGAGCGCTCGCCGCGGGCGGCAACCCGTTCACGGCCGCCGCCGGGGCGTTCTTCCTCGGCACCCGCAACGCCTTCTACGGGCTGCGGCTGTCCCAGCTGTTGGCGCTGCCGAAGGCCGTACGGCCCCTCGCCGCGCACTGGGTGATCGACGAGACCACCGCCGTCGCCCTGGCCCAGCCCGACCGCAGGTCGGCCCGGCTCGGGTTCACCGTCACCGGGCTCGCCCTCTACCTGCTGTGGAACCTCACCACCCTGCTGGGCGCGCTCGGTGCCGAGGCCATCGGGGACACCGCCGCCTGGGGGCTGGACGCCGCCGGTCCGGCCGTCTTCCTCGCGCTGCTCGCTCCGATGCTGAAGAGCGCCACCGAGCGGGCCGTCGCCGCGCTCGCCCTGGTGCTGGGGCTGGGCTTCCTGCCCGTGCTGCCCGCCGGGGTGCCCGTACTGATCGCCGCGCTGGCCGCGCCCGTGGTGCTGTGGATGACGGGCCGCCGATCGCCGAAGGGAGGACGCTCGTGAACGTCTGGATCGCCATCGGGCTCACCGTCGCCGGCTGCTACGCCGTCAAGCTCGCCGGACTGCTCGTCCCCGCCGGCGCCCTGGAGCGGCCCGCGGTGCGCCGGCTCTCCGCGCTGCTGCCGGTCGCGCTGCTGGCCGCGCTCACCGCCCAGCAGACCTTCAGCACCGGGCACGAGCTGGTCCTCGACGCCCGGGCCGCCGGGCTCGCCGCGGCCGGGGTCGCGCTGCTGCTGCGGGCCCCGTTCCTGCTGGTCGTCGGCGCCGCGGTGGTCGTCACCGCGGGCGTCCGGGCCCTGGGAGGCTGACCCCGCCGTCCCCGGCCGGCGCCGTCGACGGGTGCCCGTACGCCCGCAGCGTCAGCAGGGCCTCCAGGGTGGCGATCGGCCGCCGCTCCAGCGAGCTGCCCGGCGCCCAGGCCCGCCGGCGCACCGGCCAGCCGCCGTCGGGCCGCTGCTCCGCCGCGAGGAAGTCCAGGGAGCGCCGCATCTCCTCGTCGGTGAACCAGCCGCGGGCCAGCGACTCCGGCCGCCGCGCGTAGTCGTACGGGAACAGCTGCTCGCCCGGGGCGTAGCCGGGGGAGGTCGGGTACTGCGCGCGCAGCTCCGGTTCGAGCACCGCCAGGCGCCGCTCGCGCACCAGCCGCCCCAGCCGGTCCGCGGCCGCCGCGGCACGGGCCCGGTCGGGGGCCCCGTCGAGGAACGCGACCGCGCTCTGGACCTCGTACGGGTGCCAGTGGCGCAGCGTCTCGACCCGCTCCCAGCAGAAGTCCGTCGCCCGGAACAGCCAGGCGTGCCAGATCCGGTTGCGGTGCAGCAGCCCGACGACGGGACCCGTGGTCAGCAGCGAACCCGGAGGGTCGTCGCAGACCGGGTGGTACGGGGCCGCGGGGTAGGCGCGCGGGCCGGGCAGCACCAGCGGGAGCGCCCCCTCCGGGGTGGAGATCCGGGTCAGGTGGCGGCAGAGCCGCTCGATGCGCTGGCCGGCGCACCGGCCGAGGCCGTCCAGGATCCGCAGGGCGTGCGCGGTGTGCAGAGGCTGGCTCAGCGGGCCGCGCAGGTCCGGGTCGAGGCCGTGGCCGTAGCCCCCGTCCTCGCCCAGGTAGGAGCCGAGGGCGGTGTCCACCGGATCGGGGCTCCCGCCGAGGAAGTGGAACGCGAACCGCCGCTGCTCCAGCACCCTGGCCGTGAGCCAGACGAACTGCTCGGCGCGGGCCGGTGCGGTCGGTGCGGCCGGCGGAGCGGAGGGGGCCGAGGGGGCCGCCGGGCTCGGTGCCGCCGGCGCGGAAGCTTCGTCTCCAGGCATGCGTGACACCGTAGGGCGCGCGGACCGGGGCGCAGGGCGGCAACGGGTCGGGTGCACTCTCCGGAGCGGGATACTGGAGGCATGCGGTTGACGATTTTCTGGGAGCGGATGGCCGAGCACTTCGGCGAGGGCTACGCGGACTCCTTCGCCCGGGACCACGTGATGGCCGAACTGGGCGGACGCACCGTCCACCAGGCGCTGGACGCGGGCTGGGAGGCCAAGGACGTGTGGCGCGCGGTGTGTTCGGCGGTGGACGTGCCGGCCTCGCTGCGCTGACGCCGCCGCGGCGGCGGGCGCCGGGGCGCGGACCGGGTGCGCGGCTTCGTGGTCGGGGCGGCCGGTGGGACAGACTGGACGGCGTGGCAGCGACAGACGGACGAAGCGACGGGACGACGGGGGCGGCGGCGGCCGCGGGCACGGCAGGTGCGGCGGCTGGTGACAGGCCCGGAGAGGGGCCCGGTGACACGGGCCCCGGGACGGCGGGCCGGCCCGCAGGGGGCGGCCGGGACACGGCCGGCGCGGGCGGTGTCCCGCCCGGCACGGCCCTGACCGGCGGGGCGGCCGGTGCGGACGCGCGGATGCCGCGCTGGCTGCCGCGCGCGGTGGTCCTCGTACTGGCCCTGATCGCCTGCTTCCAGCTCGGCAGCTGGGCCTTCCACCAGCTGATCGGGCTGCTCGTCAACATCCTGATCGCGTTCTTCCTCGCACTCGCGATCGAACCGGCCGTGTCCAGGATGGCGGCCCGCGGCATGCGCCGCGGGCTCGCCACCTTCCTGGTGTTCCTGGCCGTGTTCGTCTTCGGCGCCGGGTTCCTCGCGCTGCTCGGCTCGATGCTCGCCGGGCAGATCGTCGCCATGGTCGAGGGCTTCCCGCGCTACCTCGACTCGGTGATCGACTCGATCAACAGCACCTTCCACACCCAGCTCTCCCGGCTGGAGATCCAGGACAGCCTCCTGCACTCGCAGTGGCTCCAGAAGTACGTGCAGAACAGCGCGAGCGGCGTGCTCGACGTCTCCACCACCGTGCTCGGCGGGCTCTTCCGGCTGCTGACGATCGGCCTGTTCGCCTTCTACTTCGCCGCCGACGGGCCGAGGCTGCGGCGCGCGCTGTGCTCCGTGCTGCCGCCCGCGAAGCAGCGCGAGGTGCTGCGCGCCTGGGAGATCGCCGTGGCCAAGACGGGCGGCTACCTGTACTCGCGCGGGCTGATGGCGCTGATCTCCGGTGTCGCGCACTACGTCCTCTTCGCGGTGCTCGACATGCCCTACGCGCCCGCGCTCGCCGTCTGGGTGGGGCTGGTCTCCCAGTTCATCCCCACCATCGGCACCTATCTGGCGGGCGCGCTGCCGATCCTGATCGGCTTCGCCGTCAATCCCTGGTACGCGCTGTACGTCCTCGGGTTCGTGGTGGTCTACCAGCAGTTCGAGAACTACGTCCTGCAGCCCAAGCTGACCGCCAGGACCGTGGACATCCACCCCGCCGTGGCCTTCGGGTCGGTCGTCGCGGGCACCGCCCTGCTGGGCGCGGTCGGCGCGCTCATCGCGATCCCCGCCGTCGCCACCCTGCAGGCCTTCCTCGGCGCGTACGTGAAGCGGTACGAGCTGACGGGCGCCGCGGCCGGCGGGGCTACTTCTCTTCGCCCTCGCCGAGTACGGCTGCGAGGACTTCGGTGACGGTCGCCTCGGCGGCGGCCTTGTCGAGGCCGGCGCTGCTGAGCGGGCCCTCGCCGTTCTCCAGCTCCAGGAGCGCGAGCAGGATGTGCTCGGTGCCGACGTAGCCGTGGCCCAGGCGCAGGGCCTCGCGGAAGGTGAGCTCCAGGGCCTTCTTGGCGTTGGCGTCGAAGGGGACGAGCGCGGGGAGCTCCGCCGCGGCGGGGGGCAGGGCCGCGGTCGCGGCGGCGCGCAGCGGCTCCGGCTCGATGCCGCGGGAGGTGAGGACCTGGGCGGCCAGGCCCTCGGTCTCGGCGAGCAGGCCCAGGAGCAGGTGCTCGGTGCGGATCTCGGTGTTGCGGGCGGCGTGCGCCTCGTTCTGCGCCGAGACGACGACGCCGCGGGCGCGGGGGGTGAAGCGGCCGAAGCCCTGGCTCGGGTCGAGGCCGGGGTCGCCGTCCTTGTCCGCCTTGGGTACGAAGCGCTTCTGGGCGGCCTGGCGGGTGACGCCCATGCTGCGGCCGATGTCGGTCCAGGAGGCGCCGGAGCGGCGGGCCTGGTCCACGAAGTGGCCGATGAGGTGGTCGGCCACGTCGCCGAGGTGCTCGGCGGCGACGACCGCCCCGCTGAGCTGCTCGAGGGTGTCGGAGTGGACCTTCTTGATGGCCTCGATCAGCTCGTCGAGGCGTACCGGATTGGCCATGCGAACGGGTTCCATCGAAGGGTTCGTCATGAGCGCAACCCTAGGTTGACAGTCGGAGGGTGTCAACCCGTGGTTGTCAGTCGGGCTGCCGGTGTCGTCCGTCGCCGGTGTCGTCGGCTGCCGGCCTCCAGGTGTGCGGATCCGGCCGCGCTGTCCGTATAGGGCCGCGATGTGGAGGGCGCGTAGACCGGGCGCATGAGTGTGGACACGAGTGACACGAGCACCGGGCGGGCCGTGGCGGCCGGCGGCCGGGCCCGCCCGGCGCCCCGGAACCCGTTCGCGGGCCGTGCCCCCGCGCCCGCGCCGCCGGCCCCGGCCACCGCCCTGCACAGCGGTGGCGTCGCGGCGGCCGCGCTGCTGGCGCTCGTCGCCGTCGGGGCGGTCCTGCACGAGCCGGTGCTGATCCCGCCGATCGCGGCGAGCGCGGCGATCGTCTACGGGGTGCCCGCGCTGCCACTGGCCCAGCCGCGCAGTGTCGTCGCCGGGCACCTGCTGTGCGCGGCGGTGGGCTACCTGGGGCTGGCGCTGCTGGGGAGCGCGCCGTGGGTGGCGGCGCTCGGGGCCGGAGTGGCGGTGGGGGTCATGACCCTGGCCCGGACCCCGCATTCGCCGGCGGCGGCGACCACCGTGGTGGTGGTGCTCCAGGCGCCGGATCCGGTGGTGTTCGTACCGCTGTTGGTGGGGGCGGCGGTGCTGCTGGTGCTGGCGGGAATGGCCGCCTCGCGCGCACGGCGGGGGGCGGTGCGGTACCCGGTCTACTGGTGGTGAGCCGGGGGCGGAGGGGGCTGGGGACGAGACCCCTCCGCCGACCGGTCGGTCACCGGCCGTCAGGTGTCACGCGGTGGGCTGGTTCTGACCCGTCAGCAGGCCGAGCAGCTGGTCCATCTCGGCGCGCCAGATGCGGTGCACGTTCATCCGGGTCGGCGCGGCCTGGCCGGGGAGCTGCATGCGGAACGAGCTCCAGATGGCGTTGCGCTTGACCTCCGTGATGCTGCCGACGGCCTCGGCGGGCGATATCGCGAAGACGATCTCCTGGGGGCGGTTGCTCATCCGGCTCGCCTTGTGGAGCACCACCGCCTGCTCGGTGACGGTGACGAAGTAGTAGGAGAGGAACGCCTGGCCGATGAGGCCGAGCATGCTCATCAGCCACACGCTGGGGCCGGCGATGGCCTGGATGGTGACGATGGGGCGGTCGGCGGGGTTCGCCTGGGCGAGGGCGTCTGCCACCTGCTGCTGGATCGTGGCCTTCTTGACGGCCATGGGTCCTCCTGAGCGGAATGTCACGGCCCCCGTCATCGGGGGCACCGCAGAGTACCGGCCGTCGAGGGGTGATTTCGCGCCAGCCCGGGGTGGTTGGCCATGCGCCCGGGTATGGGCGCCGACGCCCGCCTCGTGGGGTGTTGGAATAGTTGGTTCCGGATCCCCTTTCAGCCGTTCTGGCGGGCGGCATCTCCAACTGGCCATGCCCTCTTGTGAGTTGACCGGGAGGGTTTGAGAATGCGCATGACAACCGAAGGATCTTCGGTCGCATTCGTCACCAGAGGGGAACCCCCACATGAAGAAGCCTCTCGCCGGCGCCGTGCTCTCCCTGCTCCTGACAGGAGTGGCAGCAGCCCCGGCCGTGGCCTCGACCCCCGACACCGCGTCCGCCGTCGCCGTCACCTACGCGGGCACGGTCGCACTCAGCAACTGCTCGGGCTCCGTCGTCCGCACCCCCAATTCCCAGCCGGGCGACCCCGCGCTGGTCCTGTCCAACGGCCACTGCCTGGAGACCGGCTTCCCGGCCCCCGGCGAGGTCCTCGTGAACCGGGCGTCCAGCCGTTCCTTCTCCCTGCTCAACGCCGCGGGCTCGAGGGTCGCGACGCTGCGCGCCAGCAAGATCGCGTACGGGACGATGACGGACACGGACGTCTCGCTCTACCAGCTGACCAAGACGTACGCGCAGATCCAGAGCCAGTACGGGATCAGCGCCCTCACCCTCAACGACACCCACCCGGTGCAGGGCACGTCCATCAAGGTGGTCTCCGGGTACTGGAAGCGGACCTACAGCTGCAACGTCGACGGGTTCGCGTACCGCCTCAAGGAGGGCGCCTGGACCTGGAAGGACTCGGTCCGCTACACCTCCTCCTGCAACACCATCGGAGGCACCTCCGGCTCGCCGGTGATCGACACGGCGACCGGCAGGGTCGTCGCCGTCAACAACACGGGCAACGAGGACGGCCAGCGCTGCACGGACAACAACCCGTGCGAGGTGGACGAGAGCGGCAACGTCACGGTCCGCCAGGGCATCAACTACGCCCAGCAGACCTACACCCTCGTTCCCTGCATCGGACCCGGCAACCAGATCGACCTGAACCGCCCGGGCTGCGTGCTGCCGAAGCCGTAGCCGCCCGGTCCGCCCGCTCCGCCCGCTCCGTCCCGCCCCGCTCACCCCGCCCCGCTCCGCCCCGCGAGCCCCGTCGGCCCCGTGCCGCCGGGGCTCGCGCCGTCGGGCGCCGGGGCGGGCGTGGCTCGCTTGACACGGAAATCGAACATCCATTCTGATGGGTTATCCACAGCCGGAACGGGTGTGGGAGCGCATTGTCAGTGGCAGGCGTTAGCGTCAATGGCGTGAAGCGATCGACTCAAGCAAACCGGGTGGAACCCATGGCAGGCACCGACCGCGAGAAGGCTCTCGACGCCGCGCTCGCACAGATTGAACGGCAATTCGGCAAGGGTGCGGTCATGCGCCTCGGCGACAAGCCGAACGACCCCATCGAGGTCATCCCCACCGGGTCGACCGCGCTGGACATCGCCCTCGGCGTCGGCGGGCTGCCGCGCGGCCGTGTGGTCGAGATCTACGGCCCGGAGTCCTCCGGTAAGACGACCCTGACCCTGCACGCCGTGGCGAACGCCCAGAAGGCCGGCGGCACCGTGGCCTTCGTGGACGCCGAGCACGCGCTCGACCCCGAGTACGCCAAGGCCCTCGGGGTCGACACCGACAACCTCATCCTGTCCCAGCCGGACACCGGTGAGCAGGCGCTCGAGATCGTCGACATGCTGGTCCGCTCCGGCGCGCTCGACCTGATCGTCATCGACTCCGTCGCGGCGCTCGTCCCGCGCGCGGAGATCGAGGGCGAGATGGGCGACTCGCACGTGGGTCTCCAGGCCCGCCTGATGAGCCAGGCGCTGCGCAAGATCACCGGTGCGCTGAACCAGTCCAAGACCACCGCGATCTTCATCAACCAGCTCCGCGAGAAGATCGGTGTGATGTTCGGCTCGCCGGAGACCACCACCGGTGGCCGCGCGCTGAAGTTCTACGCCTCCGTGCGCATCGACATCCGCCGCATCGAGACCCTGAAGGACGGCACGGAGGCGGTCGGCAACCGCACCCGCTGCAAGGTCGTGAAGAACAAGGTCGCGCCGCCCTTCAAGCAGGCCGAGTTCGACATCCTCTACGGCCAGGGCATCAGCCGCGAGGGCGGCCTGATCGACATGGGCGTGGAGCACGGCTTCATCCGCAAGGCCGGTGCCTGGTACACGTACGAGGGCGACCAGCTCGGCCAGGGCAAGGAGAACGCCCGCAACTTCCTGAAGGACAACCCCGACCTCGCCAACGAGATCGAGCGGAAGATCAAGGAGAAGCTCGGCGTGGGCGTCCGCAAGGACGTCGAGGCCGACGAGCCCGCCGCCGCGCCGGCCGCCGACGCCGCAGCCGGTGTCCCCGCCCCCGCGTCGAAGGCCAAGACGACGGCCAAGGCCGCCGTGGCCAAGAGCTGATCCGTGCGGGAGCAGGAAAGGGGCGGCGCAGGCGGCGGCCGTGAGGGCCGCCAGGAGTTGCCGCCCCAGAGTCCCGAGGAGCAGGCGCGGGCGATCTGCCTGCGCCTGCTCACCGGGATGCCGCGCACCCGGCGGCAGCTCGCGGACGCCCTGGCGAAACGGGGCATCCCCGAGGAGGTGTCGCAGGAGGTCCTCTCCCGGTACGAGGAGGTGGGCCTGATCGACGACGCCGCCTTCGCCGACGCCTGGGTGGAGTCCCGGCACCGCGGCCGGGGCCTGGCCCGCCGGGCGCTCGCGCAGGAGCTGCGGACCAAGGGGGTGCACCACACCCTCGTCCAGGAGGCGCTGGAACAGCTGGACTCCGACCAGGAGGAGCAGACCGCCCGGGACCTCGTGGAGCGCAAGCTCCGCGGCACGCGCGGCCTGGAGCGGGACAAGCGGATCCGGCGCCTCGCCGGGATGCTCGCCCGCAAGGGATACCCGGAGGGCATGGCCCTGCGGGTGGTCCGGCGCGCGCTGGAGGCCGAGGGCGAGGACGCCGACGACCTGGGATACCCCGGGCCCTGAGGCGCAGGCCGGCCCCGGGGTGCGGACGCCGGGGTGGGGGTAGCCCCCGGGCGAGGACGCCGGGGCGCTCCAGTGCCGGAAGACCGGCCCGCGGCCAGAGTTGACCGCATGATGCTGCGTTACGCCCTTCAGACCGTCCGGGACCGCAAAGCCGGTTTCCTCGGAGCCTTCGTCGCGCTCCTGTGCGCGGCGGCCCTGATCACCGCCTGCGGCACGCTCCTGGAGACCGGACTGCGCGGCCGGATCGCCTCCGAGCGCTACGCGGGCACCCCCGTGGTCGTCTCCGCCGACCAGAGCGTCCACCAGACGACGGTCAAGGAGAAGAAGGGCAAGACCAAGACGAAGCACAAGGCCAAGCCCGTCGCCGAGCGGGCCTGGCTGCCGGCCTCGGCCGTGGAGACCGTCCGCTCCGTGCCCGGCGTCGAACGGGCCGTGCCCGAGCTGACCTTCCAGGCCGTCCCGATGATCAAGGCGCCGGGCCCTGGGAAACCGGACGGTGCGGCGCAGCCCTCGTACGGGCACGCCTGGACCTCCGCCGTCCTCACCCCCTTCACGCTCGCCGAAGGCCGCGCCCCCCGGGCCGGGGACGAGGTGGTCATCGACCGGGCCCTGGCCGCCCGGGCGGGGCTGGGCGCAGGAGCCCGGCTGACCGTGCAGGCCACCGGCGAGCCGAAGACGTACACCGTCAGCGGCGTCGCGCGGGCCGCCCGCGGCGACCTCGGCCGGCAGACCTCCCTCTTCTTCAGCGACACCGAGGCCGAACGGCTCGCGGCCCGCGCCGGACAGGTCACCGCCATCGGAGTGCTGCCCCGGCCCGGAGTGAACGCCGCAGAACTCGCCGGCCAGGTCGGACGGGCCCTGGCCGACACCCCGCAGGGCGCCACCGCGCAGGTGGCCCACGGGGACGCGCGCGGGCCGGTCGAGTTCCTCGACGCCGCCGGAGCACGCGTCAAGCTGGTCTCCATGGGCGGCGCCATGGGCGGCACCTCCCTGCTCGTCGCGGTCCTCGTCGTCGTCGGCACCTTCGCCCTCTCCGTCCAGCAGCGCTACCGCGAACTGGCCCTGCTGCGGGCCGTCGCAGCCACCCCCAAGCAGCTGCGGCGCATGATCGGCCGTGAGGCGCTGCTCGTCGGCCTCGCCGGCGGTGTCGCCGGCTCCCTCGCCGGACTGCCGCTGGCCGCCTGGCTGCACGGCCGCTTCGTCGCCGCCGGAGTGATCCCGGCCACCCTGGAGCGCACCGCCGGGATCTTCCCGATGTTCGCCGCCGTCGCGGCGAGCCTGCTCGGAGCCTGGGCCGCCGCGCGCATCACCGGGCGCCGCATCGCCCGGATCCGCCCCGCCGAGGCGCTCGCCGAAGCCGCCGTCGAGCGGGGACGGCCCGCCTGGATCCGCACCGCGGCCGGACTGCTCCTGCTGGCGGGCGGGGCCGTACTGGTGGTCGTCCTCGGCTCGCTGCGCACCGAGCCCGCCTCCACCCCCGTCACCTTCCTCGCCGTGGTGGTGCTGGCCGGGGCGGTGTCGCTGCTCGGCCCGCTCCTGGTCCGCCTCGCGACGGCGCTGCTCGCCGGACCGCTGCACCTGACCGGCCCCGGGGGCCGCCTGGCCACCGCGAACCTGCGCGGCAACGCCACCCGCATGGCCTCCGCCGTCACCCCGCTCACCCTGCTGATCGGGATGACCTGCACCGTGCTCTTCGTCACCCCCACGCTCGCAGACGCGGCCCGCGCGCAGGCCCGCGAAGGGGTACGCGCCCCCTGGGTCCTCGCCGCACAGGGCCCGGGCGTGAGCGCCGGCGCCGCCGAGCGGATCCGGCGTACGCCGGGCGTCACGGCGGCGACCGAGATCGTGCACACCTCGGTACGGGTCGGCCTGACCAAGTACGCGGCCCAGGGCGTGACCCCGGCGGGCCTCACCCGCACCTGGGACCCGCGGGTCACCCGGGGCAGCCTGGACGGCTTCGGCGAGGGCGGCGCCGCCGTCAGCGAACTCGCCGCCGACCAGCTGGGACTGGAGCCGGGCAGCCCGCTGAAGCTGACCCTGGGCGACGGCACGCCGGTGACGCTGACGGTGGCCGCCGTGTACGCGCGGGGGCTCGGCTTCGGGGACCTGACGTTGCCGCACGCGCTCGTGGCCGCGCACGTCGACAACCCCCTCGCCGCCAGCGTGCTCGTCGCGGCGGAGCCGGGGACCGGGCGGGAGCGGCTGGCCGCGGCCGTACGGGACGTCCCGGGGGTGGCGGTGCTGTCCGCGGCGGACGCCGACGCGGCGCGGGAGCGGCGGCAGGCCGCAGGGGCCGAGATCAACCTGCTGGCCATGGGCCTGGTCCTGGCCTTCACCGCCATCGCGGTGGTCAACACCCTGGCGATGTCCACCGCGGAGCGGTTCCGGGAGTTCGCGATGCTGCGGCTGGCCGGGGCGAAGCGGCGGCAGGTGCTGCGGATGCTCCGCACCGAGACGCTCGCCGTGCTGCTGATGGGGGTGGGGCTGGGATCCGGGATCGCACTGGCGGTGCTGACGGCCTTCAGCGTGGGCATGACGGGGTCGGCCGCGCCGGCGGTGCTGCCGCTGGTGTACGCGGTGGTGGTCGGTGCGGCCGGGGTGCTGGCGCTCACCGCCACGGGCCTCGCGGGCCGGGGGGCGCTGCGGCCGCGCCCGGTGGAGGTGGCCACGTCGAAGGCGTAGCCCTTGCCCTGGCCGGGCGGGTGGGGGGAGCCGCTGCGCGGTGCGGTCCCCTCCCCGCCCTTCCACCGTTCCCAGGGGCTCCGCCCCTGACCCCGGTACCGGGCGCTGCGCGCCCGGTGCGCTCAAACGCCGCGCGGGCTGGAAATTCGCTGCGCGAATTCTCCCAGCCCGCCGGCGTATGAGGCGCGGGTCCGGGCAGAGCCCGGGGAACGGGCGAAGGGCGGGGAGGGGGGCCGCACCGCGCAGCGGCCGGCCACCCGGGCCCGGCTCAGCGGCACCCCCCCCACGAACCCCGCCCGCCAGGGCCGACGGCGGTGCGAGGCCGGCGGCGCCCGGAGAAGGCGTGGCCGGCCACGGACGGGCGGCGCGTGCGGCGCGTCAGGAAAGGGCGATCACCGGGAGGTCCGCCGCGCGCCACGCCTGGAAGCCGCCCGTGAGGTCGGTCGCCCGCCGCAGCCCCAGCGCGTGAAGCGACGCCGCAGCCAGCGAAGACGCGTAGCCCTCGTTGCAGATCACCACCACCCGCAGGTCGTGCGAGACGGCCTCCGGGAGGCGGTGGGAGCCCAAGGGGTCCAGCCGCCACTCCAGTTCGTTGCGCTCCACGACCACCGCCCCCGGGATCACTCCGTCCCGCTCGCGCAGCGCCTGGTAGCGGATGTCCACCAGCAGGGCCCCGTCCAGCGACGCCTCGTACGCCTCCCGCGGGCCGACGCGGTCGTACGTCGCGCGGACCCGCTCCAGCAGCTCGTCGATGCCCACGGCGCTCACTGCCAGTCCGCCGGGCGCTCGACGTGCTCCAGGCGCAGCACCGGACCGCTCCGGCCGTACCGCCGGATCAGCGGCAGCGGCGGGTAGTACGCGTGGACCGACACCGCGTGCTCGGTGGCGGAGCCGTTCAGCACCTCGTGGACGTGGTGCTCGCCGAAGGCCCGGCCGCTGAGCGCTCCGAGGCTGCGGGTGCGGTCCACCCCGGGGGCCAGTTCGAGGCTCTGCCAGCCCTCCGAGGGCAGGCGTACGGTCAGGGAGTGCTCGATGAGCCGGCCCCGCGCCGTGGCGAACGCGCCGCGGGACTCGGCGTGGTCGTGCCAGCCGGTGCCGGTGCCCGGCGGCCAGCCGATCAGCCAGGCCTCGCTGCCGCCGGGACCGTCGAGCCGGATCCAGGTGCGGCCCTCCGGGTCGAGGGGGAGCGAGTCGACGATCTCGGTGTCGGAGGCGGTGCGCAGCGCGAAGGCGAGGAGTTCCGCCGCGGTCGGAGCCGCGGAGCGGGCAGGGGCGTGCGTGGACACGGGAGAAGGCATGGGTGGTGACCGTCCTGGGGGTTCGCGGAGGTGCGCGCGCCTACCCGGAAAGGGCACGGGGGCGCGCGGAGGAAGGGCGAATCAGCAGGAGGGGCGACACACGCAGCCCGCGTAGCGGAGCAGGTCCATGTGAACCCTCCGCCACAGGCGTACGTCGTTGCCGGTCATGTCCGCGAGTGAACCACGGGCCCCCGAGGACGGTCAATCGATCACAGGAGCGGGTGTCGCCGGAGCCCCCGCCGGGGCCCCCGCGCGGACGGCGTCGGCCGCCTCGTACAGCTCGGCCGGCCGGACGCCCGCGAACGTGGCCGCCAGATGTCCGTCGGCCCGGACCAGGAGCACGGTGTGCGCCGGCGCCCCCGGATAGCCGTCGGCGACCAGCAGGTCGGCCGGCACCGGCAGGGCGCTCACGGCCGCCGCCAGCCGGGGCATCAGCCCGGCGCCCAGCCAGTGCCGCCGGTCCCACACCCCGGTGCCCGGCGCGACCAGCAGCACCAGCAGCCGGCCCCGCCCCAGCAGGTCGCGCAGCGGGACGGTGGCTCCGTCGGGCGCGGTCACGGGTACGTTCGCCACGGGCCCGCCCGGCTCGGTCGCCGTCGGGACCTCGCGTACGGCCACCGGCGGCGCGTACACCGGCGGCGCGCCCAGCGGGCCCCGGCCCAGGTGGCCGTCGGTCAGCAGGGTTTCGGCGGACCGGCCCGTCCCCGGCAGCAGGGTGCGCAGGCCGCCCCCGCCGCGCAGTACGGGAACGGCCTGGTCGGCGGCGCGCAGCCGGGCGGCGACGGCGGTGCGCCGTTCGCCCTCGTAGCTGTCGAGGAGGGCCTCGGAGGCGCCCTGGTGCCAGGCCAGGGCGAGCTTCCAGGCGAGGTTCTCCGCGTCGCGCAGTCCCTCCTCGACGCCCTGGGTGCCGAGCGCGCCCAGCAGGTGCGCGGCGTCCCCGGCGAGGAAGGCCCGGCAGTCGCGCCAGCGCCGGGCGAGCCGGTGGTGCAGGGTGTGCACGCCGGTGTCGATCAGGTCGTACGGGGGCGTCTTGCCGCCGCACCACAGGGCCAGGGTGTCCCGGATGAGGGTGACGAGGGCGTCCGGCGTGACGAGTTCCCCCCGGGCGGCCAGCAGCCAGTCCAGCCGCCACACCCCGTCGGGCAGCGGCCGGGCGGTGATCTCCTCGGGCCCGGACGGCGGGCTGCGGTGCAGCAGCGCTTCGCCGGGCCAGGGCAGTTCGGCGCGCAGCGCGGCCACGGCGTGCCGCTCGACGGCGGTCCGGCCGGGGAAGCGGATGCCGAGCAGCTTGCGCACCGTGGAGCGGGCCCCGTCGCAGCCGACCAGGTGGCTGCCGCGCCACCAGGTGCTCTCGGTGCCCCGGGTGCGCGCGGTGACCCCGCGTTCGTCCTGCTCGAAGGAGTCCAGCTTGGTGCCGGTGACCAGCTGTACCAGGGGGTGCGCCGCGGCGGCGTCGCGCAGTCCGCGCGTGAGGGCGTGCTGCGGCAGGTGCAGGGGGGCGCTCTGGCCCTCGAAGGTGATCCGCCGGGACTCCTGACGGCGCCTCATCGTCCGCCAGGCCGCGTACGGGACGCCCTCGTCGCGCAGGGTCGTACAGCCCAGCCGGTGCGCCATGGCGGCGGTGTCGGAGTGCAGGACGACGCTGCGGGCGGGCCGCGGCTCGTCCTTGCCGGGCCCCTCGTCGAGCAGGACGCTGGGCACTCCGTGGCCGGCCAGGGCGAGGGACAGGGACAGCCCGACGGGCCCCGCGCCGACGACGATCACCGGGTCCATGATGCGGCTTCCGATGTCCGGTATGTGATCACAGAACGTATGCAACCCACTGAAGGTTCCTACGTCAAGTGACACCGGCCCCGGACAGCAGCGTGTGGTGCGGCGGAGGATTCCGCCGCACCACACGGGCTACGCACGATGACTGACCCTATGTCAGCGCTGAGGCGGCCTCGCGGCCGGGCCTGATCAGGTGGCCGCCGCGCCGGTGGCCATGTCGTCGACCTTGGCCACCTCGACCACCGCGCCGGTGCTCTTCTTCGACTTCCGCAGCCGGCCCTCCATCCACGAGGCGAAGGAGGTGAGGGCGAAGTTCACCGCGATGTAGATCAGGGCGATCACCACGAGCGTGGCGATGGTGTTGCTGTAGTTCGCCGAGATCTGCCGGTTCGTCGCCAGCAGTTCGGTCAGGCCGAGCAGCGAGCCGCCGAGGGCGGTGTCCTTGAGGATCACCACCAGCTGGCTGACCAGGGCGGGCAGCATCGCCGTGACGGCCTGCGGGATCAGCACGTGGACCATGGTCTGGCCCTTGCGCATGCCGATCGCCTTGGCGGCGTCGGTCTGGCCGCGCGGCAGGGAGTGCACACCCGCCCGGACGATCTCCGCGATGACCGCCGCGTTGTACAGGACCAGACCGGTGATCACCGCGTACAGCGGCCGGAAGTCCGAGGACACCGCGGGGACGAACTGGACGAAGAAGGCCGAGCCGAAGATCATCAGCATCAGCACCGGGATGGCGCGGAAGAACTCCACGACCGCGCCGACCGGGACGCGGACCCAGGCGTGGTCGGAGAGCCGGCCGATGCCCAGCAGGGCGCCCAGGGGCAGGGCGATCAGCATGGCGATCGCGCCGGCCTTCAGGGTCTCCAGCAGGCCCGGGATCAGGTACGTGGTCCAGATCCGGCTGTCGGTGACGAAGGGGGTCCACTTGTCGGCGTCGAGCTGGTTCTTCTCCGCCATGACGGACAGGATCCACCAGGCGGCGAGCGCGAAGACCGCCAGGAAGACGGCCGTGAAGATCCAGTTGCGGATCCTGGCCTTGGGGCCGGGGACGTCGTACAGCACGGAGCTCATCGCTTCACCGCCACTCGCTTGGCCACCCAGCCCAGCAGCAGACCGGTGGGCAGGGTCAGCAGGCAGAAACCGAGGGCGAAGATCCCGAAGACGGCGAAGAGCGCCTGCGCCTCGTTCTCGATCATTTCCTTCATCAGCAGGGCCGCCTCGGCCACGCCGATGGCCGCGGCCACCGTGGTGTTCTTGGTGAGCGCGATCAGTACGTTGGCGAGCGGCGCGACGACCGCCCGGAAGGCCTGGGGGAGCACGATCAGGGTGAGCACCTGGAAGAAGCTCAGCCCCAGCGCGCGCGCCGCCTCGGCCTGACCGACGGGCACGGTGTTGATGCCCGAGCGCAGCGCCTCGCAGACGAAGGTGCCGGTGTACGCGGCCAGCGCGAGGACGGCGAGCCGGAAGCCCGTCTCCTTGAAGGTGTCGCCGCCCATGTTCATGCCGAGGGTCTGGCTGAGGCCCAGCGAGCTGCCGATGATCAGCAGGGTCAGCGGCGTGTTGCGGACCAGATTGACGTACGCGGTGCCGAAGGCCCGCATCAGCGGGACCGGGCTGACCCGCATCCCGGCCAGGACGGTGCCCCATATCAGGGAGCCCACCGCCGAGTAGAGGGTGAGCTGAACCGTCACCCAGAAGGCTCCGAGCAGGTCGTACTGCCCGGAATCAAGAAAGTCGAACACGTTGCCCTGCGCTCTCCCCAGGATGGCCGGCGGGGCGCGCCGCCGCCCGCGGACGGGCGGACGGCGGCGCACCCCGCCGGGAAATCAGCTGCCTTCGGTGATCTGCGGGGCAGGCTCGTTCTTGTAGTCGGCCGGGCCGAGGTTCTTCTTCACGGCCGCCTCCCAGGCGCCGTCCGCGACCATCTTCCTGAGCGCGGCGTTGATCTTGGTCTGGAGGTCCTTGTCGCCCTTCTTCAGACCGATGCCGTAGTTCTCGGTGCTCATGTTCAGGCCGACGAGCTTGAACTTGCCCTTGTTCTTCTCCTGCGCGGCGTAGCCGGCGAGGATCGAGTTGTCCGTGGTCAGCGCGTCGACGGACTTGTTCTCCAGCGCGGTGAGGCACTCGGAGTAGCCACCCTGCTCCAGCAGGTCGGCGTCCTTGGCCAGGTCCTTCTTGATGTTCTGCGCCGAGGTGGAACCCGTGACCGAGCAGAGCTTGCGCTTGTTGAGGTCCTCGACCTTGGTGATCGAGCTGTCGTCGGCGCGGACCAGCAGGTCCTGGTGGGCCACGAAGTACGGACCGGCGAAGTCGACCTTCACCTTGCGCTTGTCGTTGATCGAGTAGGTCGCGGCGATGAACTTGACGTCCCCGTTGGAGATCAGGTTCTCGCGCTCGGAGCTGACCGCCTGCTTCCACTCGATCTGGTCCGGCTGGTAGCCGAGCTCCTTGGCCACGTACGTGGCGACGTCGACGTCGAAGCCCTCGAACTTGCCGTCCGGGGTCTTGAGGCCGAGACCCGGCTGGTCGAACTTGATGCCGATGACGATCTTGTCCGACTTGCCGCCGCCGGAGGGGCCCGCGTCGCTCGCGGTGTCCTTGCTGCCGCCGCCACAGGCGGTCGCCGTCAGGGCGAGAACGACGGCCGTGGCCACGGCCGCGCCGGTCTTGAGAACCTTCATGGTGAACTTCCCTCGGGTGAGACGTTGTTGGACGACGAGCTGGACACGTCGTGGGCGACGGCACGAGCCGTCGATCGGATCACTACCAGACGAGAGCGTCAGTGGTGCAGGATCTTCGAGAGGAAGTCCTTGGCGCGGTCGCTCTTCGGGGCGCTGAAGAACTGCTCCGGGGCGGCTTCTTCGACGATCTTCCCGTCCGCCATGAAGACGACCCGGTCGGCCGCCGAACGGGCGAAGCCCATCTCGTGCGTGACGACCACCATCGTCATGCCCTCGCGGGCGAGCTGCTGCATGACCTCCAGCACCTCGTTGATCATCTCCGGGTCCAGCGCGGAGGTGGGCTCGTCGAAGAGCATCACCTTCGGGTCCATCGCCAGCGCCCGGGCGATCGCCACGCGCTGCTGCTGACCGCCGGACAGCTGCGCCGGGTACTTGTCGGCCTGCGCACCGACCCCCACCCGGTCCAGCAGGGCCTTCGCCTTCTCCAGGGCGGCAGCCTGGTCCGTCTTGCGGACCTTGAGCTGACCCAGCATCACGTTCTGCAACACCGTCTTGTGCGCGAACAGGTTGAACGACTGGAAGACCATCCCGACGTCGGCGCGCAGCCGGGCCAGTTCCCTGCCCTCGGCCGGCAGCGGCTTCCCGTCCAGCGTGATGCTGCCCGAGTCGATGGTCTCCAGCCGGTTGATGGTCCGGCACAGCGTCGACTTGCCCGAGCCCGAGGGCCCGATCACCACGACGACCTCACCGCTGGCAATGCTCAGATCGATGTCCTGAAGCACGTGCAGCGCGCCGAAGTGCTTGTTGACGTTGCTCAGTACGACCAGGCCGTCCGCGGCACCGGCCGCATCCTGCACGTCCTTGGTCACTGATACTCCGCTCATCGGCTTCTTGCTCCGTCCTCCGTCGGTTGGGAGGACAGTAGTGATGACGCGTGCACACCGTCATCACATCTGAGGGAGAATTGAGCATAACGAAACGGCCTCGCACCGATACGCTCCGTACGCGGACCCCCGCGAGGGGCGCGGCGTACGCGTACCGGGTGCATAACGGAAGACTCGCCGGACCGGAACCCCCTTGACGTGGGACTCTCCCATGGGCGTGGATGCATGGTGACCATGTGTACGGAAGCTGAAGCGGAAAAAGAGGGAAGGGGGACGCCATGAGGCTGCTGCTCGTCGAGGACGACGACCACGTCGCCGCCGCCCTGTCGGCGATCCTCGCCCGGCACGGCTTCCAGGTGACCCACGCCCGCAACGGCGAGGAGGCCCTCCAGGCGCTGCTGCCCGCCGGGGCCAAGCCCTTCGGCGTGGTCCTCCTGGACCTGGGCCTGCCCGACCAGGACGGCTACGAGGTGTGCGGCAAGATCCGCAAGCGCACCTCCACGCCCGTCATCATGGTCACCGCCCGGGGCGATGTGCGCTCGCGCATCCACGGCCTGAACATGGGCGCCGACGACTACGTGGTCAAGCCGTACGACACCGGCGAACTCCTCGCCCGCATCCACGCCGTCGCCCGGCGCACCGGTGCCTCCGAGGAAGCCGCCGCCGCCCCCGCGAGCGCCCCCGGCATGGTCCGGCTCGGCCCCGTCGGCATCGAGCTGCCCACCCGCCGCGTCACCGTGGACGGCGCCGACGTACCGCTGACCCGCAAGGAGTTCGACCTGCTGGCCCTGCTCGCCCAGCGGCCCGGCGTGGTCTTCCGCCGCGAGCAGATCATCAGCGAGGTGTGGCGCACCAGCTGGGAGGGCACCGGCCGCACCCTCGAGGTCCACGTCGCCTCGCTGCGCTCCAAGCTGGGCATGCCCGCGCTCATCGAGACCGTCCGCGGGGTGGGCTACCGGCTCGTCACCCCGCCCGCCCCCTAGCGGGACCCCGCCGTGCGCACCCGGCTCCTCCCGCTCCTGGTCGTCCTGATGGCGGGCGTGCTGATCGCGCTCGGCCTCCCGCTCGCCGTCAGCCTCGCCGCCGCCCAGCAGCAGCGGGTGGTGGTCGACCGCATCGACGACAGCGCCCGCTTCGCCGCCCTCGCCCAGTTCGTCATCGACGCCGAAGGCTCCGGAGACACCGGCGCCGACGAGCGCCGCGAGACCCTCCAGCTCGAACTCGCCCGCTACCAGGAGCTGTACGGCATCCGCGCCGGCATCTTCTACCGCGACGACAACGCCATGGTGCGGGCCCCCGGCTGGTGGCAGCTGCCGGAGTCCGGGGAGGGCCGGCGGGCTTTCGACGAGGCCCTCGCCGGCCGGCGCAGCCACGACCCCGGCCAGGTCTGGCCCTGGCAGACCAGCGGCAAACTCCTCGTCGTCTCCCCGGTCGTCCTCGACGGGGACGTGGTCGCCGTCGTCGCCACCGAATCACCCACCGACCAGATGCGCGGCCGGATCCTGCGCGGCTGGCTCGTCATCGCCGCCGGTCTCGCCGCCGCCATGCTGCTCGCCTTCGGCGCCGCCCTGCGCCTGACCAGCTGGGTGCTCAAGCCCGTCCGCACCCTGGACGCCGCCGCCCACGGCATCGCCACCGGCCGGATGAACTCCCGCGTCGCCGCGGCGGGCGGCCCGCCGGAACTCAGACGCCTGGCCCGCTCGTTCAACGAGATGGCCGACAACGTCGAAGAGGTCCTGGAGCAGCAGCGGGCGTTCGTCGCGGACGCCTCCCACCAACTGCGCAATCCGCTCGCCGCGCTGCTCCTGCGCATCGAACTCCTCGCCCTCGAACTCCCCGAGGGGAACGAGGAGATCGCCTCCGTGCGCACCGAGGGCAAACGCCTCGCCCAGGTCCTCGACGACCTGCTGGACCTGGCGCTGGCCGAGCACGCCTCCGCCGAGATCAGCCTCACCGACATCGGGGAGCTCGCCGCCGAACGGGTCGCCGCCTGGCGGTCCTACGCCGAGGAGAAGGGCGTACGGCTCACCGAGGCGGGCCGCTCCGCCGTCACCGGCTGGGCCGACCCCATCGCCCTGTCCAGCGCGCTCGACGCGGTGATCGACAACGCCCTGAAGTTCACCCCCGCCGGCGAGGAGGTCGTGGTCTCCGTCTCCGCCGAGGGACGCAGCGCGCTCGTCGTCGTCGCCGACCGGGGGCCCGGCCTGACGGAAGAGGAACTGCTGCGCGTCGGCGACCGCTTCTGGCGCAGCGGCCGCCACCAGAACGTGAAGGGCTCCGGCCTGGGCCTGTCCATCTCCCGCGCCCTGCTCGCCTCGGGCGGCGGATCCCTCTCCTACGAGACGAACCCGCCGCACGGGCTGCGGGTGACCGTGTCGGTACCCCGCACCGACCCCCACGGCGCCTAAACCCAGGGCAAGTAGGTTCGGGCCGGCGCCGAGACGGCGTACGTCTCGTCCACCGTCCGCAGCTCGAAGAGCGCCGCGCGCTCCCCGCCGGCGCGGGTGACGGAGGGCACGTGGAGGGCGGCGGCGCAGGTGCCGGCCAGGAAGCGGCGGGTGCCGTCGGGGAGGCGGCGGTACAGCTCGTAGTGCCGGACCGGCCCGGCTGCCCGGGCCCAGCGCAGGCGCAGTTCGACCCCGTCGCCCTGCCGGGCGCAGGCCTCCACCCCCAGGTGCGCGGGCCGGGCCGGGGGCCGCCGGGCGGTGGTGTCGCGTACCGTCAGGGCCCCGAGCCGCCAGGACACCGCCGCCTTCCCGCGCGCGGTGATCCGTACGGCAAGGGCGTACGCGGTCCTCCCGGCCAGCGGCGCGAGGGGGACGCGGGAGGTCCGCCAGCCCCGGCCGGCGCCCGCCGTCCCGGCCGCCAGCCAGGTGTACGGCACCGGCGCGCCGGGGGCGGCCGGCTCGCGGACGGCGACGCCCAGCTCGACGTCGACCGGCCCCGCACCGCTCGCGTGGACCAGCTCCGCGACGGCCCCGCCGGTCAGCGGCAGCCGCGTCGCGTGCAGGCCGACGGCGGCGGGCGCGGTCAGGGCGCCCGCCACCAGCAGGCTGGAACCCCCGCGCCAGGCGTCCTCGAAGTCCAGGGTCACCGCGGGGCGCGCCCCGGCGGTGTCCACCACCCAGCGCCGCCCCGGAAGCCGGTCCTGGAGCGCGAGGTGGTTCCAGGGCTCCTCGGAGGTGACCGCACCCCCCTCGTACCAGCGCAGCCCGTGCCCGGTGTTGAAGGAGCAGCCGAAGGGGAGCCCGGTGACGGTGGAGCGGTCGGCCGTGAACGCGGCCGGGGCCCGCCAGCCGGGCCCGGGTGGCCCGGGACGGGCCGGGTCCAGGGAGGCGCCCGTCCAGAACCGGTCGTCGGCGCGGTGGAAGGCCCCGGGGGAGCGGTCCTCCAGGTGGTTGCGGGTCCACTCCGGCCGGTAGAGGCCGAGGCTGACGACGTGGTCGCGCCCGCGCGGCACGATCGCGTCCCAACGCACCTCCGAGTCCCAGCCCTTGGCCTCCACGTCCACCGCCGCCCACAGCTCGTGGCGGCTGCGGCCGAGGCGGTCGGCGAGGGCGCCGGAGTCGGCGAGCGTGTCCGCCGTCCAGCGGAAGTCCACGAACACGGTGTCGGCGACCCGGCCCGAACGGTCCTCGAAGAACTCCTGGTTGAGCGCGTTCAGGGCGCCCTGCCAGCCGACCCTCCCCGTGCAGTTCATGGCGTCGTACCAGGTGATGCGCAGCCCGTGCGGTGCGCCCGCCGCCCGCAGCGCCCGCAGGAACGCCCGCATCCGGGTGGCGAGGGCGCTGTCGCCGCCGTCCGTCTCGGCGTTGACGAACCAGCCGTCGAAGCCGTACGCCAGCGCCACCCGGACCAGCTGCTCCGCGACCGGGAACCGGCCGCCGGCCTCCTGGCGCACCAGGTCCCGCGTCCATTGGAGGTCGCCGCCGTAGGCGACGGGCGGCAGGAACACGTTGCCCAGCACCCGGACGCCGTTGCGGTGGGCGGCGTCGACCACGGGCGCGTTCGGGGCCAGCACGATGCCCTCCGCGGCCGAGCCGCCCCAGAACACCAGCTCGTCGAGGTACGCCCAGTGAGTCAGCGCGTAGTGGTCGGCGCCCGCGGAACCCTGGGACGGGTTGCGGGAGGTCGGCCCGAAGGAGACGAGCGCGGCGATCCGGGCCTGGCCCGCGCGGGCTTCCCGGGTCACCGGCACCGGGGTGAAACGCGGGGCGAGCGGCACGGTCGCCGTGTTGTGGGCGAGGTCCGGGTCAGACTCGGGCGTCCAGTGCCTGAGCGAGCGCCAGACGACGCCCGGGCCGGGGGCGCCCTCGGGGAGCGAGTCGGGGAACCAGTAGGAGGCGTACGGCGCCAGGCCGGCCGGGGGTGCGGCGGGGGCGGCGGCCCGCGCGGGGGTGGCCGCGGGCAGCGCGGCGGCCGCCCCCGCCCCGGCGGCGGCCAGGGCCAGGACGGTGCGCCGGGAGGGGCGTGAACGGGCGTCGGGGGTACGGGGATCGGGGCCATCGCCGGTCTCGGGCATCGGGGCTCCTCGGGTGGCGGGTCGGACGGGAACCGTACGGGGGGGCTCGGGCGTGGAACGGGGGCGGCGCTGCTGCACGGGGCTCGGTGGGCGGGCTCGGTGGGCGGCGCGGTCGGCGGGTGCGGTGGCGCGCGTGCGGTGGACGCCTGCCGCGGGCGCCGGAGGCGGTGCCGGAGGGCGGCTGCGCCGGTGTTACCGGACGTCCTGGACGCGGAGGACCTCCGTGATCCCCCGCGCCGACAGCCGCGCCGCGTCCTCGGCGTGGTCCGCGAGGATCACCGCCGGGCGGGCGCCCTGGGCCGTCAGGGAGGCCCAGGCCTCGAAGAAGGTGCCGCCCGGGGCGCATGCCGAGCGGCCCTGGGCCTCGTCCAGCACGAGCGCGCTGGACCGTACGGGCGGGCGGTGCTCGCGGTCGCGCCACGCCGCCGCGACGCGGGCCAGGACGGTCCCGGCGGGCTTGGTGCGGCGGTCGTTGGTGAGCAGGCCGAGGCCGTACTCCAGCTCCGGGAAGTCCGCGAGCTCCCGGGACACGTCGTGCGAGCACCACCACGTCACCCCCCACAGGCCGGGGCAGTCGAGCGCGGCCGCCAGCGTCGCCCCCGTGAACCGCGCGGCCCGCTCCGGCGCGATCAGCGGCGCCGGCGCCCCGATCTCCTGGAGCCAGACCGGCCGCCGCGGATCCGGCGCCCAGGCCTTGGACAGCTCGATCAGGTACGCGGCGTGCTGCTCGGTCGCCGTCCCGGTGGGCCCGTGGCGCTGCGCGGTGCCGTTGAACACCCACGAGTGCAGGACGGTGGCCGCGCCCAGCCGGGCCGCATGGGCCGGGGTGAACGGGTGCCCGTCCCGGTACCAGGCGGCGTCGTACGCGGCGTGCACGTGCAGGCGCCCCGGTGCGCCCCGCTCGCAGGCGGCGAGCATCCGCTCCAGCCAGTGGCCGGCCTGCTCGGGGGTGATGCGGTCCGGGTCGGGGTGCGGGGGGCCGGAGAACTGGTCGACCTCGTTGCCGACGGTCATCCCCAGGAAGTTCGGCCGGTCGGCGAGGGCGGCGGCGAGGGTGCGCAGGTACTCCTCCTGCCCGGCCACCACCTCCGGGTCGGTGAAGAGGTTCCGCCGGTGCCAGGTGCGGGTCCAGGCGGGCAGGAAGTCGAAGCTCGACAGGTGCCCCTGGAGGCCGTCCACGACGACGTCCAGGCCGCGCGCGGCGGCCGCGTCGGCGAGCGAGACGAGCTGCTCGACGGCGCGCGGCCGGATCAGCGTGCGGTTGGGCTGGAAGAGCGGCCACAGCGGGAACACCCGTACGTGGTCCAGGCCGAGCGCGGCGATCGAGTCGAGATCGGCCCCGGCCTCGCCGAGGTCGAAGTCGAGCCAGTGGTGGAACCAGCCCCGTGACGGGGTGTAGTTGACGCCGAAGCGCAGGGTGCGGGGGGCGCGCTGCATGGAGGGTCCCGGGGAGGTGGGGAAGGCGCCGGACGCCGGTCAACCTGCCGGGCCGGGCGCGGCGGAGTCAACAGGGCCCGCGGCGGGGCGGCCGGATTTCCACCGCGGTGGTACGCGGGCGGCCCGGCCCGGGCAGCAGAGGGGGCGGGCGGCGGCCACGGCCGGCCGCGGGAGCGGACCGCCGGAGAGCGACGCGATCCCGTACGGTCCGGCCTCGGGGGTGTCCGCGCCTTCTGCGGCGGGTGTGCCGGCGCCGCCCGGCCGGAACCCCGCGGGAGTACCGCCCCGCCGCCGGCCGCATACTGAAAACCGACCCCTTCGCAGGAGCGCCACCGTGACGACCCCCGCCTCAGCCCTCCCCACGCCGCGCACCGCCGCGGCGGCAGCCGTCGCCGGCCTGACCGTGGCGATCGACATCGGCGGCACGAAGATCGCCGGGGCGCTGGTCCACCCCGACGGCGCGATGACCGCGGTGACCCGGCGCCCGACCCCGCGCGGGACGGACGCCGACGGGGTCATGGCGGCGGTCCGCGAGGTCGTCGCCGAACTGGCGCGGGCCCCCCAGTGGGAGCAGGCCGTCCGGTGCGGCATCGGCAGCGCGGGCCCGGTGGACACCTCCCGGGGCACCGTCAGCCCGGTCAACATCGGGGCCTGGCGCGACTACCCCGTCCAGGAGCGGGTCGCCGCCGAGCTGAGCGCCCGGGGAGCCCGGATCCCGACCGTCCTGGCCGGCGACGGCGTGGCCATGACCGCCGCCGAGCACTGGCTGGGAGCCGCCCAGGGGCACGCCAACGCCCTGTGCATGGTGGTTTCCACGGGGGTCGGGGGCGGTCTGATCCTGAACAACCAGCTGCACCCCGGCCCCACCGGCAACGCCGGTCACATCGGCCACATCAGCGTCGCGTTCGACGGCGAGCGGTGCGTCTGCGGAGGCCACGGATGCGTCGAGTCCCTCGCGTCGGGCACCGCCATCGCCCGCTGGGCCCTCGCCCAGGGCTGGACCGGCCCCGACCCCACGGCCGCGGGCGTCGCCGCCTCCGCCGAAGCCGGCGACCCGGTGGCCCTGGCCGCCTTCGACCGCGCCGGGCGCGCCCTGGCCGCGGCCATCGCGGGCACCGCCACCCTCGTGGAGACCGACATCGCGGTCATCGGGGGCGGGGTCGCCGCGAGCGGGGACATCCTCTTCGAGCCGATCCGGCGGCACCTGGACGCGTACGCGGCCCTGTCCTTCGTCAGGGACCTCCGGGTCGTCCCGGCCGCCCTCGGCACCCACGCCGGGCTGATCGGCGCGGCCGCCGCCGCGATGATGCTGCTGCCCGCCGGGAACGGCGGCCCCGCTACGGCTTGACCGAGCGGTAGTACCGCCGGGCCCCCTCGTGCAGGTCCAGCGGGTCCGTGTAGATCGCCGTCCGCAGGTCCACCAGCTGCGCCGCGTGCACCTGGTGCCCGATCCGGTCGCGGCTCGCGATCACCGTCCGGGTGAACTGCTCCGTCAGCTCCGCGCCGGTGTCCTCGCGGGTCACGAGCAGGTTCGGAACGGCGAGGGTGGCCACCGCCGAGGTGTTGCGGGCCCGCGCGTACGCGTCCTGCGGCATCACCGCCGGGCGGTAGTACCGCGCCGGGCTGCCGTTGGCCTGGAGGGGCTCGACCAGGTCGCCCAGCTGGACCAGCCGGATGTCGAAGCGCTCCGACAGCTCGCGCACGGCGTTGGTCGGGAGCCCGCCGGACCAGAAGAAGGCGTCGATCCGGCCCGCCTCCAGCTCCGCGGGCATGGTGTCGATGCCGATCGCGACGGCGGTGATGTCCGTGCGCGGGTTCAGCTTGGCCGCCGTCAGCAGCCGGTCGGAGACCAGCCGGACCCCGGAGCCGTCCTGGCCGACCGCGACCCGCTTGCCCCGCAGGTCCCGGGCCGACTGCACCGGCGACCCGGCGGGCACCACCAGCTGGACGTAGTCGTCGTAGAGCCGCGCGCAGCCGCGCAGCCGGTCGGCGCCCGGCTTCCCGTCGGCCCGGTACTTGCCGACCGCGTCCGCCGTCGCCACCGTGAAGTCCGCCACCCCGGCGGCGACCCGCTGGAGGTTCTGCTGTGAGCCCTCGCTGGTCTCCAGGCGGACCTTCACCTCGGGCATGTCCTGGGCGAGGGCCTGCTCCAGCAGCTGGCCGTAGCGGTGGTAGACGCCGGTACGCACCCCCGTGCTGAAGGTCAGCTCACCCTTGAGCCCGGGCTCCCCGAAGGGCTTGGGCCACCACAGCAGCCCGCCGAGCACGACCAGCACGGCGGCCAGGCCCAGCATGAGGCGGCGCCGGCTGAGACGAGGGGGTACGAGGGGCATGCCGGGATCCTCCCACCCGCCCCCCGCCCCTGTCACGGCCCGCCGCCACAGCCCCGGCCGGCACCGGGTCGTCACCCCCTACGCCCCGCCGCCCCCCGCGGGGGCCAGGGCCGGGTGAAGCGGGTCACGCACCGGCAGGGGGCCCGTCGTCACCCCCTACGGCCCGCCCCCCCCGGGGGGGGCCAGGGCCGCGTGGAAGCGGGTCAGGAGGCGGCGGGCCGCCGGGGTGGGCGGGGCGTCGGTGCGCCAGGCCAGCGCGACCCGCCCGCTCAGCTCCGGGCCGGTGATCCGCAGCGCCCGCAGCCCGGGCCCGCCCGCCGACTCCGCGCCGGCCGGGACCACCGCCACCCCCAGCCCCCGCGCAGCCAGCCGGGCCAGCACCCCCGGCGCGGCCGCCTCGAAGTCCACCCGGGGCGCGAAACCGGCCTCCGCGCAGGCCCGCTCCAGCACCCCCCGCAGCCCCGTCCCGCGCGGCAGGGCGATCAGCGCCCGCCCGCGCAGCGCGGCCAGCGGGATCCGGCCGTCCACCGCGGACCGCACGAGGGGGTCGTCGGCGCGGACCGCCGCGACGAGGGGTTCGTCCAGCACCACCCGTACGCCGACCCCCGCGGGCGGCTCGCCGCCCAGCCCGACCACCGCCAGGTCCAGCTCCCCGCGCCGCAGCGCCGCCAGCATCCGCTCCGAGGTGTCCTCGGTGAGCGAGATCTCCACCTGGGGGTGGGCGTCGTGGAAGTCCCCGAGCAGCCCCACCACGTCCACCGCGCCCACCGCCGCCGACGCCGCCCCCGGGATCAGCCCGAGGGCGACCCGCCCCCGCAGCAGTCCGGAGAACTCGTCGGCGGTCCGCCGCACGCCCTCCACCGCCGCCAGCGCGGCCCGCGCGTACGCGAGGACCGCCTCGCCCGCCTCCGTCGGCGCGACCCGCCGCCCCGAGCGGTCCAGCAGCCGCTGCCCCAGCTCCCGCTCCAGCTGCTTGACCTGCGCGCTCACGCCCGGCTGGGACACGTGCAGCCGCTCCGCGGCCCGGGTGAACCCGCCCTCCTCCACCACCGCCACGAGGTACCGCAACTGGGCCAGCTCCATAACCGCGGATTCTAGATCGCAGAAGGTCCCGCTCTTGGACTTATGCCCGCGGTCCCCGGACGCTGGGTGCATGAGCCGAACCGCCCTCACGCCCCTGGCCGCCGCCACCGCCGCCGAGCGCCGCGAGCTGGCCGACGTACTCGACTCCCTCACCCCCGCCCAGTGGGACGCCCCCTCGCTCTGCGCCGGCTGGAGCGTCCGCGAGGTGGCCGCCCACATGTCCCTCGGCTTCCGCACCTCCCTGGCCGGCTTCGCCGCCCAGCTGCTCAGGAACCGCGGGAACCTGCACCGGATGACCGACCGCGCCGCCCGCCGCGACGCCGCCGCCTTCACCCCGAACGAACTCGCCGCCCTGCTGCGGGAGAACGCCCACCACTCCTGGAAGCCCCCGGCGGGCGGTCCCACCGCGGGGCTCGGCCACGACGTCGTGCACGGCCTCGACATCACCGTCGCCCTCGGCCACCCGCGACGCGTCCCCGAGGACCGGCTGCGCCCCCTGCTGGACGCCGTCACCCCGCGCGGCCTGCGCTTCTTCGGCGCGGACCTGACCGGCGTCCGGCTCCACGCCGACGACCTCGACTGGTCCTACGGCAACGGCACCCCGGTCCACGGCCAGGCGCAGGACCTGCTGCTCGTGCTCTTCGGCCGCCGCCTCCCGGCGGGCAGGCTGCACGGGGGACCGGAGGGCTCTCCGGTACCGCCCACCCTCGTGGCATGACCAGCAACAGCGACCGGAGCCCGGCAGCGGACCCCAAAGGACTGCCGTCGCCGGCTCCTCACGGAAGGCGTCTACACACTGGTCGCCCACCGCAAGAACGCAGGTCGCGGCGGGGCCGCCCGGAAGGGCACGCAGACGCACCTCCTCATGTGCCCCGGTCCTGATCCGGCCGCGCGACGGAACGCCCCGGAGAGCACCCTTACCCTTGTTGCATGAGCAGCGCAGGCCAGGGTGGAGCAGTGGACGAGATGCACGAGCACGAGGTAGCCGTTCCAAGGAGCTACGAGGTGCGCACCTACGGGTGCCAGATGAACGTGCACGACTCCGAGCGGCTCTCCGGTCTGCTGGAGGACGCGGGCTACGTCCGCGCGCCCGAGGGCTCCGACGGCGACGCCGACGTCGTCGTGTTCAACACCTGCGCCGTCCGCGAGAACGCCGACAACAAGCTGTACGGCAACCTCGGCCGGCTCGCCCCGATGAAGACGAAGCGCCCCGGCATGCAGATCGCCGTCGGCGGCTGCCTGGCCCAGAAGGACCGCGACACCATCGTCAAGAAGGCGCCCTGGGTCGACGTCGTCTTCGGCACGCACAACATCGGCAAGCTGCCCGTCCTCCTGGAGCGCGCCCGCGTCCAGGAGGAGGCCCAGATCGAGATCGCCGAGTCGCTGGAGGCCTTCCCCTCCACGCTGCCGACCCGCCGCGAGTCCGCGTACGCCGCCTGGGTCTCGATCTCCGTCGGCTGCAACAACACCTGCACCTTCTGCATCGTCCCGGCGCTGCGCGGCAAGGAGGAGGACCGCCGCCCCGGCGACATCCTCGCCGAGGTGGAGGCCCTGGTCGCCGAGGGCGTCTCGGAGATCACCCTGCTCGGCCAGAACGTCAACGCCTACGGCTCGGACCTGGGCGACCGCGAGGCCTTCAGCAAGCTGCTGCGCGCCTGCGGCGGGATCGAGGGCCTGGAGCGGGTCCGCTTCACCTCCCCGCACCCCCGCGACTTCACCGACGACGTGATCGCCGCCATGGCCGAGACCCCGAACGTGATGCCCCAGCTGCACATGCCGCTGCAGTCCGGTTCGGACCCGATCCTGAAGGCGATGCGCCGCTCCTACCGGCAGGACCGGTTCCTCGGCATCATCGAGAAGGTCCGCGCCGCGATCCCGCACGCCGCGATCTCCACCGACATCATCGTGGGCTTCCCCGGCGAGACGGAGGAGGACTTCCAGCAGACGATGCACGTGGTGCGCGAGGCCCGCTTCGCCAACGCCTTCACCTTCCAGTACTCCAAGCGCCCCGGCACCCCGGCCGCGGAGATGGACGGGCAGATCCCCAAGGAGGTCGTCCAGGACCGCTACATGCGCCTGGTAGCCCTCCAGGAGGAGATCTCCTGGGAGGAGAACAAGAAGCAGGTCGGCCGCACCCTGGAGGTGATGGTCGCCGAGGGCGAGGGCCGCAAGGACGGCGCCACCGCCCGCCTGTCCGGCCGCGCCCCCGACAACCGCCTCGTGCACTTCACCAAGCCCGACGAGGACGTCCGTCCCGGCGACGTGGTGACCGTCGAGATCACCTACGCGGCCCCGCACCACCTGCTGGCCGAGGGCCCCACGCAGGCCGTACGCCGCACCCGGGCCGGCGACGCCTGGGAGAAGCGCAACGCCGCCCCGGCCCAGCCGCCGGGCGTCATGCTCGGCATCCCCACCCTCGGCGTCCCGGCGCCGCTGCCGGTGGCCGCCTCGGGCTGCGCGATCGACTGACCGCGGGCCACCGGGGGCGGCTAGGCTGCGGATCATGCTCGTAGCCGCCGCCGTCTGCCCCGCCCCGCCGCTCCTCGTGCCGGAGGTCGCCGCGGGCGCCGCCGCCGAACTCGACGCCGCCCGCACCGCCTGCTCCGACGCGCTGGCCGTGCTCGCCGCCGCCCGCCCGGACCTGCTCGTCGTGGTCGGGTCCGGCGACGCCGGCCGGCAGGGCACCTACCCGCCGGGCTCCCGCGGGAGCTTCCACGGCTTCGGGGCCGCCACCGAGGTCCGGCTCGGGGACGGCGAGGAGGTGCCGCGGCCGCTGCCCGCCTCCCTGGCGGTGGGCGCCTGGCTGCTGGACCGGGCCCGGTGGGGCGCCGCCCCCGTCGAGGGGCTCGCGGTGGCCGAGCCGCTGGAGACCGAGCGGTGCCTGCTGGCCGGCCGGGAGACCGCCGCGCGGGCGGAACGCGTCGCGCTGCTCGTCATGGGCGACGGCAGCGCCTGCCGGACCCTGAAGGCCCCCGGCTACCTGGACGAGCGGGCCGCCGCCTTCGACGCCGCCGCCGGACGGGCCCTGGGCGCGGCCGACACCGGGGCGCTGGCCGCGCTGGACCCCGTACTGGCCGCCGAGCTGCTGGCCGCCGGGCGGGCTCCCTGGCAGGTGCTCGCCGGGGCCGCGGAAGGCGCGGGCCTGGACGGCCGGCTGCTGTACGAGGACGCCCCGTACGGGGTCGGGTACTTCGTCGCCGCCTGGTCCTAGCGAGCCGTGGCGGGGGTGCCCCTACGCGCACACGGCGAAGGGGCGCGGGACCGTCCGGTCCCGCGCCCCGCGCGGTGACGCCTCAGGGTCAGGTCGCGGCCGGCGGCGTCGTCCCGCCGGGGGTGTCCTTGTGGGCGATCTTGCCCAGGGCGCCCTTCGCCTTGTCCGTGCCGGTGGTGATCCGCTCGCTGTACTTGCCATGGGTCTTGGAGTCCACGACCTTGGCGACCTTGTCGAGGCCCTCGCCGATCCTGCCCTCGTGCTGCTGCGCGAGGCCGCCGACCTTCTCCTTCGCGGGAGCGAGCTTGGCCTTCAGATTGTCCATGAACCCCATGGGGCACCTTCCAGTGGCGTGACTAGGTACGGGCGCCCTCACCGGTCTCGCTGTCCGCGGCCGCCTCCGCCGACTGCTGCTTGGGGATCTCCACGGCCTCCGCCGCGGGGGCCCCGGCCGCCGCCGTCCCGGCTTCGCCGGCCTCCTCGGCCTGCGCGGCCGAGTCGGTCTCCGTCTCCAGCGTCTCCGCCGTCGCGGTCTCGGCGGCGGCCTGTTCGGTCGCTACCTCGGCCTTGCGGCGAAAAATCCGGTCAAAAACGCCCATGTCTACTCCCATAACGTTACTCGTGCGGGTGAAGTTCCGCCCTGGCCGGACGCGCCTCCACCCGATGCGCGCCAGACGCGCGCCGGGCCGGAACCTCTTCAGGGCAACGACGCCGACCCCACCCCGTCACCTCACCCGATCGGGTACATGACGGTGTCTTGACCGGGGGCTGCGAGACTGTGTCGGTGAGGAATGCAGCCCCCGCCCCGCGGGTCATCGCCGTCGTCGGTCCCACCGCGGCCGGAAAGTCCGACCTGGGCGTCGCCCTGGCCCGCCACTTCGACGGCGAGGTCGTCAACGCCGACTCCATGCAGCTGTACCGGGGGATGGACATCGGCACCGCCAAGCTGACGACCGAGGAGCGCGGCGGAGTCCCGCACCACCTCCTCGACATCTGGGACGTCACCGAGACCGCGAGCGTCGCCGAGTACCAGCGCCTGGCCCGCGCCGAGATCGACGCGCTGCTCGCGCAGGGCCGCACCCCGGTCCTCGTCGGCGGATCCGGCCTCTACGTGCGCGGCGCGCTCGACGCCATGGAGTTCCCCGGTACCGACCCCGAGGTGCGGGCCCGGCTGGAGGAGGAGGCCACCCTGCGCGGCCCCGGCGCCCTGCACGCCCGCCTGGCCGCCGCCGACCCGGCCGCGGCCGCCGCGATCCTGCCCAGCAACGGCCGTCGCATCGTCCGGGCCCTGGAGGTCATCGAGATCACCGGCAAGCCCTTCACCGCCAACCTGCCCGGCCACGAGTCCGTCTACGACACCGTCCAGATCGGCGTCGACGTGGCCCGGCCCGAGCTCGACGAGCGGATCGCGCGCCGCGTGGACCGCATGTGGGAGGACGGGCTGGTCGAGGAGGTCCGCGCCCTGGAGGCGCAGGGCCTGCGCGAGGGCGTCACCGCCTCCCGCGCACTCGGCTACCAGCAGGTACTGGCCGCCCTCGCGGGGGAGTGCACCGAGGACGAGGCCAGGGCCGAGACCGTGCGGGCCACCAAGCGCTTCGCCCGCCGCCAGGACTCCTGGTTCCGCCGCGACCCCCGCGTGCACTGGCTCAGCGGAGCCGCCGCCGACCGGGGGGAACTCCCCGGACTCGCGCAGTCGTTGGTCGAACGAGCGGTCACAGCCTGATCACGTGATGGCATCGGGAAGCCCCGTGTGCCCGTCGCGGGGCCGGGTCCGTGCCATCATCAAACTTCTGAACAGTGGCGTACGAAGTCCGAGTGGGGAGGGCGCGTGGCTATGGAGGCCGGCCCTCGTGACACCGGGCGGGACGACACCAGGCAGGAAGCGGACCCGATGCTTCACAACGGGCCCGGAGAACCCGGCGATCCTGGCACGTCCGCCGGCCCCGGCATGCCGGACGCCCCGGCGCCCTCCGGCCGCGGCCCCGCCATCGCGGCGGGACCCGACACCGGCCCCGACGGGCTCGGCCTGCCCGCCGAACCGGCGCGCCTGACCACCGACGGCCCCGACGCGCCGGAGCCGGGCACGGAAGCCGCCGGGCCCGAGTTCGAGGTCGAGCTGCGCCCGCAGCGCCGCCTGCGCATCTGGCAGATCGCCCCCATCGTGCTGCTGGCCGCCGCCGGCTCCCTGATGTTCGCCTTCCCCCTCGCCTTCGAGTTCGGCGACGGCGGCGCGGTCGTCGCCATGCTCGGCTTCCTCATCAGCTCCTGCGCGGGCGGCTGGGGCATGATGGCCGCGCGCCGCGTCGGCTACACCTGGCCCGGGCTGCCGCCGCGCGGCAGCGGCCGCCGCCCCGACTGGCGGATGGCCGCGCTGTACACGCTGGTCGCGCTGGCCGTCGTGGCACTCGCCGTCTACCGGGTGGCCCGGCTGCGCTGACCGCGCCGACCGGCCACGACACCGCCCCCGCGGCGGCCTGACCGCATGCTGATCCCGCAGGCCGCGGCCCCGAGCCGCTCGGTACCATGGGCGCGTGACGCACACCACCCTCTCCTTCCTCAAGGGCCACGGGACCGAGAACGACTTCGTGATCGTCCCGGACCCCGACAACGCCATCGAGCTGCCCGCGACCGCCGTCGCCGCCCTGTGCGACCGGCGGGCCGGCATCGGGGCCGACGGTGTGCTGCACGTGGTGCGCTCCGCGGCCCACCCGGAGGCCGCGCACATGGCCGACGAGGCCGAGTGGTTCATGGACTACCGCAACAGCGACGGCTCCATCGCCGAGATGTGCGGCAACGGAGTGCGCGTCTTCGCCCGCTACCTCCAGCACGCCGGCCACGCCGAGCCCGGCGACCTCGCCGTCGCCACCCGGGGCGGCGTCAAGCAGGTCCACCTCGACAAGAGCGGGGACGTCACCGTCTCCATGGGCCGGGCCCTGCTCCCGGAGGGCGAGGTCACCGTCTCCGTCGGCGAGCGCTCCTGGCCCGCGCGGAACGTGAACATGGGGAACCCGCACGCCGTCGCGTTCGTCGAAAGCCTCGACCACGCCGGCGACCTGTACAGCCCCCCGCCGTTCAGCCCCGCGTCCGCGTACCCGGCCGGGGTCAACGTCGAGTTCGTCGTCGACCGCGGCCCCCGGCACGTCGCCATGCGCGTCCACGAGCGCGGCTCCGGCGAGACCCGCTCCTGCGGCACCGGCGCCTGCGCCGTCGCCGTCGCCGCCATCCGGCGCGACGGGGCCGACCCCGCGGCCACCGGCCGGCCCGTCTCGTACACCGTCGACCTGCCCGGCGGCACCCTCGTCATCACCGAACACCCCGACGGGAGCGTCGACATGACCGGGCCGGCCGTCATCGTGGCCTCCGGTGAGTTCGAGGCCGACTGGCTCACCGAAACGGCTTTCGCCTGAAGATTCCCTCTCATGGGTGATCCGTTTCACGCTGAGCGAGAGGTGGACTGCGCCACGTGGTGGGGTCGGTAACATCAGGCACCGGCCCTGAGGGCTCACCCCATGCCCGCCACCGCCGGTCGAAGCCGCCGGAGGTGCCCATGAGTGCAGAGGCCACGAACCCCGAAGCACATGCCGATGTGCGCCCTGAGCTGCGCAGACGGGGCCGGAGCCGGCTCGATCTGCGCCGCCTGGGGCGCGCGGCCCTGCTCGGACCCGCGTCCCGCGACCGCCTGCCGGACGCCATCGGGCACGTAGCAGAAGCCCACCGCGCCCACCATCCGGACGCCGACCTGTCCATCCTGCGGAAGGCCTACCTGCTCGCGGAGCACTCCCACCGCGGCCAGATGCGCAAGAGCGGCGAGCCGTACATCACCCACCCCCTCGCCGTCACCCTCATCCTCGCCGAACTCGGCGCCGAGACCACCACCCTGACTGCCTCTCTGCTCCACGACACCGTCGAGGACACCGAGGTGACGCTCGAACAGGTCCGGGAGGAGTTCGGCGACGAGGTCTGCTTCATCGTCGACGGCGTCACCAAGGTCGAGAAGATCGACTACGGGGCCGCCGCCGAACCCGAGACCTTCCGCAAGATGCTCGTCGCCACCGGCAACGACGTCCGCGTCATGTCCATCAAACTCGCCGACCGGCTCCACAACATGCGCACCCTCGGCGTCATGCGCCCCGAGAAACAGGCGCGCATCGCCAAGGTCACCCGCGACGTCCTGATCCCCCTCGCCGAACGCCTCGGCGTCCAGGCCCTCAAGACCGAGCTCGAAGACCTCGTCTTCGCGATCCTGCACCCCGAGGAGTACGAGCACACCCGCGCCCTCATCGCCGCCCGCGCAGGCGACGACGACCCCCTCGCCGCCATCGCCGAGTCCGTACGCGCCGTCCTGCGCGACGCCGGCATCGCCGCCGAGGTCCAGGTGAGGCCGCGGCACTTCGTATCCCTGCACCGCATCTCCCGCCAGCGCGGCGAACTGCGCGGCTCCGACTTCGGCCGCATCCTCGTCCTCGTCGCCGAGAACGCCGACTGCTACGGCGTCCTCGGCGAACTCCACACCTGCTTCACCCCGGTCGTCTCGGAGTTCAAGGACTTCATCGCCGTCCCCAAGTTCAACCTCTACCAGTCGCTGCACACCGCCGTCGCCGTGCCCGAGGGGTACGTCGCCGAGGTCATCGTCCGCACCCGCCAGATGCACCGCGTCGCCGAGGCCGGGGTCGTCGCCCTCGGCAACCCGTACGCCACGGGGGAGACCGCCGACTGCGACGAGGAACGCGTCGACCCCACCCGCCCCGGCTGGCTCTCCCGGCTCCTCGACTGGCAGCAGTCCGCGCCCGACCCGGACACCTTCTGGAGCGTGCTGCGCGCCGAGCTGGCCCAGGACCGGGAGATCACCGTCTTCCGCGCCGACGGGGGGACGCTGGGCCTGCCGGCCGGCGCCAGCTGCATCGACGCCGCCTACGCGCAGCACGGCGAGGCGGCCCACGGCTGTATCGGCGCCCGCGTCAACGGGCGCCTCACCTCCCTCTCCTCCCCGCTCTCCGACGGGGACACCGTCCAGCTGCTCCTCGCCCAGGACGCCTCCTCCGGGCCCGCCGCCGACTGGCTGGAGCACGCCAGGACCCCGGCCGCCCGGATCGCCATCAGCAGCTGGCTCCAGAGCCACCCGGACGGCCCCGGCCCCGCCACCGCCGCGCCCCGGGCGCCGCTGTCGGTACCGGGGCTGCGCGGCGGCGGGGGCAACGCCGTCGCCGACCTGCCCCACGCCCACGTGCGCCTCGCCGGATGCTGCACCCCGGTGCCGCCGGATGCCGTCGCCGGGTTCCTCGTACGCGGCGGCGCGGTCACCGTCCACCGCGTCCACTGCCCGGCCGTGGCCCAGATGCGCTCCCTGGGCCGCACCTCCGTCGCCGTGCACTGGCGGGCCACCGCGGACTGCCGGGTCACCCTGCTCGCCGAATCGTTCGGCCGCCCGCACCTGCTGGCCGACCTGACCGAGGCCATCGCCCGGCTCGGGGTCGAGGTGGTCTCCGCCACCGTCGAGCCGCCCGTCGAACAGCGGGTCCGGCACAGCTACACCCTGCACCTGCCCGACGCGTCGGTGCTGCCGGCGCTGATGCGGGCGATGCGGGACGTGCCCGGCGTCTACGACGTGAGCCGGGCCTAGCGGGGCGGCGGAGGGGGCGGGGGCCGGAAGACGGCGGGGGACGTTTCCACGCCGGGGGAGTACGCCGGGGCGCACGGGGTCCGGTGCCCGTCCGGGCGCCTCGTTCGGGTGGAGTCGTCGCGCGCCGCTCGCGGGCCCGCGACACGCGCTGGTAAGCGATGGTGGATGCAGCTCACCTCCCCCCGCCTGCGCGCCTCCCTGCTCGCCGCGGCCTCCCTGACGCTCGTCGCCGCCGTGCTGCCCCCGCCGAAGCCGCTGGGCATCGGCGACCGGCTCTTCCCCGAGCTGGGCAACCCCGGCTACGACGTCCTCGCCTACGACCTGTCCCTGACGTACAAGGACAACCGCAGCCCGCTCGACGCGGTCACCACCATCCGAGCCCGCAGCCTGGAGCCGCTGGAGCGGGTCAACCTCGACTTCACCCACGGCACCGTGGCCTCCGCCCAGGTCAACGGGCAGCCCGCCCGCTTCGAGGCCGCCGGGGAGGACCTCGTCCTGACCCCCGCGCACCCGGTGCCCGCCGGCGCAGCGCTGCACATCACCGTCCGGCACACCAGCGACCCGCGCGGCAGGGCCTCGGACGGCGGGTGGGTGACCACCGAGGACGGCCTGGCCATGGCCAACCAGGCCGACGCCGCCCACCGCGTCTTCCCCTGCAACGACCACCCCGCCGACAAGGCCTTCTTCACCTTCCGGATCACCGCCCCCGACGGGTACAGGGCCGTCGCCAACGGGCTGCCCGGCGCCCTCCCGGCCGCCCGCGCCGGCGGCGCCACCGAGTGGACGTACAGGACCCTGCACCCCATGGCCACCGAGCTGGCCCAGGTCTCCATCGGGCGCTCCGCCGTCCTCCACCACACCGGACCGCACGGCCTGCCGCTGCGCGACGTGGTGCCCGCCGCCGACCGGGAACGGCTGGAGCCCTGGCTGGCCAAGACCGCCGGGCACGTCACGTGGATGGAGGAGCGCGTCGGGCGCTACCCCTTCGAGAACTACGGGGTGCTGATCGCCCGGGCGAAGACCGGCTTCGAGCTGGAGACCCAGACCCTCTCGCTCTTCGAGCACGGCCTGTTCGCCGGGGAGGCGGCCGGCTACCCGGACTGGTACGTCGAGTCCGTCATGGTCCACGAGCTCGCCCACCAGTGGTTCGGCGACAGCGTGACCCCGCGGACCTGGTCCGACCTGTGGCTCAACGAGGGACACGCCACCTGGTACGAGGCCCTGTACGCGGACGGGCTCGGGAAGTACCCCCTGGAGCGCCGTATGCGCGAGGCCTACCAGCGCTCCGACCAGTGGCGGGCCCAGGGCGGCCCGCCGGCCGCGCCCAAGGCGGCCGCCCCCGGGCAGAAGATCGGCCTGTTCCGGCCCGTCGTCTACGACGGGGCCGCACTGATCCTCTACGCCCTGCGCCAGGAGATCGGCGCCGACGCCTTCGACCGGGTCGAGCGGCGCTGGGTGGCGGAGCACAAGGACGGGACCGCGGGCACGGAGGACTTCGTACGGCTGGCCTCACGGGAGGCCGGACGCGACCTGACCGCCTTCCTGCGGCCGTGGCTGTACGGGGAGACCACGCCGGCGATGCCGGGACACCCCGACTGGGCCGCCCCGGCCTCCTCCGCCGCCCCGGCACCCTCCCGGGCCGCCGCGTCCTCCCCCGCCCCGCGGAAGCCGTAGGGGCGGAAAACGGTATGACGGGCGGGGAACGGGCATGACACCATCAACGAGGCCGACGGGGCGCTCCGGGGGACCACCTCCCGGGGGATCGCGCTCCGGGGAATCAGTGGACCGGCCCACGCGTTGGACGTGACAGTGTTATGTCACGCACAGCGGTACCTTTGGCCCTGGCCGAACCGGCCGGACCGGGACCGCCCGGCGCGACACCATCGAATCGACGTAAGGATCCAATGACCTCCTCTTCTTCCCCTTCCCAGGACCCGCGGGACGCGCAGGACGTGCGGGACGCGCAGAGCTTCACCGAGAGCCTTCGGGCCGATGCCCTGATGGAAGAGGACGTCGCCTGGAGCCACGAGGTCGACGGAGAGCGGGACGGCGACCAGTTCGACCGCTCCGACCGCGCGGCACTGCGCCGCGTGGCCGGTCTCTCCACCGAACTCGAGGACGTCACCGAGGTCGAGTACCGCCAGCTCCGCCTGGAGCGCGTGGTCCTCGTCGGTGTCTGGACCTCCGGCACGGTCAGCGACGCCGAGAACTCCCTCGCGGAGCTCGCGGCCCTCGCCGAGACGGCGGGCGCCCTCGTGCTCGACGGTGTGATGCAGCGCCGCGACAAGCCCGACCCGGCCACCTTCATCGGCTCCGGCAAGGCCCGCGAACTGCGCGACATCGTGCTCGAGAGCGGGGCCGACACCGTCGTCTGCGACGGCGAGCTCAGCCCCGGCCAGCTCATCGCGCTCGAGGACGTGGTCAAGGTCAAGGTCGTCGACCGGACCGCCCTCATCCTCGACATCTTCGCCCAGCACGCCAAGTCCCGAGAGGGCAAGGCACAGGTCGCACTCGCGCAGATGCAGTACATGCTGCCGCGCCTGCGCGGCTGGGGCCAGTCGCTTTCCCGGCAGATGGGCGGCGGCGGCGGTGGCGGCATGGCCACCCGAGGCCCCGGTGAGACCAAGATCGAAACCGACCGGCGCCGCATCCGCGAGAAGATGGCCAAGATGCGCCGGGAGATCGCCGAGATGAAGACCGGCCGGGACATCAAGCGGCAGGAACGCCGCCGCAACAAGGTCCCCTCGGTCGCCATCGCCGGCTACACCAACGCCGGCAAGTCCTCCCTGCTCAACCGCCTCACGGGCGCGGGCGTGCTGGTGGAGAACGCACTGTTCGCCACCCTCGACCCGACCGTGCGCCGGGCCGAAACCCCCTCCGGCCGCGTCTACACCCTGGCCGACACCGTGGGCTTCGTCCGGCACCTGCCCCACCACCTCGTCGAGGCGTTCCGCTCCACGATGGAGGAGGTCGGCGACTCCGACCTCATCCTGCACATCGTGGACGGCTCGCACCCGGCACCGGAGGAGCAGCTGGCGGCGGTGCGCGAGGTCATCCGCGAGGTCGGCGCGGTCGACGTGCCCGAGATCGTGGTGATCAACAAGGCGGACGCCGCCGACCCGCTCGTCCTGCAGCGGCTGCTGCGCATCGAGCGGCACTCCATCGCCGTCTCGGCCCGCACCGGCCAGGGCATCGAGGAACTCCTCGCGCTCATCGACAGTGAGCTGCCCCGGCCCGCGGTCGAGGTGGAGGCCCTCGTGCCGTACACCCGCGGCGGGCTGATCGCCCGGGCCCACGCCGAGGGCGAGGTGATCTCCGAGGAGCACACCCCGGAGGGCACCCTGCTCAAGGCCCGGGTCCACCGGGAACTGGCGGCCGAGCTGACGCCGTACGTGCCCGCCAAGCAGTAACGGCACGAGCAAGGCAGCAGTACACGAGGGAGGGCCCCCGCTCGGATCGAGCGGGGGCCCTCCCTCATGTGGTCGACCGCCGGGGCTACTTGAACTTCGCGCTCACCGCGTCGTAGATGCCCTTGGCCTCCGGACCCAGCTTCGGTCCGGCCAGCCACCCGGCCTTCGCCGGACCGATCGAGGTGTTCGACACCAGCGCCGGCTTGCCGTCGGCACCCGCGGCGACCCAGCCGCCACCGGAGGAACCGCCCGTCATGGTGCACCCGATGCGGTACATCACCGGGTCGGCCTGCCGCAGCGCCAGCCGGCCCGGCTTGTCCGTGCACTGGTACGCCTTCTGCCCGTCGAACGGGGCCGCCGCCGGGTAGCCCGTCGCCGTCATGCTCGCGACCTTCGGCACCGCCGGGGCGTTGAACTCCACCGGCAGCGCCGTACCGACCGTCTCCTCCAGCGACTTGCCGCCGCCCTTCTCCGGCGTCACGTGGAGCACCGCGAAGTCGTACGGGGCACCCGCGCCGCCCGTCGGGCCGCCGGTGGCGATCCACTGGTCGGAGGTCTGCGCCCAGTCGCTCCACCACACGCCGTACGGGGCCACCTGCTCGCGCGGCGCGCCCTTCAGGGCCGCCGCCGGCTTGCCGGCGTTGTTGTAGGACGGGACGAACGCGATGTTGCGGTACCAGCCGCCGGCCTTGCCCGCGTGCACGCAATGGCCCGCAGTCCAGACCATGTTGGACTTGCCCGGGTGGGCCGGGTCCTTCACGACCGTCGCCGAGCAGACCATCGAGCCCTCGGGGCCGTCGAAGAAGACCTTGCCGGACGCGGGAACGCTCGTGTGGTACGGCGAAGCCGCCGGCGTGGCCGCCACGGGCGCCGGGGTGGGATCGGTGACGCCCTGGTCCTTGCCGGCGTCCGGGTCGACGGCCGGGCGCTGCGGCTGCTCCGCGTCACGCATCCGGTCCGGGTCCCACAGACCGTCGATGATCGGGTTGACGTAGTCGCCCGCCTCGCGGAGCCAGTCCTCCTTCTTCCAGTTCTTCCAGGCGCCCCCCCTCCACTTCTCCAGGTCGAAGCCGTGCTGCTTGAGCTTGTCCTTGAGCTCGTCCGGGATCTGGATCCCGTCCGTCGCGCCGGACGGCAGGCTCGCAGCCACGGTCGGCTTGGCGTCGCCGCCGGCCTCACCGCCGTCGGGTCCGCAGGCCGAGGCCGTCAGCGCGAGCGCGGCCGCGCTGAGTATCGCGGTGACCGGTCGGTTCGGTCGCATGTCGTAAATCCCCCTGGAGATTCGAGGTGTTGGACGGAGTCGATCGGGGTGGATCGCAACCCCACTATGCCGCCGTGGCCTAGGACGGCGGCCCCCGGGTCGGCGGTTCCTCGGGGAGACATTCCGGCCGGGACCGCAAGGATCTTCGGGCGACCCGTGATCGAGCGCCTCCACCGTCGTTGCTACGTACGGGGGATGGTGCAGCAGCGCCCGTGTTCGAGGCGCGATCCGGAAGGGCAGCCGTGCGGGAGGACCGACAGTCGTGGCCGTGACCGAGCCGACCGCAGCCGCGGCGCAAACCCCCCAGCAGACCGCGGCGGACGCCGCGGCGCAGGCGTCGCCCGGGGCGCAGGTCCCGCCGCAGGGCGGGCGCGGGCCCGCCTCCGCCGAGGGCATCCTGCGCCGGCAGGCGCTGCGCGAATCCGCGGCCCGGACCTACGCCCGCTCGCTGCCCATCGTGCCGGTGCGCGCCCGCGGGCTGACGATCGAGGGCGCCGACGGGCGTCGCTACCTCGACTGCCTGTCCGGCGCGGGCACCCTCGCCCTCGGGCACAACCACCCCGTCGTGCTCGAAGCCATCCGCGGCGTCCTCGACTCGGGGGCGCCCCTGCACGTCCTCGACCTCGCCACCCCGGTCAAGGACGCCTTCACCACCGAGCTCTTCGCGAACCTGCCGGACGAGCTCGCCGCCGACGCCCGGATCCAGTTCTGCGGCCCCGCCGGGACCGACGCCGTCGAGGCCGCGCTGAAACTGGTCCGCACCGCCACCGGGCGCAGCGGGCTCCTCACCTTCACCGGCGCCTACCACGGCATGACCGCCGGAGCGCTGGAGGCCTCGGGCGGCGCCGTCGACGTACGGGTGACCCGGCTGCCCTACCCGCAGGACCACCGCTGCCCCTTCGGGGTCGGCGGCGCCGAGGGGGCACGGCTCGGCGCCCGCTGGACGGAGAGCCTGCTTGACGACCCCAAGGGCGGAGTGCCGGCACCCGCCGCCATGATCGTCGAGCCCGTGCAGGGCGAGGGCGGGGTCCACCCCGCCCCGGACGCCTGGCTGCGCCGGATGCGGGAGATCACCGCGGCCCGCGGCATCCCGCTCATCGCGGACGAGGTGCAGACCGGGGTCGGCCGCACCGGCGCCTTCTGGGGCGTCGACCACGCGGGGGTGGTCCCCGACGTGATGGTCCTGTCCAAGGCCATCGGCGGCAGCCTGCCGCTCGCCGTGATCGTCTACCGGGCCGGACTGGACGTCTGGGCCCCCGGCGCCCATGCCGGAACGTTCCGCGGGAACCAGCTCGCCATGGCCGCGGGCACCGCCACCCTCGCCTACGTCCGCCGCAACGGCCTCGCCGAGCGTGCGGCGGTCCTGGGGGGACGGATGCTGGCGGCACTGCGCGGCCTGGCCGCGGACCAGCCCTGCATCGGCGACGTCCGGGGCCGCGGCCTGATGATCGGCCTCGAACTGGTCGACCCCGCCACCGGCGCCGCGGCGCCCGCCCTCGCTGCCGAGGTCCGCCAGGAGTGCCTGGACCGCGGGCTGATCGTCGAGCTGGGGGGCCGCCACTCCAGCGTCGTGCGGCTGCTGCCCCCGCTGACCCTGACCGACGAACAGGCCGCGGCCGTCCTGGACCGGCTGGCCGACGCCGTCCCCGCCGCCGCCCGCCGGCTCCACTGACCGCACGCGAAGGACCCCCGATGCCCGACCCCGCCCCCCGCCCCGCCACCCCGCCCCCGGCGGACGAAGCGCCCCCCTCCGCCCCCACCCGCCCGCCGGGCACCCCGGCCGCCTGGCCACCACCCCGGACGGCGGACGACCCGCCGCACCCCCCGGCGCCCCCGGCCGCCCCTGCCGCAGCCCCGGCAGGGGCCCCGGCCCCGTGGGCAGCATCCCCGCCCGTTCCGCCAGGGAACCCGGCGCACCCGGCCGCCCCTGCCGCAGCCCCGGCAGGGACCCCGGCCCCGTGGGCAGCATCCCCGCCCGTTCCGCCAGGGAACCCGGCACCCTGGGTAGCGCCCCCGGCCACCCCGGCAGCGACCCCGGCCCCCCTGGCAGTACCCCCGGCCGGCCCGGCAGGGACCCCGGCCCCCCGGGCAGTACCCCCGGCCACCCCGGCGGCGGCTCCGGCCCACCCGGCTCCGGCCGACCCTGCCGGACCCGCGGTCGGCCCCGGAGGGGCCCTGGCCGGCTGGGCGGCAGCCCCGGTCACCCCGACGGAGGCTCCGGTTCACCCGGCCGCGGCCGACCCGGCGGCGGTTCCGGCCCACAGGGCAGAGCCCCCGGCGGCCGACCCGGCCCCGGCGCACCCGGCCGGGGACCCGGCTCGGCAGGCCGGGCCCGGGCGCGCCCACGCCGGAGCGGTGCCTGCGCCGGGACCCGCCCCCTCGCCGGGGCATGCCCCCTCGCCCGGACCCGCCCCCTCGGCGGGGCAGGCACGCCCGGCCCACCCCCCGGCGGGCACCGGAACCGTGCCCCGGCAGCAGGACGGCACCCTCCGCCCCCGGGTGGGCGGCACCGGACCGGCCGGCCCCGAACCGGCGGCGCTGCCCGACCTGCTGGACCACGCCGACCCGGCCATCGCCGCCGAGGCCGCGACGGTGGAGAACCTCCTGCGGTGCTGGGTCCGCGAGAGGGGTGTCGGCCGCCCCGACGGGCCCGCCGGAACCCTGCTCCGCATCCCCCTCCCCGCGTCCGGGGCCGCCCTGCTCGTCCCCGTCCGGTACTGGTCCCCGGCGGGCTGGCACCGTTTTGCCCCCGCCCGCATCGAAGGCACCCCCGCCCACGCGCAGGCCGTGGACGCCGTCACCCTCGCCGCCCTGCTCGCCCGCGAGGGCGACGGCCGCAGCGGCACCGACCTCGTGGGCCGGGTCGCCGACTCGGTGCGCCGCACCGCCGAGTTCATCGCCGACCGGCGCCGACGCCCCACCGGGCCCGCCCCCGTCGCCGGGGACCGCTTCCTCACCGCCGAACAGTCACTCCTCCTCGGCCACCCCCTCCAGCCGGACCCCAAGAGCCGCGAAGGACTCTCCGAAGCCGAAGTACGCCAGTACTCGCCCGAACTCCACGGCTCCTTCCCCCTGCACTGGATGGCCGTCGCCCCCGACGCCCTCGCCACCGACTCCGCCTGGACCGAACGGGGCCGCCCCGTCTCCGCCGCCCGGCTCCTCGCCCGCCTCGCCCCCGGACTCCCGCTGCCCGCCGGCACCACCGCCCTCCCCCTGCACCCCTGGCAGGCCCGCGACGTCCTCCGGCGCCCCGCCGTCACCGCCCTCCGCGACGCGGGACTCCTCACCGACCTGGGCCCGTACGGCGACCCCTGGTACCCCACCTCCTCCGTCCGCACCGTCCACCGCCCCGGCATCCCGGCGATGCTCAAGCTCTCCCTCGGCCTGCGCATCACCAACTCCCGCCGCGAGAACCTCCGCAAGGAGCTCCACCGCGGTGTCGAAGTGCACCGGCTGCTCCGCACCGGCCTCGCCGAGCAGTGGCAGAGCGTCCACCCCGGCTTCGACATCGTGCGCGACCCCGCCTGGGTCGCCGTCGACGCCCTGGACGGCACTCCCGTCCGGGGATTCGACGCCGTCCTGCGCCACAACCCCTTCGGCTCCGACGACGACGCCGTCTGCGTCGCCGCGCTGACCTCCCTCCGCCCGTGGCCCGGCCGGCCCACCATGCGCTCCCGGCTCGCCGACACCCTCTCCCGGCTCGCCGTGACCACCGGCCGGCCCGTCTCCGCCGTCGCCACGGAGTGGTTCCTGCGCTACCTCGACCACGTCGTCCTGCCGGTCCTCGCCTTCGACGCCCTCGCGGGCATCGCCCTCGAAGCGCACCAGCAGAACACCCTGGTGATCCTCGACCGGGCAGGCTGGCCCGTCGGCGGCCGCTTCCGCGACAACCAGGGCTACTACTTCCGCGACTCCCGGCGCGCCGAACTGGAACGCCGCCTCCCCGGCATCGGCAGCACCAGCGACACCTTCGTCCCGGACTCCGTCACCGACGAACGCTTCGCCTACTACCTCGGCATCAACAACGTGATCGGCCTCATCGGCGCCTTCGGATCCCAGCGGCTCGCGGACGAGCGCGTGCTCCTCGCCGCCTTCCGCCGCTTCCTCGGCAAGGCCGCGGGCCTCGGCCCGGTCCCCGGGCAGCTGCTCGACTCGCCCACCCTCCGCTGCAAGGCGAACCTGCTCACCCGCCTGGGCGGCCTCGACGAGCTCGTGGGCCCCGTCGACACCCAGTCCGTCTACGTCACCATCGCCAACCCCCTGCACGACTGACGCGCTCCCGCCGACACCGAGAAGAGCCCCGATGTTTCCCACGGACACGACCACCGGCTCCGCCGGCAGCCTCGTCTCGCAGGAGGCCACCGCGCACCGCTTCACCGCCGGATTGCTGCCGCTGCTCGCCGAGGCGGACCTCCTCGACTCACCCGCGGGCTGGGGCGCGGTCGCGACACCGGTCGGGGCCTTCCGCCTCGAACCCGTACGCCCGAGCCGGGACGTGGACCTGCTCACGGGCTGGATGAACGATCCCGAAGTGGCCGCCTACTGGGAACTGGACGGCCCGGCCGCCGTCACCAGGGCCCACCTGCGGGCCCAGCTCGACGGCCACGGCCACAGCATCCCCTGCCTCGGCCTCCTGGACGGCAGCCCCATGAGCTATTGGGAGATCTACCGGGCCGACCTCGACCCGTTCTCCCGCCACTACCCGGCGCGCTCCCACGACACGGGCATCCACCTGCTCATCGGAGCCGGCACGAACCGCGGCCGGGGCCTGGGCAAGACGCTGCTGCGCGCCGTCGCGGAGCTCGTCTTCGACAACCGCCCCCGCTGCACACGCGTCATCGCGGAACCGGACGTGCGCAACACCCCCTCCGTCGCGGCCTTCATGAGCGCCGGTTTCCGCTATTCCAGGGAAATCGACCTCCCCGGCAAACGAGCCGCCCTGATGATCCGTGAGCGGGCGCTGCGCCACCTGCTCTGATCACCGCCCCGGCTTCCCCTGCACCGCCCTGAAGAGTGATCGATGCGGCCGCTGTCGGTGGCGCCCCGTAGGGTTGGCAGTGCTATGACGAAGCCCTCCCTCTCCGACCTGCTGCACGCCGCCGTCTCCGCCGTCGGCGGCACGGAGCGGCCCGGCCAGGTGGCCATGGCCGAAGCCGTCGCCGAAGCGATCGACGACAACTCCCATCGGCTGATCCAGGCCGGTACCGGCACCGGCAAGTCCCTCGGCTACCTGGTGCCGGCCCTCGCCCACGGCGAGCGCGTGGTCGTCGCCACGGCGACGCTGGCGCTCCAGCGCCAGCTCGTCGAGCGCGACCTGCCGCGCACGGTCGAGGCGCTGCACCCGCAGCTGCGCCGGCGGCCGCAGTTCGCCATGCTCAAGGGCCGGTCGAACTACCTGTGCCTGCACCGGCTGCACGAGGGCGCCCCGCAGGACGAGGAAGAGGGCCTCTTCGACCAGTTCGAAGCGGCCGCCCCGAGCAGCAAGCTCGGCAAGGACCTGCTGCGCCTGCGCGACTGGGCGGACGAGACGGAGACCGGCGACCGCGACGACCTCACCCCGGGCGTCTCCGACAAGGCCTGGAGCCAGATCTCGGTCTCCTCCCGGGAGTGCCTGGGCGCCACGAAGTGCGCGTACGGCGCCGAGTGCTTCGCGGAGGCGGCCCGTGAGCGGGCCAAGCTCGCCGACGTGGTCGTCACCAACCACGCGCTGCTCGCCATCGACGCCATCGAAGGCGCCCCGGTGCTGCCCCAGCACGAGGTGCTGATCGTGGACGAAGCCCACGAGCTGGTCTCCCGTGTCACGGGCGTCGCCACCGGCGAGCTCAGCCCGGGCCAGGTCAACCGGGCCGTGAAGCGGGCCGCCAAGCTCGTAGACGAGAAGGTCGCGGACTCCCTGCAGACCGCCTCGGAGACCTTCGAGCGGGTCATGGAGCTGGCGCTCCCCGGCCGTCTGGAGCAGATTCCCGAGGACCTCGGCTACGCGCTGATGTCGCTGCGCGACTCCGCGCGCAGCGTGATCTCCGCGATCGGCTCCACCCGCGACAAGTCCGTCCAGGACGAGGACGCGGTCCGCAAGCAGGCCCTGGCCGCGGTGGAGAGCGTCCACGCGGTCGCGGAGCGGATCACGAACGGCTCCGAGTACGACGTGGTCTGGTACGAACGGCACGACCGGTTCGGCGCGACCCTGCGGGTCGCCCCGCTCTCGGTGTCCGGGCTGCTGCGGGAGAAGCTCTTCGAGGACCGCTCGGTGGTCCTCACCTCCGCCACCCTCAAGCTGGGCGGTGACTTCAACGGGGTCGCGGCCTCGCTCGGCCTCTCCCCGGAAGGGGTGGAGGGGGAGGACGTGCCGCTCTGGCGGGGCCTGGACGTGGGGTCCCCGTTCGACTATCCCAAGCAGGGCATCCTGTACGTCGCCAAGCACCTGGCCACCCCGGGCCGGGAGGGCACCCGCGGCGACATGATGGACGAGCTGGCGGAGCTGATCGAGGCGGCCGGCGGCCGCACCCTCGGCCTCTTCTCCTCCATGCGCGGAGCCAAGGCCGCGGCCGAGGAGCTGCGCGGGCGGCTCGACAACCCGATCCTGCTCCAGGGCGAGGAGACGCTGGGAGAGCTGATCAAGGCCTTCGCGGCGGATCCGCGGACCTGCCTGTTCGGGACGCTCTCCCTGTGGCAGGGCGTGGACGTGCCCGGGCCCAGCTGCCAGCTCGTGATCATGGACAGGATCCCGTTCCCCCGCCCCGACGACCCGCTGATGAGCGCGCGGCAGAAGTCGGTGGAGGAGAACGGCGGCAACGGCTTCATGGCGGTCGCCGCCACCCACGCGGCCCTGCTGATGGCCCAGGGCGCCGGCCGGCTCGTACGGGCCTCGGGCGACCGCGGTGTCGTCGCCGTCCTGGACCCCCGTCTGGCCACGGCCCGGTACGGGAGCTTCCTGCGGGCCTCGCTGCCCGACTTCTGGTACACCACGGACCGCAACCAGGTGCGCCGCTCGCTGGCGGCCATCGACGCGGGCGCGAAGGCAGACGGCACGTAGGTCCGCGGCTGCGGGCATGCAACAGCTCCGGGACCGGCGCAGTGGGTCCCGGAGCTGGCTGAGGGGCGACGGGCGGATTCAGACCCGGCGCAGCACGGCGACGACCTTGCCGAGGATCGTCGCCTCGTCACCCGGGATGGGCTGGTAGGCGGCGTTGTGCGGGAGAAGCCAGACGTGCCCGTCTTCGCGCTTGAAGCGCTTGACGGTGGCTTCGCCGTCCAGCATCGCCGCGACGATGTCGCCGTTCTCCGCGACGGGCTGACGGCGGACGGTGACCCAGTCGCCGTCGCAGATCGCGGCCTCGATCATCGAATCGCCGACGACCTTGAGGACGAAGAGCTCGCCGTCGCCGACGAGCTGGCGGGGCAGCGGGAACACGTCCTCCACGGACTCCTCGGCCAGGATCGGGCCGCCGGCCGCGATCCGGCCGACCAGGGGAACGTAGGAGGCGGCGGGCTTGCCGGTGGTGTCGGTGGGCTGCGAGCTGGGCTGGTCCGAGCCGCGCACCTCGTAGGCGCGCGGGCGGTGCGGGTCACGCCGCAGGAAGCCCTTGCGCTCCAGGGCCATCAGCTGGTGTGCCACGGACGAGGTGCTGGAGAGGCCGACCGCCTGGCCGATCTCCCGCATCGACGGCGGGTACCCCCGGCGCTGCACGGAGTCCCGGATGACCTCGATCACCCTCCGCTGCCGGTCCGTGAGCCCGGAGCTGTCGGCGCGGATGCCTGGAGGTCGCCCTGGCAGCGAGCGTGCGGGGCGTACGGCCTCCGCCTCCTGGTTCTGACTTGCGTCATTCATGGCGTGCACCGGCTCGAGTCGGCTCTGGGAGCGGTTCTGGGCAGTGATGGTGGCGCTGTCTGCGGTGGTGGTCACGTCGGCCCCTCTCGAAATGTTCTCCCTAGCTGGACAACGGTAGTAGCTTTCGAAAGGTTGCGCCAAACACACGTTCGAGTGAAAAATCGCGGATCCCCCACCTGGGCTAGATAGGTGGGTGTATGGAGGCCGGTACGGGTGGCCGGTCCGACGGTCCGCCGGAAGGCTGTGGCCGCCCGCCCGGACCGAACGCGGGTTCGGCTCCGCGTCCGCTCCTTACGGTACCCTTCCCGGTTGGATCGGCCGTGCCCGGGCCGGGTCCGCCGCTGCGCCCAGTGTGGCACCGCGAGCCCCCGTATCCGGCCATCGGACGCCGCGACACGCGGAGTGGCCCAAATCCGGTCCAACCCAAGATCTAGTGGTTGGATGGTCTCAGCCGCCCAGAAGTTGTGGTCCCCGGTCCGCCGGGGCGCCCGGCATCGCATATGCTTGTGGCTGCTTCACGAGCCCCCGGCGGAGACTCGCTCTCCGTTGTCGCAAGGCTCCGTGCGGTGATCCAGTCGTGCCAAGAGGAGGGTGAGGGAACCATGCACTGCCCCTTCTGCAGGCACCCCGACAGCCGCGTCGTCGACAGCCGCACCACCGACGACGGAACGTCGATCCGCCGGCGCCGTCAGTGCCCCGACTGCTCCCGTCGCTTCACGACGGTGGAGACGGCCTCGCTGATGGTGATCAAGCGAAGCGGGGTCACCGAACCCTTCAGCCGTACCAAGGTCATCTCCGGCGTCCGCAAGGCGTGCCAGGGACGGCCGGTCACCGAGGACGCCCTCGCCAAGCTCGGCCAGCGGGTCGAGGAGGCGGTGCGCGCCACCGGGAGCGCCGAGCTGACCACCCACGACGTGGGTCTGGCCATACTCGGCCCGTTGCAGGAGCTCGACCTGGTCGCGTACCTGCGGTTCGCATCCGTGTACAAAGCGTTCGACACCCTTGAAGACTTCGAGACCGCCATCGCGGAACTGCGCGAGCCGCGGCCTCACCCCCATGAGTGCGAGCCCGGAGGGACCCCCCCGGTCGTCCCCGTGCCCGCCTCCGCCGCCGACTGACCGCACGGGGCCGCAAGCGCGGCGCGGCCCCGCCGGCCGGGACGGCGAGATTCGTAGATACAAGACACACAGCACTGTGCGGCGGAATAGCGCTGGCACTTTAGGGCGTTTTTGCCCGCATATGGGAGGCAGGCGGCATGACAGAGACGGCGAGCAGCTCGGCACGTGGTTCCCGCACCAAGGGGACCAAGGCCGCCAAGGGCGGCCTGCGGATCGAGCGCATCCACACCACCCCCGGCGTGCACCCGTACGACGAGGTGAACTGGGAGCTCCGTGACGTCGTCATGACCAACTGGCGCGACGGCTCGGTCAACTTCGAGCAGCGCGGCGTCGAGTTCCCCGACTTCTGGTCGGTGAACGCGGTCAACATCGTCACCAGCAAGTACTTCCGCGGCGCCGTCGGCACCCCGCAGCGCGAGACCGGTCTGAAGCAGCTCATCGACCGCATCGTGAAGACGTACACGAAGGCCGGCGAGGACTACGACTACTTCGCGTCCCCCGCCGACGCGGAGATCTTCGAGCACGAGCTGACCTACGCCCTCCTGCACCAGATCTTCAGCTTCAACTCCCCGGTGTGGTTCAACGTCGGCACGCCCCAGCCGCAGCAGGTCTCCGCCTGCTTCATCCTGGCCGTCGACGACTCCATGGAGTCGATCCTCGACTGGTACAAGGAAGAGGGCATGATCTTCAAGGGCGGCTCCGGCGCCGGCCTGAACCTCTCCCGCATCCGCTCCTCCAAGGAGCTCCTCTCCTCCGGCGGCAACGCCTCCGGCCCCGTCTCCTTCATGCGCGGCGCCGACGCCTCCGCGGGAACGATCAAGTCGGGCGGCGCCACCCGCCGTGCGGCCAAGATGGTCGTCCTGGACGTGGACCACCCGGACGTCGAGGACTTCATCGCCACCAAGGTGAAGGAGGAGGAGAAGATCCGCGCCCTGCGCGACGCGGGCTTCGACATGGACCTGGGCGGCGACGACATCACGTCCGTCCAGTACCAGAACGCCAACAACTCCGTCCGTGTGAACGACGAGTTCATGACGGCCGTCGAGAACGGCACCGAGTTCGGCCTGCGCGCCCGCATGACCGGCGAGGTCATCGAGAAGGTCGACGCCAAGGCGCTCTTCCGCAAGCTCGCCGAGGCCGCGTGGGCCTGCGCCGACCCGGGCATCCAGTACGACGGTGTGATCAACCACTGGCACACCTGCCCCGAGTCCGGCCGCATCACCGCGTCCAACCCGTGCAGCGAGTACATGCACCTGGACAACACGTCCTGCAACCTCGCCTCGCTGAACCTGATGAAGTTCCTGAACGACGACGGCAAGGGCAACCAGTCCTTCGACGCCGAGCGCTTCGCCAAGGTCGTCGAGCTCGTCATCACCGCGATGGACATCTCCATCTGCTTCGCGGACTTCCCGACCCAGAAGATCGGCGAGAACACCCGCGCCTTCCGCCAGCTGGGCATCGGCTACGCCAACCTCGGCGCCCTGCTGATGGCGACCGGCCACGCCTACGACTCGGACGGCGGCCGCACCCTCGCCGCCTCGATCACCTCGCTGATGACCGGCACCGCGTACAAGCGCTCCGCCGAGCTGGCCGCCATCGTCGGCCCGTACGACGGCTACGCCCGCAACGCCGACTCGCACAAGCGCGTCATGAAGCAGCACGCCGACGCCAACGCCGTCGCGCCGCGCACCGAGGACCTGGACAACGCGATCTGGGCCGCGGCCACCGAGGCCTGGCAGGACGTCCTGCGCCTCGGCGAGAAGAACGGCTTCCGCAACGCCCAGGCCTCCGTCCTCGCGCCGACCGGCACCATCGGCCTCGCGATGTCCTGTGACACCACCGGTGTCGAGCCGGACCTGGCCCTGGTCAAGTTCAAGAAGCTCGTCGGCGGCGGCTCGATGCAGATCGTCAACGGCACCGTCCCGCAGGCCCTGCGCCGCATGGGCTACCTGGAAGAGCAGATCGAGGCGATCGTCTCCCACATCGCCGAGCACGGCAACGTCGTCGACGCCCCGCACCTGAAGTCCGAGCACTACGAGGTCTTCGACTGCGCCATGGGCGAGCGCTCCATCTCCCCGATGGGCCACGTCCGCATGATGGCCGCGATCCAGCCCTGGATCTCCGGCGCGATCTCGAAGACGGTCAACATGCCGGAGTCGGCGACCGTCGAGGAGATCGAGGAGATCTACTTCGAGGCGTGGAAGCTGGGCGTCAAGGCGCTCGCGATCTACCGCGACAACTGCAAGGTCGGCCAGCCCCTCTCCGCCAAGAAGAAGGAGGAGGAGAAGGCCGAGATCACCGAGAAGGCCGAGGAGACCATCCGCACGGCGGTCGAGAAGGTCATCGAGTACCGTCCCGTCCGCAAGCGCCTCCCCAAGGGCCGCCCGGGGATCACCACCTCCTTCACGGTCGGTGGCGCCGAGGGCTACATGACGGCGAACTCCTACCCGGACGACGGCCTGGGCGAGGTCTTCCTGAAGATGTCCAAGCAGGGCTCGACCCTCGCGGGCATGATGGACGCCTTCTCGATCGCCGTCTCGGTCGGCCTGCAGTACGGCGTCCCGCTGGAGACGTACGTCGCGAAGTTCACCAACATGCGCTTCGAGCCGGCCGGTATGACGGACGACCCCGACGTGCGGATGGCCCAGTCGATCGTCGACTACATCTTCCGCCGCGTGGCGCTGGACTTCCTGCCCTTCGAGACCCGCTCCGCCCTCGGCATCCACTCGGCCGAGGAGCGTCAGCGCCACCTCGACACCGGCTCCTACGAGCCGCTCGAGGAGGAGGAGCTCGACACCGAGACCCTCGCCCAGTCGGCGCCGCTCGCGTCGGTCCCGGCCGCTTCCGCCCAGAAGCCGGCCGCGGTCGCCCCGGTCCCGGCTCCCAAGACGGCGCACAGCAACGCCGAACTGGTCGAGATGCAGCTCGGCGTCTCCGCCGACGCCCCGCTCTGCTTCTCCTGCGGTACGAAGATGCAGCGCGCCGGCTCCTGCTACATCTGCGAGGGCTGCGGCTCCACCAGCGGCTGCAGCTGAAACCGGGCGGAAGCGCGTCGGATGCCACATCACGGCGTAGCTGAACCCGAAGCGCGATCTCTGTGAGGGAGGGGCGCCGGCCCTGGGCCGGCGCCCCTCCCTTCGCAGCACCGGTTCCGGTGGAATCCGGCTTGTGGCAGTGGCTCCGGCATGGGATGCTCCGGGCCATGATCAAGAGAATCGAGTCCTCCGTCCGCCGATGAGCTAGACGACCGGGACGACAGCGCCCGGGACGACAGCGCCCGGATCACCGACCACCCTGTTCGACCACGCGCTCCGGCTGCACCGCCGCCTCCTGGAGAGCCGCTGCACCGCGACGGGGAGCCGTACCCCGACGACGCCTCGCACCGTCATCGGCAAGAGCCGCGCCCCCCTCAGGACCGGCACATGGCCGGAAAAGACGTGGCGCTCATCCTGGACGCGCATTTCGCGCGGACCTCCGCCCGTCCCCACGAACTGGCCGACGCGTTCCACGACGTCCACGTACCTATTCACCCCACCGAGCACATCGCCGCCGCGGCCCGGCGGGCCGACCGGGATCGCGCCCGTCGAACGGGTCGCTGGCTGGTCCGGCACGGGACCGATCGATGCTCGGTCACGGTGGGGCTCGCCTTGGTCGCCGCCGTGGGAACCGCCGACGACATCCCGCTGGTCCAGACGATCGGGCTGCTCTCCAACCACTTCGGGCCGCTGGCGGCGCACGCCTTCGAGAGCCGGACGGGAGGAGCCGAGGCACTGCTCTGGCTCGCCGAGCGAGTCGCCGGCTGGGGACGCGTCTACGTCGTCGAAGCCCTCTGCAGGCTCGACGACCCGTCCGCCCGGCCGTGGCTGCTCCGCAGGGCCTGCGACGGCGACTTCCTCAACGGTTACTTCGCCGGCGAGGTCGCCACGGTCGGCAGACTCCACGAGGCACTCGCGGAAATCGACCCCGACAGTGAGATGGTCGACCACACCGGTCGGCTCCTGCATCTGATGAGCGACTGCGGGGGTATGGGGCTCACCCTCGCTCGGTACCCCCATGCGGCAGCGGTCCTGGAAGCCCACGCCCGCCATGTGGGTGCGCTCAGCCCGACCGTCGAGCGCTGCTTCACGATCGCGGCGCTCGCTGAATTCCTGACCACGCAGCCTCCCGAGGCCGCGGGGTGCACGGCGGTGCAGCGGGAAGGGCTCCGGAAGGCCTACCTCGAAGTCCTCGACCGGGAGGAGTGGACCCGCACCGCACGGGCCGGGTTCGCGGCGGGCGACCACCGGATGCGGTGGCTCGCCGACCACCGAGCGCCCCAGCTGAAGCTGCGCGCGTTCCCCGACCGAGAGCCGGACGCGGGGGAGGGGGCGCGCGTCAGTGGGGGATCACGCGGGCGGGGCGGGTGACCAGGTCCTCGCGGAACTCCGCGATCCGGGACTGGACCTGGCGCATCAGGTGGGTGTCCTCGATACGGTCCAGGTAGAGGCAGCGGTCGGCCAGCCCCCGCAGCTCGAAGGCGAAGCACAGCGACATCAGGGGGTTCACGAAGAGCTCGCTGCCGCGGGTGCGTTCGGTGAACCGGACGTCGCCGAAGGAGCCCCGGACGGCCGCCGCGATCGAACCCGCCACGATGCTCGGACGGTCCGGCGTGTGGTCCTGGGCGTAGGCCACCGCGTCCAGGAACAGCGCCCCCTCACGCGTGGCCCGGGACAGGGAGAACGCGCCGAGGTAGGCGCCGTCCCGCTCGAGCGCCGCGATGTTCTCCAGCACCAGCGCGTGGCTGACCCCGTGGTAGGCGTCCACGCCGAACCCGACCGACACCACGAGCCGTTGCGGTACGTCGTCCAGCGCGGCCAGCGCCGCCACACTGGTCAGATCCTCCTCCGGCGTACCGAGGCCCGCCTCGTCGCCCCGCATCAGGATGTCCGTACCCCCGTCGACCAGCACGACGGCGTCGATGTCGTGGAGGTCGATCAGCGCCCGGTAGGCGGCGCGCAGCGGCTGGACCCCGACCTGGGGGAAGGCGTACACGGTCGAGGGGTAGCGGTGCAGCCGGAGCCACCGCGCGAGGGTCCGCTCCGGGAAGTAGGACAGGTGGGGCGCGGAGTCGGGGTGCACGACGGCGAGGTCCGGGGCCGCCCAGTCCTCGGCGGGCAGCCCGGCGAGGGTGCTGAAGGAGAGGTTCGCCAGGTGGACCTCCTTGCCCTGGTGCAGGAGCGAGAGCGCGACCGGCAGACCCGAGTAGACGTCGAAGCCTCCTCCGGCTCCGGCGACGAGGATGCGCTCGGCCGTGGCCAGCCGGGCGAAGAGCGGGTTGGTGTGCAGGCCGGTCATGGCGATCATTGTGCAGGCCCGCGTGTGCGCGGGCACGGGGATTTCACGGCGGGGGAGCGGAAAGCCATGTGGAGCGGTGACGAACTGGACCTGGACGCGTACCTGGCACGGATCGGGCTCGGTGCCCGGCCCGGTGCCGGGCCGGGCAGCGGGCCGGCGGGGGCCGCGGGGGAACGCGGCGCGGTGCGGGAACTCCGGCCGGACCTCGCGACGTTGTACGCAGTGCACCGCGCCCACACCGCCGCCATCCCCTTCGAGAGCCTGGACGTCCTGCTCGGCCGCCCCGTCGCGCTGGAGGTCAAGGCCATCGAGGACAAGCTCGTGCACGGCCGCCGGGGCGGCTACTGCTACGAGCAGAACTCGCTGCTGGCCGCCGCCCTGGAGCGGATCGGCTTCGAGGTCTCCGGGCGCGGTGCCCGCAACCGCACCCGGGGCGAGTCCCTCCTGGCGGTGACGCACGCGACGCTCGTCGTCACCGTCGAAGGCGAACCGTGGCTGTGCGACGCCGGATTCGGCTACCAGGGACCGTGCGAGCCCGTCCCGCTCGCGCGGCCCGGCACCGAGGTGCGCCAGGGCCCGTGGACGTACGCCGTCCACGAGGAGGAGGACGGCGTCCTCGTACTGCGCACCCGCCGCGGGGACGCCTGGCGGGACTTGTACGCCTTCTCCCCGCAGCAGTACCACCCCGTCGACTACGTCGTGCTGAACCACTACAGCTCCACCCACCCCCGCTCCTCCTTCGTGGGCAGGACCCTCGTGCAGCTCCCGGGCGATGCCGTGCGCAGGACGCTCGTCGGACGGGAGCTGACCCGGCTCCACCCCGACGGGCGGACCGAGCGGGAGCCCGTGACCTCCGACCGGCTGCTCGGCGTCCTCGACCGGGAGTTCGGGCTTCGGCTGCCCGAGCGGGATGCGGCGGAACTGGTACGGATCCACCGCTCCGGGGACTGACCCGGGCCACGCCCGGCCCGTACGATGGCGCGGTGCTGGTCAAGTGGATTCGCTGCACGGTGACGGACCGACGCGGGTTCGAGCGCGGGCAGCGCAAGTGGGCGGGGCTGCCCGGCGAACCGGGATTCCGGGGGCAGGGCGGCGGCTGGAGCAGAGGCCGGCAGGGGGTCGCGCATGTCTTCGCGTTCTGGGAGAGCCGCTCCTTCTACGACTCCTTCATGGCCCGCTCGCACGACAGACTGGCGGCTTCCCAGAACGGCACCTACACCGACGCGCGGGTCACGCTCTTCGACCACCGTTTCGACGTGAAGACCGGCTTCGAGCCGCGTTTCAGCGACGCCGACGTGGTCCGGGTCGCCCACACCCGGGTGCGGGAGGGGCGGCTGGAGCATTTCGCGCTGATGCAGGAGAAGGTGTGGAACCCCGCCATGGCGGGGTCGCCCGGCATGATCCGGGGCCTGTTCGGTGAGGCACCCGGCCGGGAGTTCCTGGTGCTGTCGATGTGGAAGGCGGCGGCCGAACACGGCAAGTACCGCCAGGAGCGCGTGGAGCGGCTGTCGCTGCGCGCCCAGACCGAGGCCGACGTGGAAGCGCTCACCGGGGACGTCGTGGACCTCGAACCCGGCTGGACGGTATGACCGTAGGACGACCGTCACCCCGCCCGGCGTGCCCGGGGCGTGGCCGCCCCGGCAGCCGCATAGGGTCGTGGGATGGTTCGACCACGGCGCATCGTCCTTGTCCGGCACGGGGAATCGGAGGGGAACGTTGATGACACGGTGTACGAGCGGGAGCCCGACCACGCCCTGCGGCTGACCCGCGCCGGCCGCCAACAGGCGGCGGAGGCCGGGGCGCGGCTGCGCGAGCTCTTCGGGGACGAGCACATCAGCGCGTACGTCTCCCCCTACCGCCGGACCCTGCAGACCTTCCGCGAGCTGCGGCTGGACCCCGCGCGGGTCCGGATGCGGGAGGAGCCGCGGCTGCGCGAGCAGGACTGGGGGAACTGGCAGGACCGCGACGACGTCAAGCTCCAGAAGGCGTACCGGGACGCGTACGGGCACTTCTTCTACCGGTTCGCGCAGGGCGAGTCGGGCGCCGACGTCTACGACCGGGTCGGTTCCTTCCTGGAAAGCCTCTACCGCAGCTTCGAGGCCCCCGACCATCCCGAGAACGTCCTGCTGGTCACCCACGGACTGACGATGCGGCTGTTCTGCATGCGCTGGTTCCACTGGTCGGTCGCCGAGTTCGAGGCCCTCTCCAACCCGGGCAACGGCGAATACCGCGTCCTGATGCTCGGACCGGACGGCCGGTACCGGCTGGACCGCCCGTTTGAGCGGTGGACCACACCCGAGCCTTATGACCTGGACGGCTAAAGTGGCGCGCGATGACCGCTGACTCCACTCCCGAAACGCGCTACGCACGCGCCCTGTCCAGCCTCCGCGGGCTGGCCCTGGGGGACGCCCTGGGCTCCCAGTACTTCGTTCCCGTGAACTATCCGCTGCTGAAGCGGCGCGAGCTGCCGGCCGGCAGCGAGCCGTGGCAGTGGACCGACGACACCGAGATGGCCTGCTCGGTGGTGGCCGTGCTCGCCGAGCACGGGCGCATCGACCAGGACGCGCTGGCGGCCTCCTTCGCCGGGCACCACGACTTCGACCGCGGGTACGGTCCGGCGGTGAACCGGATGCTGCGGCTGGTCCGGGAGGGCGAGGACTGGCGCACGCTGGCCGCCGAGCTCTTCAACGGGCAGGGCTCCTGGGGCAACGGCGCCGCCATGCGGATCGCCCCGCTCGGTGCCTGGTACGCGGACGACCCCGAGCAGGCGACGCACCAGGCGGAGATCTCCGCCTACACCACCCACCAGCACCGCGAGGCGGTGTGCGGGGCGATGGCCGTGGCCGCCGCGGCCGCGCTGGCCGCGTCCCCGGCCGGGACTCCCACCGCCGAGGAGCTGCTCGACGGGGTGATCGCGCTGGTGCCGCGCAGCGCCGTGGGTGCGGGGGTGCGCAGGGCGCGGGACATGCTGGACTACGGCGACGCGACGACGGTCGCCGCGGTGCTGGGCTGCGGGCGGCGCACGAGCGCCCACGACACGGTGCCCTTCGCGCTGTGGTCGGCGGCCCGCGCGCTGGACGACTACGAGCGGGCGTTCTGGACCACCGCCCAGGTGGGCGGCGACGTGGACACCACCTGCGCGATCGTCGGCGGGGTCCTGGGCGGGCGCGGGGACGCGGTGCTGCCGCGGGCGTGGCTGGACCGGACCGAGGCCCTCCCGGCGTGGCTGCCGGGCCTGCCCGCCTGACGCAGCCCGGGCGTCCCCCTGCCCTGTGCCGGGCGGCGGGGTGCCGCGTGCGGGGGTGGTTCCGCGCGCGGCACTCCTCGTACACCTGCCTCGGCCGGCCGCCGTACGCCTCGTAGGGGGCCGCGTGCTCAGGCCGCGGGGCCGGCCTTCGCGGCGGCTCCGCTCAGGGCCTCCAGGTCGCTCTTGCGTACCCGGATCACCAGCAGCGCGGTGGCCAGGGCGAGCCCCGCCATGGCGACGGCGGCGATGAAGGCGCTCGAGATGCCCTGGGTGAGGACGAGGTCCCCCCAGGGGTCCGGCAGCCGTCCGGTCTCCTTGAACGCGGCGAGCTGGGCCGGTTCGGCGTGCGCCATGAAGTCCGGGACCTGACGCGCGGCTTCGTCACGGCCGGCCGTCCCGAAGACGGTGACCAGGATCGACAGGCCCAGCGAACCGCCCACCTGCTGGCTGGCGTTCAGCAGCCCGGAGGCCGCGCCCGCCTCCCGCGGCGCCACGCCCGACACGGCGGTGAGGGTGAGGGTGACGAAGTTGAGGCCCATGCCGAAGCCGAACAGCAGCATCGGGCCGAGCACGCCCGACAGGTACGTGCTGTCGGTGCGTATGAAGGTCAGCCAGGCCAGGCCGATGCCGGTGAGCGCCGAACCGGTGACCATGAACGGCTTGGGGCCCAGGCGCGGCAGGAAGCGCTGCGACAGCCCGGCACCGACGATGATCGCCGCCGTCACGGGCAGGAAGCCGACTCCGGACTGGATGGGCGAGAAGCCCAGCACGTTCTGCACGAACTGGACGATGAAGAAGAACATGCCGAACATGGCGGCGGCGAGGCCGAGCATGATCAGGTAGGTGCCGGCGCGGTTGCGGTCGGCGAACATCCGCAGCGGGATGATCGGCTCCGCGGCCCGGGACTCGATCAGCACGAACAGGCCCAGCAGGACGATGGCGGCGGCGAAGGAGGCGATGGTCAGGGAGTCGCGCCAGCCGTCCTCGGACGCGCGGATGAAGCCGTAGACGAGCGAGGCCATGCCGCTGGTGGAGGTGAGCGCGCCGGCCGCGTCGAAGCGGCCCGGGTGCCGTTCGGACTCGTTGATGTAGAGCGGGGCGAGCACCGCGATGAGCACGCCGATCGGCACGTTGACGAAGAGCACCCAGCGCCAGTCGAGCCACTCGGTGAGCATCCCGCCGGCCAGCAGGCCCACCGCGCCGCCGCCCGCGGAGACGGCGGCGAAGACGCCGAAGGCGCGGTTGCGGTCGGGGCCTTCGGAGAAGGTGGTGGTGATCAGGGCGAGCGCGGTCGGCGAGGCGATCGCCCCGCCGACGCCTTGGAGGGCGCGCGCCGCCATCAGCTGCCAGGGCTCCTGGGCGAATCCGCCGAGCAGGGAGGCCAGCGTGAACAGCAGGATTCCGGCCACGAAGACGCGGCGCCGGCCCAGGATGTCGCCGGCCCGGCCGCCGAGCAGCAGCAGGCCGCCGAAGGCCAGGGTGTAGGCGCTGATCACCCAGGAGAGGTCGGTGGTGGAGAAGGAGAGGGCCGTCTGGATGTGCGGGAGCGCGATGTTCACGATCGTCGCGTCGAGGACGACCATGAGCTGGCTGGCGGCGATGACGGCGAGCGCCACCCCTGGACGGCCGGGCCGTCGGGCGGCCCCCGGTATCCGGGGCGCGGCGAGTTGAGCGCTTGTCACTGTGGATTCCCCCGAAGTGAAATAGTGAACGTGTTCGTTCACTGCGGGTCCACGGTAGGAGCCCGGAGGTAGGGAACGCAAGCGTTCACTAAAGTTGGACATGCGCGCGGCGCGCGCGAACGGGTCGGAGGTACGGGACATGGCGGGTTCGGGCGGGCCGGCGGGGGTGGCGCCGGGGCGCAGACGGGGACCGGCGCTCGAACGGGCGATTCTGGACGCCGCCCTGGAGCAGCTGAGCACCGTCGGCTGGCACGCCCTCACGATGGAGGCGGTCGCGGCCGGCGCACGCACCGGCAAGGCCGCCCTCTACCGGCGCTGGTCGTCCAAGGCCGACCTGGTGGCCGAGGTGCTGCGGGACGGACTGCCCGGGCTGGGGGAGATCGCGGACCACGGATCGGTGCGCGAGGACCTGTACCTGCTGTGCGTGCGGATGCGGGACGTCATGCGCTCCCCGGCCGGGGTCGCGCTGCGTGCGGTCCTTCACGAATGCGATCACGCTCATGTCGACCGGTTCCGCGAGGTGATCTGGAAGGGCCTGCACGAGCCGGCGCACGAGGTGATACGCGCATTGGTGCGGCGGGGAATCGAGCGTGGAGACGTACGGTCCGACGCCACCAGCCCCCTGGTCGCCGATGTGATCCCGGCGATGTTCATGTACCGGGCCAAGGTGTGCGGGAGCGAATGGCCCGATGCCGAGATCGCGGAGATGATCGACGGGCTGATGGTGCCGATGCTCCGGGCGTGACCCGCCGCGAGGGCCCGCGGGCGGGTTCCCGGGCGCCCGCGGCGGGGTCCTCGGCCCCGCACCGCCCCCTCCGGCCCCGGGCCGGGGTGTGCAGGCGGCCCGGGGCGGCGTAACCTTGCTGGCGCCATGCCGTACGAAGCACCCACCCACACCGTCGAACGCTCCCTCCGTGCCACCACCGGCGCCAAGGTCATCGCCGGGGTCGACGAGGTCGGACGAGGGGCCTGGGCCGGTCCCGTCACCGTCTGCGCGGCGATCACCGGCCTGCGCCGGCCGCCCGCGGGACTCACCGACTCCAAACTGCTCACCCCGAAGCGACGCGACGTGCTCCTGGAGGTCCTCGAGGACTGGGTCACCGCGCACGCCCTCGGGCACGCGTCCCCGGAGGAGATCGACGAACTGGGCATGACCGCGGCCCTGCGGCTCGCGGCGGTGCGCGCGCTCGACGCACTCCCGGTGCGGCCCGACGCGGTGATCCTCGACGGCAAGCACGACTACCTCGGCCCGCCCTGGCAGGTCCGTACGGTCATCAAGGGCGACCAGTCCTGCGTCGCCGTGGCCGCGGCCTCCGTGATCGCCAAGGTCAGGCGCGACCGGATGATGGCCGAACTCGGCGAACAGGGCGACGGCATAGCCGACTTCGCCTTCGCCGCCAACGCCGGCTACCCCTCGCCCGTACACCGGGCCGCCCTGGAGGAGCGCGGTCCCACCGCGTACCACCGGCTCTCGTGGGCCTACCTCGACGCGCTGCCGCGGTGGCGGCACTTGAAGAAGGTGCGCCGTAGCGAGGAAGCCGTGGAGCTGGAAAACGGAGGCCAACTCGGCTTCGATTTCTGATCGCACCCACGTGCCACCGACCGGTACGTTTCGTACCGGTGTTTGATAGATCTCAACTCACGCCTCTCACCCCCGCCATCGAGGAGCCTCAGATTCACGAGAGTGCCCAGGGTCCCCGCGTCACGCCGGCCGCGAGCCGCACCGCGCAGACCCCCCGCCCCGTACCTGGTCCGCGTCCCGTAGCCGTTCCCCGGCCCGGGCGCCCCGGTCCTTCCCCCGCGGCGGCGAGCCGCGCGGGTGTCGCCCCCAGGCCCGCGCCGCCCGCGCAGCGCACGGCAGAGGCCGCCCCCGGACCCGTTCCCGCAGCCCCCGCCGAACCGTCCGTCTCGGCGGCGGTCCCGCAGGTCCAGCTGATCCCGGCCTCGGCCGAAGGTGCGCTGGACGCGGCCGAGGAGGCCGTGGACCTGCTGCTCGACACCGGGCGCGCGCCCGGTGACATCCTGGTGATCACCACCGGCGACCCGCACCCGTGGGCCGCGCACGAGCTGTCCTTCGGCGAGGCCTCCTACTGGGCCCAGCACGACGCCGGCGACGACGTCTTCTACGCGGACGCCGCGCACGTGCAGCGTGCCGGCAGCCGCCCCGTCGTGGTCTTCGCGGCCAACGGCGGACCGGCCGGGGCCACCGCCGGCGCACTGCCGGTGGCGCTCGCCCGGGCGGCCGCGCTGCTGATCGTGTGCGGCGACGTCGCGCAGATCAACTCCGTTCTGGGTGCGGGCGTCTGACGCCCTGTATCCGCCGGCGCGGGCTCCAGGGCGCGGGCGCCCGGAGCCTGCCGCCGGCGGGCCCCTCAGCGCGCGGCGGTCCGGCGCAGGGCCTCCGAGGTTCCGCCCACCGTGCTCAGGGTCAGCGGTGCGAGCTCGGAGGTCAGTGACCCGAGGGGCTCGGGCCGGGAGTCCGAGCCGGGCCGCCGCCCGCCCCGGCCCTCGCCCAGCACCTGCCAGCCCCCGCGGGTCAGCGTGATGTACGCGCCGCAGCGCAGCCCGTGCAGGGTGCAGGCGTCGCGCAGCCCCCACATCCAGGCGCCGTCCTCCTCGGTCCAGCGCTCGTCCCCCTCACGGCAGTACATCAGCACCGCCGTGCGGACCGGGGTGCGCCGCCGCAGGTCGTGCGGGATGACCCGGCGCAGCCGCGACAGCAGGGCGTTGCGGTACTCCCAGCCGTCCGCCGAGGCGGACTTCTGCACGAACGAGGCGCTCGCGACGAGCTGTTCCTCGGGTCCGAGCACGGCTATGACGGCGGTGGACGGAACCGGGCTGTGCCGGGAGTGCAGCCCGCTGACCACCTCGCGCGGATTGCGCAGCAGGGGAACCCCCGACGCCGTCCACTCGGAGGGTTCGAGCAGTCTGCCGTGCCGGCTTGCGCCACCGGCCGCCGTCGCCAGTGACGTGGTCGAGGACGGGGCGAATCCGAAGGTCACGGTCCTCCCTTCGGGTACACGCCCGCGTACGGGCACGGCTGGGGTGTGGGCGCGCCGCAGCACGGCCCAGGAGGGTGCCGACGAGCCGAGCGGGAGCACTCCGATTCTCGCGTGGCCCGTGAGGGTGGGGCAATGAGCATTTGCGGCCGCGGACCGGAATTCGCCGGTATGCCGTTCATATCCTTGCCCCGCCACGCCGGAGATGACGCATTCGGCTAGGGCTGGAGCGCGAGCACCAGCGGAAACACCTCCCCGGCCCCCGCCCGCCGCAGCAGCCGGGCGGCGACCGCGAGGGTCCATCCGCTCTCCGCGCGGTCGTCGACGAGGAACACCGGACCCCGCACCTCGGCCAGCGCGGACGCCAGGGCCTCCGGCACGGTCAACGCCTGGTGGAGCCCGCGGACGCGCTGGGCGCTGTTCGAGGACGGCAGGCCGAACTGCGGTGCCTGATCCGTGTATTCCAGTGCCCCCAGCAGGGGGATCCGCCCCACCTCGGCGATCCGCGCGGCCAGGGAGCCGACCAGCTGCGGTCGGCTGCGCGACGGCAGCGCGACCACGCCCACGGGCCGGGCGGGAGCGTCGGCGGCGCCCGAGGCCCAGCCGCCGGGGCCCCGGGCCCAGTCGGCGAGCACGGCCACCACGGCTTGCGCCACATCGTCCGGAACCGGCTGGTCGGGTGCCTGCGCGGCCAGCATGGGACGCAGCCGGTTGCCCCAGCCGATGTCGGAGAGCCTGCCCAGGGCGCGGCCCGAGGCGGACTGCTCCCCGGCCGGGATCCGCCCCTTCAGGTCCACGCCCACCGCCGTGAGTCCGGTCGGCCACATCCTGCGGGGTTCCACTTCCACACCGGGGCGCCCCAGTTCACCCCGGGCGGTGTCCAGCGCGGCGCTGGAGACGTCCGCGGTGAAGCGGGCGCCGGCGCAGTTGTCGCAGCGGCCGCAGGGGGCGGCTTCCTCGTCGTCGAGCTGGCGGCGCAGGAACTCCATGCGGCACGCGGTGGTGGCCGCGTAGTCCCGCATGGCCTGCTGTTCGGCGGCCCGCTGCCGGGCGACCCAGGCGTAGCGTTCGGCGTCGTACGCCCAGGGCTCGCCGGTGGCGGTCCAGCCCCCCTTGACGCGGTGCACGGCGCCGTCCACGTCGAGCACCTTGAGCATCGTCTCCAGCCGGGTGCGGCGCAGGTCGACCAGCGGCTCCAGGGCGGGCAGCGAGAGGGGGCGGTCCGCCCCGGCCAGGACGTCGAGGGTGCGGCGCACCTGCTCCTCCGGGGGGAAGGCCACCGAGGCGAAGTACTGCCAGATCGCCTCGTCCTCTCGGCCCGGCAGCAGCAGCACCTCGGCGTGCTCGACGCCGCGGCCCGCGCGGCCGACCTGCTGGTAGTAGGCGATGGGGGAGGAGGGGGAGCCCAGGTGGACCACGAAGCCGAGGTCGGGCTTGTCGAATCCCATCCCCAGGGCGGAGGTCGCCACCAGGGCCTTCACCCGGTTGGCCTGGAGGTCGCTCTCGGCCTGCTCGCGGTCGGCGTTCTCCGTCTTCCCGGTGTACGAGGAGACCGTGTGCCCGCGGTGGCGCAGGTAGGCGGTGACCTCCTCGGCGGCGGCCACCGTCAGGGTGTAGACGATCCCGGAACCGGGCAGCTCGCTGAGGTGGTCGGCGAGCCAGGCCAGCCGGTGCGCGGCGTCGGGCAGCGTCAGGACGGCCAGGCTCAGGCTCTCGCGGTCCAGGGGGCCGCGCAGTACCAGCGCGTCCGTACCGGCCCCGGTCCCGAGCTGTTCCGCGACGTCGGCCGTCACCCGGGCATTGGCGGTGGCGGTGGTCGCCAGGACCGGGACGCCCGGAGGGAGATCGGCCAGCATCGTGCGCAGCCGGCGGTAGTCGGGGCGGAAGTCGTGCCCCCAGTCGGAGATGCAGTGCGCCTCGTCGACGACGAGCAGGCCCGTGGCGGCCGCCAGCTTGGGGAGGACCTGGTCGCGGAAGTCGGGGTTGTTGAGCCGCTCCGGGCTGACCAGCAGCACGTCGACCTCGCCCGCCGCGACCTCGGCCTGGATGCCCTCCCATTCCTCCGGGTTGGCGGAGTTGATGGTGCGCGCGTGGATGCCGGCCCGCGCGGCGGCCTCGACCTGATTGCGCATCAGCGCGAGCAGCGGGGAGACGATGACGGTCGGGCCGGCACCGCTCGCGCGGAGCAGGGACGTGGCCACGAAGTAGACCGCGGACTTGCCCCAGCCCGTGCGCTGGACGACCAGGGCCCGCCGCTTGTCCGCGACGAGGGCCTCGATCGCCCGCCACTGGTCCTCGCGCAGCCGCGCGGTGCCCGTGGGGTCGCCCACCAGGCGGGCGAGTACGGAATCGGCCGAGGACCTCAGGTCTGCGTTCATGCCCCCATGCAACCCGATGCCTCTGACATCACGCCAATGGGGCACCGGACCTGTGGATGTTGAACATTGGACGAAAATTCGCGGGTTATCCACAGGGGTTTCCGAATCGGACCGGTCACGGGACCGTCGGACGCATGACGACGAACCACGAACCCCGCAGCCCGTCCGGACGGCCTTCCAGCCCTTCCGGAGCCCCCGCCGCATCCCAGATCACCTTGCGCAGCCCGGCCGAACTGGCCGACGCGCTGCCCTACATGCTCGGTTTCCATCCCACCGACTCCCTCGTCATGGTCGCCGTGCACGGCGAGGGCGGACGCTTCGGCGGCCGCCTGCGGGTGGGGATCCCCGCGGCGCCGGCCGAGTGGGAGGACACCGCCCGGCAGGTCGCCGAATGCCTGATCCGCGGCAGCGAACGCCGGGGCGGCAAGCCCGACGGCGTCGTGGTCTTCCTCTGCCAGGACCCGCGCGGCGGCGAGAGCGGGCAGCGGGTCATGACCCGGCTTCGGCCACTCGCCCAGCGGCTGCGGGTCGCCTGCGGCGCCCTCGACGTGCCGGTCCTGGAGGCCCTGTGCCTCTCCGGCGGCCGCTACTGGTCCTACACCTGCGCCGAGGACGCGTGCTGCCCCGCCGAGGGCAACCCACTGGCCCCGCCGGGCACCTCGGTGATGGCCGCGGCCGCCACCTTCGCGGGGCTCCAGGTCCGGGGCTCCCTGAAGGAGATCGAGAGCCGGCTGACCCCCCTCGGCGGGCCCTGGGCCGCCGAACAGGAAGAGGCCCTGGAGCGGGCCGCCACCGCCCTGGTGCCGCGGATCCTCGACGGGGCGACCAGGGAGGAGGTCGGCGCGGAGACCCTCGCCCTGGCACTCACCCTCATGCGCCGCATGACCCTCGCCCCGCCCGTCGAAGGCGGCTGCCGCGCCGACGACTGGGACGACGCGCTGCTCGGCCACGACGAGGCCGCCGCCGTGATCCTGGGCCTCCAGGACAGGGAGATCCGCGACATCGCCGCCGAGTGGATGGAGGACGACGAGGCCGCCCCGGCCCTGAGGCTGTGGCGGGCCCTGGCCCGCCGCTGCGTCGGGGCGTACAGCGAGCACGCCGCGGCACCGCTCACCCTGGCCGGATGGGTCTCGTGGTCCACCGGGGACGAGCCGACCGCCCGGATCGCGTTCGGACTGGCCCTGCGGGCCGACGCCGAGTACCGGTTCGCGCAGCTCCTCCACCACGCCTGCAACGAGGGCATCGACCCCGAGGGCCTGCGACAGTGCCTGCGGGAGGAACGCAGGCGCCGCGAACCGGGCCGCAAGCGGCCCGCCGGGGCCGCCCGTCCGCCCGGCCGCCGCACCGGACAGCGCCGCCGCGCCGCCCGACGCACCGAAGGGAGCGGGCAGTGAGCCCCGGCCAGGCCCGCGGCCCGGCTGCCCGCCTGCGGCGGCTCCTGAGCCCGCACGGCACCGCCCTGCGCCGCGGGTGCGCCGCGGGGCGGGGGCAGCCGCCCCCGGGGTGCGTGACCCTGGCGGGGGTGGGGGCGTTCAGCTGGGGGGTGGTGGGGGCCCGGCCGCGCCGCCGCCCCGCAGAACCGGCCGGCGCGCAGACAAGGCGGCACATGGCTCCCCCCGTACCCGAAACCGGCCCGCCCGGACCCCCTCCCGCCCCTGCGCCCGGTCCGCCCGAACCCGTCCGCGGGCGCCCGGCGGAGGGCCTCCCGGCGGCAGGCCTCGCGGACCGTCCGGCCGGCCCTCCTCGCGGGGCGGAGGCGACCGGGCGGGTGCCCGGGGCAGGGGTGCCTGGGCAGGGGCCCGTGGGTGGCGGTGGCGCCGGCGGTGGGACCGGTGGCGCGGCCGGGGCCGCCCCCGGGGCCGGGCGCACCGAGTTGCCGCCGGTGCACGGGGCCGTGATCTGTGTCGCCGCGCCCTGCGTGGTCATCTCGCCCGAGCACGGCCAGCTGACCGGGCGGGGGATCGACGGGATCTACCGCTCGGGGCGGCGGCTGCTGTCCCGCTGTGTCCTGCGCGTCGCCGGGCGGGAACCGGTCGCCGTCCAGGGCCGCAGCCTCGGCGCAGACCGGGCCGCCTTCACCGCCACCGTCCGCACCGGCGTCGAGGCCGGGCCGGACCCCGACGTCGGGGTGGAACGCGTCCGGCACGCCGACGGCACCGAGCGCATCACCGTGCGCAGCTTCGCCGCCCGCCCCCTGCGCCTGCCCGTGGAGGTCTCCCTCGGCACCGACCTGGCCGACCTGGCGGCGGTGGCCGCGGGCCGCGCCGGGCCGGAGCTCGCCGCCGGGGTGCACGCGGCGGGGCTGCGCTGGAGCACCGGGGACGCCCTGGCCGTCACCACCGCCGAACCGGCCCCCGACGACGCCCTCGCCTCGGCCGGACTGCTCCGCTGGGAACTGCGGCTGGAGCCGGGCGAGTCCCGCAGCATCGAGCTGCGGACCACCCGGGACCGCGCCGCCAGAGCCGCGGCCGGGCAGGTGGCGAACCCGCTGGCCGCAGCCCGGGCCGAGGGCGACGACCCGAGGGCCGACGCCTGGTTCCGCACCAGCGTCGAAGACCTCCGGGCGCTGCTCCTGCGGGACCCGGACGGACCGGGCGACGCCTTCGCGGCGGCCGGAGTGCCGTGGCGGCTCGGGCTGGCACCGGCGGAGTCGCTGTGGGCCGCGCGCATGGCGCTGCCGCTCGGCACCGGACTGGCCGCCGCCACGCTGCGGACCCTGGCCCGCAGCCAGACCGGGGGGCGGGGCGCCGCCGCGGGCATGATCCCGGGACCGTTGCGCGCCGCCGGACCGCAGCTGCCGCCGGGGTGCACCGGGACCGAGGCCACCCTCGGCTTCCCGGCGGTGCTCGCCGAGGCCCGGCGGTGGGGCCTGCCCGAGGAGGACGTGGCCCGGCTGCTGCCCGCCGCCGAGCGCTGCCTGGACTGGCTGCGCGGAGCGCTGGGGCAGGACGGTTTCCTGGCCGACCCCGATCCGGGGCCGCGGCGCTGCGAGACCCAGGCCCACGCGCACCGGGCCGCGCTGCTCGGCGCCGACCTGCTGGACGGGTGCGGGCGCAGCGGAGCCGGGGAGTGGCGGGAGTGGGCGGCCGGCCTGGCGGAGAGGTTCCGGGCCCGGTTCTGGATCGACGGCCCCGACGGGGGCCGCCCCGCCGCCGCCCTGCATCCCGACGGCCGGCCGCTGCCCCGGTTGACCGGAGCCGCCGCGCACCTGCTGGACACGGGGCTGCTGGGCGGGGGCCGGCTCGCGCCCGGCCTGCTGGACCCGGTCCGCACGGAACAGCTCGCCCGGCTGCTGGGAACCCCCGCCATGGACTCGGGGTGGGGGCTGCGGAGCATGGCGGCCCGCGAGCCGGGACACAACCCCTTCGGCCACCGGTCGGGAGCGGTCCGGGCCCATGAGAGCGCCGTCGCGGTGGCCGGCCTCGCCCAGGCGGGCTTCGAGAAGGAGGCCGCCGGTCTGCTGCGGGGCCTGCTCGACGCGGCGGAGGCCTTCGGATACCGGCTGCCGGAGATGTACGCTGCCGAGCAGCGCACCGCGGGCAGCGCCCCCCTGCCGCATCCGGCGGCCTGCCGGCCGGCCGCGGTGGCCGCGGCCGCCGGGATCCACGCGCTCACCGCCCTCGCCGGCATCCGTCCGGACGCCCCGGCGGGCACCGTCGCCGTGGCGCCCCCGGCGGGCGCGCCCCTCGGCGCGCTGCGCCTCTCCGGCCTGCGGGTGTCGGGGGAACCGTTCACCGTCCGGATCAGCCGCCTCGGCGTGGGCATGGTGGAGGAGGCGGCCGATGGGCTGCAACTGGGCGGCTGAGGTGAAGGGCACTTGGCCGGTCCGGGTGCTCGGGAAGGTCCTGACTGGGGTCCAGATCACCGTCTCCGGGATCACCAAAGGACTGTTTATCGTCAGGCAGACGACTATGATCGCTGCATGTCGCCCTACGACCCGTCGGCCTTTCCGCCCTTCGCCGTCACCGTCGACCTGGTCGTCCTCACCGTGCGGCGCCATGCGCTCTGCGCGCTCGTCGTGCGGCGGGGTGAGCAGCCGTTCCAGGGGCGCTGGGCGTTGCCCGGCGGCTTCGTCCGCGGGGACGAGGACCTGGCGGGTGCCGCGGCCAGGGAACTCTCCGAGGAGACGGGGCTGTGCGCGCACGACCCGGCCGCGCCCGGCGTGGACAACGGCGCGCACCTCGAACAGCTCGCCACGTACGGGGACCCGCAGCGCGACCCGCGGATGCGCGTGGTCAGCGTGGCGCACCTGGTCCTCGCTCCGGACCTGCCCGCTCCGCGGGCCGGCGGCGACGCCAACAGCGCCCGCTGGGCCCCCGTCGACGAACTCCTGGAAGGCACCGGGCAGGACTCTGCCGGGCTCGCCTTCGACCACGCGCGGATCCTCGCCGACGGTGTCGAGCGGGCCCGTTCGAAGATCGAGTACTCCTCCCTGGCCACCGCCTTCTGCCCGCCCGAGTTCACCGTCGGCGAGCTGCGCCGGGTGTACGAGGCCGTGTGGGGCGTGGCGCTCGACCCGCGCAACTTCCACCGCAAGGTCACCGGCACCCCGGGGTTCCTGGTGCCCGCCGGGGGCACGACCACCCGTCAGGGCGGGAGGCCCGCGCAGCTGTTCAGGGCCGGCGGGGCGACCCTGCTCAACCCGCCGATGCTGCGGCCCGAGGTCTGATCCGCGGGAACCGCTGCGACCGCGGCCTCCGCCTTCCGGGGCACGGCCGGCGGCAATATCGGTGCGGACCCGGGCCGGTTGCGTAGAAAATCGGACATATCGCGTTACCTTGCATGCGGTACTCACGCTGCCGCAGAGCGGTCTCACACCCCGCGAGAGAAGCGATGATCCAGGCCATCGGACTCACCAGCACACCCCGTCGAGATCTCCCGCCCCTCGTGGACGACCTCACCTTCGAGGCCCGCCCGGGGTGCGTGACCGCCCTGCTCGGAGAGCCGGGTTCGGGCAAGACCACCGCACTGCGGCTCATGCTCGAACTCGCACCGGGCCGCGGCGTCACCTACTTCCGCGGCCGGCCGCTGCACCGGATCCCGCATCCCGCCCGCGAGGTCGGGGTCCTCCTCGGAGACGTCCCCGGGCACCCCTCGCGGACGGTCCGCAACCAGCTGCGGATGCTCTGCGCCGCCGTCGGAGTCCCGGCCTCCCGGGCCGACACGATGATGGAGGTCGTCGGTATCGGCGGCCTGCGCGACCAGCGGCTCGGCTCGCTCTCGGCCGGCATGGACCGCCGGCTCGGGCTGGCGGCGGCCATGCTCGCCGACCCCTGCGCCCTGCTCCTCGACGAACCCACGGCCGGGCTCGCCCCCCGCGAGCGCGCCTGGCTGCACGGGCTGCTGCGGGGCCACGCCTCGCTGGGCGGAACCGTGCTGTTCACCACCGACGACGCGAAGGAGGCGGCGCGCAGCGCGGACCGGGTCGTCTCCATCGCCTCGGGCCGGCTCGTAGCCGACCAGGACGCCGCAGACTTCGCGCGCACCCGGCTGCGTCCGCGGGTCGCCGTGCGCACCCCGCACGCCGCCCGGCTGGCCGACGTACTGGGTCGCGAGGCCAGGGCCGCACACCGGGGGGTGGAGATCGTGGAGGAGAGCGGCAGCCGGCTCTCGGTGTACGGGAGCAGCTGCGCCGAGATCGGGGAGGCCGCGTTCCGGCACGGCGTACTGGTCCACCAGCTCGCGGACGAGACCGGCGACACCGCCCTGCCCGTACCGCCCGTGCCGCAGGCGCGCACCGGGGCCGGCTCCGGGGTCCGGCTCGAAGCCCGCCTCGAAGCCGCGGCCCAGGTCCGCACCGGCCCGCACCCGGGCACCGCCGCCTCCGGCCCCCGCCCCGGCGCCACCGGCTCCGGTAGCGCCGACCCCGGCTCCGGTGCCACCGACCCCGCGATCACCGACCCGCGCCCCGCCGCCACCGGAGTCCGCAGCGCCGCGGCCACCCCGCCCGCCCCCGCCGCGGGGCCGGCCGCTCCCGCCGGTGCCTTCCCCCGGCGGGCCCGGCCCGCCCGCGACGCCCGCGCCGTGCGCCCCGCCCCGGCGGTGCGCCGCGTCGGCGGTCCCCTGCGACCGGTGCGCTACGAGCTGCGCCGCGTCTTCGGCACCGCCACCCCCTACCTGACGGCCGTCCTCGTCGCCGTCGTCTCGGCCGCCACCGCCCTCGTCCTCGCCCGGGCCGGCCACACCTCGCAGAACCGGATGCTCGCCGCCTGGCCGGAGCCGTTCCCGCTGCCTCCCGCCGCGCTGGGCGCCGGACTGCTGGGCGCCCTGGCCTTCGGCGAGGAGTACCGCTACCCCGCCCTCGCGGCCGACCGGGGCACCGTGCCGCGACGGCTGGGGCTGCTCACCGCCAAGCTCGGCGTGTGCGCCGCCCTCGCCCTCCTGCTCGGGGCCCTCGCGGTCACCGCCGACGCCGCCGCGCTCCACCTGGTCTTCGGGCCGGCGCCGCTGCGCGCCCCGGCGGAGTGGGCGGCCCCGGCCGCGAGTTGGGCCGGGCTGCTGGTCGGGTGCGCCTGGGCCGGTGTGCTCGCCTCCGGGGCCTTCCGGTCCGCCGTCCTGGGCCTGGCCGCCGTGCTCGCCGTACCGGTGGCGGTCGTACCGCTGGTGCGCAAGGTGCTGGAGGGCCCGTCGGCCCACCCCGCGAGCGGGGTCGCCTCCCGGCTGCGCGCCCTGGCCTCCGCCCCCTTGCCGCCGGAGGCGGACCGCTTCGTACTGGGAGCGCTTCGGGTGATGGCCCAACCCGTGGGCGCGGCGCTGCTGTTGTCGTTGATGGTCCTGTTGTGCGCCTATGCGTTCACAGGACTGCGCACCCGCGTCCGTTGGTGATCGTTCCGAGGCGGGACGCGACCCTGGAGCGACCGTAGAAGTCCGCTTCGCGCGAAATCACGCGAAGCGGACCGCAACTCCCCGCAAAAGGCCCGGTTCCTTACGATAAGGCGTCAATTGCGTAGGTGGCGGCGATCACCCTTTCGTGTGCTTTTCACCAAAGACCTCAAGGGTGATGGAGGCACGACCGACAAAGGATTCGTGAGTACCCTTGCGCGCACCATGATGACCGCCGCCCGCCATGCCGACTCCGGCCTCGCCGGCCCGGGCGACCTCGACCGCTACCCCTACGCGGAGGCCTCCGGCTCCGACCGGGTCGGACCACCCCACTGGGACGGCGCCGACGTCGAGTTGAGCCGCGTCGGCCGCCGTGCGGCCGGCAGCCGCGGCCGCGGGCTGCACGGCCAACTCGTCCAGCAGCTCGGCCAGATGATCGTCTCGGGCGACCTCGGTGCCGACCGGCCGCTGGTCCCCGAGGAGATCGGCCAGCGCTTCGAGGTCTCCCGCACCGTCGTCCGCGAATCGCTGCGGGTCCTGGAGGCCAAGGGCCTCGTCAGCGCCCGCCCCAACGTGGGCACCCGGGTCCGGCCGGTCGCCGACTGGAACCTGCTCGACCCCGACATCATCGAGTGGCGCGCCTTCGGCCCCCAGCGCGACGACCAGCGCCGCGAGCTCAACGAGCTCCGCTGGACGATCGAGCCCCTGGCCGCCCGCCTCGCCGCCGGCCACGGCCGCCCGGAAGTCCAGCAGCGCCTCTCCGACATGGTCGAGATCATGGGCCACGCCCTCGGCCAGGGCGACGCGATCACCTTCGCGCGCGCCGACAACGAGTTCCACGCCCTCCTGATCCAGGTCGCGGGCAACCGCATGCTGGAGCACCTCTCCGGCATCGTCTCCGCCGCCCTCCAGGTCTCCGGCAGCCCCATCACCTCCTGCGACCGCCCCAGCGAAACCTGCGTGGCACACCACGCGCGGATGGCCGAGGCCCTGGCCGCCGGCGACGCCGCGGGCGCGGAGAGCGCCATGCGCCAGCTCCTGACGGTGCAGCCGGAGGTCGAGCGCGTGGTCCCCGCCCCGCGCGAGCACTGACGCTCCGGCGCGCGGGGGCGTGGGAGCGCACCACCGGTCGTCGGGTCCCTCACGGGCCCGGCGACAGCGGCGTGAGGGCCCCCACCCGAGGCCGAACGGGTACGTACCGTTACAAAAACACCGCGAGTGAGCACTCGGTGTGACGCAGGCCACCAGGAGGCGTGCTCCGGACACGAAGATTGGGCGTAACGCTCCGCGACGTCACGCGATGACCTAAGAGGTGATGGCCGACGGAGGGAAGACAGCAGCCCTTGGGGTGCTGTGCAGCTCCCCGGCCCCTGCCCGCGCCCCCGGCCCATCCCCAGTCGGTGGTCGTCGGCTCCGGTCCAGCACCAGGCCGGGGTCGGAAGCCGTTCCCATCGTTCCGAGAGGTTGTTCGTGTCGGCCAGCACATCCCGTACGCTCCCGCCGGAGATCGCCGATTCCGAGTCCGTGATGGCGCTCATCGAGCGGGGCAAGGCCGAGGGGCAGATCGCCGGCGATGACGTGCGTCGGGCCTTCGAGGCTGACCAGATTCCGGCGACCCAGTGGAAGAATGTCCTGCGCAGCCTCAACCAGATCCTCGAGGAAGAGGGTGTGACGCTGATGGTCAGTGCCGCGGAGTCGCCCAAGCGCACCCCACGCAAGAGCGTCGCAGCGAAGACTCCCGCGAAGCGGACGGCGACGAAGACCGTCGCGGCCAAGACGGCGGCCGCCCCGGCGGCGGCCGACCCCGCCGCGGAGGCGGGGACGCCGGACCCGGAGACCACCGACGCGCTGGCCGGGGAGCCCGCAGCCGAGCCCGCCGCGAAGAAGACGGCGGCGAAGAAGACCGCGGCCAAGAAGGCCGCCCCCGCCAAGAAGGCCGCCGCGAAGAAGACGGCGGCGAAGAAGACCGCCGCCAAGAAGGCCGCCGACGAGGGCGACGAGGAGACCGTCGACGAGGCCCCCGACGCCGTGAAGGCGGAGGCCGAGGAAGAGGACGAGAGCGGCGAGAACAAGGGCTTCGTCATCTCGGACGACGAGGACGACGCCCCGGCGCAGCAGGTCGTCGTGGCCGGCGCCACCGCCGACCCCGTCAAGGACTACCTCAAGCAGATCGGCAAGGTGCCCCTGCTCAACGCCGAGCAGGAGGTCGAGCTCGCCAAGCGCATCGAGGCGGGCCTGTTCGCCGAGGACAAGCTGGCCAACTCCGACAAGCTGGCGCCCAAGCTCAAGCGCGAGCTGGAGATCATCGCCGAGGACGGCCGCCGCGCCAAGAACCACCTGCTGGAGGCCAACCTCCGCCTCGTCGTCTCCCTGGCCAAGCGCTACACCGGCCGCGGCATGCTCTTCCTCGACCTGATCCAGGAGGGCAACCTGGGTCTGATCCGCGCGGTCGAGAAGTTCGACTACACCAAGGGCTACAAGTTCTCCACGTACGCGACGTGGTGGATCCGGCAGGCGATCACGCGTGCCATGGCCGACCAGGCCCGCACGATCCGCATCCCGGTGCACATGGTCGAAGTGATCAACAAGCTCGCCCGCGTGCAGCGCCAGATGCTCCAGGACCTGGGCCGCGAGCCCACCCCGGAGGAACTGGCCAAGGAACTCGACATGACCCCCGAGAAGGTCATCGAGGTGCAGAAGTACGGCCGCGAGCCGATCTCCCTGCACACCCCGCTCGGCGAGGACGGCGACAGCGAGTTCGGTGACCTCATCGAGGACTCCGAGGCGGTCGTCCCGGCCGACGCCGTGAGCTTCACGCTCCTGCAGGAGCAGCTCCACTCGGTGCTCGACACCCTGAGCGAGCGCGAGGCGGGCGTCGTGTCGATGCGCTTCGGACTGACCGACGGACAGCCCAAGACCCTCGACGAGATCGGCAAGGTCTACGGGGTCACCCGTGAGCGCATCCGCCAGATCGAGTCCAAGACCATGTCGAAGCTGCGCCACCCCTCGCGGTCCCAGGTGCTGCGCGACTACCTCGACTGAGCGGGCACGACGGCTGAGCCGGCCCGGGCGGGGCTCCCCCTCCCGGCCGGCCCTCCACCGGCCGCCGAAGGACCTTCGACGCGACGTCGAGGGCTCCGCGACCGGCCCCGCAGGTGCGGTCGGTCCCCGGTCATCCCACTCTGGGTGTAATCGAGCACACTCAGAGTCAGGAGGCCTCATGAGTCGTCCCTTCGCCCGAGCCCTGGCGGGCGCTCTGACCCTGGTGGCGGGAGCGGCCGCGGCGCCGCTCGCCCAGGCGCCCACGGCAGCCGCGGACAGCGTCGTCATAGGCGGGAAGCCGGTCAAGGTCGCCGACAGTCCCTGGGTCGTGGCCCTCGCCAGTCGTGACCGGTTCGGGGGTACCAGGGACGGCCAGTTCTGCGGCGGGGTCGTCGTCGGACCGAGCACGGTGGTGACGGCGGCCCACTGCCTCGGCCGGCAGGTCCTGGGTGGGCCGGTCGAATCGGTCCCCGACTTCCGCGTGATCACCGGGCGTACGGAGCTCCGCGCGCCCGACGGCCGCGAGATCGCGGTGCGCGCGGCCCGGGTGAACCCGGCCTACGACCCCGAGACCAACGCCGGGGACCTCGCCGTACTGGAGCTGGCCGAAACGGTGCCGGCCGACCACGTGCTCCCGATGGCGGCGGCCGGCCACACGGCCTACGCGGCGGGCACCGAGGCGGCGGTCTACGGGTGGGGCGACACCAGCGGCTTCGGCGACTACGCGTACGGGCTCCGGGCGGCGCAGGTCACGGTGCTGGCGGACGACGTCTGCCGCCGCGCGTACCCCGGGGACGCCGACGGACAGTACCGCCAGGAATCCATGGTGTGCGCGGGCGACGGCACGGGTGGGAAGGACGCCTGCCAGGGCGACAGCGGCGGACCGCTCGTGGCCAAGGGGCGGCTCATCGGGGTGGTGTCCTGGGGCCGCGGCTGCGGGCGGGCCGACAGCCCGGGGGTGTACACCCGGATCGCCCCGTTGGTCGGGTTCGTGAGCGGCTCCGAGACGGGCGGGGAGCCGGGCGGGGTCTAAAGGGGTGGGCGGGGCGCCCGGAGGGGCTCCAGGTGCCCCGTACGGCCCTGCGAGGGGTGCGGGGGCCGGAAGGGGGCGGGGCGCTGGAGCGGGAAGTGCCTCGGACATGAGGACGGGCGGCGTCCCTGGGTCTCAGAGATGCCGCCCGTCGACCGGCCTTGCCGGTCCTGGCTCGTCGGATGCGAGGTGCAGGCCTTGTGTCAGCGGTCCTCGTCGGCCGCGCCGGCGGCCGGAGCGGACGTGAGCCGCTCGGTCTCATCCTGTATCTCCGCGGCGATCTTCTTGAGTTCCGGCTCGAACTTGCGCCCGTGGTGGGCGCAGAAGAGCAGTTCACCACCGCTCAGGAGGACGACGCGCAGATATGCCTGGGCGCCGCAACGGTCGCATCGGTCAGCGGCCGTCAGCGGGGTCGCGGGTGTCAGAACAGTAGTCACGTCGCCTCTTCTCTAGCTCGACGAGCTGTCGTACCAGGGTCAACATCCAACCAGGCCGAAAACGTTCCCGCTCGCGGCTTTTCCTCGAAACTTCCTTCCGAAGCTGGCCGGCTGCTGCCGGTTGGCGGCGAAGGAGCCGTATTGCGTTGCTTTACGGTTTCGCGTTGTCAGTCGTTCGCTTGTAGCAGTTCTCGTCCTCGCCGGCGTGAGTGCCGGTGTTCATGAGGACGTGCCCGAACCCTAAATGGTTCATGCGTCGAAGGGAACGTGATGTTTGCTTCACCCCCACGGGGGATCGAACATCCGTGCGGATCTGCACTACGCTGAGGAAGCCGCGAGGGTGGCGTTGCATCCGCTCTACCAGGCCTCGGTACCCTTCGACCGGCGACCCAGCCACCCCTGCGCCCTACCGGGCCAGAAAAGAAATTCAGCGAGGAGCGAACTGCGTGACCGCCGACACGTCCGTGCCTTCCAGCGCGCTGCTGTCCGGAGCAGACCGGGACGGTTCCAACTACACCGCGCGGCACCTGCTCGTCCTCGAAGGCCTCGAGGCCGTTCGCAAGCGCCCCGGCATGTATATCGGCTCCACCGACAGCCGGGGCCTGATGCACTGCCTCTGGGAGATCATCGACAATTCCGTCGACGAGGCCCTGGGCGGCTACTGCGACCACATCGAGGTGATCCTCCACGAGGACGCCTCGGTCGAGGTCCGCGACAACGGCCGCGGCATCCCGGTCGACGTCGAGCCCAAGACCGGCCTGTCCGGCGTCGAGGTCGTCATGACCAAGCTGCACGCCGGCGGCAAGTTCGGCGGGGGATCCTACGCCGCCTCCGGCGGTCTGCACGGCGTCGGCGCCTCGGTCGTCAACGCCCTCTCCGCCCGCCTGGACGTCGAGGTGGACCGCGGCAGCTCCACGCACGCCGTCAGCTTCCGCCGCGGCGTGCCCGGAATGTTCACCGAGCAGGGGCCCGACAGCCCCTTCGACCCGTCGAGCGGGCTGCGCAAGGTCAAGCGCATCGCCAAGGGCAAGACCGGCACCCGGATCCGCTACTGGGCCGACCGCCAGATCTTCCTCAAGGACGCCCGGCTCTCCCTGGAGAACCTCTACCAGCGCGCCCGCCAGACCGCCTTCCTCGTCCCGGGCCTGACCATCGTCGTCCGTGACGAGCGGGGCATCGACGGCGCCGGCAAGACCGAGGAGACCTTCCGCTTCGACGGGGGCATCAGCGAGTTCTGCGACTACCTCGCCCAGGACAAGGCCGTCTGCGACGTGCTGCGCCTGACCGGCACGGGCACCTTCAAGGAGACCGTCCCGGTCCTCGACGACCGCGGCCACATGACCCCCACCGAGGTCACCCGCGAGCTGGGCGTGGACATCGCCCTGCGCTGGGGCACGGGGTACGAGAGCAGCGTCAAGTCCTTCGTGAACATCATCGCCACCCCCAAGGGCGGCACCCACGTCTCCGGCTTCGAGCGTTCGGTCACCAAGACCGTGAACGAGGTGCTGCGCTCGGCGAAGCTCCTGCGCGTCGCCGAGGACGACGTGGTCAAGGACGACGCGATGGAGGGAATGACGGCGGTCGTCACCGTCCGCCTCGCCGAGCCGCAGTTCGAGGGCCAGACCAAGGAGGTCCTCGGCACCTCCGCGGCCACCCGGATCGTGGCCGCCGTCGTCGCCAAGGAGCTCAAGGCCTTCCTGACCTCCACCAAGCGCGACGACAAGCAGCAGGCCCGCGCCGTGATGGAGAAGATCGTCGCGGCCGCCCGGACCCGCATCGCGGCCCGGCAGCACAAGGAGGCGCAGCGCCGCAAGACCGCGCTGGAGTCCTCCTCGCTGCCGGCCAAGCTGGCCGACTGCCGCAGCGACGACGTGGACCGCAGCGAGCTCTTCATCGTCGAGGGCGACTCCGCGCTCGGTACGGCCAAGCTCGCGCGGAACTCCGAGTTCCAGGCGCTGCTGCCGATCCGGGGCAAGATCCTCAACGTCCAGAAGTCCTCGGTCTCGGACATGCTGAAGAACGCCGAGTGCGGCGCGATCATCCAGGTCATAGGAGCCGGCTCGGGCCGTACCTTCGACATCGACGCCGCCCGCTACGGGAAGATCGTCCTGCTCGTCGACGCCGACGTCGACGGCGCCCACATCCGCTGCCTGCTGCTCACGCTCTTCCAGCGGTACATGCGCCCGATGGTGGAGGCCGGCCGGGTCTTCGCGGCCGTGCCGCCGCTCCACCGGATCGAGCTGGTCCAGCCGAAGAAGGGCCAGGACAAGTACGTCTACACGTATTCGGACAACGAGCTGCGCCAGACCCTGCTGGAGTACCAGCGCAAGAACATCCGGTACAAGGACGCCATCCAGCGCTACAAGGGCCTCGGCGAGATGGACGCGGACCAGCTGGCGGAGACCACCATGGACCCGCGCCACCGCACCCTGCGGCGGATCAACATCGGCGACCTGGACTCCGCCGAGCAGGTCTTCGATCTGCTCATGGGCAACGAGGTGGCCCCGCGCAAGGAGTTCATCACCGGCTCCGCGGCGACCCTGGACCGCTCGCGCATCGACGCCTGATCCGGGGGGCGGTACCGGCCGGGGCGGCCGGTACCGCGCGCCCGGACCCGCCGGTACGGGACGCCCGGAAACGGTGCCCCGGCACACCGGTACCCCGTGCTCCATCACCTGAAGGGGTGAAGAGCACCGGGACATCAGTCCGGAAACCGACCATCCGGCACATCCTTGTGGGCACGCGGCCAATGCGGCAGCGGACAAGGAGAGTTCGGTGGACAAGCACGAAGGCCGTGATGCCGGAACGATCCGGCTGGACGACCCCTGGTACGACGCACTGGCCGTGGGCTGGGGCGAAGGTGAGGGGGAGGGCGCGGACCCGGTCCCGGCCCCCTCGTCCCCCGGAGGCCGGCCGGCGCCCCGCGCATCCGACATCTACCTCGAAGTGCAGCGCAGCGCCGCCTTCCAGGAGGTCCGCGGGCGCTACCGGCGGTTCGTCGTCCCCGCGACCGCCGGCTTCTTCCTCTGGTACGTCGCCTACGTGGCCGCCGCCACCGCGGCGCCCGGGTTCATGGCCCGCCCCGTGGCCGGAGCGGTCAACGTGGCCCTGCTGGCGGGCCTCGGACAGTTCCTCAGCACCTTCCTGCTGACCTGGGCGTACGCCCGGCACGCGCGGCTGCGCCGGGACCGTGCCGCGCTCGACCTGCGCTGGACGGTCTTCGAGCAGGAACGCGAGCAGGAGCGGGCGCAGGAACGCGAGCAGGAGCGGGTGCACCAGGGCGGGCAGGAGCCCGGCCGGCAGCGTCCGCGCACGGTCCGGGGGGAGGGGGCGTGACCCACGAGCACCAGACGCTCGCGCTGATCCTCTTCAGCGCCTTCATCGCGGTCACCCTCGGCATCACGACCTGGGTCAGCCGCAACCGGCACGGCTCGGCCGAGGAGTTCTACGCCGGCGGGCGGCTCTTCTCCCCCATGGAGAACGGTTTCGCCATCGCCGGCGACTACATGTCCGCCGCCTCCTTCCTGGGGATCTCCGGGCTGATCGCCCTCTTCGGCTACGACGGCCTGCTCTACTCGGTCGGCTTCCTCGTCGCCTGGCTGGTGGTCCTGTTCCTGGTCGCCGAACTGGTGCGCAACTGCGGGCGGTTCACCCTCGCCGACGTGGTGGCCGCCCGGATGAGCGAACGGCCCGTCCGGATCGCCGCCGGGACCTCCTCGGTGGTCGTCTCCGTGCTCTACCTGGTCGCGCAGATGGTCGGGGCGGGCAGCCTGGTGGGGCTGCTGCTCGCGGACTCGGGCCCCGCCGCCCGGACCCTGACCGTGGTCGGGGTGGGCGCGCTGATGGTGGTCTACGTGACCTTCGGCGGGATGCGGGCCACCACCTGGATCCAGATCGTCAAAGCGGTGCTGCTGATGGGCGGGGCCGTCACCCTGACCGTGCTCGTCCTCCTCCGCTTCCACGGGAACCTCGACCAGCTCCTCACCGGCGCCGCCGAGCGCAGCGGGCACGGGACCCGTTTCCTGGGCCCAGGCCTCAAGTACGGCGGGGGCTGGACCGCCCGGGCCGACTTCATGAGCCTCGGCCTCGCGCTGGTCCTCGGCACCGCGGGCCTGCCCCACATCCTGTCGCGCTTCTACACCGTGCCGACCGCACGGGCGGCCCGCCGGTCGGTGGTGTGGGCGATCGCGCTGATCGGGGGCTTCTACCTGATGACCGTCGTCCTCGGCTTCGGCGCGGCCGCGCTGGTCGGGCCCGACGAAGTGCGGGCCTCGAACGCCTCGGGGAACACGGCCGTACCGCTGCTGGCGGCCTTCCTCGGCGGGGGCGCCGAGTCCACCGGCGGCGCGGTGCTGTTCGCCGTGGTGGCCGCCATCGCCTTCGCCACCATCCTCGCCGTGGTCGCCGGGATCACCCTGGCCTCGTCGGCCTCCGTCGCGCACGACCTGTACGCCTCCCTCAAGCGCCGCCACGCCCGTCAGCGCAGCGAGGTGGCGGTGGCCCGGGCCGCGGCCGTGGGCATCGGGGCGGTGGCCATCGCCCTCGGGCTGCTCGCCCAGGACCTGAACGTGGCCTTCCTGGTGGGGCTCGCCTTCGCCGTGGCGGCCTCGGCCAACCTGCCGGTGCTGCTGTACTCGCTGTTCTGGCGGGGCTTCACGACGCGGGGGGCGGTGTGGTCCGTGTACGGGGGGCTGCTCCCGGCGGTGCTGCTGGTCGTCCTGTCTCCCGTGGTCTCCGGGAGTCCCGAAGCGCTCTTCCCCGGCGTGGACTTCCAGTACTTCCCGTTGCAGAACCCGGGGATCGTCTCGATCCCGCTCGGCTTCCTGGCGGGCTGGCTGGGTACGGTCACCTCCGCCGAGGAGCCGGACGAGCGCAAGCACGCCGAGACGGAGGTCCGCTCCCTGACGGGGGCCGGCGCGGTGTGAGCCCGGGTGGACGGCGGGCCGTTCAGCCGCCGTCCGGGGGGCGCCAGGCGTAGCGGTGTTCCGGGCGGCCGGTCTCCCCGTAGCGCAGGGCGAGCGTGACGCGCCCCGCCCGGTCCAGGAGCTTCAGGTAGCGCTGGGCGGTCTGGCGGCTGATTCCGGCGCGGTCGGCGATCTGCTGGGTGGACAGGGGGCCTTCGGCCGCGCGCAGCACCCGGCGGACCAGTTCGGCGGTGGTGGGGGAGTGGCCCTTGGGCAGCTCGTTCGGGGTTCCGGCCGCGGCGAGGGCGCCGAAGATGCGGTCGACCTCGGCCTGTTCGGCCTCGCCGCCGCCGGAGAGGGAGCGGCGCAGGGAGGCGTAGGCCTCCAGCTTGGCGCGCAGACCGGCGAAGGTGAACGGTTTGACCAGGTACTGGAGGGCGCCGAGCCGCATGGCCGCCTGGACGGTGGCCAGGTCCCGGGCGGCGGTGACCATGATCACGTCGGTGTGCCGGCCCAGCTGGCGCAGGCGGCGGACCAGGTCCAGGCCGTTGCCGTCCGGGAGGTAGTGGTCGAGGAGGACGAGGTCCACCGGGCGGGTGGTGAGGAAGTCCAGGGCCGCGGCCGCCGAGTGGACTTCGCCGACGACCTGGAAACCGGGAACCTTCGCCACGTACGCCGCGTTGATCCTGGCAACACGCATGTCGTCGTCGACGACCAATACGTGCATCGGGGTCTCGTTCATCGCAGGGCCTCCGGGAGTACGACGGAGAACTCCGCCCCTCCGTCCTCTGCTGCACCGGCCCGGGCGCTGCCGCCCTGCCGCTCCGCGAGGCGGCGTACGAGGGCCAGGCCCAGCCCTCGCTCGCGGTGGGCCGCGGGCTGCTTGGTCGACCAGCCCTCGGTGAAGATCTCCTCGCTCCGCCCGGCGGGGATCCCGGGTCCGCTGTCGCGCACCCGCAGGACGGCGGTGCGCCCCTGCGCGCGGATGTCGACCTCGACCAGGGGCGCGGCCGAGCCGGCCGCCGCGTCCAGGGCGTTGTCGACGAGGTTGCCGAGGATCGTGACGAGACCGCCCGGGTCCACGAGACGGTCGGGCAGGAGGGTGGGCGGGGCGAGGCGCAGCGCGACGCCGCGTTCGGCGGCGACAGTGGCCTTGCCCACCAGGAGGGCCGCCACCAGCGGGTCGTGGACCTTCTCCGTGACCTGCTCGGCGGTGGTGCGGTGGACGCCGACGACCTCGGTGACGAAGGCCGTGGCTTCCTCGTGCAGGCCCAGTTCGAGGAGGCCGAGGAGGGTGTGGAGGCGGTTGGCGTGCTCGTGGTCCTGGGCGCGCAGGGCGTCGATCAGCCCCTTGGTGGAGTCCAGCTCGCGGCTCAGGTGCTCCACCTCGGTGCGGTCGCGCAGGGTGGCGACGGCTCCGCCGTCCGCGGTGGGGGCCCGGTTGGCGACCAGCACCCGCGGGCCCTGGACGGTGAGCAGGTCGCGCCCCGTGACGCGCCCGGTGAGGACGTCGGTGGTGCGGCCCGCGCCGAGGACCTCGTCCAGGGGCCGCCCCGCGAGGGTGCCCGCGCCGGCCGGGGCGAGGCCCAGCAGCCGGACGGCCTCGTCGTTGACGAGCCGCACCCGGTCATTCCGGTCGAGGGCGATCACGCCCTCGCGGATGGAGTGGAGCATCGCCTCGCGCTCCGCGAGGAGGCCCGCGATATCGGAGAAGGCCAGGTCGCGGGTCTGCCGGTGGATCCGGCGGGAGAGGAGCCAGGCGGCGAGCGCCCCGGCCGCGAGGGCGCCGCCCGCGTAGGCGAGCAGCCCGGGGATGGCGCCGAGTAGCCGGTCGCGCACGCTGTCGTAGGCGATGCCGACCGAGACGGCGCCGACGATCTCCCCGTCGGCGGCGACCAGGGGGACCTTGCCGCGGGCGGAGCGGCCCAGGGTGCCCTCGTCGATCTCCATCACCTCGTGGCCGGCGAGTGCGTCACCCGGGTCGGTGGAGACCGGCCGCCCGATCCTTTCGGCGCTCGGGTGGGAGCGGCGTATGCCGTCGAGGTCGACGACGACCACGTACTCGGCCCCGGTCGCCCGGCGGATCCGCTCGGCAGCCGACTGGACGGGGCTGTCCGGCGTCGGCCCCGACCGCAGGAGGCCGGCGGCCAGGGACGGGTCCGCCGCCGCGCTCTGGGCGATCGCGAGGGCCCGCCGCATCGCCTGGTCGTCCAGCTGGCCGCTCAGGGGCGCCAGGAAGAGGCCGGTGGCCAGCACGGCGACCCCCGCCGCGATGGCCAGCTGGGTGAGCAGGATCTGCGAGACGGCCCGTCGGGGCAGCCCGAGGCGCCGAGCGCTCGTGGGGAGGAACCGCATGTCCAGCACCGTAGGGCGGCCGGGACCGAAGCGGAATTTCTCCGGTCTATGAGAAGGCCCACCCCCAGGGCCCGCGGAGCACTTCGCCTGCGCCCGGGCCATCGAGGAGCGGTGGCGCGGCCCCGGGCCCTGACCCGCCCGTCAGGGCAGCGGGCGGGGAGGGCGGGGGCCCGTGTAGTGGCCGCTCGGGCGCATGCGCAGGGGGCGCTCCCGGTACTCCTCCAGCGCGTGCGCGATCCAGCCCGCCGTCCGGGCCACCGCGAAGACCGTCTCCCCGGCCTCGGCGGTCATCCCGCAGGACACCGTGAGCACCGCCAGCGCCAGGTCGACGTTGGCGTGCAGCCCGTGCCGGGCCGTCACCGCGGCCACGTCCCGCGCCGCGCCGAGCGCCGCGGCGGCCTGCGGGAGCGCCTCCAGCCTCCCGAACAGCGCCCGCGCCCTCGGATCCTCCCCCCGGTACAGCCGGTGGCCGAGCCCGGGGACCCGGCGCCCCGCGCGCAGGTGCTCCGCCACCACCGGCGCGGCGCCGCCCCGCTCCAGCACCTCCACCAGCATCCGGTGCGCGAGCCGCCCGGCCGCACCGTGCAGGGGGCCCTCCAGCACGCCGAGCCCGGCCGAGACCGCCGCGTACGGATGGGCCCGCGCCGAGGCGGCGACGCGTACCGCCAGGGTGGAGGCGGCCAGGTCGTGGTCGACCAGCAGGGCCAGGGCCAGGTCCAGGGCGTCCACGGCCGCCGGGTCCGGCTCCCGCCCGGTCAGGCGGGGCCACAGCGCCCGGGCGAGCCGTCCGTCGCCGTCGCGGTCGCCGTCACCGTCGCCCGGGACGGAGGCCGGAGCGGAGGCCGGAGCGGAGGCCGGGACGGAGGCCGGGGCCGCCTCGGGCAGGGCACCGACCAGCGTCGGGATCAGGCAGCGCGCGGAGCCGAGGACCGCCTCCTCGGACAGGTCGAAGCGCAGCGGGTCCACCACCGCCGCGGCGGCGACCGCGACCCGGAGCCGGTCGAGGGGCCCGCCGTGGTCGGGCAGCGCGGCCACCGCCCGCCGGGCGGCGGCGAGGGCCTCGGGGGGAGCGGCGAACCGGGCCCCGTGCGGCAGGCTGCCCGTCCAGAGCCACTCGGCGACCTCCTCGTAGGCGTACCGGGAGGCCAGCTCCACCGCGTCGACGCCCCGGTAGAAGTACCGGTCGGCCTCGATGAGGGTGAGCGCGGTACGCACGGCGAGTTCCCCGGCGGGGCCGGCGGCCTCGCGCCGGCTGCGCCGCGCCAGGGCCTCCACCTCGCGCGCGTCGAAGGTGCTGCCCCGGCCGGCCGCATCGCGGCGGCTGCCGAGCTGGCCGCGGCTGACGTAGGCGTACACGGTCGCGGGCTTCACCCCGAGGAGCTGCGCCGCTTCCCGGGTGGTGAGCCGTCTCCCGGCGCTGGTGTCGGAGGGCCGCTCCCCGGCCAGATCACTCATGACACCCACCCTATATATATTGATTGAATCAACATTGACATCGATCCGGTCAATGGTGGATGGTCCCCGCATGAACACCACCGTCGAAGTACCCCGCGGTCTCGCGGGAGTCGTGGTCACCGACACCCGGCTCGGTGACGTCCGGGGCCGCGAGGGCTTCTACCACTACCGCCAGTACTCGGCCGTCGAGCTCGCCGCGAGCCGCACCTTCGAGGACGTGTGGCACCTGCTGTTCCGCGGGACGCTCCCCGCGGACGGCGCCGAGCGGGCCGCCTTCACCGCCGAGACCGCCGCGCTGCGCCACCTTCCGGCCGAGGTCCGGGACGCCCTGCCCGCCCTCGCCCGCGCCACCGCCCCCTCCGGGCCGCTCGCCGGGCTGCGCACCGCGCTGTCGCTGCTAGGCGCCAGTGCCGGCTTCCGCCCGGTCTACGACCTCACCTCCGAGCGCCGGGCCGCCGACGCGCTCGCCGCCTGCGCCGCCGTACCCACCCTGCTCACCGCCCTGCACCGGCTGGGCCAGGGTCTGGAGCCGGTCGAGCCGCGCGACGACCTCCCGTACGCCGCCAACTACCTGTGGATGCTGACCGGCAGCGAGCCCGACCCCGCTCGGGCCCGTGCCGTCGAGCAGTACCTGATCTCCACCGTCGACCACGGCTTCAACGCCTCCACCTTCACCGCCCGCGTCATCGCCTCCACCGGCGCCGACGTGGCCGCCTGCCTCACCGGGGCGGTCGGCGCGCTCTCCGGCCCGCTGCACGGCGGGGCCCCCAGCCGTGCCCTGGACACCCTCGACGCCATCGGCACCGTGGAGCGGATCGGGCCGTGGATCCGGGAGCGGGTCCTGGCCGGGGACCGGATCATGGGGTTCGGGCACCCGGTCTACCGCACCGAGGATCCGCGCTCGCGGATGCTGCGGGACATCGCCCGGCGGTTCGGCGGGCCGCTCGTGGACTTCGCCGTCGAGGTCGAGCGGCAGGTGGAGGAGATCCTCGCCGAGCTCAAGCCGGGCCGCGAGCTGCACACCAACGTGGAGTTCTACGCGGGCGTGGTCATGGAACTGTGCGGACTGCCGCGCGGGATGTTCACCCCGACCTTCTGTGCGGCCCGGGTGGTGGGCTGGAGCGCCAACGTCCTGGAGCAGGCCGCCGACTCCAAGATCATCCGCCCGGCCGCGCGCTACACCGGACCGACGCCGCCGCAGCCGGTACCCGTCCTGGGCTGACTACGATCGTCCGGGTGAACAGTGTCCAGCCCATTCCCGTCGTGGTCCTCGCCGGATTCCTCGGCTCCGGCAAGACCACCCTGCTCAACCACCTCCTCGGCAACCGCGGCGGCACCCGGATCGGGGTCGTCGTCAACGACTTCGGATCGATCGAGATCGACGCGATGTCGGTGGCCGGACAGGTCGGCGACTCGATGGTCTCCCTCGGCGGGGGCTGCCTGTGCTGCGCGGTCGACGGCAGCGAGCTGGACGCGTACCTGGACAAGCTGGCCGCCCCCGTCCACCGCATCGACGTGATCGTCATCGAGGCCAGCGGGCTCGCCGAGCCCCAGGAGATGGTCCGGATGCTGATGGCCAACGAGAACCCGGCCATCCGCTACGGCGGCCTGGTACAGGTCGTCGACGCGGCCGAGTTCGACCGGACGCGGGCCGCGCACCCCGAGACCGACCGGCACCTGGCCGTCGCCGACCTGGTGGTGCTCAACAAGACCGACCGGGTGGACTCCGCCGAACGCGCCCGCATCGAGGCGGAGATCGCCGCGCTCTGCGCCCCGGGGACACCCCTGGTCGGCGCCGACCACGGGCGGATCGACCCGGAACTGCTCTTCGACCGCCGCCCCTGGACCGAGACGCGGGGCCAGCTGTCCTTCGAGGACCTGCTCGCCGAGGCCCGTCCGGGGGACGACGACCACGCCGGGCACGCCCACACCCGCTACGAGAGCGTCGAGTTCACCTCCGACCAGGCGCTGTCGCCGCGGCGGCTCATCGACTTCCTCGACCGCCGCCCGGCCGGCCTCTACCGGATCAAGGGCTTCGTGTGGTTCGGCGTGCCGGGCCACGAGGAACGGTACGAGGTCCACGCGGTCGGCCGCTTCCTGCGCTTCGGCCCCGGCCCCTGGGGGCGGGGGGAGCGCCGCCGCACGCAGCTCGTCCTGATCGGCTCCGGCATCGACGCCCCGGCCCTGCTGCGCGAGCTGGCCGACTGCCGCGAGCCGGCCCCGCAGGACGCCCGGCCCGAGAGCATGTGGGCGGTCCTGCGCTACGTCCCCCAGCCGGAACCGCCCGCGCCCTGCGACCCGTTCCCGCAGGAGCCCTGAGCCGGGCGGGCCTCAGGCGACCTCTACGCCGTATTCGCGCAGCAGGTCGGCGAGGCCGCCCCGGTAGCCCTTGCCGCCGATGACGAACTTCCAGTCGCCGTTCGGCCGGCGCCGGAAGGAACCGAGGACCAGGGCCGTCTCGCCGGCCCGGCCGTCGGAGACCTCCAGCCGGTCGATCTCGGCGCCCGAGGCGTCCAGCAACCGGATCCGGGCGTCGGTGAATCCGGCCAGGTCGGCGTCCGGATTCGCCTCGGGGTCGACCGCGGCGACCAGCACCAGGCGGTCGGCGCGCTGCGGCAGGGCGTCGAAGCCGACCTCGACGGCCGCCCGGTCGGGGGCGGAGTGCGGCCGGGAACGCACCGAACCGTCCGGGGTGCGCGGGTTGTTGAAGAAGACGAAGTGGTCCTCGCTCAGCACCCGGCCGCCCTCACAGACCAGCGCGCACACGTCGAGCACGACCCCGCCCGCCCAGGTCATGCCCAGTACGTTGCGGTCGGCGGGGACGGGCGGCACCTCGGCCAGGGTGGGCGTGGCGTCCGGAGAGGCGGCGGACGCGGAGGCGGCGACCGTGGGGGCGGCGACCGTGGGGGCGGCCGAGGACGTGGGCGCGGAGGCGGCCGAGGCGGTGCGCCCGCCGGTCCGCTGGGCCGGGACGGAGCCGCCCAGGCGGCCCCGCAGCCCGTACCGGTGCAGCAGCTCCACCAGTTCCGCCCCGGGAACCAATTCCAGCGGCTTGCCGTTGGCAAAGGTGTAGGACCCCGGCCCGAAGGAGGCGGTGGTGACCAGCACCCCCTTGTTCGCCCCCTTGTCTTGCACCGTGCCGTACAGGTCCCGTACCGCCGTCGGCGGCACGGTGTTGCGGTAGCGCTTGACCTGCACCACGATCCGCCCGCCCCGGATCGGCGCCGGGTCCACGGCCTCGACGTCCACGCCGCCGTCGCCGGACCGCTGCGTGGTGACCGCCTCCATGCCCATCGCCCGGAAGAGCTCGGCGACCAGGTTCTCGAAGGCGATCGGGTCCATCTGGAAGAGGTCCGGCTCGTCCTCCTCGCCCCCGTCGTGACCGCCGTGGCTGACGACGTCCCCGCCGACCTCGCCCGGCCGGCGGCCGGCCCGGACGGCCGTCAGCTGGTCGGGGCGCGCCGACAACTGCCCGCGCAACCCCTCGACCAGGCAGTCCACCGCGCTCACCTGCTCCAGCCGCAGCCCGGCGAAGGCGGTGCGTGCCGCCTGAACGGTGGCCAGGACGAGCTGCGCCTCCCGGCCCGTCACCGGATCGTGGTCGTCCACGAACCCGTTGACGACCACGGAGTCCAGGGCGCCGAACTCGTCCGCCGCGTACAGCTCGCGCAGCACCAGTAGCAGGCACTGCGCGAGCAGGTCCCGGTACAGCGCCCGGCGCTGCGTGGCCGGCCGCGCCGTCTCCCGGTCCTGGTCCGTACTCGGCATGTAGCGCACGGACTTCGTCTGCGGCACCACCTCGAACCGGGGCAGCTCCCAGTCCAGTACGAGCTGGCGCGCCGCCGGGTCGTACGCCGCCGACACCTGGCGGGGCAGCTCCCCCGGCCAGGCGGAGGAGGCGTACAGGGCAGCCGAGAAGTACTCCACGACCGCCTCGGGATCGCCCGCGCGCAGCGCGCCCGCCAGCTCGGTCAGGCCGCTGTTGTGCCGGCGGATCCCCGCGAGCTGCTCCGCCGCCCACTGGTCGTACTGCTGCCGGTACGCCGCCAGCTGCCGCAGCCGTTCCTGCTCGGCGGCGTGCGCGGCCTGCCAGGCCCGGGTGTACCGGTCGTGGGCCTCCCGTTCCGCCCGGCCGCGCGAGCCCAGGGCCCAGCCGCCGTCCTGCTGGTGGAACTGCGCGAGCTGGGGCATGGGCACGGGGTGGGCGAGGCCGCCGGGGTCGAAGGGCTGGAGCCGCTCGTCCCGTACCAGGGCGGCCATCCGGAAGGCGGGCGCCCGGCACCCCGCGGCCAGCAGCCCCTGTAGGGCCGCCACCTGCGCGTCGAGCTGCTCGGTCCGGCGGCGCGCCTCGGCCTCGCGGTGCTGCCGGTAGGCGGCCTGCTGTTCGCGCCGGTCCCGGGCCGCGTCGCGTGCGTACGCCCGCTGCCGGCGCTCCGCCTCACGCGTCTGGATCAGCTGCGTCTGCTGCTGCTGTCGCTGGGCCTCGGCCCAGACCCCGATCAACCCGCCGGTCCGACGACTCATCAGCCCTGCACTCCCCCCACCCGCGTGTACGGGGAAAACAGTAGTCGGCGGACGGGGCGGGCGACCCGGCAACGCCGCTGTCCGCCCGCTCCGCCCGCCTCCGCGGATCACACCGCTACAGCGCGGCCCCCGCCAGCGTCTCCACGACGGCCGGCAGCGCGGTCCCCGAGCCGTCGCGGCGCGGGTCCGGGGCCGGCAGGGCGGCCGGGGAGCCGTTCTTGGCGGCGGCGCGGACCGGGGCGTTGCCCGCCCAGGCCAGCGTCAGGACGTCCTCGCCCTTCAGGAACCGCTGGCAGCGCACGCCGCCGGTGGCCCGTCCCTTGCGCGGGTACTGGTCGAAGGGGGTCAGCTTGCCCGAGCGCACCGAGTCGTCCAGCGTCCCGTGCGAGCCCGCCACGGTGAACACCAGCGCGTCCCGGGCCGGGTCCACCGCCGAGAAGTGGATCACCTTGGCGTTCCCGGCGAGCTTGATGCCGGCCATACCGCCCGCCGGGCGGCCCTGGGGGCGCACCTGGCTCGCCGGGTAGCGCAGCAGCTGGGCGTCGTCGGTGATGAAGACCAGGTCCTCCTCGCCCGTGCGCAGCTCGACCGCGCCGACGACCCGGTCGCCCTCCTTGAGGGTGATGACCTCCAGCTCGTCCTTGTTCGCCGGATAGTCCGGCACGACCCGCTTGACCACGCCCTGCTCGGTACCCAGGGCCAGGCCCTGCGAGGACTCGTCGAGGGAGAGGAGGCAGACCACCGTCTCGTCGGCCTCCAGCCCGGAGAGGAACTCCGCGACCGGGGCGCCGCCGGCCAGGTTCGGCGCGGCGTGCGTGTCCGGCAGCCGCGGCAGGTCGATCACCGGGAGGCGCAGCAGGCGCCCGTACGAGGTGACCGCGCCGACGTCGGCCCGGGCGGTCGCCGCGACCTGCGAGACGATCACGTCGTGCTTCGCGCGGGCCCCGCCCTCGTCCAGGGGCAGCGGATCGGCGTTGGCCGTGCGGGCCAGCAGGCCGGTGGAGGACAGCAGCACCCGGCACGGGTCGTCCGCGACCTCCAGCGGGACCGCCGCCACCGAGGTGCCCGCCGACTCCAGCAGCACGGTGCGGCGCTCGGTGCCGAACTTCTTCGCCACCGCGGCCAGTTCCGCCGAGACCAGCTTGCGCAGCGCCGCGTCGGAATCCAGGATCCCGGTCAGCTCGTCGATCTCGCCGGTCAGCCGGTCGCGCTCGCTCTCCAGCTCGATCCGGTCGAAGCGGGTGAGCCGGCGCAGCGGGGTGTCCAGGATGTACTGGGTCTGGACCTCGCTCAGCGAGAAGTGCTCCATCAGGCGCTCCTTGGCCTGCGCGGAGTTGTCGCTGTCGCGGATGATCCGGATGACCTCGTCGATGTCGAGCAGGGCCACCAACAGCCCCTCGACCAGGTGCAGCCGGTCGCGGCGCTTGGTCCGGCGGAACTCGCTGCGCCGGCGCACGACCTCGAAGCGGTGGTCGAGGTAGACCTCCAGCAGCTCCTTGAGGCCCAGGGTCAGCGGCTGCCCGTCGACCAGCGCGACGTTGTTGATGCCGAAGGACTCCTCCATCGGCGTCAGCTTGTACAGCTGCTCCAGCACGGCCTCCGGGTGGAAGCCGTTCTTGATCTCGATCACCAGGCGCAGGCCGTGCGAGCGGTCGGTGAGGTCCTTGACGTCGGCGATGCCCTGGAGCTTCTTCGAGCCGACCAGGTCCTTGATCTTCGCGATGACCTTCTCGGGGCCCACCGTGAAGGGCAGTTCGGTGACGACCAGGCCCTTGCGGCGCGCGGTGACGTCCTCCACGGAGACCGTCGCGCGGATCTTGAACGTGCCGCGGCCGTTCTCGTAGGCGTCCTTGATGCCGGACAGCCCCACGATCCGCCCGCCGGTCGGCAGGTCGGGGCCCGGCACGAAGCGCATCAGCGCCTCCAGGTCCGCCTCCGGGTACCGGATCAGGTGGCGGGCGGCCGCGATGACCTCGCCCAGGTTGTGCGGGGCCATGTTGGTGGCCATGCCGACGGCGATCCCGGAGGCGCCGTTCACCAGGAGGTTCGGATAGGCCGCCGGCAGGGCGACGGGCTCGCGCTCCTGGCCGTCGTAGTTGGCGGTGAAGTCGACGGTGTCCTCGTCGATCGACTCCGTCATCAGCGAGGTGGCGTCGGCCATCCGGCACTCGGTGTAGCGCATCGCGGCCGGCGGGTCGTCGTTGCCGAGCGAGCCGAAGTTGCCGTGGCCGTCGACCAGCGGCAGCCGCATCGAGAAGGGCTGGGCCATGCGCACGAGGGCGTCGTAGATCGACGCGTCGCCGTGCGGGTGCAGCTTGCCCATCACCTCGCCGACGACGCGGGCGCACTTGACGTACCCCCGGTCGGGCCGCAGGCCCATCTCGTTCATCTGGTAGACGATGCGCCGGTGCACCGGCTTCATCCCGTCGCGGGCGTCGGGCAGGGCGCGGGAGTAGATCACCGAGTACGCGTACTCGAGGAAGGAGCCCTGCATTTCGTCGACGACGTCGATGTCGAGGATCTTCTCCTCGAAATCCTCCGGCGGCGGGGTCTTCGTGCTGCGGCGGGCCATCGCTGCGCGGCTCCTTAACCAAGGTTCGGGGTGTACTGGGTGGATCTGGCGTGGTTGACGCGGACCATTGTGGCCCGAGGCACCGACAACGCCGACTCCGACCCCGGGGGTCCCCCCGTACGGAGTGCGGGGGAGTGACCCGGGAACTTATCCGGCCGTCGGCGCGCTTGCATACAGTGGCAGGTCTGACAGAAATCTCTGCATCGCGATCGAAGGGACCACATGCCCATGGGTCACACGGCCACAGCTCAGGCCGGCTCCGGCGGCCTGACAGCGACCGAGCACCGGCTGGCCAACGGCCTGCGCGTGGTGCTGTCCGAGGACCACCTCACTCCGGTCGCCGCCGTCTGCCTCTGGTACGACGTCGGCTCCCGCCACGAAGTCAAGGGGCGGACCGGTCTGGCTCACCTCTTCGAGCACCTGATGTTCCAGGGTTCGGCGAGCGTACCGGGCAACGGCCACTTCGAGCTCGTCCAGGGGGCCGGAGGCTCGCTGAACGGCACCACCAGCTTCGAGCGCACCAACTACTTCGAGACGATGCCGGCGCACCAGCTGGAACTCGCCCTGTGGCTGGAGGCGGACCGCATGGGCTCGCTGCTGGCCGCCCTGGACGACGAGTCCATGGAGAACCAGCGCGACGTGGTCAAGAACGAGCGCCGCCAGCGCTACGACAACGTCCCGTACGGCACCGCCTTCGAGCGGCTGACCGCCCTCGCCTACCCCGAGGGCCACCCGTACCACCACACCCCGATCGGCTCGATGGCCGACCTGGACGCCGCCTCCCTGGAGGACGCGCGCCACTTCTTCCGTACGTACTACGCGCCCAACAACGCCGTGCTGTCGGTCGTGGGCGACATCGACCCCGAGCGGACCCTCGCCTGGATCGAGAAGTACTTCGGCACCATCCCGGCGCACGACGGCAAGCAGCCGCCCCGCGACGGCACGCTCCCCGACACCATGGGCGGGCAGCTGCGCGAGGAGATCGTCGAGGAGGTCCCGGCCCGCGCGCTGATGGCCGCCTACCGGCTGCCGCACGACGGCACCCGCGAGTGCGACGCCGCCGACGTGGCGCTGACCGTGCTGGGCGGCGGCGAGTCCTCCCGGCTGCACAACCGCCTGGTACGCCGCGACCAGACGGCCGTGGCGGCCGGTTTCGGCATGCTGCGCCTGGCCGGCGCGCCCTCGCTGGGCTGGCTGGACGTCAAGACCTCCAGCGGCGTCGAGGTGCCCGCCATCGAGGCGGCCGTCGACGAGGAGCTCGCCCGGTTCGCCGCCGAGGGCCCGACGGCGGAGGAGATGGAGCGCGCCCAGGCACAGCTGGAGCGCGAATGGCTGGACCGGCTGAGCACGGTGGCCGGCCGCGCCGACGAACTGTGCCGCTTCGCGGTCCTGTTCGGCGACCCGCAGCTCGCGCTGACCGCCGTCCAGCGGGTGCTGGACGTCACCGCCGAGGAGGTGCAGGCCGTGGCCGCGGCCCGGCTGCGCCCCGACAACCGCGCGGTACTGGTCTACGAGCCGCTGGCCGGCGCCGAGGCCCACGAGACCGAGCAGCACGACGAGAACGAGGGGGCGGAGCAGTGAGCGACACCGCAGCCGTCACGATGACCTTCCACCCGCGGCCGCAGGCCGGCGAGGCGAAGCCGTGGGCCTTCCCGGCCCCCGAGCGCTCCACGCTCCCCAACGGCCTGACCCTGCTGCGCTGCCACCGCCCCGGCCAGCAGGTGGTGGCGGTCGAGGTCAACCTCGCGGCACCGCTGGACGCCGAGCCCGAGGGCCTCGACGGGGTCGCCACGATCATGGCCCGCGCCCTGTCGGAGGGCACCGACAAGCACTCCGCCGAGGAGTTCGCCGCGGAGCTGGAGCGCTGCGGCGCCACGCTGGACGCCCACGCGGACCACCCGGGCCTGCGGGTCTCCCTGGAGGTCCCGGCCTCCCGCCTGCCCAAGGCGCTCGGACTGCTCGCCGAGGCGCTGAGCGCCCCCGCCTTCGCCGACAGCGAGGTCGACCGCCTGGTGCGCAACCGGCTCGACGAGATCCCGCACGAGCTGGCCAACCCCCAGCGCCGCGCCGCCAAGGAGCTCTCCAAGGAGCTGTTCCCGGCGTCGCTGCGGATGTCCCGCCCGCGCCAGGGCACCGAGGAGACGGTCGCGCGGATCGACTCCGCCGCCGTACGCGCCTTCTACGAGGCCCACGTACGCCCCTCCACCGCCACCGTGGTGGTCGTCGGCGACCTGACCGGCACCGACCTGGACGCCCTGCTGGCGGACACCCTGGGCACCTGGACCGGCAACACCGCCGCGCCCCGCCCCGTGCAGCCGGTGACGGCCGACGACACGGGCCGCGTGGTCATCGTGGACCGGCCGGGCGCCGTCCAGACGCAGCTGCTGATCGGCCGGATCGGGCCGGACCGGCACGACATTGTCTGGGCCCCGCAGGTGCTCGGCACGTACTGCCTCGGCGGCACCCTCACCTCCCGCCTGGACAAGGTGCTGCGCGAGGAGAAGGGCTACACCTACGGCGTGCGGGCCTTCGGGCAGGTGCTGCGCTCGACCGCCGACGGCAAGGGCGCCTCGATGCTCGCCATCAGCGGTTCGGTGGACACCCCCAACACCGGTCCGGCGCTGCAGGACCTGTGGCAGGTGCTGCGGACCCTCGCGGAGGGCGGACTGACCGACGCCGAGCGGGACGTGGCGGTGCAGAACCTGGTGGGTGTGGCTCCGCTGAAGTTCGAGACGGCCGCCTCGGTCGCCGGGACGCTCGCCGACCAGGTGGAGCAGGAGCTGCCGGACGACTACCAGGCGCGGCTGTACGCGCGGCTGGCCGAAACCGGTACCGCCGAGGCCACTTCGGCGGTCGTGAACGCCTTCCCGGTGGACCGCCTGGTCACGATCCTGGTGGGTGACGCGGCGCAGATCGAGGAGCCCGTCCTGGCCCTCGGGATCGGTGAGGTCACCGTCGTCTCCAACTGAGCGGCGCGACCGTCCCCGGCCGGGCGGCGCGACCGTCCCCAACTGCACGTCGAGGGACCCGAGACGGACCGGTGACGAGTCCGTTTCCGGGGGGCTCCGGTGGAACATCCACCGGAGCCCCCTTTGTCCGTTTAGTGGCGTCGTTGCTCGTATGCGGTGTGGCGTACGCAACAAAAGCGCGCGTGTGTTTGGCGATTGACTGATGATCCGCCTAGCGTCGGCCGTGCTGTTCGTCAGTTGAACCCGCCGCACCCCCGCGGCACCGGACAGCGATCGCCGAGTCCCCGTCAGGCGCGAGCCTGGGGAGCCGGGGACCCACATGAGTCCCTGGGGTGAATCGGACCCCCTCGCAAGAGGAGGCCCGTAGGAGACCTTCCTGCTCCGAACCCGTCAGCTAACCCGGTAGGCGAGAGGGAAGGAAAGGATCACCCCCTTCATGGCGTTTGGCAGTCGTGCCGCCGGTTCTGGTAAGCACCGTGGTTCCAGCCGTCTGAGCCGCAAGACCGCCGGCTACGCCGGCATCGCCGCCCTCGCCACCACGGGCGTGGTCGGCACCCTGGCCGCTCCGGCCTTCGCGGCGGACCACCACAACGCCCCGTCCATGGAGGACACCGGCCAGAACGCGGTCGTCGTCGCCGACGGCCTGCAGGACGACATCGAGGTCCAGGCCGAGTCCCAGCAGCGCGCCGCCGAGGCCGTCGCCGCCCAGGCCCAGGCCGAGGCCGAGGCGAAGACGCGTGCCGCCGAGGCCAAGCGCGCCGCCGAGGCCAAGGAGAAGGCCGAGCGCGAGGCCGCCGAGAAGGCCGCCCGCGAGGAGGCCCGCAAGCGCCTCAACACCTTCGTGGCCCCCGTCGACGGCTCCTACGTCAGCACCCAGTACGGCGCGGGCGGCGGCATGTGGTCCTCCGGCAGCCACACGGGCATCGACTTCCACGCCGACGAGGGCAGCATCGTCCACGCGGTGGGCGCGGGCACCGTCGTCGAGGCCGGCTGGGGCGGCGCCTACGGCAACAACGTCGTGATCCGCCACAACGACGGCACCTACACCCAGTACGGCCACCTGCTCTCGCTGAGCGTCTCCGCCGGCGAGACGGTCACCCCCGGCCAGCAGATCGGCCTGTCGGGCTCCACGGGCAACTCCAGCGGCCCGCACCTGCACTTCGAGGCCCGCACCGGCGCCACGTACGGCACGGACATCAACCCGCTGACGTACCTGCGCAACCACGGCGTCGGGATCTGACCCGCAGCACGCTCCACCGAAGAAGGCCCCGGCTCACCGAGCCGGGGCCTTCTTCGTCGTGCCGCCGTCCGGATTGCAGGCCCTCTTCGGGAATTGCCGTGTGGTGCAATAGAGTCGCAGCACGGCCACGATAAACCGAAAAACGAAACCAGCGGAGGTCCGGCCTTGCGTATTCCGGCGCACGCGGTGTGCACAGCGATCCGCGACGATATTGTCTCCGGATTCTTCGGGCCGGGCAGCCGGCTGACCGAGGAGGTGCTCGCCCGCCGCTACGGGGTTTCCCGCGTCCCGGTCCGCGAGGCGCTGCGCACCCTGGAGTCCGAGGGCTTCGTCACCACCCGCCGGCACGCGGGCGCCTGCGTCGCCGAGCCGACCGAGCAGGAGGCCGCCGACCTCCTGGAGCTGCGCGTGCTGCTGGAGCCGCTCGCCGCCTCGCGCGCCGCCCGGCGCCGCACGGACGGCCACCTGAAGGTGCTGCGCGGACTGGTCAGGCTGGGACGGGAAGGGGCCAGGCGGGGGCAGGGGGAGGATCTGCGGGCCCTGGGCGGCTGGTTCCACGAGACCCTGGCCCAGGCCTCGGGCAGCCCGGGGCTGATCGCCCTGCTGACCCAGACGCGTCACAAGATCGCCTGGATGTTCGCGGTCGGGGCGCCGGTGCAGCCCGTGGAGTGCTGGGCCGAGCACGGGGCGATCGTGGACGCCGTCGCGCGCGGCGACGCGGAGCGGGCCCGGGCCCTGACCGCGCTGCACGCGCAGCGGGCGGCGCAGGCGCACCGCCCGAGGGTGAGGAATCCGCAACCTGCCGTAAACACGGCGAGCGCTCCGCATTAACACACTCCGTATACAACGGAGCGATATCCGCCCGGTTCCGGCCGCAGGCGAATTCTCTGCCCTCTTGACCGCCGCCGTGGCCCGAATTCGCCGCGCGCAATTCCGGGACGACCCGGAAGGGCGGGAAAGGCCCTGGAATTCCAGCCGCCGTGCGGCCGGAAAACGCGGAAGCCGCAGTCCCCGTGGTGGCGGGGGCTGCGGCTTCCGTCGTACCGCGCGGGGCGGCGAGGGCCTACCGGACCCGAAGGGTCAGACGGTCTCGGGGAGTTCCTCGAGACCCTCGGCGACCAGCTTCGCGAGGCGGTCGAGCGCGACCTCGGCGCCCTCGGCGTCGGAGGCCAGGACGATCTCCTCGCCGCCCTGGGCGCCCAGACCCAGGACAGCCAGCATCGAAGCGGCGTTGACGGGGTCGCCGCCCGCCTTCGCGATGGTCACCGGGACGCCGGAAGCGGTCGTCGCGCGGACGAAGATCGAGGCGGGACGAGCGTGCAGGCCCTCGGCCCAGCCGACGTTGACGCGGCGCTCTGCCATGGTGATGCCCTTCAGGTTCAACGGTTGTCTAGACCAGTCTCTCACGCCGTCCGGAATGCTCGCACCGGCCTTCGGCCCGCATCCACCGCCGTTCGGCCCTCCCCAGCTTGCACTGGTTTGCCCCGGCCCGCCGCATTCGCCGCGCGTAGGTCGGAGGGGCCGCCCGCCGCACCCGTCCACCCGGCCGGATCGCCCCTTAAGGTGACCCCATGACCACCGCGTCGGACCCCTCGTACCCGGCCCACTGGGAAGCGGACGTCGTGCTGCGCGACGGCGGCACCGCCCGCATCCGCCCCATCACCACCGAGGACGCGGGCCGGCTGGTCAGCTTCTACGAGCAGGTCTCGGACGAGTCGAAGTACTACCGCTTCTTCGCCCCCTACCCCCGCCTCTCGGACCGCGACGTCCGCCGCTTCACGCACCACGACTACGTGGACCGGGTCGGCCTCGCCGCCACCATCGGCGGCGAGTTCATCGGCACCGTCCGCTTCGACCGCATCGGCCCGGACGGGCGGCCCGCCTCCGCCCCCGCCGACGAGGCCGAGGTGGCCTTCCTCGTCCAGGACGCCCACCAGGGCCGCGGGGTCGCCTCCGCCCTCCTCGAACACATCGGCGCGGTGGCCCGGGAGCGCGGCATCCGCCGGTTCGCGGCCGAAGTGCTGCCCGCCAACACCAAGATGATCAAGGTGTTCACCGACGTGGGCTACCAGCAGAAGCGCAGCTTCGAGGACGGCTCCGTCCACCTCACCCTCGACCTGGAACCCACCGCCGAGTCCCTCGCCGTCCAGCGCGCCCGCGAACAGCGGGCCGAGGCCCGCTCCGTGCAGCGCCTCCTCGCCCCCGGCTCCGTCGCCGTGATCGGCGCCAGCCGCTCGGGGGCCGGTGTGGGCGCCACCGCCCTGCGCAACCTGCGCGACGGCGGCTTCCGCGGGCACCTCTACGCCGTCAACGAAGCCCGCGCCCCCGGCATGGAGGGCGACCTCCTGGAGGGCGTACGGGCCTACCGCGGCCTCGCCGACATCGGCGCCCCGGTCGACCTCGCCGTCATCGCCGTCCCCGCCGGCCGGGTCCCCGACGCCGTCGCCGCCTGCGGCGAGCACGGGGTGCAGGGCCTCGTGGTCCTCTCCGCGGGATACGGCGAGAGCGGCCCGGCCGGACTCGCCCGGCAGCGCGAACTCGTGCGCCAGGTCCGCTCGTACGGGATGCGCCTCATCGGCCCCAACGCCTTCGGGGTGATCAACACCGCCCCCGAGGTGGGGCTGAACGCCTCGCTCGCCCCGGCGCCCGCCTCCGCCCGCGGCCGGATCGGCCTGTTCACCCAGTCCGGGGCGATCGGCATCGCCCTGCTGTCGGCGCTGCTGCGGCGCGGCGAGGGGCTGTCGTCCTTCGTCTCCGCCGGGAACCGGGCCGACGTCTCCGGCAACGACATCCTCCAGTACTGGTACGAGGACGGGGCCACCGACGTCGCCCTGATGTACCTGGAAACCCTCGGCAACCCCCGCAAGTTCACCCGCCTCGCCCGCCGCACCGCCGCCGCCAAGCCCGTGGTCGTCGCCCGCGGCGGCCGCCACACCCCCGCCGGGCACGTCGTCCCCGGCACCCGGCTCCCCGAGGCCACCGTCTCCGAGCTGCTGCGCCAGGCCGGCGTCATCCGGGTCGACACGGTCACCGAGCTGGTCGACGTCGGCCTGCTGCTGGCCGGACAGCCGCTGCCGGCCGGCCCCCGGGTCGCGATCCTCGGCAACTCCGAGTCCCTCGGCGTGCTCACCTACGACGCCTGCCTGACCGAGGGGCTGCGCCCGCTGCCCCCGCTGGACCTGACGACCGCCGCCGGCCCGGCCGACTTCCGGGCCGCCCTGTGCGCCGCGCTCGCCTCCGGCGACTGCGACGCCGTCGTCGTCACCGCCATCCCGTCCGTGAGCGACCGCGAGCTGGCCGACGACCTCGCGCAGGCTCTGCGCCAGGCCGTGGCCGAGGTCCCGGGCAAGCCGGTGGCGGTGGTGCACGTGGAACTGGGCGAGCTGGTCGAGGCCCTCTCCGCCGCCCGGGGCGCGTCCCCGGCGGCGCCCGCCGCCGAGCCGCTCCCGCCCGCCGGACCCCCGGCCGGCGCCGACGGGCGGCCCGGCGGACACGGCACCGATGGCGGGCCCGGCGTGGAGGGCGCCGGCCGGATCCCCGCCTACCCGGCCGCCGAGCGGGCCGTCAAGGCCGTCGCCGAGGCCGTGCGGTACGCCCGCTGGCGCCGGGACAACGCGGAGACCGGCCACGTCCCCGAGTACGAGGACATCGACGAGGCGGGCGCCGCCGCCCGGCTCGCCACCCTGCTGGCGGGCGTCGACGCCGGCGCCGTCCTGACCCTGGACGAGGACGCCGCCCGCGACCTGCTCGCCCGCTACGGGATCCGGGTGCTGCCCACCCTGCCCGCCCCCAGCCCCGACGCCGCGGTCCGCGCGGCCCGGGTCCTCGGGTACCCGGTCGCCCTCAAGACCACCGCCCCGCACCTGCGCCACCGCGCCGACCTGGGCGGCGTACGCCTCGATCTCACCACCGAGGCCGAGCTGAGACGCTCGTACGAGGAGCTCACCGACGCCCTCGGCAAGCCGGCCGAGCTCCAGCCCGTGGTGCAGGCGATGGCCCCGCGCGGGGTCGACACCGTCGTCCGCGCCACCGTCGACGCCGCCGCCGGAGCCGTGCTGTCCTTCGGGCTCGCCGGAGTCGCCTCCGAGCTGCTCGGCGACACCGCCCACGGCCTGGTCCCCGCCACCGACCGGGACGCGGCCGCACTGATCCGCTCCATCCGCACCGCGCCCCTGCTCTTCGGCTGGCGCGGCAGCGACCCCGTCGACACCCCCGCCCTCGAGGAGCTGCTGCTGAGGCTGTCCCGGCTGGTGGACGACCACCCCGAGGTCACCGGGGTCTCGCTGGAGCCGGTCGTCGTCGCCACCGAGGGCCTGTCCGTGCTCAGCGCCACCGTCCGCGTGGCACACCCGCCCGTACGGACCGACCTCGGCCCGCGTACCCTGCCGAGCTACTGAGCGCAGGACAGGTAGGGGTACCCCGCACGGGCCTTAGGATGGACCCCATGGCGAAATCCGGTACGACGACCCAGGGACTGCGCACGGCCATCGAGCGCAGCGGCTACTACCCGGCCCTCGTGGCCGAGGCGGTGGAGGCCGCGGTGGGCGGCGAGCCGATCTCGTCGTACCTGGTCCACCAGGAGACCACCTTCGACTCCAACGAGGTGCGTCGGCACGTCACCGTGCTGGTCCTGACCGGCAACCGGTTCATCGTCAGCCACACCGACGAGCAGGCCGCCGACGCCGGATCGCCGTCCCCGTACGCGACCACCTCCACCGAGTCGGTCAAGCTCGCCAGCATCTCCTCCGTGGTGCTCAGCAGGGTCGTCGCCAACCCCGAGTCGTACACCCCCGGCCAGCTGCCCCGCGAGGTCGTCCTGACCATCGGCTGGGGCGCGGTCTCGCGCATCGACCTGGAGCCCGCCGCCTGCGGCGACCAGAACTGCGACGCCGACCACGGCTACACCGGCAACTCCACCGCCGACGACCTCAGCCTGCGCGTCAGCGAGGCCGGCGACGGCCCCGAGACGGTGCGCCAGGCGCTGCTCTTCGCGCAGGCGCTCAGCGAGGCGACGGCGGCCACCTCCGGTCCCGCCCGCTGATGTCGTACTCCGCGCCGCCGAACTGGCAGGACGAACCGGAACTGCTCGACCTCGCCGGCGCCCCGGTCCCGCAGTACGGCACCGGCTCCCTCGCCGACCTGCTGCCGACCCTCGCGGCCGGTCAGGGCGTACCCGGCCTCACCGCCGGGATCGCCGAGCTGAGCCCGGCCGACCGGAACTGCGTGTTCCTGGTCGACGGCATGGGATGGGAGCAGATCAGGGCCCACCCGCAGGAGGCGCCGTTCCTGACGTCCCTCCTCGCGGGCTCGCGCGGCGGCACCGGTCTGCCGATCACGTCCGGTTTCCCCGCGACCACCGCCACCTCCCTGGCCTCCGTCGGCACGGGCCTGCCGCCCGCCCGGCACGGCCTGCCCGGCTACGCCGTCCGCAACCCGGCCTCCGGCGAGCTGATGAACCAGCTCCGCTGGCACCCGTGGACCCCGCCCAAGCCCTGGCAGCCGTACCCGACCGTCTTCCAGCTCGCGGACGCGGCCGGAGTGCACACCGCGCAGGTGTCCGCGCCGAACTTCCAGACCACCCCGCTCACGAAGATCGCCCTCAGCGGCGGTACCTTCCACGGCCGGATGACCGGCGAGGAGCGGATGGACCTCGCCGCCATCCAGCTCGCGGGCGGTGAGCGCTCGCTCGTGTACACGTACTACAGCGAACTCGACGGCGCCGGCCACCGGCACGGCGTGGACTCCGACGCCTGGCGCGGCCAGCTCATGTACGTCGACCGCCTCGTGCAGCGCCTCGCGGAGCAGCTGCCGCCGCGGACCGCCCTGTACGTCACCGCCGACCACGGCATGGTCGACGTCCCCTTCGACGAGGACTCCCGGATCGACTTCGACGAGGACTGGGAGCTGGGCGCGGGCGTCGCCCTGCTGGGCGGCGAGGGCCGCGCCCGGCACGTCTACGCGGTGCCGGGCGCCGAGGCCGACGTACTGACCGTGTGGCGCGAGGTGCTCGGCGACCGCTTCTGGGTGGCGAGCCGCGAAGAGGCCCTGGAACTGGGCTGGTTCGGACCGCCGGGGGAGTGCGACGAGCGCGTCCTCGGGCGGATCGGCGACGTGGTCGCCGCCGCCCAGGCCGACGTCGCGATCACCGCCTCCCGCAACGAGCCCAACGAGTCGGCGCTGACCGGCATGCACGGCTCCATGACCGCGGCCGAGCAGCTGGTCCCGCTGCTCGAGATCCGCACCTGACGGCCCCGGCCCCCCGGTCCCCCTGCCCCCGCCCCTGACCTGAAAGGTCCGTACTTCCCATGCCCGAGCTGGTGTTCTTCTCCGGAACGATGGACTGCGGAAAGAGCACCCTGGCGCTCCAGATCGCCCACAACCGCGACGCGCGGGGACTCCAGGGCGTCATCTTCACCCGTGACGACCGGGCGGGCGAGGGCAAGCTGTCCTCCCGCCTGGGGCTGGTGACGGAGGCGGTCGAGGCGCCGGAGGGCATGGACCTGTACGCGTACCTGGTCGCGCAGCTCTCGAAGGGCGGCAAGGCGGACTACGTGATCGTGGACGAGGCGCAGTTCCTGGCCCCCGAGCAGATCGACCAGCTGGCCCGCATCGTCGACGACCTCGGTCTGGACGTCTTCGCCTTCGGCATCACGACGGACTTCCGCACGAAGCTCTTCCCGGGCTCGCAGCGCCTGATCGAGCTGGCGGACCGCCTGGAGCAGCTCCAGGTGGAGGCCCTGTGCTGGTGCGGCGCCCGCGCCACGCACAACGCCCGTACCGTCGGCGGGGAGATGGTGGTCGAGGGCGCCCAGGTGGTGGTCGGCGACGTCAACCGCCCGGCGGAGGAGATCGGCTACGAGGTCCTCTGCCGCCGCCACCACCGCAAGCGGATGACCTCGGCCGCGGCCCACGCCGGCGCCCTCTCGCCGGACGTCCTCCCCGTCAACCACGCCTGACGGCCCCCGGGACGCGGGCGGGCGTCAGAACCGGCCGGGCGCGGCCGGGCCGACGATGCTGAACACCGCCCCGTCGGGGTCGCGCAGGGTGCGCTCGTGCGGGAACGAGCCGGAGCCCGGGGTGGTCAGGAGGCTGCCGCCCAGCGCGGTGGCCGCCTCCACCGCGGCTTCGAGGCCGGGCACCCGGAAGTGGATGCGCCAGCGCGGCCGCAGGTGCGGGTCGGGGGCCTCCGCGAGCGTCCCTCCGTGCAGGCGGGCCACCGTCCGGCCGGCGCGGCGGAGCAGGATGCGGTCGTTCTCCTCCACGTAGGCGACCTCGCAGCAGCCGGCGTGGCCGCCGGCCCACTCCAGCACCTCGCCGTAGAAGATGACGGCGTCGAAGGCGTTGCGGGTGTGCAGTTCGAGCCAGGCCGGCGCGGCCTCGCCGCCCATACCCCAGTCGGGGATGGCCTCGCCCTGCCAGATCCCGAAGACCGCCCCGTCGCGGTCGGCGGCGAGCGCGGCCCGCCCCGTGCCGAAGGACAGGGGGCCGACGGCGACGGTGCCGCTGCGCTCCAGGATCCGTGCCGCCGTGGCGTCGGCGTCGTCCACGGCGAAATACGGGGTCCAGGCGACGGGGATGGAGAGCGCGGGGGGCAGGGCGCCGAGCCCGGCCACCGGCACCCCCGAGGCGAAGCCGACGGCGAAGGCCTCGCCGAGGTGCGCGGGCCCGAATTCCCATCCGAGGACCGCGCTGTAGAACTCCTTGGCCGCGCCGAGGTCGCGGGCCATGAGGCTGACCCAGCAGGGTGCGCCGAACGTCTCGTGACTCGATGTGGACACGGTCAACCCCATCCGCCGGTGCACCCCCGGAGCCCTTCCACCCTACTCGCGGGCACCTCCCGGTGCCGTCAGGCCTCCGGGGCGAGGCCGTCGGCGATCAGGCCGGCCAGGACCGCCTGGCCCAGGGCGTGGACGGCGGACTGGGGGCGGACCATCACCGTGAACTCCTTCACCCGGCCCGCGTCGTCGAACTGGAGCAGGTCGATCCCGTGGATCTGCCTGCCGGCCACCACGGCCCGGAAGGGCAGGATCACCGACGGGGCCTCCTCGCCGTCGCCGCTCGTCTCGGCCGCGCCCTCCAGCCGCCCCAGGTAGCGCAGGTCCTCGAAGGTGCGCATCAGGACGCCGAAGAGGCCGAGCACGGCGTCCTTGCCTTCGAACGGGACGAACTTCACCGGGCTGTAGAGCCGGATGCCGGGTGCGAACAGCTCGTCGAGCGCGTCGAGGTCGCGCTTCTCCACGGCGGCGCGGAAGCGTTCGGCGGTCTCCATGGGCCCCTCCTCTGATCCGTGACTACTCAAGAATGCGAGTAGTCAGTTTTTTGAGTATGGTGCCGGGGCGGGCACCGAAAGGGAAGAGGGAACGGCCATGGCCTTGCGGCACGCGGTACTGGCGGCGCTGCTCGACGGCGAGTACAGCGGCTACCAGCTGGCGAAGTCGTTCGACATCGGCGTCGCGAACTTCTGGCACGCGCTGCCCCAGCAGCTCTACGCCGAACTGGCGAAGCTCGAGGCGGACGGGCTGGTCGCGGGCCGGGAGGTGGTGCAGGAATCCCGCCCCAACAAGCGGCTGTTCCGGGTCACCGACACCGGCCGGGCCGAGCTGGAGCGGTTCGCCGCGGCCCCGGCCAAGGCCTCCTCCATCCGTGACGACCTCCTCGTGAAGGTCCAGAGCGCCGACCGCATCGGCACCGCACCGGTCATCGCGCAGCTCGAGGAGCGGGCGGCCGCCGCCGAGGCCAAGCTCGAACTCCTCGGCAAGCTGCTGCGGAACATGCGCGGCGATCTGGACGAGGACGAGTACCTGCTCCGGGGCGAGCGGATCGGCGGCTACCTGACCTGCCTGCGCGGCATCGCCTTCGAAGAGGGCCACCGCGACTGGTGCCGGCGGACCGCGGACGTGCTGAGGAAGAGGAAGGGGAGCATCGGTGCGGAACAGTGAGTACCTGCGCTACGTCGCCCTGGGCGACAGCCAGACCGAGGGGCTGGGGGACGGGGACGACACGGTGGGCCTGCGCGGCTTCGCCGACCGGCTCGCCGGGCACCTCGCGGCGGCCTCCCCCGGGCTGACGTACGCCAACCTCGCGGTCCGGGGCCGGCTCGCCGGACAGGTCCGCGCCGGACAGCTCGGACCGGCCCTGGCGCTGCGGCCGGACGTCGCCACCGTCACCGCCGGGGTCAACGACCTGCTCCGGCCGCGCTTCGACGCCGCCGCGGTGGCCGGGGAGCTGGAGGAGATGTTCGCCGCGCTCACGGCCGCGGGCGCCCGGGTGGCCACCGTGACCTTCCCCGACGTGGCACGGATCGTCCCCCTGGCCCGGCCGCTGAGCCCCCGCGTGCATGACCTCAACGACCGCGTCCGCGCCGCCGCGGCCCGGCACGGGGTCGTGGTCGCCGAGACCGGCAGGGAGGCCGTCGCCACCGACCCGCGCATGTGGGCCGCCGACCGGCTCCACGCCAGCTCCCTCGGCCACGCCCGGATCGCCGCGGCCCTGGCCGAGGCCCTGGAGCTGCCCGGCAGCGACGGGACCTGGAAGGACCCGCTGCCGCCCCACCGGCCCCGCGGCGGCGCCCGGACCGTCGCCGCCGAGCTGGCCTGGGCGGCCGGGTTCCTCGGCCCCTGGCTCGGCCGCCGCCTGCGCGGCGCCTCCTCCGGCGACGGCCGCAGCGCGAAGCGCCCGCACCTGCTCCCCGTCCAGGCCCAGGCGGCCTAGACGGCCTCAGGCGGGCGCCGTCCGCAGCAGGGCGAAGACCGCCCCCTCCGGGTCCGCGACCACGGCCAGCCGGCCCGTGATCCGCTCCCGGGGCGGGGTGACGACCCGGCCGCCCAGCTCGGTCACCCGGGCGGCCGCCGCGTCCGGGTCCGCCACCTCGAAGTACGTCATCCAGTGCGGCCCCCGGTCGTGCGGGAGCGACCGGCCGACCCCGTGGACGGCGGCGACCGGACGGCCCGCCAGGCGCAGGGTCAGGTAGTCGAAGTCGGCGGAGGCGTCCGGGTGCCGTTCGGCCTCGTGGCCGAAAACGTGCTCGTAGAACTTGCCCACCGTCGAGGTGTCCTGGGTGAGCAGCTCGTTCCACACCGGGGTGCCCGCCGCCCCCGCCCGCCGGGGCGCGAGGTGTCCGTCGGTCTGCCAGATCCCGAAGATCGCACCCAGCGGGTCGGAGCAGATCGCCATCCGCCCCGCGGCCCCCGCGTCGAGCGGGCCCACCGCGACCGTGCCGCCGCAGGCCCGGATCGACTCGGCGGTGCAGTCGGCGTCGTCGGTCGCGAAGTACGGGGTCCACGCCACCGGAAGGTGGCGGTCCGGGGGCATCTCGCCGATCCCCGCGACCTCCTCCCCGTCGAGGAACGCCCGGACGCACGGCCCGAGCTGGGTGGGGCCGGGCTCGTACTCCCAGCCGAAGAGGTCGGCGTAGAAGTCCTCCGTGCTCCCGAGGCCGTGCACCATCAGGCTCACCCAGCACGGTGTGCCGGGTGTGCGCCGCGAAGCCCCAGATGCCTCCGTCATGTCAGCCGTCTCCTGCCGTCGTGTCCCTGTTCCCCCGCGGAGTTCCCCCGCAGATGCTTCCACTCCGCACCGCCCGCCGCCCCCCGACCGGCCGCGTGGACGGCGCCCGGTACAGAGATGACCGAATCACTGCGGCCCGTCGGTGTCCGGCTTGTCACACGGGTTCGAGCGCGGGGAGGAAGATGGGCTCATGACTGCGATCCTCTCGGCCTCCGAACTGATGAACGAGCTGGCCGCTCCCCGGCCGCCGGTGCTCCTGGACGTCCGCTGGCAGCTGGGCGGCCCCGACCAGCGCCCCGCCTACGACGCGGGCCACATCCCCGGTGCCGTCTACGTCGACCTCGACCGCGAACTGGCAGGTCCGCCGGGGGACGGCGGCCGCCATCCGCTCCCGGACCCGGAGGTCTTCGGCGCCGCGATGCGCCGGGCCGGGGTGCGGGCGGACGAGCCGGTGGTCGTGTACGACGGGGGTCTGGGCTGGGCGGCCGCCCGCGCCTGGTGGCTGCTGCGCTGGACGGGGCACCCTGCGGTGCGCGTCCTGGACGGGGGGCTCGCCGCGTGGACGGCGGCGGGCGGTGCGCTGACCGCCGAGGCGCCGGCACCGGTCGAGGGTGATTTCAAGCCAAACCCGGGGTCGTTCGGGCTGCTGCAGGCCGATGACGCGGCCGCGCTGGCCCGTACGGGCCTGCTGCTGGACGCACGGGCGGGCGAGCGCTATCGCGGCGAGGTCGAGCCGATCGACCGGGTAGGCGGGCACATCCCCGGCGCGGTGTCGGCGCCGACCACGGAGAACGTCGGCCCGGACGGGCGGTTCCTCTCCGCCGGGGAACTGCGCGCCCGGTTCGCGGCCCTGGGCGCGGCGGGCGACACCGCGGTGGGCGTGTACTGCGGTTCCGGGGTCTCCGGGGCGCACGAGGTCCTCGCGCTGGAGGTGGCGGGCATTCCGGCCGCCCTGTACGCGGGCAGCTGGTCGCAGTGGTCCTCGGACCCGGAGCGGCCCGTCGCCACCGGCCCCAACCCCTGACGCTCCCGCCGGCCGGTGGCGCCTCCCGAGGGGGCGCCACCGCGCGGGCTACTCCTGCTTCTTGCGCCGGGTGCCGAAGACGATCTCGTCCCAGCTGGGCACGGCCGCCCGGCGTCCCGGCCGGACCCCGTCGGCCTCGGCCTGCCGGTCGGTGGTGCCGGTCAGCCGCTCGCGGTGGCCCGCCACGGTGCGCGGCATGAGCACGTCCGCGTACGCCGCGCCGGCGCCGGCCGATGCCGCAGCGGCAGGGGGCTCCTCGGCCTCGGCCTCCTCGGCGGGCGGCTCCGTACGGTCGGGCACCACCAGGTCGCCCCGGAAGCTGGGCACCGCCTCCAGCAGGCTGGTCAGCGAGTCCCGTTCCTCCTCGGACTCCGGCGGCGGCGGGGCGGGCCGGTTCTCGGGCCGCTCCAGCTGCCGGTCGAGCGCGCGGTCCAGCGGCCGGTCCCGGGGGAGCCGGGCGATCCTCGGCACGAAGGGGAAGCTCGGCTCCGGCGTCGACGGCAGGTCGTCGGCCTCGCCGATCAGGGAGCGGGCCTCGTCGTCCACGGCGACGACCAGCCGGCGCGGCGGGTCGTACGTCCAGCTCGCCGAGTGCGGCTCGCCCGCCACCCGGTAGACCAGCAGGACCTCCCAGGTGCCGTCGTCGCGGCGCCAGGAGTCCCACAGCACGGAGTCCTTGTCGGCCCCGCGCAGCGAGAGGCGTTCCTGGACGGCCTCGCCGAGCTGCGGTCCGGTGTTCTCGCCGGGGCGGCGTACGGGAGTCTTGCGGGCCCGCTCGGCCATGAAGGCGCGCTCGGCCAGCACCGGACCCTCGAAGCGGCGGACCCGGTCGACCGGGATGCCGGCGAGCTGGGCGACCTCCTCCGCGGAGGCACCGGCCCGTATGCGGGCCTGGATGTCACGGGGGCGGAGGTGGCTCTCCACCTCGATCTCGATCTGGTTCAGGCGCGCGCGGTCGTTGCGCACGGCAGCGCGCAGCCGCTCGTCGATCGGAAGCGTGTACTCCGTGCTGTCCGCAGCCTTGAGCACCAGTCGTGTTCCGTCGTTCGAGACGGCCACGACACGGAGTTCGGGCATGGGGACCTCCCGGGTGGTGCCTGCCGACGTCACGTGCGTCGCTGCTTCCGCTAGTCGAGTGTGGCCTGCCCGGGTGCAGCCTGCCACAACCTTGCCGAGTTAAACCGGCGTGTCGGGCGTGCGCCCTTGATCGACGTTATGGCACGGTTACCTGTTGGGCACGCACAGTGACCACGTGGTTACTGTGCGCAGCAGGAGCCCGTGCGATACCGCGGCATCACCGGTCTTGAGTGCCGCTTCTCCATCAGCCGGCCCCCTCTCCCGGGGTCCGGACATCCGCAAGGAAGGACGGTCCCAGGGCTCGCCACAGTACTCCATTCGGGCCACCCGGGTGGACCGCCGCGCCGCCGAAGTTGTCCCGGGCGGCGGGAGTTGGCCTGCCCGGAATCGGGTCCGCATCCGGGTCCACCTGCGTACGCGCCGGATTCGGGGTGTCCGGCTCCACGGTATCCACAGAAACGGAATGCTCCGTTCGCGCGGGTGCCGGTGAGCGGCGGCGGGCCCGGCACGGGCGCCGGCGGCGCATGGGGGCGGCCGCCGGAGCCTCCTGAGCGGGGGTCAGTCCCCGAGGACCCGCCTCAGGTAGTCGTTGCCGAACAGCCGGTCGGGGTCCAGCCGGTCCCGCAGCGCGGTGAACTCGCCGAAGCGCGGGTAGGCCGCCGCCAGGTACTCCGCGTCCCGGGTGTGCACCTTGCCCCAGTGGGGCCGTCCGCCGTGGGCGGTGAAGATGCGCTCGGCGGCCGTGAAATAGGCCTGGTACGGGGTGCCCCGGTACATGTGCACCGCGATGTAGGCCGTCTCCCGCCCCGAGGCCGTGGACAGGGTGAGGTCGTCCGCCGGGGCCGTGCGCACCTCCACCGGGAAACTGATCCGCAGGCCGGAGCGGTCGACCATGGTCTTGAGCTCCCGCAGCGCCTCGACCGCGCGCTCGCGCGGAAGGGCGTACTCCATCTCCACGAACCGGACCCGGCGGGGGCTGGTGAAGACCTTGTACGGGATGTCCGTGTAGGTACGGGCCGACAGGGCGCGGCTGGCGACGCGGGCGATCGAGGGGATGGCCGCGGGGACGGCGCGGCCGAGGGAGTTGACGGCCTGGAAGAGGCCGTTGGAGAGCAGCTCGTCCTCGATCCAGGCACTGACCGCGCCGGGCGGGGCGGCGGGGCCCTGGCTGCGGTTGTTGCGCTTGGTGTTGCAGTTGCCGGTGTGCGGGAACCAGTAGAACTCGAAATGCTCGTTCTCCGCGACGTGCTGGTCGAACTCGGCGGTGACCCGCTCGAAGCCCATCGGCTCCTCACGGGCGGTCAGCAGGAAGAGCGGCTCCACCGCGAAGGTGATCGAGGTGAGGATGCCGAGGGCCCCGATGCCCAGCCGGGCCGCGGCGAAGACCTCGGGGTTCTCCTTCTCCGAACAGGTCATCAGCCTGCCGTCCGCCGTGACCAGCTCCAGCGCGCGGATCTGGGCGGCGATGGAGGCCGAGTCGCGGCCGGTCCCGTGGGTGCCCGTGCTCGTGGCGCCGGAGACCGTCTGCTCCATGATGTCGCCCATGTTCGTGAGCGACAGGCCCTGCCGGGCCAGGTCCCGGTTCAGGTCCTTGAGGGCGGTGCCGGCCGCCACGGTGACGGTGCCGGCCGCCCGGTCGACCGACAGGACGCCGCTGAGCGCCTGCGGCCGTACGAGCACCCCGTCGGTCGCGGCCGCCGCCGTGAAGGAGTGCCCGGTGCCGACGGCCTTCACCCGCAGCCCCTCCTCGGCGGCCCGGCGCACCGCCTCCTGGAGTTCCCCGACCGAGGCCGGAGTCACCACGCGCGCGGGCGTGGCGCGGACGTTGCCCGCCCAGTTACGCCACGCGGCCTGTCCGTTCTTCGCTGCTGCTGTCCCCGACGTCGCCATCGCTGGCTGGCTCCTCCCCTTGCGCCGGCCTCGTCAGCCGGCGGTAACCCGCGAACGCCACCGCCGCCGCGGCCACTCCCGAGGAGATCGAGACCACGAACCCGCGCTGGGCCCCGGCCGCGTCGATGACCAGACCGGTCACCGAGGAGCCGGCCGCGACCCCGACCGCCAGGCCGGTGCTGATCCAGGTCATGCCCTCGGTGAGCTTCGCGCGTGGTACGTGCGCTTCGATCAGGGCCATCGTGGTGATCATCGTGGGAGCGATGGCGAGGCCCGAGACGAAGAGCGCCACGGCCAGAAACGGAAGGTTCCCGGCCAGTAGGAGGGGGATCATACTCACGGCCATCGCACAGATGCCCAGTACCCAACGGCGTTCGGCCTTGCCCTTGAGGTGCAGCACCCCGAAGACGATTCCGGCGATACAGGACCCCGCTGCCCAGATCGCCAGGATGAAGCTGGCGGACGACTTGCTGCCCTGCTCCTCGGCGAAGGCCAGCGTGGACACGTCGATGGACCCGAAGATCGCGCCGGTCGCCACGAAGGTGGCCGTCAGCACCTGGAGGCCGGGGGAGCGCAGGGCGGACGCGCGGTCGGCGTCGGGGCTGCGCGGGTGCGGGGCGGGCTCGGTGGAGCGCTGGGCGGTGAGCAGCCAGACGCCGACGAGCAGGCAGCCCGCCGCGATCACCGGCCCGGCCTCGGGGAACCAGGTGGTGGACAGGCCGATGGCGAGGATCGGGCCGAAGATGAAGCAGACCTCGTCGACCACGGACTCGAAGGAGTACGCGGTGTGCAGCTCGCGCGGGGAGGCGCGGTACAGCTCCGTCCAGCGGGCGCGGACCATCGAGCCGACGCTCGGCACGCACCCCGCGACGGCGGCGAACACGAAGAGCGTCCAGTCGGGGAGGCCGTTCGCGGCGGCCAGCACGAGGGCGGTGACCGAGGCGACCGAGACCAGGGTCGCGGGCCGCAGCACCCGCCGCTGCCCGTACTGGTCCACGAGGCGGGACACCAGCGGGCCCATGAACGCGACGGCGAGGGCCAGGGTGCCGGTGAGGGCGCTGGCCATGGCGTAGCGGCCGGTCATCTCCGAGATCATCGTGAGGATGCCGACGCCCACCATGGATATCGGCAGCCGGCCTATGAGGCCGGCCGCGCTGAACCCCTTGGTGCCGGGGGCCGCGAAGATCGCGCGGTAGGGACTGGGCAAGGTCGCTCCGTAGGGACGTCGTCGGCCCATACAGGTTATGACGGCCGACAAGGCGCCCGCATGGGGAGGAATCAACGCATGGACTTAGGGTCACCTTACCTGCGACGCGTCCGGGATGCGGACCGGCCGGTTCTCCCCGGCGGACCCCGGGTGGCAGGATTCGGGGCATGTCAGACCAGCTCCGTTCCACCGCCGAGCCCGCGGCCGAAGGCCCCGCCGCCCCCTACGACGCCCTGCTGCTGCTGTCCTTCGGCGGCCCCGAGGGACCCGACGACGTCGTGCCGTTCCTGGAGAACGTCACGCGCGGGCGCGGCATCCCGCGCGAGCGGCTCAAGGAGGTCGGGCAGCACTACTTCGGCTTCGGCGGGGTCAGCCCGATCAACGCGCAGAACCGCGAGCTGCTGGATGCCCTGCGCAAGGACTTCGCCGAGCACGGGCTGGACCTGCCCGTCTACTGGGGCAACCGCAACTGGGCCCCGTACCTGACCGACGTCCTGCGGGAGATGGTCCGCGACGGGCGCCGCCGCATCGCCGTCCTCGCCACCAGCGCCTACGCCTCGTACTCGGGCTGCCGCCAGTACCGCGAGAACCTCGCCGACGCGCTGGCCGCCCTGGCCGAGGAGGGCCTGGAGCTGCCGCGCGTGGACAAGCTGCGGCACTACTTCAACCACCCCGGCTTCGTGGAGCCCATGATCGACGGGGTGGTGGCCTCCCTCGCGGCGCTGCCCGCCGAGGTCCGCGACGGCGCCCACCTCGCCTTCACCACCCACTCCATCCCGACGGCCGCCGCCGACGCCTCCGGCCCGGTCGAGGAGCACACCGAGGGCGGCGAGGGCGGCGCGTACGTCAGGCAGCACCTGGACGTGGCCCGGGTGATCGCGGACGCCGTGGCGGTGGAGACCGGCCGCGCACACCCCTGGAAGCTGGTCTACCAGTCCCGCAGCGGCGCCCCGCACGTCCCGTGGCTGGAGCCCGACATCTGCGACCACCTCGAGGCCCTGCACGCCGACGGGGCGCCCGCCGTCGTCATGGTGCCGATCGGCTTCGTCTCCGACCACATGGAGGTCCTGTACGACCTCGACACCGAGGCCACGGCCAAGGCGGCCGAACTCGGCCTGCCCGCCCAACGCTCCGCGACGGTCGGCGCCGACCCGCGCTTCGCCGCAGCGGTACGGGAGCTGGTGCTGGAACGCGCCGCGCGCGAACGCGGCGAGCGGGCCCAAGAGTGCTGGGTGGGCAGCCTGGGCCAGAGCCACGACCTGTGCGCGGTGGGCTGCTGCCCGGCCCGCGCTCCCCGGCCGGCCGCCGCCGGCGCCGACAGCCCGTACGCGTAGGGGGACGGCATGATCTCCGAAGAGCTGAAGGCCGAACTGCTGGACGTCGCCCTGGAGGCCGCCCGGCGGGCCGGGGAACTGCTGCGCGACGGCAGGCCGGCGGACCTGGCGGTGGCCGCGACGAAGAGCAGCCCGATCGACGTGGTGACCGAGATGGACATCGCCGCCGAGAAGCTGATCACCGACATCCTCGCCGAACGGCGGCCCGCGGACGGGCTGCTGGGCGAGGAGGGCGCGGACAGCCCCGGCACGAGCGGGGTGCGCTGGGTGATCGACCCGCTCGACGGCACCGTCAACTACCTCTACGGGCTGCCCGGCTGGGGCGTGTCCATCGCGGCCGAGTACGGGGGCGAGACGGTGGTGGGCGTCGTGGCGGCGCCGATGCGCGGGGAGACGTACCACGCGGTGCTGGGCGGCGGCGCCTGGTCGGGCACCGCCCGGCTGGCCTGCCGGGCGGCCGCGCCGCTGGACCAGGCGCTGGTCGCCACCGGGTTCGCGTACGTCCAGACGCGACGGGCCCACCAGGCCGAGGTGGCCGCGCGGATCATCCCGCTGGTCCGGGACGTCCGGCGCGCAGGCTCGGCGGCGCTCGACCTGTGCGACGTCGCGGCCGGGCGCCTCGACGGGTACTGGGAGCGCGGGCTCAACCCCTGGGACCTCGCCGCGGGCGACCTGATCGCCCGCGAGGCGGGGGCCCTCACCGGAGGCCGGCCCGGACGGCCGGCCTCCGGCGAGCTGGTGCTGGCGGCCTCCCCGGCGGTCTTCGCCTCGCTCCAGCCGCTGCTGGAGGAAGCCGGGGCCTGGCACGACTGACGGCACGGCACGGCACGGCACCGGACCCCGGCCGCCATGGGGCGGCCGGGGTCCGGTGGGTGCGCTGGGAGCCCGGTGGTGCGTCGGGTCAGGCGGCCGTGACCGGCACGCCGTGTTCCGCGGCGAGCCGCTGGAGGTCCTCCAGTTCGGCCTGTTCCACATCCGCGAGGTAGTCGTCGCCCGTCTCACGGGCCTTGCTCAGGTCCGACTGCGTGGCCTTGATGCGCTGCAGGAGACCCGCGGTGAATGCGTCCATGGTGGGTGCGCCCCCTCTGCGTGGGTCGGCGGCGGGAGAGCGCGAAGCAGTCCGCCGCGTCAGGGTGGTTGGGGTGTGCAGTCGTCCTCCCCGGCACCCTGGGCACAGAAACCTCGTAAGGCGAGGGAATCCTCAGTTCCGGCGCCGGATCCCCTTCCGAACGGGGTCCAGGGGCGCCTTACAGCCGGTTTACGGCCGAAACCGGCAGGATGGAGGCGCAATACACGTGTGCCTGCCCAGCCGGGCTCGAAGGAAGGAAACGACGTGCGCGTACTCGTCGTCGAGGACGAGCAGCTGCTCGCCGATGCGGTGGCCACCGGCCTGCGCCGGGAGGCCATGGCCGTGGACGTCGTGTACGACGGTGCCGCGGCCCTGGAGCGCGTCGGGGTGAACGACTACGACGTGGTCGTGCTCGACCGGGACCTTCCGCTGGTGCACGGCGACGACGTCTGCCGGAAGATCATCGAGCTCGGCATGCCCACGCGCGTGCTCATGCTCACGGCGTCCGGGGACGTCAGCGACCGCGTCGAGGGCCTGGAGCTGGGGGCCGACGACTACCTTCCCAAGCCCTTCGCCTTCACCGAGCTGATCGCCCGCGTGCGCGCCCTCGGCCGGCGCACCACCGTCGCGCTGCCGCCCGTACTGGAGCGGGCCGGCATCAAGCTGGACCCGAACCGGCGCGAGGTCTTCCGCGAGGGCCGCGAGGTGCAGCTGGCGCCCAAGGAGTTCGCGGTGCTGGAGGTGCTCATGCGCAGCGAGGGGACCGTGGTGTCCGCCGAGCAGCTGCTGGAGAAGGCCTGGGACGAGAACACCGACCCGTTCACCAACGTCGTCCGGGTGACCGTCATGACGCTGCGCCGCAAACTCGGGGAGCCCCCGGTGATCGTCACCGTGCCCGGCTCCGGCTACCGGATCTGACCCGGTGGCCTCTACTCCGGCGCCACCCGCGGCGCCACCGAAACCGACCTGGGACCCCGGCCACCCCGAGGGTCCCTTCCCTTGGCTGAGACCGACCATCCGGATAAGGCTCACGCTGCTGTACGGCGGCATGTTCCTGATCGCCGGGATCCTGCTGCTGTCGATCATCTACCTGCTGGCCGCGCAGGCCCTGAGGGAGGGCAACGCGCTCCCGTTCAAGATCGTCGGCGGGCAGAAGGTCGAGGTCTCCAGCACCACCTGCTCCGGGGTCGGCATCGACCAGTCGATCGACCAGTTCAACGCCGCGATCGCGCAGTGCATCCTCGACCAGCGCAAGCACGCTTTGGACGACCTGCTCAGCCGGTCCCTGATGGCCCTCCTGGGCCTCAGCGTCATCGCCTTCGCCTTCGGCTACGCGATGGCCGGCCGGGTGCTCTCGCCGCTGGGCAAGATCACCCGGACCGCCCGCCGGGTGGTGGGTTCCGACCTGACCCGGCGCATCGAGCTGGACGGCCCGGACGACGAGCTCAAGGAGCTCGCGGACACCTTCGACGAGATGCTCGACCGCCTGGAGCGGGCCTTCACGGCACAGCAGCGCTTCGTGGCCAACGCCTCGCACGAGCTGCGGACCCCGCTGGCCATCAACCGGACGCTGCTGGAGGTCCACCTCTCGGACCCCGGAGCCCCGGTGGAGCTCCAGCAGCTGGGCAGGACGCTGCTGGCCACCAACGAGCGCAGCGAGCAGCTGGTCGAGGGCCTGCTGCTGCTCGCCCGCAGCGAGAACCAGATCGTGGAACGCAAACCGGTGGACCTCGCGGAGGTCGCCTCGCGCGCCATCGACCAGGCCCGCGGCGAGGCCGTCGCCAAGGGCGTGGAGATCCGCGGCGAGCGCGCCCCGGCCGTGGTCCAGGGCAACGGTGTCCTGCTGGAGCGGATCGCCCTCAACCTGGTGCAGAACGCCGTCCGGTACAACGTGCCGGAGGGCGGCTGGGTGGAGGTCACGACCGAGGCGCAGCACGGCCAGGCGGTGCTCGTCGTATCGAACACGGGTCCCGTGGTTCCCGCGTACGAGGTGGACAGCCTCTTCGAGCCCTTCAGACGGCTGCGTACCGAGCGAACGGGCAGTGACAAGGGTGTGGGGCTCGGCCTGTCGATCGCGCGCTCTGTGGCGCGCGCACACGGCGGCCGCATCCTCGCGACGCCCCGGGAGGGCGGTGGCCTCGTGATGCGTGTCACGCTGCCCCTTTGAGCCGCCCGGGTTCCGTTCGCCGTGAGCGGAACGCCCGGACGGCGTCCGTGGACACCGCCTGTGTGATCGATCACAGTGGCGGGTGTCGGGTCATGCGCGTTCTGTGACCCCAAGACGGCCGGAAAGCCCGGGAAGTCCGGGTTTCCGGCCCCCTGTATGGCGGGAAATACACGGGGTGGCGTTTGTGCAAGACGACCCCCGGACCGTGTACGGTCCCGCTCGACATCCCGGCCACGAGCTCTCCCGGGCGACGGCTGGGTGTCGATTGAGTAACAGACCTTGATGTGAGGCAAAATCTCCGCCTCAGGTCGGGCACAAGTCCGGCCTCTCGCGCGTTACGTGCGCTGAGACACCGCTAAATCCCAGAGGGGGAGAGCGAAAAAATGGCAACGGACTACGACACCCCACGCAAGACCGACGACGACGTCGACAACGACAGCATCGAGGAGCTCAAGGCTCGGCGCAGCGAGAAGTCGTCCTCCAGCGTTGACATCGAGGACTTCGACGGCGCCGAGAGCCTCGAGCTCCCGGGCGCCGACCTCTCCAACGAGGAGCTGGCCGTCCGGGTGCTGCCCAAGCAGGCCGACGAGTTCACCTGCATGAGCTGCTTCCTGGTGCACCACCGCAGCCAGCTGGCGCGCGAGAAGAACGGCCAGCCGATCTGCCGCGACTGCGACTGAGGTCGGTCGTGACCGGCTCGACGCCCTTCCGCAAGCGACGTTTCCGGAAATCCGGCGATCCGGCGGCACCGGACCGGGCGGCGGCAACGGGCCCGGCAACGGGCCCCGGGACCGCCGGCGGCCAGGCCACCGGAAAGGCCGTCGTGCCGTCCGACACCGCAGCGGCGGTGCCGTCGGCCACAGGGGTGGACGAGGAGTCCCGGGGCAGGCCCGGGACGCGTCGGATGCAAGCCGTCAAGAACGGTGTGCGCAAGGGCGGCGAGAGTGCGCGAGCCGCCGCCCTGTACATCACCGACCGGGTCATCGAGAACGCCCCGCGCGTTCCGGTACGGGACCTCGCGACCCTGCGCGCGCAGTTCCCGGGCCTCGGTCCCGACCAGCTGGCCGACAAGCTGATCGCCGGGGCGTCCAACGGCACCTCCACCGTGGGCGCGGGCATCGGCGCCGCGGCCATGCTGCCGGTCCCTCCCGCGATGCCGGCCGAGCTGGCCGCGGAGATCACCGCGGTCGCCGCGATCGAGCTGAAGCTGATCGCCGAGCTGCACGAGGTCTACGGGCAGCGCCCGCCGGGCGGCCTGAAGGACCGCAGCATCGCCTACCTGTCCTCCTGGACCGAGGAGCGCGGGATCGACCTGACCAAGCCGACCACGCTCAACGCGGCCCTCGGTGGCCAGATGAAGCGCGAACTGCGCCAGCAGATCATGAAGCGGATGGTCCGCAACCTGCCGAACCTGATGCCGTTCATGGTGGGCGCCGCCGTCGGAGCGGTCCTGAACCGCCGCGACACCAGGAAACTCGCCGAGAAGGTCCGTGGGGACCTGCGGAGCCGCGCCGTGCCGTGGGACGCCCTGCCCGCCCTGCCGCCCCTGGAGCACCCCTCCGAGGCCCTTCCCGAGGCCACCAGGGCCGCCCTCGAAGGCGGCGATCCGGACGCCCGGCGCTGAAGGGCGCCGTCGCGGCCTGCGCCGGAGCCGGCCTCAGACGTCGGCGCGGGCGCTCTTCGCCGCCCGGACGGCCGCCGCCAGGGCCTGGGGCTCGCGCGTGGACACGTACACGTAAGGGGTCGGGTCCGCCGGGTCGGTGACCTCGACCCGCACCGCCGTGGGCACGTAGCTGCGCATCAGCATGAAGGCCCGGGGGTCGGCCTTGTAGGTGCGCCACGCCCGCGCCTCCTCCGCCTCCAGCACCTCCGGCTCGCCCAGCGCCGCCACCGGGATCCGGGCGTCGCCCGCCGCCAGCGCGCCGCCCACCACGCGCACGCGCGCGGAACCGTACGAGCTCACCAGCAGCCCCGCCAGCGCGGCGCCGCCGACCAGCCCCGCCAGCATCGGCAGCGTGCCGAGCGGCAGCAGCATCAGCGCGCACGCCAGACCGGTCAGTGCGGCGATGCCCCACCAGGAGCGGGGGGCGGAGAGGCGTTCGTCGTGGTGCGCGGGGGAGAGCTGCATGGAACCAAGCCTCCCACGAGGCGACCGGCGGGTAGCCGCGCGGGTAAGGTCAGCGGCTGTGAGTGGACGAAACACAGCGTTGACGCCCCCGGCCGATGCCACGGCACCGGTCCGGCACCCCGACGCCCCGGCGCCCGGGGAGCTGCTCGGCGCGCACTACGAGCACTGTTTCGGCTGCGGCGGCGGCCAGCCGCACGGCCTCCACCTGGAGGCCCGCGCGGGCGAGGGCGTACGCATCACCGCGGAGTTCACCGTCAAGCCCGCCCACCAGGGCGCACCCGGCCTCGCCCACGGCGGCGTGCTGGCCACCGCGCTCGACGAGACGCTCGGTTCCCTGAACTGGCTGCTGCGCGTCATAGCGGTGACCGGCCGGCTGGAGACCGACTTCGTGCGGCCCGTCCCCGTGGACACCGTCCTGTACCTGGAGGCGGAGGTCACGGCCGTGGCGGGCCGGAAGATCTACTCCACGGCGGTGGGCCGGATAGGCGGCCCGGACGGCCCCGTCGCCGTCCGCGCCGACGCGCTCTTCATCGAGGTGAAGGTCGACCACTTCATCGACAACGGTCGGCCCGAGGAGATCCGGGCGGCGATGTCCGACCCGGACCAGGTCAGGCGCGCACGCGCCTTCGAGGTGAACCCCTGATGTCCCAGAACAGCCAAGCCGTCCGCCATGACGTCGACGTGCTGATCCGCCGCGTCGACCCCGACGTGCCCATCCCCGCCTACGGCCACCCCGGCGACGCCGGCTGCGACCTGGTGACCACCGTGGCCGCCGAGCTGGAGCCGGGGGAGCGGGCCGTGCTGCCCACCGGAGTCTCCATCGCCCTGCCCGACGGGTACGCGGCGTTCGTGCACCCGCGCTCGGGCCTGGCCGCCCGCTGCGGGCTCGCGCTCGTGAATGCCCCGGGGACGGTGGATGCCGGGTACCGTGGGGAGATCAAGGTGATCGTGGTCAATCTCGACCCGCGCGAGAGCGTCCGGTTCGAGCGCTTCGACCGCATTGCCCAGCTGGTTGTCCAGCGGGTCGAGAAGGTGCGCTTCCACGAGGTCGCGGAACTTCCCGGCTCGGCCCGGGCCGACGGGGGGTTCGGCTCCACCGGCGGTCATGCGGCCGTGGCCGGATCCGGGGCTGGTCAGCAGCAGGGTGGGAATGGCTACGCTTCGGTCGTATCCGACCGGGAAGGACAGTGACGTGTTCGGACGTCGCAAGAAGAACGACTCCGCCAACGACGGCGGCGCGGCCGAGCAGGTCGCGAACGGCGTGGCTGCCGACGAGCGGGACGGCGGCGAGGAAACCGCCGCACCGCGCCGGCTGAACCTGCCCCCCGCCCCGCGGCCCGACGGCCCGTGGGACGTCTCCGAGGTGCTCGGCAACCCGGCTGACGGCCGGGTCGACCTGGGCGGCATCCTCGTACCCGGTGTCGAGGGCATGGAACTGCGCGTCGAGGTCGCCGGTGACGCGATCGTGGCGGCCACCGTGGTCCTCGGCGACAGCGCCGTGCAGCTGCAGGCCTTCGCCGCGCCCAAGAAGGAGGGCATCTGGGGCGAGGTCCGCGACGAGATCGCCTCGGGCATCACCCAGCAGGGCGGCATCATCGACGAGGTCGACGGTGCGCTCGGCTGGGAGCTGCGCGCGCAGGTCCCCGTACCGCTGCCCGACGGACAGACCGGCGCCCAGCTGGTGCGCTTCGTCGGCGTCGACGGCCCGCGCTGGTTCCTGCGCGGCGTCATCTCCGGCCAGGGCGCGGTGCGCCCCGAGGCGGCCGGCGTGCTGGAGCAGATCTTCCGGGACACCGTCGTCGTCCGCGGCGACGGCCCCATGGCCCCGCGCGACCCGATCGTCCTGAAGCTGCCGAACGACGCGCAGATGGTGCCGGACGGCGTGCAGACGGCCGAGGACCAGGAGGGCTCGCGCTTCTCCGGCGGCATGGGACAGCTCGAGCGGGGCCCGGAGATCACCGAGGTCCGCTGACGCCATAGGGCGGCCTTCCGCCGGTGGGCCCCGTTCCGTTCGCGGGCGGGGCGCGCCGGCTTCGGCGCGCCCGGCGGGCGGAGGACCGCGTCAGGGATGCGTCAGGGATGTCCGTCAGGCGCCCTCATCCGCACGGGAACGGCGGGAACGTCCCCGAGAATGAGCGCATGGGACGCGGCAGGCTAAGGATCTATCTCGGCGCGGCCCCCGGGGTGGGCAAGACGTACGCCATGCTCGCGGAGGGCCACCGCCGGGTGGAGCGGGGCACCGACTGCGTCGTCGGCTTCGTCGAGCACCACGGGCGGCCGCGTACCGAGGCCGTGCTGCACGGCCTGGAACAGGTGCCCGGGCGGCCTCTGTCCGACCGGGGCGCCGCCTTCTCCGAGATGGACGTGGACGGCGTGCTCGCCCGGCGCCCGGCCGTGGCCCTGGTCGACGAGCTCGCGCACACCAACGCCCCCGGCTCGCGCAACGCCAAGCGCTGGCAGGACGTCGAGGAGCTGCTGCGGGCCGGGATCGACGTGGTGTCCACCGTCAACATCCAGCACCTGGAGTCCCTCGGGGACGTGGTGGAGACGATCACCGGGGTGCGTCCGCGCGAGACCGTGCCGGACGAGGTGGTGCGGCGGGCCGACCAGATCGAGCTGGTCGACATGTCCCCGCAGGCGCTGCGCCGGCGCATGGCGCACGGCAACGTCTACCGGCCGGACAAGGTCGACGCGGCCCTGTCCCACTACTTCCGGCCCGGCAACCTGACCGCGCTGCGGGAGCTGGCGCTCCTGTGGGTCGCCGACCGGGCCGACGAGCACCTCCAGCAGTACCGGGGTGAGCACGGCATCCGCTCGACCTGGCAGGCCCGCGAACGGATCGTCGTGGGCCTCACCGGCGGGCCCGAGGGCCGCACCCTGATCCGCCGGGCCGCCCGGATGGCCGCCAAGGGCTCCGGCAGCGAGGTCCTCGCCGTGTACATCGCCCGCAGCGACGGGCTCACCTCGGCCACCCCCAAGGAGCTCGCGGTGCAGCGGACCCTGGTCGAGGATCTTGGCGGAACGTTTCATCATGTGATCGGCGACCGCGTCCCCGAGGCGCTCCTCGCCTTCGCCCGCGGGGTCAACGCGACCCAGATCGTCCTGGGCTCCAGCCGCCGCAAGGCCTGGCAGTACGTCCTGGGGCCCGGGGTGGGCGCCACCGTCGCCCGCGACTCGGGCCCCGACCTCGACGTGCACATCGTCACCCACGAGGAGGTCGCCCGGGGGCGGGGGCTGCCCGGGGTCCGCTCGGCGGCCCGGCTCGGCCGGACCCGGATCGCGGCCGGGTGGGTGGCCGGGGTGGTCCTGCCCGTGCTGCTGTGCGCGCTGCTGACGCACATCGACACCGATCCCGGCCTCGCCAACGACATGCTGCTCTTCCTGGCGCTGACGGTCGCCGCCGCGCTGCTGGGCGGGCTGTGGCCGGCGCTGGCCTCGGCGGCCTCCGGGTCGCTGCTGCTGAACTACTTCTTCGCCCCGCCGCTGCACCGCCTCACCGTCTCCGACCCCCGGAACATCATGGCCATCGCCGTGTTCTTCGGGGTCGCCGTCGCGGTGGCCTCGGTGGTGGACCTGGCCGCCCGGCGCACGCACCAGGCCGCCCGGCTGCGGGCCGAGTCCGAGGTCCTCTCCTTCCTGGCCGGGAGCGTGCTGCGCGGGGAGGCGGCCCTGGACGCGCTGCTGGAGCGGGTGCGCGAGACCTTCGCGATGGAGTCGGTGGCCCTGCTGGAGCGGGCGGGCGGGGCGGAGCCGTGGACCCGGGCCGGCAGCGTCGGGCCCCGCCCGGCGGCGCGGCCCGAGGACGCCGACGTGGACATGCCGATCGGCGACCACATGGCCCTGGCCCTGACCGGGCGGGTGCTGCCCGCCGAGGACCGCCGGGTGCTCGGCGCCTTCGCCGCCCAGGCCGCCGTGGTGCTGGACCGGCAGCGGCTCGTGGGGGAGGCGGAGGAGGCCCGCCGGCTGGCCGAGGGCAACCGGATCCGGACCGCCCTGCTGGCCGCCGTCAGCCATGACCTGCGTACGCCCCTGGCCTCCATCAAGGCCTCCGTCAGCTCCCTGCGCTCCGACGACGTGGACTGGTCCGAGGAGGACCGGGCCGAGCTCCTGGCCGGCATCGAGGAGGGTGCCGACCGGCTCGACCACCTGGTCGGCAACCTGCTGGACATGTCCCGGCTCCGCACCGGCAGCGTGACGCCCCTGATCCGGGAGGTCGACCTTGACGAGGTGGTCCCGGTGGCGCTGGGCGGCGTACCGGAGGACAGCGTGCTGCTGGACGTGCCGGAAACCCTGCCGATGGTGGCGGCGGACCCGGGGCTGCTGGAGCGGGCCGTGGCCAACGTGGTGGAGAACGCCGTCAAGTACAGCCCTCCCGGGCAGCGGGTCCTGGTCGCCGCCAGCGTCCTCGGCGACCGGGTCGAGGTGCGCGTCGTCGACCGGGGCCCCGGGGTCCCCGACGAGGCCAAGGAGCGGATATTCGCCCCGTTCCAGCGGCACGGCGACGCCCCGCGCGGCGCCGGCGTCGGCCTGGGGCTGGCGGTGGCCCGGGGCTTTGCCGAGTCCATGGACGCCACCCTCGCCGCCGAGGACACCCCCGGGGGCGGGCTGACGATGGTGCTCTGCATGCGCGCGGCGACCCGCGGCCGCCCGCAGGAGGGGCCCGGCGGCGCGGACGGAGCGCGGAACCCGGAGCGGGGACCGACGGAAGCCGGGGACCTCCCCGCACGACAGGAAGCAGGTCCCCGATGACCCGGGTGCTCGTGGTGGACGACGAGCCGCAGATCGTCCGAGCCCTCGTGATCAACCTCAGGGCGCGCGCGTACGAGGTCGACGCGGCCGGCGACGGGGCGGGCGCCCTGGAGCTCGCGGCCGCCCGCCACCCCGACGTGGTCGTCCTCGACCTCGGCCTGCCCGACATGGACGGCGTCGAGGTGATCAGGGGGCTCCGCGGCTGGACGCGGGTGCCGATCCTGGTGCTCTCGGCCCGGCACAGCTCCGACGAGAAGGTCGAGGCGCTCGACGCCGGCGCCGACGACTACGTCACCAAGCCCTTCGGCATGGACGAGCTCCTGGCCCGGCTGCGCGCCGCGGTCCGCCGGGCGGAGCCCGCCGCCGGGACGGGCGGGGACGAGGTGCTCGTGGAGACGGAGGGGTTCACGGTGGACCTCGCCGCCAAGAAGGCGGTGCGCGAGGGGCGCGACGTACGCCTCACCCCCACCGAGTGGCACCTGCTGGAGGTGCTGGTGCGGGGCGGCGGCAGGCTGGTCGGCCAGAAGCAGCTGCTGCGGGAGGTGTGGGGGCCCGCCTACGGCAAGGAGACCAACTACCTGCGCGTCTACATGGCCCAGCTGCGCCGCAAGCTGGAGGCGGACCCCTCGCACCCCCGGCACTTCATCACCGAACCGGGCATGGGGTACCGCTTCGAGCGGTAGCGGGGCTTCGAGAGGCGGCCGGGGCGCCGGTAGGCTTCCTGTATGAGTGCTGAACCGCGTCCCGAGAAGCCCGCGAAACCGGCCAGGCCGGCGGGCCGGTTCCGCCGGATGATAGAGCGGCTGTCCACCTCCCAGGAGGAGCTGCATTCGGCGGAACTGCAGGAGGACGCAGAAGCCGCGGGGTGCACGCGGATCTGCGACTGCCACGACCGCCAGATCGTGAAGGTGACCGGAACCCTCCGCACCGTCACCCTGCGGCCGCGGGCCGGGGTGCCCGCCCTGGAGGCCGAGCTGTTCGACGGCTCGGCCCCGCTGGACGTGGTCTGGCTCGGGCGTCGCTCGATCGTGGGAATCGAGCCCGGGCGGCGCATGATCGCTTCGGGCCGCATCTCGATGAGCCACGGGCGCCGGGTGCTCTTCAACCCGAAGTACGAACTCCGACCGCTCGGACAGGAGCACTGACCGGTGACGTCACTCGACAAACCGACCACGCCGGACCCCGGCGCCGCACCCGCCGACGACCAGAAGGCGGTCACGCAGGCGGCGCTCTTCGACGCCTTCGGCGGCATCCGGGGCACCGTGGAGACGATGCTCCCCGGCCTGCTCTTCGTCATGATCTACACCATCAACAAGGACGTGAAGATGTCCGCCGTCGCGGCGGGCGTGGTCGCGGTCCTGCTGGTGATCGTGCGGCTGCTGCGCAAGGACACCGTGAAGCACGCCTTCAGCGGGGTCTTCGGCGTCGGCGTGGGCGTGGCCTTCGCCCTCTTCACGGGCAGCGCCAAGGGCTTCTACCTGCCCGGCATGATCTACGGGGTCGGCCTGGGCGTGGCCTTCACGGTCTCGGCGCTGGTGGGGTTCCCGCTGCTGGGGGTGATCCTGGGGCCGGTGTTCAAGGAGAACCTGTCCTGGCGCACCCGCAACCCGGGGCGCAAGAAGGCGTACACCAAGGCCAGCCTGGCCTGGGGGCTCGTCTTCCTGGCGAAGTACGCGATCCTCTTCCCCCTGTACTGGTGGGGTGACGAGACGCAGCTGGGCTGGGTGCTGATCGCGCTGAAGCTCCCGCCGATGGTGCTGGCCGTGTACTTCACCTGGGTCTTCCTGGCGAAGGCGCCGCCGCCGATCGACGTGATCGCCGAGTACGAGGCCGAGGAGCTGGCCGCCCGGGAGAAGAAGGCCTGAGCGGCGGGACCGGGCCGCGCCGGTGTCCGTGACGTGAAGGGGCGGGGTGACCACCAGGCCACCCCGCCCCTTCACGTCCGCCCTTGAGCGTGCCCGCGGCTCAGTGGCGGGCCTGGAGGAGGTCCTCCAGCTGCTCCTCGCGGGCCTGGGCGGCCACGAAGAGGAGCTCGTCGCCCGGCTCCAGCGTCTCCTCGCCGTGCGGGGTGAGCACGCGGTTGCCCCGGATGATCGTGACCAGGGAGGTGTCCTCCGGCCAGGAGATCTCGCTGATCTGGGTGCCGGCGACCGAGGAGTCCGCCGACAGGGTCAGCTCGACCAGGTTGGCGTCGCCGTGGCTGAAGCGCAGCAGCCGCACCAGGTCGCCGACGCTGACGGCCTCCTCGACCAGCGCCGACATCAGGCGCGGCGTGGACACCGCGACGTCGACGCCCCAGGACTCGTTGAAGAGCCACTCGTTCTTCGGGTTGTTCACCCGGGCCACCACCCGGGGCACCCCGTACTCGGTCTTCGCGAGCAGCGAGACGACCAGGTTGACCTTGTCGTCGCCCGTCGCGGCGATGACCACGTTGCAGCGCTGCAGTGCCGCCTCGTCGAGCGAGGTGATCTCGCAGGCGTCGGCCAGCAACCACTCCGCCTGCGGCACCCGCTCCACCGAGATGGCGGTCGGCGCCTTGTCCACGAGGAGCACCTCGTGGCCGTTCTCCAGCAGCTCACCCGCGATGGAGCGGCCCACGGCCCCGGCTCCGGCGATCGCGACCCTCATGCGTGTGCCTCCTCGGGGCCCTCGGCGAAGGCCGCCTCGACCTTGTCGATCTCGTCCGTGCGCATCATCACGTGGACGAGGTCGCCTTCCTGGAGGACGGTCTGCGAAGTCGGCAGCGTCGCCTCGCCCAGGCGGGTGAGGAACGCGACGCGGACGCCGGTCTCCTCCTGCAGCGTGCTGACCTTGTGCCCGATCCAGGCCGGGGAGGTGTGCACCTCCGCGAGCTGCACCCCGCCGCTCGGGTCACGCCACAGCGGCTCCGAGCCCGAGGGGAGCAGCCGGCGCAGCATCTGGTCGGCGGTCCACCGCACGGTCGCGACGGTGGGGATCCCGAGGCGCTGGTACACCTCGGCGCGCTTGGGGTCGTAGATGCGGGCGGCCACGTTCTCCACGCCGAACATCTCGCGGGCCACGCGGGCGGCGATGATGTTGGAATTGTCACCACTGCTGACGGCGGCGAAGGCACCCGCCTCCTCGATCCCCGCCTCGCGGAGCGTGTCCTGGTCGAAGCCGACACCGGTGACGCGGCGGCCGCCGAAGGAGGCCCCGAGCCGGCGGAATGCGGTGGGGTCCTGGTCGACCACGGCGACCGTATGCCCCTGCTGTTCCAGGGTCTGCGCGAGGGCGGAGCCCACCCTTCCGCAGCCCATAATGACGATGTGCACGGCCGTCCTTCCGGCTGACAGCGGCTCGCTGGTTTCCAGCCTCATTGCATGCTCTGGCTAATCAGGGTCTCAGACCATGGCCCAAGCTACACACGGGCGGTCACCAGTGTGGCCCTTTGGGGTCCAGCCGGTGCTTCATTGGCGGCGCATTGGTGCGGATCGGGGGTGGGGGGTTCGTCAGGCACATTTCGAACGCTTACGATCCTCTGCGTGTCCAAACTGACCGACGTGCCCAAACGGATCCTGATCGGCCGGGCGCTGCGCAGCGACCGCCTCGGGGAAACGCTCCTCCCCAAGCGGATCGCCCTTCCCGTGTTCGCATCCGACCCCCTCTCCTCGGTGGCATATGCGCCCGGCGAGGTGCTGCTGGTCCTGTCCATCGCGGGTGTGTCGGCGTACCACTTCAGCCCCTGGATCGCGGTCGCGGTCGTCGTGCTGATGTTCACCGTGGTCGCCTCCTACCGGCAGAACGTCCACGCCTACCCGAGCGGCGGCGGCGACTACGAGGTGGCCAACACCAACCTCGGACCCCAGGCCGGCCTGACCGTCGCGAGCGCCCTGCTCGTCGACTACGTCCTCACCGTCGCCGTCTCCATTTCCTCCGGCGTCGAGAATCTCGGCTCTGCCGTCGATTTCGTCATCGAGCACAAGGTGCTCTCGGCGATCGTCATGATTCTGCTGCTCACGCTGATGAATCTGCGCGGTGTGAAGGAATCCGGGAAGCTCTTCGCCATCCCGACGTACGTGTTCGTCGGCGCCGTGTTCGTGATGATCGCCTGGGGCGCCTGGCGCGGCCTCGTGATGGGCGACTCGATGGAGGCGCCGACCGCCGGCCTGGAGATCAAGGCCGAGCACCAGGGGCTGGCCGGCTTCGCGCTGGTCTTCCTGCTGCTGAGGGCGTTCTCCTCCGGCTGTGCCGCCCTGACCGGTGTCGAGGCGATCAGCAACGGCGTACCGGCCTTCCGCAAGCCCAAGAGCAAGAACGCCGCCACCACGCTGGCCCTCATGGGCGGCCTGGCGGTCACCATGTTCTGCGGGATCATCGGGCTGGCCATGGCCACCGACGTGAAGATGGCCGAGGCCCCCGCCACCAACCTGCTGAACGACGGCGTCCCGGTCGGAGAGGGATTCGTCCAGCACCCGGTGATCTCCCAGGTCGCCGAGGCCGTCTTCGGCAACGGCAGCTTCCTGTTCATCATCCTCGCCACCGCCACCGCCCTCGTCCTGTTCCTGGCCGCGAACACCGCCTACAACGGCTTCCCGCTGCTCGGCTCGATCCTCGCCCAGGACCGCTACCTGCCGCGCCAGCTGCACACCCGCGGCGACCGGCTCGCCTTCTCCAACGGCATCGTGCTCCTCGCGGGCGCCGCCATACTGCTGGTGTGGATCTACGACGCCGACTCCACCAAGCTGATCCAGCTCTACATCGTCGGCGTGTTCGTCTCCTTCACGCTCAGCCAGATCGGCATGGTCCGGCACTGGAACCGCCACCTGAAGGCCGAGCGCGACCAGGCCGCCCGGCGCCGGATGATCCGCTCGCGGGCCATCAACACCTTCGGCGCGTTCTTCACCGGCATGGTGCTGGTCGTCGTACTGGCCACCAAGTTCACGCACGGCGCCTGGGTCGCCCTGCTGGGCATGCTGATCTTCTACGGCACGATGACCGCGATCCGGAAGCACTACGACCGGGTCGCCGCCGAGATCGCCGCCGACGAAGGCCCCAGCGACGACAGCGTGCGCCCCTCCCGGGTCCACTCCATCGTCCTGGTCTCCAAGGTCCACAAGCCGACGCTGCGCGCCCTGGCCTTCGCCAAGCTGACCCGCTCGGACACCCTGGAAGCGCTCAGCATCAGCGTCGACCCGGCCGAGACCAAGGCGCTGCGGGCCGAGTGGGAGCGGCGCGGGATCAACGTCCCGCTCAAGATCCTCGACTCGCCGTACCGCGAGATCACCCGGCCGGTGGTCGAGTACGTGAAGGGGCTGCGCAGCGAGAACCCGCGCGACGCGGTCAGCGTCTACATCCCCGAATACGTCGTCGGACGCTGGTACGAGCACCTGCTGCACAACCAGAGCGCGCTGCGCCTCAAGGGCCGGCTGCTGTTCACGCCCGGCGTGATGGTCACCTCGGTGCCCTACCAGCTGGAGTCCTCGGAGCTCGCCAAGCGGCGGGCGAAGAAGCGCCAGGAGTGGAACGCGCCCGGCGCCGTGCGCCGCGGACCCGTGGACACGCCGCGGCAGCGTCCGAAGGACCCGGCGGGCAAGTAGTCCTGGTGGTGAACGGCCGGAGGAGATCCACGTAAACTGGTGGGTCGGTCCTCCGGCCGTTTTCCTTTCCTTGATCCTTGGAGCCCCCTCACCATGACCGAGCAGAACGAGAAGCAGTCACTGGTCGGGGAGGAGTACGAGGTCGAGGTCGGTCCCGTCGCGCACGGCGGCCACTGCATCGCCCGCACCGCCGAGGGGCGCGTCCTGTTCGTCCGCCACACCCTGCCCGGCGAGAAGGTCGTCGCCCGCGTGACCGAGGGCGAGACGGACTCCCGCTTCCTGCGCGCCGACGCGGTCACGGTCCTGACGGCCTCCAAGGACCGCGTCGAGGCCCCCTGCCCGTACGCCGGCCCCGGCAAGTGCGGCGGCTGCGACTGGCAGCACGCCAAGCCGGGCGCCCAGCGCCGGCTCAAGGGCGAGGTCGTCGCCGAGCAGCTGAAGCGGCTCGCCGGTCTCACCCCGGAGGAGGCCGGCTGGGACGGCACCGTCATGCCGGCCGAGGGCGACAAGCTGCCGGCGGGCCAGGTCCCCCAGTGGCGAACCCGCGTCCAGTACGCCATCGACGAGACCGGCCGCGCGGGCCTGCGCAAGCACCGCTCGCACGACATCGAGCCGATCGACCACTGCATGATCGCCGCCGAGGGCGTCTCGGAGCTCGGCATCGAGAAGCAGGACTGGCCCCAGATGGCGACGGTCGAGGCGATCGCCGCCTCCGGCTCCGGCGACCGCCAGGTCGTCCTGACTCCCCGCCCCGGCGGCCGCCTGCCCCTGGTGGAGCTGGACAAGCCGGTCTCGGTGCTCCGGGTCGAGGAGAAGGACGGCGGCGTCCACCGCGTCCACGGCCGCCCCTTCGTCCGCGAGCGGGCGGACGGCCGTACGTACCGGGTCGGCATGGGCGGCTTCTGGCAGGTCCACCCGCAGGCCGCCGACACGCTGATCAAGGCCGTCATGCAGGGCCTGATGCCGCGCAAGGGCGAGATGGCCCTCGACCTGTACTGCGGCGTCGGCATCTTCGCGGGCGCGCTGGCGGAGCGCCTCGGGGAGACGGGGGCCGTCCTCGGCATCGAGTCGGGCAAGCGCGCGGTGGAGGACGCCCGCCACAACCTGGCGGACTTCCCGCGGGTCCGCATCGAGCAGGGCAAGGTCGACAGCGCCCTCCCGCGCACCGGCATCACGGAGTGCGACCTGGTAGTCCTGGACCCGCCCCGCGCGGGCGCCGGCAAGCAGACGGTCCGCCACATCGCGAGCCTCTCGGCCCGCCGCATCGCCTACGTGGCCTGCGACCCGGCGGCCCTGGCACGCGACCTGGCGTACTTCGCGGAGAACGGCTACAAGGTCCGCACGCTCCGCGTCTTCGACCTCTTCCCGATGACCCACCACGTGGAGTGCGTCGCGATCCTCGAACCGGCGGCAAAGGGCCTCTGACCTGTAGGTCAAGGCTGTCCGTCAGGTCGTCAGCCATGGAAGGGTGTCGCTAGCTCACCGGAACCGGCGGTGGCGCCGGGGCGGGCGACGGATCCGAACCGGTAGCGGGAATCAGGCTGCGACGAGTTCCTGCTTGCGGTCCGGCGCCTTGACCTTGGATTTCCTGTTCGGCAGCGAGAGCCGGAAGACCTTGTGCCACGCGGAGAACACCTGCTTGGGCAGTGGCCCGGTGACGTACTCCAGCTCGTACTTCTCGAACAACGCGCGGACCTTCACCGCGACCTCGGCGTACCGGTTGCTCGGCAGGTCGGGGAACAGGTGGTGCTCGATCTGGTGCGACAGGTTGCCGGTCATGAAGTGCATGGCCTTGCTGCCGCTGATGTTCGCCGAGCCCATCATCTGGCGCAGGTACCACTGGCCGCGCGTCTCGCCATTGATCGACCGGCGCTCGAAGACCTGCACGCCCTCGGGGAAGTGCCCGCACATGATCACCGAGTGGGTCCAGATGTTGCGGACCAGATTCGCGGTGAACGTGGCGGCGAGCGTGGTGAGGAACGACGGGCCCGACAGCAGCGGGTGGATCACGTAGTCCTTGAGCACCTGTTTGCGGATCTTGCGGCCCACGGCCCGGGCCCGCGCGCGGAACTCCGGGTTCTTGCGGCGGTGCTTGGGCAGGTTCTTGCCGAGTTCCAGGTCGTAGGCGGCGATGCCGTACTCGAAGAAGCAGGCGTTGATGAAGTTCCACAGCGGCTGGCCGAGGTGGAACGGGTGCCACTTCTGGTCCTCGTCGACGCGCATGATGCCGTAGCCGAGGTCGTTGTCCTTGCCGATCACGTTGGTGTACGTGTGGTGCAGCTCATTGTGCGAGTGCTTCCACTGCTCGGCCGGCGAGACGTGGTCCCAGTCCCAGGTGGTGGAGTGGATCTTCGGGTCCCGCATCCAGTCCCACTGGCCGTGCAGGATGTTGTGGCCGATCTCCATGTTGTCCATGATCTTCGCCACGGACAGACCGGCGGTGCCGATCAGCCACGCGGGCGGGAAGAACGAGAACAGCAGCACGCCCCTGCTGGCCAGCTCGAGCTTGCGCTGCGCCGCGATGACCTTGCGGATGTAGGCGGCGTCCTTCTCGCCCCGGCCGGCGATCACCTCCTCGCGGATCGCGTCCAGTTCGCGGCCGAGTTCCTCGATCTGCTCCGCGGTCAGGTGGGCGGTGGGGTCGATGGCGGTCAATGTGCTCCTATCGTTCGATGTCGCAGGGGCCCGCCGCGGCGGACACGCAGGTCTGGATGAGGACGCCCGGCTCGGCTTCGGTGATCTCACCGGTGCGCAGGTCGCGGACGGCGCCCGCCTTGAGCGGCGTGACGCAGCCGAAGCAGATGCCCATGCGGCATCCGGACGGCATGAGTACACCGGCCTCCTCGCCGACGTCCAGCAGCGGCGTGGCGCCGTCCGCGTCGACGGTCTTGCCGGTGGTGCTGAACGTGACCCGGCCACCGTCACCGGCGACGACGATGCCGGGGCGGAAGCGTTCGGTGTGCAGGCGCTCCTGGACGCCGTGCTCACGCCAGTGATCTTCGGCGGCGTCGAGCAGGCCCCCGGGCCCGCAAGCCCAGGTCTCGCGCTCGGCCCAGTCGGGCACGAGTTCGCCGAGACGTGCGACGTCGAGCGTACCGTCCGTGTCGGTGTGCAGCTCGGTGAGCCGCAGCCTCTTCTCCGCGACCAGGTCGTGCAGATCCTTGCGGAAGATCACGTCGTGCGGCTGTGGCGCGGAGTGGACCATGACGACGTCGTCGAACTCGGTGTCGCGCAGCATGCCCATCACCGGCGTGATGCCGCTGCCGGCCGTCAGGAAGAGCACCTTGGCGGGCCTGGCCTGCGGCAGTACGAAGTCACCGGCCGCCTGGTCGAGCTGGATCAGCGTGCCCGGTTTCGCGCTGCGGACCAGGTGATTGCTGACCTTGCCGTCCGGGATCGCCTTCACGGTGATCGTGATGCGGCCGTCCTGGCGGTTCGTCGGCGAGGTGAGCGAGTAGGCACGCCACAGGCGCACCCCGTCGACATCGACCCCGATCCGCACGTACTGACCGGCCGTGTGACCGCGCCAGCCCCGTCCCGGCCTGATCACGAGGGTGGCGGCGTCGGCCGTCTCGGGGTGCACGGCCTCGATGCGCCCCCGCAGGTCAGCGCCCGCACGCAGCGGGCTGACCAGGTCGAGGTAGTCCGACGGCAGCAGCGGCGTCGTGACCATCTCCAGCAGTTTCCACGCCCTACTGCGGAGGGCTGCACTCGTCATGACCCCAGCTTGATGTGCTTCAGGGGGTAAAGTCCTGTCCGCAAGACGTGAAAATGATCGGCTGAATTGTTCGCAAGGAACAAAAAGTGGGGCATGCAGTCCGGAGGGCCGGCGAACTGGTCCTGGATGAGACGACGGTCAACGCGCTTCGGGCCGCGCTGAAGACCACCGCCGACGAGATCGTCCAGGCGATCATCGACGAGGTCCCGCCCTACGCCAACGCCCTTTCGGGCCGCATGGGCGCCACCATCCGCCGAGCCGTCCGCACCGCCCTGGGCCTCTACCTCGACCTCGCGAGCGGGAACGCCACGGGCGGCGACGCCGGCGACGCGGCCTACGAGCTGGGCCGCGGCGAGGTCCGCGACGGCCGTTCGATGGACGCCCTGCTCAGCGCCTACCGCGTCGGCGCCCGCGTGGCCTGGCGAGGCCTGGCCGCACGTGCCGTACCCGCAGGTCTGCCCGCCGCCCAGGTCGCCAAGTTCGCCGAGCTGACCTTCGCCTACATCGACGAGCTCTCCGCCGCGAGCGCCGCGGGCCACGCCGACGAACTCGCCGCGCGGGGCCGGGCCCACGAGCGCCACCTGGAACAACTGGCCCGCGACCTCCTCTCCGGCGCGAGCCCGGACGTGCTCCTCGCCGCTGCCGGACGGGCCGGATGGCAGCCTCCGGTTTCGCTGACCGCGGTCCTGCTGCCCGCCGCCCAGGCCCGGCCGGCCTACCGCACGCTCGACCCGGGCACCCTCGTCCTCGACGACCTGCCGGACGCCTCCGGCGTGCTGCTCGTCCCCGATGCCGACCGAGCACATCTCCTGAGGCAGCTGCCCGACCACACCACCGTGGTCGGCCCGGCCCGGCCATGGATGCGTGCGTCCGCCTCGTACGCACGAGCCGTACGCGCGCGCGGCCTCTCGCCTGAGATTCGCGACACCGAGGAACACCTGCCCGAGCTGGTACTGAGCGCCGACGCGGACGCGTTCGCAGATCTGCGTACCCGAGCCCTCGCACCGTTGCAGAGCCTGCCTGTCGCGACCGCGCGACGGCTCGAGGAGACGTTGTGGGCGTGGCTGCTGCACCAGGGCAAGCGGAACGAGATGGCGACGTCGCTGTTCGTCCACCCCCAGACCGTCCGGTACCGGATGTCGCAACTGCGGGAGCTGTTTCCGGACCTCGGGTCCCCGCGCCGGGTCCTCGAACTGACGCTCGCGGTCGGCCTTCGGGTCAGCTGACGCGTTCTTCGACCGCCCACTCCGGTCACGCATCCGCGATCCCCGCACTCCCGACAGAGCTCAGGTCGGGTCGGCGGAAACAGAAGGCCGGCGCAGCATCAGGGCCGGCGGGGTGTAGCAGGAGCCGGGCCGCCGCGCTGCTCGGCACCACCCGAGGCTTCCTGCGCGCGATCGGTGAGCACCGCCTGGTCACCCCACTACGCTCGCCGGGACGGGCGCCGTGTGTCGCAAGGGCGGCTGACTGGTGAGCGCGCCATCGCTTCGGATGGAGGGTCTGTGATCGCAGGAGAGCCAGGCGGGAGCGGTGCGCCTGATTCTGGTTTTCGCGTGGAGGGTGGTCCCGTCCGTGAGGGGATGACGCTCGCGGGGATGCTGGAGGCGGCGGAGGCCGCGCCACCCGTGGAATCCCTTGATGTGGTCGCGCGCATGCTCAAGGACCATCTCGGGGCGGTGTCGGTGTCCTTCCTGATCACCGACTTCACGGGGAGCTCGGTCGTACGGCTGGGCGCCGCGGACAGCGTCGAGACGGGCGAGTGCGCCCGGCGCATCACGCTGCGGGGCACGCTGTACGACGACGTGATCCGCAGCCAGCGCCCGAGCGCGCAGGACGAAGGCCCGGCGACGCCGGTACGGGTGGTCGCTCCGGTGACCAACCGCGGGGACGCCATCGGACTCCTGGAACTGTTCCTGCCCGCGCCGCCGGACGAGGACGTGATGCGGCAGATCGGTGAGACGGCGCACGCGCTGGCCTACATCGTCATCGCGAACCGCTCCTTCACCGACGTCTACCAATGGGGCCGGCGTACGCGCCCGCTCAACTTGGCCGCCGAGATCCAGCACCGGCTGCTCCCTGCGTCGCTGGCGTGCGAGGCCGCGCAGTTCGCGGTGGCCGGGGCGCTGGAGCCGGCCGACCACGTGGGAGGGGATACCTTCGACTACGTGGTCGACCGGGACACCGTCCAGCTGTCGGTCACCGACGCCATGGGTCATGACGTCGCCGCCTCCTTGCTCGCCACCCTGGTGGTGGGCGCCCTGCGCCGGGCCCGGCGGGCCGGCGAGGGCCTGCGGGAACAGGCCCGACAGGCCGACCTGGCCATGCGCGAGCACGGCCGCGAGGGCTACGTGACCGGTCAGCTGCTGCGGATCAGCCTGCTCGACGGCGCCACCGAGTTCATCAACGCCGGACACCCCTGGCCGCTGCGGATGCGCGACGGCGAAGTGACCCGGATCGTTCCGGAGGTCGATTTGCCGTTCGGCATCCTCAGCCCGCGTGACTATCGGGTGCAGTCACTGGACCTGCGGCCCGGCGACCGGCTGGTGATGTTGACGGACGGCATGCTGGAACGCAACGCCGACACCGTGGACCTGTCCCGGCTCATCGTCCGCACCCGCGACCTGCATCCCCGGGAAGCCGCGCGCACCCTCATCGGGGCGATCGTCGATGCCGGAAACGGGCATCTGGAGGACGACGCGACCGTCATGTGCCTGGACTGGCACGGCACCGCCCCCACCCAACGGGACGCCGCGACCGGCGCCAACCTCGCCGACGCATCGCTCTCGGCAACCTGAGGGACCGGTCCCGGACGGTGGCCCGCTCCACCGCGCCTCCACCGGCAGAACTCGGCCGGTTCGGTCGTGCGCATGTGTTCCGGGCGCAAAATCTGTGACCGTTAGGTGAGAATTTGCCGCGCATAAGGCGAAGGGTTTTTATCGCCGGGGGCTGAGTAAATGACCTTACCTGCGGCGGGCGCTCCGACGTGCTACTGTCGTTCCCAGTTGCAGTCTTGGTTCGCAAAAATTCAAGCGCTTCCCCTGCTGGCCTCGCCCGCTGGAAACGCTTTGTATTTCCGCCGATTTTCCGGTCGGGGCAATCAACGCGGCGACTCCGGAACCGCACAGTGTGATTCCGGGCACTGCCCCAAGGGAGATCAATATGGCATCTGGCACCGTGAAGTGGTTCAACGCGGAAAAGGGTTTTGGCTTCATCGAGCAGGACGGTGGCGGCGCTGACGTCTTCGCTCACTACTCGAACATCGCCTCCTCCGGCTTCCGCGAGCTTCAGGAAGGCCAGAAGGTGAACTTCGACGTCACGCAGGGCCAGAAGGGCCCGCAGGCCGAGAACATCGTTCCCGCCTGACGCTGACGCGTATACGTAGCTGGGGCCCGCACCTTGGAGTGCGGGCCCCAGCTCGTTTTTTCCCCTCACACCCTCACACTCCACGTCGCATCGCGACGTTTCAGCGTGAGATCCGGCGGGCAGCGGCGCCTCGCGTCGACCCGCTCCATTGTCCGGCCCGGCGGATACGTTCTCACGCAGCGCCCGCCCGGCCCCACTGTCGGCTGTAAGTCGCCCGCCGCTCACCCGGCCTTCTTGACGCCTGCGCGGCACTATCTCCGCAAGCCGTGTCCGCTCTTCTCGCGGCATGGTTCTGCCCCGTCTTTCTTCGGCCCGTTCTCTCGAATGCCGTCACGGGAATTCCACGAAGCGTGCCGCATCGAGGAAGGCCCCCCATGGACCGCAGCACTCGCACGAACGACCGCTGTTCCCGCCCCCGCTCCGGCGGCCAGAGCGGTTCCCCCCACACGGGCCGTACCGGTGCTCCCGCCCGTGCCGGCTTCTGGGGATGAAGGTCCCGTTCCCGATCCAGGGCGCGACCCTGCCGGGTGGTGACGGCGTACACGGTGCAGCCGAGGGTGGCTTGCGGTGTCTTCGCCAGGCAGATGAGGACGATGCCCGCAGCCGGCGATGCGGGGACCATCCCGGCGTGAAGCCAGCCTTGAAGCTTCGGTTTGATCGGTTCCGCCAGGTCGGCCGCCCGTTCGACCACCTCGGCAACCGCCGGGGAGTTCTCGCGTCCGCCAACCGTTGGTGCCGTTGTCTTCCGCCAAGCAGGGCCGTGGAACTCGGGTAATTCGGCGGGCCCTGGGAACGATCAGAGCTTCCGAATGAGCCGGCCTCTCCGCTCTCCTACGCTCAAGGACCGCCGATGCTTCCCGAGTTCAGTTCCCACGCGTCCGCCCCCCTCTCCCATCAGCTGGAACAGCGGCTGGGACTGGACCCCCGCCTCGAGGCCGGCCGAATCGACGTGGAGCGCGTCGCGGACATCGCCGTCGTCGCATCGGCTCACTCCGACGGGTACGCGGCCACCGCGCATCTCCTCGGACTCCTGGCCGCGCTCCCCGCTCCCACCGAGGCGGGGGAGCACTTCTGGTCGGACTTGTGGAGGTCTTCGGGGTCCCTCTACCTGCTGCCTGCCAACATCAAGGACTACGTCCTGAGTTCGCTGGCGGGCGAAGGCACCGGTCTGGCCGGACAGATCCTCTCGGCTGTCGACGAGATGACCTCGCCCCAGCGCATCGCAGCGGGGGAGGTCATCGGCCAGGCGCTCTCCGAGTCCGACCACCTCCCCGACCTCAAAACGCAGGTCATCGGCGAGCTGTGGCTCCGGGACCTCGAACTCACCGCCTGGCGGGTCCTGCACGCGGACCACAAATCAGCGGATCCGGCCCGGCGAAAGGCCTTTCTCGACGCGTGGACGAGTATCTGATCGGCATCGGCTTGACCGAACGCATGCGCGCCTCCCCGCACGGTCGGTGCCGTCCCCTGCGGGGCCCAGAAGCGCCGGCTGGGGGACGACCTCGTGGGTGACGCGCCTGTCTCGCCGAGTAGAGGGTGCGGTGGGGATGCCGCCGGGCCGGGGATGGGGGGATCGGACTACGGCTGCACCAGGCGGTCGAGGAAATCCCGCGTACGGGCCCGCGCGTCGCCGAGGGAGGCCGTGGATGGGCCGACCGACACGGCGAGGCCCGTGCTGTCCGTCAGGATGATCGGAGCGGCGATGCTCATCGCCCCATCAGGTCACCCTGGCCTCTCTGAGCCTGGCGACGCCGGCCCTGTCCGTTCCTGTGTCCGTCGCTGAGGCGCTCAACCCGAAGTGCTCCCCATGTACCGCCGGCGTTCGAGGCCGATTACCTCCTCATCGCACACGTGAAAATCTGTGGCGGCCGGAGTAGACATTCGGCGGCGGGGTGGTTATGGTTTCTCTCGTAACGCAGAGAGACCGCAGGGCCCGGCAGAGACGAACTGCCGGGCAGCAGTACCCGCAGGTGCAGTACGCAGGACGGTGCGGTGGTGGAGTTTCGAAGCCAGAGCGGTTGCAGGACGGCGACGGGACTGACGACCGGACCGGGTGGCCCGCAGTGATCAGGGGCCGCCGTGAGCAGTAGTGCAGTTCGCAGTACCAGCAGTGAAGTTGTGAAGCGGTACCTCGGTGAAGGCGTCGGCTGCGGGCGCGCGCACCGGGAAGTTCGGCAGTGGGGTTCTAAGCCAGAGCAGATGCAGGATGGGCGACGGGGCTGGCTGCCGGAAGTGGCGCTGTGACAGGTCACCAGCAGTACGCAACACCAAGCAGTAGAGGCAGTTCGCAGTTCCCGTTTGGCAAGTGATTGATCCAGAGGGAAGAACGGAGGAACCAGACGCCATCAGGATCGCCCGGACGCCACGCGAGTCCGGGTACCGCAGGACATCGATAGTGAGGTGGTCTCCGGTCACGCATCCGCGATCCCCGCAATCCCGACAGAGCTCAGGTCGGGTCGGCGGAAACAGAAGGCCGGCGCAGTATCAGGGCCGGCAGATGGTGTAGCAGTTCCTTCGGGGCCCGGGAGCCACATGCTCCCGGGCCCCTCCACGCGTTCGACAGAGAGGTGAAATGACAGCAGCCAGCCCCGCCGGCCCGCCCGGCGGTCACTTGGACGACGACGACTTCCCCGCATACACGATGGGCCGGGCCGCCGAGCTGCTCGGCACCACCCAAGGCTTCCTGCGCGCAATCGGCGAGCACCGCCTGATCACTCCCCTCCGCTCACCCGGCGGACACCGCCGCTACTCCCGCTACCAGCTGCGCATCGCCGCCCGCGCCCGCGAACTCGTCGACCAGGGCACCCCCATCGAGGCCGCCTGCCGGATCATCATCCTTGAAGATCAGCTCGAGGAAGCCCAGCGCCTCAACGCCGAACACCGCCACGCCGCCCAGCCAGCGAACCCGGCGACGGCGGCCTGAGCTGCAGCGCACCCTGCCTGCCCTCGGCAGGACCGCAAGACCTGGTCCAAGGTGTGGCGTGTCCTCGTTTCTTCTGGTGACTGGCCGTTGTGGGCGCGTGGCATTTACGTTCGACGGCACGCAAGGGAAGAAGGGCCCCCAGGCGGAGAACATCACCCCGGCCTGACCTTCGCCACCCTGCCCGCCCGCCTGTCGACAGTCACCGGGAGTGCCGGGTACGGATGCCCGCGCACACTCCGTACCGTCCGCGGAGCGCGGTCGACCGAACGTCGTCCGGGTGTGGGCGGGGTCTACAGGTCTGCCGGGTCGGCCGCGGCGGTGGCGAGTGCGGTGATCAGTTCCCGGACGCGCTGGTCCTGACCGCCGCGGACCGCGCTGACGACCCCTTCGATCAGTGCCTCTGCACGGGTGTCGGTCATCGCCGGGGTGGTGATGCGGGTGACTGACGGCGCTGTCATGCCGTGGCCCGGAGGCTGCGTTCCAGCGCGGCTGCGGTGGCGGTCCGCATCTGCTTCGCCGGTGATTCACCGTGGGGCGGCACCCCCCCGTGCCGGCGGAGCCGACGTCGCCATTGCTTGGATCACCAGCCGGTCCAGGCTTCGTTCGGGTGCGGGGTGATCGGTGAGGTGGTGGCCGGCCTGTCCGGTGATCACGACGGCCAAGAGGCTGAGGCATTCCCGCTGAAGCACCGAAGTCCAGCCGTACTCACCCGGCACACCGAGAAGTCCCTGCCCGTCGCCGCTCACGCGTTGGCAGGCGTCCTGCACCACCCGCACGACCACCGCGAAGCACTCGGGGCCCACGCGTTCATGTAAGTCCTCCAGGTACCGGTCCAAGACAGCGCCCCCGGTGTCCCGAGGGCTGCTGGAGGTGGGGTTCCGCGGATGAGGCTCGGGCATACCTGCCCTCTTCCCTCTTCGGAGGCGCACCACGTGGAGTGCGTGGGATCCTGGAGCCGGTCGCGAAGGGCGCCTGAGGAGGCTTCTTGGTCTGGGTCGGCTGTTCGACCTGTATCCGTACAAAGAACGAGTGCAGGCGTCCGGCGATGACTGCAAGCCGCTTGGCCTACGGATTCAGTCGAGGAACGCCCTCGCCTTCCTCGGCAACGCCCCTGCGCTTTCCAGGAAGCTGACGTTCGAGGTGACGCCCCGTCGCCTCGAACCGGCCGTGTGCCCGGACGTGACCGGCCGGAGCCGTTGCCTACGCGCTGCGTGGCGGTGCGGTCACGCCTACCCGCTCTGCTGCGGCCCGGGGAAAGCTCGGCGGGTCCAGGCTGCCCGTCTTCCACAGCGACCCGTACGCGCACGTCGTCGGCCGTCATACAGATGACTTCGGCGGGCCAGACGCGCTTGCTGTTGGCCGAGCAGCCGGCAAGACTCTTTGGCCTTCTTGCTGACCAGGTGCAGCGGTTGTCGTGCGGAACGCGGCGACCGGTGGGCGTGGTCTGCGTGTCCGGCGTTCGCGGTGATGATCCTCAACGGATCTTCAGTGACATCCGGGGCAGCCGAGACGAACCGGGCAGGGAGCTTCCGGGGTGCGGTCAGGTGTGATCCGGCCACTGTGAACACGGTTCCGGCCGCACCCCGTGGCGGCGTTTCCAGGTAGCCGCAGTCTTCTCTAAGATCACCGGACCGATTGCGGCCCGACGGGCTTCCCGCGAGGACATGCCCCCACCCGCACGAGTTACTCGTGCCCTGGGGGAACCACCTCGTGTCCTTGCTCCTGCTGAAGCTCTCGGCGCGGGATCTGCTCACCTTGCATGCCCGTCGCCACATGGTGCCGCACCTTGCTGCCCGCTGGAAGCATTTCCGAGGCTCGGACGCCTCGGTCACCGAGCGCTCCGCATGGGCGGAGAGCTTGATCAGCCTTGCGAACGATCTGGTCGCCGCCGACCGCGGAAACGTGGAGATGGTCGTTGAGTGCGCGGCCACCCTCGATGAGTCCAACCGGTCGGAACCCCGACTCATCGACGTCGTGCTGGTCGGCCGCCATCCGCAGGAGAACCGGCCGTCCGTTCAGCTCGTCGAACTCAAGCGCTGGTCCACGGTGACCAGGATCGAGCGCGCCACCGCTGAACTGGTGCACGTGCCAGGCCTGGGGGCCAAGAAACATCCCGCGCTGCAGTTGCGTGAGTACTACGAGGCGTTTACGAGCGACAGGGGGCCCTTCGAGAACGAGGAATTCGAGTGCGGGGGGTTCGCCTACCTCCACAACGCCACGGACGACTCCGTACGTCCGCTGATCGGTGTCGATGCGCCCACGGGCGCCTACGCGCGTGTGTACACGGCCGACCGACGTGCCCAGTTCCTCGACGACCTCAGGGGGAGCTTCGCCGCCGAGGGCGGTGCTTCCGAGGCCGCGACGATGTTGCGGACCATGGGCCTGCGCAATACACCGCTGCTCGACGCCATGAACTGGTCCCGGGGCGACGACACCGTCTTCGTCCTCCGCGGGCGCCAGAAGGTGGTTGCGGAACAGATCCTCGAAGCGGCCTCCAAGGTCCTACCCGACCCGGAGCACCCCGTGTTGATTCCGGACGAGAGGCGCGTGATCTTCCTGGTCACAGGCGGCGCTGGTACCGGCAAGAGTGCGATCGGCCTGCAGATCAAGGCCCAGCTCGAGGCGCAGGGGCGGACCGTGAAGTACGCCAGTGGAAGCAGGGCTTTCAATGCGGCCATTCAGGAGCATGTCGGCTACGGGGACAAGCAGTTCAGGGAGACCTTCACCTACTTCAGCAACTTCGTGGACACCTCGGTTCCTCCCGTGGACGTTCTGATCTGCGACGAGGCGCATCGCCTGCGCGATCGCTCGACGAATCGGTTCTGGACACAGGAGGAGCGGGCGAAGTGGGGGAAGGGGCCGCAGGTGGACGAGCTTCTCGACGCGTCACGCCTGACGGTGTTCTTCCTGGACGAAGGCCAGTCCGTGCGGCCGAGGGAGGTGGGCACCGTCGAGTTGATCAAAGATGCGGCTGAGCGCCGCGGCGCCGACGTCCTCGAGTACGGCCTGCGCGAGCAGTTCCGTTGTGGAGGCAGCGGCTCGTACATCCGCTGGGTGCGTGCCCTCCTGGGTGTGACGGACGAGGAGGCGAGGCCTTGGCGGTCGGAAGACGAGCCGCAGACCTGGAGGGCGGACGGGCTGATGCACGTCGAGGTGGCGGAGACCCCGGAGGAGCTCGAGCGGATCATCCGGACGGAGGCCGCGGCCGGCGCGTCCGCCCGCATGGTCGCGGGGTACTGCTGGCCCTGGACGGAACCCGTGGGCGAGGAGAAGCGCCTGGAAGCCGATGTCCGCATCGGAGATTGGCACAGGCCCTGGAACGCGAAGAGCGAGAGCTACTGCGCGGACGGGGTCCCGCCGTCCGACATCTGGTCCGTCCACCCCAACGGCCTGGGGCAGGTCGGCTGTGTCTACACGGCGCAGGGCCTGGAATGGGACTGGTGCGGGGTGATCATGGGTGATGACATGGTGCGCCGTGGCGACGAGTGGGTGTTCCAGCGGGGCAAGGAACGCAAGGAAGCCCCCGACTCGGACATCAAGCGCGTGGATCTGCCTGGTTCGCTCGATCCGAAGGTCAGCCCGTCGAGTGTGGACGACGACGACTTCGCGCGGCTGGTCCGGCAGGCGTACCACGTCCTGTTGACCCGCGCGAGCCGTGCCACGGTGCTCTACTCCACGGACGAGGAGACCCGCACCTATCTGAAGAAGCTGGTGGGTCAGGTTGAGATCCACGGGCTTCGACCCACCTGGCTGAACCTTCCGAAGGAGGCTCGCACGGTGCACCTGCCGCGGGGAAACGGGAGACGCAACCGCAAGCGGCGGAAGTCGTCGGGCCCCGACCTCCGACTCTTCTGACACCGGGCGTGGGACGGTGGAGTGGCGGGCTCTCCGGGCCCGCCACGTACCTGCTCAGAAGAGCAGGTCTGCCACTGCGGTCAGCGCCGTCACCAGAAGACTGGAGACGATTCCGACAGCGATGTCGATCAGGATTCCGCGAATCCGTTCACGACGCGCAGGCTTGTACTCAACGGGGGTCATACGGCCACTCCAGGGCGTGAGTTCGGAATGGCAGGGGGCACCCTACCGGGCAGCCACGCTCACGTCGTCCGTCACCAGACGACGGGCACAACCATCCGTCCTTCACAGCCTGTTCGGCCTCGCGTATGAACCGCAGCCTCGTACCCTCCGGGAAGGTGCGCAGCCAGATCATCCTAGCCGTCGACGGGGTCCGTCGGCTCAGGAAGTCAGCGAGCGGAGCTTCTCGCGGGTCTCCGGGTCCGTCGAGTAGACGATTGTTCCGATCATGCCGCGGGTCAGGAGCACCTTGTACGTGTTGCGGATGAGACGGTCGACCTCGTCGTCAGGAGTCGCCTTCGTGAAGGAAGGGTCCTTCGAGGCGGTACGGTCGGCGACCCAGCGGTTCTTCCGCCATACCAGGTCCGGGCCCATGATCACCCCGGACCAGTCGTACTCGAAGCCCTGGGCGGTGTAGACACAGCCGACCTGGCCGAAGCCCGCGGGATCAGTGGCCCACAGCGGAGCCGGCGGTGCGCCCAGCAGGGATCGGTCCCCGTACAGGTTCCACGGCTTCGACCAGTCGCCGATGACCACGTCCGCGGGCAGCGTCGTCATCGCCGGAGTGATCTTAGTGGTCCACTTCCAGCAGTAGCCGGCGGAGAGCCGGGAGCCGTACCCCTGGGCACGCTTGTCATCGAGGAAGCCCTCCAATTCCTGCGGGCTGTCCACTGTCAGCAACTGCACCTTGCCGTCCGGCTCCCACCTGATCGGTCCTTCGCCCTCCAAGCCCAGGAGACTGGTCACCCAAAGCAAGTAGGCGTCGCTTCCTCCGCACCTGAACTGGCTGTCCAGCTCCACCAAGGTGAAGTCCACTTCGTGGTCGGCCGCGGCCTGCCTGATCTGTTCGACGGTGCCCATTTCGCCGGGACGCACCACCTGGTGCTGGTCGAGGAGGAACACCGGCACACGGGCCGCGTCGATCAGTTCCACCACCTGCGGACGTCCGGTTCGCAGGGCGGCCTTGGTGTAGCGGTTGGCGGAGGTCTTGCGGAGCCGGTGGGCCTCGTCGCAGACGAGTACGTCCATGTCGTTGGGCTCGGCGTCCATGAAGCTGTTGAAGTAGCGGAACAGGCGCTGGACCTCGGGCTTGCGGGCGCCCGCTACCTTGCGCATGGTCTTCGTGAACGACTGCGATCCGGTGGCGTGGAGGGCAGGCACGCCGCGCCGGTACAGGTCGCCGAGCACGGACAGGGCGATCACGCTCTTGCCGGATCCGGGCCCGCCGGTCACGACGACCACCTGCTTGCGGTTGGAGCGGCGGGCCTTGCGGACCGCCGCCATCACCGTCTCGTAGGCGAGCCGCTGCTCGTCCAGCAGTACGAACTGCTCCCGGTCGCGGACCTCGTCGGCGGCCACGGCCATCAGCTGCCTGGACGGCCGGATCCTGGCCTGCAGGAGGTCGTCGGCGGCGGCAGCGCCAGGCTTTGCTGCCAGCCTCGAACGCAGGTAGTCGAGGAACGCGCCACGCTGATCGCCGGTGAACATGCGGCCGCGGCGGTCCTCCTCGACCTCGCGCAGCCCGGCGACCCCGAACTCGGTCGCGTTGTGCAGGAAGGCCACTCCGGTGACGGAGTCGGGGTTCTGTTCGAGAGCCCCGTTGAATGAGACGAGGTAGTCGCAGTAACCGCGAACTTGCTCGATGGGGTTCAGTACGGGCTCGCGGTAGGAGGGCACGCTGCACCGCAGTGGATCGTCATCCACCGGGTGGGCCTCGCTCCACTGCTTGAGTTCCACGATGACGTACGACGGCTCGCCGGACACCGGGTGGACGCCGGCCAATATCACGTCCGCGCGCTTGCTCGTCAGCGGCAGCCCGTACTCCAGCAGCATCTCGACCTCACCGAGACCCGCTTCGACCAGGGCGTGGGTGAGCGCGGGGATGCTCCGCTCCCAGGAGCGAACCTCCGCAGCATGCGGCTTGTGGCCGTGCCGGTGCAGGAAGTTCTCGCTGAGGAGTTCTGCCAGCCGGCCTTCGAGGCGGGTGCGGTTGGCCAAGGACGCCGCGGACTCACGGAACAGCAAGAAATCGCCCCCAGGCAGCACGGAGTAGCTCGTGCGGGTGGGGGCATGTCCTTCGGTTCCACGTGAGGCGGAGCGGAAGCCCGGCGGGCCGCTGAGATTGTCCTTGCCATCTTATGACAGTGCGTGATCAAGCAGCCAGGCCGTACATCGTGATCCGGACCGAGGCCTCAGGGTTGCTCACGGCACTCCGGCGGCCCTGTCCTAGGGGGTTCCCGTGCAGGGCCGCCGCGGCGCGTTCGTGTACCTCCGGGTCCGCCCGCACATCTCCTCGGTCCGCTCCGGGCCGGAGCGCGGGTGTGGGATTCGGTGGTGGGTGGGTCAGGCCAGGGTGAGGGGGAGGGTGGTGAGGCCGTGGGTGAGGCGGGTGGGGCGCCAGGGGAGGGAGTGCGGGGGGATCGTCAGGCGGGTGTTCGGGAAGCGGGTCAGCAGGGTGCGGAGGGTGATCTCCGCCTCGGCCCGGGCCAGGGGGGCGCCCGGGCAGCGGTGGATGCCGTGGCCGAAGGAGAGGTGGGCGGAGGCGTCGCGGTCGAGGTCCAGGCGGTTCGGGTCGGGGAACCTGGACGGGTCGCGGTTCGCGGCTCCGGGGGAGATCAGGACCGGGTAGCCGGCCGGGATGTCGGTGTCGCCGACGCGCAGGTCCTGCGTGCTGTGGCGGAAGGTGGCCACGCTGATCGGGGAGTCGAAGCGGAGCAGTTCATCGAGGGCGCCGGGGATCAGGTCCGGGTCCCGCACCAGGCGGTCGAAGGCCTCCGGGTTGCGGAGCAGGGCCAGGACGGCGTTACCGATGAAGTGGGTGGTGGTCTCGTGCCCGGCGACCAGGAGGAGGGCGGCCAGGGAGACCGTCTCGTCCCGGTCCAGGCCGCCCGCCGCGCAGTCACGGACGAACCAGTGGTCGGGGGAGCCGTCGATCATGTCCGCGAGGTAGTCGCCGATCCGGTGCGACGCGGCGTCGATGCGAGCGGTGTCGGTCGCGTCGAAGAGGTCGTGGGACCAGGCGGCGAGGGAGGCGCGATCGGCTGCCGGTACGCCGAGCAGTTCGCAGACGACGGTGACCGGCAGGGGGATCGCCAGGTCCGCCACCAGGTCGATGTCCGTGCCGGGCTGCCACGTCGCCGTGAGGTCGTCCACGACCCGGGTGATGAAGGGGTGTAGCTCCCTGACGCGGCCGGTCGTGAACAGTCGGGTCGCCACCCGCCGGTGGCGGGTGTGCGCGGGCGGGTCGCTCGCCAGCATGTTGCGGGAGATCGCCGGGTGCAGGTCGCGGTGGGAGGGCCGGTCGGCGAAGAACCGGGCCGTGTCCTTGGATAGGCGGGGGTCGGTGAACGCCTCGCGGGCCTCGCGGTGGCCGGTGATCAGGTACGCGTGGTGTCCGCCGGAGCCGGTGGGGATCCGCTGGACCGGGCAGCCCTCGCGGAGCCGGTCGTAGGTGGGGTAGGGGTCGGCGAAGAAGCGCGGGTCGCGCAGCGGGTCCTGCCGCGGGGCGGTCACGAGGCCGCGCCCGCGTGCTCGGACGCCGGCCGGCGCGCGTACGCCTGCGCCACGAGGAGCAGCCACGCGGTCTCCGCCGGGAGGTCTCCCTTGCGGGAGCGGGTGCCGGCGGCGGGCGGGGCCTCGTCGCCGTCGAGGGGGAGGCCGGCGCGCTTCGCGTGGACGGCCGCGGCGATGACCGCTGCCTCCACCTCGGCGTCGCCCTCGGGGGTGCCGGCCGTGCCCCGGCGGGCGGCCTCGGCCGCGGCGGCGTCCCGTACCGACGTCTGACGGTACCGGCGCAGGGCCAGGACGCAGTCGTTGATCTCGATGACCCGGCGGTGGAGGTGGAAGTCGAGGTCATGGGCGTCGGCCGCGGTGTTGCCCGGGTCGAGCACGACCTCGGGTACCGCCGAGGTGACCTCGCGCCACAGGGGTTCCAGCGCGGTGAACGAGTTCCGTTCCCAGCGGCGCCGGCGCAGCTGGCTGAGCGGCCACAGCAGGGCGGGGAGGGTGAGCCCGACGGTGATGAGGAGGACGGCGACGGCGGGTGCGGTCACGCTGAACGCGCAGCGGAAGGGGGACAGCGGGCTCGCGCACCGGGCGTGGTCCGGCACGAGTCCCAGGCCGAGGCCGATGGAGACCAGGGTGAAGAGCTTGTACGCGGCGTAGACGAGGGCGAAGCCACAGCCGACCGAGGTCGTGCGCAGGCCCCAGCGCTGGCTGCGCCGGGTCGAGCGCTTGGACTGGGCCCAGGTCTGGAGCAGGAAGTCCTTGGCCGTGTACCCCAGGTAGGAGATGTAGATGAGTACGTAACACGCGTACAACACCGGGTTGCGTCCGGTCAGTTGCTCGGCGACGAAGAAGGAGGCCATGCCGGCGACGGCGACCGCGAGGGCGATGACGCGCAGCCGGATCTGCCGGTGGGCCCGTTCACGGTCCAGATTGAGCTGGAAGAGGAAGGCGAGGACCGAGGTGGCCGCCGTCAGGGTGAAGGTGTTGCTGAGGAGGCGGGCGACGTGGGGGACCACCGATTCGACCGCGCCCTCGACCGCGGGGGCGTACGAGGCGAAGGCGAGGGCGAAGGAGGTCAGCAGCGCCGCCATCGCCCAGGTTCCCGTGGGACGGTGCCCGCCGCGTCCCCGCACCCAGTAGGCGGCGAAGCACAGCAGCGCGACGGCCGTGCCCGTGAAGAGGATGTTGATCATTTCCGGTGGCGCATCTTCCTGTGTGGCTTGGCGAACAGAGCGTCCCAGCTCTCGGCGCCGCTGGCGGGCCGGCTCGACGGGCCTTCGCGTCCCCGGTACATGAGTTGCCGGATCACGCTGGCCATCACCTCGGCCTCGCGTTCGTCCTCGCTGGTGTAGCTGGTCCGGCCGGACATGCGCTGGACGAGGGTCGGGTCGAACCCGATCGCGCGCAGGGTGTCCTGGTCCAGCTCCAGGCTGCCGGGGTGGTCGCAGATGATGTGGCTGATCTCGTGGGCGAGGATGTGGTTCTGGTGGAGGGCCGAGGTCCCCTCCTCGTAGAACAGCAGATCGGCGTCCGGGGTTTCCAGGCGGATGCCGCACGGGGCGTCCAGGGCCCCGAGGGTGCTCAGCGGGCGCAGGACGATGGGGCGTCCGCGTTGTTCCGCGACGGCGTCGCGGAGGTCGCGGGTGCTGAACCGGTGCGGGAGCCGAAGCGCCTCGACGCGCGCCTCACAGGTGGCGCGAAGCTGCTCGAGGTCCATGTCCTCACTCTGGTGACGCCGGTCGGGGGTGGCCGGCCGGGGCCACCCTCCCTGGCAGCCCGGCACGCGCGCCCCCCATGCTGACATGTCCGCGACGTCGTTCCGAGGGCGGGGTGTCGTGCCGAGGCGGGGCCGTGCGGCCCGGATGCCGGGCTTGTCCCCGGAAACGCCGGATGCCCCCTGTCGATGCGAGCACAGGGGGGGGTACGGGGCCGGGCGGGGACCGCGGGGTCGCGCGCCACCGCGTGCAACACCAGCCGCCCGGGGCGCGGTTCAGTCGTCCAGGTTGAGGTCCTGCGCGGGGTCGTCCGTGGTGAGCCCTTCGAGTTTGCGGGCCTGTTCGATCACGGTGGACAGCATCTTCAGGCTGTCGACGCTCAGGCCGTTGGCGCGCAGGGCCACCTTGCGGACGCCCTGGTCGCGCATGGCGGCGAGGAGGCCGATCTCCGCCTTGGTGCGTTCGGCCGCCGCGCTGTCGACGAAGTAGCCCGCCGGCACGCCGAAGAAGTCGGCCAGGGCCTTGATGGTGTGCCGCGTCGGGTTCCGCTTGGCGCCGGTGCGCAGTTGCTGGATGGCGCTCGCCGTCACCCCGCGGCCCTCTCCGGTCGCGGCCCTGCGGATTCCCTCGGCGACCTCCGCGTAGGTGTAGGGCCCCCGGGAAGGGGGGTGCACCTCGCGGAAGAGGTGGTCCAGGAGTTGGGCGAAGGTGGGTGACTGGTCATCCTCCACGTACACGACCTCCTTGGCGTGATGCCGAGTCTTTGCCCACCACAGTGTTTCTCGAAGCCCCCTCGGGCCGGCACCGGCAACACTTTGGTTGACGCCGGACAGTCACTCTGGTGTACGTTACCAATGCTTCTTCGCCACTAGAGTATCGACGGGGGAGTGGCGGCGGCGCCGGCCGGGTCGGGGTCGAGCTTCACGGGGGTGGGCTCGGCTGAACGGCCCGGAGCGCCGCGGCCGTTGCCGGACGGGTTCCGCCGGACGCCGTCCGCGCCGGGCGGCGGTCCGACTCCGCCGTGCGCCCCACCCCGACGGGGACGCGGGAGTCGCTCCCGCCCCCGCCGCCCACAGCTCCTCCGTACGACCGCGCGTGACCTGCCGCGTGGTGCCCGTCCCGGTCTCCCCGGACCGCATGCCGGATGTGCGCGGCGAGGAGGCCGAACACCCCAAGCCCTCCCCGTGGTCGTGCCGATGCGGCAGTGAGTGGCACCGTCAACGAGCGGGCGCGCCGGCAGGGGTCCGCGGGGTGGCGTTCGGGTGGCGTCGGGGAGGCGTGAACGGGACCTTCCTGTTCCTGGTGAGTGGCTGGATGTCGCCCCACGCGCATTCGGTCACGCCGAGCCTCTTTTCCGATGCATTCCAGCCAATCGCGAGATGATCAATCAGCTTTCGGACATGGTGCCCCACCAGCCGCACAGCTTGCGTCACGCCTCTTTTCTGTCAGCGGCAGACAGGTAGGGTGATCACGCTGCCGGGCCCGGCGGTGACGGGGGGAGACACATTGGGCGAGCCACTCAGATTCGGAATTCTCGGACCACTCATGGTGACCGCGGGGGAGCGGACGGTACAAGTCGGAGGTGCCCGGCAACGTACGATTCTGGCCCTTCTGCTCCTGAGCCCGGGGCGGATCGTTCCGGTTGACACCCTGGTGGACGTGGTCTGGAACGGTCGCCCGCCAGCCACCGCCCGCACCCAGGTCGCCATCGTCATCGCGGCCCTGCGCAAGGCCCTCAAGAACGAAGGCGTGACCGAGGAGGTCATCGCCACCGCGCACCCCGGCTACCTGCTGCGCCCCGACGGGCACGTGCTCGACACCGTCACCTTCACCGGCCTCGTCGCCCAGGGGGAGGAGGCGGTCCGCACCCACCGCCCGGCCGACGCGGCCCGCTGCTACGCCGAGGCGCTCGCCCTCTGGCGCGGCCCCGCCCTCGCCGGGGTCACCGGGCAGTTCGTCGAGGACGAGGCGGCCCGCTGGGAAGAGGTCCGCATCAACGTCTACGAGGCGATGACGGGCGTGCAGCTGGAACTGGGCCGCCACCAGCTGCTGCTGCCCGAACTGGCGGCCGCCGTCAGGGAACACCCGCTGCGCGAGCGCACCCGGTACCACCTCATCCTCGCCCAGTACCGCTCCGGGCGGCGGGCCGAGGCGATGGAGAGCTTCCGCGAGGCGCGCCGGCAGTTCATCGACGAGCTCGGCATGGACCCGGGTCCCGAACTCCAGGAGCTGCACGACGCGATCCTGCGGGACGACCCGTCGCTGGCGTTCGAGCCGGCGGCCGGCCCGGCCGACGCGGCGGCGGAGGCCCTGGACGCCCGCGTGCGCGTGATGCCCTCGGAACTGCCGCCCGACGTGCCGGGGTTCGCGGGCCGCAGTGCCGAACTCGACGCGCTGGACAGCCTCGTGGCGGGCCAGGGTGAGGACAGCCCCTCACCCACCGTCGGTCTGATCACCGGCGTCGCCGGCGTCGGCAAGACCGGCCTCGCGGTCCGCTGGGCGCACCGGGTCACCGAACAGTACCCGGACGGGCGGCTCTTCGCGGACCTGCGCGGCTACGACGAGCACCACGCCCCGACCACGGCCGGCGACATACTCAGCCGCTTCCTGCGCTCCCTGGGCGTGGACAGCGACGACGTGCCCAACGGCCTGGAGGACCGGATCGCCCTGTACCGCAGCGTGCTCGCGGAGCGCCGGGTGCTGATCGTGCTGGACAACGTACGCACCTTCGCGCAGATCCGGCCGCTGCTGCCGGGCAGCGGCGGCTGCACCGTGCTCGTCACCAGCCGGGAGCAGCTGGAGCAGCTGGTGACCTGGCCGCAGCGGGCCCGGGTGCACCTGGGCGTGCTGCCCGAGGACGACGCCGTCGAGCTGCTCGGCCGGATCGTCGGCGACGTCCGGATACAGGCCGCCCCCGGGGACTCGGCCCGCCTGGTCGAGCTGTGCGACCGGCTGCCCCTGGCGCTGCGCATCGCGGCCGCCCGGCTGGCGTCCAAGCCGCACTGGACGGTGCGGCACCTGGTGACCCGGCTCAGCGACGGGCGGCGCCGGCTGGACGAGCTCAGCCAGGGCGAGTCCCAGGTCCGGGCGAGCTTCGAGCTGAGCTACCGCTACCTGTACAAGGACGCGGCCCGGCTCTACCGGCTCCTCGGGCTGCTCGCCGTACCCGACTTCACCACGTGGGTGGGTGCCGCGCTGCTGGACGGGGACGTCATGGACGCGGAGCGGCTGATAGAGCACCTGGTGGACGCGCAGTTCCTGGAGGTCGTCGGCGTCGACGCCACCGGGCAGCTGCGGTACCGCTTCCAGAACCTGATGCGGCTGTACGCGGAGGAGCTGGCCCGGGCGGAGGAGAGCGAGGAGGACCGGCTGGCGGCGTGCGAGCGGGTGTTCCGGACCTGTCTGACCATCGCGGAGGAGGCCTTCCGGCGCGAGAGCGGCGGTGGCAGTGGCGGTGGCAGTGGCGGCGGCATCGCGGACGGCGGTGCGGCGCGGCGGGAAATCGACTCCGTTCTGCTGGAAGAGCTGCTCGTGGCTCCGCTGGAGTGGTTCGAGGCGGAGCGGCTCTCGCTGGTCGCGGTCGTGGAGCAGGCGGCCGAGCTCGGCCTGGACGACTTGGCCTGGCATCTGGTCGTGTCCATGGAGGTGCTCTTCGAGTCGCGCAACTACCTGGAGGACTGGCGCCGTTGCAGTGAGTACGCGCTGGAGGCGGCGCGCAACGCGGGGAACCTGCGGGGCCGGGCGGCCATGGAGCGCAAGCTCGGCCTGGTGGAACTGAGGCTGCGCAGGCTGCCCGATGCGACCATGCGGCAGGAGGCCGCCCTCGCGCTCTACACCGAGGCCGGGGACCTGCTCGGGCGGGCACTGGTGCTGAGCGACCTCGCGTTCATCGACCGGATCCGGGGGGAACGGGAGCGGGGGATGGAACGGCTGCGGGAGGCGCTGCCCGTCTTCCGGGCGGCGGGCGACCGTTCGTCCGAGGCGTACGCCCTGCAGAACATGGCCCAGTTCGCCCTCGACCAAGGGCAGCCGGAGGTCGCCGTGGAGCTCAGCCAGGACGCTGTCCGCGTCTGCGAGTCCATCAAGGGCGACCAGCACGGCCTCGCGCTGGCCACGCACCGCCTCGCCAGCGCGCACCTCGCGCTGGGGCAGCTGGAGGCGGCCGAGGGTGAGTTCGCCCGGGTCGTGGAGATCGTGAGGGCCAGGTCCGACCTGCTCGGCCTCGCCCACTCGCTCCTGGGGCTCGCCGAGACCCGGCTCCAGACCGGCGCCGAGGAGGCGGCCGAGCGGACCTTCCTGGAGGCCCTGGACGTGGCCCGGCGGACCCGGAGCCCGATGATCGAGGGCCAGATCAGGCTCGCGCTGGGCCGGGCGTACGGCGAGCGGGGTGACGGCGACGCGGGCCGGGCGCACCTCGCCGAATCGCTCGCCATCTTCCAGCGCATCGGCTCCCCGCCCTGGGAGGGGAAGGCGGCCGCCGCCCTGGAACGGCTGCGGGAGACGTCGCAGGAGGGCGTAACCAGTCAATAACCCGGCGATAAAGCGGCTCCCTAGCGTCATCGCAGACGAGAAAACTGCCGAGCTGTGGAGCCTGCGATGTCACGTACGACCGGCGCGCCCTCTTTCGCCGTGATCCCCGGCGCCCAGGTGCACGAAGTCCTGGACGGCCGTGCGCCCGAAGTGGTCGGATTGATCGAATCCGCTTATCGGGTGCACGGAGAGGGCGGGACGGTGAATCCGCCGTCGTATTTCCTGCGTTTTCCCGACCGGCCCACTTCGCGGATCATCGCGCTGCCGGCCTCGATCGGGGGAGCGGCGCCCGTCGACGGAGTGAAGTGGATTTCCAGCTTCCCGGAGAACGTGGCGGCCGGAATTCCGCGTGCCTCCGCCGTGCTGATCCTCAACGACCCGCAGACCGGATACCCGATCGCCTGCCTGGAATCCTCGATCATCAGCGCGGCCCGCACCGCCGCCTCCGCCGCGCTGGCGGCCGACCGGCTCAGCCCGGCGGGCCGCCGGCCGCGCAGGATCGGCTTCTTTGGCGCCGGCCTGATCGCCCGCTTCATCCACCAGTACCTGGCGGGCACCGGCTGGGACTTCGACGAGATCGGCGTGCACGACCTGTCCGCCGAGTACGCCGGGGGCTTCGCCGACTACCTCACCCGCTCCGGGGAACAGGGCCCGGTCACCGTCCACGACAGCGCCGAGAAGCTGATCCGCAGCAGCGACCTGGTCGTCTTCGCGACCGTCGCCGGCACCCCGCACGTCACCGAGCCCGACTGGTTCGGCCACAACCCGCTGGTCTTGCACGTCTCGCTGCGCGACCTGTCGCCCGAGGTGCTCCTCTCCGGCTTCAACGTCGTGGACGACATCGAGCACTGCCTGAAGGCCGACACCTCCCCCCACCTGGCCGAACAGCTCACCGGCAGCCGAGAGTTCCTGGACGGCACCCTCTACGACGTGCTCGCCGGCACGCTGGCGGTGCCCGGGGACAAGCCGGTCTTCTTCTCCCCCTTCGGGCTGGGCGTGCTCGACCTCGCGGTCGGCCGGCACATCTACGACACCCTCCAGGCGCAGGGCGCTCTGACGGTCGTCGAGGACTTCTTCCACGAAATGCGCCGCCACGGCTGACACCGGCCCCCACGCGCACCCCCCACGCGCCGTCCGCCGGGCGTACCACGGCCGCCCCGAACGGCCCCGAGCCATCCGAGGAAAGTGATTCAGTGACCACACTGCTCGACACCGCCACTCGGGCGCCGGCCGGCCGCGGCCGGCGCCCCCTCCCCGTCCGGATCGAGGAGACCGCCCTCGACCCGCACCCCCCGATCGAGCTGTACGAGGCCCTGCGGGCGCGGTTCGGGGAGGACGTGTTCCTCCTGGAGTCCCTGGAGAGCCCCGAGTTCGACGGGAACTCCGCCGTCGTCGGCTTCGGCCGCCTCGCCGAGCTGCGGATACGCGCCGGACGGATCTCCGCCGTCGGCGTGGCCCCCGTACTGGCCGAGCTGTCCCGGGTCGCCGACGGACTCGGGCTCGCCGTCGGACCCGGCGGCGACCGGACCTTCGAACGGCCCGGGCAGGTCTGGGACGTCCTGCGGGCCGTGCAGGCCCGCTTCGACGTCGACAGCTCCCGCCCCGAGTACGCCTTCGGCTTCCTCGCCACCATCGGCTACGGCGCCGCCTGGTACATGGAGGAGCTGCCCGTCCGGGAGCAGACCGCCGAGGGGGACCCCGACCTGGTCCTGACCCTGTTCCAGGACACCGTCTGGTACGACCTGGACGCCGGCACGGCCGTCCGGCTGGCCGCCCGCAGCGAGGCCTTCGGCCCCGACGGCGGCCCCGCCGCCCGTACCGACCTGGCCGGCATCGTCGAGCGCCTGACCTCCGGGATGACCGAGCCGGCCGGCAGCATCCCCGAGGCGCCCGCCCCGCGCGCCGTGCGCGACAGCACCGACGAGAGCGCGTTCCGCGCGAACGTCGAGCGCTGCCTGCGCCACATCGGCGTCGGCGACATCTACCAGATCCAGATCGGCCACCGCATCGAGGTCGACACCGAGCTGACCCCGCTCGACGTCTACCGGCGGCTGCGCGGACGCAACCCGTCCCCGTACATGTACCTCGTCCCCCGCGACGGGTCCACCCTGATCGGCGCCAGCCCCGAGGTGCTCTTCCGCACCGACGGCGACCGGATCGTCATGCGCCCCATCGCCGGCACCACCCCCCGCAGCGGCGACCCCGCCGTGGACGGGCCGCGCGTCGAGGCCCTCCTCGCGAGCGAGAAGGAACGGGCGGAGCACGTGATGCTGGTCGACCTGTGCCGCAACGACATCGGCCGGGTCTGCCTGCCCACCACCCTCGACGCCCCGCAGCTGATGGCGGTCGAGGCCTTCAGCCACGTCTTCCACCTGGTCTCCACCGTCGAGGGCAGCCTCGCCCCCGGCGAGGACACCTGGTCCTCGCTGGCCGCGACCTTCCCCGCCGGGACGGTCACCGGCGCCCCCAAGATCCGCGCCATGGAGATCATCTCCGAACTGGAGTGCGATTCCCGGAACATGTACGCGGGCGCCGTCGGACTGGTCGACGTACGCGGCTGGTCCCGCCTCGCCCTGTGCATCCGCACGGTCACCCACGACGGCGAGGCCTACTCCACCCAGAGCTGCGCCGGCATCGTCGCCGACTCCTCGCCCGCCGCCGAGTGGCGCGAGACCCTGCACAAGATGGGGGCGGCCTACTGGGCGCTCACCGGTGAGGAGCTGCTCCCGTGAAGGTCCTGCTCGTCGACGCCTACGACAGCTTCACCCACATCATCGACCAGTACCTGCGCACCCTAGGCGCCGATACCGAGGTCGTCCGCTCCCGCACCGAGAGCCCCGACGCCCTCGCCGCGCGCCGCCCCGACGCGGTCGTGCTGGGCCCCGGCCCCGGCCACCCCGCCGCGTCGGGCCACGTCGAGCTGGTGCACCGCTTCGCCGGACGGGTGCCGCTGCTGGGCATCTGCCTGGGCCACCAGGCCATCGGCCTGGCCTACGGAGGCACCGTCGAGGTGGCCGACCGGCTCAAGCACGGCAAGACCAGCGAGGTCGCCCACGACGGCGCGGGCGTCTTCGCCGGGCTCGGCGCGACCATGACCGCCACCCGCTACCACTCGCTCATCGTCTCCCGGCCCCTGCCGCAGGAGCTGCTCGCCACCGCGCACGCCGTCGACGACGGCTACGTGATGGGCCTGCGCCACCGCACCCTGGCCGTCGAAGGGGTGCAGTTCCACCCCGAGTCGATCACCACGGTGGGCGGGATGCGGCTCCTGGACAACTTCCTCACCAGCGCACGTACCCAGCCCGCGAACACCCTCACCGGGTGACCCAAGGAGCAACTCGTGGAGCACGTGGATTCCTGGCGGGCCCTGCCCGCGGCACAACAGCCCGAATGGCCCGACCCCGCCGCCCTGGAGGAGGTACGGGCACGACTGCGCGACACCTTCCCGCTCGTCGTCGCCGCCGAGTGCGAGCAGCTCAAGCACCGGCTCGGCGCCGTCGCCCGGGGCGAGGCCTTCCTGCTCCAGGGCGGGGACTGCGCCGAGACCTTCGCGGACGTCCGCGAGGACTCGGTGCGCCGCAAGGTGCAGACCCTGCTCCAGATGGCGCTCGTCCTCCAGTACGCCGCCTCCGTGCCGGTCGTCAAGATCGGCCGGATGGCGGGCCAGTACGCCAAACCCCGCTCCAAGCCCACCGAGACCCGCGGCGGGGTCACCCTGCCCGCCTACCGGGGCGACGCCGTCAACGGCTTCCCCTTCGAGGCGGCCGAGCGCACCCCCGACCCGGACCGGCTGCTGAGGATGCACCAGGCCGCCTCCGGCACGCTGAACCTCGTACGGGCCTTCACCACCGGCGGCTACGCGGACCTGCGCCAGGCGCACGCCTGGAACCAGGACTTCGTGGCCCGCTCGCCCGTCGGCGAGCGCTACGCGGCGCTCGCCACCCAGATCGACCAGGCCCTCAACTTCATGCGGGCCTGCGGCGCCGACGAGCGCATCCAGCACGCCGTGGAGTTCTACGTCAGCCACGAGGGCCTGCTCCTGGAGTACGAGGAACCGCTGGTCCGCGAGGACCCGGCGACCGGCCGGCGCTACGCGACCAGCGGGCACATGCTCTGGATCGGGGAGCGCACCCGCGACCTGGACGGCGCCCACGTGGAGTTCTTCTCGCGGATCGCCAACCCGGTCGCGGTCAAACTCGGCCCCGGCACCGACGCGGACACCGTGCTGCGGCTGATCGACCGGCTCGACCCCGAACGCGAGCCCGGCCGGCTCACCTTCGTCGTCCGGATGGGCGCCGGGCAGGTCCGCGAGCGGCTGCCCGAACTGGTGGAGAAGACGGCCGCGGAGGGTGCTCCGGTGGCCTGGGTGAGCGACCCCATGCACGGCAACACCTTCGAGGCGCCCTCGGGGCTCAAGACCCGCCGCTTCGACGACATCGTCGACGAAGTGAAGGGCTTCTTCGAGGTCCACCGCGAACTCGGGACCCATCCCGGGGGCGTGCACCTGGAATTCACCGGGGGAGACGTCACGGAATGCGTGGGCGGTGGTGAGGAGGTGAGTCTGGACGGACTGAGCGAACGCTACGAGTCCACGTGCGACCCCCGGCTCAACCGCACCCAGTCGCTGGATCTCGCATTCCTGGTGGCCGAGATGTACCGGGAACGCTGAATTCCGGTTATCGGCGTTATCGCGGGCGGTCCGCGATGGCCCCCCCGATGATCCCTCAAGCAGCCCGCGAGCGGTGGTCCAGAGGGGTCCCAAGCTTTTGTCATCGGCTTGCGGACCCCTCCTGACCTGCGGGTATATCGTCATTATCGAAATCGTGCAGCCCCCGAAGACCGAGCGATATCAGCTCGAAGCCGCTCCTTCCTAGTGTTCTTCTCACCGGAACAAAGCGAAGCTCAAGCGGTACTCAACGGGGAGAAGAACAGAGATGCAGCAGACGTGGCGCACTCAGGTCAAGCGCATCACCATCGCGATCACCGCCGCGGTGGCGATCGCGGGCGGTGCGCAGATAGCGGATGACGCGGCGACCGGCAGGAGCGGCATCACCGCGGACGGCACCACCCAGCAGAGCCCGGCGGCCCCGACCCCCACCCCGTCCTCCTCGACGGACGAGCGTGAGTGGGGCTGAGCCGCCCCACCCCACGACCCACCGAGGGAGACCCACGTGACCGCCCGACCCGAACCCGGCCGTGAGCCGCGCAGCTGGCCCGCCCTGCTGGAGACCCTGCTCGCCGGCCGCGACCTGGCCCCCGCCGACACCGCCTGGGCCATGGACCGGGTGATGAGCGGCGAGGCCGCCGACGCACAGCTCGCCGGCTTCCTCGTCGCCCTGCGCGGCAAGGGCGAGACGGTCGGCGAACTGGAGGGCCTGGTACGGGCCATGCTCCATCACGCGGTGCCCCTCGACGTCCCCGGTGCCACCGTCGACGTGGTCGGCACCGGCGGCGACGGGGCCCGTACCGTCAACATCTCGACCATGTCCGCGATCGTCGCCGCCGGCGCCGGCGCCCGGATCGTCAAGCACGGCAACCGGGCCTCCAGTTCGGCCTCCGGATCCGCGGACGTGCTGGAGGCCCTGGGCGTGCGGCTGCGCCTCGAACCGGCGCGGGTGGCCGCCCTCGTGGACGAAGCGGGGATCACCTTCTGCTTCGCCCCCGACTTCCACCCGTCCATGCGGCACGCCGCCGCCGTCCGCAAGCAGCTCGCGGTCCCCACCGTCTTCAACGCGCTCGGACCGCTGACCAACCCGGCCCGCCCCACCGCCCAGGCGGTCGGAGTGGCCGACGCGCGGCTGCTGCCGCTCATCGCGGGCGTACTGGCCCGCCGGGGCGGCAGCGCCCTGGTGTTCCGCGGTGACGACGGCCTCGACGAGCTCAGCGTCACCACCACCTCGACCGTGCTCAGCGTCGAGGGGGGAAGGGTCCGGGAGGAATCCTTCGACCCCCGCGACCTGGGCATCGCGCCCGCTCCTGTGGACGCGCTGCGCGGCGGGGACGCCGAGCACAACGCGGGGGTGGCGCGGCGGCTGTTCGCCGGCGGGGAGCGGGGCCCGGTACGCGACGCGGTGCTGCTCTCGGCGGGCGCCGCGCTGGCCGCGGCGCAGCCGTCCGGGGGCCGCCCGGTCACCGAGCGGCTGCGCGAGGGCGTCGCCGCCGCGGCGGCCTCCCTCGACTCGGGGGCCGCGGAGGCGGTCCTGGGGCGCTGGGTGCGGGCGGCGGCCGGACACGCCGCGGCGCCGCTCGCCGCCGCCGGGCGGTGAGCGGTACGCGCGGGTGCGCCGCGGTGCGGCCGGGCCGGTCCCCGGGAGGGGGACGGCCCGGCCGCACCGGCGGCGGTCAGGGCACCGGCGTCACAGGGCGGCCGCCTGCGCCGGCAGCCGCACCGGTTCGTGGACCGGGGGCCCCTCGGGGGGATCGGCGGCCTCCGCGCCCGGGGGCACGCCCTTGCGGAGCCAGGACAGGGCCGGGGAGGTGATCGCCGTGGTGAGCAGGGCCATCAGGACCAGCATCGTGAACAGCTCCGGCCCGATCACCCCCAGCTCCAGCCCCAGGTTCAGCACCACCAGCTCGGTCAGTCCGCGGCAGTTCATCAGCGCACCGATCGACATGGCGTCCCGCCAGGACCGGCCGGTGGCCCGTGCCGCCGTGGTGCTGCCGCCCCACTTGCCGAGGAAGGCCACGACCATGACGGCCAGGGCCCACAGCCACATCGCCGGATCGGCGGCCAGCAGCCCCACATCGGTCTTCAGACCGGTGTTGACGAAGAACAGGGGCAGCAGGACCGGGATGGTGAAGGCCCGCAGCCGCGCCGCGCAGAGCTCGATCACCCGGGAACCGCGCGGGGTGACCACCCCGAAGACGAAGGCGCCGAACAGGGCGTGCACACCGATCTTGTCGGTGGTGAAGGCCGACAGGCACAGCCCGCTGAAGAGCACCACCAGGACGACGGAGTCCACCGTGCGGGCGGCCCGCACGGCCCACCGCGCGAGCAGCGGCCGGACGGCGTAGATCATGAACGCCAGGAACAGCGCCGCCAGGGCCGCCGTGGTGGCCGCCTCGAGCGGGGAACTGCTGGTGCTGACCGCGACGACCGCGGCCAGCAGGCACCAGGCGGTCACGTCGTCGACCGCGGCGCAGGCCATGGCCAGGGCGCCGATGCGGGTGTTGTAGAGCCCCCGGTCGGTGAGGATCCGGGCGAGCACCGGAAACGCCGTGATGCTCATGGACACCGCGATGAACAGGACGAACGCGAGCTTGGTGACCCCCTTCGGCGCCATCGTGTCGTACATCAGCAGGGCCAGCCCCGAGCCGAGCACCAGCGGGAGCGCGATGCTCGCCTGGCTGACGGCGATGGCCGTACGGCTGTGACCGCGCAGGGCCGAGAGGTTGAGCTCCAGGCCCACCAGGAACATGAACGCCAGCAAACCGATGTTTCCGAACGCCCCGGTGAACGGCAGGACCGTCCCGGGGAACAGCCATGTCTGGGCCTCGGGCCACAGCCAGCCCAGCAGCGAGGGGCCCAGCAGGATGCCGACGGCGATCTCGCCGACCACCGGCGGCTGGCCGAGACGGCGGAAGAGCATCGCGCCGGCCTTGCACGCGAGGATGACGGCGGGGATCGCGATCAGCAGGTCGGGCAGCGGGTCACGGGCGGACACGGGCCGCCCCCTCCGGAGCCGAGGGCACGCCGAGCGGGGCCGGGGAGGCGCCGAGCGGGGCCGGGGAGGCGCCGAGCGGGGCCGGTATCGCCGGCGGGGGCGGGGCCGCGGCGGGTGGGCCCGGGACGGCGGTGGCGTCGGTCCAGCGGGCGTATCTGCGCTTGCCGTACAGCAGGGGCTCCTCGTCCTCGCGCAGCGAGACCCGGCTGATGCGGACGAACACGGCGGTGTGGTCGCCGAACTCGACGGCCTGGGTGACCTCCCCGTCGGCTACCGCGTGCGAGGCCTCCGTCAGGTGCGGGCCGCCGGCGCCCAGCGGCAGCCGCCACTCGGTGCGCTCGAAGCGGTCCGGGGTGCCCGAGGCGAACAGGTCGGAGACGGGGCGGGCGTTCTCGTGGAGCAGGTTGACGGCCACGTGCCCGGTCTCCAGGACGGCCTGGACGGTGGGGCTCGCGGTGCGCAGGCACAGCACGACGGTGGGCGGGGAGAGGGCGACGCTGGCGAGCGAGCTGCACGTCATGCCGCGCGGCTCGGAGTCCGCGCCGATCGTGGTGATCACCGAGACGCCCGAGGGGAACGCCGACATCAGGGGCCTGATGTCGGCTTCGGCCGCGCCGTCGGACAGGCCTGCGCGGACGGACGGGGACGGCTGGGAGGTGGCTGACATGGGTGGGGACCCTCCTGGGGCTCGGGGTGCGGCGCGGGCCCGGAAGCCGGAGGGAGGGGCCGGCTCCGGGCCTGCGCACCGGATGGAAGCGACTGCGTACGGACTAGCCGTGGAGCTTGCGCAGGTAGTCGTACGTGCTGGGCAGGGTGTCGAGGAGGTGCTCCTGCTCCTGCTTGACCTTGCCGAACATGGCCTCGGCGCCGGCCACGGAATCGGGCTTGTGCGCGAGGATCGGCAGGGGGGCGTCCGGCTCCAGGCCGAGGCCGGCGAAGACGCAGTAGTAGCTGCCGTTGGTCCAGAAGTTGCGGAATTCCGCCTCGAAGTTGCCGTAGTACGTGGACTCGTCCGCGATCGGCGAATTGATCGGCAGGCCGGCCTTGTACGCGGCGATCTTCTCCTGGATGTTCTTGGGGAGCGTCAGCTCCTTGTTCGCGCGCCAGAACGGCGTGTCGTTGCGCGGCGCGTAGTAGAAGTGCGCCTGGATGAAGTCGCGGGTGTCGTCGAACATCACCTCGATCTCGTGGTTGAAGCTGTTCGCCAGTTCCGGGTGGAAGTTGCGGTCCGGGAAGTGCTTCGCGAGCTGGTAGATGGCGGCGGTGATGAAGTAGATGCCGGTCGACTCCAGCGGCTCCAGGAACGCCGAGGACAGGCCGATGCTCACCACGTTGTTCACCCAGGCGCGGCGGTTGCGGCCGACCCGGAACTTCACGTGGTTGAACTTCGTCGTCTCCGGGTCCAGGCCCCACAGGGCGCTGAATTCCCGGGTCGCCTCCTCCTGCGTCGTGAACTTGCTGGAGTAGACGTAGCCGGAGCCGAAACGGCCCAGCATCGGGATCTTCCAGGTCCAGCCGGAGGACATCGCGATGGCGGAGGTGTACGGCTCGATGCCGTTCGCCTCGTCGTCGTGCGGGACCGCGGTGGCGACGGCGCTGTCGCACAGGAGGTGGTCGCTCATGTCGATGAACGGCTCTTCCATCGCCTGGTTGATGAGCAGCCCGCGGAAGCCGGAGCAGTCCACGAAGAGGTCGGCGTCCAGCACCCGGCCGGCCTTGGTGTGCAGGGCCTTGACGAAGCCGCGCTCGTCCTTCTCCGCGTGCGTCATCTCGTCCTGGACGTGGTGGACGCCCTGCTTCTCGGTGGCGAAGCGGCGCAGGAAGTCGGCGACCAGAGCGGCGTCGAAGTGCCAGGCGTAGCGGGTGGACGGGGTGCCGTCGAGCCACTTCGGGGACTTCAGCGCGTCCATGACCGGGGGCTCGCGGAAGCACGCGTAGTCGAACGGCTCCTCGGTCTGGCCCTCCAGCTTCCGCTTGGCCCAGTAGTGCGACATCGGCACGTTGTCGCTGTCGGGGAGGATGCCGAACGGGTGGTAGAAGTGGTCCGGGCCGCCGTTGTCCAGCTCACGCGCGTCGGGCTGGCCCTGGCCGCCGGTGCGCCAGTTCACGAACCGGACCGCCATCTTGAAGCTGGCGTTGCACTCCCGCATCCACTCCTCCTCGGCGATGCCGAGGTAGTCGAAGAGGACCTTGTGGAGGTTGGGGACGGTGGCCTCGCCGACACCGATCCGCGGAATCGCCGGCGCTTCCAGGACGGTGATGTCCACGGTGCCCTGGAGCGCCTTCCCGAGGTAGGCGGCGGTCATCCAGCCGGCGGTACCGCCGCCCAGGATGACGACTTTCTGAATGCGCGAGTCGGTGCCGGTCATGTAGGGACTCTCTCTTCCGTCTGCATGGGGAGTTCCGTTGTGCGATGGGAAAGAGATTCCGGCCGACGACTATGCGCCACCTATAACCGGCCGTATGGCATCGGTATAGCGGATTGGCCGAATCTCGGTCCCGTTGTATCCGCACCCCGCAACTCCCAGCAGAGGATGGCTGCATCAGATGCCGTACGACGAAGGGACGAAGGGAATCCTCTCGACAGTGGGAGGAACGCCGCTCATCGAACTGGAGCGTTTGCTGCCGGGCCTCGGCTCGCGGGTGTTCGCGAAGGTGGAGCGGTTCAATCCCGGAGGAAGTATCAAAGACCGCTCGGCACTCTCCATGGTGCTGGCGCGCATCAGATCCGGGGAACTCGTTCCCGGTGAATCCACCGTGATCGAGTCGAGTTCGGGCAATCTCGCGATCGGGCTCGCCCAGATCTGCGGCTATTTCGGCCTGCGCTTCATCTGCGTGGTGGACGCCCGGACGACCCGGCAGAACGTCGCGATCCTGCGGGCCTACGGGGCCGAGGTCGAGATCGTCGTCGACCCCGACCCGGTCACCGGCGAGCTGCTGCCCGCCCGGCTGCGGCGGGTCGCCGACCTCGTCGCCGAGACCCCCGACGCCTACTGGCCCGACCAGTACTCCAACCCGCTCAACCCGGTCGCCCACCAGACCACGATGCGCGAGATCGCCGAGGCCCTCGACGGCCGCGTCGACCAGCTCGTCGTGGCCGCCGGCACCAGCGGAACCCTGGGCGGTTGCGCCGAGTACATCCGCCGGCACGGCATGAACACCACCGTCAACGCGGTCGACGCCATCGGCAGCGTGCTCTTCGCCCCGCCCGAACGCGTCACCCGGCTCATCCCGGGCCACGGCGCCTCGGTCGTACCCCGGCTGCTGCGCCCCACGGACGCGGACCGGGTGATCCACGTCGGCGACCTCGACTGCGTCGTGGGCTGCCGCCGCCTCGTCCGCCAGGAGGCGGTCCTCGCCGGAGGTTCCTCGGGGGCCGTGGTCGCCGCGCTCGAACGGATCGCCCCGGACATCATCCCGGGCTCCAACGTGGTGCTCGTCCTGCCCGACGGCGGCGACCGCTACCTGGAGACGATCTACGACGACGCCTGGGTGCACCGCCAGTTCGGCGAGGTCTCCCACCTGTGGAAGGACCCGCAGCCCGCGGTCACCCCCCATCTGGTGGATATAGGCCACGGATAGCGGCCGCTCCCACCATCGATCCCACGCCGGCCCCGCCCGGAGCCACCGGCGACGCCCCCACCCGCACCGCCCCACCCGCACGATCCCCACCCAACGGAGGAATTCGGATGACCACCCAGATCCCCGCCCTCGACACCGAGCGCAAGGAGCAGATCAAGGAAATCGTCTGCGACATCCTCGAGCTCGACCTCGACGAGGTGACCGAGACCAGCCTCTTCAAGGAGGAGCACGACGCCGACTCCCTGCGCACCATCGAGATCCTCGCCTCCCTGGAGCGGGTCTTCGGCATCACGCTGGAGCAGGCCGAGCTCAGCCGCATGGTCAACCTGGTCGGCGTCTACGCCGTGATCGCGGAGGCCGAGGGCAAGTGACCTCCGAGACGGCCGCGACAGGGCGGCGACCCGCCGCCCGGCACCGGGTGGTGATCACAGGTCTCGGTGTCGTGACGAGCATCGGCACGGGCGTGGACGCCTTCGCCGAGGGCCTGCGGGCCGGACGCAGCGGGGCGAAGCCCATCAGCGCGTTCGACACCACCGGCTTCGCCCATTCCAACGCCTGCGAGATCACCGACTTCGAGCCGGAGGCCTGGCTGCGCGAGCTCCCGGCCGACGAGCTCGGCCGGGCCGCCCAGTTCGCGGTCGCCGGGGCCCGCATGGCGGTGGCCGACGGCGGACTCACCGAGGCGGACGTCCGGGCCAGGCGCTCCCTGGTCTCGGTCGGCACCACCGACGGCGAGTCCCGCGACCTGGACCACCTCACCGGGCTCCAGGTCGCCGCGGGCGAGGACACCCTCGACCCCGTGGTGGCCCGGCGCGTGTGGCCGGGCCGGCTCTCCGCCGGCATAGTCCGCGAACTCGGCCTGGAGGACGTCGAGACGGTCACCGTCCCGACCGCCTGCGCCGCCGGGAACTACGCCGTCGGCTACGGCTACGACGCCATCAGCTCCGGAGACGTGGAGATGGCCCTGTGCGGCGGGGCCGACGCCCTGTGCCGCAAGACCTTCACCGGCTTCTACCGGCTCGGCACCATCGCCCCCGACGTGTGCCGGCCCTTCGACGCCGACCGGCAGGGCATCCTCACCGGCGAGGGCGCCGGCATCCTGCTGATGGAATCCCTGGAATCCGCCCTGGCCCGCGGCGCCCGGATCTACGCCGAGGTCCTGGGGTACGGGCTGTCCTGCGACGCCAGCCACCCGGTCGCCCCCGACCGGGACTCGATCGCCCGCTGCATCACCGCCGCGCACGCCAACGCCGGCATCACCCCCGCCGACGTGGACTTCATCTCCGCGCACGGCACGGGCACCAGGGCCAACGACGTCACCGAGGTCGGAGCCATCCGCCAGGTGTTCGGCGAGGACCTGCCCCGCACCGTCTCGATCAAGTCGATGATCGGCCACACGATGGGCGCCGCCAGCGCCCTCGCCTCGGCGGCCTGCGCCCTCGCCCTGCGCGAGGGGTTCATCCCGCCGACCATCAACCACCGCACCACCGACCCCGAGTGCGGGGTGGACTGCGTACCGAACGAGGCGGTCGAGGCCGACCTCAAGGTCGTGCAGAACAACGGACTCGCCTTCGGCGGCAACAACGCCGTGCTGGTCCTCGGCCACTGGGAAGACGAGAGGAGCGCGGTCGCATGAGCACGGCAGCCGAACCCCGGGAGCGGCAGCTCGTCATCTCGGGCTGGGCGGTGACCTCCCCGTACGGCCTGGGCCGGCGGTCCTTCGCCGAGGGGCTGCTCGCCCGGAGGGCGGCCACGGCCCCCGTCGACCGCGGCCTGTGGCCCGTCCCGTACGAGGACGCCGGCCTGATCCCGGCCTTCGACATCAAGGAGGTGCTCGGCCGCAAGGGCACCCGCTCCATGGACCGGGCCACCGGGATCGCCGTCGTCACCGTCGGCGAACTCCTGGAGGACTTCGGCCGGGGCCTGGCCGCAGACCCGGAGAAGACCGGGCTCGTGCTGGGGACCTCCGGCAGCGTCCAGTCCATCATGGACTTCACCAAGGACGCCCTGACGGGGGAGAAGCCCTACCTCGTCGACCCGGCACGCTTCCCGAACACTGTGATGAACTGCCCGACGGGCCAGAGCGCCATCCGGCACACCCTCAAGGGCCCCAACGTCACGGTCTCCGGCGGCTCCGCCACCGGCCTGCTCGCCCTGAACTACGCCTCCCGGCTGCTGCGCGGCGGCCACGCCAACGCGCTGCTGGCCGGCGCGGCCGAGGAGTTCTCCGTCCAGCGGGCCCGCCTGGAGCGGGTCGCCGACCACGGCGGCGCCGCGGCCGATCCCCTCGGGGAGGGCGCCGCGCTGTTCCTGCTGGAGAGCGGGGCCGCCGCCCGTGACGGCGGCCGCCAGGTGCTCGCCACCGTGCTCGGCTCCCGCTTCCGGGCCTTCCCGGAGAGCGGACGGGCCGGCTCCGCGCTGGCGCGCTGCGTGGCGGAGGTGCTCGCCGACGCGGGCGCCGCCCCCGAGGACGTCGCGCTGGTCGCGCCGGGCACCCCGGCCGGGCTGCTCGGCAAGCAGGAGGAGTCCGCGCTGGAGGCCGTCGCGGGCGAGCGGATCACCGTGCGCCCCCTCGTCGGCGACGCGACCGCCGCCTCGGCCGCCTTCCAGCTGGCCGCGGTGCTCGCCCACGCCGGCGCCGAGCCCGCCCTGGTCGACCGGCTCGCCCTGGTCACCGCCATCGACCGGGACGGCACCGTCGGAGCCACCCTGCTGCGGCTCGGCTGAACCCGCCGGGGGGCGCACGCCGACGCGCCCCCCGCGCCACCTCACCCCCTACACGCGCACCCGCGTCCCGAAGAGAGAGGCATCTATCCATGTCCGAGACACCGAGGCCGGTAGCCCTCGTCACCGGCGGCTCCCGCGGCATCGGCCGGGCCGTGGTGGAGATCCTGGCGCGGGACGGCCACGACGTGGCCTTCTGCTACCAGTCCAACGAGGAGGCCGCCGCCCTCGCCGCGAAGTCCGCCGAGGCGCTGGGGGCGCGGGTGCTGGCCCGCCGGGTGGACGTCACGGACCGCGAACAGGTCCGGGCCTTCACCGCGGAGGCCGAGGCGGAACTGGGCCCGGTGGAGGTGCTGGTCACCGCCGCCGGCATCGTCCGCGACGGCCACCTGGCCATGATGAAGGACGAGGACTGGGACGCGGTGGTCCGCACCAACCTCGACGGCACGTTCAACTTCGCCAAGGCGCTGGCCTTCCCGATGATGAAGCGCCGGCGCGGCACCATCATCACCCTGTCCTCGGTCGCCGCCGCCGGCAACGCCACCCAGAGCAACTACTCGGCGACCAAGGCCGGAATCATCGGCTTCACCAAGGCCCTGGCCAAGGAATCCGGCCGCAGCGGCCTGCGGGCCAACGCCGTCGCCCCCGGCTTCATCGCCACCGACATGGTCGGCGGCCTGTCCGAGAAGCACGCGAAGGAGATGACGGCCCGCATCCCGCTGGGCCGCTTCGGAGAGGCCCACGAGGTCGCCGAGCTGGTGTCCTTCCTGGCCTCCGACCGCGCCTCCTACATCACCGGACAGGTCTTCCACATCGACGGCGGTCTGGTCGTCTGACCCGCCCGACCACCGGGACCAGCCTGATTCACAGAGGAGTTCGACATGGCCGGCCGTGCCGCCCAACCGCCCCGGTTCTACTTCAACCTGCGCAGCCCCTACAGCTTCTTCGCCCTGCACGACATCGAGCGCGAGCACCCCGGCCTCCTCGACCGGGTCGAATGGCGCCCCTTCTGGGAGCCGGACGAGACCAGCGCGCGCCTGCTGGACGAGGCCGGCGGGCAGTTCCCGTACACGCCGATGAGCCGCGCCAAGCAGTTCTACATCCTGCGCGACGTACGCCGCCTCGCCGCCGACCGGGGCCTGCCGCTGACCTGGCCGGCCGACCGCTCCCCGTGGTGGGAGCCGGCGCACCTGACCTGGTTCCTCGCCGCCGACGCGGGCCTGGGCCGGGAGTGGGTCGCCCGCGCGGGGCGGGCCCGCTGGCTGGAGGGCCGCGACATCTGCGACCCCGCCACCGTCGTCGAACTCGCCGCCGGGATCGGCCTGGACCCGGCCGCGGTCGCCGCTGCCACCGACGACGCCGGGCTGCGCGCCCGCGGGGCGGCCGCGCTGACGGACGTGCACCGCGACGGGGTCTTCGGCGTCCCGTACTTCATCCACGGCAGCGAGCCGTACTGGGGCCTGGACCGGCTCTCCGCCTTCGCCGCCTCCTTCGCGCCGGCCGAGCCGGCCGCCCCCGCCGAGGCCCCCGCCGAGAGGGAGCTCGCGGCGGTCGGCGCCGGCCGCACCACCGACATGAGCCACGCGGGAGGCTGCGGATGAGCACCACCACCACCGCCGAGGCGCTGCCGCTCACCGCGATCCAGCAGTCCATGTGGACGGCCTACCGGGTCTCGCCCGAGGCGTCCGCCTACAACATCGTCATGCCCCTGCGGCTGCGCGGCCCGGTCGACCCCGCCGCGATGGACGCCGCCGTCACCGCCGTCGGCGCCCGCCAGGAACTGCTGCGCTCGGTCTTCACCGAGAGCGCCGCCGGAGTGCGCCGCACCGTCAGCGAAGCCCCCCTGGTCCGCCTGGAGTTCCGCGACCTCGACGGCGCCGACGAGGCCGCGCTGCACCGCGCCGCCGAGGAGGCCGGATCCCGCCCCTTCCGCCTGGAGTCCGGGGCCTTCCGGGTGGTGCTGCTGCGCCGCTCCGACGAGGACTGGGCCCTGGTCACCTCCGCCCACCACATCGTCAGCGACTTCACCTCCCGCTGGCTGCTGGTCCGCGACGTCCTCGACGCCTACGAGGGCCTCGCGGCCGCCGCCGAGCCCGCCTGGCGGCCCCTCCCCGGCTCGTACGCCGACCACGCGGCCGAGGAGCTGCGCTACACCGCCTCGGAGGCGGGCCGGCGGGCCGCCGCGCTGTGGCAGGAGTCGGTGGCGGACGCCGCCGCGGCCGAGCTGCCGCTGGACCGGCCCCGGCCCGCCCTGCGCTCCTACCGGGGCGCGACCGTCGTACGGCAGCTCCCGAAGGACACCGCGGACGCCCTGCCCGGGGCCGCCTCGACGGCCGGGGTGACCCCCTTCGCGTACCTGCTCGCGGTCTTCCAGGCCCTCACCCACCGCTGGACCGGCCAGGACGCCTTCGTCCTCGGGGTCCCGGCCACCAGCCGGATGGGCCGTGCGCAGCGGGACGTGATCGGCTGCTTCCTCAACACCATGCCGGTGCGCGCCGACTTCGACGAGCGCTCCACCTTCCGCAGCACGGCCGCCCAGGCCGGCGAGCGGGTCATGCGCGGCATGGTCAACGTGCGCTACCCCTGCGCCCTGGCCTTCCCCCGCGCCACGGTCTTCCGCACCGCGCTGTTCCTGGTCCAGATGGACCGGATGGAGCCGCCGGTGCCCAACGTCCCGCCGGGCGCGGGCGAGGGCCCGTCCGTCCGCTACGCCGGGCTGGACATCGCCCTGATCGACGTCCCGCAGCAGGAAGGCCAGCTGGACCTGCTGCTGCGCATCGAGCAGACCCCGGACGGGATCACGGCCGTCTTCTCCTACGACACGGACGTGCTGGACGGGGAGACGGTCGCGCGCTTCGCCGACGGTTTCGAGCGGATGCTGGCGGCCGCCGTTGCGCAGCCGGACACCCCCGTCGCCGACGTGGAACTGGCCGGAGCGGGCGAGCTGGAGGCCCTGCTGGCCCTGGGCACCGGCACCGGCGGCGGGCCCGACGGCTTCGACGGCTTCGACGCCTTCGGCTCCTTCGACGAGTTCGACGCGTTCGAGTCCTTCGAGAGCGCCCGGGAGCCCCGGTGAGCCCGCGGATCGCCGTCATCGGCGCGGGCCTGGGCGGCCTGACCGCCGCCGCGGCCCTCTACGCGCGGGGCCTGGACGTCACCGTCTACGAGCGCGGCGAGGCCCTGCGCGAACAGGGCGTCGGCATGCACCTGGGCCCCAACGGCACCCGGCTGCTGGAGCGCCTGGGCCTCGGTCCGCGCCTCGCCGAGCTGGCCGTACGCCCCGAGGCCCTGGAGGTCCGGGCCTTCCACGACGGCGCCACGGTGGCCGTGCAGGAGATGGGCGGGGCCTGGGAGGCGCAGTTCGCCGCCCCCTACCTCACCGTCCACCGCGGCGACCTGCACCGGATGCTGGCCGGCCTGGTGCCGGGCGAGCGCGTGCGGACCGGCAAGGAGCTCGTCCGGTACGAGGAGCACCCCGACGGGGTGCGGCTGGAGTTCGCGGACGGCACCACCGCCGCGGCCGACGTCCTGGTCGGAGCCGACGGGGTGCACTCAATGGTGCGCCGCGCCGTGGCCGGCGAGGACGCCCCCGTGTACTCGGGCAACAGCGCGCTGCGCGGACTGGTCGACGCGGCGGACGTGCCCGGCCTCGACCCGGCCCGCATGTACATGTTCGCCGGCCCCGGGGCGCGGGTGCTGTGCTACCCGGTGTCCGGCGGACGGCAGTTCACGTACGTGGTGGTGGTGCCGGCGCCCGAGGGCGACGCCGAGTCCTGGACCAGCGCCGGCGACCGCGCCGACCTGGACGCCGTACTGGCCGGCTGGGCGCCGCAGGTGCGCGAGCTGGTCGGCGCGGCCGGCGAGGTGCGCCGCTGGGCCCTGTACGACCGCGCGCCCCTGGAGCGCTGGAGCACCGCCCGCACGACCCTGCTCGGCGACGCCGCCCACCCGATGCTCCCGCACCACGGGCAGGGCGCCAACCAGGCCGTCGAGGACGCCGTCGCCCTCGCCGTCTGCCTCGCGGAGGCGGGAGAGGGGCCGCAGGACCTCGCGGCCGCCCTGGAGCGCTACGAGACGGCCCGCCGCCCGCACACCACCCGGGTGCAGCTCGGCTCCCGCGCGGGCGCCAAGCCCCAGGGCAAGCCCGACGGCGACGTCAAGGGCGCCGCCGCCGACGTGAGCTGGATCCTCGGCCACGACGCGGAAGCCGCCCTGCGCACCCCGGTGAGCAGCACGGCCGGCTGAACCGGCCTGCCCCGCAACGGGCCCCCGACGCCGACCGGCGTCGGGGGCCTTCGCCGTGTCCGGGCCCGTATATGCGCTCGATAGGGCATCGATAGCGCCCTCTTCAAGGATGGCCACACCTGATCACGCGAAGGGAACAGCGATGAGCGAACAGCAGCACGAGACCCGGCAGGACACCCGCTACCGCGTCGTCCTCAACGACGAGGAGCAGTACTCGATCTGGTGGGCCGGGCGCGAACTGCCCGCCGGGTGGCGGGCCGAGGGCACCGAGGGCACCCGCGAGGAATGCCTCGCCCGGATCAGCGAGGTGTGGACCGACTTGCGCCCCGCCAGCCTGCGCCGCCGCATGTCCGCCGCGTCCTCGGCCTGACCCCGCCGCCCCCGGGCCACCGGCTTCCCGGCGCCCCCGCACGGCTCCGGGCCGACGACAACCAGGCCCCGGCCTCCGGGACCCGCATCCGGGCCCGCTCCGGCCGCCAGGCCATGGGCGCGGCCGACGCCAACCGATCCCGATGAAGGAGAGAACGTGAACGACCGTACGCAGTCGGGATCCGCCCCCGGCCGTCTGCTGCTGCCCGCCCTGTTCAGGGCCCAGGCCGCCCGCACCCCCCAGGCCCCCGCCGTCCTCGGCGCCGACGGAGCCGTCCTCACCTACGCCGCCCTGGACCGCCTCGCCTGCCGCCACGCCGCGGCCCTGCGCGCCCGGGGCGTGGCGCCCGGCGACTTCGTCGGCGTCTGCCTGCCGCGCGGCCCCGAGCTGGTCGCCGCGCTGCTCGGCGTCTGGTTCGCGGGCGCCGGCTACGTCCCGCTCGACCCCGGCTACCCCGAGGCCCGGCTCGCCCTGGTGCTGGAGGACGCCGGCGCGGCCGTGGTCCTCGCCGGGCGGGGAACCGCCGCCCGGCTGCCCGCCGGCACCGCCGTCCTCGACGTCGCCGGCGTGCCGGAGTCCGTACCGGCCGAGGAGGCCGCCGCCTTCCCGCTCGCCCCGGACGCCGCGCGGCCCGCGTACATCCTGCACACCTCCGGCTCCACCGGCCGCCCCAAGGGCGTCCTGGTCCCGCACGGCGGCATAGCCAACCGGGTCCGCTGGCTGGCCCACCGCCACAAGCTGGGCGCCGCCGACCGCTTCCTGCTCAAGACCACCATCGGCTTCGACGCCGCGGGCCTGGAGCTCTTCTCCCCGCTGATCAGCGGCGGAGCGGTGGCCGTCGCCCCCGAGGACGCCGAACGCGACCCCGCCGCCCTGCTGCGCGCCGTCGGCGACCACGGGGTCACCGTCCTGCAGGGCGTGCCCTCCGTCTACCGGCGCCTGGTCGAGCAGTCCGGCTGGGAGGACGCCGGAGCCCTGCGGCTGATCTTCAGCGCGGGCGAGCCGCTGCACGCCGAACTGTGCCGGGCGCTGGCCGAGCTGGCCCCGCGCGCCGAGATCTGGAACACGTACGGGCCCACCGAGGCCTCCGTCGACGTCACCGAGCACCGGTGGGACCCGGCCCAGCAGACCGGAGCCGTCCCCATCGGCCGCCCCATCGCCCACATGCGCGCCCTGGTCCTCGACGCGGCCGGCCGGCCCGTCCCGGTCGGCGTCCCCGGCGAGCTGCACGCCGGCGGTATCGGCCTCGCCCTCGGCTACCAGGGCCGGCCCGGCCAGACCGCCGAACGCTTCGTGCCCGACCCCTACGGCCCGCCCGGCGAGCGCCTCTACCGCACCGGCGACCGCGTCCGCTGGCTGGCCGACGGCACCCTGGAGTACCTCGGCCGCCTCGACCACCAGGTCAAGGTCAACGGCGTCCGCATCGAGACCGGCGAGGTCGAAGCCGCCCTCGCCGCCCACCCCTGGGTGCGCGCGGCCGTCGCCGCCGCCGTCCCCGACGGCTCCGGCGGGCACCGCCTCGTCGCCTGGGTCCAGTCCCGGGGCGAGCTGCTGCGCCCCGAGGAACTGCGCACCTTCCTGCGCCGGGCCCTGCCCGACCCGCTGATCCCGTCCCTCTACGTGCCCGTCACCGAGTTCCCGCTCACCGCGAACGGCAAGATCGACCGTTCCGCCCTGCCCGACCCCGCCTCCGCGGCCGCCTCCGCCGCCGAGGGCGCGCACGTCGCGGTGCGCACCGCCGCCGAACGGGTCGTCGCCGAGCAGTGGTCCGCCCTCCTCGGCATCCCCGCCGCGCAGATCGGCGCCACCAACGACTTCTTCCAGCTCGGCGGGGCCTCCCTGCTCCTCAGCAGGCTCGCCGAGGCCCTGTCGGCCGCCGCCGGCACCCGGGTCCCGCTCCGCGCCCTGTTCACCGCCACCACCGTGGAGGCCCAGGCCGCCCTGCTCGCCGACGCCCCGGCGCTGTCGCCCGGCGGTCCCGGTGCGGACCCCGCCGCGGACAACGGCGCCGACGCCGACGACGAGACCGTCCGGCCCGTGCCGCGCCCCGCGGAGGGCCTGCCCCTGTCGCCCGGACAGCAGGGCCTGTGGCTGATGGACCGGATGCGCCCCGGCAGCGCCGAGTGGAACGCCCCCGTCTTCATCACGCTGCCCGGGGAGTACACGGACGAGACCGTCGCGGCCGCCCTGACCGCCCTCGCCGAACGCCACGAGATCCTGCGCACCCGCTACGTCCTGCGCGGCGCCGAGCCCGTGCAGATCACCGACGCCGAGGCCCGCGTCGAGCTGCGCACCACCCGCGCCGAGACCGCGGCCGCCCGGGGCGCCCTGATCGAGGACGAGTTCACCCGCCCCTTCGACCTGGAGGAGGGACCGGTCTGGCGTGCGCTCGGCGTGCGCGGGACCGACTCCCTGCACCTCGTGCTGTCCATCCACCACATCGCCTGCGACGGCTGGTCCTCCGTCGTCCTCGGACGCGACCTGCCGGCCCTCGCCGAGGCCGCGCACCACGGCACCGCGGCCGGACTGCCCGCCCTGCCGGTGCAGTACGCCGACCACGCCGCCCACCAGCGGCGCCGGCTGGCCGGGGCCGCCGCCGACGCGGAACTCGCGTACTGGAAGCAGGCCCTGGAGGGGATCCTGCCCGTCGACCTGCCCGCCGACCGCCCCCGGCCCGCCGTCCGCGACGGGCTCGGCGCCGCCCACGTGTTCACCGTCCCCGCCGAACTCGCCGAGCGGGCCGCCGCCCTCGGGCGCGGCCACGGCGCGACGCTCCAGCAGACCCTGCTGACCGTCTTCGGGACCCTCGTGGCCCGCCTCACCGGCCACTGGGACGTGCCGGTCGGCGTGCCCGTCGCCGGACGCGAGCGGCCGGAGGTCGCCGACGTCGTGGGCTTCTTCCTCAACACCCTGGTCATGCGCTGCGACGCCCCGGCCGACGCCACCTTCGGCGAGGCCCTGGTCCGGGTACGCGACACCGCCCGCGCCGCCTTCGCCCACCAGGACCTGCCCTTCGACCGGCTCGTCGCCGCACTGGACGAGGCCCGCGACCCCGGCCGCACCCCCCTCTACCAGGTCATGTTCGACCTGCACGAGGAAGGGCGCACCGGCGCCGCCACCACCGGCGACGACGTCGACGCCTTCCGCGGCGCCTGGCGCTCCGCCCGCACCGACCTCACCTTCGTCGTGCAGCGGCAGGCCGACGGCTCCCTCCTCGGCCTCGTCGAGTACGCCACCTCCCTCTTCGACGCCGCCACCGTCGAACGGTTCGCGGCCGGCTGGGTCCGCCTCCTCGAGTCCGTCACCGCCGACCCCGACGTCCGCCTCGGCCGCGCCGCCCTGCTCCCCGACGCCCTGCGTACGGAGATCCTGGCGCTCGGCCCCGGCGCGCCCGAGCCCGGCGCCGGCCGGACCGGCGAGGACGCCGTGCACACCGCGATCGCGGCCGTGGCCCGCCGCTCCCCGGACGAGACCGCCGTCGTCTGCGGCGGCGAGAGCTGGAGCTACGCCCGGCTGGAGCGCCGCGCCGAGGCCTTCGGGCAGCGGCTGCGGGAACTGGGCGCGGGCCCCGAGACGACCGTCGCCGTGATGCTGGGGCGCACCCCCGACCTGATCGCCGCCTACCTCGGCACCTGGAAGGCCGGCGCCGCCTACGTACCGCTCGACCCGGCGGCCCCCGACGACCGGCTCGGCTACGTCCTCCAGGACGCCGCGGCCACCCTGCTGGTCTCCGACCTGGACGGCGCCACCCGGCTGCGCGGCCACCACGACGGCCCCTGGCTGGCGGTGGACACCGACGAGCGCCTCGCCGCCCTGGCCTCCGGCGGTCCGCAGCGTGCTTCCTCGGGGCCGGTCCCCGCCGGGGCCACAGGGTTCGGGGCCGGCGCCGCCGCCCTCGCGGCGTGCAGCGACCCCGCCCTGGCCGCCGAGGGACTCGCCTCCTTGGCCCGTACCGCACCCCCGGCCGGGGGCCCCGGCGGGCAGCACACCGAGGGGCTGCCGTCCTGGCCCGCCACACCGCCGGAGGCACCGGCCGACCCCGCCCGGCTGGCGTACGTCATGTACACCTCCGGCTCCACGGGACGGCCCAAGGGCGTCGCCGTCGAGCACCGCACCCTGCTGGCGATGCTCCGCGCCTCCCAGGCCCACCTGGACTTCGGCCAGGGCCCCGACGACGCCTGGCTGGCCCTGGCCCAGCCGACCTTCGACATCTCCTGCACCGAGCTGCTGATGCCGCTCGTCGCCGGCGGCCGGGTGGTCCTGGCCCAGGAGCCGGACCTCACCGACCACGCCGCACAGCTGCGGCTCATCGAGGAGCACGGCGTCAGCCACCTCCAGGTCGCCCCGCCGCACTGGCAGATGCTCATCGACGCCGGCCTCGGCCGCCGTCCGCTCGTCGGCCAGACCGGCGGCGAGCCCTGCCCGCCCGCCCTGGCCCGGGACCTGTCCCGCCGGCTGCTGCGGTTCGTCAACGAGTACGGGCTCACCGAGACGACCATCGCCGCCACCCGCTGGGACGCCCACGACACCGCCACCGCCGTCCCCGTCGGCCGCGCCTACCCGCACGTCACCGCCCGCGTCCTCGACGCGTACCTGGAACCGGTCCCGTACGGCACCACCGGCGAACTCTGCGTCGGCGGCGGCGGCCTGGCCCGCGGCTACCACGGCCGCCCCGACCTGACCGCGGCCGCCTTCGTCCCCGACCCGTACGGGGCCCCCGGCGCACGCCTCTACCGCACCGGCGACCGCGCCCGGATGCTGCCCGACGGCACCCTGGAGTTCGCCGGCCGCGCCGACGGCCAGGCCAAGATCCGCGGCCGCCGCGTGGAGACCGGCGAGGTGCAGGGCGTCCTCGCCGAGCACCCCGGCGTCGCCCACTGCGCGGTCGTCGTGCACGGCAGCGGCCCCACCGCCGCACTGATCGGCTACTGGGTCCCGCGCGGCACCAACCCGCCCGGCGACTCCGAACTCCTCGACCACTGCGCCCGCCGCCTGCCGGACTACATGGTCCCCGCGCTGCTGGTGCCCGTACCGCACATCCCGCTCACCCGGCACAACAAGGTCGACACCGCGGCCCTGCCCGCCCCCGACCTCGCCGCCGCCCTCCGCGACGAGCCGTACACCGCGCCCGAGGGCCCGGTCGAGGAGATCGTCGCCGGGATCTGGGCCGAGGTCCTCGCCGGGGAGGACGGCACCGCCCGCCGGATCGGCGCCCGCCAGGGCTTCTTCCGGATCGGTGGGAACTCCGTCCTCGCCGCCCGCGTCATCGCCCGCCTCCACGAGGAGTTCGACGTCGAGATGCCCCTGCGCGCCGTCTTCGAGCACCCCACCGTTGCCGGTCTCGCCGCCGCCGTCGAGGAGGCCGTGCGCCTCGAGATCGAGACCCTCGACCACGCCGAACTCGCCATCGCCCACAGGGAGTACCAGCCGTGACCGCACCCACCGCACCCACGCAGGACGAGCTGCGGGCGGAACTGCTGCGCAGACGGCTCGCCGGACGCGCGGGCCGGGCCGCGGGCCGCGGCCCCGCCCGCACCGGGATCCCGCGCGCCGACCGCGGGGCGCCGCTGGCGCTCTCCGCCGGCCAGCGCCAGCTGTGGTTCCTGCACCAGCTCGACCCGGACAGCCCCGAGTACCTGCTGCCGCTCGCCCACCGGCTGCGCGGGACCCTCGACGAGAGCGCCCTGCGCCGCTCCTTCGACGCCCTGGCCGCCCGCCACGAGATCCTGCGCACCCGCTACCTCCTCGACGGCGCCGAGCCCCGCCAGGTCGTCGACCCGGCCGGCCCGGTCGACTACGCGGTCACCGAGGCCACCGGGGTCGCCGAAGCCGACCGGGACGCCGCCGCGGCCGCCTTCGCCCAGGCCCGCGCCGGCGAGGTGTTCGACCTGGCCGCCCAGGCCCCGCTGCGGGTGCGCCTGCTGCGCCTGGCCGCCGACGACCACGTCCTGGTCGTGGTCATGCACCACATCGCCTGCGACGCGCTGACCCGGCCGCTGATCCTCGCCGACCTCGCCGCCTGCTACCGGGCCGCGGGCACCGTCACCGGCCCGCTGGACGGCGTACTCCCCGAGCCGCCCGTCCAGTACGCCGACTACGCGGCCTGGATGAACGCCCGCCAGTCCGGCCCCGCCGCCGAGGCGGCCCTCGACTGGTGGCGCGGACAGCTCGCCGGCACCGAACCCCTCGGCCTGCCCACCGACCGGCCCCGCCCCTCCGTGCGCGGCTGGGCCGGCGCCGTCGCCGAGTTCGACGTGCCCGCCGCCACCGCCGCGCGGCTGCGCACCCTCGCCGAACAGGAGGGCGCCACCCTCTTCATGGTCCTGCTCAGCGCCTACCAGGCGCTGCTGGGCCGCTACACCGGCAAGCAGGACGTCAGCGTCGGCACCGCCGTCTCCGGCCGCACCCGCCCCGAACTGCGGCAGATGGCCGGCTACGCCTACAACAGCCTCGTCCTGCGCGGCCGCTGGGAGGGCGACCCCGCCTTCCGCGAGCTGCTCGCCGGCAACCGCACCGCCGTCCTGGACGCCTTCGACCACCAGGACACCCCCTTCGACAGGATCGCCGACGAGCTGGAGCCCGCACGCGACCTGTCCACCACCCCGCTCTTCCAGGTGATGTTCGACCTGGCCTCCGGCCAGGGCGCCGACAGCCCCGAGCTGCCCGGCCTCACCGTCGGCCCGGTCGCCGCCGTCGGCCGGATCGCCCGCTTCGACCTGACCATGCACCTCGCCGAGCGCCCCGACGGATCCCTGCACGGCGCCCTGGAGTACGCCACCGACCTGTTCGAGGCCGCCACCGCCGAGCGGATCACCGGCCACTACGCGGCGCTGCTCGCCGCCGCCGCCGAGCACCCCGACGCCCCCCTGTCCACCCTGGAGTTCATCGGCGACGCCGAGCGCGCCCTGCTGCTCGACGGCCCGGCCGAGCCGGTCGGCGCCCCCGTGGACGCCGCCGCCCTGCGGCCCGTCTTCGAGACCATCGCCGAGCGGGCCGCCGCCACCCCCGGCGCGGTCGCCGTCCGGCACGCCGCCGGCGAGCTCACCTACGCCGAACTCGACGCCCGCGCCGACCGGTTCGCCCGCCGGCTGATCCAGCTCGGCGTGCGCCCCGACGAGACCGTCGGCGTACTCCTGGACCGCGGGCCCGACCTCGTCGCCGCACTCCTGGGCATCTGGCGGGCCGCGGCCGCGTACGTGCCAATCGACCCGGGCTACCCGGACGAGCGCATCTCCTTCATGCTCGGCGACACCGGCACCCGCCTGGTCATCACCCAGACCCGGCACGCCGGCCGCTTCGACGGCCCGCAGCTCGTGGTGGTGGACGACCCGGCCGAGCGGACCGCGCTCGCCACCGCCGAGGCCGAGCTGCCGGCCGCGTACGACCTCGACCAGCTCGCCTACGTCATCTACACCTCCGGCTCCACCGGCAAGCCCAAGGGCGTCCTCATCGGCCACCGGGGCCTCGCCAACTACCTCACCTGGACGGCCGGCGCCTACGCCTCGGCCGGCACCGGCGGCGCGCCCCTGTTCTCCTCCGTCGCCTTCGACCTCGGCGTCCCCGACCTGTACACCCCCCTGATGACCGGGCAGAGCGTGCACCTGCTCCCGCAGGACTTCGACACCGCCGACCTGGGCGCGCTGCTCGCCGCCGGAGGACCGTACGCCTTCATCAAGCTCACCCCCGGCCACCTGGACCTGCTCTCCCAGCAGCTCGACCCCGCGCAGGTCCGCGACCTGGCCGGGCTGGTCATCGCCGCCGGCGACTCCTTCACCCACCGCCTCGCCGAGCGCTGGGCCGCCGCCGCGGGACCCGGCGGCACCCGCCTCGCCGCCGAATACGGCCCCACCGAGATCACCGTCGGCAACTCCGCCCACTTCCTCGCCGCGGACGGCGCCCCCCGCGGCCCCGTCGCCACCGAGCTGGTCTCCATCGGCCGGGCCATCCCCCACACCACCATGTACGTCCTGGACGAGCGGCTGCGGCCGCTGCCCGTCGGCGTCCCCGGCGAGGTGTGGATCGGCGGCACCGGCCTGGCCCGCGGCTACGCCGGCCGCCCCGACCTGACCGCCGAGCGCTTCCTGCCCGACCCGTACGGCGCCCCAGGCGCCCGCATCTACCGCACCGGCGACCTCGCCCGCGTCCTGCCCGACGGGAGCCTCGACTTCGTCGCCCGCATCGACCACCAGGTCAAACTGCGCGGCTACCGCATCGAACTCGGCGAGATCGAGACCGCCCTCACCGCCCAGCCGGCCGTCGGCGAGGCCGTCGCCCTCGTCCGCGAGGACAGCCCCGGAGACAAGCAGCTCGTCGCCTACGTCGTGCCCGCCGCCGGCGCCGACGAGGCCGGCCTGGCCCCCGCCGCCCTCAAGGAGGCCCTCGCCGAGGCCCTGCCCCCGTACATGATCCCCTCCGCCTACCTGCGCCTGGACGCCCTCCCGCTGACCGCCAACGGCAAGCTGGACCGGCGGGCCCTGCCCGCCCCCGGCCGCGAGGCCACCACCGTCGGCGAGCACGTCGAGGCCCGCGACGCCGCCGAGGCCTCCATCGCCGCGGTCTGGGCCGAGGTGCTCGGCCTGGAGGCGGTCGGCGTCCACGACAACTACTTCGACCTCGGCGGCGACTCCATCCGGGCCGTCTCCCTCGTCGGCGCCCTGCGCGAGGCCGGCTGGGAGACCAGCGTCCGCGACGTCTTCGAGCACCGCACCGTCGCCCGGCTGCGCACCGCCCTCGGCGACCAGGCCGGCGACGGCTCCGCCGAACGCGCGGACGGGCCCGTCGCCCCCTTCGCCCTGATCAGCGAGGACGACCGGATCACCCTGCCCGCCGACGTCACCGACGCCTACCCGGTCTCCCGGGTCCAGGCGGGCATGCTGGTCGAGATGCACGGCCGCAGCGGCGAGAACCGCTACCACAACATCACCTCCTTCCGGATCCGCGACGCGCTCCCCTTCGACCCCGAGCTGTTCCAGCGGGCCGCCGACCTGATCGTCGAACGCCACGAGGTGATGCGGACCTCCTTCGCCATGGCCGGCTACAGCGAGCCGCTCCAGCTGGTCCACGCCGTCGGCACCGTCGCCATGCCCTGCGTCTTCGAGGACCTGCGCCACCTGCCGCGCGACGCACGCGAGGCCACCCTCTGGTCGTTCGCCGACCGCGACCGCGAGGAGCTGTTCGACCTCACCACCGCCCCCCTCATGCGGATGGCCGTCCACCTCGTCGACGACGAGAGCTGGTGGCTGTCCATCACCGAGTGCCACCCCGTCATCGAGGGCTGGAGCTACCACTCCCAGCTGATGGAGCTGCTCCGCGCCTACCACGCGCTGCGCGCCGGCGGCCGACCCGAACCGGCCCCGCCCGTACCGGCGGTGCGCTACGCCGACTTCATCGCCGGCGAACTGCGCTCCCTGGCCGACGCCGGGGACCGCGACTACTGGCGGGAACTGGTCGACGCCCACGAGAAGTTCACCATCCCCACCGGCTGGGGCGGCGACCCGCACGGCGCCGACGAGCGGTACCGCGTCGACATCGACCTCGCCGAGGTCGAGCCGGGCCTGCGCGCCCTCGCCTCCGCCGCGCAGGTCCCTTACAAGAGCGTCCTGCACGCCGCGCACAGCAAGGTGCTGTCGATGCTGACCCGCGCCGGGGCGTTCCGCGGCGGCATGGTCGCCGACGCCCGTCCCGAGGAGGCCGGCGCCGAGCGGGTCTCCGGCATGTACCTCAACTCCGTGCCCTTCCCGTACCGCAGGGGCGCCGCCACCTGGGGCGAAATGGCCCAGGAGGTGTTCGCCCGCGAGGTGTCGCTGTGGCCGCACCGCCGCTACCCCATGCCCGCCATGCGCGTGCCCGGCGGCGAGAGCCACCTCATCGACGTGCTCTTCCACTACCTGGACTTCCACCAGGTCGACGTGGAGCTCATCGACATCATGGCCAGCCGCGACGACAGCCCCAACGAGTTCCCCCTCGTCGTCGGCACCCCGGTCCGAGGCCACCTGTCGATCGCCTCCCGTACGAGGACCCTCGCCAAGGCCAACGCCGAACGGCTCGCCGGGCTCTACCGGGCGGTGCTCGCCGACATGGCCCGCACCGGGGCCGGCGGGGACGCCACCGGCGCCTTCCCCACCGCCTACGAGAAGGCCCGTCTGGCCGCGCCGCCCCTGCCGCACCCCGACACCCCGGCCGACGTACTCGCCGGCTTCGAGGCGCAGGCCGCCCGCACCCCTTGGGCCACCGCCCTCACCGGCGCGGGCACCTCCGGCACCTCGTACGCGGAACTCGACGAGCGGGCCAACCGGATCGCCCGCAGGCTGCGGGCGCTCGGCGCCGGCCCCGAGACCCGGGTCGCCGTCCTGCTGGACCGCGGGCCCGAGCTGGTGGCCGCCCTGCTCGGGGTGTGGAAGGCCGGCGCGGCGCAGCTGCCGGTCGACCCCTGCACGCCGGACGCGCGGATCGCCGGGCTCGGCTTCGAACTGGCCCTCACCGAGGCCCCGTACGCCGGCCGCTTCGCCGGGATTCTGCCCGAGGGGCGGGTCCTGGCCGTCGCGGAGGTCTCCCACGAGGGCGACGGCAGCCCCCTGGGCCTGGACCTGGACCCGGACCGGCTCGCCTACGTCCTGCACACCTCCGGCTCCACCGGCACCCCCAAGGGCGTCGAGATCAGCCACCGCTCGCTCGCCCACTACCTCGACTGGGCCGTACGGGCCTACACGGAGGCGGGCGCGGGCGGCGCCCCCTGGTTCACCTCGGTCGGCTTCGACCTGGGCCTGCCCGCCCTGTACGCGCCGCTGCTGACCGGGCAGCGGGTGCACCTGCTGCCCCAGAGCTGGCAGCCGGGGGAGTTCGGGCCGCTGCTGCTGGCCGGAGCCCCGTACTCCTTCGTCGGACTCACCCCGGGCCACCTCCGGCTGCTGGAGGCCCAGCTGACCGACGCCGAACTCGGCGGCCTCGCCGGGATCACCGTCTGCGCCGGCGACGCCTACCCCACCGCCCAGGCCGAGCGGGTCTCCGCCCGGATCGCCGCGGTCGGCGGGGGGATGCTGCTCGGCGCCGAGTACGGGCCCACCGAGGCCACCGTCGCCGCCACCTTCGGGTACGTACGCCCGAACACCGGGCGCACGCTCGTCCCGCTGGGCTCCCAGCTGCCCGGCGTGCTGCTGCGGATCCTGGACGAGCGGCTGCGGCCGGTGCCCGACGGGATCGCCGGCGAGGTCTGGCTCGGCGGCGAAGGACTGGCCCGCGGCTACGCCGGACAGCCCGCACTCACCGCCGCATCGTTCCTGCCGGACCCGTACGGACTCCCCGGCACCCGCATCTACCGCACCGGCGACCTGGCCCGCGTCCTGCCCGGCGGTATCCTGGAGTTCACCGGGCGCGCCGACGAGCAGGTCAAGATCCGCGGTCACCGCGTCGAACCCGGCGAGGCCGAAGCGGCCCTGACCGCCGACCCGGCCGTACGGGAGGCACTCGTCGCTCCCGTGGACGCCGCCGACGGCGGCAAGCGGCTCGCCGCCTGGGTGGTCCCCGCGGACGGAGCGGCCGTCGAGGTCCCCGCCCTGCGCGACCGGCTGCGCACCGTCCTGCCCGCCGCCGTCATCCCGGCCACCGTCACCGTCGTCGACCGGCTGCCCCTGACCGCGAACGGCAAGCGCGACAAGGCCGCCCTGGCCTCCCGCCGGGCCACCGCGACCCCGCTGCCCCACACCGCCCCCCGCACCGACCTGGAAAAGGTGCTCGCCGAGGTCTGGTCCGAGGTCCTCGGCCTCGAACAGGTCGGCGTCCACGACGACTTCCGCGACCTCGGCGGCGACTCGCTGCTGGTGGCACCGCTGCTCGTCACCGCCCGCCGGCACGGCCTGGCCCTCGACCTGGCCACCGCGCTGCGCCACCACACGGTCGCCCAGACCGCCACCGCGCTCGAAGCCGCCGCCCGCCAGGACGGCGCACACCACCCCCGGAAGGGCTGATCCGATGGACCCGCACACCACCGACCGGCAGGGCCGCCGCCCCGCCCGCCACCTGATCTCCATCGACGACCTCACCGACCGGGACCTGCTCCGGATCGTCGAACGCGGCGCCGAGTTCTCGGCGGGCACCGCCACCGGCTCCGACGCGCTCGAAGGCCTCGTCGCCGGCATCTACTTCGCCAAGACCTCCACCCGCACGCGCACCGCCTTCTCCTCCGGAGCGCTGCGCGTGGGCGCCCGGACCGTCGCCTACGGCCCCGGCGACCTCCAGCTGAACACCGGGGAGTCCGTCGAGGACACCGGCCGCGTCCTGTCCGGGATGCTCGACGTCCTCGTCGCCCGCACCGCCGGCCCCGAAGCCGAGCTGCGCGGCTGGGCCGCCCAGGACCGGATGGCCGTCGTCAACGCGATGAGCGCCGAGGAGCACCCCACGCAGGCCCTCACCGACCTCACCACCCTGCTGCGCCACTTCGGCCGGATCGAGGGGCTGCGCGTCCTGTACGCCGGCGAGGGCAACAACACCGCCGCCGCCCTGGCCCTGGCCCTCACCCGGTTCCCGGGCGTCCACTTCGAGGTCCGCACCCCGCCTGGCTACGGGCTGTCCCCCTCCATCACGCGCCGGGCGCTGGCGCGGGCCGGGCGCACGGGCGCCGTGCTCGCGGAGCGGCACGACATGGAGGCCCTGCCCGGGGGCTTCGACGTCGTCTACACGACGCGCTGGCAGACCACGGGCACGGAGAAGCCGGACGCGAACTGGCGGGAGGTCTTCGCCCCGTTCCAGGTCACGGAGGACCTGTGGAAGGACAGTCCGCAGGCGGTCTTCATGCACGACCTGCCCGCCCACCGGGGCGAGGAGGTCACCGCGGAGGTGCTGGACGGGCCGCGGAGCATCGCCTTCGCCCAGGCCACCAACAAGATGCACAGCGCCATGGCCGTGCTGGAGTACACCCACTCCGGTCCGCGGGACACCGCGGACGACCTCGCCGGGCCGCGTCCCGCACTGGCCGTACGGTGACCCCGCCGCCGAAGACGGTGACGGACCCGGCGGTCCTCCCGTGGCACCAGGCCGAGGGCACCGCGAACGCCGGGGACACCCCTGACACCGGGCCCGCGGAGCGAGCCACGGCCGCCCCGAAGGCCGGAGCGGACGTCGGGTCCGGATCCCGGGCCGGCGCCGAGGCCGGATCCGAGGCCGGCGGCGGCGCCGCGACGGAGGTCGTGCCGCTGCGGCGGAACAGGGACTTCTCCCTGCTCTGGGGCGGCGCCGGACTGTCGCTGCTCGCCGGGCGGGCCACCGCGGTGGCCTACCCCCTCACCGTCCTCTGGCTCACCGGCTCACCCGGCGACGCCGGCCTGGTCGGCACCGCCCTGCTCCTCCCGCAGCTCCTCGTCCAGCTCCCCGGCGGCGCCCTCGTGGACCGCTGGGACCGGCGCCGGATCATGCTCGGCGCCGGCCTCGGCCAGGCACTGGTCGCGGGAGCCGTCGCCGCCCTGCTGCTCAGCGGCCACGTCTGGCTGTGGGCCCTGCTCGCCGCAGCCTTCGTGGAGGGCACCCTCGGCGTCCTGCACCAGCTCGCCGAGCGGGCCGCGGTCCCCGCGGTCGTCCCCGCCGGGCAGCTGCCCGCCGCCCTCACCGGAAACGAGGCGAGGACCCGCGGCGCGGCCATCGCCGGCCAGCCGCTGGGCAGCGGCCTGGTCGCCCTCGGTGCCTCCTTCCCCTACGTGGCGGCGCTGGCCGGCCAGCTCGCCTCCGTGGCCTTGCTGTTCGGGGTCCGCGGCAAGCTCCAGACCGAACGCACCGGTCCGCGCCCCGACCTGCTCGCGGACGTCAAGGAGGGGCTCGTCTGGATGTGGCGCCAGCACTTCCTGCGCGCCGTCATGGCCGCCGTGGCCGTCTCCAACGTCCTCTTCCAGGGCCTCAACCTCGCCGTCATGACCGGGATCCAGGAGAACCACGGATCGCAGTTCGAGATCGGCCTCGTCCTGTCCCTGAGCGGGGCCGGCGGACTCGTCGGCGCCCTCAGCGGCGGCTGGTGGGCCACCCGGTTCTCGCTGCGCGCCCTGGTCCTCGGCGGACTGGCCGTCTGGACCGTGCTGATGGTGCCCGTCGCGGTCCTGCGCGATCCCTTCGCCCTCGGCGCCCTGTTCGCGGCCAGCGGGTACGTCGGCGGCGTCTTCAACGTGGCCGGCGGGGTCTTCATGGTCCGCGTCGCCCCGGACCGGATGCGGGGCAGGGCCAACTCCCTAGCGATGCTGGTCGGCGGCGGAGCCATGGCCGCGGGCCCGGTCGCCGCCGGCTTCGCCCTCGAGGCCTTCGGGCCCACCCGTACCGTCCTCGGGCTCAGCGCCGCCATGGGCCTCACCGCCCTCATCGCGCTGCTCTCGCCCGCCCTGCGCCGCAATCCGCTCGACGCGTAGCAGGCCCGCCGCTCCAGCCCGCGCAGGCCCCCGCACCGGGGGCCTGCGCGGCTGCGTTCCCGCAGCTCGCGCGGACGTACGGGACGTATAGAGCGGCCATAGCCGGCCACGGAAAAGTACAGGTCATCGCAGTCTCCCGAATGCCCGTCCGCATCCGCGCCAGACCCTGAAGGAGCACGACCATGCCGCTCAACTCCATGGACCGGAGGAGCGTCCTGCGGACCGCCCTCGGCGTCGCCGGGGCCGCCGCCACCGTCGGCCTCGTCGGTGCCGCGCCGGCCGCCGCACACGGCCGCCACCGCCCGGAGCTCCCCAAGGTCGAGGGCCTGGTGGGCGACCGCTGGGCGAGCGAGTTCTGGTACGACTACGACGAGATGTCGTACTACACGCCGACCGCGGAGATGAAGGCCGCGGTCGCCGCGATCACGGCCCCCTTCGGCGGGTTCACCAAGTCGTACGACGCCTGGCTCGCCACCCGCCAGGGCGGCCGCTACCCGCGCAGCTGGATGGAGATCATCCAGCCGAACCGCGCCCACTTCGAACTGCTCTCCCGCGAGCAGAAGAAGGTCTACGACAAGTGGTACGGCCACGACCCCAAGGGTCTGGTCTTCGCCTTCCAGGAGTTCGGCCAGGGCACCCTCTTCGACCCGCGCCGCCCGGCCGGCAACAAGGTCCACATGATGAACTACACGCCGCCGACCCCCACCCAGGCCTACCACCGCTGGCACGCCTACCTGCAGTCCTTCCAGCTGCTGAACATCGACCGCCGCTTCTGGGCCCACATCAACCGCCTCGCGGGCACGGCCTGGGAGCTCCAGTCGATCGGCAAGCCGGTCAACGACGCCAACGACAACAAGCACCTGCCCAGGCACGTGGTCAACAAGGTCACCGCCAAGTGGCTGTGCCGCTCCGACTCCAAGGTCACCGCGGCCTTCGACGTCTGGCCCCACCCGGCCGACCTGGGCAAGTGACCCCCGCCGGGGCCCGTCCGCCGGACCGGCCCCGGACCCCCCACATCCCGGCCCCCACGTTCCTTTCGGCTCAGGAGGATTGGCACACCATGCGAGACACGACCGGATCAGCACCCCGAATCGGCGTCTGGATGGTCGGCGCGCGAGGCTCGGTCGCCACGGCCGCCGTCGCCGGCACCGCCGCCATCGTCGCGGGTGCCGCCTCCCCCGTCGGGTGCGTCACCGAGACCGCCCCCTTCCGTGACGCGCCCCTCCCGGCCCTCGCCGACCTGGTGTTCGGCGGCCACGACGTCGTCGACACCCCGCTGGCGGCGAGGGCCGGGCAGCTCGTGGACGCGGGGGTACTGCCCGCGTCCGTGCTGAAGGCGCTGGACACCCCGCTGGCCGCCGCCGAACTGGAGATCCGCGACGGATCCCCGCGGGCCGGCGAGGCCCAGTCCGAGACCGCGGCCCGCCTCGCGGCGGACATGGCCTCCTTCCGCGACCGGCACGCCCTGGAACAGGTGGTCGTCGTCAACGTCTCCTCCACGGAGCCGCTGCCCGAACCCGACCCGGCCTTCCTGGACCTCGCCGCCCTCGAAGCGGGCCTCGCCGCCGGCACGGTCACCCTGCCCGCCAGCTCCCTCTACGCCTACGCCGCCTTCACCGCGGGCTTCTCCTACGTCAACTTCACCCCTTCGGCGGGCGCCGCCCTGCCCGCCCTGGAGGAACTGGCCCGGCTGCGCCGCGTCCCGCACGCCGGCCGCGACGGCAAGACCGGCGAGACCCTCGTCAAGAGCGCCCTCGCGCCCATGTTCACCCAGCGCGCGCTGCGCCTGCGCTCCTGGTCCGGCACCAACCTGCTCGGCGGCGGCGACGGAGCGACCCTCGCCGACCCGGCGGCCGCCCGCTCCAAGACCGAGTCGAAGCAGCGCAGCCTCGAGGAGACCGTCGGCCACGCCGTCGAGGGCCAGGTCCACATCGACAACGTCCCCGAGATGGGGGAGTGGAAGACCGCCTGGGACCACATCTCCTTCGAGGGCTTCCTCGGCGTCCGCATGACGATGCAGTTCACCTGGCAGGGCTGCGACTCGGCGCTGGCCGCCCCGCTGGTCCTGGACCTCGTACGGCTCACCGCGCTGGCGGGCCGCCGCGGCGAGGCCGGGGCGCTGGCCGCCCTCGGCTTCTTCTTCAAGGACCCGGCGGGCTCCACCGAGCACAACCTCACCCTCCAGTACGAGGCCCTGCGTACCTGGGCCACCGCCCCAGCCGTCCCCGCCGCCGCCCCGTCCCGCCCGCGACCGCTGACCGGGGCCCGGCCGTGAGCCCGGCAGCGGGTCCCGCCGTGAGCCCCGCGGCGACCGCCGCCGCGGCCGGGCGGACGGCCCGCCCCGGCTCCGAAGCCTCCGCCGGACCGCTGCGCCTGCCGCCCTTCCCCGGCCGGGCCTTCCGCGCCCGGCGCACCCTGCGCGCCTACGCCGAGCTGCTGCGGGCGCCCGCCGCGATCACCGTCCCCGGCGACGTCCTCGCCGGGGCCCTGGCCGCCGGACGCGGCACCGGCCCCCGCACCCTGGGCCTGGCCGGCTCCTCCGTCTGCCTCTACTGGGCGGGCATGGCCCTCAACGACTGGGCCGACCGGGAGCAGGACGCCCTCGAACGGCCCGAACGCCCCCTCCCGTCGGGCCGGATCAGCCCCCGCGCCGCCCTCACCACGGCCGCCGCGCTCACCGCCGCAGGCCTGGGCGCCGCGGCCCTCGCGGGCGGGCCCCGTACCGTCCTGCGGCGCACCCTGCCCCTGGCCGCCGCGGTGTGGGCCTACGACCTCGGGGCCAAGAACACCCCGCTCGGTCCCGCCGTGATGGCCGCCGCCCGGGCCCTGGACGTCCTGCACGGCACCGGCCCCGGACCGGCCCGGGCGGCCCTCGCGCCCGCGGCCGCCGTCGCGGGCCACACCCTGGCCTTGACCCGGCTCAGCCGCCACGAGGTCGCCGGAGCCCCGCCCCACGAGGCGGCCCTGACCGCGCTGGCGTCCGCCGCCGCGGCCGCCGCCACCCTCACCCGCACCGCCGGCCCCGCCCAGGGCGCCGCCCTCACCCTGTACGGCGCCGGCTACGGCCCCGCCCTCGCGGCGGCCGTGCGCCACCCCGCGGCCCCCGAGGTGCGCCGGGCCGTCGGCGCCGGCATCCACGCGCTGCTGCCCCTCCAGGCCGCGCTTGCCGCCCGGGCCGGCGCCCCCCGCGTCGCCGTCCCGCTCGCCGCCGCCCTGCCGCTGGTGCGGCGGCTCGCCAGGAAGGTCTCCCCGACATGAGCGGCCCCGCCGCGCTCCGGTTCTCGTACGGCACCAACGGCCTCGCCGACCACCGGCTCGGCGACGCCCTGCGGCTGCTCGCCGACCTCGGCTACGAGGGCGTTGCGCTGACCCTGGACCACCAGCACCTGGACCCGTACGCCCCCGACCTCGCCGCCCGCGTGGAGGAGGTCCGCCGCGCCCTGGACGCCACCGGCCTGGCCGTCGTCGTGGAGACCGGCGCCCGCTACCTCCTCGACCCGCGCCGCAAGCACCGCCCCACGCTGCTGTCCGCCGAGCCCGAGGGCCGGCGGCTGCGCCTGGGCCTGCTGCGCCGGGCCGTCGCCATCGGCGCCGAACTGGGCGCCGGAGCCGTGCACTTCTGGAGCGGCGCCCCCGACCCGGGCACCACCGGCGAGCAGGCCTGGCAGCGGCTGGTCGACGGCTGCGCCGAGACCGTCGCCCACGCCGAGGACGCCGGGATCGACCTGGCCTTCGAACCGGAGCCGGGCATGCTCGTCGCCGACCTCACCGGCTACCGCCGGCTGCTGGCCGCCCTGGGCCGGCCGGACCGCTTCCGGCTGACCCTCGACCTCGGCCACTGCCGGTGCCTGGAGCCCTGGCCCGTCGCCGACTGCGTGGCCCTGGCCGCCGACCGCCTCGCCCACGTCCAGATCGAGGACATGCGCCGGGGCACCCACGAACACCTCCCCTTCGGCGAGGGGGAGATCGACTTCCCGCCCGTCCTCGGCGCCCTCGCCGACGCCGGCTACCAGGGGCTCGTCTCCGTCGAACTCCCGCGCCACAGCCACGCCGGAGCGGAGTCGGCCCGCCACAGCATCGCGTTCCTGCACGCGGCCGCCGGCCGGCGCCCGCAGCAGCAGGCTCCACAGAAGGAGGCCGTACCGGTATGACCGCCCCCACCCTCGCCCCGCCCGCCGCAGCAGCCGCGAGCGCGGACGGCGCCGTACACGACGCCCTGACCCTGCGCACCCTCCGGGAGTCCCTGCGCTCCGTCCTCGACCAGGAACACCGCCTGCGGCTCACCGCCGCCGTGGACGCCGTGGCCGCCGAGGGACCCGCCGCCCTGGACCGCCGCTTCCCCGCCGCCGGGCGCGAGTACGGCCGCGGCTCCCTGCCCGGCTGGGCCGACTGGGCCGTCGAGGACGCCGTACGCACCGTGCTGCTGCTGGCCCTGACCCGCTACGGGACCACCGGCGCCGCCCTGGCCGGGGAGGCCGCCGAGCGGTACGCGCACGGCGACGCCGCCGAACGCCGCGGTGTGCTGCGCGCCCTGCCGTTCCTGCCGGTCGGCGACCGCGCGGTGCACCTCACCGACGACGCCGTGCGCACCAACGACAACCGGCTCATCGCCGCGGCGCTGGGCCCCTACGCCCGCGCCCACCTCGACCAGTACCGCTGGCGCCAGGCCGTCCTCAAGTGCCTGTTCACCGGGATCCCGCTGGCCAAGGTCGCCGGCCTGAACGAACGCCGCGACGCCGAACTGGCCCGCATGGCGCACGGGTTCGCCGCCGAGCGGCGCGCCGCCGACCGCGCCGTACCGGCCGACCTGTGGTCCCTGGCGCCGTGACCGCCCCGGTCCACCGGACCGCGGCGCCCCGGGACGCCTCCGCGGCCACACCACCGGCGCCCGCCGACCACTGACGCCACCACCGACCCCTGACCGGAGCCCGACCATGCGCATCTTCGACCCGCACATCCACATGACGTCCCGCACCACGGACGACTACCGAGCGATGCACGCCGCCGGCGTGCGCGCGCTGGTCGAGCCCGCGTTCTGGCTGGGCCAGCCCCGTACCTCGCCCGCCAGCTTCACCGACTACTTCGACGCCCTCCTCGGCTGGGAGCCCTACCGCGCCGCGCAGTTCGGCATCAGCCACCACTGCACCATCGGCCTCAACCCCAAGGAGGCGAACGACCCGCGCTGCACCCCCGTCCTGGACCTGCTGCCCCGCTACCTCGCCAAGGACGGGGTCGTGGCGGTCGGCGAGATCGGCTACGACACGGTCACCGAGGCCGAGGACCACGCCTTCGCCGTCCAGCTCGCCCTCGCCGTCGAGTTCGGCCTGCCGGCCCTCGTCCACACCCCGCACCGCGACAAGGCCGGCGGCACCAGCCGCTCCCTGGCCGTGATCCGCGAATCGGGCATCGACCCCGGGCACGTCGTCCTCGACCACCTCAACGAGGTCACCGTCCGCGAGGTCCGCGACTCCGGCTGCTGGATGGGCTTCTCCATCTACCCCGACACCAAGATGACCCCCGACCGCATGGTCGCCGTCCTCGAGGAACACGGCACGGAGCGGATCCTCGTCAACTCCGCCGCAGACTGGGGCCACAGCGACCCGCTGCTCACCCGCGCCACCGCCGAGGCCATGCTCGCCGCCGGCTTCGACGAGGACGACGTGGACCGCGTGCTGTGGCGCAACCCGGTGGCCTTCTACGGCCAGTCGGGCCGGCTCGGCCTCGACGGGTACACGGACGTACAGGCCGCAGGCCTCTACGCGGGCAACTCCATCGCCCGCGGCGGAAACTGATCAGGAAAGAGGAACCGCCTGATGCGCTTCCGCCACCCCGACGGCACGGCCGTCCACCTCGCCTACTGCACCAACGTGCACCCGGCCGAAACCCTGGAAGGGATCACCGCCCAGCTCGACACGTACGCCGAACCGGTCCGCCGGGCTGCCGGCGAACCCGTCGTCGGCCTCGGCCTGTGGCTGCCCGTGGACGCCGCGGCGGCCCTCGCCGCCGACCCGGCCGCCGTCACCCGGCTGCGGGGGGAGCTCACCGCGCGCGGACTGGAGACGGTGACCCTCAACGGCTTCCCCTACCGGGGCTTCCACGCCCCCGTGGTCAAGCGGGCCGTGTACTACCCGGACTGGTCGGAGCCCGCCCGGCTCGACTACACCCTGAACCTGGCCCGGATCCTGGCGGGACTGCTGCCCGACGACGCCGAGCGCGGTTCGGTCTCCACCCTGCCGCTGGCCTGGCGCACCGCCTGGTCGCGCACCCGTACGGCCGCCGCCGCCCGCCACCTCCAGGCACTCGCCGCCGGCCTCGCCCGGATCGAGGAGGAGACCGGCCGGACCGTGCGCGTCGCCGTCGAGCCCGAGCCGGGCTGCGTCGCCGAGACCACCGAGCAGGCCATCGACGTGCTGTCCGACGTCGACCACGACCGGATCGGCCTCTGCCTGGACGCCTGCCACCTCGCCGTCGCCCACGAGGAGCCCGGCACCGCCGTCGGCCGGCTGCTGGCGGCCGGGCTCCAGGTGGTCAAGCTCCAGGCCTCCAGCGCCCTGGAGGCCGCCGACCCGCACGACCCCCGCGTACGGGAGGCGCTGGCCGCCTTCGCCGAGCCGCGCTTCCTGCACCAGACCCGCGAGGCCGGCCCGGACGGCTCCGCGCTCCTCGGCTCCGACGACCTCGGCCCCGCCCTGGCCGGAGCCCTGCCCGGCAAGGCCCCCTGGCGCATCCACTACCACGTGCCGCTGCACGAGGAACCCGCCCCGCCGCTGGCCTCCACCGCGCCGGTCCTGCGGGACACCCTGCGGGCGCTGTTCGGCGGGGACCACGCCGTCACCGACCACATCGAGGTGGAGACGTACACCTGGTCCGTGCTGCCCGAGGACGCGCGGCCCGTCGGCGCGGCCGGCCTCGCCCGGGGCATCGCCGCCGAACTCTCCTGGACGGCCCGCGAGCTGACCGCACTCGGGCTGACCCCCCTCGACCTGACCCCGACGGCCCCCGCCGCGCAGAAGGAGCCCGGCTCATGACCCCCTCCCCCCGGCGGAAGAAGACCGCCGTCCTGTGCACGGTCGGCCTGACGTCCCGGCTGCTGCCGCACATGCCGAACGTCCGGGCCATCGGCGAACAGGGCTTCGCCGCCCCGCTCGACACGGTGTTCCCGGCCGTCACCGCCACCGTCCAGGCCACCCTCACCACCGGCACCCTGCCCCGCGAACACGGGGCCGTCGGCAACGGCTGGTACTTCCGCGACCACGGCGAAGTGATGATGTGGCGCCAGCACAACGCCCTCGTCCGGGGCGAGAAGGTCTGGCAGGCCGCCCGCCGCCACGACCCGGACCACACCACCGCCTACCTGTGCTGGTGGTGGGCCATGGGCGCGGACGTCGACACCGTGCTGACCCCGCGGCCCGTCTACCACTACGACGGCCGCAAGGCCCCGGACTGCTACACCGTCCCGGACGCCCTGCGCGACGAACTTACCGACCGGCAGGGCGAGTTCCCGCTCTTCAACTACTGGGGCCCGACCGCCTCGCTCACCTCCACCCGGTGGATCGCCGGCGCCGCCCTGCACGTGGCGGACACCCGCGATCCCGACCTGTCCTTCATCTACGTCCCGCACCTCGACTACGACCTCCAGCGGTACGGCCCCGACAGCCCCGAGGCCGTCCGGGCCGCCCGCGAGGCCGACGCCGCCCTCGGCCCGCTCCTCGACGCCCTGCGCGAGCGCGGCACCACCGTCGTCGCGCTGAGCGAGTACGGCATCTCACCGGTCAGCCGGCCCGTGGACGTCAACCGCGCGCTGCGCCGCGAGGGACTGCTGTCGGTCTACGCCCAGCGCGGGATGGAGTACCTCGACCCCTACACGTCCCGGGCGTTCGCCGTCGCCGACCACCAGGCCGCCCACGTCTACGTGGCCGACCCGGCCGACATCCCGCGCGTGCGCGACGTACTGAAGGCCCTGGACGGCGTCGACGAGGTCTGGGACCGGACCCAGCAGGCCGACTACGGCATCGACCACCCGAACGCCGGCGAGCTCGTCGCCGTGTCGGAACCCGACGCCTGGTTCACGTACTACTACTGGCTCGACGACCAGCGCGCCCCCGACTTCGCGCGCGGCGTCGAGATCCACCGCAAGCCGGGCTACGACCCGGCCGAGCTGTTCTTCGACCCCGCCGATCCGGCGGCCAAGGCGAAGGCGGCGCTCGCGGTGCTGAAGAAGAAGGCGGGGATGCGCGCACCGCTCCAGGTGGTGCCCCTCGACCCGGGCTGTGTCCGGGGCAGCCACGGACGGCTGCCCGGCGACGACCGGGACGCCCCCGTCCTGCTGTGCTCGGACCCGTCCGAGGAACGGCCCCGCTACCACGCCACCGAGGTGAAGGACCTGCTCCTGCGCCTGGGCGGACTGACCTGACAACGCCCTCAAGGGGGAGAGGAGGACCCGATGACGAGCCAGACCCTGACCGCCGTGCGCGGCCGCATCGACCACACCGCCACGACCGGTGTACTGCCCGTGCCGGGACCGGCTGCACGGGAGGCCGCGAGACTGCGCGCCACGGGCGAGGCGCACGTGTGGTGGTGGCCGCTCGAGGACCGCGTGGACCAGGCGGACTTCGACCTGCTCGACGAGGTCGAGCAGGTGCGCGCCCGCCGCTACCGGGCCGAGAAGGACGCCGCCGCCTTCGTCCGCACCCGGGCCGGCGCCCGGCGCGCCATCGGAGCGCTGCTGGGGGTGGAGGCCCGTACGGTGGCCCTCGGCCGCCGCGTCTGCCCCGGCTGCGGAGACCTCGAGCACGGCCCGCCCGCCGTGGCCAGCCCCGCCGTCGGGCTCGCGGTGAGCCTGACCCGCACGAGCGGCTGCGGGGTGCTGGCCCTGCACGCGGGGGACTGGATCGGCGTGGACGTCGAGGCGCTGCGGCCCGTCGAGTCGGGCTCCCTCGCCAGTGTGGTGCTCGCCCCCGCCGAGCACGCCTACATCCTGTCGCTGCCGGCCGGTCCGGAGCGCACCGCCGCCTTCCACCGGGTGTGGACCCGCAAGGAGGCCGTGCTGAAGGGGGTCGGGCTGGGGCTGCTCGGCATCGACCTCAACGCCCTGGACGTCAGCCCGGGCACGGCGGGGCCGGTCGAGGTGGAGCACGGCTACCAGGGCGAGGTCAGCAGCTGGCAGATCGACGACCTCGACCTGGACGGCAACTGGTCGGCCTCCCTGGCCCGCCCGGTGGACGGCTCCCCCCTGGGCCCGGTCCACCGCCACCGCCCGGCGTAACCACCTGCCCGGCGCTGCCGGGGCCCCGTCCCGGCAGGGACGCCGTGTCCACCACCAGGCTCCGGGCCCGGATCCCACCCCGTGGGCCCGGGCCCGGCCCGGCCGACCTCCCCGCACGGAGGACCGACCCTTTCCGGAGCTCCCCATGGCCCAGTCCGCCACCCCCGCCGCCCCGGCCGCAGCCGCCCCCACGGCCGCCGCAGCCACCGCCCCGGCCCCCGTCCGGCCGGGGCCCCCGCACACGCCCGCCCCCGGGGCCGGGGCCGTCACCGGCGGGCTGGCCGTCGTCGCCCTGCTGCTGTGCGCGGGCCCCCTCGCCGGCGGCGCCGTCCAGGAGTTCCTGGACCGGATGGCCGGGGTCTTCGCGCTGGTCGCGCTCTCCGGCTCCGTGATGCTCGGCCTCGCCACCGTCTTCCGCGACGTACTCACCCCCGGCCGGCGGCAGTTCGCGCAGCTCCTGCACCGCGCGGCCGGCCTGGCCGGCGTCGGCTTCCTGCTCGTCCACATCGGCGTCAAGGTCGCCGGCGAGAGGATCGACGCCGCCGACGCGGTGCTCGGCTGGGGGAGCGGGGACCTCCTCGTCGACCTCGGCACCCTGGCCGCCCAGCTCTTCGTACTCGCCCTGCTGACCGGCCTGTGGCGGGGCGTCTTCGCCACCCGCCGCTGGATCCGCCCCTTCCGGATACTCCACGGGCTCGCGTACGCCGGCTGGGCCGCCGGGCTGGTCCACGGCCTCGGCGCCGGCCGGACCCCCGCCGCCTGGGTCGTCGCCGCCTACGCCCTGTGCGCCGCCGCCACCGTCGCGGCCCTCGTCCACCGCCTCACCCGCGGCCGCCGCACCCGCACCACCCGCTGAACCGCCCCGGACCGCACGGATCCGGCCGGAGGGCACCGCCCCCGGCCGGAAACGCGCGCCCGGGGCCTTCCCGCGTAGAGCGAATATAGATCCGCCCCCAAGGATCGGCGTGTTGCATCCGCCGCCCTGGGCGGACGGGGCTGCCGACACACCCCCCCTCAAACGCATTGGAAGGACTGGTCGCGCATGCGGACCCAGACGAACAGCCTCCGTGGGCAGAGCAGCACCGGATCCCCCGGGTTCGCGCTGCGCCTGGACGGTGTCGTGAAGGAGTACGGAAAGAGCGGGCGCGGAGTGCGCGCGCTGGACGGCGTCTCGGTCGGCATTGAGCGCGGCTCGTTCACCGCCGTCATGGGACCCTCCGGTTCCGGCAAGTCGACCTTCCTGCACTGCGCGGCCGGCCTGGACAAGCCGTCCAGCGGCAAGGCCTTCATCGGCGACACCGAACTCGGGGGGATGAACGAGACCCAGCTGACCAAGCTGCGCCGCCAGCGCATCGGCTTCGTCTTCCAGGCCTTCAACCTCATTCCGGCGCTGTCGGTGCGCCAGAACGTGGAGCTGCCGCTGCGCCTGGCCGGCGAGCGCCTCGACGCGGCCTGGCTGGAGGAGATCCTCACGCGCGTGGGCCTGGGCGGCCGCGCCACCCACCGGCCCGCCGAGCTCTCCGGCGGCCAGCAGCAGCGCGTGGCCATCGCCCGCGCCCTGATCACCCGTCCCGACGTCATCTTCGGCGACGAGCCCACCGGCGCCCTCGACACCGTGACCGCCAAGGAGATCCTCTCCCTGCTGCGGTCCTGCGTCGACGAGACCGGCCAGACCGTGGTCATGGTCACCCACGACCCGGTCGCCGCCTCCTACGCCGACACCGTCCTCTTCCTCGCCGACGGCCGGATCGCCGACCGGATGCAGGCCCCCACCGCCGACCGCGTCGCCGACCGCATGACCCACCTGGGAGCGTGGGCCTGATGCTGCGATACGCCCTGCAGACCCTGCGCGCCCGCAAGGGCGGCTTCATCGGGGCCTTCCTCGCCCTCTTCTGCGCCGCCGCGCTCGTCACCGCCTGCGGCATCCTGCTGGAGACCGGCCTGAGAGGAACGATCGGCACCGAGCGCTACGCCGGTGCCCCGGTGATCGTCGGCGGTGACCAGAACGTCCACCAGGTCACCGTCAAGAACAAGGGGGACAAGACCAAGACGAAGGCGAAGGAGAAGCCGCTCGGCGAGCGCGTCTGGCTCCCCGCCGACACCGCCGCCACCCTCGGCTCGCTGCCCGGCGTCCAGGCCGCACTGCCGGAGATCACCTTCCCGGCGTACGCGGTCAGCCCCAAGGGGCAGGTCGTCCCCGGCGTCGACGGCAAGCCCTCCTACGGCCACTCCTGGACCTCCGCGGCCCTGACCCCCTTCACCCTGGCCGAGGGCGCCGCCCCGGCCGGCGCCGACGAGGTCGTCGTCGACCGCGAACTGGCCCGCCGGGCCGGCATCAAGCCCGGCACCGAGCTGACCGTCCAGGCCACCGGCTCCCCGCGCACGTACCGGGTCAGCGGCATCGCGGCGCCCGCCGGCGGCGACCTGGAGCAGCAGACCTCGCTGTTCTTCTCGGACGCCGAGGCCGAGCGGCTGTCGGGCCGCGAAGGCCAGGCCGCGGTGGTCGGCGTGCTCGCCAAGCCCGGCGTGTCCACCGCGGACCTCGCCGCGCAGGTCGAGAAGGCCCTCGCCGGCACCGGCGCCCAGGTGGTCACCGGCGGCGAGCGCGGACCGGTCGAGTTCCTCGACGCGGCCAAGGCCCGGATCAAGCTCGTCTCCATGGGCGGCGCCATCGGCGGCACCTCCCTGCTCGTCGCGATCCTCGTGGTCGTCGGCACCTTCGCCCTGTCCATCCAGCAGCGCTACCGCGAACTGGCCCTGCTGCGCGCCATCGCGGCGACGCCCAAGCAGGTCCGCCAGCTCATCGGCCGCGAGGCACTGATCGTCGGCGCGCTCGCCGGTGTGCTCGGCTCGGTCACGGGCCTGCCCATCGCCTACTGGCTGCACGGCAAGTTCGTCGGCTTCAAGGCGATCCCCGACACCCTCGAAGTCACCTTCAGCGTCTTCCCGTTCTTCGCGGCCATCGGCGCGGCCCTGCTGGGCGCCTGGGCGGCCGCGCGGATCTCCGCCCGCCGCACCGCCCGCATCCGTCCCGCCGAGGCCCTGTCCGAGGCGGCCATGGAGCAGCGGAACTTCGCCTGGGGCCGGCTCGGCGCCGGCGCCGCGTTCCTGGCCGGCGGTGTCGTCCTCCTCGTGGTCCTCGCGGCGCTGCGCAGCGAGCCGGCCTCGACCCCGGTGACCTTCCTGTCGGTCGTCGTCCTCGCGGTGGCGGTCTCGCTGCTGGGGCCGCTGATCGCCCGGATCGCGGTCGCCGTCCTCGGTGTCCCGCTCAAGGCCTCCCGGGTCGGCGGCTACCTGGCCACGGCCAACGCCCGCGCCAACACCAAGCGGCTGTCCGCGGCCGTCACCCCGCTCGCCCTGCTGATCGGCATGGCCTGCACGGTGTTCTTCGTCCAGACCACCATGGGCGCGGCCGCCACCGCCCAGGCCAAGGCCGGCAACAAGGCGGACTGGGTCGTCGGCTCGGCCGGCCCCGGCGTGCCCGCGCAGGCCGCGGACAGCCTGCGCCGGGTCCCCGGCGTGTCGGCGGTGACCGAGGTCGTACGCACCTCCGTGCGCGTCGGCCTGGAGAAGTACCCGGCGCAGGGCGTCTCCACCGAGGGCCTGACCCGCACCTGGGACCCGGGCGTCAGCGCCGGCACCCTGGACGGCTTCGGGGCGCGGTCGGTCGCGCTGAGCGACGTCGCGGCCGACAACCTGGGCAAGAAGCCGGGGGACAAGCTCAAGCTGACCCTGGGCGACGGCACCGAGACCGAGCTGACCGTGGCGGCCGTCTACGACCGCGGGCTCGGCTTCGGCGACCTGACCATGTCCCACGAGCTGGTCGTCAAGCACGTCGACAACCCGCTGGCCTCCTCGCTGCTGGTCAAGACCGCCGGCGAGGGCAAGCCCGGCCGCGCCGAGCTGCAGAAGGCCGTGGGGCCGCTGCCCGGCGTCGGGGTGCTCGACCGGGACCAGGTCGAGGACCTCCAGGCCGAGGTCCAGCAGTCCAACGCCGAGGTCAACTACGTGGCCATGGGCCTGATCATCGCCTTCACCGCGATCGCCGTGGTCAACACGCTGGCCATGTCGGTCTCCGACCGGATCCGCGAGTTCGCCCTGCTCCAGCTCGTCGGCACCACGCGCCGCCAGGTGATGGGCATGCTCCGGATCGAGTGCGCCCTGGTGGTCATCATCTCCGCCGTGCTGGGCACGGGCATCGCCTTCGCGGTGCTCACCGCCTTCAGCGTCGGGATGACGGGCTCCGCGTCCCCGTCCATCGACCCCTGGATGTACCTCGGGGTGCTGGGCTTCGCGGCGGTCCTCACCGTCCTGGCCACGCTGGTCCCGGGCCGTCTCGCCCTGACGGGCCGCCCCGCGGACGTCATCGGCTCGCGCCAGTAACGGCTCGACGGCCGGAGGGCCGGCCCCCTGGTGGGGGCCGGCCCTCCGGCCTTGGGTGCGTGCGGGGCGGGCGTCAGTTGAGCACCGCCCCGCCGCCCTTGCGGTCCACGCGGCTGCGCCGGTGGTCCAGGTGCGCGTAGACCCGGTGGAGCCAGCGGTCCTGGCCGTCGTAACGAGGGGTGAAGGAGGTCCTGCCGTGCACGGCGAGCCGGTTGTCCACCACCGCGAGGTCACCGACCCGCAGGGCCAGGGCCGACATCGTCCGCATGAGCGCCTCGCGCAGTTCGCCCATGGCGTCCGCCGCCTCGTCGTCCAGCGGGTGCGTCGCGGCGAAGTCCACCAGGATGTTCGGGTCCTCGGGGTCCCCGACCAGGATCGGGTGCGCCGGAGTGACGGAATTCAGGTCGCCGAAAGACGGCGGCGGCTCGGTGAGGAACCGCGGCGCGGCCAGGACCGAGACCGTGTGCCCGGAAAGCAGCGGAAGGGCCCGCCGGATCGAGGACGTGCACAGTTTCGCGTCACCCGTCGGGTCCTCGCGCACGCACAGCAGGCCCACGTAGTCGGGCTTGTTGTCATGGAAGGCGTTCTCGACGTGGAGTTCCAGAAGAACCGATCCTGCATTGCTCTGCGAATTCTCGCTCCCCGGCACCGGAACGACGTTCTGGACCAGGGCGCCGGTCTTTTCGCTGCGGTAGGCGATGACCTCCCCGAGCTGCAGCATCGCCGCCGTGACCAGGGCCGACGCCACGGCCGGCACCCGTTCCACGGAACCGGGCACCGCCGGGGTCTCCGGCAGCGGGTCGTTCGCCACCACCGGAACGTTGCGCAGCAGCAGCACCGCGTCCGGGCCGGCGTCGTGACGGAACCGGCGCAGCGCCGTGAGGACCGTGCGCGGCAGCATCGCCGAGGCGTCCCGGACGGTGTCCAGCCATGCCGGATCGTCGATCAGTGCCGGAGTGGACTCGAGCACCTCCGCGGCCAGGGCGCTCAGCCCGTCGCGCTCGGCGTCCGTGAGGGTGACGGCGTCCGGCGTCGTACCGGTCGCGGAAAGAGTGAGGGTGTGTTCCCGGGTACGGGGCATGGAGGAATTCCTCGGGTAGACGAGCCTTGACCCGAGTCAGTTTCCGGACGTGCTCTATCCCATTCCTATGGAAAACGCTCCCGCACGGTCCGGGGAAATAGGTATAGGCGGGACATAGTTGCCCGCCGAATGCTTATGGGGCGGCTTTGTACCGGGTCGACCCCGAGTTCAGCCGCAGGTCCCGCACCATCCGACGGGGGAGAAGAGGGGAGGATTTTCATGGCATTGAGAGAAGAGGATCCCGCCCACGGCGCGGCGATGGCCGCGGCCGGCGCCCTCGGCGCCCAGGGGGAGGCCCACGTCTGGTGGTGGCGTCCGCCGGAGCAGACCGATCCGGCCGACCTGCCGCTGCTGGACACCGAAGAGTTCCGGCGGGCGCTGTCCCTGCCCGCCGAACGCGACGCCGCGGCCTTCGTCCGCTCCCGCGCCGCCGCCCGCCGGGCCCTCGGGGCGCTGTTCGCCCTCGAACCCCGGGACATCGCGCTCGGCCGGGACGATTGTCCCGGCTGCGGCGACGCCAGTCACGGTCCGCCCCGGCTCGTCGTCCCGTCGGTGCCGCTCGCCCTCAGCATGAGCCGGACGAACGGCTGCGGGGTCTTCGTGCTCGGCGCGGGGCCCGCGATCGGCATCGACGCCGAGGCCCTGCGCCCGGTCCGCGGCTCGGCGACCACCGATCCCGACCTGACCCCCGCCGAACGCGCCCACCTGGGCGCACTGCCGCCCGGCCCCGGCCGGGACGCGGCCTTCCACCGGATCTGGACCCGCAAGGAGGCCGTGGTCAAGGCCACCGGCCTCGGCCTCTCCGGCGTCGAACTGGGCCTGCTGGAAACCCATCCGGCCCGCAGCGGCCCGGTCCGGGTCACCCACACCCACCGCGGCCGGACCACCGCCTGGACCGTCGAGGACCTCCCGGTCTTCGAGGGCGTCGCCGTGGCGCTGGCCCGCCCGGCGGGACCCGCCGCGCACGGCCCGGTCCACCACCACACCGACCGCACGACCGCCCTCTGAACCCGCCACGCTCCCCGTCCCCAGCCGACCGTCCCGGTACCGCCTCAGCGAAAGGCCCGTAGCGCCATGACCATCGAGTCCTTCCTCCCCGTCGACGAGCTGATCGCCGACGACGCCCTCCACGGCCGGCCGTCCTCCGGCTCCCCGGCCGGCGACCCGTCCTTCGCCGCCCCCGGCCGGCTGCTCGGCCTGACCCGGCAGGACCTGGACGCGTACTTCACGCAGATCGCGGAGGCCGTCGAGCAGGACGACCCGGGCCCGGCCGCGCGCGGCGGCTGGGAGGAGCGGGAGCGGATGCGGTTCTCCACCTGGGTCCGCCGGGTCTACGAACACCCGCTGTCACCGGCCGTCTTCGCGCTCCCCGTCACCCGGTTCATCCGCGGGGTCCAGCTCGCCCAGGCCGCCGAACTCGCGTTCCGCATCGACGTGGGCCGGGCCCGGGCGAAGGCCGCGAAGCCCTCCGCCGAGGTACGGGCCACCGCCGCCGTCGCGTCGGCCTGGGCCATCGCCGCCGACGCGCTCTCCCAGTCGCCCCGCCCGCCGCGCGAGCGGGTCGTCGGCGACGTGTGGACGATCGTGCGGGAGACCATCGAGCCCGCCCTGCGGCCGGCCGGCACCTTCCAGCACCGCTCCCACAGCTCCTGGTGAGCGTGGGGGCCGCCCCGGCGCCCGGCCGGCCCGCTCACCGCACCGCGGAGGGGAAGGCGTCCCGCGTGGTCAGCGACGCCGCCAGCAGCCGCACCAGGTCGTTGCACCGGTACAGCGGCCTGCCCTGGGCGTCCAGCCCGGACAGCTCCATCAGGGCGCAGTCCACCAGGGCGTCCAGCGCGGACTCCGCCTCCTCCTCCGCCGAGCCCAGCACCAGCGCCGCGTACTGGGCGGAGAAGGGTTCCCCGTCCCAGTCGGCCAGCCCGGTCAGCGCGGCCAGCTCGGGTCCGCCCAGCCGGCGTACGCAGTGCACCAGCGCCTCGCGCACGCTCACGTCGCCGTACGCCAGCTCGCCCAGCCGGACGTCGGGATCGGCGAGCCGGGCCGCCATGCGCGAGACCGGCCAGTGCGGGCGCGCCGCGAGCCGGGCACCGGTCACCGACAGGGCCAGCGGCAGCCCCGCGCAGTACGCGACCAGGTCGTCGGCCCCGTCCGGGTCCGCCTCCAGCCGGTCCCGGCCGGCCAGCGAGGCCAGCAGCTCCAGGGCCTCGTCGTCGCCGAGCGGCGTCAGCGCGGTGGTGTCCGCGCCCGCCACCCGCGCCAGCCGGGCCTGGCTGGTGATCAGCACCGCCGACTCGGGGCCGCCCGGCAGCAGCGGGGCCACCTGCCGGTCGCCGATCGCGCCGTCCAGGACGAGCAGCAGCCGGGCGCCCGAGGTCCGGGTCCGGTACAGCCGCACCAGTTCCTCCAGGTCCTGAGCGGCGGCGGCCGGCGGCGGCTCCCCGAGGGCCCGCAGCAGCCGGACCAGCACCTCGGCGGGCTCCTTCGGAGCGCCGTCCGGGTGGCACAGCTCCACGTACAGCTGTCCGTCGGGGTACCGCGCGGCACAGTCCTGGGCCGCGCGCACTGCCAGCGCCGTCTTGCCCACCCCGGCCATGCCGGTGACCAGCAGCCGGCGCGGGCGGCCGTCGTCGCGGGTCAGCCGCTCGCGCAGCGCGGCCAGTTCGGTGCGCCGGCCGGTGAACTCCCCGTAGGGCGCCGGCAGCGTCGAGGGCGCGCCGGCCCGGCCCGAGGCCGGGGCCGCGACCGCCGGGGCGCCGTCCGCGGCGGACGGCGCGGGGGCGGCCGAGGCCAAGCCCAGGCCACCGCCCAGCACCGCCTGGTAGGTGGAGCCCAGCGCCTCGCCCGGGTCCACGCCCAGCTGGTCGGCGAGGACCGCCCGCCCCTCGTAGTAGGTGTGCAGCGCGTCGGCCTGCCGCCCGCAGCGGTACAGGGCCGTCATCAGCTGGGCGCGCAGGCGTTCCCGTACGGGGTGCTCGGCGACCAGCCCGGTCAGTTCGGCGGTGACCTGCTCGTGCCGGCCGACGGCCAGGTCGGCCTCGATCCGGCTCTCGAGCGCGAGCATCCGCGCCTCCTCCAGCGGGGGCAGCTCGGCCTCGATCATCTGCTCGGTCGCGTTGGCCAGCGCGGTGCCCCGCCACAGGTCCAGCGCGTCGCGCAGCAGCGAGCCGGCCTCCTCGAAGCGCCGCTCGGCGAGGGCCTCACGGCCCAGCCGGTCGAGCCGGGTGAACTCGTGCAGGTCGATCCACGCCCCGGGCGCCCGCAGCACGTAGCCGGGCTGGCGCCGGACGATCTCGATCTCCTCACCGAGGTGCTTGCGCAGCCTCGACATGTACGTGTAGATCTGCGCGCTCGCCGTGGCCGGCGGGTCCCACCCCCACAGGAGCGCGCTGAGCCGGGCATCGGAGACCACGCGTCCCTCGGACAGCAGCAGCGCGGCGAGCACCGTGTGCACCTTCGAACCGGAGAGCGGGATCGTAGCGCCGCCTCCCCGTTTGGCCTCGATCGGCCCGAGCAGCCGGAAGTCCATGCGGCACCCCCTTCTGGTATGAGCGTCCGTTCTGGATTCCAGAAGCTATGCGGGAGCCTTATTGGCGGGTTATCGCCCGGCGTCCGGCCCCGGGGGCACACCGATATCCGCCGGCCGCGCGGTTGACGCCCGGTCAGACGGGCAGGCCCGTGGGCTCCTTGATCCGCTTCATGATGATCTGGGAGTTGACCTCGGTGACCCCCGAGAGCGCCGTCAGCCGCTCGATCCACAGCCGCTCGTACGCGCGCAGGTCCGCGACCGCGATGCGCAGCAGGCAGCCGGGGCTGCCGAAGAGGCGGTAGGCCTCGACGACGTCGGGGATGTCCTGGAGGGCCGCCTCGAAGGCCTCGACGGCCTCCCGGTCCCGGCGGACCTCCACCGACACCAGCACCTCGAAGCCGCGCCCGACCGCCTCCGGGTCGATCACCGCCCGGTAGCCCTGGATCACCCCGTCCTGTTCCAGCTGCCGCACGCGGCGCATGCACGGGGAGGGGGTCAGGCCCACGCGCTGGGCGAGCTCCTGGTTGCTGAGCCGGCCGTCGCTCTGAAGCTCGCGCAAGATTTCACGGTCAATCGCGTCCATCGCGCAATTATCACGCAGCGTTTGTTACAGGGGGGCTGAAACGCGCAATCGCATTGCGCGTAGATCTCACTATCATTGCCCTCTCCAGAAAATCTGTACGAACCCCGTCCGGGGGTCCGCACGCGCAAACGGAAGGGTGGCCATGGGGCGCATCGTCGTCATCAGCACCGGCGGGACGATAGCCAGCCGGTGGACGGGTTCGGGCTTCGCCGCCGAGGCGGACGGACGCGAGGTCATGGCCACCGCCCCGCTGCCCGAGGGCATCACCGTCGAGGTCGTCGACCTGTTCAGCGTGAACAGCCCCCGCCTGACCACCGCCCACCAGCTGACCCTGCTGCGCACCGTCCACGAGGTCCTCGCCGACCCCGGCGTCGACGGCATCGTCGTCACCCACGGCACCGACACCCTGGAGGAGTCGGCCTTCCTGGTCGACCTGCACCACCACGACGCGCGCAGCGTCGTCTTCACCGGCTCGCAGCTGCCCATGGGCTCCGCCGACGGCGACGGCCCCGGCAACCTCTACGACGCCCTGCTCACCGCCGCGACCACGCGCGGCCTGGGCGTACTGATCACCTTCGCGGGCCGGGTGCACGCCGCCCGCGGCACGGTCAAGACCCAGGCGGTGGCCCTGGACGCGTTCGCCGACCCCTCCAAGGAACTGCTCGGGAAGATCGGCTTCGGCAAGGTCACGGTACTGCGCCAGGCCGAGCGCCCCGCCCCGCTCGCGCTGCCCGCCATGCCGGAGCTGCCGCCGCGCGTGGACATGGTGATGCACCACGCCGACGGCGACCCGCTGCTGCTGAACGCCGCCGTCGAGGCCGGAGCCCAGGGCATCGTCCTCGTCGGCACCGGCGCGGGCAACGCCACCCCCGAGATCGTCGAAGCCGTACGGGCCGCCATCGCCCGGGGCGTGCTCGTCGCCCTCACCACCCGGGTCGCGGCCGGGCCGGTCACCGAGATCTACACGCACGGCGGAGCGGTCGACCTCGTCGCCGCCGGAGCCGTCCCGACCGGCACGCTGCGCGCCGGCCAGGCCCGTATCGCGGTGCTCGCGGCGCTCCTGTCCGCCACCGACCCCGCCGCCCGGACCCGGGCCCTGCGCGCGGCCCTCGGCACCCCCGACCCGGCCCTGGTCGACGCGTAGTCTCCCGGGCGGCCGCGCCCCGGGCCCCGGGCCCCATAGGATCTCCGCAACGGACATGACGCCGCGGGGGGACGCAGACATGGAGCCCGGGATCATCGGCACGCGGCTGGCCTCGGCCGCCATCGGCCCGCTCGTCAGGAAGCTCTTCGTCGCCGAAGGCCCGGGAGCCGGCCTCGTCGACAAGCCGATCCGGATCTCCGGCTACGTCTCCTTCACCGGCGAGAAGCGCTCCCTGACGGAGTCCGACCTGCGCACCCTGGCGGCGAAGCTGGTCCGCCAGGCCCTGCGCACGGGCGAACGCCCCGTCGCATCCGACGAACAACAGGCCGTCGCCGACGCTCTCGCCGCCACGCTGCACGCCCTCGGCGACCTCACGATCAGCGACGTGGACGCGGTCCGGCTCGGCGCCGCCGCGTTCGCCCGCGCGCTACGGGACGCCGCCGACCGGCCGGAGCGCGAACTGAGCGCCGACGCCACGTATTTCTACGAGCGCCTGCTCGACGCCGCCTGCCTGCACATCCTGCACTTCTTCACGCAGCGCTCCACCTTTATCGCCCACGCCCTGGTGGCACAGACGCGCGGCATCGCGGAGCTGACGGCCAAGGTGGACGAACTGATCCGCCGGGACCCCCTCCCGGGCGCGCGGGACGCCGCGTTCGAGGAGGAGTACCTCCCGTACGTGGCGCGCAGGCACGCGAAGCTCACCATCTACGGCATCGACCTGGGCAACTCCCCGACCCGGTGGCCGCTGGACGCGGCGTACCTGAGCCTGGAGGCGTCGGTGCGGCCGGGGATGCGGATGATTCCGGCGAGCGACCTGGACCCGGATGCCGGAGCCGACGCGCCTTCGGGCGTGTTCGCCGTCGACGGCCCCGTCGACCCGGCCCGGGCCGAGTGGATTCTGCGAGCGCTCGCCGAGGGCCCGCAGCGCGCGGACGAGGCTCTCGCCCGCAGCTCCAGGGTCCTGCTGCGCGGCGAGGCCGGCTCCGGCAAGACCACCCTCGTGCAGTGGCTGGCCGTATCCGCCGCCCGACAGGACCTCCCGCCGCAGATGGCGTACCTGGAGGACCGGATCCCCTTCGTGCTGCCGCTGCGCACGCTGACCCGCCACGGGGGGCGGCTTCCCGAGCCCCGTGACTTCCTCACGGCCGCCGGCTGCGCGCTCGGCGGGAGCCAGCCCGAGGGCTGGGCGCACCGCGTCCTCGCCGCCGGACGCGGGCTGGTCCTGATCGACGGCATCGACGAGGTCCCCGACCGCGAGCGCGGCCGCACCCGCACCTGGCTGCGCGACCTCATGGACCTGTACGACGGCAACAACCGCTGGCTCCTCACCTCCCGCCCCTCCGCCGTCGGCATGGACTGGCTCGCCGAGGAGGGTTTCACCGAGCTGGCCCTCTCCGCGATGGGCCCCGCCGAGATCGCCACCTTCATCAAGCGCTGGCATGCCGCGGCCCGTCGGGGCACGGACGAGGACGAGGAGCTGGATTCGTACGAGACCCAGCTGCTCACCGCCGTCCGCCTGGGGCCCGACCTCGGCCGTCTCGCCACCAACCCCCTGATGTGCGGCCTGATCTGCGCCCTCCACCGGGACCGGCGGGGCTATCTCCCGCACGGCCGCAAGGACCTCTACGAGGCCGCGCTCTCCATGCTGCTCAGCCGCCGCGACCGTGAGCGCGACATGCGCGTCCCGGACCTCCGCGAGGAGCCGCAGCTCGACCTGCTCCAGCGCCTCGCGTACTGGCTGATCAAGAACGGCCGTACGGAGATGGACCGTTCCAGGGCCGAGGGCATCATCGCCCGCGCCCTCCCCGCCGTCCCCGAGGCGGCGGCCCTGGGGGAGGCGCCGGAGGTCTTCGAGCACTTCCTCCAGCGCAGCGGCCTGCTCCGCGAACCGGCCCCCGGCACGGTCGACTTCGTCCACCGCACCTTCCAGGACTTCCTCGGCGCCCGCGCCGCCGTCGAGGACGGCGACTTCGGCCTGCTGACCGCTCACGCCGCCGACGACCAGTGGGAGGACGTCATCCGCATGGCGGTCGCCCTCGCCCGGCCCGGCGAACGCGTGACGGTCTTCCGGGACCTGCTCGCCCTGGGCGACCGCTCCACCGACCGGCGCACCAGGGCGCGCGTCTACCTGCTCGCCGCCGCCTGCCTGGAACACGCCACCGCCCTCGCCCCGGACGTGCGCGCGGAGGTGGAATCGCGCGCGGCCACCCTCATTCCGCCACGGGACCAGGAGGAGGCCCGAGCCCTGGCCGAGGTCGGCCCCCTGGTCCTGGGGCTGCTCCCGGGCCCCGCGAGTCTCACCCCGGGGGACGCCCACCACGTGGTGATCACCGCCTCACACGTCGCGTCGCCGGCCGCGGTTCCCTTCCTCGCCCAGTTCGCCCGGCATCCCTTCACGCCCGTCCGTTCCCAGCTCGTATGGGCATGGTCGCGCTTCGACCTCGGCGACTACGCGGACGAGATCATCGCCCGCCTGGAGCCGGGCGGCCTCCTCTACACCGTCCAGTCCGATGAGCAACTGGAGCAGCTGGAGCGCATCGGGCTCCGTCCGGCCAACCTGGACGTGAGGCGGGGTGTGTCCTCGGAAGCCCTGGCGGACTTCCTCGACGGCTGTCGCCCCACCCATCTTGTGCTCCTGCGCTTTCCCGCGGCCGATCTGACGTTCCTGACGGCGGAGACCGCTCCGCGTGGCCTCTCCCTCCACGACTGCCCGAACCTGGCGGACCTCTCCGCGATGGGAGGGCTGCCGATCGAGCAGCTGAACATCAGCACCTCCCGGACGGACTTCGACCTGCGTGCGATGACAGAGCTGGGAAAGTTGCGGACCCTCAGCATCGACGGTCCCGTCGGCATGGCCTGGACCGTGCGGGACCTCCCCCCGAACGCCCCCCTGAGCGCCCTCTCCGTCTCCGGAGGGGTCGCCAGGACGCACGCGATCGAGGGGCTCGGGACCTTCTCCGAACTCCGCCACCTGGCGCTCAACCCGGCGTCCGCTCCGGTGTCGGACGCCGACTGGCAGGAGATCCGCGCCCTGCCCCTTGACTCCCTCACGGTGCCCGCCGCGTCGCTCGACACGCTCCCGGCGGACGCGATCCTGCCGAGTGTGATCAGTCTGCACCTCTCCAGCACCGGGGACGGAGCCCTCCGGAGGGCCATCCAGCGGCTGCCGGCCCTCTTTCCCCGGCTGACGTTCTGCCAGTTCGTCGGAGATCTCAGCGCGGAGGGGAACATCGACATCACACCCCTGGCGGATCTGACGGAACTGGAGGAGATCTTCATCGAAGCGGACCGAGGCCGTCTCCGCGGCACCGACCTGCTCCAGCACGTGTCCCTGGGCTGCTCCCCGACCGACGGCTGACCCGCGTGCGGCCCCGGCGACCCGGCCCGCACGCGGGCCGGGTCAGCCCCCGAACGCCCCCAGGATCCGGTCCGCCGCCGACGTCGCGGTGACCGTACCCGCCCGGACCGCCGCTTCCAGCGAAGGGGCCAGCTCCCGTACCGCCGGGTCCGCCCGCAGCCGCTCCAACAGTTCGTCGCGGACCATCGACCAGGTCCACTCCACCTGCTGCGCGGCCCGCTTCGCCGCCAGCCGGCCGCCCGTCTCCAGGACCGTCCGGTGCTGCTCCAGCCGGTTCCACACCTCGTCCAGGCCCGCCGACTCGCGCGCGCTGCACGTCAGCACCGGCGGGGTCCACGCGGCGTCCGCCGGGTGCATCAGGCGCAGTGCGCCCGAGAGCTCCCGGGCGGCGGCCTTCGCGTCGCGCTCGTGCGGGCCGTCCGCCTTGTTCACCGCGAGGACGTCCGCCAGTTCCAGGACGCCCTTCTTGATGCCCTGGAGCTGGTCGCCCGTACGGGCCAGCGACAGCAGCAGGAAGGAGTCCACCATTCCCGCCACCGTCGTCTCCGACTGGCCGACGCCGACCGTCTCCACGAGGACCACGTCGTAGCCCGCCGCCTCCATGACGATCATCGACTCGCGCGTGGCCTTGGCGACCCCGCCCAGGGTCCCCGCCGACGGCGAGGGCCGCACGAAGGCGGCCGGGTCCACGGCCAGCCGCTCCATCCGGGTCTTGTCGCCCAGGATGGAGCCGCCCGTACGGGTCGAGGACGGGTCCACCGCGAGGACGGCGACCCGGTGCCCGAGGCCCGTCAGCATCGTGCCGAACGCGTCGATGAAGGTGGACTTGCCCACCCCCGGCACCCCGCTGATGCCGATCCGGCGCGCCCTGCCCGCGTGGGGCAGCAGCTCCGTCAGCAGCCGCTGCGCCAGGGCGCGGTGGTCCGCCCGGGTGGACTCGACCAGGGTGATGGCGCGCGCGACGTGCGCGCGCTTCCCGTCGAGCACGCCCTTCACGTACACGTCGACGTCGATCTTCGGGGGCATGTCCGGCCCCCGCCTACAGCTCGTGGCCCAGATCCGCGGCCAGCCGCGTCACCAGGTCGTGGGCCGCGTCGGGGATGACCGTGCCCGGCGGGAACACCGCCGTCGCGCCCATCTCCAGCAGGGTCGGGACGTCGGCCGGCGGGATGACCCCGCCCACCACGATCATGATGTCCTCGCGCCCCTCCTCCGCCAGCTGCTCGCGCAGCGCCGGGACGAGGGTCAGGTGGCCGGCCGCCAGCGACGAGACGCCCACCACGTGGACGTCCGCCTCGACGGCCTGGCGGGCCACCTCCGCGGGGGTCTGGAACAGCGGGCCGACGTCCACGTCGAAGCCCAGGTCGGCGAAGGCCGTCGCGATCACCTTCTGGCCGCGGTCGTGGCCGTCCTGGCCCATCTTGGCGACCAGGATGCGCGGACGGCGGCCCTCCGCCTCCTCGAACCGGTCGACGAGCGCACGGGTGCGCTCCACGGACGGGGACTCGCCTGCTTCGGTGCGGTACACACCGGAGATCGTACGGATCTGGCTCGCGTGCCGCCCGTACACCTTCTCGAGTGCGTCCGAGATCTCACCGACGGTCGCCTTGGCCCGCGCCGCGTCCACCGCCAGCGCGAGGAGGTTGCCCTCCAGGCCCTGGCCGGCCCCGCGCTCGGCGGCGTTCGTCAGCGCGCGCAGCGCGTCCTGGGTGCGGGACTCGTCGCGCTCCTCGCGCAGCCGGCGCAGCTTGGCGATCTGCTGGGCGCGCACCGAGGAGTTGTCGACCACGAGCACGTCGATCTGCTCGTCGTTCTCCACCCGGTACTTGTTCACGCCGATCACCGGCTGGCGGCCGGAGTCGATGCGCGCCTGCGTACGGGCGGCGGCCTCCTCCACGCGCAGCTTCGGGATGCCCGCGTCGATGGCCTGCGCCATGCCGCCGGCCGCCTCGACCTCCTGGATGTGCTGCCAGGCCCGACGCGCCAGGTCGTACGTCAGCTTCTCCACGTACGCGCTGCCGCCCCACGGGTCGATCGACCGGCAGGTCCCCGACTCCTGCTGGAGCAGCAGCTGGGTGTTGCGGGCGATGCGCGCCGAGAAGTCCGTCGGCAGGGCGAGGGCCTCGTCGAGGGCGTTGGTGTGCAGCGACTGCGTGTGCCCCTGGGTCGCCGCCATCGCCTCGATACACGTACGGGTCACGTTGTTGAAGACGTCCTGCGCGGTCAGCGACCAGCCGGAGGTCTGCGAATGCGTGCGCAGCGACAGCGACTTGCCGTTCTTCGGGTCGAACTGGCTGACCAGCTTCGCCCACAGCAGGCGGGCCGCGCGCAGCTTGGCGACCTCCATGAAGAAGTTCATGCCGATCGCCCAGAAGAACGACAGGCGCGGGGCGAAGGCGTCCACGTCCAGCCCGGCGCCCTGGCCGGCCCGCAGGTACTCCACGCCGTCCGCGAGGGTGTACGCCAGCTCCAGGTCGGCCGTGGCCCCCGCCTCCTGGATGTGGTACCCGGAGATGGAGATGGAGTTGTAGCGCGGCATCTTCTGCGAGGTGAAGGAGAAGATGTCGGAGATGATCCGCATCGAGGGCTTCGGCGGATAGATGTAGGTGTTGCGGACCATGAACTCCTTGAGGATGTCGTTCTGGATGGTCCCGGCGAGCTTGTCGGGGGAGACGCCCTGCTCCTCCGCCGCCACGATGTAGAGCGCGAGGACCGGCAGCACCGCGCCGTTCATCGTCATCGACACCGACATCTTGTCCAGCGGGATGCCGTCGAAGAGCTGGCGCATGTCGTAGATCGAGTCGATCGCCACGCCGGCCATGCCGACGTCGCCCGTCACGCGCGGGTGGTCGCTGTCGTAGCCCCGGTGCGTCGGCAGGTCGAACGCCACCGACAGGCCCTTCTGGCCGGACGCCAGGTTGCGCCGGTAGAAGGCGTTGGACTCCTCGGCCGTGGAGAAGCCGGCGTACTGCCGGATCGTCCAGGGCTGGTTGACGTACATCGTCGGGTAGGGGCCCCGCAGGTACGGCGCCATGCCCGGGTAGGTGCCCAGGAAGTCCAGGCCCTCCAGGTCCCGCCCGGTGTACAGCGGCTGCACGCCGATGCCCTCGGGCGTCTCCCACAGCAGGTCGCCGGTGGCGGTCCCGGTGGATTCCTTCACCGCGGCCCGCCACTGGTCCTCGGTGGCACCGCTCGGGGCCGTGCCGAGGGCGAGCTCGGAGAAATCGGGGATGCTCACTGGGCGACTCCCATCCGGTCGAGTACGGAGGACAGCACGGCGACCGCGTCGCAGCCGGCGAACACGTACTCGTCCACGGCGTCGGCGCAGGTGCCGGGCTTGCCCGCGAGGAACACGGTCGTCGCGCCGGCCCCGCGCAGGGCGGCGGCCACCGCCTCTGCCTGCTCCGCGTACAGCGCGTCGCCGGAACACAGCACCGCCACGCCGTCCGCGCCGCTCGCCGCGTACGCCTCGGCGGCGCTCGCGGCGTCCACGGACACCGGGTCGTGCACGGGCTCGATGCCGCCCGCCTGGAACAGGTTCGAGGCGAAGGTGGCGCGCGCGGTGTGCGCGGACGCCGGGCCCAGCGCGGCGAGGAAGATCCTCGGGCGGGCGCCGGTGGCCTCCAGGTGCGCGTCGCTGCGGGCGCGCAGCGCCTCGTACGCCTCGTCGCGCCGCACCCGGGGCAGGCCGCCGGACGGCGCCGCGGGCAGCGGCTCGCGGACCACGGGCTTCTCCGACAGCAGCGGGAACTCGCTGACCCCGGTCACCGGTTCGCGGCGGGTGGCCAGCTTCTTCGAGCGCGCCGCCCAGGTGGCCGCGAGCCGCTCCGCGACCATGCCCGAGCGCAGCGCGGCGGCCTGGCCGCCCGCCCGCTCGACGGTCTGGAAGAACTCCCAGGCCGCGTGGGCCAGTTCGTCGGTCAGCTGCTCCACGTAGTACGAGCCGCCCGCCGGGTCGATCACCCGGGCCAGGTGCGACTCCTCCAGCAGGATGGTCGAGGTGTTGCGGGCGATGCGGCGCGCGAAGGCGTCCGGCAGGCCCAGTTCGCTGTCGAAGGGGAGCACGGTGACGGAGTCCGCGCCGCCCACCCCCGCCGCCATGCAGGCGACGGTGGTCCGCAGCATGTTCACCCACGGGTCGCGGCGGGTCATCATCACCGGCGAGGTGACGGCGTGCTGCCGCTGGGCGCCCGCCTCCGGGGCGCCGCAGGCCTCGGCGACCCGGGCCCACAGGCGGCGTGCGGCCCGCAGCTTGGCGATGGTCAGGAACTGGTCGGCGGTCGCCGAGTAGCGGAACTCCAGCTGCCCGAAGGCGGCTTCGGCGCTCAGTCCGCCCTCCGTCAGGGCGCGCAGGTACGCGACCCCGGTGGCCAGGGACAGCCCCAGCTCCTCGGCGGCCGAGCCGCCCGCCTCGTGGTAGGGCAGGGCGTCGACGGTCAGGGCGCGCACGCCCGGCCAGGACGCGGCCGCCTCGCGGGCCAGCTCGACGGCGGGCGAGGGGTCCAGGGCCTCGCCGGTGCGGGCCTCGTGGCCCAGCGGGTCGATGCCGAGCGCGGCGCGGGCGGCCTCGGGGCTGATGCCCCGCTCCGTGTACAGGGCGAGCAACGCCCGCGCGGCGTCGGCGTACGCGGCGCCCGCGTCGAGGGTGACCGGCGCGAGGTCGAGGTAGACCCCGTCGAGGGCCCGGCCCAGACCCCCGACCGGGATGCCGCCGTGGCCGACGGTCAGCCACAGGGAGGTGGTGCCGTTCTCGAGGTCGGCGAGGGCCGCCTCGTTGACCCGTACCGGATCACTGCCCGCGAGGCGCTGGCGCACGTCCCACCCGGAGGCGCTGGTGCCCTCGGGGGTGCCGCCCCGTACGAAGGGCGCGAACCCGGGGAAACCGGTGTCGGGGCCGTCCGTGTCGGGGCGCGCCGTGTACAGGGGGCGGGTGGTGAGCCCGTCCTCGAGCGTGGTGGACAGCGCTGCTTCCGCTGCCTCGCCGGATACTTCCTTGCCCGACTTGCGCAGTACGCCTTCGACGAGGCGTTGCCACTGCTCATGTGTCGCGTCAGGAAATTCGGCGGCCAGGGAGAGCCCGTCGTCAGGCAGGACCGTCATGGCTCGAATGCTAGGGGGGGCCGCTCAACCGAGACCAGAACCATCGGATGTGATCTCCCCCTCGCACATGAGCCCCGGGCCCTCCCCCGTCCCTTCCGCAACGCACGAGGCCGGAACCGGCCCCGCGGGCGTTCGGGGAGTGGGGTCCGGGGCGGAACGTCAGGGGATGCGGGGCGCGGCCTCAGGGAGCGGCGCAGGGCGGGCAGGGGGTGGGCAGGGGGTGCGGCCCGCGTAGCGGCACACCCGGCCCCGCGAGGCCGCCGGCATGGCGGCCGCGTTGCGGGCCCGTGAAATCCGGCCAGGCGTTTTCGGCCGCCCGCCAGGGCGAAAGGCCAGGTCAGCTGGCATGCACCCGTACCCCGCGGGACCCCCCGGCCGGGGTTGACCCCCGGCGGGGGCGCTGACAGGCTCCGACCCATGACCGCGAACGCGCACCTCGCCCCGCGGCTCCACACCTCCGGCCCCCGCACCGCTGCGGCCGCGTGTCCGGGCCGCTGTCCGGCCCTCATCGGGGCCTGAGCACCCCGAGCCGCCCGGCCCTGTGCCGCCCCGGCCTCCGCGTCACCGCTCTCCGCTGAGCCGTCCCGCGCCACCCGGCGGTATCCGCCGATTCGTCCACACCCTTGCGCCCCGCCGGCGCCCCCTTCCGCGCAGCCGGGAGCGGGCACCCGCGGGTGCGCCCCCACGTTTCCTCCGCTCCCGGGAGTCCTCATGACCACGGTCACCGCCACCACTGTCACCACCGCCACCATCACCGTCACCCGCCTCGGCGGCCGCATCGGGGCCGAGATCGGCGGCGTACGGCTCGGCGGCGCCCTCGCGCCCGAGACCGTCGCCGAGATCCGTGCCGCCCTCCTCGCCCACAAGGTCGTCTTCTTCCGCGGCCAGGACCACCTCGACGAGGCCGGCCACGAGGCCTTCGCCCGGCTGCTCGGGACGCCCGTCGCGCATCCCACCGTCCCCTCCGCCGACGGCCGGTACGCCCTCGGCATCGACTCCCACCACGGCGCCCGCGCCAACCAGTGGCACACCGACGTCACCTTCGTCCCCGCCTACCCCGCCTTCTCCATCCTCCGCGCCGTCACCGTCCCCCCGTACGGCGGCAACACCCTCTGGGCCAACACCGCCACCGCCTACTCCCACCTCCCCGAACCGCTGCGCGCCCTCGCCGACGGTCTGCGCGCCCTCCACTCCAACGAGTACGACTACGCCGCCCTCAGGCCCGACGCCCTGCCCGAAGCCCTCGCGCAGTACCGCGAGGTGTTCACCTCGACCGCCTTCCTCACCGAGCACCCGGTGGTCCGCGTCCACCCCGAGACCGGGGAACGCACCCTGCTGCTCGGCAACTTCGTCCAGCGGATCCAGGGCCTGACCGGCCGTGACAGCCGTACGCTCCTCGACCTCTTCCAGGCGCACATCGAGAGCCCCGAGAACACCGTCCGCTGGCAGTGGCGGACCGGCGACGTCGCGATCTGGGACAACCGCGCCACCCAGCACTACGGCGTCGACGACTCCGACGACCACGAGCGCACCCTGCGCCGGGTCACCGTCGACGGCGAGGTCCCGGTCGGCCCCGACGGGGTGCCGTCCCGGCTGATCAGCCCGGAGTCCGTCCCCGACCCCTCCTTCGGCATCCCGTCCGGAGCCTCCACCACCACCGCCTGACCGCCAGAACGGAACACCCCGTGCCCAAGCTCCTCGCCCTCACCGGCAGCCCCTCCGCCCACTCCCGCACCGACGTCGTCGCCGAGCACGTGCTGCGGCGCCTGTCGCACGCCGGGTTCGAGACCGCCCGCCTCCCCGTACGCACCCTCCCCGCCGCCGACCTGCTCTCCGCCCGGCGCGGGGAGCCGGAGATCCGGCGCGCCCTGGAAGCCGTCGCCGAAGCCGACGGCCTGGTCATCGCGACCCCGGTCTACAAGGCCTCGTACACCGGGCTGCTCAAGGCCTTCCTCGACCTGCTCCCGCAGGACGGCCTGGCCGGGAAGACGATTCTGCCCCTCGCCACCGGCGGCAGCCTCGCCCACGTGCTGACCATCGACTACGCCCTGCGCCCGGTCCTCGCCGCCCTCGGCGCCCGGCACGTCACCGCCGGGCGGTTCGTCCTCGACTCCTCGGTCGAACGCGGAGCCGGCCCCGACCGGCTGCGGCCCGAAGCCGAGCTCGACCTCTTCCAGGCCGTCGACGAGTTCGCCGGGGCCCTGCGCCCGGCTGCCGCCCTCGCCCCCACCCCGTAACCGCAAGGACCACGCCATGCCCGCAGCACCCGTCACGACCACCCGCTCCCGGCGCCAGTTCCTCACCCTGCTCGGCATCTCGGCGGCCGCCGTGAGCTGCGGCACGGCCACCGCCACCGGAGGCGGCCGCCGCTCCGGAGGACAGGTCACCACCCTCAAGTACCAGGGCAACGTCGGCGCCGTCACGCTCCCCGAGCTGGCCGCCGACCTCGGCTACCTCGGGGACCTCCGGCTGGAATGGGTCGGCAACACCATCAGCGGACCCCAGGACATCCAGTCCGCCGCCACCGGCCAGATCCACTTCGGCGGGGCCTTCAACGGCGCGATCGTCAAACTCGCCGCGGGCAACGCCCCGATCACCTCCGTCATCTCCTACTACGGCGTCGACCGGGATGCCTACAGCGGCTACTACGTCCTGGAGGACAGCCCCCTCCGCTCCGCCCGCGACCTCCTCGGCAAGAAGGTCGGCATGAACACCCTGGGCGCGCACGCCCAGGCCCTCCTGGACATCTACCTGAGCCGCAACGGCATCTCCAAGGCCGACGCCGCCAGGGTCGAGGCGCTGGTCGTACCGCCCGTCAACACCGAGCAGGTGCTGCGGCAGAAGCAGATCGACGTCGGCGTGCTGGGCGGCGTCCTGCGCGACAAGGCCCTCGCGGCCGGCGGCATCAGGCCGCTGTTCAGCGACTTCGACCTGCTCGGCGCGTTCAGCGCCGGCTCGTACGTGATGACGAAGCAGTTCGTGAAGGAGAACCCGGACACCGTCCGCACCTTCGTGACCGGGGTCGGCAAGGCCATCGAATGGTCGCGGACCACCCCGCACGAGGAGGTCGTCGCCCGTCAGACCGAGATCGTCAAGAAGCGCGGCCGCAACGAGGACACCGCCACCCTCCGCTACTGGCGCTCCTACGGCGTCGCCGGGCAGTACGGGCGCATCGAGGACAAGGAGTTCCAGCTGTGGCTGGACTGGCTCGGCGAGCGCGGCGAGGTCAAACCCGGCCGGCTCAAGGCCGCTGACCTGTACACCAACGAGTTCAACGGCCAGGGGAAGGGCTGAACCGGCATGGCCAAGATCGTGTTCGAGTCCGTGACCAAGACGTTCCCGGTCAAGGGGGGTGGGAAAGGCGCCGAGTTCACCGCTCTCGACGGCATCGACCTGGAGATCGGATCCGGCGAGTTCCTGGTCGTCGTGGGCCCCAGCGGCTGCGGCAAGTCGACCCTCCTCGACCTGCTCGGCGGGCTGACCCGCCCCACCTCCGGACGCGTCCTGCTCGACGGCGCGCCCGTCACCGGACCCGGACCGGACCGGGGCACCGTCTTCCAGCAGTACGCCCTGCTGCCCTGGCGCACCGCGCTCGGCAACGTCGAGTTCGGCCTGGAGGCCACCGGCGTCCCCCGCCGCCAACGCGCGGAGCGCGCCCGGGAGTTCCTCGACCTGGTCGGTCTCGGCGGGTTCGAGGACCGCCACCCCCACGAGCTCTCCGGAGGCATGCGCCAGCGGGTCGCGATCGCCCGGTCGCTGGCGTACGACCCGGACGTGCTGCTGATGGACGAGCCCTTCGCCGCGCTGGACGCGCAGACCCGCGAGTCCCTCCAGGACGAGCTGCGGCGCATCTGGCAGCGCACCGGCAAGACGGTCGTGTTCATCACGCACGGCATCGAGGAGGCCGTCTACCTCGGGCAGCGGGTGGCCGTCATCACCTCCCGCCCCGGCCGCGTCAAGGAGGTCGTCCCGGTCTCCCTCGGCGACCGGCCCGCCGCGTCCACCGGCGAGGACCCGCGCTCCAGCCCGGAGTTCGCCCGCTACCGCCACGAGATCTGGAGCCTGCTCCACGACGAGGTGGCCCGCGCCCAGCAACTGGAGAAGGAAGAGGCCGCCGCATGAGCACCCACACCCCCGCCCCGACCCGGCCCGGGCCGGACGTACGGGAACCCGCGCGCCCGGCACCGGCCCCGCCGGCCCCCGCGGCCGAGGCCCCGGCGGCCGAGGCCCCCGCCCCGGAGGCGCCCCCGCGCCGCCCGGCCCGGGCCCGGGCCGTCCTGCGGTGGCTGCGGGCCGGCCTGCTCCGCTCGGCCGCCGTCCTCGTCCTGCTCGCGCTGTGGGAGACCGCACCGCGCCTCGGCCTGGTCGACGCCACCTTCCTGCCCCCGGTCAGCGAGGTGGCCCGGGCCTGGTGGGAGCTGCTCGGCGACGGGCAGCTGGGCGAGCACACCCGGGCCAGCCTCACCCGCTCCTTCGGCGGCTTCGCCATCGCCGTGGCGGTGGCGGTCCCGCTCGGCCTGCTGATCGGCTGGTACCGGCCCGTCGCCGCGTTCCTCGGCCCGCTGCTGGAACTGTTCCGCAACACGGCGGCCCTCGCCCTGCTCCCCGTCTTCGTCCTGCTCCTCGGCATCGGCGAGACCTCGAAGGTGTCGATCGTCGTCTACGCCTGCGTCTGGCCCGTCCTGCTGAACACCATCAGCGCGGTCGGGAACGCCGACCCCACCCTGATCCGGCTGGCCCGGTCGATGGACCTCTCCACGCCCCGGCTCTTCCAGAAGGTGATCCTCCCGGCCTCCGTCCCCGCGGTCTTCACCGGCATCCGGCTCGCGGGAGCGGTCTCGATCCTGGTCCTGGTGGCCGCCGAGATGGTCGGCGCCAAGGCGGGGCTCGGGTACCTGATCAACGCCTCGCAGTTCAACTTCGCCATTCCGCAGATGTACGCGGGGATCGTCACGATCTCGGCGATCGGCGTGGCCTTCAACCAGCTGCTGGTCACGGTCGAACGCCGCCTCAGCCTCTGGCGTGTCCCCGCCTGACCGCCTGACCGCCTGACCGCCTGACCGCCTGACCGCCTGACCGCCTGACCGCCGGGCCCGCCAGGCCCCCCGTCCCGCCCGCCCGACCCAGGGAACGAACATGCCCGCACCCCGCACCCTCCACCTCAACGCCTTCCTGATGAACGCCGGCCACCACGACGCCGCCTGGCGGCACCCGGCCGCCAGCCCCGAGCGCATCACCGACGTGCGCTACTTCCAGGAGCTGGCCCGCACCGCCGAACGCGGACGGCTGGACTCGATCTTCTTCGCGGACGGCCTGGCCCTCTGGGGCAAGGCCCGCCACAACGCCCTCGGCGGGTTCGAGCCGCTCACCCTGCTCTCCGCCATCGCCGCCGTCACCGAGCACATCGGCCTGATCGCCACCGCCTCCACCACCTTCGACGAGCCCTACCACCTCGCCCGCGCGTTCGCCTCCCTCGACCACATCAGCGGCGGTCGCGCCGGCTGGAACATCGTCACCTCCGCCACCGTCGACGAGGCCCGCAACTTCAACCGCGACGAACACCTGGAGCACGGCCTGCGCTACGAGCGCGCCCACGAGTTCCTCGACGTCGCCACCAAGCTCTGGGACAGCTGGGAGGACGACGCGATCGTCCTCGACAAGGAGCGCGGCATCTACGCCGACACCGACAGGCTCCACCCCGCCGCGCACCGCGGCGAGCACTTCGCCGTCGCCGGACCGCTCAACGTGCCCCGCTCCCCGCAGGGCCACCCGCTGCTCGTACAGGCCGGATCCTCCGAGCCCGGCAAGGAGTTCGCGGCCCGGTACGCCGAGGCCGTCTTCACCGCCCAGCAGACCCTCGCCGACGGCCAGACCTTCTACAAGGACCTCAAGTCACGCCTGGCCCGCCACGGCCGCACCGAGGACGACCTGCTCGTCCTGCCCGGCATCGCCCCCCTCATCGGCTCCACCGAGGCCGAGGCGAAGGCCCTGGAGCAGGAGCTCACCGACCTCCAGGTCCCCGAGTACGGGCTCGCCCAGCTCTCCGGGATGCTCGGCACCGACCTCTCCGGCGCCGACCTCGACGGCCCGCTGCCCGACCTCCCCGAGGAGCGGGACATCAACGGCAACAAGAGCCGCTTCACGCTCGTCGCCGAGATCGCCCGCCGCGACGGCCTGACCCTGCGCGAACTGATCGCCCGTCTCGGCGCCGGCCGCGGCCACCGCGTCTTCGCCGGCACCCCCGAGCAGATCGCCGACCAGCTGGAGGAGTGGTTCACCCGGGGCGCCGCCGACGGCTTCAACATCATGCCGCCCGTCCTTCCCACCGGCCTCACCGACTTCGTCGACCAGGTGGTACCGATCCTCCAGGCGCGCGGCCTCTTCCGCACCGAGTACGCGGGACGCACCCTGCGCGAGAACTACGGCCTCCCGCGCCCCGCCAACCGGTACACCCGGTAGGGGGCGAGCACGTACGCGGGCCCCCGGAGCCCCGGGGCCCGCGTACACGTGCCGGACCGCCGCGCGCCCGGGTCAGACCGTGAGGACGATCTTCCCCCGGGTCCGGCCGGCGGCGCTCAGGGCCCACGCCTCGGCGGCCTCCTCCAGCGGCAGCACGTGCCCGACCCGGACGGCGAGCCGGCCCGCGTCGGCGAGCTCCCCGAGAGCGGTGAGGTCGGCGCTGGAGGCCCGCGCCCAGATGTGCCGGGCGCCCTTGGCCCCGGCGTCGTTGTCGGCGACGGAGATCACCGGACCGCCCGGCCGGACGACCGACTGGAGCAGCTCGACCCCGCCCTCGCCGTGGAAGTCGAGCCCCACGTCCGCCCCTTCGGGGGCCAGGGCCCGGATCCGGTCCTCCACGCCGTCCCCGTAGGTGACCGGTTCCGCGCCCAGGGCGCGCAGGTAGGCGTGGTGGTGGGCGCCCGCCGTGCCGATGACCCGGGCGCCGAGGGAGACCGCGATCTGCACGCCCAGCGAGCCGACTCCGCCGGCCGCCGAGTGGATGACGACGGTCTGGCCGGCCGTGACGCCGGCGCGGGTGACCGCCTGATAGGAGGTGAGCCCGGCGAGGGGGAGGCCCGCGGCCTCCTCGAAGGTCAGCGTGCGGGGCTTGCGGGCGAGGGTGCGGACGGGAGCGGAGACCAGCTCGGCGTACGTGCCCAGCTGCACCCACTCCTTGCGGACGTAGCCGTAGACCTCGTCGCCCACGGCGTAGTCGTCGGTGTCGGGCCCGACGGCCTCGACGACGCCGGAGACGTCCCAGCCGGGGATGACGGGGTGGCGGACCTCGAGGACGTGGCCGAGGAACCCGGCCGCGAGCTTCCAGTCCACCGGGTTGACCCCGGCGGCCTTGACCCGGATGAGGACCTCTCCCGGACCGACCCTGGGTTCGGGTACCTCAACGAGCCGTAAGGAGGCGGGGGTTCCGTAGCCGCTGTAGGTGATTGCCTTCATGTACGGCGCAACGAGAGGACTGGCGGACGGTATTCCGGTTCACCGGCGGGCTCGAGCGGTCCTCAGGCGGGGAGCGAGTTGCGGTGCGAGCGCCGCCGGGCCGCGCTGAGCAGGGCCTGGATCTGGACGCCCGCCTGGCCGGCCTCGTCGAGGACGGAGGGGAAGGGCAGCCGCACGTCGCGGTGGCCGGCGCGCTCCTCCAGGCGCAGGGTGATCCCGTACCGGTCCAGGGCCAGCGGCAGCGCGCGGACGACGGCGGCCGAGGGCAGGGGGCGCGCCAGCCGCAGCAGCAGGGTCACCAGCTCGGGGTGGTCGTCCAGGAGGTGGGTGAGCATGCCCGCCTCGTACGGGGCCAGCGGGTCGGGCCGGGCCCCGTCCAGTTCCTCCAGCCCGATGTACGAGGTCCCCCGCGCGGTCTCCAGGACCGCCCGGCCGTACTCCACGCAGGCGGTGGCCCCCGGGGCGGAACCCTCGCCGGCCCAGGGCGTCAGCAGCCGGCCCAGGACGGTGACGCGGGCGCGCACCCGGTCGCGTACGGGCGTCGGGGCGACGTCGGTGAACTCCAGCCGGACGGCGGGCGCGGCACCGCCCGGCAGCGGGTCGGGGTCACCGGCGGCGGGCGCGGCGGGGTGGAGGTGCAGCCGGCCGAGCACGTCGCCGCCCTCGAGGTCGCGGACCTCGTGGCGCACCCCGTCGATCACCACCGTCATCGAGTGCGCGGCGGCCAGGACGGAGCGGACCCGTTCGGCCCCGGTGGGCGCGGCGGGCGGGGCGGCGGGGGCACCGGTCAGGCGCATGCGGATCTCTCCCTCGGCGAAGTGACTCAGGTAAGGCTAACCTAACTGATGTGTCGGTCGGGGAGTACCCCGCGGGCCAGCCGGCCCAGCGTCTCGGCGATCCGTGCGGGCGCGAAGCCGAGGGTGTGCCGCTGGAACTGGTAGACCTCCGGGGACAGCGGGCTCAGCAGGGCGTCCACGCTGACGTCGGGATCGGCGGCGCCGGCCTCCACCAGTACGACGCGGACGTGCTCGCGCCAGTGGCGGTACATGCCGCACGTGAACAGGGCCGGGCCCGGCCCGGTGACCAGCGCCAGTGGAAGGTGTCGCTCCAGGTGCTCCAGGGCCGCCGAGTAGAACGCCGCGAGCCGCTGCGCCGGGGGAGCGCCGGGCCCCAGCGGGGGCGGGCCGAAAGCGAGGCGCCCCCGCAGGATCCGCTCGTGCTCCTCGAGGAGGGCGGCGGCCACGGAGGCGGGATCGGGGAAGCGCCGGTAGAGCGTGGCCCGCCCCACGCCGGCCGCCTTGGCTATGTGGTCCATCGTCACGCCGCGGGGGTCCCCCTCGGTGAACAACTGCTCGGCGGCCGCGAGGATCTGCGCGCGGTTGCGGATGGCGTCCTCGCGCTGCCGGGGGTGCGGGAGCCGCCCACCGCGCCCGGGCGCGGCGTGCCGGGCGGGACCGGCGCCCTCGGTGTCGCGTAACGTGCGGACCTCGTCGCCATTGGTCATGGCGGCGACCCTACGTGCTCCGTGTCGGTGTTGGGCTGAACGGGTGAAACACGAGAGGATAGGGGGATGCACATGAAGCGCACGGCCGAGGCGGCCCGGTGAGCAGGTACGACGTCACCGACGAGCAGTGGGAGGGGCTCGCGCAGGTGGTACCCCTGCGCAGTCGCAACGAATGGCCCTCCCGGGTGGACCACCGCACCATCCCCAAGGCCCCCGGGGCGGCCGCGGCGGAACAGCGGCGCTTCGTGGTGATCCGGGTTCAGATCTTCGCCGACGCGCGGGAGGTGGCGGAGTACCTGATCGCGCAGATCCCCGTACTGCTGGACCTCACCGGCGCGGACAGCGAAGTGGCCAAGCGCATCCTCGACTTCAGCAGCGGCGTGGTCTTCGGCCTGGGCAGCGGCATGCACCGGGTCGACCGCAACGTCTTCCTGCTGGCGCCGGTCGGGACCGAGGTCGAGGGGATCGCGGCGGCGGCCGTCCCCCGATCGTAGGAAGGTCGCGGCGGCGGAACGGTTCGGCGGGCGCCCGCCGCCCCCGGCGGACCGTACCGTCCGGCCATGGACGCCACCCTGGACGCGGTGAGGCCCGGCCCACCCGCCGCCCCCGCCGACGCACCGCACCCCCGCACGGCCGCTGCTGACACCCCGTTACCGGACCTGGCCGGAGCCGCGGACGCGGCCGGGCCCGCCGGAGCCCCGGAGCCCCCGGAACCGGCCGAGCCCGCCGGAGCCCCGGAGCCCCCGGAGCCCACCGAGCCCGTCGCCGGAAGCCCGGAGCCCGCCGAGCCCGCCGCCGGAGCCGCGGAACCCGCCCGAGCCGCGGAGCCGCCGGAGGCCGCCGAGCCCGCGCCGGCGCCGGGTTGCGCTCCGGTGTCCGGGTCCGCGTCGGAGGGCGCCTCCGCCGGCGGAGGCGCTCCCGCTACGCCGCCGACTGCCGGCGCCGCCACCCCCTCCGGGACCGGGGCCGGTCCGGTCCGGCCCGCCGTGACCGAGTTGCGACTGTCCGCCTTCGGGGCGCACCGGGCGGCGGTGTTCCCGCTGGGCCCCGTGACGCTCTTCACCGGCCCCAGCGGCAGCGGCAAGTCCCAGGCCCTGGCCGCTTACGAGGCCCTGGCCGCCCTCGCCTCCGGGGCCACCCTGGGCGAGGTCTTCCCCGACCCCGTGTCCCGGGTGCCCGAGCGGGCCCTCCCCGACCGCGGCGGGCGGCGCGGCTTCCACATCGGCTGCACGGTGGACGGCCCGGCCGGCCCCGTCCGCCTCGACCTCGCGGTCCAGGCCGAGCCCGTGCTGCGCATCGCCGGCGAACGGCTCTCCCAGGACGGCCGGATCCTGCTCGCCACCGCCCTGCGCGACCCGCGCCGACGCACCGTCGAGGCCGCCTGGTTCACCGGCGGCACCGTCGGCCGGACCCGCGCCGCGCTGCCCGACGACCGGCTCGGCACCGTCCTGCTGCCGCTGCGCGTCGCCGGGTCCACCGCGGGGCAGCGCCGGGTCCTGGCCGCCGCCGAGCAGGTGGTGGTCGCACTGCGCTCGGTGTTCCCCTGCGATCCGCGCCCCGGCCGCATGCGGGAGCCCGTCCCGCCCGGGGAAGGTCGGCTGCGGACCGACTGCGGCAACCTCGCCGACGTGCTCCGCCGGACCCGGCACGAGTGCGGCACCCGCCACGCGCTGCTGGCCGGGGCGGCGCGGGCCGGGTGCGCCGGGCCGGTGGCGGGACTGGACGTACGGGCGGCCGCCGACGGCACCGGGCTCGTGACGGCCGTGCTCGACCGGGGCCCCGCCCGCCCCGCCACCGGCCTCGGCCGGCTCGGCGCGGGCGAACTGCGCTTCCTGGCACTGGCACTCGTCCTGCTCACCGGGCCCGGGGTGCTGGCCGTGGACCCGGCCGCCGAACTGCTCTCCGCCCGCCAGGCCCTCACCGTGCTCGCCGACGGCCTCGACCGCGGCCTGGACCGGCGGCAGGCGGCCGAGTTGCTGCGGCTGGCCCTGCTGTCCGGCGGGCGCGGTCACATCCGGCTGGTGGCATCGGTCGGCGAGGACACCGCGGGAACCGGGCGGGCTCTTCCCGGCGTCTCGGTGGTAGACCTGTCCCCATGAACGCTGCACCCGCGGGCGACGGTCCCGCTCAGCCGGACGGCGAACGGCTCTACCGGCTCCAGCGACGGCTGGCCGATTTCGCCGCAGCCCGGGACTGGGCCCCGTACCACACGCCCAAGAACCTGGCCGTGGCCCTGAGCGTGGAGGCCTCCGAACTGGTCGAGATCTTCCAGTGGCTGACACCGGAACAGTCGGCGGCGGTCATGGAAAAGCCGGAAAGCGCACAGAGGGTGGCGGACGAGGTGGCCGACGTGATGGCGTATCTGCTGCAGTTCTGTGAGGTTCTCGGGGTGGATGTGCTGGATGCGCTGGCGGCGAAGATCGAGAGGAACGAGCACCGCTTCCCGGTAACCGGCACTTCGACACCAGATCGTCACTCTTCGGAGTGATGGCGTCGTCCACAACCATGTTTGTGTCCACAGATTTCCGAATACCCCTGGCTTTACTGGCTCGTTGCCTTCACTCTGGGTAGTGGAGAACGGCGGGATGTCGTGCGGACGGGGGACGGCATATGGATGCGGTACGGCTCATCGCGGCCGGCCGGCACGCGCTGGCACGGAGCGGGGCGGCATGGGACATCGTGGGCGAGGCCTGGCAGGCCCAGGCGCTCGCGCACGGCATCGGGAGCTGGCTGGCGGTCACCGGACCGCCGGAGCTGAGAGCGGAGGCGGGGGGACTGGGGGAAGCCGGCGGCAGGGGCTGCGGGGTCATCGACCGCGCGGCCCTGTACGCCGAGGGCAGACCGCCCGAACAGCCGCCGAGAGCGGTGCAGCTGACCGGCGTGGCCGACGTACGGCAGGCGCTCCTCGGGCTCCAGGAGCTGCTCGGCGAGGTCGGCATAGCGCTCGTCGGGGTGGCCTGCGCGACGGACGACGAGGGTCTGTACTGGCAGTGCATAGAGTCGATCGACGCGGCGGACGAGTCGAGCGACCGGGTGCGGGCGCTGCTGCGCCGGATGGCGTCGGTGCGCGAGCGGGGATCGGCGTCGGGAGTGAGCTGAGCCCGCCGGGCCAGCGATAGCGGGGCTCGGCGGCTCCGTGCCCGGGCGGTCCGGCGGCGGAGGAGCGGTGCGCCGCCGAACGGCACCGCGCCGGCGCGGCGGCGCGGTCATGCGGCTGTGGGGTCCCGCCGCGCGTGACGGGACCCCCGCACGGTCAGACGGACCGGTCGGAGTGGCGGTCGGAGCGGAGCCCGCCGTCGTACGCGGGGCCGCCCGGGGCCGCCGGCGCGGCCGGAGGAGTGCGGTCCGCGGAGTGCTGGAGGTCGGCGTCGAGCTGGGAGAGGTCGGCGTTCAGCGCCGCCATCAGCTCCTCCATCTGCTGGAGCAGGCCCTTCGGCGCGCCGCCCTGGGCGGGGGCCGGGGACTCCTGGCGTGCGTGGTCGTGTGCTGCCTGTCCGGTCTGTCCTGGATGCTCGGGCACGGACTCGTGGGACATGGCGGCCTCCTCGGCCCTGGCCCCTCCGGTGCGGAAGGGGGCGGTGGACGCGTCGGCGCAAGGCCGCCGGCGCGCGGGCCGGGCGGTCCGGCTCCGTCCGAGCCAACGATCTCCATCGGCGCTGGTCACTGGCGGGGCGGGGGGCGGACCTCCCGGTTGACGCAGATTCACCCGGCAGGGGCGGGGAGGGCAGGATGGGAGGCATGGACCTCCGCATTTTCACCGAACCCCAGCAGGGCGCCGACTACGACACCCTCCTGACCGTCGCCAAGGCCACCGAAGACCTCGGCTTCGACGCGTTCTTCCGCTCGGACCACTACCTCCGGATGGGCTCCGTCGACGGCCTGCCGGGTCCCACCGACGCCTGGATCACCCTCGCGGGCCTGGCCCGCGAGACCCGGCGGATCCGGCTGGGCACGCTGATGACGGCCGGTACCTTCCGGCTGCCCGGCGTGCTCGCGATCCAGGTGGCCCAGGTCGACCAGATGTCCGGCGGCCGGGTGGAACTCGGCCTGGGCGCAGGCTGGTTCGAGGAAGAGCACAAGGCCTACGGGATCCCCTTCCCGGCGGAGCGGATGGCCCGGCTGGAGGAGCAGCTGGCCATCGTCACCGGCCTGTGGGCCACCGAGCCCGGTGCGGTCTTCGACTACCGAGGCGTCCACTACCAGGTGGAGAAGTCACCGGCCCTGCCCAAGCCCGCCCAGGCCAAGGTGCCCGTCCTCATCGGCGGCCACGGCGCCCGGCGCACGCCCCGCCTGGCCGCCCGGTACGCGGACGAGTTCAACATGCCGTTCGCCTCGGTCGAGGACAGCCGCCGCCAGTTCGCCCGGGTCAGGGAGGCCGCCGCCGAGGCCGGGCGCGCGGCGGACGCGCTCGTCTACTCCAACGCCCTGGTGGTGTGCGTCGGCAAGGACGACGCCGAGGTCGCCCGTCGCGCCGCCGCCATCGGGCGCGAGGTGGACGAACTGAAGGCCAACGGCCTCGCCGGTTCTCCGGACGAGGTCGTCGAGAAGCTCGGCACCTACGCCGCCATCGGCTCCTCGCGCGTCTACCTCCAGGTCCTCGACCTCGACGACCTGGACCACCTGGAGCTGATCTCCAGCCAGGTCCTGTCCCAGCTCGGCTAGGAGGGGGTCGGCGATGCCCCGTGCGACCGGCCCGCTCGCCGGAGCCCTCGCCCGCAGGGCCGTACTCCTGGACGGCGGGCTGAGCAACCAGCTCGCCGCCCAGGGCTGCGACCTGTCCGGGGGCATGTGGACGGGCCGGGTGCTCGCCGAACGCCCCGACCAGGTGGAAGCCGCGCACACGGCGTACGCCCGGGCCGGCGCCGAGGTGCTGATCACCGCGAGCTACCAGGTCGGGCAGCACCCCGCCCTGCTGGAGCGCGGGGTGCGGGTGGCCGCGGACGCGGCGCGGGCCGCCGGGCACGAGGTCTGGGTGGCCGCCTCGGTGGGCCCGTACGGGGCGGTGCTCGCGGACGGCTCGGAGTACCGCGGCCGGTACGGCCTCACGGTGGAGGAGCTGGCCGCCTTCCACCGGCCCCGGATCGGGGCGCTGCTGGCGGCGGGTCCGGACGTGCTGGCCCTGGAGACCGTCCCGGACACCGAGGAGGCCGAGGCCCTGCTGCGGGTCCTGGCCGGGACGGGAGCCCGCGCCTGGCTCGGCTACACCGTCGCCGGCGGTCGTACCCGGGCCGGACAGCCCCTCGCGGAGGCCTTCGCCCTGGCGGCGGCCGCCCCCGAGGTGATCGCGGTCGGCGTCAACTGCTGCGATCCCGCCGACGTGCTGCCCGCTCTGGAGGCCGCCGCCTCCGTCACCGCGAAGCCGCTGGTCGCCTACCCCAACGACGGCTCCGTCTGGGACGCGGCCACCGGGACCTGGAACTCCCCTCCCGCGCGGGTCCGTTGGCCCGTCGAGGCCTGGCGCACGGCGGGTGCCCGCCTCATCGGCGGCTGCTGCCGCATCGGCCCGGACCGCATCGCCGCCCTGGCCGCCCGTCTGGCCTGACCCGGCCCGCCCGGGGACGCGGGCAAGAGTGCCCGGCCGACTATCACTCGATCGGGTGAAGTGCCTTTCTGGGGGGCTCCCGCTGGGATAGGCAGGAGGGATGAAGCGCACCAGCAGGACGGGCGCCGCCGCCAGGCGCCGCATCACCCGCTCCCGGGCGTGCGGGGAGAAGAAGCAGTTCGCGAACGAGGCCGCCGCGGAACACGCCGCGAGCGAGATGAACCGCATCCAGCCGTGGCAGCACGAGCGGATCGCCTACCTGTGCCCGTACAGCGGCAGCGAGCCGCACTGGCACATCGGCCGCCCGCTGAACATCCCCAAGCAGCGCTGAGTGAAGCCCGTTGCGGTTCCCGGGCACCGGAGGCCGCACCGCACCCAGGGCCGCCGCGGCCCGCCGCACCGGCCCGCGGCGGCGCGTGAGCCGCAGCCCGTGAGCCGCGCCCCGCCGGCCGCGCCCCGCGAGCGGGGCTCCGCGTAAAGGCGCGCCGTAAAGCGGAGGCCCCCGTACGGCCCGGAATTAGGTCGTATGGGGGAACTTTCGCGCGGAAGCCCCGGGAAAGCGGCGGCGGGATCGTTCATCCAGGGCAGCGGAGTGTCCGCGACCCAGGAAGGACGGAACGTCACCTATGAAGATGACCGCGCGCGGAAGCATTGCGGCGCTCATGACCTGTATGGCCGCGGCCGCCGCGGCCTCCCCCGCCGCAGCCGACTCGGTCCCGGTGGGTGTCCCGCTCGAGGCCGTGGAGACCACCCTCGGTGTGGCCGCCCCGCACCTGGCCACCGGCGTCCCGGTGCCGATCGTCGGTGCCCCGGAGGCGCCGCGCTACCACACGGGGAACCTGCTGCCGGCCCCACTGCTCCCGATGGTGCCGATCGCCGCCGACCTCGGGGCCACCCGGCTCAGCTCCGCGGTCCCCAACCTCGCCGGGGAGCCGGCGACCGACGGCGTGGGCTCCCTGGAGTCCCCGGCGAGCACCCTGCGCACCCGCACCCCGGGCGCGAACGTCGGCGCCCCGCTGACCATGCCGGACGGCGGCAACTTCGGGCTCCCCAACCTGACCGCCCCGGACCTCGGCCTGATCGCCCCGGAAGTGGTCGGCGCCCCGACGGCACTTCTCGGCCTGCGCTGAGCCGGGAAAGCCGACTCGAGGTCAAAAGGCCGCCCGGTCTGGGAACGTGTACGGCATGGGATTCCACGTCGACTCCGAGACCGGGCGGCTGCGCCGCGTCATCCTCCACCGGCCCGACCTGGAGCTGAAGCGGCTCACACCGAGCAACAAGGACGCCCTGCTCTTCGACGACGTGCTGTGGGTGCGCCGGGCCCGCCAGGAGCACGACGGCTTCGCGGACGTGCTGCGCGACCGGGGCGTCGCCGTCCACCTCTTCGGCGACCTGCTGCGGGAGGCCCTCGACATCCCCGAGGCACGGCACCTCGTACTGGACCGGGTCTTCGACGAGAAGGAGTACGGCCCGCTCGCCACGGACCACCTGCGCTCGGTCTTCGACGGGCTGTCCTCGGCCGCCCTCGCGGAGGCGCTGGTCGGCGGCATGACCAAGCGGGAGTTCCTGGAACGGCACGCGGAGCCGCTCTCGGTGCGCTTCCACGCCCTGGAGATGGACGGCTTCCTGCTGGGACCGCTGCCCAACCACCTGTTCACCCGCGACACCTCCGCCTGGATCTACGACGGGGTGTCCATCAACGCCATGCGCTGGCCCGCCCGCCAGCGCGAGACGGTCCACTTCGAGGCGATCTACCGGCACCACCCGCTCTTCACCGGCTCCGGCCCCTTCCACTACTGGTCGCAGGGCCAGGCGGACTACCCCTCGACCATCGAGGGCGGGGACGTCCTGGTCATCGGCAACGGCGCGGTGCTCATCGGGATGAGCGAGCGGACCACCCCGCAGGCGGTGGAGATGCTCGCCCGGGGCCTCTTCGCGGCCGGCTCGGCGACGGTCATCGTGGCCCTGGACATGCCCAAGCGGCGGGCCTTCATGCATCTGGACACGGTGATGACGATGGTGGACGCAGATACGTTCACTCAGTACGCCGGGCTCGGCATGCTGCGCTCCTACACGATCCGCCCGGGCGACGGCCCGAGCGAGCTGCGGGTCAGCGACCACCCGCCGGAGCAGATGCACCGGGCCATCGCCGAGGCCCTCGGCCTGGACAGGGTGCGGGTGCTCACCGCCACGCAGGACGTGCACGCCGCCGAGCGCGAGCAGTGGGACGACGGGTGCAACGTGCTGGCCGTCGAGCCGGGGGTGGTCGTCGCCTACGAGCGGAACGTCACCACCAACACCCACCTGCGCAAGGAGGGCATCGAGGTCATCGAGATCCCGGGCAGCGAGCTGGGGCGGGGCCGCGGCGGACCGCGCTGCATGAGCTGCCCCGTGGAGCGGGACGCCGGGTGAGCGGGATGCGTCCGCCGCAGCGGCGCGACGCCGTGTGATGTGATCCACGAAGCCGTATATCAATACAGAGGATCGTATAGACTTCCAGTCATCCCCTGTCAGCGCACACTGGAGCGTCCCATGGCCACCGACCTCTTCGGCCGCAGTTTCCTCAAGGAGCTCGACTTCACCGCCGCCGAGTTCCGCGGCCTCGTCGAGCTCGCAGCCGAACTCAAGGCGGCCAAGAAGGCCGGCACCGAGCAGCGCCGGCTCCAGGGCAAGAACCTCGCCCTGATCTTCGAGAAGACCTCCACGCGCACCCGCTGCGCCTTCGAGGTCGCCGCCGCCGACCAGGGCGCCCACACCGTCTACCTCGACCCGTCCGGCTCGCAGATCGGCCACAAGGAGTCCGTCCGGGACACGGCGCGGGTGCTCGGCCGGATGTTCGACGGCATCGAGTACCGCGGCGACAGCCAGCAGGCGGTCGAGGAGCTCGCCGCCTTCTCCGGCGTGCCCGTCTTCAACGGACTCACCGATGACTGGCACCCGACCCAGATGCTCGCCGACGTGCTCACCATGACCGAGCACTGCGCCAAGCCGCTGGAGCGCACCGCCTTCGCCTACCTGGGCGACGCCCGCTTCAACATGGGCAACTCCTACCTGGTGACCGGGGCGCTGCTGGGTATGGACGTGCGCATCGTCGCGCCGAAGGCGTTCTGGCCCGCCGAGGCCGTCGTGGCGCGGGCCCGGGAGCTGGCCGCGGCCAGCGGGGCGCGGATCACGCTGACCGAGGAGGTCGCCGAGGGCGTGGCGCAGGCCGACTTCGTGGCCACGGACGTCTGGGTGTCGATGGGGGAGCCCAAGGAGGTCTGGGACCAGCGGATCGAGGCGCTGGCCCCGTACGCCGTCACGATGGACGTGCTGCGGGCGACCGGTAACCCGGACGTGAAGTTCCTGCACTGCCTGCCCGCCTACCACGACCTGGGCACCAAGGTGGCCCGGGAGGTCCACGAGCGGCACGGACTGGACTCGCTGGAGGTCACGGACGAGGTGTTCGAGTCCGCGCACTCCGTCGTCTTCGACGAGGCGGAGAACCGGCTGCACACCATCAAGGCCGTGCTCGTCGCGACGCTCGCCGCGCCGACGGCCTAGCCCACGGGTCACTCTCGAGCGGCCCCCGCATAGTCATGCGGGGGCCGCGGACTCCGCGGTCGTCGCCCGCGCCGAGACCGCCGCCAGGGTGAACCAGACGGCCTTGCCGCGCGCGGTGGGCCGGTGGCCGCAGGCGGAGCTGAGGGTCCGGATCAGCAGCAGCCCGCGGCCGTGCTCCTGCCAGGGGTCGGGGAAGCCGGCGCCGGGGCGGGCGAGGAGGTCACCGGGCGGCTCGGGATCGCCGTCGTGCACCTCGACCTGGCAGCCGTTCGCCCGCAGCTCCACGACCAGCTCGATCGGGGCTCCCCCCGCGGTGTGCTCGACGGCGTTGGCCACCAGCTCGGCGGTCAGCAGCTCCGCGGTGTCGCTGTCGGGGGCCCGCTCGGCGTCGGTCAGCGCGGTGCGGACCAGAGCGCGGGCCAGGGGCACGGCGGCCGTCGTGTGCGGGAGGGCGATCCGCCAGGCGGAGGCGTCGTGCACGGCGGGGTCCGTCCTTCCGTGAGGGAGAGGGGCGAGGCGCGCCGGGCTGCCGCCCGGGGGCGGCGCGCACCGGCGCGAGGAAATCTCGTATTCAACGATACGAAGTGGAACCGTGGCTCCGTAGGGCACCCCGGCGCAGCGGCCCGGGACCACGGTGGGCGGGCCGGGGGACTTCCGGCCCGTGCGCCCGCCGTCCGGACGCATCTTGTCGCGTTTCTCTGACGGTAGTCACAAGTCGGTGATAACTTCGATCGTGTGAGCCCCTTCACCGGTTCCACACCAGCGACCGAACGGTGGCGCCACCTGCGGGTGACCCGGCAGGACGGCGTGGCCACCGTCACCCTCGACCGCCCCGAGAAGCTGAACGCGCTCACCTTCGGCGCCTACGCCGACCTGCGCGATCTGCTCGCCGAACTGTCCCGGACCCGTTCCGTCCGCGCCCTCGTCCTGGCCGGCGAGGGGCGCGGTTTCTGCTCCGGCGGAGACGTGGACGAGATCATCGGCGCCACCCTCGACATGGACACCGCCCAGCTCCTCGACTTCAACCGGATGACCGGCCAGGTGGTGCGCGCGATCCGCGAATGCCCCTTCCCGGTCGTCGCCGCCGTGCACGGCGTGGCCGCCGGCGCCGGAGCGGTGCTCGCCCTCGCCGCCGACTTCCGCATCGCCGACCCCTCCGCCCGCTTCGCCTTCCTCTTCACCCGCGTCGGCCTCTCCGGCGGGGACATGGGCGCCGCCTACCTGCTGCCCCGGGTCGTGGGCCTCGGCCACGCCACCCGGCTCCTGATGCTCGGAGAGCCCGTACGCGCCGCCGAGGCCGAGCGGATCGGCCTGCTCAGCGAGCTGGTCGACGAGGGCAAGGCCGACGCCCGGGCCGCCGAACTGGCCGCCCACCTCGCCGCCGGGCCCGCCCTCGCGTACGCCCAGACCAAGGCCCTGCTCACCGCCGAGCTGGACATGCCCCTGGCCGCCTCCGTGGAACTGGACGCCAACACCCAGGCCCTGCTGATGAACGGCCAGGACTACGCCGAGTTCCACGCCGCGTTCACCGCGAAGCGGCCCCCGGAGTGGAAGGGCAGGTAGCCCCATGTCCGCGAGCGCCATGAGGACGGCCGTCGTCGGCGGCGGACCGGGCGGGCTCTACGCCGCCGCGCTGCTGGCCCGCCGCGGGCACGCGGTCGAGGTGTGGGAACGCAACGCGCCCGACGACACGTTCGGCTTCGGGGTGGTGCTGTCGGACGAGACCCTCGGCGGCATCGAACGGGCCGATACCGCCGTGCACGCCGCCCTGGCCGCCGAGTTCGTGCGCTGGGACGACGTGGACGTCGTCCACCGGGGCCGGCTGCTGACCTCCGGCGGCCACGGCTTCGCCGCCCTCGGCCGGCGCCGGCTGCTGGAGATCCTGCACGAGCGCTGCGCCGCCCTCGGAGTCCGCCTGCGCTTCCGCACCGAGGCGCCCGACGCCTTCGAACTGGCGAACGCGTACGACCTGGTGGTCGCCGCGGACGGAGTGCACAGCGCCACCCGCGCGCGCGGAGCCGCCCGCTTCCGGCCCACCGAGACCCCCGGGCGCTGCCGCTACATCTGGCTCGCCGCCGACTTCGCCCTCGACTCCTTCCGCTTCGAGATCGCGGAGACCGAGCACGGCGTCATGCAGCTGCACGGCTACCCGTACGCGGCCGACGCCTCCACGGTGATCGTGGAGATGCGCGAGGAGGTGTGGCGGGCCGCGGGCCTCGACCTGTGCGACGAGGCCGAGTCCGTCTCCCGCTGCGCCAAGACGTTCGGGGAGGCCCTGCGCGGCCGGCCGCTGCACGGCAACCGCTCGGCGTGGACCCGCTTCCGCACCGTCGTCAACGAGCACTGGTCGCACGGCAACGTGGTGCTGCTCGGCGACGCGGCGCACACCGCGCACTTCTCCATCGGCTCCGGGACCAAGCTCGCCGTCGAGGACGCCCTCGCCCTCGCCGAAGCCCTGGACCGGCAGCCGGACGTCCCCTCCGCCCTGGCCGCCTACGAGGAGGAGCGGCGTCCGGCGGTGGCCAGCACCCAGCGCGCCGCGGCCGCCAGCATGCGCTGGTTCGAGGAACTCGCCGGGTACGTCGACCAGCCCGCCCGGCAGTTCGCCTTCAACCTGCTCACCCGCAGCCGCCGGGTCACCCACGACAACCTCCGGCTGCGCGACGAGCGGTTCACCCGCGCGGTGGAACGCGACTTCGGTTGCCCCGAGGACGCGGCCGGGGCGGGAACCCCGCCCATGTTCACCCCGTTCACCCTGCGCGGGCTCACCCTGCGCAACCGCGTCGTGGTCTCGCCGATGGACGTGTACTCCGCCCGCGAGGGCGTGCCCGGCGACTTCCACCTCGTCCACCTGGGCGGGCGGGCCCTCGGGGGAGCCGGGCTCGTCATGACGGAGATGGTGTGCGTCAGCGCGGAGGGCCGGATCACCCCCGGCTGCGCCGGCCTGTGGACCGCGGAGCAGGCGGCCGCCTGGAAGCGGATCGCCGACTTCGTCCACACCAGCGCGCCCGGTACCGCCCTCGGCGTCCAGCTCGGCCACTCCGGCCGCAAGGGCTCGACCCGCCTGATGTGGGAGGGCATGGACGAACCGCTCCCGGACGGCAACTGGCCCCTGGTCGCCGCCTCCGCGCTGCCGTACAAGCCCGGGGTGTCCGCCGTCCCGCGCGCCCTGGAGGCCGCCGACCTCGCCGCGATCCGCTCCGACTTCGCGGCGGCCGCGCTACGGGCCGCCGACTGCGGCTTCGACCTGCTGGAACTGCACTGCGCCCACGGCTACCTGCTGTCCGGGTTCCTCTCCCCGCTCACCAACCACCGCGACGACGCCTACGGCGGCACCCTGGAGAACCGGCTGCGCTTCCCCCTGGAGGTCTTCGACGCGGTCCGCGAGGTCTGGCCCGAGGAGCGCCCGATGACGGTCCGGCTCTCCGCCACCGACTGGGCGCCCGGCGGCACCACCCCGGAGGAGGCCGAACGGATCGCGGCCGCCTTCGCCGCCCACGGCGCCGACGCCGTCGACGTCTCCACCGGACAGGTCGTCGCCGAGGAGACCCCGGAGTTCGGGCGCTCGTACCAGACCCCCTACGCCGACCGGATCCGCAACGCGCTGGGCGTCCCCGTCATCGCCGTCGGCGCGATCTCCTCCTGGGACGACGTCAACTCCCTGCTGCTGGCCGGACGCGCCGACCTCTGCGCGCTGGGCCGCCCCCACCTGTACGACCCGCACTGGACGCTGCACGCGGCCGCCGAACAGGGGTACGCCGGCCCGGGCGCGCCCTGGCCGGCCCCGTACCGGGCCGGCAGCCGCAAGCCCCCGACCGGAAAGGGCTGACGCGCCGCCTCGTCATCCGGACCGACCTGACCGTGTCGCCCGAGGGGAAGGCCACCGCCGACGCCCTGCCGGCGACGGTCCTCGACCAGGTCTACCGGGGCCTGGCGTTCCCCACCGTCACCGACTCCGGCCGAGCGCCTTCCCCCGGCCCCTCCAGCACGACCCGGTCCTCGACCGGGACGTAGCCCAGGCGCTGGTAGAGGCCGTTGCTGGTGGGGTTGGCCAGGTCGGTGAAGAGCAGCACCCGCTCCGCGCCCGCCGCGTACGCCGCCCCGCTCGCCGCGTGCGTCACCCCGGCGGCGTACCCGCGGCCCCGCTCGGCGGGCGGGGTGTAGACCGGCCCGATCCGCGAGACGCCGGCGATCGGGCGGGAGAACCCGGCCAGGGACACCGGGGTGCCGCCGTGCTCCCAGAGCAGGCAGCCGCCGTAGGAGATCCGGTCGCGCAGGGCCGCTTCGGAGGGGGTGCCGGGCAGCGCGCACTCCCGGTTGAACGCCCCGACCCACTCCAGCAGCAGCGGCAGGTCCGCCTCGGCGGCGGGGCGGCCGCGGCCCTCGGGGACCGGGTCCGGGGCGAGGAGCCCGGTCAGCACGTAGAGCCGGTTCTCCTCCGCGACGCGGGCCGGCGCCCCCCAGATGCCGGCCAGCGCCGACGCGTCGGCCCGGCGGGCGTTCAGGCTGCCGGTCCCGGCGAGCAGCGGCTCGGAGGCGAAGACCCGGGCCAGCGCGCCGACCGCCTTGGCGGGCAGCGCCCCGAGCAGCAGCGGGAAGGGCGGGGTGCGCAGCAGGGCCCCGGCGACGCGCCCGTCGGCCCCGGTCCACCAGCCGAAGACGGGGTCGGCGGGGCCGAAGGCGTGCGGGCCGCGCCGCTCCAGGGCGTCGGTGACGGTCAGCAGGACGGTGTTGACGACGGGCTGCGCGGCCACGGCGGGGCGCGCGGCAGCCAGATAGGCCGCCAGATCAGAGCTGAAGGTCCATGTCATGCCCCATCGTGGCGGGCCGGGAAGCGGTCCGCACCGGGTTTTCGCCCCGGCCTGCGAGTGTGCATGGCGGCCGTGCGTGGCGGCCGTGTGGGAGGGGGTCGGCGGGCGTGCGGGGGCCCCGGTCCGCGCGCTCCCCCGCGTGGGGGAGGTGATCCCCCGCGCGGGGGAGGATCGGGTCACGGGCCGCTGGGATCTTGGGAGTGCGAGCAGGAGCAGGCCCCCCGGCTGTGGGGCCACCGGAACGAGGAGGAACCATGAGCAGCACGCACACCACCCCGGCGGCGCACCTCCAGGGGACGGGCGCCGCACCGCTACGGCTGCACGAAGCGGGCGCCGGTGTCGCGCAGCCGGGCGTGGAGCTCGGCGAAGACCGCCGCGGCCCGGTCGCCCGGCCAGTCCGCCGGGAGCAGCTCGCGGGGCAGGCCCGGGTCGGCGTAGGGCAGCCGGCGCCAGGTGTCCAGGGCGAGCAGGTAGGCCCGGTAGGCGGCCTCGGGGGTGGGCTCCGGGCCCGACTGGAGGGCGCGCAGGACCGGCTCGTGCAGGTCGAGGAACTCCTCGTGCTGCTTGGCCAGCGCCGCCAGGTCCCACCAGCGGGCCACCGCCTCGGCGGTGGGGGCGAAGCCGGCGTGGGCGCCGCGGAAGAGCTCCACGTACGGCGTCAGGTGCAGCCGGTCCAGCGTGTGCCCGGTCTCCCGTGCCACCTGCGCCGGGGCGATCCACACCCCCGGGGCCACCGCCCCGAAGCCCAGGCGGGCCAGCCGCGAGCGCAGCAGGTGCCGCTTGTGCCGCTCCTGCTCGGGCACCGAGAAGACCGCGACCAGCCACTCCGACGACACCGGCTCGGCGCCGTAGATCCGCCGGTCCCCGTCCTCCAGCAGCTGCCGCGCCTCGTCGGAGAGCGCATAGGCCGCCGAGCCGTCCCGGGCCTTCGCGGGCACCAGGAAGGCGCGCCGCTTCAGCCGGGACACCGAGGAGCGGACGGAGGGCGCGTCGACACCGGCCGCGCCCAGCAGGCGGACCAGCGCCGAGACCGGTACGGCCCCCTCGAAGGACCGCCCGTAGGCTCCGTAGAAAGTGACGATCAAAGACCGCGGGGTGTGCTGCTCGACCACGGGTTCACTCTAGATCGCGCAGCCGGAACCGCTGCAGTTTGCCGGTCGCCGTCCGGGGGAGCGAGGGGAGGAAGACGAAGGAGCGCGGGCACTTGTGGGGGGCCAGCTCCGCCAGCATGAAGGTACGCAGCGCCTCCTCCGTCAGCACTACTCCCTCCCGCAGGACGGTGTACGCCACCGCGATCTGGCCCCGCCGCTCGTCGGGGCGGCCGACGACCGCCGCCTCCACCACGTCCGGATGGCGCAGCAGGGCCTCTTCGAGCTCCGGGCCCGCGATGTTGTAGCCCGAGGAGATGATCATGTCGTCGGCGCGGGCGACGTAGCGGAAGTACCCCTCCGGGTCGCGGACGTAGGTGTCGCCCGTCAGGTTCCAGCCGCCCCGTACGTACTCGCCCTGCCGGGGGTCGGCCAGGTACCGGCAGCCCACCGGACCGCGCACGGCCAGCAGCCCCGGCTCGTTGTCGGGCACGGGCCGCCCGGACGGGTCCACCACCCGCGCCTGCCAGCCGGGGACCACCCGGCCGGTGGTACCGGGCCGGATGTCCTCGTCGGCGGCGGAGATGAAGATGTGCAGCAGCTCGGTGGCGCCGATGCCGTTGATGATCCGCAGACCGGTGCGCTCGTACCAGGCCTGCCAGGTGGCGGCGGGCAGGTTCTCGCCGGCCGACACGCAGCGGCGCAGCGCCGACAGGTCGTAGGCCCCCGTGTCGTACGGGCCGAGGGTGTCCAGCATCGACCGGTAGGCGGTGGGCGCCGTGAACAGCACCGTGACCCGGTGCTCGGCGAGCGCGGGCAGCAGGATGCGGGGCGTGGCCTGCTCCAGCAGCAGCGCGCAGGCGCCGGCGCGCAGCGGGAAGACGACCAGCCCCCCGAGGCCGAAGGTGAACCCGAGCGGCGGACTGCCGGCGAACACGTCGTCGGGGCGCGGGCGCAGGACGTTGCGGGAGAAGGTGTCGGCTACGGCGAGGAGGTCCCGGTGGAAGTGCATGCAGCCCTTGGGGCGCCCGGTGGTCCCGGAGGTGAAGGCGATCAGGGCGACGTCGTCGGCGGAGGTCCCGACCGCGGGGTAGGGCGTGGTGTGCGCCTCGGCCAGCCGCAGCAGGTCGTCCTCGCCCCTGCCGCCGTAGGGGGTGATCCGCAGCCCGGGCACCGATGCCCTGGCCAGGTCGTCGAGGGCGCTCACATGGCACAGGGCGTGCCCGACCCGGGCCATCGAGCAGACCGTCGCCAGCTCCTGGGCGCGCTGCTGGGCCAGGACGGTGACGGCCACCGCGCCCGCCTTCATCACCGCCAGCCAGCAGGCGGCGAGCCAGGGGCCGGTGGGCCCGCGCAGGAGCACCCGGTTGCCGGGGACGACGCCCAGGTCGATGGTGAGGGCGTGGGCGAGGGCGTCGACGCGTTCGCGCAGCTGCCCGTACGACCACACGGCGCCCGCGCCGTCGCGGAAGGCGGGCCGGTCGGGTCCGAACCGCTCGATGGTGGCGTCGAGCAGTTCGGCTCCGCAGTTCAGCCGGTCCGGGTAGGCCAGTTCGGGCAGGTCGAAGACGAGCTGCGGCCAGGCGTGGGCGGGCGGCAGGTGGTCACGGGCAAAGGTGTCGGCGTGAGCGGATGGCTTGAGCTCCAAGGCGGGTTCGCCCCCTTGCAACGTCCGGATTTCGGGATGGAGCCGGCCGTGCGGACTGCGTTCCGAGCGTATCGTGATGGTGACGGCAGTCAACAGGACGCGATAAGAGTGTCGACGGGACTTGGGGGCATTCGGATGGCCGGATTCGCGCTCGGGGCGGAAGAAGAGGAATGGTGCGGCCGGTTGCGCACCCTGTCGCGCGACCGGCTGCGGCCGCTCGCCGAGAAGGGCGAGCCCGGCCGGGTGAACCGGCCCTTGCTGGCCGAACTGGGGGAACTGGGGCTGCTGGAGCGGGTCTTCAGCTCGGGTGCGCTGGAGCTGTGCCTGCTGCGGGAGTCCCTCGCCTACGGGTGCACCGAGGCGGAAACGGCCCTGGCGCTCCAGGGGCTCGGGGCGCATCCCGTGCTCCGGTCGGGCAGCGCGGCCCAGCGGGAGCGGTGGCTGCCGGGGGTGCGGACGGGGGGGTACGTGGCGGCGTTCGCACTGAGCGAGCCGGGCGCCGGCTCCGACGCGGCGGCGCTCGCCCTGACGGCGGCGCAGGACGGGCCGGGCTGGCGGCTGGAGGGAGCGAAGTGCTGGATCTCCAACGCGCCCGAAGCCGATTTCTACACCGTCTTCGCCCGGACGGGTGAGGCGCCGGGGGCGAAGGGCATCACGGCCTTCCTGGTCCCGGCGGACCGGCCGGGGCTCAGCGGCGAGGCCCTGGAGATGCTCTCCCCGCACCCGATCGGCTCGCTCGCCTTCGACGGGGTGCCGGTCGGCCGGGAGGACGTCCTGGGCGAGCCCGGGCAGGGGTTCCGCGTCGCGATGCAGACCCTGAACCTCTTCCGGCCGAGCGTGGGCGCCTTCGCGGTCGGCATGGCCAGGGCCGCGCTCGACGCGACGCTGGCCCACACGGCCGGGCGTACCGCCTTCGGCGGGGTGCTCGCCGACCTCCAGGCGGTCGCGCACCGGGTGGCGGAGATGGCCACCCGCACCGAGGCCGCCCGGCTGCTGGTGTACGCGGCGGCGGGCGCGTACGACAGCGGGGCCGCCGACGTCCCCGGCCGGGTGGCCATGGCCAAGCTCCTGGCCACGGAGACGGCCCAGTACGTGGTGGACCACGCCGTCCAGCTGCACGGCGCGGCCGCCCTGCGCCGGGGCCACCTGCTGGAGCACCTGTACCGGGAGGTGCGGGCGCCCAGGATCTACGAGGGGGCGAGCGAGGTGCAGCGCACCATCATCGCCAAGGAGCTCTACCGGGGGGTGGCGGCGCGATGAGCCCCGAGCGCCTCAACCCGCCGGAACTGTCCCCGGCCACGGGCTTCTCCCACGCCGTGGCGGCGGCCGGCTCGCGGATCGTCTTCCTGGCCGGCCAGACCGCGCTGGACGGCTCGGGGAAGGTGGTCGGCGACACCCTCCCCGAGCAGTTCGAGCGCGCCCTGGCCAACCTGCTGACCGCCCTCGCGGCGGCCGGCGGGGCCCCGTCCGACCTGGCCCGGGTGACGGTGTACGCGGTGGACGTGGAGGCCTACCGCGTGCACGCCGCCGAGCTGGGCCGCGTCTGGCGCCGCCTTGCGGGCCGCGACTACCCGGCGATGGCGGTGATCGGGGTGGTCCGCCTGTGGGACACCGAAGCCCAGGTGGAACTGGACGGCATCGCGGTGCTGCCCTAGGGGGTGTCCGTCAGCGGGTGTCGAGGAGGGAGCCCATCCACTCCTCGATGCCCGCCACCGTCCGCGGCAGGGCGCCCGACATCAGGCGGGCGCCGTCCGCCGTGATGACCAGGTCGTCCTCGATGCGCACGCCGATGCCGCGCAGCTCCGCCGGGAGCGTCTCGTCGTCCGGCTGGAGGTAGAGACCCGGCTCCACCGTCAGGACCTGGCCTTCCTCCAGCACCCCGTCCAGGTATGTCTCGGCCCGCGCCTTAGCGCAGTCGTGGACGTCCAGCCCCAGCATGTGCCCGCTGCTGCACAGGGTGTACCGCCGGTGCAGGTCGCCCCGCGCATCCTTGAGGATGCCCCATTCGGTGAGCCCCTCCGCGATGACCCGCATCCCGGCCCGGTGGAAGTCCCGGAAGCTCGCCCCCGGCCGCAGCGCCGCCATGCCGGCCTCCTGTGCGGCCAGCACCAGCTCGTAGACCTGCCGCTGCACGGGGGAGAACCGGCCCGACAGCGGGAGCGTGCGGGTGATGTCGGCCGTGTAGAGGGTGTCCGTCTCCACGCCCGCGTCCAGCAGCAGCAATTCGTCCCGGTCCAGCCGGCCGTCGTTGCGGATCCAGTGCAGCACGCACGCGTGGGCGCCCGACGCGGCGATCGTCTCGTAGCCCGTGCCGTTGCCCTCGGCCCGGGCGCGCAGACCGAACACCCCCTCGATCCAGCGCTCCCCGCGCGGGTGGGCCAGCGCGCGCGGCAGGGCCCGTACGACGTCCTCGAAGCCGGCCGCCGTGTGGTCGACGGCGAGCTGGAGCTGCTCCACCTCCCAGGCGTCCTTGACCAGGCGCAGCTCGGCGAGGGCGGTGGCCAGCTCCGGGTCGGTGGCGGCGTCGCGGCCCGGCGGGGTCCCGAGGGCGTCGAGGTGGGCGCAGCGGATGCCGGTCAGCCGCTCGGCCTCCGCCAGGTCCGGGCGGCGGCCCACCCAGAACTCTCCGTGGCGCCGGTCGCGGTAGAACTCCTCGTTGCCGTCGGCCCGGGGCGAGCGGGGCCGTACGTACAGCACCGCCTCGTGGCCGTGCGGCCCGGACGGCTCCAGCACCAGGACGTGGCCGACCTGGTCCTCGCCCGTCAGCCCGGTCAGCCAGGCGTAGGCGCTGTGCGGCCGGAAGCGGTGGTCGCAGTCGTTCGTGCGCACCTTCAGCTCCCCGGCCGGTACGAGGAGCCGCTCGCCCGGGAACCGCGCCGAGAGCCGGGCGCGGCGGGCGGGGGTGACGGCGTACGAGGCGGCGCGCGCGGTGCCCGCCGACGGCGAGGGCGCCCAATTCCCCGCCATGAAGCGGGACAACTCGTCTGATACCGGCAGGTCGTGGCTGCCCGTGTTCAGGCGGGAGGAGGTGTCGGTCACTGGGGCTCCCTCAAGAAGTACTGAACTGGTGTGCGCACAGGGGTTGTCAGTGCAATTTCACATTACTATGTTACAGCTCACACCGCGGCACGTTAATCCCCGTCAAACGCCGCGTGACGCAGGGCAGTTCACGCACCTTCCCCCACCTCCCTCCCAACAGGAGTTCCCGGTGTCCCAGTCCAGAGCTGTGCGTACGTCTCTCCTCTCCGCCGCCGTCGCGGTCACCCTCCTGGCCACCGCCGGCCAGGCCGTGACCCAGGCCGCCGCCGCCGAGCGGGGCGCCCCCGCCACCACCTTCTCCGCCGGCGCCCCGGCCGCGCCGGCCACGGCGCCCAACCCCTTCGACGAGGTCGACCGCCTGGCCGACGCCAAGGAGCTGGTCCCGGCGCCCGCCCCGGCCCCCGGCGGAGGAGCCGTCACCGACGGCCGGGTGCCCGGCGCCGCGCCGGTGGCGGAGGCCCCGGGTTCCTCGCGCGGTGCCGAACGCGCGGAGAAGAGCCGCACGACCGCCGGGTCCGCGCCCACCGCCAAGAGCGTCGCCGGAGGCGTCCCCTGCACCCTCGACGGGATCAGGAACCTCACGCCGGAGCAGTTCGCCGACTTCCTCGGCGACCAGGCCGTCACCGCCGACGGCTGTCTGCGCGGGCTGATCTGGACCTGGGACGCCCGCCTGGCGCCCGTCATGTCCGACGCCCACGTCCAGGCCGTCTCCCGCCGCATATCCACCCTGGCCGCCGCCCACGACGGCCGTAACTCCTCCCACCTGGAGGAGATGTTCACCTACCTGCACGCCGTCGCCTACCACGACTTCTCGCGCGACGAGATCGACGTCACCGACGCCCCCACCACCGCCGCGATACGCAAGGCCATCGACGACTTCGGCAACGCCGCGCGGACCTTCGACGTCACCCCCACCAACGCCCGCACCCTGCGCGAGGCCCTCTACGCCGCCGGCCCGGGCCTGCGCCAGTACCAGCTCGGCCTGATCAAGAAGGTCCTGGCCACCATGGACCCGGCCCACCCGGCCACGCACCTGGACGCCGGCTGGGCGGGCGCCGCCCTCGCCGCGCTCTCCACCAACTACCTGGGCGTCTACCCGGGCAACGACGACACGGCCTTCCACGCGGCGGTCGCGGGGGACGCCGCGTACCGGGCCGCCTTCAAGGCCTTCGCCGGCTACACCCACCTCAAGGGCACCGGCAACGCCTGGGTGGTGCGCGACACCCTCAGCGAGTACGGCCGCTTCGGGCAGGTGGAGGGCCTCAGGGACCAGGTGGTCGCCGACCTCGGCGCCATGCTGGAGCCGGTCAAGTCCGCGTTCGGCAGCGAACCCTGGGCGAAGGTCGTCTCCTGGCTGAACGTCTACGGGGCCTGCAAGCCGTACGCGGTATGCAAGGAGGACATCGAGAAGCAGATCTTCCCGTACACCTACACCTACGACAACGGCGCCATCAAGGTCCGCACCGCCCTGGACCGGGCCACCGTCGACCAGCTCTACTACGCGAGCAAGCAGGTCAAGACCCAGTTCCACCGCGTCCTGGGCACCGACCAGCCGCTCGCCGGAGACCCGAACACCACCCTCAACATCGTGCTCTACGCCTCCCGCGCCGACTACGAGAACTACCACCCGATCCTGACCGGCTACGGCACCAACAACGGCGGCATCTACATCGAGAACGGCGCCACCTTCTACACCTACCAGCGCCGCGTGCCGCAGGACTCCTCCCTCACCCTCGAGGAGCTCTTCCGCCACGAGTACACGCACTACCTCAACGGCCGTTTCGCCGTGCCCGGCTTCTTCGGCGAGGGCCCCTGGTACGAGGGCGACCGCACGACCGCCATGGACGAGGGGACCGCCGAGTTCTTCGACGGCGCCACCCGCGACAACGGCATCGCCGTCCGCAAGTCCCTGGTCAAGAGCATCATCAACGACACCGCCGGCGGCGGCCCCCGGATGACCGTCGAGCAGCTGCTGAACGCCACCTACGACGGCGACGGCTTCCGCTTCTACAGCTACGCGGGCACGTTCTTCGAGTTCCTGTGGACCGAGAAGCCCTCGCTGCTGCGCGAGATGTACGCCCACCTGCGCGCCAACGACGTCGCCGGCTACGACGCGTGGCGCCACCGCACGGGTGCGGACACCTACCTCCAGCGCGACTACAACCGCTTCCTGGACGCCCAGATCGCCAAGGTCGACCAGCTGTACGTGCCGAACACCGTCTTCACCCCGAACGAGCGGCTGCGCGACTCGGCGCTCGCCTCGGTGAAGTCCTCCTTCGCGGCGGCCACGTACAACACCCCCGACTGCGTGGAGAACGGCGACCCGGGCAAGCGCCGCTTCACCTGCACCGGCCGGATCACGGCGAACCTGAAGAACTGGCGCAGCGACGACCAGAACTTCAAGGACATGTCCGAGACGGTGGACTACTTCATCCTCGACCGGGCCGGTGCGGCCTCCAACAACCTGGCCGACATGAACTGCTCCTTCGGTCCGGTGGAGATCTGGGCCACCAAGACCGCAGGGTCCGCCTCCTACAGCTGCGAGGGCCCGCTGCGCAGCTGATCCGCCCCCGGCCGGTCCCGGACCCGAACGGGGGGCGGGACCGGCCGGGCTTCCCCTAGGCACCCTCAAAAGAATGTGACATATTACTGACCATGGACGTCGTGATCATTGGCGCCGGCGTCGTCGGAGCCGCGTGCGCGTACTACGCGAGCCGCTCCGGCCTGTCCGTGGCGGTGGTGGACCGGGGACCCGTCGCGGGCGGCACCACCGGCGCGGGGGAGGGCAACCTGCTCGTCTCCGACAAGGAGGCGGGCCCCGAACTGGACCTGGCCCTCCTCTCGGTCCGCCTCTGGCGCGAACTGGCCGCGCAACTCCCGCGGGCGGTCGAGTACGAGCCGAAGGGCGGCCTGGTCGTCGCCCCGGACGAGACCACCCTGAAGGCCCTGCGCCACTTCGCCGAAGGGCAGCGCGCCGCCGGGGTCCTCTCCACCGAGGTGGCACCGGACGCCCTGCACGACCTGGAACCCCACCTCGCCCGGGGCCTGGCGGGCGGCTTCCACTACCCCCAGGACGCCCAGGTCCACCCGGCCCAGGCGGCGGCCCGTCTCCTGTCGGCGTCCGGCGCGACCCTCCACCTGGGCGAGGAGGTCACCGGCCTCGTCCTGGAGTCGGGGACCGTGCGGGGCGTACACACCTCCCGGCGCACCCTGCGGAGCCCGGCGGTCGTCAACGCGGCGGGCACCTGGGCGGGCGCCGTGGCCTCCCTCGCCGGCACCGCCCTGCCCGTACTGCCGCGCCGGGGCTTCGTCCTGGTCACCGAGCCCCTCCCGCGCGTGGTCCGCCACAAGGTGTACGCCGCCGACTACATCGCCGACGTGGCCAGTGACTCGGCCGCGCTCCAGTCCTCGGCGGTCGTGGAGGGCACCCCCTCGGGCCCCGTCCTCATCGGAGCCACCCGCGAACGCGTCGGCTTCGACCGCACGCTGTCCCCGGAGGCCCTGCGCCGCCTGGCGGCCCAGGCGGCCGCCCTGTTCCCCGTGCTGGCGGACGCCAAGGCGATCCGCACCTACCACGGCTTCCGCCCCTACCTCCCCGACCACCTCCCGGCGATCGGCCCCGACCCCCGGGTGCCCGGCCTCTTCCACGCCTGCGGCCACGAAGGCGCGGGCATCGGCCTGGCCCCGGCGACCGGTGCCCTGATCGCGGCGTCCCTCACCGGCACCGAACCCCCGGCGCCCCTCGCCCCCTTCCGCCCCGACCGCTTCCCGGACGGCCCGACGCCGTCCGCGGCCCGCGCGGCCGCCGCCCCCTGACCACGCCCGGCCCGGGCAGAGCACCCCCGAGGAGACCCCTGATGCGCAGCCCCCGCGAGCTGGTGGGCGGCAGCCCGGCGGCCGCGTTCCCCGTCACCTTCGACGGCCGCGAACTCCCGGCCCAGGAGGGCCAGTCCGTCGCCGCCGTCCTCTGGGCCGCCGGGATCCTCGCCTGGCGCACCACCCGTGGGGGCGGCGCACCCCGCGGCGCCTTCTGCGGGATCGGCGCCTGCTACGACTGCCTCGTCACCGTCAACGGCCGCCCCAACCAGCGGGCCTGCCTCGTCCCCGCCCGCCCCGGGGACTCCGTCACCACCCAGGAAGGCACCGGCCATGCCGACCTCGCCGTCTGACGCCGCCGGCCCCGCCGCCGCGGGCGAAGCCGCCGACCTCGCCGTCGTCGGCGCCGGTCCCGCCGGCCTCGCCGCCGCCGTCACCGCCGCCCGACTCGGCCTGCGCGTCACCCTCCTCGACGCCGGCGACCGCCCCGGCGGCCAGTACTACCGCCACCCCGCCCCCGCCCTCGGCGCCACCCGCCCGCAGGCCCTGCACCACGGCTGGCGCGCCTTCGCCACCCGTGAAGCCGCCCTGCACGCCCACCGGACGGCGGGCCGGCTCACCTACCTCCCCCGGCACCACGTCTGGACGGTGCTCCCCGCCACGTCCGGAACCTGGACCCTCCATGCCGTGGCCGGCCACGGCCCCGACGAGGAGCCGGCCACCCTCCGCGCCCGCCACGTCCTCCTGGCCACCGGCGCCGTCGAACGCCAACTGCCCTTCCCCGGGTGGACCCTGCCCGGCGTCGTCGGCGCGGGCGGCGCCCAGGCCATGCTCAAGAGCGGCCTCGTCCTGCCCGGCCGGCGCATCGTCGTGGCCGGCTCGGGCCCCCTCCTGCTCGCCGTGGCCGGCTCCCTCGCCGCCGCCGGAGCCACCGTCCCGGCCGTGGTCGAGGCCGCCGCGTACACCGCGTACGCCCCGCACGCCCCCGCCCTGCTCCGCAACCCGGCGAAGCTCGCCGAGGGCGCCGCGTACGGCGGCGCCCTGCTGCGCCACGGCATCCGCCTCCTGACCCGGCACGCCGTCACCGAGGCGCACGGCCGCGACCGGATCGAGGCCGTCACCATCACCCGTCTGGATGACGACTGGCGCCCGCTGCCCGGCACCGCCCGCCGCGTCCCCTGCGACGCCCTCGCCGTGGGCCACGGCCTGGTGCCGCAGCTGGAGCTGGCCACCGGCCTCGGCTGTGCGACCCGCCGCAGCCCCGACGGCACGGCCGCCCTGGAACTGGACGCGGAGCAGCGCACCTCCGTCCCCGGGATCTGGTCCGCCGGCGAGACCGGCGGCATCGGCGGCGCCGAACTCGCCCTCACCGAGGGGGAGATCGCCGCCCACGCGGTCGCCGGACGGCCCGCCCCCGCCGCCCTCGTCCGCCGCCGCGCCCGGCTGCGCGCCTTCGCCGACGCCATGGGCGCGGCCCACCGCCCCGGCTCCGGCTGGACCGGCTGGCTGCGGGAGGAGACCGACGTGTGCCGCTGCGAGGAGGTGCCGGCCGGCCGGATCCGTGAGGCCGTGACGGAGCTGGGGGCGCGGGACGCCCGTACGGTCAAACTGCTCACCCGGGCTGGGATGGGGTGGTGCCAGGGCCGGATGTGCGGTCCGGCCGTGGCCGCACTCGCGGGCGAGGCGCCGGCGCCCGACCGCCGTCCGCTGTCCTGCCCGGTCCCGCTGCGCCACCTCGCCGGCCTGGAGCCGACGCCCGCTCCGGATCCCGGACTTCCCCCCTCCGGCCGCTGATCCGGTCCGTCCGGACCCTTGTGGCCACCTCACACCCACTAGTAAAATGTCACACACCACACTAGGGAGTCCCCTCATGACCCACGCGCCCACCCCCGCGCCCCGCCCCGACACCCGCACCCGCCCCTGGCACGGCATCATGGTCGCCACCACGCTGCCCCTGCGCGCGGACCTCAGCGTCGACCACGACGCCTACGCCGAACACGTCGCCTGGCTCCTCGCCAACGGCTGCGACGGCGTCGTCCCCAACGGCTCCCTCGGCGAGTACCAGACCCTCACCGACGAGGAGCGGGCCCGGGTCGTCCGCACCGCCGTCGACGCCGCCGGCGACGGCGCCCGCGTCATGCCCGGCGTCGCGGCGTACGGCAGCGACGAGGCCCGCCGCTGGGCCGACCAGGCCGCCGAGGCCGGCGCGGGCTCCGTCCTGCTCCTGCCCCCGAACGCCTTCCGCGCCGACGAGCAGACCGTACGCGCCCACTACGCGCAGGTCGCCGGGGCCGGCCTGCCGGTCGTCGCGTACAACAACCCGTACGACACCAAGGTGGACCTGACCCCCTCCCTCCTCGCCCGCCTCCACGCCGACGGCAGCATCGTCGCCGTCAAGGAGTTCAGCGGCGACGTCCGGCGCGCCTACGAGATCGCCGAACTCGCCCCCGGGCTCGACCTGCTCATCGGCGCCGACGACGTCCTCCTCGAACTCGCCCTCGCCGGCGCGGTCGGCTGGATCGCCGGCTACCCCAACGCCCTGCCGCAGGCCTGCGCCACCCTCTACCGGGCCGCCGTCGCCGGCGACCTCGCCACCGCCCTGCCGCTGTACAAGTCCCTGCACTCCCTGCTGCGCTGGGACTCCAAGACCGAGTTCGTCCAAGCCATCAAGCTCTCCATGGACCTGGCCGGACGCCCCGGCGGCGCCACCCGCCCGCCGCGCTTCCCGCTCACCGGGGAGACCGAGGCGGCCGTCCGCGCGGCCACCGAGAAGGCCCTCGCCGAAGGCCTCAACTAACCCCCGGGAGGGCTGGAATGCGCACGCGCCACGTCTACCACGCGGTGGACTCGCACACCGAGGGCATGCCCACCCGGGTGATCACCGGGGGAGTCGGGGTGATCCCCGGCGCCACCATGGCCGACAAACGGCTCCACTTCATGGAACACATGGACCACGTCCGCACCCTGCTCATGTACGAGCCGCGCGGCCACGCGGCGATGAGCGGAGCCGTCCTCCAGCCCCCCACCCGGCCCGACGCCGACTTCGGCGTGCTCTACATCGAGGTGTCGGGCCTGCTGCCCATGTGCGGGCACGGCACGATCGGGGTGGCCACGGTGCTCGTCGAGACCGGCATGGTCCCGGCCGTCGAACCGGTCACCACCGTCCGGCTCGACACCCCGGCCGGCCTGGTGAGCGTGGACGTGCGCGTCGAGGACGGCGCCGCCACCGCCGTCACCCTCACCAACGTGCCCTCGTTCTGCGTCGGCCTCGACCTGAAGACCGAGGTGCCTGGCTTCGGCACGGTCACCTACGACCTCGCGTACGGCGGGAACTTCTACGCCTTCGTCGAACTCGACGCCCTCGGGCTCCCCTTCGACCGGGCCCGCAAGGACGACCTGATCGCCGCCGGGCTCGCGGTCATGGACGCCGTCAACGCGGGCCCCGACCGCCCCGTCCACCCCGAGAACCCCTCCATCGCCGGGATCAAACACGTCTACCTCGCCGCCCCCGGCTCCGACGCCCGCCGCTCCCGGCACGCCATGGCCATCCACCCCGGCTGGTTCGACCGCTCGCCCTGCGGTACGGGGACCAGCGCGCGCATGGCCCAGCTGCACGCCCGGGGGCTGCTGCCGCTCGGCACGGACTTCGTCAACGAGTCCTTCATCGGCACCGAGTTCACCGGCCGGCTCGTCGGGGAGACCACCGTCGCGGGGCACCCGGCCGTCGTCCCCACCGTCACCGGCCGGGCCTGGATCACCGGCACGGCCCAGTACTTCCTGGACCCGGCCGACCCCTTCCCCGGAGGGTTCCTCCTGTGACCACCGTCCGCACCACCGACTACCACGCGGCGGGGGAGCCCTTCCGGATCGTCTCGGACGGACTTCCCCCCGTCCCCGGGGACACCGTCGCCGAACGCTGCGCCACCGCCATCGGACCCGGGGGTTGCGGGACCGCTCCGCGCCGGGGCGCGCTGGACGACGTACGGCGCCTGCTGGTGCAGGAGCCGCGCGGGCACGCGGGGATGTACGGCGGGTTCGTGGTGCCCCCGGACGACGACGGGGCCCACTTCGGGGTGCTGTTCTGGCACAAGGACGGCTACTCCACCGCCTGTGGCCACGGCACCATGGCACTCGGCGCCTGGGCCGTGGACACCGGGCGGGTCGCGGCCCCCGACGACGGCGACGTCCAGGTGCGCATCGACGTGCCGTCCGGCCGGGTCGGCGCCACCGTCCACCGCGCCCAGGGCCGCACCACCGGGGTCACCTTCCGCAACGTCCCGGCCCGGGTGGCCGCCCGCAAGGTGCCGGTGGCCACCACCCTGGGCATCGCGGAGGCGGACATCGCGCACGCCGGGGCCTGCTACGCCTCCGTCCGCGCCCGCGACCTCGGCCTGGAGGTCACCCGGGCCGCCCTGCCCGACCTGGTACGGGCCGGCCGGGAGATCCGGGCCGCACTGGCCACCCACCCCGCGACCTGGCACCCCGGCGGCCCGCTGCTCTCCGGGGTGTACGGGGTGGTCCTGTACGAGGAAATGCCCGACACGCCGTTCGGGCCGCACCAGCGCAACGTCACCGTCTTCGCCGACGGGCAGACCGACCGCTCGCCCTGCGGCTCCGGCACCTCGGCCCGGCTCGCGCTGCTGGCGGAGGACGGCCGGCTCGGCGCGGGGGAGGACCTGCTCCACGAGTCGGTGATCGGCACGGTCTTCACCGGCAGGATCCTGGCGGACGGAGTCACCGAGGTCACCGGGACCGCCTACCGCACCGGCGAGCACGTCTTCACCGCCGACCCGCACGACGCCCTCGGCGCGGGCTTCCTCCTGTGACGGCCCCGCCCGCCCCGGCCGGCGGGGCCGGAGCCGGGCTCCCGCAGTTCGGCGCCGGGGAGATGGCCCGCCTGCTCACCCCGGCGCGGGCCGCCGACGCCCTGGCCGACGCCCTGCGCGCCGGCCTGGACCCGGAGGCCTGCCCGCAGCGCACCGGCGTCGCGGTGCCGGGGGGCGAGCTGCTGCTGATGCCGGCCGCCACGGCCGCGTACGCCGGGGTCAAGATCGCGGGGGTCGCCCCGGGCAACCCGGCCCGCGGGTTGCCCCGGATCACCGGCAGCTACCTCCTGCTGGACGGCCCCACCCTGCGCCCGCTGGCCCTGCTCGACGGCGCGGCCCTGACCGCCCTGCGCACCCCGGCGGTGTCCGCGCTCGCCCTGCGGTACCTGGCCCCGGCCGGACGGCCGCTGCGGGTGCTGCTCTTCGGCTCGGGCCCGCAGGCGTACGGCCACCTCGAAGCGGCCCTGGCCGTCCGGGAGGCGGCGGCGGTCGTGGTCGTCGCCCGGCGCGCCGAGGGCGCCCGGAAGCTGGCGGGGCACGCCCGCACCCTCGGGGTCGCGGCCCGCACCGGCACGGGCAGCGCCGAGGAGGTGGCGGGGGCCGACCTGATCCTGTGCTGCACGACCGCCCGCGAGCCGCTCTTCGACGGGCGGCAGGTCGCCCCGGGAGCGGTGGTCGTCGCCGTCGGCTCGCACGAGCCGGACGCCCGCGAGACCGACACCGCCCTCGTGCGACGTGCGGCGGTGTACGTGGAGTCGCGGGCGGCGGCACTGCGCGAGGCGGGGGACCTGCTGGTCCCGGAGGCCGAGGGGGCGATCGGACCCGGTCATATCAGCGCCACCCTCGCCGACCTGGTCGCGGGCCGGCATCCCCGCCCCGTCCGGCCGAGTCGTCCACAGCTCTTCAAGAGCGTCGGCATGGCCTGGGAGGATCTGGCGGTGGCGGTGGCGATCTACCGGTCGGCAGCCGGGGTCAGCAGCGAAACGTGACATTGTACGCTGTTCCCCTGCCCGTCGCTGGTGTGCGGGGTCTCGGAGGAAGAGCAATGGGTGACCTGAAGCAGCACAGTCTCATCAAGGCGCAGGAGCGGCTCCGCGACCAGGTCGGCCACGCCCTCAGGGCGGCCCTGATAGCGGGCGAACTCCGCCCGGGCAGCGTCTACTCGGCGCCCGGCCTGGCCGCCGAGCTCGGCGTCTCGGCCACCCCGGTCCGCGAGGCCATGCTCGACCTCGCCCGCGAGGGCCTGGTGGAACCGGTCCGCAACAAGGGCTTCCGGATCACCGAGGTCAGCGAGCGCGACCTCGACCAGTACACCGAGCTGCGCACGATGATCGAGGTCCCGACCATCGGCAAGATCACCAAGATCGCCACGGTGGAGCAGCTGGAGCGGCTGCGCCCCGTCGCGGAGGAGATCGTCAGCAGCGCCCGCGAGCACAACCTCATCGGCTACCTGGAGGCCGACCGGCGCTTCCACCTCGGCCTGCTGGCCCTCGCGGGCAACGAGCGCCTGGTCGAGACCGTCGGCGACCTGCGCAAGCGCTCGCGGCTCTACGGCCTCACGGGCCTGGACGAGGCCGGCAAGCTGGTCTCCTCCGCCGAGGAGCACATCGAGCTGCTCGACCTGATGCTCACCGGCGACGCGGAGGCCGCCGAGGCCTGCATGCAGCGCCACCTCGGCCATGTCCGCTCCCTCTGGGCCCAGGGCCGCGATGAACCGGTGGGCCGCACCCCGGGCGGTCTCGGCTCGGGGCTCTGACCCCGGGTCACCCGGAGCGCCGCCGCCGGGAGGCTCCCGTACGCCCCAGGGCCCGGACCTTCTGGTCCGGGCCCAACTCCGTTTCCACACACCCCTTTTGGACACGGCTGGATAACGGCGGCGGCAACCTCTTGTCAGTACAATTTCACATTACTATGTTACCGGTCACACCCTAAAGCGCGGCCCTTCCCTGGAGTGACCCATGACCAAGCGCACCCAGCTCACCCTCGCCACCGCCCTGGTGGCCACGCTCGTACTCGGCGTCTCGGGCTGCTCCGACACCAAGAAGGGCCCCGCGGCCGGCGGCGCATCCAACCCCGCCGCCGCCAACGAGGGGAAAGTGCTCGGCGGCACCCCGGCCAAGGGCGGCACCCTCACCGTCCTCTCCAACCAGGACTTCTCCCACCTCGACCCCGCCCGCAACTGGACGCTGCCCACCATCGACTTCGGCACCCGGCTGCTCTACCGCACGCTGGTCACCTTCAAGGCCGAGCCCGGCAAGGCCGGCAGCGAACTGGTCCCCGACCTCGCCACCGACCTCGGCACCCCCTCCAACGGCGGCCGCACCTGGACCTTCACCCTCAAGGACGGCCTGAAGTACGAGGACGGCAGCCCCATCAAGGCGCAGGACGTCAAGTACAACGTCGAGCGCTCCTTCGCCCCCGACCTCACCGGCGGCCCCGACTACGCCGCCCAGTACCTCGCGGGCGCCGAGGGCTACAAGGGCCCCCTCCAGGGGCAGCACCTCGACTCCGTCAAGACCCCCGACGACCGGACGATCGTCTTCGAACTCAAGCGGCCCGTAGCCGAGTTCTCCGCGACCGCCACCCTGCCGACCTTCGCGCCCGTCCCCCAGTCCCAGGAGAAGGGCACCCAGTACGACGCCCGCCCCTTCTCCTCCGGCCCGTACAAGATCGAGACGTACGACCGCGACAAGAAGCTCGTCCTCGTCCGCAACGAGCACTGGGACCCGAAGACCGACGCCGTCCGCAAGGCCTACCCGGACAGGTTCGTGGTCGTGATGGGCCTCAAGGGCGGGCAGGTGGACGACCGCATCATCGCCGGTGACGGCGCCGACGCCTCCGCCGTCGAGTACCAGGACATGCGGCCCGAGAGCGCGCCCAAGGTGCTGCCCAAGCCCGACGTCAAGGCGCGCCTGCTCGCCGAGTCCCAGGGCTGTACCGAGATGCTCCACCTGAACAACTCCCGCGCCCCCTTCAACGACCCCAAGGTCCGCGAGGCGATGCAGTACGCCGTCGACAAGGAGGCCGTGGTCACCGCGGGCGGCGGCCCCGCCCTCAACGAGATCGCCACCGCCTACCTGCCCCCGGCCCTGACCGGCGGCAAGCAGGCCGACACCCTCAGGATCGCGCCGTCCGGCGACCCCGCCAAGGCCAAGGAGCTCCTGAAGGCCGCCGGCAAGGAGGGCCTGAAGGTCTCCCTGGCCGTCTCCACCGGCGACAAGGGCAAGGCCGAGGCCATCCAGCAGGGCCTGTCCCGCGTCGGGATAGAGGTCGTCATCGACACCGTCGACCCCGGCGCCTATTACGACGTCATCGGCGACCTGTCCACCACCCCCGACATGACCCTCACCGGCTGGTGCCCCGACTACCCCTCCGGCTCCACCTGGATCCCCTTTGTCTTCGACGGACGCACCGTCAAGGACAAGGGCAACCAGGGCAACTACTCCCAGTTCCGCGACGAGGCCACCATGAAGCGGATCGACGAGATCAACGCCATGGCCGACGCCAAGCAGGCCAACCAGGCCTGGATCGACCTCGACGCCGAGATCATGAAGAAGGCCCCGGCCGTCCCGGTCCTGCTGGAGCGCAAGCCGCTGCTCGTCGGCACCAACATCGCCGGCGCCTACGGCCACCCCGTCTGGACCGGCACCATCGACTACGGCACCGTCGGCCTCAAGGACCCCTCGAAGAGCCAGGGCTGAGGCGGCGGGGAACCGACAGCGCCATGACCACCACCGCACCGGCGTCCGGAGCCCCGGCGCCCGACGCCCCGGCCGCCGCCGCGCCCGCCGAGGGCCTCCCCCCGGGCAGCAGCCCCTGGCAGCTCGCCCGGCGGGAACTGCGCCGCCGCCCCGCCGTCCGCGTCAGCGCCTGCGTCGTCCTCCTCTTCGTCCTGATGGCCGTCACCGCCCCCTGGCTGGGCGCCCTCGGCGGCTGGTCACCCGACGAGTTCGACAAGACCGCCGTCGACCCCTACCTCGGCGGCCTGCCCCTCGGCTCCCTCGGCGGGATCGGTCCCGAGCACTGGCTCGGCGTCGAACCCGTCAGCGGCCGCGACCTCTTCGCCCGCGTCGTCCACGGCGCGCAGGTGTCCCTGCTCATCGCCTTCGCCGCCACCGCCATCGTCGTCCTCGCCGGAACCGCCGCGGGCATCGCGGCCGGCTACTTCGGCGGCCGCACCGACGCGGTCCTGTCCCGGCTGATGGACCTCACCATGTCCTTCCCCTCGCTGATCTTCATGATCGCGATGCTGTCGGTGGCGAAGGACGTCAACCGCATCGTCCTCATGACCGCCGTCATCGGGCTCTTCGGCTGGCCCGGCGTCGCCCGCGTCGTCCGCGGCCAGACCCTCTCCCTCAAGCACCGCGAGTACGTCGATGCCGCCCGCGTCGGCGGAGCGAGCGCCTGGCGCATCCTGACCCGCGACATCCTCCCGGGCGTCTCCGGCCCGGTCATCGCCTACACCACCCTGCTCATCCCCGGCATGATCAGCACCGAGGCGGCACTCAGCTACCTCGGCGTCGGGGTCCGACCGCCCACCCCCTCCTGGGGCCAGATGATCGCCGAGTCCGTGGCCTTCTACGAGACCGACCCGATGTACTTCGTCATCCCGAGCGTCTTCCTCTTCCTCGCGGTGCTCGCCTTCACCCTCCTCGGCGACGCCCTGCGCGACATCCTCGACCCGAGAGGAGCCCGCAGTTGATCCTCTACCTGCTGCGCCGCCTCCTCGCCCTGGCCGGCGTCCTGCTCGCCATCGCCGCCGTCACCTTCCTCATCTTCTACGTCCTGCCCAGCGACCCGGCCGCCGCCGCCTGCGGCAAGACCTGTAGCGCCGAACGGCTGGCCGACGTACGCGCGTACCTGGGGCTCGACCAGCCCCTGTGGCGGCAGTTCGCCGACTTCCTCACCGGCATCTTCACCGGCCGCACCCTCGGCTCCGGCCAGTACGCCGTCAGCTGCGACTTCCCGTGCCTGGGCTACTCGTACGAGAACTCGCTGCCCGTCTGGGACCTGCTGATGGACCGGCTCCCGGTCTCCGCCTCCCTCGCCGTCGGCGCGGCCGCCCTGTGGCTCCTGCTGGGCCTGGGCGCCGGAGTGACCGCCGCCCTGCGCAAGGACACCGCCACCGACAAGGCCCTGATGGTCGGCGCGGTCGCCGCCGCCTCCCTGCCCGTGTACTTCACCTCCGTCCTGCTGATCTACGGAGTCATCCGCGTCGCCGGACTGCTGCCGTACCCGAGCTACCAGGCCCTCACCGACGACCCGCTGGCCTGGGCGTCCAACCTGCTGCTGCCCTGGACCGCGCTCGCCCTGCTCTACGCCGCCATGTACGCCCGCCAGAGCCGCGGCTCCATGATCGAGGCGATGGCCGAGCCGTACATCCGCACCGCCCGCGCCAAGGGCATGCCCGAACGCACCGTCGTCGTCAAACACGGGCTGCGCTCGGGGATGACCCCGATCCTCACCATCTTCGGCATGGACCTCGGAGGCCTGCTCGCCGGAGCCGTGATCACCGAGTCCATCTTCGGGCTCCCCGGCATCGGCAGGCTCTTCTACGGGGCGCTCGTCAGCTCCGACCAGCCCGTCGTCCTCGGGGTCACCCTGCTCGCCGCCTTCTTCATCGTCGTCGCGAACCTCGCCGTCGACCTCCTGTACGCCGTAGTCGACCCGAGGGTGAGGTACTGATGACCACCCCGCTGCTCGAAGTGCGCGACCTGCGCGTCACCTTCAGCACCCCGCGCGGGACGGTGCGCGCCGTCGACTCGCTCGGCTTCACCGTCGAAGCGGGCCGCACCCTCGGCATCGTCGGCGAATCCGGATCCGGCAAGTCCGTCACCTCCCTCGCCGTCATGGGCCTGCACCGCACCGGCGCCGAGGTCAGCGGCTCCGTCACCCTCGCGGGGCAGGAGCTCACCGGTCTCCCCGAGAAGGAACTGGCCAAGGTCCGCGGCCGCCGCATGGCCATGATCTTCCAGGACCCGCTGTCCAGCCTGCACCCCTACTACACCGTCGGCGAGCAGATCGCCGAGCACGTCCGGGTGCACTTCAAGGCCGGCCGGGCCGCCGCCCGCAAACGCGCCGTCGACATGCTCGGCGAGGTCGGCATCCCCGAACCGGCCCGCCGCGCGGGGGAGTACCCGCACCAGTTCTCCGGCGGCATGCGCCAGCGCGCGATGATCGCCATGGCCCTGGCGTGCGAGCCCGAGCTGCTGATCGCCGACGAGCCCACCACCGCCCTCGACGTCACCGTCCAGGCGCAGATCCTCGAGCTGATCGCCCGCCTCCAGGAGGAACGCGGCCTCGGCGTCGTGATGATCACCCACGACCTGGGGGTGGTGGCCCGGGTCGCCCACGAGGTGCTGGTCATGTACGGCGGCCGGGCCGCCGAACAGGCCCCCGCCGAGGAGCTGTTCGCCGACCCGGCGCACCCCTACACCCGGGGCCTGCTCGACTCCCTGCCCCGCCTCGACAGCGCCGACGACGTCCCGCTGCCCTCCATCCCCGGCTCCCCGCCGTCCCTGCTGGACCCGGCCCCCGGCTGCGCCTTCGCCCCGCGCTGCCCCAGGGCCGCCGCCGGCCCGCCGCCGGAGCGGGAGCGCTGTACGGGCGAGCGCCCGCCGCTGCTCCCGTACGGCTCTCCCGCCCGCTCGGCGGCCTGCCACTTCGCCGGCTCCGCCCCCGCCCCGGAGGTGTCCCGATGACCGCCCCGGCCACCGGCCAGGACCAGGCCGCGCAGCCTGCCCCGGCCGGCCCCCTGCTCTCCGTACGGGACCTGACCATGACCTTCCCCGGCAAGCGGTCGCTGACCGGGCGCCGGGCGGCGCCCGTGCGGGCCGTCGACGGGATCTCCTTCGACCTGGAGGCCGGACGCACCCTCGGCCTCGTCGGCGAGTCCGGCTGCGGGAAGTCCACCACGGGCCGGATGCTGGTGCGGCTGCTCGAACCCACCTCCGGCAGCATCACCTTCGACGGCCGCGACATCAGCCGGCTCTCCCAAGGGGCGCTGCGGCCGCTGCGCAGGAACCTCCAGATGGTCTTCCAGGACCCGCACTCCTCCCTCAACCCCCGCCAGACGGTCGCCCGGATCATCTCCGACCCCCTGCTGGTGCAGGGCTGGAGCGCGGCGGACGCCCGCCGCCGGGCCGCCGAACTGATGGAGCTGACCGGGCTGATCCCGGAGCACATCGACCGCTACCCGCACGAGTTCTCCGGCGGCCAGGCGCAGCGCATCGGCATCGCCCGCTCGCTGGCCACCAGCCCCCGACTGGTGATCGCCGACGAGCCGGTCTCCGCCCTCGACGTCTCCGTCCAGGCGCAGATCGTCAACCTGATGGAGCGGCTGCGCGCGGAACTGGGCCTGGCGTACGTGTTCATCGCGCACGACCTCTCGGTCGTCAAACGGGTGAGCGACCGGGTGGCGGTCATGTACCTCGGCCGGATCGTCGAGATCGGGGACAAGAAGTCCCTCTACGAAGACCCGCAGCACCCGTACACCCGGGCGCTGCTGTCCGCCGTCCCGCTGCCCGACCCGGCGGCGGAGCGGCGGCGCGAGCGGATCGTGCTGCTCGGCGACCCGCCGAGCCCGGCCGCCCCGCCCCCGGGGTGCACCTTCCATCCGCGCTGTCCCGTGGCGCAGGAGATCTGCCGCACCGAGCGGCCGCTGTTGCGGCCGGTCGCCTCGCGAGAGGTGGCGTGCCACCTGGCGTAGGCAGCGGGGCCCCGGTGGCTGACGGGGGATCACGGGAAGGGGAGGGGCCCCGGAGACGACGACGTCTGCGGGGCCCCTCGTCCGTGCGCGGCCGCTCAGCCGCTCAGCCGTTCACCCGCTCAGGCCCAGCTCGCGGCGGAAGAACTCCAGCTCCAGCGCCATGATCTTCTCCCGGGTGCCGCCCGGGGTCATGTGGGTCACCCCGGGCAGTGCCAGCAGCTGGTGCGGGCGGCCGGCGTCCGTGAGGGCGCGGGACAGGCGCAGGGTGTGGGAGGGGTGGACGTTGTCGTCGGCCAGGCCCGTGACCAGCAGCAGCGGCCGGGTCAGCCCGGGCGCGTCGGCGATCAGCGAGTCGCGCTCGTACACCTCGGGGTGCTCCTGCGGGAGTCCGAGGTAGCGCTCGGTGTACGCGGTGTCGTAGTGGCGGAAGTCGGTCGGCGCGGCGCCGGCGGCCGCCGCGTGGAAGACGTCCGGGCGGCGCAGCACGGCCATGGCCGACAGGTAGCCGCCGTAGGACCAGCCGCGGATCCCGACCCGGCCGAGGTCGAGGTCGCGGTGGCGTTCGCCGAGCGCCCGCAGCGCCGCGACCTGGTCCTCCAGGGTGACCTCGGAGAAGCCCCGGTACATGGCGTGGGTGAAGGCGGGCGAGACGTACGGCGTGCCCCGGTTGTCGACGGTGACGACGGCGAAGCCCTGGTCGGCCCACCACTGCCGGTGCTGCCATCGGCGCGGCTCGGCGGACACGTCCTGGTAGCCGGGGCCGCCGTAGCTGTCCATCAGCACCGGCAGCCGCCGCCCGGGGACGTGGCCGCGGGGCAGGACGAGCGCGGTGGGGACGCCGTGCTCGGTGACCCGTTCCAGGACCGGCTCCACCCGGTACGGCAGCGGCGCCGCGAGGTCGGCGGGGCTGAGCTCGCGGCCGTCGGAGGTGCGTACGGCGCGCCGGATCCCGTCGGCGTCGGCGCGGGTCAGCAGCAGGCTCCCGGCGGCCGAGGCGGACACGGAGTGCACCCCGGGCCCGTCGGCGAGCGGGGTGAGCTCCCCGCTGTCGGGGTCCAGCAGCAGCACCTGCTGCTCGGAGGGGTCGCGCAGCCCGGCCTCGATCAGCAGCCGGCCCTCGTGGACGCCGGCCACCCGGCGGACCTGTATCCCCTCGCCGGTGAGCGGCTTCCCGTCGAGGGCGAGGCCGCGCGCGGTCCCGCCGGGAGCGTCGGCGGCGGTCAGCATCCGCCCGTCGGGCAGCCGCGCCGGGGTGCCGGGCAGCGGGTCCACCCACCGGGGGTGCGTGGTGCGGGACAGCTCCCGGGTGCGGCCGGTGGCCGGGTCGGCGCTCAGCAGCAGGACGTTCTGCTGGAGCCGGTCTTGGACGGTCAGCAGGATCTCCGTCCGCGACTCCCAGCCCGCGTCGGAGACGTACGGGTACGCGGCGGCGTCCCAGTCGAGCCGTACCCGGCCGCCGCCGGGGCCGAGCACCCACAGCTGCACGTCGGCGTTGGGGCCGCCCGCCTCGGGGTACGCGAAGTCCTCGGCCGGCAGCTCCGGGTGTTCCGGGTCGGTGAAGTGGCGGCGCGGGAGGGCGCTCTCGTCGACGCGGGCGGCGAGCAGGGTGACCCCGTCGGGGGACCACCAGTGGCCCCGGGGGCGGTCGAGTTCCTCGGCGGCGGCGAACTCCGCGAGGCCCCAGCGGGCCCCGTCGTCGGGGCTGACGCGGCCGCCCGGGTGGACGTACAGGGCGTCGTCGGCGACGTACGCGGTGCGCGAGCCGTCGGCGTTGGGGCGCGGGTCCAGGGCGGGGCCGGCGGCGGGGATCCGGGCGGGGGCCCCGGCGCCGTCACAGGCGACCTCGTACAGCCGTCCGTACAGCGGGAAGACGGCGCGGCGGCCGTCGCCGGAGAGGGCGTACGAGCCGATCCCGGCGGCGACGAGGCGCGTGCGCTCGCGCAGCCGGCGCTCGGCGACGGGCAGTCCGCCCGGCTCGGGGGACAGCTCGCGGGGGTCGGCGAGCAGGGTTTCGGCGCCGGTGGCGGTGTCGAGGACCCAGAGGCCGTCGAGGGGGTCGGTGGGGCCCGTGGAGCGCAGGAACCAGAGGATGCGGCCGTCGTCGCCGAAGGCGAAGGCGCGGGGGGAGCCGTGGGTGAAGCGGGCCGTGTCGGCGGAGAGCCCGAGGAAATGGTCCATGATCCCAGTGTGGCATGTGCAATATCACATGGCATAGCCCATTGGAGTGGTAGGCGCGGGATCCCGGGCATAGCGTCGACTAGTGGACCCGAACGCACTGCCGAACACCACGGGGACCGACGGCACGGTCCGAGGGAGCGGAAACGGGCTGGCCCTGTTCGTGATTGCCTCCTGCCAGCTCATGGTCGTGCTCGACGTCACCATCGTGAACATCGCGCTACCACACATCCAGACCGCCCTCCACTTCTCCACCGAGAGCCTCTCCTGGGTCGTCAACGCCTACACCCTCACCTTCGGCGGCCTGCTCCTGCTGGGCGGCCGCACCGGCGACATCCTCGGCAGGAAGCGCGTCTTCGTCTTCGGGATCCTGCTCTTCGGCCTGGCCTCCCTCCTCGGCGGACTCGCCCAGAACGCCGGCCAGCTGATGGCCGCCCGCGCCCTCCAGGGCGTCGGCGGAGCCATCGCCTCCCCGACCGCGCTCGCGCTGATCACCACCACCTTCCGCGAAGGCCCGGCCCGCAACCGCGCCTTCGGCGTGTTCGCCGCCGTCTCCGCGGGCGGCAGCGCGATCGGGCTCCTCGCGGGCGGGGTGCTCGTCGAATGGCTCGACTGGCGCTGGGTGCTCTTCGTGAACGTCCCGATCGCCCTGCTCATCGCCGTCCTGGCGGCCAGGGTCCTGCGCGAGTCGCAACGCCACCCGGGACACTTCGACTTCCCCGGCGCGCTGCTCGGCACCGGCGGCATGGTCGCGCTCGTCTACGGCTTCATCCGCGCCTCCCAGGAGGGCTGGCGCGACGGGTTCACGCTCGGCTCCTTCGCGGCGGCCGTGGTCCTGCTGATGCTGTTCGTCCTCAACGAGCGGCGCTCGCCCCAGCCGATCACGCCGCTGCACATGTTCGCCGACCGCAACCGGGCCGGCACGTACGGGATCATGCTCTTCCTCGCCTGCTCGATCTTCGGCATGTTCTTCTTCCTGACCCTGTTCGTGCAGAACGTGCTGGGCTTCAGCCCGCTGCGGGCCGGACTGGCCTTCCTGCCGGTCAGCGTCATGGTCGCGCTGGCGGCCGGGGTGACCTCACAGATGCTGCCGAAGTTCGGGCCGAAGCCCTTCATGGTCGCCGGCGCGCTGTGCTGCGCGGCGGGGCTGGGCTGGCTGACGTTCACCGACGTCCACTCGACCTACGCGGGCAGCATCCTCGGCCCGATCCTGGTGTTCGGCACCGGCATGGGACTGCAGTTCGTCTCGCTGACCCTGATGGCCCTGTCCGACGTCCCCGACCGGGAGTCCGGCGCGGCCTCGGGGCTGCTCAACTCCATGCAGCAGGTCGGCGGGTCGCTCGGGCTGTCCATCCTGGTCACCGTCTTCGGCACGGTCAGCCGCAACGAGGCGAAGGGCCAGGTGGCGGCCTTCCTCGGCACCGCGGGCCCCCAGGAGAAGGCCCTCTTCGCGCACACCGGCCGGCTGCCCAAGCCCCGGGCCGACCAGGTGCTCGCCTCGGGCGTGAGCGCCGCCTTCGTGGCGGCCTCCCTCTTCACGCTGGCCGGAGCGGTGATCGCGCTCTGCGCGATCCAGGTGCGGCCCTCCGACCTGGAGCGGCTCCAGGGTAACCACACTCCGGCCGTCGTCCGGGACGAGCGCGGACGGTAGGCTCACAGGCTCATCGCAAACCGGGGGGAAATCCGATGTTCCGATCCAGCCTGCGCGGCGCCGCCGCGACCGTACTGACCGTCACCCTTGCGGCGTTCACCGTCTCCTGCGGCGGTGGTGACGGGGCGAAGGCGTCCTCGGCCCCGTCTCCCGCCCCGTCCGCCTCCTCCGCGCAGGGCTCCGGCGCCGCGTCCCCGGCCGCCGGCACCGGCGGTACGGGCGCACCCGCGCCCGCCGGCACGCCCACCGCGCCGCCCTCCGTCGACTTCGGCGACGGCCTGCCCTCCACGCCGCCCGAACGCGTCCGCGACGCCTTCGCCGGACTCCAGGCGACCCTGGACGACTCCTGCACCCCGGGCAACTGCGCCTACTTCCTCGGCCGGGTCTACGACGAACTCCACCGCCTCGACCGCTCGATGAAGGCCGACCCGAAGGGCCCCGGGCACTTCCCGGAACCGATCGCCCTGATCGCGAAGCTCGACAGGGAACTCGGCGGCGACCGCACCTTCGAGAACCTGAAGAAGCACCAGAGCACGCTGACCGGCACCCGGGACGAGATCAACACCTGGATGCAGGACCACCCCGACGACTACCGCTGACCCGCCCCTGCGTCCGGCTGCCCTGCGTCCGCCCCGCTACCCGAGCGCCTCACGCAGCCTGGCGCCGTCGGTCCGGCCCACCGTCCGCAGGGCCAGCCAGGAGCCGTCCGCGAACACCAGGTCCACCCGCGCCCGGCGGCGCCGGAGCCGGGGGACGCGGCGCGGCGCGCACGGGGCGGCGTACGACTCGCGGGCCGGATCACCCCGGCCCCAGGGCGGGCGGACGGTGACCTTCCCGGGGGCGTCGACCGTCAGGGTCCCGTACGGGCCGGCCGTCTCCTCCCGCCAGTGCGTCCAGTGGAAGCCGAACACCGCGAGGGCGAACCGGCCGGCCTCGCTGTCCCAGCCGCCGCGCAGCGCGGGCCCGTGCGCGAGCCGGCCGGCCAGCCGCAGGACCCGCTCGAAGGGGTCGAGCAGCGCCCCCACCGCGTCGGCCAGGTCGTCGGGCAGGGCCGTCAGGAAGCGGACGACGAAGAACCGGCCGAGCCGGGTCCGCAGCCGCTCCCGCGCGGGCGAGCCGGGCAGCAGCGCACGCGGCGGGCGGCGCACGTACGGGGACAGCCGGACCGGAATCTCCTCTTCCATCGGCCCATGATGACCTGCGGGCCCGGTCCGGTCCGAAAGGGACGGCCTAAACCTCCACGCGGCGGATCCGGCAGCGCGCCGGTCCCCGCGTCCGCAGCGTGATCCCGGCACTCACCGGGATCCGCGTGTCCACGGCCTCGAACTCGTACGTCCGCAGGAGCATCGCCAGCGCGATCACGGACTCCAGCATCGAGAAGTGCTGCCCGATGCAGGCGCGCGGGCCGCCGCCGAAGGGGAACCACGCGTAGCGGTGCCGGCCGGCCTCGGCCTGCGGCGCGAAACGGCCGGGGTCGAAGCGCTCCGGGTCGCTCCAGTACCGGGGGTGGCGGTGCGTCACCCAGGGGGCCAGGATCACATCGGCGCCCGCCGGGATGACGTGCCCCCCGATCTCGGTGGCGGCGACGGCCTTGCGGCCGATCACGGGCGCGGCGGGGTAGAGCCGCATGGCCTCCTTGAGCACCTGGGTGAGGTACGGGAGGCGTTCCAGGTCGGCGGCGCCGGGCGTGCGCCCGCCGTCCAGCACGCCCAGCACCTCCTCCCGCGCCCGGGCCTGCTCCTCGGGGTGGCGGCCGAGCAGGTGCAGGGTGAAGGCGAGCGAGGTGGCGGTCGTCTCGTGCCCGGCCAGCAGGAAGACGAGCACCTGGTCGCGCAGTTCGGCGGAGTCGAAGGTCGCGTCGTCCGCGCTCCGCGCGCCGGCCATCAGCGTCAGCAGGTCCTCGCCCCCGGCGGGCCCGGGGGCCGCCCCGCGCCGCTCGGCGACGATCCCGTCGCAGACGGCGTACAGCTCGTCCATCGCGGCGGCCGCCCGCCGGTTGCCCGGCGTCGGCCAGGTGCGCGGGAGGTTGGCGGGGGAGTAGCCGCGGCGCAGCACGTACTCGGTAATGACCGGAAAGCACCGGTGCACGACGTCGGCGGTGGCATCGACGTCCGCGCCGAACAGGATCCGGGACACGGCGCGCAGGGCCAGGTGCGTCATCTCGACGGAGACGTCGACGACGCCGTCCCGCGCCTGCGCCCACGCGGCGAGGACGCCCTCGGTCTCGGCGGCGACGGCCCCGGCGTAGCCGTCCACCCGCTTGCGGGTGAACAGCGGCTGGAGCAGCCTGCGCTGGCGTACGTAGTCTCCGTCCTGGCTGGTCAGCAGGCCGTTGCCGAAGGAGTCCCGGACCTCCTGGTAGAAGGCGTTGTCCTTGCGGAAGTCGGCCGCCTCGGAGGCCAGCACCCGCTGGGCGCCCTCGGCGGAGAACACGCAGTACAGCTCGGCGCGCAGCCCGGGCGGCCCGGCGCTGATCCGTACGACGTCACCGTGCCGCTGCCGGGCCCGCAGATAGGTGCCGAGGGAGTCCGACTTCAGGTCGAACAGCGACCCGAGCAACGGCACCCCCTCGAGCCCCGGAACCCGCACCCCGTCCGCCGTGGTCCCCGTCCCGCCCGCCATGGCCGCCCCCCTCGAAACCGTCCGATGGGGGGATTCTGTCCGGCCCGGCCGTCCCGGGCGAGGCCCTGCCGGTCGTGCGGCCGGATATCGACCCCGCGGTCCGGCAGGGCATCGCTGCCTACTTGTCGCAGGCGATGCCGTCCTTGTCCCGGTCGAGGCCCTCGCGGTAGCCGGGCTGGCCGCGCCGCATGGGCGCCGCCCCCGCCGCCCTCGCGGCGTCGCAGCTCTTGTAGTAGACGCCTTCGGCGCCGCTGCCGCCGGTGGACCCGTCGGTGGGTCCCTCCGTGGCGGGCTTGGGCTTGGGCTTGGGCGGGGTCGCCGCGGGCGCCGGAACGGTCGGGGACCCCGGGGACTTCGGGGACTTCGGAGCCGTCGAGGCCGGCGCCCCGGCCCGGTCCGGGCAGGAGGTGCCGGGCGCGACGAGGGACAGTTCGACGGCGGTGCCGGCGGTGACCGCGGTGCCCGCCCCCGGCGTCTGGAAGCACACGTCCCACTCACTGTGGTCCTTGGCCGGGGTGACGCCCGCGTACGCCCCGCGCGCCTCGACCGGCGTACTGACCACCTGCCGCACGAGCGCCTCGGCGGCGGCGGACTTCTGCCCGACGACCGCCGGCATCACCGACGGCGCGGAAGCACCGGCCGAGGCCGAGGCGGACGCCGGCGGCGCCGTACCGGGCTTTCCGCCGGCCGCGCCCCTCTTCGGCGCACCGTCCTCACACCCGCCCAGCAGGAGCACGACGGCCCCCACCAGGCCCACCACGGCGACACCCCGACGCTGGAACACAGCTCGACCCCCCGGATCAACAACGGAAACCGCCGCAGCCTAGACGCGCCGCCCCGCCCGAGTCAGCGGGTTTGTCATATTCATCCGCCCGCGGGGACCCGACGAGGGCCGGTGGGGTCTAGTCTCGCGGCGTGGACCTGCACCAGGTGTACCCCTCCGGTTTCCGGTAGCGCATCCAGGAACGACCTGGGGCGCGCTGGAGGCCTTCATGTCCCGCACCGCCCACCACACCGCCGATCAACGCACCCCGTACGGCCGTCAGCGCCGCGAGGAGCACGACCGGCTGGACCGGCACCGGATCCAGCACACCGGCCCCTGGCGCCGGGTCGACATCCGCACCCTGCGGTACTCCGCCACCGAACTCCGCGCCGCCGAAAAGGAAGGCCGGCGCCCCCGGCCGCAGGAGGTTCGTCGCTCCTTCGACATCTGGCGGTACTGCTGCGCCTTGGGGTCCCTGTCCGAGGCGGCGAACCTGGAGGAGCGCACCGCCAGGGCTCGGCTCCGCGTCGCGGCACGGAAGGCGCTGTTCGACCCCGAGACGGTCATCGAGCCCTACCGCACCCGCTACCAGGCCCACTGGGACTCCTGATGACGCTGCTTCCGTCTTCGGCTTCCCGGACATGACGGAGCCCCCGCCCCCGGAGCACTCCGGGGGCGGGGGCTTCCTCGTCACTTCTAGGACCGAGGCCATCATGAGAAGCGCTGCTGGGATGTGGACGCCGGCTGTGGTCTCAGATCCGGTCGTGGGCCTTGGCCCCGGGGGCCTCGATGGTGACGCCGTCCACGGTGATACTGGAACCCTCGTCATCTTCTCCGCCGAGGAACAGCTCGAACGGTGGTGAGAGAGAGGGTTTCTCACGGCCGCCCCTACTGCGGCACCGGCGGAAGGCTGGTGAGCGTCCGCAGTGCTCGGTCCCTCGCGCGGAATCCGAAGCTGACGAGAGTGACGCTCTCCCCGGCGCCGAGGGGCGTCCGGCCGTGCGGCGTGAACGATCCGTCGAACACGACGCCATCCCCAGGCGCGAGGTCGCAGGCGCGGTATCCCTCGGGGGTGATGAAGATGGTGCAGCTCCCTGTGGGGGCCGTGGTGGCGCGTTCGTGTGTGAGGCACAGGATCAGGTTCGCCTCGCCGAAGCCGACTTCGTCGAGGTGGAAGTCGAGGAACTGCCCCTGATCCAGGTAGGCGATGTAGACGCCGGTGTGGGGCTGCTCCACTTCCAGGCCGGTGTGCCGGGCGACGACTGCGGCCAGGTCCGCCTCATTGGCGAAGTGGTTGGCGGCATCACCGACGGCCGCGTTCCACTTCCCGTTGTGCAGGTAGCCGGCGGCGGCCAGGGACTTCTCCGCCTCCTCGGCCATCGCGGAGACCAGCTCGACGGGGAACTGATCCCGTAGACGCTGAGGGTGCCCGCGTTCGTGCTGGGCGAGGGTGTGCACCGCGTCCCGGACGGCGGGGAAGTCGACGCTCCACCGGTCCGGTGCGTGCGTGGAGGTGCGGGCCTGAAGCCATGAGGTCCACCTGCTGCTCCACCGACTCGATTCCTTGGGAACGGGCGTGCATGCGCCGGCGTCGGCCTGGTCCAGCAGCACCTCGACACGGTCGACGGCTGCCTGAGTGGACTGGATCAGCTCGGCGTCGCCCTTGGCCTGCCGAAGGCGCAGGGCTTCCAGCAGGTGGCTTCGGGCGGCGTCGAGGTCGCCGCCCTCCATGAGGTGTTTGGCGTAGTGCTGGAGGGCGAAGTCGAGGAGGTCGGGTTGCCGGGCACGGGCGGTGTCCAGGGCGTTGCGGTACAGCGTGTCTGCGGTCTGTGCCTCTCCGGCGTAGCGGTAGGCGTCGCCGAGGTTGAGCTGGGTGGCGATGACCGCGCGGGTGCCGCCGCTGGCGGTGGCGAGGTCAAGGGCCTGCCGCAGGAAGGCGCGGGCGCTGGGGTAGTCGCCCAGCGCGATCGAGGCGATGCCGGTCCACCGGGTCAGCACGCGCCGCCTGTCCGCGTCCGTGGCCGGGCTCCGGAGTTCCTCGCGGAGCCCGGCGGCGGCGGCCGCCAGCATGTCCCGGTCGGTGGGGACCATGCGCAGGTTCTCGTCCTGGGTGATGAGGTGCTGGAGCACTCGCCCCTCCGGAGGTCGTGGTGGATGAGTTCTACAGCTGGTCGGTCTGATGGCGCAGGCCGGCCAGCAGCTCCCGGCCGTGGTCGGTGAAGTGCTCGCCGAGGAGTTCGAGCTGCCCCATCAGGTAGCGGACGGCCGGCATGCCCTCCTCGTACGCGGCCTGGAAGTTGGCACGCTCGTAGGCGGTGAGGTCGTCGCGGTCGAGTTCGGTCCGGCGGAACCGCAGGAGCTGGTTGTAGACGCACGTCGCGTGGAAGGCCCGGTCCACCTCCCAGAACTGGTTCCGGGCCTCGCCCTGCGTCGCGCGCCAGGCGATCTCGATCTTGGGGGAGTTCTTGGAGTCGTAGCCGTCGGCGAAGACCTGGTGTTGGAGGACGTGGAAGCTGACGGACTGGTGCACGCCCTCGTGCAGGATGTTCTCCGCGAGGAAGAGGCTGGACGGCTCGTCGCTCACGGTGTTGGGCGGGATGTGGTGCCGCGCCTTGTCGGAGAAGACGATGACGTAGGGGAGCACAGGGTCGCTGGAGCTGGTCAGCGAGGAGGTGCGGACGTCCGGCTTGAGGCCCACCCACAGCAGGCCCCGGACGAACTCACGGACGCGGGCGAAGCCGTCGGGGTGGACAGTGGCCAGGCGCTCCAGGGCGTGGGTGAGGGCCGCGTGGCGCTCTGCGGTGTGCTCGACGATTTCGTAGTTGCTCAGGTTGATCTCGGCGGCGATCTGCCCGGGTAGGTCGGCGTCGAACCAGTCGAAAGCGCTGCCGGAGACGTGGACGATGTCGCTGCCGAGGGCGCGGGCGTGCTCGGCGTAGGGGACACCGGACTTCATGAGGCGTTCCATCAGGGCGAATGGCAGGGCCCTCACAGCGCCGTTCTCCCGCAGCCGGATCAGCGCGGGGTCCTGGCGGCCGAGGTCGAAGAACGAGCCGGGTTCAACGGTGGCGGTGATCTGCACGGCGGACTCTCCTTGGCCGGGGTGCGGAAAGGATGCGGGCCGGCCCGGTTGTCGGCTCCGAGCCGGCCCGCCGTGCCGTCACTCAGGCGGCATCAGGTTCGAGTCGGGGGTCAGACGGCGGGCGCCGGCTGCTCGAACACCCCGTCCGGGACGGAGTGGTCCAGGCGCCGGGTCAGGGACTCGACGGCCACCTCCGGCGCGAAGTCACCGTCCGGGACCGAGTGGTCCAAACGTCGCGTGAGGTTGCTGACCTGGGGTGCGTTGGTCATGGGAGATCGTCCCTTTCACGAAGGGTCAGCCCGCACCGCTGCGGTGCGGGGTCGTGCCCCACCTGCCGTAGCTCCGCTGTGCGGCATCCGGTCGAGGTGGGAGTCTGGCCGCCCCGGGCCGTAGGAGTGCGGGGCGGGAGCCTGCGGGTGTCAGCCCCGTTCGAGGCGGGAGGGGTCTTTGACGATCCATTCCTTGCCGCCGCCGTGGGCCGGGAGCTCACGTTCGGGGCGGGACACGGTCACCACCCTCGAAGGCGGTGCGGCGCATGAACTTCTCCCAGCCGCCGGCCGCGCGGATGCGCAGGGCCCGGCTCGGCGCGCCGGGGGCGGGTTCCTGTAGGGCGGCGGCGCGTCCGCTGGCTCCGGGCTTCCGGCGCGGCAGGGAGGTGGTGCTCATGGCCTTGCTCCTCTCCGACGGGGGCGCAGCGGGCCGCAGGACGGCGCGAGGACGGGACCCGCGGCCCGCTGCGTGGGGGACGTCAACGGCTTTCCCCCTTCCGGGTGCTGTCCGTTTCCGCATCTTGAACGTACGGTCGCCGGAGACGCGATAGGACTGACTGGCAGTACGTGTTGCGGGACGGAGCGTCGTCGGGGAGCTGGGCATGGCGGGTACACCGCCCGCACGGGGACGTGCGGCCACAGGAGCGGTTGCGGGCTTCGTGCTGAGGCTGGCGCGGGAGTCCATCCCACGTACACAGGCGGCCATGGCGGAGGCCGTGGGCGTGGACCTGGGCACCTTGCAGGGCTGGGAGTCCGGCCGGCGCCCACTGGCGAACATGAAGGCCGGGGCGCTGCTGAATCTGCGGCGACGTCTCGGGGCTCTGGGCGCGGACGCGGGCATGGTGGGGCTGTTGGATCCGGCGATGGACGCGGACCAGATCATCGGGGCCGCGCTCGATCCGCCGGAGGGGACAGGGCTTCATCCGCTGGCGTCCTGGGTGCACACCAGGGAGACCGCGCACATGTTGGCGTGGGCCTTGACCGGTACGCCGCCGCCCGCCCTGGCGGGGCGGATTCCGGCCCCTCGCCGTGGCCCCTCTGCTTCGGCTCCGCTGTTGGGTGCGGGCGAACGCGGCCAGTTCTTCGAACACCTGCGGGACACCGCCGAGTCGGCCCGGCGCGGCGAGGGGGGTGGGGTGCTACTGCACCGGCAGGCCCTGTATCTGGCGTCGTACGATCGGGGACCGGAGGCGGTCTCGTGGACGGCGCACGCCCTGCATGCGCGTCGGGGAGGGCTGGGCCGGCGGGGATGGTCGGAGCACTGGGCGGAAGCCCGGTCCACGGCAACGGCATTGGCCCGTCTGGGCGACCCGCAGCCGCTGCTCGATTTCATCGAGCGCTCGCTGGTCGGCGACGACACGGCGGAGGCGGCGAACCTGAACTACTGGGCGTACTGGCTCGGTGGCGTCCGGCTTCCGCAGGCCGACGACGGTTTCATGCGCGACCGGAACCTGACCGGCTGGGACCCGGTAACGCTGCTGCGGGGGTTGACCTACGGGCTGCACTACGCCCCCGGGTACGCGGACCTGTACGCCCACACCCTCTGGGGCCTCCTGACGGCCCACCCGTGGCTGCCTCGAGCCTCGGGGGTGCTCGTGCGGGAGCTGGAGGAGCGTACCGGGCGGTTACTGGACGGGCGGGGGATCTCCGAAAGGTCACGGCACGAACTGAGCGCGGTGCATTACGTTTTGCGTGATCGAACCTGAGAGACCGGAGGTCACCACATGGCAGACGAGACGGCGCACGCCCAGGGCACGGCCGGGTTCATCTTCGAGATGGGCGTCATGAAGCAGGCCAAGCGGACGGGGTGGTGGTTCACCGGCAACAACAACCCCGAGTCGATCGCCGACCACTCGTTCCGCGTGGGCATCGTCGGCGCCGTCCTGGCCATGATGGAGGGCGTCGACCCGGCGAAGGTCGCCCTGATGTGCCTCTTCCACGACACCCAAGAGACCCGGATCGGGGACATCCCGCACATCGGCCGCCGCTACATCGACGCCGCGTCGAACGAGACCGTAACCGCCGATCAGGTCGCTCGCGCGCACCCGGCGGTCAAGGCCGGGGTGCAGCGAGTGGTAGCGGAGTACGAGGCCAACGACAGCCCCGAGGCGATCGTGGCCAAGGACGCGGACAAGCTGGAGTGCCTCGTGCAGGCGGTGGAATACCGGGCCCAGGGCAACACGCTGGTACAGGACTGGATCGACACCTCCTTGAACAGCCTCAAGACGGCGTCCGCCCGTGAGCTGGCCGAGGCCGCACTCACGATGTCGCCGCTGGAGTGGCGTCAGACCTTCCTCGGCTGATCTCGGAAACGACGCCCCCGCTTGCCGACCGTATGCCGGGGCGGGGGCTTCGTCGCCATCGTGGGAGTTGCGCCGACGGAAGACGGTGGAAGGTGTCGACGGGTATGACACGGGTGTTTCGCAGGTCAGCGGCCACTCTTGAGGAGGTGTCCGCAATGCCTGCTCGGTCACCTCGGCTCCGACTCCTTAGATGTCCCGGAAGATCTCGATCTGGGCGCCGACCGAGTTGAGGCGTTCCGCCAGTTCCTCGTAGCCGCGGTTGATGACGTAGACGTTGCGCAGCACCGAGGTGCCCTCGGCGGCCATCATGGCCAGGAGCACGACCACCGCCGGGCGCAGGGCCGGCGGGCACATCATCTCCGCCGCGCGCCAGCGCGTGGGGCCCTCGACCAGGACGCGGTGGGGGTCCAGGAGCTGGAGGCGGCCGCCGAGGCGGTTGAGGTCGGTCAGGTAGATGGCCCGGTTGTCGTACACCCAGTCGTGGATCAGGGTCTGGCCCTGGGCGGCCGCGGCGATGGCGGCGAAGAACGGGACGTTGTCGATGTTCAGCCCCGGGAACGGCATGGGGTGGATCTTGTCGATCGGGGCTTCGAGCTTGGAGGGGCGGACCGTGAGGTCGACCAGGCGGGTGCGGCCGTTGTCCGCGACGTACTCCGCCGAGCGGTCGTGGTCGAGGCCCATCTCCTCCAGGACCGCGAGCTCGATCTCCATGAACTCGATCGGGACCCGGCGGATCGTCAGCTCCGACTCGGTGACGACGGCCGCCGCCACCAGGCTCATCGCCTCGACCGGGTCCTCGGAGGGGGAGTAGTCGACGTCGGCGTCGATGACCGGAACGCCGTGGACGGTCAGCGTGGTGGTGCCGATGCCCTCGACCTTCACGCCCAGCGCCTCCAGGAAGAAGCACAGGTCCTGGACCATGTAGTTCGAGGAGGCGTTGCGGATGACGGTGACGCCGTCGTGGCGCGCCGCGGCCAGCAGGGCGTTCTCGGTGACCGTGTCCCCGCGCTCGGTCAGGACGATCGGACGGCCGGGGGAGACGCCCGCCGCGACCTTCGCGTGGTAGATGCCCTCGGTCGCGGTGATGTCCAGGCCGAAGCGGCGCAGGGCGATCATGTGGGGCTCGATGGTGCGGGTGCCGAGGTCGCAGCCGCCGGCGTACGGCAGGCGGAACTGGTCCATGCGGTGCAGCAGCGGGCCCAGGAACATGATGATGCTGCGGGTGCGGCGGGCCGCGTCGGCGTCGATGGCGTCCATGTCGAGGCGGGCCGGCGGGACGATCTCCAGGTCCACGCCGTCGTTGATCCACCGGGTGCGGACGCCGATGGAGTTGAGGACCTCCAGGAGGCGGTAGACCTCTTCGATGCGGGCCACCCGGCGCAGGACGGTGCGGCCCTTGTTGAGCAGTGAGGCGCACAGCAGCGCCACGCACGCGTTCTTGCTCGTCTTGACGTCGATGGCGCCGGAGAGGCGGCGGCCGCCGACGACGCGCAGGTGCATCGGGCCGGCGTAGCCCAGGGAGACGATCTCGCTGTCGAGCGCTTCACCGATTCGGGCGATCATCTCAAGGCTGATGTTCTGGTTGCCGCGCTCGATGCGGTTGACGGCACTCTGGCTGGTGCCCAGGGCGTCGGCGAGCTGACTCTGTGTCCAGCCACGGTGCTGCCGGGCGTCACGGATGAGCTTGCCGATGCGTACGAGGTAGTCGTCTGCCATGGGTGCACCGTATCTCAGATATGAGATGGTGATCGAATTGGGTAGGGCCAAACGGGTGTTATTCGACGTCAGATGGCCTTCTGCGGCCTATGTCCGGGTTGCGGGTGCGGGGGGTGAGGGGGCCGCGGCGCGGCCCCTTCGACGCCCCGCGCAGGCCCCCCTCGCCGCTCAGCGCTCCGTGCAGCCGCAGGCCCGGTGCCGGCCGCCGTGCACCGCGGCGTACGAGGCCGGGCGCGGCCCCGCCGCCGCGCGTGCCAGTCCGGCCGCCGCCGCCCGGCCCGCCGCCGAGTCGGCGTCGTGCACCACCCGGCCGCCGACCAGCGTCATCCGCACCCGCGTCCCGCTGATGTCGGCCACCGGGCACCGCGTCACATCCCGGTCCAGCAGCACCAGATCCGCCGCCTTGCCCCGCTCCACCGTGCCGGTCAGCCCCTCCTGCCGCAGCTGCCAGGCCGTGCCCAGGGTGTGCATCCGCAGGACGGAGGTGCGGCTCAGGGCCTCCAGCTCCGGGTGGAGCGCGCCCGTGCCGGCATCACCCTGGCGGTCGATCGCGGTGCGGAGCTGGTTCCACACCTGGAGCGCGTCCACCGGCCAGTCGGACCCGCCGGTCAGCCGGGCGCCGGCGCGCTCGAGGCTGCGTGCCGGGTACAGCCGGCGGTGCCGCTCCGGCCCGATGTACGGCAGCAGCGCCTCCATCGTCCAGGTGTCCTCGGCGGCCCACTGGAGCTGCATGCAGGCGGCCACCCCGAGTTCGGCGAACCGCCGCAGGTCGGCGGGGTGGACGAGCTGGAGGTGCGCGATCGCGTTGCGGGGGTCGCGCCGTCCCGTGATCCGGCGCGCGGCCTCGTATCCGTCCAGGGCGGTGCGCACCGCCCGGTCGCCCAGGCCGTGGGCGTGCATCTGCCAGCCGATCCCGTTGAACGCGGCGGTCAGCCGCCCGTAGTCGGCGGCCGAGGTGTACAGCTCGCCCCGGTTGGCCGTGGGGCGGCCCTGTCCGTCGAGGTACGGCTCCAGCAGCGCGGCCGTCTGCGCCGGGTACTCGATGACCCCGTCGAGGAACACCTTCACGGTGCCGAAGCGCAGCCCCGCCACCTCGCGGAACTCCCGCTCCAGGTCCCGCGCGTACGCCACCGAGCCGGCCGGGTCCCTCGTCTGCTCCACGTCCAGCCGGATCGCCGGGACGATCCGCTGCGGCAGCCGGCCGGCGGCGGAGAGCGCCCGGTAGAGCTCCAGTTCGTGCCGCCCCACGAGCGCGTCCATCATCGTGGTCACCCCGGAGGCCGCCGCCCGTCCCAGCACCTTCGCGCAGGCCTCGACCAGTTCGGCCCGGGTGGGCGCCGGGACGTGCCGCTTCACCAGCTCCTGCGCGTCGTCCTTGAGTACGCCGCTCGGCTGCCCGTCCGGGCCCTTGACGATCCGGCCGCCGGGCGGGTCGGGCGTGGCGGCGGTGATGCCCGCGACGTCCAGGGCCCGCTGGGACGCCCACAGGTTGTGCCCGTCGCCGCCGACGAGGACGACCGGCCGCCGGGTCGGCAGCGCGTCCAGCAGCGCGTGGTGCGGGAGGGTGCCGGCGGGCAGCAGCCCGACCGGGTTCCAGTCCTCCACCACCAGCCAGGTGTCGGGCTCGGCGCCCGCGCCGCCGGTGTCGGCGAGGAAGCCCGTGAGGATCTCCGTCAGCTGGGCCGCCGTCGTCAGCGCGCCCTCCAGTGACGGCCGCAGCGAGCGGTCGCCGGCCCCGAGCGGGTGGACGTGCCCGTCGTGGATCCCGCTCATCAGGGTGGCGCCGCGCGCGTCGACGACCTCGGTGTCCCGGCCGGCCAGGCGGCGTACCTCGGCGTCCCCGCCCGCGGCCAGGATCCGCCCGTCGCGGCCGACCGCCACCGCCGTCACCGGTGCGCTACCCGGCGTGCCCGTGAACACCCGCGCCCCGCGCACCACCAGGGCCGCCGAGCCGCGTGCCGGTCCTGCGGACGCCGCCGAGGCGGTGCCGGCCCCGGCACCGAGCAGACCCCCCGCCCCGGCGGCACCGGCCGCCGCGAGGAGCCCGCGCCGGGAAACAGAAGACGTCATGACCACTCCAAACCGTTGGCTGTGGCCAGGACACTGGGTGATTAACCCCTTAACCAGAACCCGCCCGCGGCGACGGAATCCGCACCTCGGAGCCGCACCCGCGTTCCGCCCGCGCCGCCCCCTCACCGCGCCCCGCGGCACTCCGTACGATGGCCCGCGTGCCGCCCGGACCGACCCTCGCCGACATCGCCCGCGCCGCGGAGGTGTCCACCGCCACGGTCTCGCACGCCCTCAACGGCACCGGCCGCCTCGGCGAGAGCACCCGCCGCCGGGTCCGCGAGGTCGCGACCGGCCTGGGGTATGGCGCCCCGCGCGCCCCCCGGACCCGCACCCTCGGCCTGGCCGTGACCACCTTCGCCGGGGCCGCGTGGAACTTCGTGGCCGTCGCCTACTTCTCCCGCTGGCTGACCGCCGCCACCTCCGCCGCCCACGCCCGCGGCTACGCCCTGACCACCCTCCCGGCCGACCGCGGGGCCGGGACCCCGTGGCACCACCTCGCCGTTGACGGCATGCTGCTGCTCGACAGCCCCTGCGACGACCCGGTGCTGCGCGCCCTGCGCGCCCGGGGCATCCCGCTCGTCTTCGACGGGCGGCCCGCCGACCCGCGTCCCGGCGACGTCTGGGTCGACAACGACCACGCCGCCACCACCCGCGAGGTCCTCGACCACCTCGCGGCGTCCGGCGCCCGCCGCATCGCGCTGCACGGCGGCTTCGGCGACGAGCACTACACCCGTGCCGTCACCGAGGCGTACGAGCACTGGTGCGCGCGGCGGGGCCGGCCGCCGCTGCTGATCCGCTTCGACCCGCACGACGGCCCCGGCCACGCCTTCGACCGGGCCTTCGCCGAGGGAGCGGCCGACGCCGTGTACTCCCTGTACGACCCCGGCGGCCGCCAGGTGCTGGCCGCCGCCGCGCGGCACGGCCTGGCGGTGCCGGCGGACCTGCTGCTGGTCTGCGCCAGCGAGGACCCGGCGTACGCGCACGCCCGGCCCCCGGTGACCACCGTGACCCTCCACCCGGAGGCCCTCGCCGGGGCGGCGGTGTCGGCCCTCGTGGCGCTGCTGGAGCCGGCCGCCCCGGTGCGCTCGGGCGGCCCCTCCGCCCCGGCCGCCCCGGTCACCGTCCCGGCGGCCCTGCTCCAGCGGATCTCGTCCGTTCGTTGAGCGCGGCATGGCGAGAGTGGACCGTCCGGCGCGAGGGAGCGGACAGCGCGACGTGACGAGAGGGAGGCGTGCTGACCACCAGCCGCGGCCATGTACTAGAGTTATCTCGACATCGAGATATCTGCCGAAGGCGTTCCGCAGCCGCCCCCGCTGATAAGGGTTACCTAACTTAGCCCTACCTTAGCGGATTGGCCCCAGGGCGTGGCGGCAGGATTGCGGTTATACGCGCGAAATCATGCATGAAGGAGACTGTCGTGTCGGCGAACAGCTTCGACGCCCGCAGCACGCTGCAGGTGGGCGACGAGTCGTACGAGATCTTCCGGCTGGACAAGGTCGAGGGCGCCGCGCGCCTTCCCTACAGCCTGAAGGTCCTGCTGGAGAACCTGCTCCGCACCGAGGACGGCGCGAACATCACCGCCGACCACATCCGGGCGCTCGGCGGCTGGGACTCCCAGGCGCAGCCCAGCCAGGAGATCCAGTTCACGCCGGCCCGCGTGATCATGCAGGACTTCACCGGCGTTCCCTGTGTCGTGGACCTCGCCACCATGCGTGAGGCCGTGAAGGAGCTCGGCGGCGACCCGTCCAAGATCAACCCGCTGGCCCCGGCCGAGCTGGTCATCGACCACTCGGTCATCGCCGACAAGTTCGGCACCAAGGAAGCGTTCTCCCAGAACGTGGAGCTGGAGTACGGCCGCAACAAGGAGCGCTACCAGTTCCTGCGCTGGGGCCAGACCGCCTTCGACGAGTTCAAGGTCGTCCCCCCGGGCACCGGCATCGTCCACCAGGTCAACATCGAGCACCTGGCCCGCACGGTCATGGTGCGTAACGGCCAGGCCTACCCCGACACCCTCGTCGGCACCGACTCGCACACCACCATGGTCAACGGCCTGGGCGTGCTGGGCTGGGGCGTCGGCGGCATCGAGGCCGAGGCCGCGATGCTCGGCCAGCCGGTCTCCATGCTGATCCCGCGCGTCGTGGGCTTCAAGCTGACCGGCGAGCTGCCGACCGGCACCACCGCCACCGACCTGGTGCTGACCATCACCGAGATGCTGCGCAAGCACGGCGTCGTCGGCAAGTTCGTCGAGTTCTACGGTGAGGGCGTCGCCGCCACCTCCCTCGCGAACCGCGCCACCATCGGCAACATGTCGCCGGAGTTCGGCTCCACCGCCGCGATCTTCCCGATCGACGACGAGACGCTGAAGTACCTGCGCCTGACGGGCCGCGACGCCCAGCAGGTCGCGCTGGTCGAGGCGTACGCCAAGGAGCAGGGCCTGTGGCTGGACCCGGCCGCCGAGCCGGACTTCTCCGAGAAGCTGGAGCTCGACCTCTCCACGGTCGTCCCCTCCATCGCCGGCCCGAAGCGCCCGCAGGACCGCATCGTCCTCGCGAACGCCGCCGAGCAGTTCGCCCTGGACGTGCGCAACTACGTCGACGACGTGGACGAGGCGGGCAAGGAGTCCTTCCCGGCCTCCGACTCCCCGGCGAACCACCCGAACGGTGCCCCGTCCAAGCCCACCCTGGTGACCCTGGCCGACGGCTCCTCCTTCGAGATCGACCACGGCGCCGTCACCGTCGCCGCGATCACCTCCTGCACCAACACCTCGAACCCCTACGTCATGGTCGCCGCGGCGCTCGTGGCCAAGAAGGCGGTCGAGAAGGGCCTGACCCGCAAGCCGTGGGTCAAGACCACCCTGGCCCCCGGTTCGAAGGTCGTCACCGACTACTTCGACAAGGCCGGCCTGACCCCGTACCTCGACAAGATGGGCTTCAACCTCGTCGGGTACGGCTGCACCACCTGCATCGGCAACTCCGGTCCGCTGGACGAGGAGATCTCGAAGGCGATCAACGAGGCCGACCTCGCGGTCACCTCGGTGCTCTCGGGCAACCGCAACTTCGAGGGCCGCATCAACCCCGACGTCAAGATGAACTACCTGGCCTCCCCGCCGCTGGTCGTCGCGTACGCCATCGCGGGCTCCATGAAGGTGGACATCACCAAGGACGCCATCGGCACCGACACCGAGGGCAAGCCGGTCTTCCTCCAGGACATCTGGCCGTCCGAGGCCGAGGTCAACGACGTCGTGGCGAACGCCATCGGCGAGGACATGTTCAACAAGTCCTACCAGGACGTCTTCGCGGGCGACGTCCAGTGGCAGGCGCTGTCGATCCCGACCGGCAACACCTTCGAGTGGGACCCGCAGTCCACCTACGTGCGCAAGCCCCCCTACTTCGAGGGCATGACGATGGAGACCACCCCGGTCTCCGACATCGCCGGCGCCCGCGTGCTGGCGAAGCTGGGCGACTCGGTCACCACCGACCACATCTCCCCGGCCGGTGCGATCAAGGCCGACACCCCGGCCGGCAAGTACCTCACCGAGCACGGCGTCGAGCGCCGCGACTTCAACTCGTACGGTTCCCGCCGCGGCAACCACGAGGTCATGATCCGCGGCACCTTCGCCAACATCCGCCTGCGCAACCAGATCGCGCCGGGCACCGAGGGCGGCTTCACCCGCGACTTCACCGTCGAGGGCGCGCCGGTCTCCTTCATCTACGACGCCTCCCAGAACTACCAGGCCGCCGGCATCCCGCTGGTCATCCTGGCGGGCAAGGAGTACGGCTCCGGCTCGTCCCGCGACTGGGCGGCCAAGGGCACCGCGCTGCTCGGCGTCAAGGCCGTCATCGCCGAGTCCTACGAGCGCATCCACCGCTCGAACCTGATCGGCATGGGCGTCCTGCCCCTGCAGTTCCCCGAGGGCGCCACCGCGGCCTCCCTGGGCCTCACCGGCGAGGAGACCTTCTCCTTCACCGGTGTGGAGGAGCTGAACAACGGCACCACCCCGCGCACGGTGAAGGTCACCACCGACACCGGTGTCTCCTTCGACGCGGTCGTCCGCATCGACACGCCGGGTGAGGCCGACTACTACCGCAACGGCGGCATCATGCAGTACGTCCTGCGGAACCTCATCCGCGGCTAAGGGCGCGCCAGGCGGAGCGATCCGCCGTCTGTCGGCACCATAGGGCCGTACCCCCGTCAAGGGGGTGCGGCCCTTCCGCTTTTCGTGGCGGGTGGTCCCAGGTGACGGACAGGTCTCAACTCGGAAAAGCCGGGAACGATCCTTGTGCACGATCTTGCTCAGCCGAGCGGAAGTGGACTATACCTGTGCGCGTCCGGGCCGCCGCGCGACGAGCGGCCCCGGGCCGGGGGATGCCGGGGGACCTGCGGTGATGCCCGCATGGACGGCAACTGCCGTGATTTCCGGCCTCCTTCACCCTCCTGACGAAGGCGAGGACATGAGCATGGGATCCACCGGTGAGGGCCTCGGCCGCCGTGATCTGATCAAGCGTTCCGCAGCGCTCGGACTGATCAGCGTGCCGACGATGAGCTTCCTGTCCGCCTGCGCCTCCGGCGGCGAGGGCACGACGAAGGGCCCCGACAAGGGGGCCGTGTCCAAGGAGAACCCGTTCGGCCTCGCCAAGGGCGGCAAGCTCGACGTGGTCATCTTCAAGGGCGGTTTCGGCGACGACTACGCGAAGGCCTGGGAGGCCGCCTTCGACAAGAAGTGGGGCACCACCAGCTCCCACCTGGGCACCCAGGAGATCGCGGCCAAGCTCCAGCCCCGCTTCAACGGCGGCACCCCGCCGGACGTCCTCAACGACTCCGGCGCCCAGATGATCAAGATCGACGTCCTCGCCAAGGGCGGCCAGCTCGCCGACCTGAGCGCGCTCCTCGACGCCCCCTCGCTCGACGACCCGGCCAAGAAGGTCCGCGACACCCTGATCGCCGGCACGGTCCAACAGGGCACCCAGGGCGGCACGTTCGTCGCCCTCAACTACGTCTACACCGTCTTCGGCCTCTGGTACTCCGGCAAGCTCTTCAAGGAGAAGGGCTGGACCGAGCCGAAGACCTGGGACGAGTTCCTGGCCGTCTGCGCCAAGGCCAAGGAGGCCGGCATCGGCGGCCTGGCCCACCAGGGCAAGTACCCGTACTACATCAATGTCGTCATCATGGACCTGATCGCCAAGAAGGGCGGTCTGGAGGCCATGAAGGCCATCGACAACCTGGAGCCGAACGCCTTCGAGGGCAACCCCGCCGCCCTGGCCGCCGTCGAGGCGGTCTACGAGGTGGTCGAGAAGGGCTACCTCATGCCCGGCACCAACGGCCTCACCCACACGGAGTCCCAGACCGCCTGGAACCAGTACAAGGCGGCCTTCATCCCCTCCGGCTCCTGGCTGGAGAACGAGCAGCTCAAGCAGACCCCGGAGGACTTCGACATGAAGTTCCTGCCGGTACCGCTGCTCGCCGACAGCAAGCTGCCCTTCACCGCCATCCGCGCCGGCGCCAACGAGGCCTTCGTCGTCCCGGAGAAGGCCGCCAACAAGGCCGGCGGCCTGGAGTTCCTGCGCACCATGCTCTCCCGCGAATGGTCGACGGTCTTCGCCCAGCAGGCCAACTCGCTCACCGTCGTCAAGGACGGGGTCGACCCGGGCGTCAAGCTCCGCCCGGGCACCCAGTCGGCCGTCGCCGCGGTCAAGGCGGCCGGGGAGAACACCTTCAACTACCTCTACCCCGACTGGTACAGCGAGATGGACGCCGACATCCAGAACGCGTCCAATGAGCTGATGGCCCAGCGGATCCAGCCGAAGGAGTGGATCAGGCGGGCCCAGGCTGCGGTAGACAAGGCTGCCAAGGACCCCAACGCCAAGAACAACCACCGCAGCTGACCCCGCGTCCACCAGCAGCGTCACCAGGGACGGACACCATGAGCCACCTAGCCCGGCGCAGGGGAAGGGCCGGCTTCATCGCCGGCTTCCTCCTCCTGCCGCTCGCGCTGTACCTGACCTTCGTCATCTGGCCGTACGTCCAGACGTTCGGCTATTCCTTCACCAACTGGTCGGGGCAGTCGCCGACCTTCGACTTCGTCGGCCTGGAGAACTACTCCACCCTGATGGAGGACGAGGTCTTCCGCGACGCCCTGTGGCACAACCTGCTGCTCCTGGTGTTCGTCCCCGTCATCACCATCCTGCTCGCCCTCTTCTTCGCCTTCATGGTGAACGCGGGAGGGCGCAGCGGGGCCGGCGGGGTGCGGGGCGTGCGGGGATCGGGCTTCTACAAGATCGTCTACTTCTTCCCGCAGGTCCTCTCCCTGGCCATCCTCGCGGTGCTCTTCGGAGCGGTGTACCGCAGCGACGAGGGCGGCCTGCTGAACGGGCTCCTCGCCCGGATCGGGCTCGTCGACCCGGCCGACCCCGTCGAATGGCTCAACCGGCCCGGCCTCGTCCTGTGGTGCCTGCTGCTGGTGGTGGTCTGGCACGGCGTCGGCTTCTACCTCGTCCTCTTCTCGGCGGCCATGCAGTCCGTGCCCAAGGACATCTACGAGGCCGCCCTGCTCGACGGCGCGGGGCGCGCCCAGACCTTCTTCAGGGTCACGCTGCCCCTGCTGTGGGACTCTGTGCAGACCTCCGCGGTCTACCTGGGCATCGCCGCGATGGACATGTTCGTCCTGGTGTCGACCATGACCTCGGGCCAGTTCGGCGGCGGACCCGACCACCACAGCGAGGTCATGGCGACGGTGCTGATGCGCAACTTCCTGTACTTCGGCAAGAGCGGATACGCCTGCGCCATGGGCGTGGTCATGCTCGCCCTGACCATGATCCTCTCCATCGTCACGCTGCGCGCCACCCGCCGCGAGCGCATCGAGTTCTGAGAGGAGATCCCCGATGACCGCAGAGTCCACTGTGATCAAGGCGCCGGGCGAGCCCTCGCCCGAGCGGTCCGGCGGCGCCGGCGGCCGCGCCCGGGACGGCGGGAGGCACCGTTCCGACGGCATGGTGCTGAACGTCTTCTCGCACGGCTTCCTCGCCGTCTGGGCGCTCCTGATCGTCCTGCCGCTGGTCTGGCTGGCCCTCGGCTCGTTCAAGACCGACAGCCAGATCGGCGCCTCGGCCCTCGGCTGGCCTTCCAATTGGCACTTCGACGCCTTCGGCCGGGCCTGGGACAAGGGCATCGGCGGCTACTTCGGACACACGCTGATCGTGATGGCCTTCTCGGTCCCGCTGACCATGCTGCTCGGTTCCATGGCCGCGTACGTACTGGCCCGCTACCCCTTCCGGGGGAACCGGATCATCTACTACTTCTTCGTCAGCGGGGCGATGTTCCCCGTCTTCCTGGCGCTCGTGCCGCTGTTCTTCATGGTCAAGCGCCTGGACATGCTCAACACGTACCAGGGGCTGATCCTGGTCTACATCGCCTACTCGATGCCCTTCACCGTCTTCTTCATGCACTCCTTCTTCCGGACCCTGCCGACGGCGGTGTACGAGGCGGCGGTGATCGACGGGGCCTCCGACACCCGGATCTTCTTCCAGGTGATGCTGCCGATGGCCAAGCCCGGCCTGATCAGCGTGGGGATATTCAATGTCCTGGGCCAGTGGAACCAGTACATCCTGCCCTCCGTGCTGATGCAGCCCCAGAGCGGCTCCGACCCCGAGCGCTACATGCTCACCCAGGGTCTGATCCAGCTCCAGTACCAGATGGGATACGAGACGGACCTGCCGGTCCTCTTCGCCGGCGTGACCATCGCGATGATCCCCATGCTGGTGGTCTACCTGTCCTTCCAGCGCCAGATCCAGGCCGGGCTGACCTCCGCGACGCTCAAGTAGCCGCTGCCGACGGGATGACGTATGCCTGACAGGAGAGTCACGGCGTGCGGGGGGAGGGGAAAGGGAGGATCATCGGGTTCGCTCCGCCTCAGGCTCTTGACGACTGGATACCTAAAGGATCGACTTAAGGTTCACAAGTTGGAGAGACGCCGGGGTCTCGGAGCACGCAGCCGCGACGACCGGCCGGGGGGCGGCGCACCGCCGCCGCTAAAGGCAGGAGTGGATGAGTCGTGCAGACTCCCGGATCGCAGTCCTCGCTGCACCGCGCGAACCTGGAGAGGGTCGTGCGGGCCGTGCGCCTCGCCGGCTCGCTGACCCAGGCGGAGATCGCCCGCACCACCGGACTGTCGGCGGCCACGGTCTCCAACATCGTCCGTGAGCTGAAGGAGAGCGGGACCGTCGAGGTCACCGACACCTCGGCCGGCGGCCGCCGGGCCCGCAGCGTCTCGCTCAGCGGGGACGCGGGCATCGTGATCGGCGTGGACTTCGGCCACACCCACCTGCGGGTGGCCGTGGGCAACCTCGCGCACCAGGTGCTGGCCGAGGAGGCCGAGCCGCTGGACGTGGACGCCTCCTGGGTGGACGGCTTCGACCGGGCGGAGTCCCTGGTCGGACGGCTGGTCCAGGGCATCGGCGTGTCCCGGGACAAGGTCATCGGCGTCGGCCTCGGCGTCCCCGGGCCCATCGACGTGGAGTCCGGCACCCTGGGCTCGACCGCGATCCTGCCGGGCTGGGCCGGGATCAACCCGCGCCAGGAGCTCGCACAGCGCCTGGGCGTGCCGGTCTACGTGGACAACGACGCGAACCTCGGCGCGCTGGGGGAGCTCGTCTGGGGGAGCGGCCGGGGGGTGCGCGACCTGGCGTACATCAAGGTCGCGAGCGGTGTCGGCGCCGGCCTGGTGATCAACGGCCAGATCTACCGGGGGCCCGGCGGCACGGCCGGGGAGATCGGGCACATCACCCTCGACGAGTCGGGCCCCGTCTGCCGCTGCGGCAACCGGGGCTGCCTGGAGACCTTCGCCGCCGCGCGCTACGTCCTGCCCCTGCTCCAGGGCACCCACGGGCTCGACCTGACGATGGAGAAGGTGGTCGAGCTGGCCCGCGGCGGGGACCCGGGCTGCCGCCGGGTCATCACCGACGTGGGCCGGCACATCGGCAGCGGCGTGGCCAGCCTGTGCAACCTCCTGAACCCGAGCCGGGTGGTGCTCGGCGGCTCGCTGGCGGAGGCCGGCGAGCTGGTCCTGACGCCGATCCGCGAGTCCGTGGGCCGGTACGCGATCCCGAGCGCGGCCCGCCAGCTGTCGGTCCTCACGGGGTCGCTGGGCGGCCGGGCGGAAGTACTCGGCGCGCTGGCCCTCGTACTCAGTGAGATGGGCGATTCGACACTTTTGACGGAAAATGGCTTTGGGATGCGAGCCCCCGCCGTCATGTCTTCAGTTAGATAACGGATGGCACCGTTGTCATCTCGTTAAGGATTCACTCCTTGACGACAAACTTGCGGCCGGGGTTGACTCACATCCACCTCGGCCGCAACGTTGCGGCCTCGTCAGGGAGGTTCAACGAATGAACACGCGTATGCGTAGAGCCGCCGTAGCCGTCGCCGCCGGCGCCATGGCCGTCTCGCTGGCCGCTTGTGGCAGCGCCAAGGAAGCGGGCGGCGAGAAGAAGCCCTCCGGCTCCGCCGCGGCCGGTGACGCCGTCAAGATCGGTCTGCTCCTGCCGGAGAACCAGACCGCGCGCTACGAGAAGTTCGACAAGCCGCTGATCGAGAAGAAGATCGCCGACCTCACCGGCGGCAAGGCCGAGGTCGTCTACGCCAACGCCAAGCAGGACGCGACCACGCAGAACTCGCAGGTCGACACGATGATCACCAACAAGGTGAACGTCCTGATCGTCGACGCGGTCGACGCCAAGGCCATCGCGGGCTCGGTCAAGAAGGCCAAGGACGCCGGCATCCCGGTCGTCGCCTACGACCGCCTGGCCGAGGGCCCGATCGACGCCTACACCTCCTTCGACAACGAAGAGGTCGGCAAGGTCCAGGGCAAGGCGCTGCTGGAGGCCCTGGGCGACAAGGCCAAGGACGGCCAGATCGTCATGATGAACGGCTCCGTCACCGACCCGAACGCCGCGCTGTTCAAAAAGGGCGCCCACTCCGTCCTCGACGGCAAGGTGAACATCGGCAAGGAGTACGACACCAAGGAGTGGAAGCCGGAGAACGCCAACACCAACATGGCGGGCGCGCTGACCGCGCTCGGCAAGGACAAGGTGATCGGCGTCTACTCCGCGAACGACGGCATGGCCGGCGGCATCATCACCGCCCTCAAGGCCGCCGGCCTGTCCCCCCTGCCCCCGGTCACCGGCCAGGACGCCGAGCTCGCCGGTGTGCAGCGGATCGTGGCGGGCGAGCAGTTCATGAGCGTCTACAAGCCGTACGCCCCCGAGGCCGCGGCCGCCGCCGAGATGGCCGTCGCCCTCGCCAAGGGCGAGAAGATCGACGGGATCATCAACAACAAGATCGACAGCCCGACCTCCAAGGGCGTTCCGTCCGTGCTGATCCCGGTCGTCTCGCTCACCAAGGCCAACATCAAGGACACCGTCGTCAAGGACGGCGTCTACACGGTCGACGAGATCTGCACCGAGAAGTTCGCGACCGCCTGCGCCACCATCGGCCTCAAGTAAGGCCCCGCCGCCGCCCCCGCGGCGCGGCGGCCCACGTGCCCTGCCCGGCGCCCCGCCCCTCATACCCCGCCATCCGCGGGGCGCCGGGCAGAAACGTTTCACCCTTTCGCTCGCAGTTACCCCCCCATCCGCCCCGCTCCTGCTCTTTTGCACGACATCCCCGCCGGTCAGGCGGCGAAGGAGATGGTTCATGTGTCCGCTGCGCCCGTGCTGGCGTTGCGAGGGGTCTCGAAGCGGTTCGGCGCCGTCCAGGCCCTGACCGACGTAGAACTCGAGATCCACTCCGGTGAGGTCGTCGCCCTGGTGGGCGACAACGGCGCCGGCAAGTCCACGCTGGTCAAGACGATCGCCGGCGTGCACCCCATCGATGACGGAGTCATCGAGTGGGAAGGCCGCCCGGTCTCCATCGGCAAGCCCCACGACGCCCAGAACCTCGGCATCGCGACCGTCTACCAGGACCTCGCGCTGTGCGACAACATCGACGTCGTCGGCAACCTCTTCCTCGGGCGCGAGCTCAAGCGGTTCGGCGTCCTCGACGAGGTGGAGATGGAGCGCCGCGCCCGCGAGCTCCTGACCACCCTGTCCATCCGGATCCCCAGTGTCCGGATCCCCATCGCCTCGCTCTCCGGCGGCCAGCGCCAGACCGTGGCGATCGCCCGCTCGATGCTGGGCGAGCCCCGGCTCGTCATCCTCGACGAGCCCACCGCCGCCCTCGGCGTCGAGCAGACCGCACAGGTGCTCGACCTCGTGGAGCGGCTGCGCGAGCGCGGCCACGCCGTCATCCTCATCAGCCACAACATGGCCGATGTGAAGGCCGTCGCCGACAAGGTCGCGGTGCTGCGGCTGGGCCGCAACAACGGTGTCTTCAACGTCGCCGACACCTCGCAGGAAGAGATCATCTCCGCCATCACCGGGGCCACGGACAACGCCGTGACCCGCCGGGCGGCCCGCACCGGGGAGGCCCGCAAGTGAGCACCGAACACCACACCGCGGCGGAAGAGGTGGCCCGGCTGGCCAACCCCGCCGCCCCGGCGGACGCCATTCCGGTGGTCGACCCGCGCCTGCTCGTGCGCGAGCAGGGCCTGTCCGGCTACCTGAGCGAGTTCGGCCGCAAGATGAAGGCCGGCGACCTGGGCTCCATCCCGGTCGTCCTCGGCCTGATCATCATCTGGAGCATCTTCCAGGGCCTGAACTCGAACTTCCTCTCCCCGGAGAACCTCTCCAACATCGCGATCACGATGGTCGCCACCGGCATGATGGCCGTCGGCATCATCTTCGTGCTGCTGCTCGGCGAGATCGACCTCTCGGTCGGCTCGGTCAGCGGTGTCTCGGGCGCCATCGTCGCCGTCCTCGCCGTCACCCACGGCGTCAACGAGTGGGTCGCGATCCTCGCCGCCGTCGGCGGGGGCGCCCTCATCGGCGCGGTCCACGGCTTCTTCTTCGCCAAGATCGGCGCGCCCGCCTTCGCCGTCACCCTGTCCGGCCTGCTGTTCTGGTCCGGCGCGATGCTGCAGATCCTCGGCAGCAACGGCACCATCAACCTCGACTCCGAGGGCGTGGTCGGGCAGCTCACCACGTACTACTTCTCGGACGTGGCCGCCGGCTACGGCCTCGCGGCGCTCGCCACGGTGGCGTACTTCCTCGCCACCTTCTTCGACAACCGCCGCCGCGAAGCCGCCGGGGTGCCCTCCCGGCCGCTGAGCGAGATCCTGCTGCGCACCGGCCTGCTGGCCCTGTTCACGTTCGGCCCCGCCGTGGTGTTCAACCAGTACAAGGGCCTGCCGCTCGCCCTGGTGCTCTTCGTGGTGGCCCTGGTCGGCACGGACTTCCTCCTGCGCCGCACCACCTTCGGCCGCAACGTCTTCGCCCTGGGCGGCAGCGTCGAGGCCTCCCGCCGCGCGGGCATCAACGTCAACGGGATCCGCATCGCGGTCTTCGCCATCGCGGGCACCTTCGCGGCCGTCGGCGGCCTCTTCTGGGCCTCCAAGATCGCGGCCGCCAACCAGAGCGCCGGCGCCGGCGACCTGCTGATGAACGTCATCGCGGCGGCCGTCATCGGCGGCACCAGCCTCTTCGGCGGCCGCGGCCGGACCTGGAACGCCCTCCTCGGCGTGATGGTCATCACCTCCATCCAGTACGGTCTGGCCCTGGAGGGGATCGCGACTCCGATCCAGTACATGATCACCGGTGCCGTACTGCTGGCCACGGTGGTCATCGACTCGGTCACCCGCAAGACCCAGAAGACGGCCGGCCGCGCCTGACCGCGCGACCCGGGCCGTCCCCGGGCGGTAAGAACCGTCACAGTGCCCGGTGCCACCACGAGTGGCACCGGGCACGCGTGCGTGCGTATGCGCGTACGGATGTGCTGGTATACGCCCGTTTGGGATGTGTGATTGCGCGGCGGGGGGTGCAGGTATGACAAAGGCGTGACCCGCCAGGCACCGCCCGATGACCGCCCTCGCGAGCGGAACATTAGACTCGACAGACCAGCAAGCAACTGCAAGGAGGCACGGGTGCTGCTGACCCGCATCAAGGGACCGCGCGATCTGGACCGGCTCAGCCAGGAGGAGCTCAACCAGCTCGCCGCCGAGATCAGGTCCTTCCTGGTCGACGCCGTCTCCAAGACCGGCGGGCACCTCGGCCCCAACCTCGGCGTGGTCGAACTGACGATCGCCCTGCACCGGGTCTTCGAATCGCCCAAGGACAAGGTCCTCTTCGACACCGGCCACCAGGCCTACGTCCACAAGCTGCTCACCGGCCGCCAGGACTTCGGGAACCTGCGCTCCAAGGGCGGCCTGTCCGGCTACCCCTCGCGCGCCGAGTCCGACCACGACGTGATCGAGAACTCCCACGCCTCCACGGTGCTGGGCTGGGCCGACGGCCTCGCCAAGGCCAACGAGGTGCTCCGCCGCGAGGACCACCACGTCGCCGCCGTCATCGGCGACGGCGCGCTCACCGGCGGCATGGCCTGGGAGGCGCTGAACAACATCGCCGCCGCGAAGGACCGGCCGCTCGTCATCGTCGTCAACGACAACGAGCGCTCCTACGGCCCCACCATCGGCGGCCTCGCCAACCACCTCGCGACCCTGCGCACCACGGACGGCTACGAGCGCTTCCTGGCCCGCGGCAAGGAACTCCTGGAGCGCACCCCGGTCGTGGGCAAGCCGCTCTTCGAGACGCTGCACGGCGCCAAGAAGGGCCTCAAGGACTTCATCGCCCCGCAGGGCATGTTCGAGGACCTGGGCCTGAAGTACATCGGCCCCATCGACGGCCACGACATCGAGGCCCTGGAGTCCGCCCTCCAGCGGGCCAAGCGGTTCAGCGGACCGGTCATCGTGCACTGCCTCACCCAGAAGGGCCGCGGCTACACCCCGGCGCTGGAGCACGAGGCGGACCGCTTCCACGCGGTCGGCGTCATCCACCCCGACACCGGCCTGCCGGTCAAGACCGCCGCCGCCAGCTGGACCTCCGTCTTCGCCGACGAGATGGTCAAGCTCGGCCACGAGCGCGAGGACATCGTCGGCATCACCGCCGCCATGCTCCACCCGGTCGGCCTCCACAAGTTCGCCGAGGCCTTCCCGGACCGGATCTACGACGTCGGCATCGCCGAGCAGCACGGCGCCACGTCGGCCGCGGGCCTCGCCACCGGCGGCGTCCACCCCGTCTTCGCCGTCTACGCCACCTTCCTCAACCGCGCCTTCGACCAGGTCCTCATGGACGTCGCCCTGCACAAGTGCGGGGTCACCTTCGTCCTGGACCGGGCCGGCGTCACCGGTGACGACGGCGCCTCCCACAACGGCATGTGGGACATGTCCATCCTCCAGGTCGTCCCCGGCCTGCGCCTGGCCGCCCCGCGCGACGCCGAACAGCTGCGCGCCCAGCTGCGGGAGGCCGTCGAGGTCAAGGACGCCCCGACCGTCGTGCGCTACTCCAAGGGCGTCGTCGGCCCGGCCGTCCCGGCCGTCGGCCGGATCGGCGGCATGGACCTCCTGCGCACCCCGGCCCCCGACGTCACCCGGCCGGACGTACTCATCGTCTCGGTCGGAGCGCTCGCGCCGATGTGCCTGGAGATCGCCGACCTGCTCGACAAGCAGGGCATCTCCTCGACCGTGGTCGACCCCCGCTGGGTCAAGCCCGTGGACGAGGCCCTCGCCCCGCTCGCCGACCGCCACCGGGTCGTCGTCACCGTCGAGGACAACGGCCGCACCGGCGGAGTGGGCGCCGCGGTCTCGCAGGCCCTGCGCGACGCGGGCGTCGACGTGCCGCTGCGCGACTTCGGCATCCCGCAGCGCTTCCTCGACCACGCGCTGCGCAAGGAGATCATGGCCGAGATCGGCCTGACCGCCCCGGACATCGCCCGTCAGGTGACGGGCCTGGTCGCGAAGCTGGACGGCCGTTACGAGAGCGAGCAGGCCGCCGCCGTCGACTAGTCCGCGTCCGTCCGGATCGCGCAGCGCGGTTGCACGTCACGGGTCGGGAGATCACCCTTGAAGGGTGGGCCTCCCGGCCCGTTTCGCGTACTTCTTGGGAGGTGCGTCGGTGAGCAGGGATCTGAACAGCCCCTTCCGCACCAAGACGGTGGAACAGTCCATCCGTGACACGGAGGAGCCGGAACACGCGCTCCGCAAATCGCTCTCCGCCTGGGACCTGACGGTCTTCGGCGTCGGCGTCATCATCGGTACCGGCATCTTCGTCCTCACGGGCATCGCGGCCCGCAACAACGCCGGACCCGCCACCGCCCTCTCCTTCGTGGCATCGGGCGTCGTCTGTGCCCTCGCGGCCCTCTGCTACGCCGAGTTCGCCTCCACCGTCCCGGTGGCCGGCTCGGCGTACACCTTCGCGTACGCGTCGATCGGCGAACTGCCCGCCTGGATCATCGGCTGGGACCTGGTGCTCGAATTCGCGCTCGGCACCGCCGTCGTGGCGGTCGGCTGGTCCGGATACGTGCGCCACCTCATGCACACGAACCTCGGCTGGGACATGCCCGTCGCGCTGTCCGGGCCCGACGGGGGCGGCACCTTCGACCTGCTGGCCTTCCTGCTGGTCCTGGCGCTGACCGCGGTCCTGGTCGTCGGGACGAAGCTGTCGGCCCGGATCACCGCGATCGTCGTCGCCATCAAGGTCACCGTGGTGCTGCTGGTCATCATCGCCGGCCTGTTCTTCATCAAGGCGGACAACTACTCGCCGTTCATCCCTCCGGCCGAGCCACAGCCCGGAGGAAGCGGCTGGAAGGCCCCACTGGTCCAGCTGCTGTTCGGCTACGAGCCCACCAACTTCGGCGTCATGGGCATCTTCACCGCGGCCTCCCTCGTCTTCTTCGCCTTCATCGGCTTCGACGTCGTGGCCACCGCGGCCGAGGAGACCAGGAACCCCCAACGGGACATGCCCCGCGGCATCCTGGGCTCGCTGCTCATCTGCACGCTGCTCTACGTCGCAGTGACGGTCGTCGTCACCGGGATGCAGTACTACCGGGAGATGTCGCCGACCGCTCCGCTCGCCGCCGCCTTCAAGGCCGTCGACCAGCCCTTCTTCTCCGGCGCCATCAGCCTCGGCGCCGCCGTCGGCCTCATCACGGTCTGCATGATCCTGCTGCTGGGCCAGACCCGGGTGTTCTTCGCGATGAGCCGGGACGGCCTGCTGCCGCGGGTCTTCTCGGTCACCCACCCCAAGTACCGCACCCCTTACCGGGCCACCGTGCTGCTGGGTGTGATCATCGCCGTCGTCGCGGGGTTCACCAGCCTCGAGAAGCTCGCGGAACTGGTGAACATCGGCACCCTGTTCGCCTTCGTCGTGGTGGCCCTCGGCGTGATCATCCTGCGCCGCACCCGCCCCGACCTGCACCGGGCCTTCCGCACCCCCTGGGTGCCGGTGATCCCGATCCTGTCCATGGCGGCCTCGCTCTGGCTGATGCTCAACCTGCCGGCCGAGACCTGGCTGCGGTTCGGCATCTGGATGGTCGTCGGCTTCGTCGTCTACTTCCTGTACGGCAGGCGCATGAGCCGCCTGGGCCAGGCGGCCCGGGAGACCGCACGGCCCGGCACACGGCCCTAGGGAACGGTCCTAGGACTCCGTCGAGGGGGACGGCCCGGGCGCCGGGGACTTGGCGCCCGGGCCGCCCTTGGCGGGGGAGTCCTTCGCCGAGGCGGGCACCTTCTGGTCGGTGCGCAGGGCCTCCCACAACCGGGAGGCCTGCTCCTGCGCGACGACGACCCGGTTCCGGTCCACCTTGTCGTAGGCCACCGGCAGCATGATGGTCTCCATGGTGGACGGGTCCACGCCCTGCATGCTCCGCGCGAAGTCCGACAGCGCGGTGAGCGAGGCCAGATCGGAGTCGGTGGTCAGTGACTTGGTGCCGGCGTCGGCGAGCTTGTAGAGCCGCGCCGGATTGCCGAGGGCGTCCTGCTTCTTGATCTCGGACAGCATCGCGAGCAGGAACTGCTGCTGGAGCCCTATGCGTCCGAGGTCGCTGCCGTCGCCGTAGCCGTAGCGGGTCCGTACGAACTTCAGCGAGTCGGCGCCGTTCAGCCGGTGCGTTCCCGCGTCCAGCTTGAGGCCGCCCTTCGCGCCGGTCATCGGCTGGTCGAGGGTGACCGTGACCCCGCCGAGGGCGTCCACCAGCCCCTTGAAGCCGGCGAAGTCCACCTCGACGAAATGGTCCACGCGGATGCCGGAGAGCTGTTCCACCGTCTTGACCACACAGGCCGGGCCGGCCAGCGCGTAGACGGAGTTGAACATGACCCGGCTCGCCTCCGGGACGGTCCCGCCGTCCTTGTCCCTGCACTCGGGCCGGGTGATGAGCGTGTCGCGCGGGATGCTCACCGCGGTGGCCCGGGCCCGGCCCGCGGGTATGTGCACCAGCATCGCGGTGTCGGAGCGAGCCCCGCTGACATCACCGTGGTCGAGCTCCCCGTTGGCCCCGGCCCGCGAGTCCGAGCCGAGCACCAGGACGTTCTGGGCGTTCTCCACCACCTTCGGGGGCCGGTTGTCGGTACCGATCGCCCGGTCCAGGTCGACGCTGTCGATGTTCCCGCTGAGGTGGCTGTAGACCCACCAGCCGGACCCCGCCGCGCCGAGGACCAGCACGGCCGCCGTCCAGGCGAGCCCGCGCCGGATCCGGCTCGCGCGCGAACGGGGCGTCGTCGTGGCGCTGGGGTCTGAAGTCATGCCCGGGGACCGGTCCTTCCGAACGGGTGGGGGGAGATCCGGTGGGGATCTCGCGGTGATCTCGCGGGCTACAAGATAGACGCAGGGACCCGCCCCGGAGCCCCGGGGTATCCTGATTCTGTTCGAATGGTGAAGCGGAAGGGTTGCTTGCGGTTCATGGCGACGCGATCCCGACGCAGCCCGGCCAAGCCCCTCGGCGACGCCTCCGGACCGGGTCAGGCCCCCGTACGCGACTGGAACACCGTGGCACTCGGCCCCCTGACGGGACGTTGGGTCCTCGCCGGCAAGGACGGACGGCTCACCGCCTACGCGCGCGCCGAGGCCGGCCTGCTGCGCTGGACCGAACGCGCCCCCGGCGGCCCCGGGTGGAGCGGCCCCGACCTCTTCCCCGCCGACGGGCTCACCGACCTCGCCGTCGGCCAGGGCCCGGACGGCTACGCCCACTTCGCCGGCCGGCGCCGCACCCGGACCGAGGACGGCGAGAGCGTCACCTACCACCACGCGGTCCAGTACCAGAGCGGCCGCCCCGTGGGCCCGTGGCAATCCCTCGGCACCCTCTACCAGCGGCCCGGGATGGAGCACCGCGGCGGCCCGCCCGCGGTGGCGGTGGACGCCCACGGCGCCCCCCACGTCTTCGTACGCAACGCCGGGCGCGGGGTCCACGTCAAACGCCAGGACCACAAGGGCACCTGGTCGGCATGGGAGGACCTGCGGGGCAGCAAGACCTTCGAGGGCGCCGGCGCCGACTCGACCGCCGAGGGCCGGGTCTGGCTCGCCGCGCCCGGGGAGAAGGGGCTCTCCCTGTGGGCCCAGAGCGCACCCGGCGGCCCCCTGCAGCGGGGCGAGGACGTCCCGTACCTCGCCCAGGACGGTTCGGTGCGCACGCTGGAGACGGCGCCGGGCCGCGTCACCCACTTCTGGCACGCGGCCGACGGCAGCGGGGTGTTCGCCTGCCGCGCGGGCGCCGGGGTCCTGGCACTGGGCGGCGGGCCGGCGCTCGGAGCGGTGGCGGCCGTCCGCGCGCTGGTCGACGGCTACGACTGCACGGTGCTGGCCCACCGGGCCGTCAACGGCCGTACCGCCCTGGCGGCGTACCCCACGGAACACGAGGCGGCCGGGCTCTGGTGGACCGAGATCGGCGAGGAGTGCCTGGACTCCCCGGCGCTGGCCGTGGACGCCCGGGGCCTGCTCGTCATCGCCTGCGTCAGCGCCCGGGGCGAACTGCTGGTCAACCGGCAGAAGGACAGCTCGGGCCTGTCACTGGGCCGCTGGCAGCGCTTCTGACGGGGTCGGGGCGGCGCCGCGCCTGCGGCGGGATCCTGGACAGCTGGTGGCGGTCCACCGCCAGCGCCGATATCCGGCGCAGGAAGTCCACCGACCGCTCGGCGGTGTCGGGGGTGATCCAGGCGTCGTCGATCTCGCACAGCTCCACCCGCACGGGCGAGCCGCCCAGCACGATGGGCAGGGTGTAGGCGACGGTGGACGCGAAGGTCAGCACGGACTCGCCGATGGGCTCGGTCAGCGCGGTCAGTTCGAGCGGCAGGTCGGGGTGGACGATCTCCATGCCGGTGAGCCCGGCGATCCGCTCCAGCTTGGGCCGGCTCTCCCTGCGGTGCGCCAGGTAGCGCCCGGCCGCCCGGCTGCGGGCGATCCAGCCGACCGCGTCGACGTAGCGGTCCTCGTCGATGACCCCGGTCTCCACGAGGGAGCTGCCCGCCAGGTCGGCGCCGGACCGCACGCGCACGGGGCCGAAGGTCGCCCGGCTCCAGGCGTAGTCGTTGGGGCGGACCTCGGTGCCCGGCGGCGCGGCCACCGGCATGCACGTGAAGAAGGTGGTGCGCTCCAGGTCCTCCCGGGCCAGCCAGCGGTTCACCGGCCCGCCGCCCTTGGCGGACGGCTTCAGCTCGCCCTGGTGCCAGCGCGTCAGCTGCCGGCCGTACGTCAGCAGGCTGACCAGCTCCGTGGTGGCGGTCCCGTCGTCCACGACGACCACCTCGCGGGCCTTGGAACGGGGCAGCAGCAGCTGGATCGTACGGGAGAAGAGGTCCCCGATCACCAGCCGGCGGGCGGCCGCGACGGCCCGGCCGAGCCGGACCAGCTCGCCGGCCCGCCCCAGGTACCCCGCGCGGACCTCGTACCGCCGCCACACCACCTTGGACTGCGAGGCGAACCGGCACAGCCGGCGGACCTGCGCGCGCGAGCGCGGGTCCGTCGGCTGGAGGACGGCGATGGTGAGGGACGCTGCCTCGCCCGGGTGGACGTACGCCCACTCCAGGACGTTCAGTAGTTGAGCCGGGCTCTCCACCAGGGCGAGGGTTTCGCTCATGCCGAGGCCGTCACGCCCTCGGCGGGCAGGGTGCCCTGGACGCGGCGGAGCTTCTTCATCGGGCCGAGTTCGGAGGCGTAGACGCGCTTGACGCCGTCGCCGAGGGCGGTCTCGATGGTGCGGATGTCGCGGACCAGGCGGGCCAGGCCGCCGGGCTCGACGGAGGCGGCCTGGTCGGAGCCCCACATGGCGCGGTCGAGGGTGATGTGCCGCTCGACGGCGCACGCGCCGAGGGCGACGGCGGCGAGGGTGGTCTGCAGGCCCGTCTCGTGGCCCGAGTAGCCGATCGGGACGTTCGGGTACTCCTCCTGGAGCGTGTTGATCACGCGCAGGTTGAGCTCCTCGGCCTTGGCCGGGTAGGTCGAGGTGGCGTGCAGCAGGACGACGTTCGCGCTGCCCAGCACCTCCACCGCGTGGCGGATCTGCTGGGGCGTGGACATGCCGGTGGACAGGATGACCGTCTTGCCCGTGGCGCGCAGGGCCAGGAGCAGCTCGTCGTCGGTCAGGGAGGCGGAGGCCACCTTGTGGGCCGGCACGCCGAACTTCTCCAGGAAGGTGACGGCCTCGGTGTCCCAGGGGGAGGCGAACCAGTCGATGCCGCGCTCGGCGCAGTGCTCGCCGATGGCCCGGTACTCGTCCTCCCCGAACTCGACCCGGTGGCGGTAGTCGATGTAGGTCATCCGGCCCCAGGGGGTGTCCCGCTCGATGTCCCACTGGTCGCGCGGGGTGCATATCTCGGGGGTGCGCTTCTGGAACTTCACCGCGTCACAGCCCGCGTCGGCGGCCGCGTCGACGAGCGCGAGGGCCTTCTCGAGGTCGCCGTTGTGGTTGATGCCGATCTCGCCGATCACATAGGTCGGGCGGCCGGGGCCGACCTCCTTGTTCCCGATGCGGCGGATTCGGTTGCTGTGCACCACTGTTCAGAGTTCCTTTCCGGTGTACTGCGAGGGGGTCGGCGACGAGGGGGCCGCCGGGGTCTGCTGCGGGTCGAGGAGCGGGGCCAGGGCCCGGGCCCGGTCGAGGTCGCCCGGTTCGTCGATCTCGATGGCCCGCTCCGGGGCCGTGGGGACGAGCTGGGTCCGGCCGAAGAAGCGGTGGCCGTGCCGGCGGAAGCCGTCGGCGCGCATGGCGTACACGGCCCCCGACTCCAGGTATTCGGGGGTGCGGTCCTGGCGGCGCAGCCGCACCGCGCTGTCGTGGTTCACCCCGTGCGCCCGGTGTCCGGGCCCGGCGTCCGCGGGCTCGGTGGCCCACAGGAAGCCGTGGAAGGGCACGGCGGTGAACGCCGAGTCGGCGCCGTCGCGGACGACGGCCAGCACGGTCTCGTCGACCTCGCGCGGGGTGGTGAAGGGGCTCGTGCACTGGACGAAGACGAGGACGTCCACCGCCTCTCCGTGCCGTTCCTCCAGGGTGTCCAGCGCGTGCAGCAGCGCGGACTCGCTGGAGGCCCGGTCCGAGCCCAGCTCCGCGGGACGGTCGACGACCTCGGCGCCGGCCGCGCGGGCGGCGCGGGCGATCGCCGCGTCGTCGGTGGAGACCACGACCCGGGTCACGTGGGCGGCGCCGCGGCAGGCCAGGACCGCCCGGGCGACGAGGGGGACCCCGCCGACCTCGGCGGTGTTCTTGCCCGGGATGCCCTTGGAGCCGCCCCGGGCGGGTATGACGGCGGTGACGTTCACGAGGCTCTCCCCTGGGGTGCCGGGATGACGGGGGCGGTCACACGCCGCCCCACTGCTGGATCTTCGGGGCCACGCGCTGGACCCCGAACTGGTAGGCGACCTTCAGCACGCGGCGCGAGGTGCGCCGCATCGGGCCGCCGGCCCGCCCGGCGACGGCGCCCGCGCCGGGGGAGCCGTCCGGGTTCAGCCCCCGCCGGCGCAGCAGCGTACCGACGTACTCGGGGGCGCTCGCGGCCGTGTAATAGGGGGATATCGGGGGCAGCGGAAGCCCGCGCAACCCGTCGATCCGGCGGCGCAGTTCCCCGTACGGGTCCACCGCGCGGATTCCCTGGTCGGCCGTCCAGGATTCGTCCGCGATCGGGGCGGCGCCCTCGTCTATCGCGGTCCAGTCGGTGACGCAGCCGGAACCGGTGAAATAGTGGTTGCCGTGGATCTCCCGTACGCCGAGATCGCTGAGGATGGCGGTCGGCATTCCTCGGTGCATCGATTCGAGCGCGGCCGTGGAACTGACCGTGACCAGCAGGTCGGTACGGTCGAGGGTGTCCGACATGTTGCCGTACACGAAATGCAGATTGGGCGGCAGCGGTTCTTCCAGCTGTTCCGCGAGCACCTGGTAGTGGTAGGCCTCCACATGGGTGGTCGCCTCACCCGGCTTGCTGCGGAGTTTGACGAGTACGTCCCGTCCCGGGCGGAGCCTCGCGTGGGATATCGCGCGGCGCAGCATGTAAAGGCGGCCGCTGCGGTCGGCGGGCACCGAGGGCTGGACCGCGAAACACACCGTATAGGGGTGGGCGGCGTGGGTCCGGTTAGGGTCGTAAGGCCGCTGGTCGAGAAAGGGGAGCGCCGTCTGCACGATGCAGGAAACCGGAATTCCGAGGGGCTCGTACACCTCGGTGAACCGGCGCCGGTCGAAAGGACTGTTGGCGAGGACGATGTCGGCGCCCGCCCGCAGCAGCAGCCCGTCGGCCATTTTCTCGTACACGACGCCGACGTAACCGGTCATCAGGATCGGCCGCCGGGGCGCCCCGGCGAACCGGTGGGCGAGCGCGTGCAGGGCCGCGTGGGTGGCGCCGCCGACCGTGCCCAGGATGATCAGGTCCGCTCCGTCGAGTTCCGGCGCCGCCGCGAAAGCGGCGAGCGTGGCCTCGGTGATCGAGGCGGGGGTGATGCCGACCTCCGCCAGCTGGCGCGCCGTCGGGGTGCTGCGGCCGCGCAGCATGTGGGCGTGCACCTCGCTGCCCGGTGCCAGGCCCACCGCCAGCCCCGCGCCCCATTTCCAGCGGGTGTCGGAGTCGGCGAGCACGTGGATGCGCACTTGGTGATTCCCGGGTCGGTCGGCGGAGCCCAACTGCCGTCGGCGTACCCGCGGCGGGCCGCGGGCAGGGGCGGGATCGTCGCCGGGCCCGATAGACCCTACATGCTCACCTGAGCCTTATGTGTCACGAAAAGGCTTCGACGGCCAAGGGAGTTGTACGTCACACCCGGGGGATCCTGGAGCCTCTCCGCGCACTCCTATCATGATGTCCGGTCCGTCCGCACGGCTTCGGCGGATGTGTGGGCAATGGGGAGAAGGTGAGTGCTTCCGGTGGTGACCCTTTCGGTAATCGTCGCGATGTGTGACGTCCGGGAGTTCTGTCGGACGGCGCTCAAGTCCTTGGCGCTCAACGCCCGGGAGGATTTCGAGTTCATCGTCGTGGACGACGGGTCCGTCGACGGGACGTCAGAAATCCTGGCGGAGATGGTTCCCTCGATTCCCGGCGCCGTGTTGATCCGCAACGAGCGCAACCTGGGAATTTCGGCCACGCGCAACATAGGCCTGTCCGCGGCCCGCGGACGCTTCTTCACCTTCCTCGACGGCGACGACTGGTACGCCCCTGGATATCTGGCGCAGCTGGTCGGCTGGATGAGTCAGTCGGGCGTCGATTTCCTGCGCACCGGCCACGTCCGCGTGTACGGCAGGAAACGCAAGATCGTGCCGGCGCCGCTCGCCCCGAGGGCCCTCCCGCTGAATCCCGCGGACTACATCGGGCCCGTCGACGCCTCCACCTTCATGGACTACCCGCAGTCCTGGGCCGGCATCTACGACCGCGAACGGCTCCTGGAGGCCGGCGCGCTCTTCTTCGACGAGAGCCTGCGCACCGCCGAGGACCGGCCCTGGTTCTACAAGCTGCACCTGCGGACCCGGTCCTTCGGAGTCGTCGACCTCCACGGCATCTTCTACCGCCGCGATGTGGCCACTTCCCTCACCAAGGTCCCCGACGAGCGGCAGCTGGACTTCCTTCCGGCCTTCCGCCTCATTTTCGAGGAGCTCGCCGGACACCCGCGCGGATATGAACTCTCCTTCAAGGCGATGCGAACTCTCTGCGCGCTCATCGTCATTCACATGGACCGCGCCGAGTCGTACGAGGAACTCACCCGGGGTCTGCTGCTGGAACGGAGCGCGCAGATCCTCTTCGACCTCCCCCAGGACGTCCTGGAAGGGACCCTGGAAGGAATGGACTCCCCACGCGTGAAGAAGCTCAGAGCACTGATGTCCCGGCACCCGGGCGCCGCCGCCCGATGACCCGGATATTCGCCGCCTCCACCCTCTACGGCGCCATGACGGTGGCCGCCGCCATCGACGCCGGCCAGCTCGGCCACGACGACCGCGAGCGCATCCTGCTCGTGTGCAACAACGTCGACATCCCCGAGGTCGCGACGCCGCTGCACCACATGCCCGGCGCCGCCCCCGTCCTCGCGCGCTTCCACCGCGTCGTCTACTGGAACGACCTCATCTACCCGTTCCACCCGGCGCTGTGGTCCCCCCGCGACGAGGACGCCCCCCTGTGGCGCACCGTCATGGCGGAGAAGATCGGCATCCGGCCGGGCCCCCTGGAACTCGTCGTCGAGTCGATCCAGGTCAAGCCCGCCCAGACGCTCTGCAAGATCTTCTCGGACGCCACGCTCGCCGTGTACGCCGACGGCCTCATGAGCTACGGCCCCACCCGCAACGACCTGCCCCGCAGCATCCACGGCCGGATCGACCGGGTCCTCTACCTCGACCTGGTCCCCACCCTGCTGCCGATGCTGCTCACCGAGTACGGGATCCCCTCGCAGCCCGTGCACACCGACGCCGTCCTCAAACTGATGGCCGAGGTCACCCACGCGTGCCGCCCGATCCTCGACCGGGTGATCCCGGCGCAGCTCGCCCGGACCGGGCCGGACGCCGCCGTCCTGCTGGGCCAGTACCTCTCCCCCCTCGGCATCCTCACCGAGGAGGAAGAGGAGGAGCTGCACCTGCGCATGTTCCGCAGCGCGCTGCGGCTCGGACACACCTCCGTCGTCTTCAAACCCCACCCCAGCGCGCCCTCCACCCTCGCCGACGCCCTCGGTGAGGCGGCCCGCGAGGCCGGGGTCGCCTTCCTCGTGCTCGACGTCCCCGTCCTCGCCGAGACCGTCTTCGCGTACCTGCGCCCCCACCGCGTGATCGGCTGCTTCTCCACCGGCCTGTTCACCGCCCGCGCCCTGTACGGGATCCCCGTCGCCCAGATCGGCGCCCTGGAGGTCATCCGGCGGATGCGGCCGTACGCCAACAGCAACCGCATCCCCGCCACCCTCACCCACGCCCTGCTGCCCGACCTGGAGGCGCCCACCGGCGCCCCGGCCGACCGGGTGCTGGACGTCGGGCACGTCCGGGGCGAGGTCACCCCGTACGTCCAGGCCGTCGGCTACTGCATGCAGCCCAAGCGGTACGCGTTCCTGCGTCCGGTGGCCGAGGAGTACGTGGCCGCCGCCGTCGACCAGTGGGAGGGCCGGCCCGAGCTGTCCATGCACTTCAACGAGCGCACCCGGACCCGCCTCGACCTGCCGGGCCCGCGCACCTGGAAGTGGCGCCGCGGTGGGGGCTGGACCTTCCTCGCCGCCAGGGAACGCGCCGCGGACGACGCGCCCTTCACCGACATCACCCTCAGCGGCTTCGCCTCGCTCGTCGAGGCCAAGGACGACCGGGGCGTCCTGGAGGTGGGCGCGCGGCTGCTCGCCGAGCACGAGAACCTCGACCTGCTCCTCGGCATGGCTCAGGCGCACATCCGCCGCAAGGAGACCGACCAGGCCAAGCGGCGGATCAAGCGGGCCTTCGAGATCTCCGCGGACAGCGGGCGGGCCCTGGTGTGGCTGCGGATCGCGGAGACCGCCGCGAAACTGGGCAAGGCCGGCGACGACCTGCGCCGCCAGGCCGCGCAGCGGGCGCTGAGCATCAACCCGGACTCGCCGGCCGCCCAGCGCCTGGTCAAGTCCGGCCGGCTGGGCCGCAGGTAGCCGGGGGGAACGGGAACGGCCCGTCCGCACGGGGTGCGGACGGGCCGTTCTGCGTACTGCCTGAGGTGTTACGCCGGGACGCTGGCGACACCCTGCGCGAGGAACTTCTTGCCGTTCACCCGCTCGGAGACGCCCTCACGGTCCAGGTACGGGGTGATGCCGCCCAGGTGGAAGGGCCAGCCTGCACCGGTGATGAGGCAGAGGTCGATGTCCTGGGCCTCGGCCACGACACCCTCCTCCAGCATCAGACCGATCTCCTGCGCCACCGCGTCCAGGACGCGGTCGCGGACCTGCTCCTCGGTCAGGACCGACTCGCCCTGCACCAGGAGGGCGGCGACCTCGGGGTCCAGCTCCGGCTTGCCGGAGTCGTAGACGTAGAAGCCGCGCTTGCCCGCCTTGACGACCGCAGCGAGGTTCGGGGAGACGGTGAAGCGCTCCGGGAAGGCGCGGTTCAGGGTCTCGGAGACGTGCAGACCGATCGCCGGGCCGACGAGCTCCAGCAGCACCAGCGGGGACATCGGCAGGCCGAGCGGCTCGATGGCCTTCTCCGCCGTGACGACCGGGGTGCCCTCGTCGATGACGTTCTGGATCTCGCCCATGAAGCGGGTCAGGATGCGGTTCACCACGAACGCCGGGGCGTCCTTGGTGAGGACCGCGGTCTTCTTCAGCTTCTTGGCGACACCGAAGGCCGTGGCCAGCGAGGCGTCGTCGGTCTGCTCACCGCGGACGATCTCCAGCAGCGGGAGGATCGCGACCGGGTTGAAGAAGTGGAAGCCGACCACGCGCTCCGGGTGCCGGAGCTTGGAGGCCATCTCCGACACCGACAGCGAGGAGGTGTTGGTGGCGAGGATCGCGTGTGCCGGGGCGACCGCCTCGACCTCCGCGAACACCTTCTGCTTGACGGACATCTCCTCGAACACGGCCTCGATGATGAAGTCCGCGTCCGCGAAGCCCTCGGCCTTGTCCAGGACGCCGCTCACCAGGCCGGTCAGGCGGTTGGCCTTGTCCTGGTTGATGCGGCCCTTGCCGAGCAGCTTCTGGATCTCGGCGTGGACGTAGCCCACGCCCTTGTCCACACGCTCCTGGTCGATGTCGGTGAGGACCACCGGCACCTCCAGGCGGCGCAGGAAGAGCAGCGCCAGCTGCGAGGCCATCAGGCCCGCGCCGACGACGCCCACCTTGGTGACCGGACGGGCCAGCGACTTGTCCGGGGCACCGGCCGGGCGCTTGGCGCGCTTCTGGACCAGGTTGAAGGCGTAGATGCCCGAGCGCAGCTCGCCGCCCATGATCAGGTCCGCGAGGGCCTGGTCCTCGGCGTCGAAGCCGGCCTGGAGGTCGCCGTCCTTGGCCGCGGCGATGATGTCCAGCGCGCGGTAGGCGGCCGGAGCGGCGCCGTGCACCTTGGAGTCCGCGACGAAGCGGCCCTTGGCGACGGCCGCGTCCCAGGCCTCGCCGCGGTCGACCTCGGCGCGTACGACCTCGGTCTCGCCCTTCAGGACCTTCGCGGTCCAGATGAGGGACTGCTCCAGGAAGTCGGCGCCCTCGAAGATCGCGTCGGCGATGCCGAGCTCGAAGACCTGCTTGCCCTTCAGCTGGCGGTTCTGGTTGAGCGAGTTCTCGATGATGACCGAGACCGCGCGCTCCGCGCCGATCAGGTTCGGGAGGATGGCGCAGCCGCCCCAGCCCGGAACCAGGCCGAGGAAGACCTCGGGCAGCGAGAAGGCCGGGATGGCCTTCGAGACGGTGCGGTAGGAGCAGTGCAGACCGACCTCGACACCGCCGCCCATCGCCGCGCCGTTGTAGTAGGCGAAGGTCGGGACGGCCAGCGCGGACAGGCGCTTGAAGACGTCGTGGCCGCCCTTGCCGATGGCGAGCGCCTCGTCGTGCTTCTTCAGCAGCTCGACGCCCTTGAGGTCGGCGCCGACCGCGAAGATGAACGGCTTGCCGGTGACGCCCGCGCCGACGATGGAGCCCGCGAGGGCCTCCTGCTCGACCTGGTCGATCGCCGCGTTGAGGTTGGCGAGGGACTGCGGGCCGAAGGTGGTCGGCTTGGTGTGGTCGAAGCCGTTGTCCAGCGTGACGAGCGCGAAGCGCCCGGCGCCGAACGGCAGGTCCAGGTGGCGGACGTGCGCGGACGTGACGACCTCGTCCGGGAACAGCTCGGCCGCGCCCTTCAGGAGCTCAGCGGTGGTGCTCACTTGGAGTCTCCCTCGGCGTTGAAGTTCGGGTTCTCCCAGATGACCGTGGCGCCCATGCCGAAGCCGACGCACATGGTGGTCAGGCCGTAACGGACGTGCGGCTGCTCCTCGAACTGGCGGGCCAGCTGCGTCATCAGGCGGACGCCGGAGGAGGCCAGCGGGTGGCCGAAGGCGATGGCGCCGCCGTACTGGTTGACGCGGGCGTCGTCGTCGGCGATGCCGTAGTGCTCCAGGAAGGCCAGCACCTGCACGGCGAAGGCCTCGTTGATCTCGAACAGGCCGATGTCGTCGATCGTCAGACCGGCCTGCGCGAGGGCCTTCTCGGTGGCCGGGATCGGGCCGTAGCCCATGACCTCCGGCTCGACACCCGCGAAGGAGTAGGAGACGAGGCGCATCTTGACCGGGAGGTTGTTCTCGCGGGCGAAGTCCTCGGACGCGATGATCGCGGCGGTGGCACCGTCGTTGAGACCGGCGGCGTTGCCCGCGGTGACCCGGCCGTGCGTGCGGAACGGGGTCTTCAGGCCGGCCAGGTTCTCCAGCGTGGTGCCCGGGCGCATCGGCTCGTCGGAGGTGACCAGGCCCCAGCCGGTCTCGCCCGCGGCCTCGTTGGTGTTGCGCACCGAGATCGGGACCAGGTCCTGCTGGATCTTGCCGTCGGCGTACGCCTTGGCGGCCTTCTCCTGCGAGCGCACGGCGTACTCGTCGGCGCGGAGCTTGGTGATCGTCGGGTACCGGTCGTGCAGGTTCTCGGCGGTCATGCCCATGAACAGGGCGGACTCGTCGACCAGCTTCTCGGAGACGAAGCGCGGGTTCGGGTCGACGCCCTCGCCCATGGGGTGGCGGCCCATGTGCTCGACACCGCCGGCGAGGGCGACGTCGTACGCACCGAAGGCCACACCGCCCGCGACGGCGGTCACGGCGGTCAGCGCGCCGGCGCACATGCGGTCGATGGAGTAGCCCGGGACGGACTGCGGCAGGCCCGCGAGGATGCCGGCGGTGCGGCCCAGCGTCAGGCCCTGGTCGCCGATCTGGGTGGTCGCCGCGATGGCGACCTCGTCGATCTTCTTGGGGTCGAGGTCCGGGTTGCGGCGCAGCAGCTCCCGGATCGCCTTCACGACGAGGTCGTCGGCGCGGGTCTCGTGGTAGATGCCCTTCGGGCCCGCCTTGCCGAACGGGGTGCGGACGCCGTCGACGAAGACGACGTCCCTGACGGTACGAGGCACGTTGGCTCTCCTCCAGGTACGGGATGGCGCTGCTGCGCGGGGGCGGCCCGGCCGACTGGCTGAGCGCCCGCTCACCCGGCCATGCTACTTGCCGGTAACCGGCGTGCACACCCCCTCCCCGAACAGCGGCGAAGGTCACACTCCCGAACCCGCGCGCCCCTTCCGCGCGCCCGTCCGACTGGAGCGGCGGCGGTTACCCGATCGGGGTGTTGGGGGCCCCGGGCGGCGCTGCGTGCGGACACCCCGGGGCGGCCCGCCGATCCTGGCGGGGTCCGGGGCGTCCTCCCGGGCCGGGCCGACCGGAAGGGTTCGAACATGGCCGTCGTCACCACCGACCACGCGGTACCCCACGAGTCCCAGCTCCCCCTCAACAAGGGCGAGACCGTCAACCTCTTCGTACGGGAGCGCGACGGCACCAGATCCGGCACCGAGCGCAAGGCCGTGCTGATGCTGCACGGCCGCAGCGTCCCGGTGCTGCCCGGCTTCGACCTGGGCACCGACAAGTACAACTGGATGCTGTTCCTGGCCGACGCGGGCTTCGACGTCTTCGCCATGGACCTCCAGGGTTACGGCCGCTCACCCCGGCCCTCGGTGATGAACGAACCCTGCAACGCCAATCCCAAGCACCAGAAGCTCCTCTTCGGCGGCAATCCCCTGCCGGGGCAGAGCACCTGCCCCGCGACGTACGCCAACCAGCTGGGGGACTCCCGCAGCGACTGGTCCGAGGTGCACACCGTCGTCGAGTTCATCAAGGACCGGCACAACCTGCAGAAGGTCGCCCTGCTGGGCTGGTCCGCGGCGGCGCAGGTGTTCGGCCCGTACGCCATCCAGCATCCGGAGAACGTGCAGAGCCTGTTCCTGCTGGCACCGGTCTTCCCGCCGGAAGGCCAGCCCTCCCTGAGCGGAACCGACTGGGACCCGCCGTACCCCATGCCGGTGTCCACCCCGGCGGGCACGTGGGGCTTCCCGATGAACCTCACCGGGAAGGCCGGCTTCGAGGACGGATGGGACAGGGAGCTGGGCTGCGCGGAAAGGCAGCGGGAGGAGGGCATGATCGAGAGGGTGTGGGCGGCGTGCATGGCGAACGACCCGCTGGGCAGCACCTGGGGACAGCCTGAAGCAGGGCTTCCGCTCGGGGTGCTGCGCTACCGCAACCCGTACTGGTGGGGCTGGAACAAGACGGGGGCCAAGCTGCGCGGGATCCTCGGCGACCAGGTGCCGGTGCTCATCGCGGTCGGGGAGCACGACAAGACGGTCAACAGCCCGCCGGGGACGGTGCCCTTCCTTTCGGTACCCGAGCTCTACCAAGCCATCCCGGGCCCGCGGAAGCTGATGTTCAAGGTGGCCTGCGCCGGTCACCAGATCCCCTGGGAACTACCGTCCAAGCACGTCCACCACCTGTCCCGCCAGTGGCTCAAGCACACCGCGATCGACGGACACACCGGCGGCAGCTTCGTGATGGACGAGGACGGCGACTACACCCCCGCGCCGTAACACGCGCAGGCCCCCGGCTTCGGGAGCCGGGGGCCTGCGCGGGGTGGAGCGGGATCAGGCGGTCGCCGCCAGAGCGGTCACCAGCACGGGCGTGACCTGCTCGATCTGCCAGGGGCGGGCGCCGTGGTCCGCGAGGGCCTGGGCGACCGTGTCCGGCCCCAGCCGCTGCGGGGGCTCCCAGCACAGCCGGCGCACCGTGTCCGGGGTGATCAGGTTCTCCTGCGGCAGGTTCAGCTGCTCGGCCAGCGCCGACACGGCCGCACGGGCCGCCGACAGCCGCGCCGCGGCGGCCGGGTCCTTGTCCGCCCAGGAACGCGGCGGCGGCGGGCCCGCCGGGGACGCACCCGGCTGCGGCAGCTCGCTCTCGGGCAGGGCCTTCGCCCGGTCCACGGCGGCCATCCACTGGTCCAGCTGGCGCCGGCCCATCCGCTGCCCGTACCCGGGAAGCGCCGACAGGGCGTGCACGTTCGAAGGCAGGGCCAGGGCCGCCTCGACGATCGCCGCGTCGCCCAGCACCTTGCCGGGGGAGACGTCCCGGCGCTGCGCGATGCGGTCGCGGGACTCCCACAGCTCCCGGACGACGGCCATCTGCCGGCGGCGGCGCACCTTGTGCATGCCGGAGGTGCGGCGCCAGGGGTCCTTGCGGGGCGGGGCGGGCGGGGCCGAGGCGATGGCGTCGAATTCCTGGCGGGCCCACTCCAGCTTGCCCTGCCGGTCCAGCTCCTTCTCCAGCGCGTCCCGCAGGTCCACCAGCAGCTCCACGTCGAGCGCGGCGTAGCGCAGCCACGGCTCGGGGAGCGGGCGGGTCGACCAGTCGACGGCGGAGTGCCCCTTCTCCAGGGCGTAGCCGAGCACGCTCTCGACCATGGCGCCGAGGCCGACGCGGGGGAAGCCAGCCAGGCGGCCGGCCAGCTCGGTGTCGAACAGCGAGGTCGGCACCATGCCTATGTCCCGCAGGCACGGCAGGTCCTGGGTGGCGGCGTGCAGGATCCACTCGGTCCCGGAGAGGGCTTCGCCCAGCGCCGACAGGTCGGGGCAGCCGACCGGGTCGATCAGTGCGGAGCCCGCACCCTCGCGGCGCAGCTGCACCAGGTAGGCGCGCTGCCCGTAGCGGTAGCCGGAGGCGCGCTCGGCGTCCACGGCCACGGGCCCGGTGCCGGCGGCGAAGGCCGCGACGACCCGGGCGAGGGCCTCGGCGTCGGCGACGACGGGCGGAATGCCCTCACGGGGCTCGAGCAAGGGAATCGGCGTCGGCTGCCCATCGGACGGAACCTCGGCGTCCGGGGGGCCGCCCCCGGTGGTGGTGCGCAGGTGTGCTGCGGTCTCTTGGGCGTCGGTCACCGGTCAAGGGTATCCGGGTATGTGACGCGCCCGTCGCCGGAACGTTCCGTCGACGGGCGCGAGGGGGAGCGGGGCGGCCGGTTCCCGGGGGCTCCCGGCGGGTCGCCCGGAGCCGCGGGGCGGATCAGTGGATGATCCCCGTCCGCAGAGCGACGGCGACCATTCCGGCCCGGTCGCCGGTGCCCAGCTTGCGGGCGATCCGGGCGAGGTGCGACTTGACGGTCAGGGCGGACAGGCCCATCGAGACGCCGATGGCCTTGTTGGACTGGCCCTCGGCGACGAGGCGCAGGACCTCGACCTCGCGGCCGGAGAGCTCTCGGTAGCCGCCCGGGTGGCTCGGGGCACCCGGGGGGCGGCGGTGCATACGGGCGGCGGCGGCGCCGATGGGGGCGGCGCCGGGCCGGGTGGGGAGTCCGATGTTGGTCCGGGTGCCGGTGACGACGTAGCCCTTCACTCCGCCCGCGAGGGCGTTGCGGACGGCGCCGATGTCATCGGCGGCCGACAGGGCCAGGCCGTTCGGCCAGCCGGCGGCGCGGGTCTCGGAGAGCAGGGTGAGACCGGAACCGTCGGGCAGGTGTACGTCGGCCACGCAGATGTCGCGCGGGCTGCCGACGCGGGGGCGGGCCTCCGCGATGGACGAAGCCTCGATCACGTCACGGACTCCGAGGGCCCACAGATGGCGGGTCACCGTGGAACGGACGCGCGGGTCGGCCACGACGACCATGGCCGTCGGCTTGTTCGGGCGGTAGGCGACCAGGCTTGCGGGCTGCTCGAGAAGAACGGACACCTAGGCCTCCTGGGGGAGTGGCGGGACGGGCCGGCTCGGGGAAGGGAAGCCGGTTCGCACCGTTCGGATGGTCACTGACTCCTTCGGCACGTCACCCACCCGGCTTTAGGGAATGATCACGATTTGGTGAGTAACAATTCGGGCAATTCGGACGCACGATCGATCAAGCGATGATCAGAAGGCCGCCCGGCGCGCACCGTTCTGACACCCCGTTACGACATCGGGCGTCCGATCCGGGCGCGCGCGAGGGGGCCGGACGGCCCCGAGCGGCGGCGGGGCTACGGGTGGTGCGGACCGCGCCGCTGTGGCAGGGACACCACGCCGGTCGCGTTGTCCGTCGGCCCCACCGGCGGCAGCCCGGCGATCTGGCACAGCAGCTCGCACCACGCCGCCAGGTGCGCCGTGGTGTCCGGCACCCCGCCCGCCCCCTCCCGGGGGGTCCACGAGGCCCTGATCTCGATCTGGGTGGCCGGACGGCGCTCCGCGAGCCCGCCGAAGTAGTGCGAGGCGGCCATGGTCACCGTCCCGCTCGCCTCCCCGTACCCCAGCCCGCGCGCCTCCAGCGCCCCCGTCAGCCAGGACCAGCACACCTCCGGCAGGAGCGGGTCCGCGGCCATCTCCGGCTCCAGCTCCGCCCGTACGAGCGTCACCAGCCGGAAGGTGCCCTGCCAGGCCTCGTGCCCGGCCGGGTCGTGGAGCAGGATGAGCCGGCCGTCGGCCAGATCGTCCTCGCCGTCCACGACCGCCGCCTCCAGCGCGTAGGCGTGGGGCGCCAGGCGCTGGGGCGGCTTCGTCGGGTCGATCTCGATCCCCGGCCGCAGCCGCGCCTTGCGCAAGCCCTCGACCGCCCGCCGGAACGGGAGCGGGACGGAGCTCTCCTTCGCGCCGCCCGTACCCTCGGCGCCATCTGAAAATCGTCCCTGAGCCGCAGCCATGCCGGGAAGACTAGGCGGAACGAGCGCCCGTACGGCGCAGGGACACCCGCGCCGGGCCGGACACTTCTTCATACGTGCGAAGATTCGGGTCGTGAGCGCCAACGAACGCCCCCAGGGCCCGCCGAGTCAGACGTACGATTCCGCCTTCCTGAAGGCGTGCAGGCGAGAGCCGGTACCCCACACCCCCGTGTGGTTCATGAGGCAGGCCGGGCGCTCACTCCCCGAGTACCGCAAGGTGCGCGAGGGCACGGCCATGCTGGAGTCCTGCATGCGCCCCGACCTGGTCACCGAGATCACCATGCAGCCCGTACGGCGCCACAACGTCGACGCGGCGATCTTCTTCTCGGACATCGTCGTCCCGCTGAAGGCCATCGGCGTCGACCTGGACATCAAGCCGGGCATCGGCCCGGTCGTCGCCCAGCCGATCCGCCGCCGCGAGGACCTCGCACAGCTGCGCGACCTCACCCCGGAGGACGTCACGTACGTCACCGAGGCGATCGGCATGCTCACGGGTGAACTGGGCGGCACGCCGTTGATCGGCTTCGCCGGCGCGCCCTTCACCCTCGCGAGCTACCTCGTCGAGGGCGGTCCGTCCAAGAACCACGAGCACACCAAGGCCCTCATGTACGGGGACCCCGGCCTGTGGGCCGAGCTGCTCGACCGCCTCGCCGAGATCACCTCCGCCTTCCTCAAGGTCCAGATCGAGGCCGGCGTCTCCGCCGTCCAGCTCTTCGACTCCTGGGTCGGCGCGCTCGCCCCGGCGGACTACCGCCGCTCGGTCATGCCCGCCTCCGCGAAGGTCTTCTCCGCCGTCGAGCACTACGGGGTCCCGCGCATCCACTTCGGCGTGGGCACCGGCGAGCTGCTGGGCCTGATGGGCGAGGCCGGCGCCGACGTCATGGGCGTCGACTACCGGGTCTCGCTGGACGAGGCCGTGCGCCGGGTCGGCCCCGGCAAGGCGCTCCAGGGCAACCTGGACCCGGCCGTCCTCTTCTCCACCCCCGAGGCCGTCCAGGCCAAGGCGGACGAGGTCCTGGCCGCCGCGGCGGGCCTGGAGGGCCACGTCTTCAACCTCGGCCACGGCGTCCTGCCGACCACCGACCCGGACGCCCTGACCCGCCTGGTGGACTACGTCCACACCCGGACGCAGCGCTAGCCCTCGCCGTTTCCCGGGGGCTCCGCCGCCAGACCCCCGCGCGGCGTTTGAGCGCAACGGGGTCCGGGGCGCAGCCCCGGGGAACGGTGGAAGGGCGGGTAGGGGACCCGCCCCGCAGGGCTCAGGCGCCCGCCGCCCGCACCGCGGTCACCGCCTTGCGGGCGGCGACCAGCACCGGGTCCCACACCGGGGAGAACGGCGGGGCGTAGCCCAGGTCCAGGGAGACGACCTGCTCCACCGTCATGCCCGCCGTCAGGGCGACGGCCGCGATGTCCACCCGCTTCGCCGAGCCCGCCCCGCCGACGATCTGGACGCCGAGCAGGCGGCCCGTGCGCTGCTCCGCGAGCATCTTGACCGTCATCTGCGCCGCGCCCGGGTAGTAGCCCGCCGTGTTCGTCGAGCGGACGGCGGCCGTCACGAACCGCAAGCCCGCCTCCCGCGCGTCCTTCTCGCGCAGTCCGGTACGGGCGATCTCCAGGTCGCAGACCTTGCTGACCGCCGTGCCGACGACCCCCGGGAAGGTCGCGTAGCCGCCGCCCGCCCCCGAGCCGATGACCTGGCCGTGCTTGTTGGCGTGCGTGCCCAGCGGGATGTGCCGCAGCCGGCCCGCCACCAGGTCCAGCACCTCCACGCAGTCACCGCCCGCCCAGATGTCCTCGTGCCCCCGGACCCGCATCGACAGGTCCGTCAGCAGGCCCCCGGACTCGCCCAGCGGCAGCCCGGCCGCCCGGGCCAGGGACGTACGCGGCTCGACACCGAGGCCGAGCACCACCACGTCCGCCGGGTACTCCTGCCCGTCCGCCGTGACCACCGCGCGGGCCCGGCCCTCCCCGTCGTGCAGGACCTCCACCGCCTCGGCGCGGGCCACCGTACGGATCCCCATGCCGTTCATCGCGCTGTGCACCAGGGCGCCCATGTCCGGGTCCAGGGTGGACATGGGCTGCTCGCCCCGGTGCAGGACCGTGACCTCGTACCCCCGGCCGGTCAGGGCCTCGGCCATCTCCACCCCGATGTAGCCCGCGCCGACCACGACCGCCCGGCGGCCCTCCGTCCGCTCCAGGGTCCCCATCAGGCGCTGCCCGTCGTCCAGGGTCTGGATCCCGTGCACCCCGTGCGCGCCGATCCCCGGCAGCTTCGGCCGGACCGGGCGGGCGCCGGTGGCCAGGACCAGCTTGTCGTAGCCCGTCCAGGACTCGGCGCCGCTCTCCAGGTCGCGGGAGCGCACCCGGCGGCCCGGCACGTCCAGCTCCACGACCTCCGTGCGGGTGCGCAGGTCGATGCCCCGGTCGCGGTGCTCCTGGGGGGTGCGGGCGATGAGGTCGTCCCGCTCGCCGACCAGGCCGCCGACCCAGTACGGGATCCCGCACGCGGAGTACGAGGTGAAGTGCCCGCGCTCGAAGGCGATGATCTCCAGCTCCTCCGGGCCCTTCAGCCGCCGGGCCTGTGACGCGGCGGACATCCCCGCCGCGTCCCCGCCGACCACCACCAGTCGTTCCACCGCCATCGTCCGCCCCGCCTCCGTGCGCGCCTTCGCCTACGGGGACACGCTACGGGCGCATCCTCCGTCAGTCCTGGACATCCGCTCCGGGCTCCACCGGGGCTCCGGCCCTGCCCCGGGCATCCGCGGGGGCGGCCTGGCGCGGTACCCGGGTCCGGGCCGGGCCCGTCGCCGGCTTCGCCGGGCGCAGCCGGCGGTACGCCCTGAACCCGAGGAACACCAGCGCGCCGGCGATCGCGAACGGCAACACCGCCGCGACCGCGAGGGCCAGGTAGCGCACGAGCGTCGTGAACAGGCTCCAGCCGCCGGCCAGGGCGTCCCCCAGGCCCGGCTCCTCCTCCTCGCGCTCCGCCGGGGCCGCCGCGGGCTCGGAGACGGACACCGTGACCGTGCCCAGCGCGGTCTGGTCCTTCAGCGCGTTCTGCTGGGCCAGCAGCGACTCCAGGTCGGACTGGCGCCGGCTCAGCTCGCCCTCCAGCATCACCACGTCGCTCAGCGCCGAGGCCTTCTCCATCATCTCGCGCACCCGGGCCACGCTGGCCTGCTGGGACTTGACGCGGCTGTCGACGTCGGCGACCTTCTCGGTGACGTCCTGCGCCTCGACCTTCCGGTTCAGCAGCTTCCCGCTGCCCTCCAGGGCGCCGATCACCGCGTCGAAGCGTTCGCCGGGCACCCGCAGCGTCAGCGTCGAGGTCATCCGGCCGTCCTTGGCGCGCTCGGTGGACTCGTTGCCGACGTACCCGCCCGCGCCCTCGGCCGCCGTGCGGGCCGCGGCCAGGGCCTTCTGCGGCTCCGCCGTCTCGATGGCCAGCGTCCCCGTACGGATGACGTGCGGGCGCAGCGGCGCCTGCGTCCCGGCTCCGGCGTCGGTCCCCGACGCCGGGGGAGCGGCCGCTCCGGCCCCCGGCTTGCCCGGGGCGGCGGCCCCCTCCCGCGGCCCCGCCACCGCGGCCCGGTCGGAGGCGGCCCGGCCGCCGTCGGCCCCGCAGCCCGCGAGAACGAGGGCCCCGGCGAGGGAGAGGCCGGCCAGCGCCGCGGCGCGGCGGTGTCTGTGGAGCGCATGCATCGTCAGTACCCCCGGGGGATCGGCTGATGTCCCCCCTTCGACGTCCCGCGCCCCCGGGCGGGTTTCGCCCGCCAGGTCCCGGCCTGATCCCGATGCGGTCACGTTCCGGCCTCACCGGCCGGTCTGCGACGATGTGTTCATGCACGAAGCGGACACACGTACGGACGGGCCGGCCCCTTCGCGGCACGTCGTCGTCATCGGCGGCGGCATCGCCGGGCTCGCGGCCGCCCACCGGCTGCTCGCCGACGGAGTCCGCGTCACCCTCCTCGAAGCGGGCCCGCGCCTCGGCGGCAAGCTGTACGCCTCGGAGCTCGCGGGCGCCCCCGTCGACCTCGGCGCCGAATCCGTGCTCGCCCGCCGCCCCGAGGCCCTGGAGCTCGCCCGGGCCGTCGGCCTCGGCGACGCCCTCCAGCCCCCGGCCACCACCACCGCCCGGCTGTGGACCCGCGGCGCGCTGCGCGAGATGCCCCGCGGCCACGTGATGGGCGTCCCGGGCGACACGGCCCCGCTCGCCGCCTCCGGCGTGCTGTCCGCCGAGGGCCTCGCCCGCATCTCCGCCGACACGGCACTGCCGCCCACCGAGGTCGGTGACGACGTGGCCGTCGGCGCGTACGTCGCCGCCCGGATGGGCCGCGAGGTCGTCGACCGGCTCGTCGAACCGCTGCTCGGCGGGGTCTACGCCGGCGACGCGTACCGCATCTCGATGCGCGCCGCCGTCCCCGCCCTGTACGAGGCCGTCCGCACCCACCCCACGCTGACCGAGAGCGTCCGCTCCCTCCAGAGCGGGGCCGCCGCCCGCGCGGCCGCCGAGCGGACCACCGTCACCGGTGCGGCCGCCACCGGCGCCTTCTTCGCCGGGATCGCCGGCGGCATCGGCCGGCTGCCGCTCGCCGTCGCCGACGCCTGCCGGGCCGCCGGGGCGCGGCTGCTGACCGGCACCCCGGTGCGCGGCATCAGCCGTACCCCCGCCGGCTGGCGGATCACCGCCGACGGCGAGGTCCTCGACGCCGACGCCGTGGTCCTCGCCACCCCCGCCGGACCCGCCGCCGAACTGCTCGCCCCGCACGCGCCGACGGCCGCCGCCGGGCTGCGCGAGGTCGAGTACGCCTCCATGGCCCTGGTCACGATGGCCTTCCGGCGCGCTGACCTGCCCGCCGCGATCGCCGACGGAGGCGCCAGCGGGTTCCTCGTACCGCCCGTCGACGGACGGACGATCAAGGCGTCCACCTTCTCCAGCAACAAGTGGTCCTGGGCCGGGGCCGACCCCGAGCTGTTCCTGCTGCGCACCTCCGTCGGCCGCCACGGCGACGACGGCGACCTCGAGCGGGAGGACGCCGAGCTGGTCGACTGCTCCCTCGGCGACCTCGGCGAGGCCGTCGGGCTGGCCGCCCGGCCGGTGGCCGCGACCGTCACCCGCTGGGACGGCGGACTGCCCCAGTACCCGGTCGGCCACCTGGCCCGCGTCGAGCGGATCAGGGCCGCCGTCGCCGCGCTGCCCGGCTTCGCCGTCTGCGGGGCCCTGTACGACGGCGTGGGCGTCCCGGCCTGCATCGCGAGCGCCCGCACGGCGGCCGACGCGGTGATCGCCGCGATGGCCACCCCTGGGACAGACCACTGATCAGCACACGGGACAATGGACACATGACTGCACCAGAGAAGATTCCCAACGCGGGGAAGAAGGCGAAGGACCTCAACGAGGTCATCCGCTACACCCTGTGGTCCGTCTTCAAGCTGAAGGACGTCCTGCCGGAGGACCGCACCGGCTTCGCCGACGAGGTCCAGGAGCTCTTCGACCAGCTGGCAGCCAAGGACATCACCGTCCGCGGCACCTATGACGTCTCCGGCCTGCGCGCCGACGCGGACATCATGATCTGGTGGCACGCCGAGACCTCGGACGAGCTGCAGACCGCGTACAACCTGTTCCGCCGCACCAGGCTGGGCCGCGCGCTGGAGCCCGTGTGGTCGAACATGGCCCTGCACCGCCCGGCCGAGTTCAACAAGTCGCACATCCCGGCCTTCCTCGCCGACGAGGTCGCCCGCGACTACGTCAGCGTGTACCCCTTCGTGCGCAGCTACGACTGGTACCTGCTGCCCGACGAGGACCGCCGCCGCATGCTCGCCGACCACGGCAAGATGGCCCGCGGCTACCCGGACGTGCGCGCCAACACCGTCGCGTCCTTCTCGCTGGGCGACTACGAGTGGCTGCTGGCCTTCGAGGCCGACGAGCTCTACCGCATCGTCGACCTCATGCGCCACCTGCGTGCCTCCGAAGCCCGGATGCACGTCCGCGAGGAGGTGCCCTTCTACACCGGGCGCCGCAAGTCCGTCGCCGATCTGGTGGCCGGGCTCGCCTGAGACCTCCCCTGGGGGGAAGGACCGGAGGAACACCCGTGACACAAGGGTGGCCCTCCGGGGATCGGGAGGCCCTGCCCCCGAAACGACGCAGCCGGAGATCCCGCCCGGAAGTTCAGACGGCCGGCGGCAGCAGCGCCCTGGAGGTGCTCGCCGCCCGGTCGTCCAGCGACACCGGTGCGGGCTCCGGATGCGGCGCACACGTCACGCGCCACCCCGGGGTGGCCCCCGTCAGCAGGTACCGCTCCACGTGCCGGTCCACGCACGCGTTGCGCCCGCCGACCACCCCGTGGGCGCCCGCCCGCTGCTCCGTGACCAGCGCGGCCCGCGCGCCGAGCCGCCCCTGGAGCTCCAGCGCGCCCCGGTGGGGCGTCGCCCCGTCCCGCTCCGCCGCGACGATCAGCGTCCCCGGCAGCCGGCCCGGCGGCGCCCCGACGTCGACCGGCCGTCGGCGCGCGGGGACCGGCCAGGAGGCGCAGGGCAGGTTCAGGAAGGTGTTGGTCCAGGCCTCGAAGGGGGCGCGGCGGGCCAGTTCGGTGCTGTCGCGGTCCCAGGTCCCCCAGTCGGCGGGCCACGGGGCGTCGTTGCACAGCACCGCCGTGTAGACGGCCGTCGCGTTCGCCGCCTCGGCCGCGGTACGCGGATCCCGGGCGGCCTGCCGGACGAGCGGGCCCGGGTCCCCGCGCAGGAAGGCGGCGAGGGCCGCGGCCCGCTCCGGCCAGACGTCGTCGTAGTACGCGGTCTGGAGGTACGCCGCGTGCAGCTCGCCCGTCCCGACGACTCCGCCCGCCGGGTCGCGGGCCACGGCCGCGCGGACCTTCTCGTAACTCGCCCGCACCGCCCGCCCGGTGGTGCCCAGCCCGTACGTGGCGTGGTGGCGGGCGGCCCAGGCCCGGAAGTCGGCCCAGCGGCGCTCGAAGCCGGGGGCCTGGCCGAGGTTGTTGCGGTACCAGATGCGGCGCGGGTCGGGATCGACCGCCGAGTCGAACACCATGCGGCGCACGCGGTCCGGGTGGCGGGTGGCGTAGACGGCACCGAGGTAGGTGCCGTACGAGGCCCCGATGAAGGTCAGCCGCGGCTCGCCGAGCGCGGCCCGGAGCACGTCCAGGTCGCGGGCGTTGTTCAGGGTCGTGTACTGGCCGAGCGCCGCGCCGGCGTGCCGGGCGCAGCCGCGGGCGTAGGCCCGGGCGGCGGCCAGCCGCGCCCGCTTGTAGGCGGCGGAGGGCTGCGCCGGGACCTGCGTCGGCCCGTGCGGCCGCTCGGCCGGGTCCTGGCAGTCCAGCGGCGCGGAGCGGCCCACTCCGCGCGGGGCGTAGCCGACGAGGTCGTAGGCGGCGGCGACACGGGCCCACGCGGGGCGGTCGGCGAGCAGGGGGAAGAACATCCCCGACGCGCCCGGTCCGCCGGGGTTGTGGACGAGCGCGCCCTGCCGGGCGGCGCCGCCGCGGCCACTGGCGGGGACCCGGCTGACGGTGAGGGAGATCTGCGGGCCGTCGGGGCGGGCGTAGTCGAGCGGGACCCGCAGGCTGGCGCACCGCACCGGATCCGGCAGCTCCTCGACGGTGGGGCAGGGGCGGAAGTCCAGCCGTGCGCCCCCGGTGGAGGGCCGGGGCACGGGCCGGGTCCCGGGGGCCGGAGGGCCGGCCGCCGGGCGCAGGGCGGCGGCCGCGGCGGCCCGCCGGGCGACGAGCTCCGCCCCGGCGTCCTCGGCGGCGACCCGTGCGTCCCCGGCACCGGGCCCGGGATCCGCCGCGCTCGCCCGGGCCGGCGCGGGGGCGGGGGCGCACAGGGCGAGGCAGAGGGCCGCCACGGCGGCTCCACGGCGCGCGGGCGTCGTCGTCCGGCAGGTGCGCATGGCGGCCCCTTCATCTCATCGTCCGGTCCGATGAGATGCCAGGAGCGGGTGGCAGTACAGGCACACCGCCGCAATGCGGCCCGGAATACCCCCGGTTGACGGAGCGTCCGGCCGGCGGAGTGCGGCGGGCGGGCCCGCTACGGCGTGTCGCGCCCGAGGGCGGCCCGCAGGTCCGGGTCGCGTACGGCCCGCAGGCCGCGTACGGCCACCGCCGCCAGGGGGTCGGCGCCGGCGCGCTCGCGCTCCAGGGCCGCGAGCAGACGCCGGCCGGCCGGGGAGGCCCACGGGGACTGGGCGGGGCCGCCCGCCCCGGCGACGGCCAGGCAGCACACCGCGAGCAGCATCGGCAGCGCGAACCAGTACAGCACCTTCGCCACGTCCGCCCCGTCCGCCGGGACGGCCAGCGAGGCCCCCGCCATCGCCACGACCAGCACCGCGGCCCCCTGCACGGACCGGACCCCCTCCGCCACCGCCTCCCGTACCGCGCGCGGCACTGCGAGGCCCGCCCCGGCCAGCCGGTCCGCGAGGGCCGCCACGGCCGCGTGCGCGGCGGCGGCCCGCCGTACGGCCGACACCGGCGACTGCCCGTCGGGGCCGAAGGCGCCCAGCACCGCCCGCTCGTGGTCGTCGCGCCCGACCGGGTCGAGCACGGTGGCCCAGCCGGTGCGGGCGAGCAGCAGCCGGTGGCGGCGTTCCATCGACAGCAGGGTCAGGACGGCGACCCGCTCCGGGCCGCCGGCCAGGTACGCGGCCTCGTACAGGCTCAGCGCCCCCTGCCGCCGGGCGGGGGCGGGCCGGGGCGCCGGCTCGGCGGCCTCGGTGGCGGCCCGCAGCAGGCGGGTGGCCGAGGTCAGCACCCCGGCCCAGGCCAGCAGCAGGAACAAGATCCAGAACATGGCCGATTTCTACAGCCGCGGGAGCGGCATTCAGGCGGCCGGTGCCCAAGCGTGAGCAGCTCGTGATGCGGTGGTGATGGGCGGTCAGGAACTGCTGGAGCAGCTGGAACCGGAGGAACTGCTGCAACTCGAACCGCTGGAGCAACTGGAACCGGAGCTGCTGGAACAGCCGCCGCCGGAACTGCCGGAGCAACTCGAACCGGAACCGCCCGCGCAGCCCTGCCCGGAGCCACCGGAACAGCTGCTGCCGGAGGACCCGCAGCCACCGGACCCGGAGGATGCGCCCCCGCCGTCGCCCGTCGCGCACCAGAGCACGGGCAGCAGCTCCGCCGACGACCCGTGCGCGTACGCCTGCGCGTGCGCCGAGCCGGTCCCGCGCCCCCGGGACTGCGCCGCCGCCAGCCTGGTTCCGCGCGCCGCGGGCACCAGCTGCTCGCGCAGGTACGGGTCCCGCAGCCCCCGCAGCCCGAAGAGCGCCGTCTGCACCTGCGGCGCGGGATCCGCCGCGTACCGCTCCCGGAAGCCGGCCAGCGCCCGCCGCCCCGCCGGGGTGATCCGCCGCGCCGCCCGCTTCGCGCACACCACGCCCGCCACGACGCCGCCCGCCAGCGCCGGCAAAACCTGCACGATGAACGGCACCCGGGGATCCGGGGTGAGCGCCCAGAACACGAAGGTGAGCGGCAGCGACACCGGCACCAGCACCGCGCACACCACCGCCTGGACCACCCCCCAACGGCGCGCCCGGCGTCCGGCGCCGGGCGCGGAGAGCAGCCCGCGGGCCGCCAGCGCGTCCCCGGTCTCCTGCACGGCCGGCTCGCGCATGGCGGCGTACCGCACCTGGTAGAGCCACCCGGACGGCGCCTGCGCGAGCGCCAGCAGCACGGCGCGCTCGGCGGGGTCCGCGCCCCGTGCGCCCGGCCGTGCCTGCACGATGCCCGGGCCGCCCGCCACCAGCCGGCCGTCTCCGAGCAGCGAGACGAGCGCGCAGTCCACGACCGTCCCGGGCCCGCCCGCCAGGAACGCGGCCTCGGACAGGTCGTGCAGGGCCGGCGCGGGCCCGGACACCGCCGGCCGGGCGCGGCGCAGGGCGCCGAGCAGCAGCGCGGTGGAGACGAGGACCGCCGCCCAGACGGCGACGGCCAGCGGGTTCACGCCCGCCTCCCGGCCAGGGCGCGGACCCAGCGCGTGACCCGGCGCGGGGGCCGCACCCCCGCCCGGTCGCGCCACCACTCGGTGAGCCGGCGCCGGGCGGCCGTGTCGGCGGGCAGGTCCCGTACGAGCAGGTGCTCGGCGAACTCCAGCGCGTCCCGGCGGTATCCGGCCGTCATGGGGCGGTTGCGGGCGTAGTCGAGGAACGCGGTGCGGTAGGCGGCGGGGCCGCCCAGGATCCCGGGCAGCTCCGGCGCGACCTTCGCCACCACGGAGGCCCGCTTGGCGGCCAGCGCCCGCGCCTGCACCCGTACGCGCTGCCGGTCGAAGCCCTCCGGTACGGGGGTCCCGGCGACCAGCGCCGACAGCAGGGCCGCCTGCCCCAGCGCCACCCGGGTCCGCGCGGCCTCACCGGCCTCGCCGGGGGCGCCCTCGCGGACGGCGACCCGCTCGCGCACGGCACCGGACGGCCCGCCCGCGTCCACCACCGCGCGGATCCGGGCCAGTTCGGCGGCCAGCTCCGCCTCGGGCGGGAAGTCGTCGTCCCGCTCCAGCAGGACGCCGGGCGGGTCCACCCGCTCGCGCAGCCGGGCCAGTACGTCGAGCACCACCGGCGGCACCGGGTGCGCGTGGGTGTCGTGCCAGACGCCGTCGCGCTCCACCCCGCCGGCGACGTGCACGTACGCCAGCGCCTCCATGGGGATCCCGTCCAGCACGGCGGCCGGGTCCTCGCCGCGGTTGACCCGGTTGGTGTGCAGGTTGGCCACGTCGACGAGCAGCCGCACGCCGGTCCGCTCCACCAGCTCCGTCAGGAACCGGGCCTCCGTCAGCTCCTCCCCGGGCCAGGACACCAGCGCGGCGATGTTCTCCAGCGCCAGCGGCACGGGCAGCGCGTCCTGCGCGATCCGGACGTTCTCGCACAGCACGTCCAGGGCGTCGCGGGTCCGGGGCACCGGCAGCAGGTGCCCGGCCTCCAGCACGGGCGAGGAGGTCCGTACGAAGGCGATGTGCTCGGTGACCAGCGGAGCCCCCAGCGCCACCGCCCGCTCCGCGAGCGCCGCCAGCTTCGCCGGATCGGGGCGGTCGGCGCCCCCGAGGCCCAGCGACACCCCGTGCGGCACGACGCGGACCCCGCGCCCGCGCAACCGCTCCAGGGATTCGGGAAGGTGGCCCGGGCAGACGTTCTCCGCCACCACCTCGACCCAGTCCAGGCCGTCCAGGCGCTCGACGGCGTCCGCGATCTCCGGCCGCCAGCCGATGCCCACCCCCAGGCGTTCCATGGGCTTCATGTCCCCCTCGCCCCCTCTCACGGGCCGTGTGCCGTTGTCATCGCCCGGCCGCACCCGGGCCAACCCCCGGGAGGGGACGTTCAGAGCAACATTTGAGGTTCCCGCCGCCGGTTCCCTCTACCGGCTCCGGCGCCGGTCCGGCCGCCGGGTCGGCCGCGGTTTTCCGCGGCGGCGGCGTCCGGGCCGCTCAGTGCCGGTACCAGTCCCCGGATGCCGGGAGGGAGCGGCGCAGGTAGTCCTCCAGGCCGGCCGCCGCCCAGGCGCGGGTGTCGGTTTCGTGGTCCCAGACGAAGACGTCCGGGCGCGGGGGGATCCGGACGGCGGCGAACCGGTCCCCGCCGCCGTTGTCCCCGAAGAACAGCAGCGGTTCGAAGGGCATGTACAGGGCCGCGAGTTCCGGGGAGTTCCGCAGCTCCGCGTTGTCCCGGGCGATCCGCCCGGCGCTCCAGACGACGTCGGTGCCGTGCCGTCCGACGACCCCGTCGCACGCGCGCAGCAGGTCCGCGAGGCCGGCCGGCAGCGGCTGCCCGAGCGCCCGCTCGACCGCGGCCAGCTCCGCCTCGTCCGCCGGCCCGCCGAGCTCCGCCTGCGGCAGCAGCCCGAGGATCAGCTCGCGCCAGTTCACAGCCGGGCGCGCAGGGCCGGGTGGTCCGCGACCACCGTGCAGGAGCCCGGGGCGATCTCCGTGAAGCCGGCGTCGCGGACCACCGGGAGCCCGCTCCCGCTCAGCTCCGGCCACCGCTCGCGCGGGGCGGTGCGTACCGCCAGGCGGAAGCCGGAGGCCCGCCACAGGGCACGCTCGGGTGCGGTCAGCTCCCACCAGGCCAGCTGCGCCGCGTGCCCGGCCTGGGCCATGGCCTTGCCGGCGGACATGCCGAGATCCGGGTTCAGCCACAGCACCGGGACCCCCGGTCCGGCCGGCCCCGGCGGCTCGGGGTCGTCCAGTTCGGTGCCCGACACCTGGAGCTTGGCCAGCTCCTTGGGCCAGCCGTCCAGCGGCACCGGCGGGAAGACCCGGACCTCGGACGCCTCACCCTCCACGGTGACTCCCGGCAGGGTCCCCGCCTTGCGCCACTCCGCCCCGCGGGCCCGCCGCACCACCTTGCGGATCCGGGCGTCCTGCCAGTCGCGCACGGCCCGGGCCCATGCGCCGTCGCCGTGCGCCCGCTCGTCGGTCAGCAGGACCAGCACCGCACGGGCCGCCGTCTCCAGCGCGTCGGTCCGCGCCGGCGGGTCGGTCTTCTCGATCCGCACCACCAGGGGCAGGACGAACTGCGGGGCCTCGTCGCGCAGGGCGTGTTCGCGCCGGAAGCCGCTGTCCGCGCCGACCGCGGGTACGTCTGTGGTGTCGTTCGTGTGCTGGCTGCTCATCCCGTCAAGGATGCCAGGCTCCGCCTTCAGGAGGATGTCCCGGGTGGCGGGCGCGGGCGAGGATCGGGTCCATGAAGAGCGACCTTTTCGCGAGCGACCACCTCGCACAGCCGTCTGCCGCACCCGGTATGACCCTGCAGAACCCCAAGTCCGTCAAATACGCCGTCAACGGCGAGATGATCGCCCGCCAGGGCTCGATGGTCGCCTTCCGCGGCAACCTCCAGTTCGAGCGCAAGGGCCAGGGCATCGGCGGCATGCTCAAGCGGGCCGTCACCGGCGAGGGGCTCGCGCTGATGTCCGTACGCGGCCAGGGCGAGGCGTGGTTCGCGCACCGGGCCGGTCACTGCTTCATCATCGACTTCGAGCCCGGCGACGCCCTGACCGTCAACGGGCGCAACGTCCTGTGCTTCGACCCGACGCTGTCCTACGAGATCAAGATGCTCAAGGGCGCCGGCATGACCGGCGGCGGCCTCTTCAACAGCCTCTTCACCGGCACCGGCAAGCTCGCCGTGGTCTGCGACGGCAACCCGATCATCATCCCGGTCACTCCCCAGGCGCCGGTGTACGTGGACACGGACGCGGTCGTCGGCTGGAGCGCGGCACTGGAGACCGGGCTGCACCGCTCCCAGTCGGTCGGCTCCATGATCCGGGGCGGCTCCGGCGAGGCCATCCAGCTGAAGCTGAGCGGCGAGGGCTTCGTCATCGTCCGGCCCAGCGAGCTCACCGAGACACCGGCCGCGCACTGAGGCTCACCGAGGTGGGCCGCCGCTACGGCAGGCGCCGGCCCTGGGTGCTGCGCGGGGTCACGGCGGAGCTGCCGGCCGGGGCCCTCGTCCGCGTCGAAGGCGGCAACGGCGGCGGCAAGTCCACCCTGCTGCGCATCCTCGCCGGCATCGACACGCCGACCGAGGGCCGCGTCGACGGCCGCCCGCCGCGCACCGCCTACGTCCCCGAACGCTTCCCGGCGGCCCTGCCGCTGACGGCGGGCGCGTACCTGACCCACCTGGGCCGGGTGCAGGGCCTGCCGCGCGGCCGGGCGGCCCGGCGGGCGGCCGAGGAACTGGAGCGGTTCGGCGCCGCCGCCCACACCCGCACCCCGATGGCCGAACTGTCCAAGGGCACCAGCCAGAAGGTCGCGGTCGCCCAGGCCCTGCTCGCCGCGCCCGGGCTGCTCGTCCTCGACGAGGCGTGGACCGGGCTGGACGCGCCCGCCCGGGCGGAGCTGGACCGCGCCGTCGCCGAACGCACCGCCGCCGGGGGCACGGTGGTGTTCGTCGACCACGACCCCGCCCGGCTCGCCGGTCTGCCCGACGCCCACTACCGGGTGCGCGGCGGCACGCTGCTGCCCGCGGCCCCGCCCGCCGGGAGCCGCGTACCGGCCGTACGGATCCACGCGGCCGGCCCGCCCGGCGCCGCCCCGCCGCCGGGGCTGTCCGCCGCGCCCGCCCCCGGCGGCGGGGTCCTGCTGACCGTGGACGCCGACCGCTCCGACGCCGTGCTGCGTGAGCTGCTCACCGCACACCCGCCCTGGCACATCCGCGCCGTGGAGGAACTCCCGTGAACCTGACCGCCCTGATGCACTACCAGGGCGCCCTGCTGCTGCGCTCGCAGCGCTGGATCGCCCCGCTCGTCCTGTACGCGGCGTTCCTGGCCGTCGGGATCCGCTCCGGCGACCCGGCGCCGGACGCCCTCGGCTACGCGGCGGCGGGACTGGTGCCGGTGACCGCCTGGCTGGTGCGGATCTGCGTCACGGCGGAGCCCCCGGCCGCCCGTGCCTGCTCCGCCGCCGCGGCCGGGCCGGTACGGGCGCAGGCGGCGACGCTGCTGACCGCGCTGGCCGGAGCCCTGCTCGCCGGGGCGGCGGGGGCCGCGTACGCCGTGCTGCTCGGCGACCTCGAACGCCGCCCGGCCGCCGGGACGGCCCTCGCCGGAGCGGTGGCGGTGGCGGTGTGCGCCCTGACGGGGGCGGCGGTGGGCGCGGTGTGCAGCAGGCCGCTGGTGCGGGGGCGCGGCCTGGCGGTCCTCGCCGGCGGCGTCGGCTCGCTGCTGGCCTGGGTCGCGGCCGTCTCCCCGGCCCGCGTCGCGGTGTCCGCCCTGGTCGAGGCCGCCCGGTCGGACACCGTTCCGCTCCCGCTGGGCGCCCTGGCGGGGGCGCTGCTGCTGGCGGGGGCGGCGGGCGCGGCGTCCGCCCTCGCCAGCGCCCGCCGCAGCTGACCCGGGACGCGGAGCCGGCTGGGGGAGGGAAGCCCTACTTCCCCATCAGCTCCGAGACCTTCACGAAGCGGAAGCCGCGCTTTCGCAGTTCCGGGACGATCCTCTGGACCGCCTCCCCGGTCACCGGGGCCGCGCTGCGCGTGCAGTGCATGACCACCACCGAACCGGGCTTCACCCCGGCCAGCACCTGCTCCACCACCGCGTCGGGGTCCTTGGCGAAGGCGTCCCCGCTGACCACGTCCCACTGCACCGCGGTCACCCGGGCGGCGGACAGGGCCCGCAGCGCCCGGTCGTCGTAACAGCCCCCGGGGAAGCGGAAGTACGGCACCGTGTTGACCGCCCCCGCCTTCCTGAACGCCGCGAAGGCCCGCTCCACGTCGGCCCGCGCCGCCTCGCCGTCCAGCGCGGGAAGCCCGTAGCAGGGGGTCGTGAAGGCGTGGTGGCTGTACGAGTGGTTGGCGATCTCGAAGTTCGGGTCCGTGCCGATGGACCTGGCCTGGTCGGGGTACTCCTCGGCCCAGCGGCCCGTCATGAAGACCGTCGACGGCACCTTCAGCCGGCGCAGGGCGTCGATCAGGTCCGGGTTGTCGAACCGTTCCCCCGAGGCGGCGCGCGGCCCCTGATCGGAGGTCATGTCCGCGTCGAAGGTCAGCGCCACCGTCTTGTCGGCGCGCTGACGGGCCCGTTCGAAGACCGGGGTCAGGCCGTTCGGGCCGGGGGCCAGGGTCGGTACCCGGGCGGGCGCTCCGGGCACCGGCGGGGCGGTCGGGGCCGTCGGGGCGGAGGGGGAGGGCTGGGCGGGCGCGGCGGGGCCGGAGCCCTGGGGGCTGGCCAGCCGGGCCGCTCCCGCGCCCTGCGGGGCGCCGGAGGGGCCGCCCGCGCATCCCGCGAGGGCGGCGCCCAGCACCGCCACGGCCGCTACTGTGCGTACGGAAGGGGTCACGTACGCAAAATATATGACTATGTGGCAAGCAGGCGTTTACGGCACTCCTGCACGTCGAAGTCACCCGGCGGATACGCCGGACCGATGGCCTCCAAGTGCTCCAGCAGCAGCTTGCCGACCGCCCAGTTCCGGTACCACTTGCGGTCCGCCGGGACCACGTACCAGGGCGCCGCCTCCGAGGAGCAGCGCTCCAGCGCCACCTCGTACGCCCGCTGGTACGCCGGCCACATCGCGCGGTCCTCGATGTCCCCCGTGCTGAACTTCCAGTGCTTGTCGGGGTTGTCGAGCCGGGCCAGCAGCCGCTCGCGCTGCTCCTCGTAGCCGATGTGGAGGAAGACCTTCACCAGGGTCACGCCGTCGTCGGCGAGGGACTGCTCGAACTCGTTGATCTCCTCGTAGCGCCGCTCCAGCCGGTCGTGCGGGACCAGCTCGCGGACCCGGGCCACCAGCACGTCCTCGTAGTGCGAGCGGTCGAAGATGCCGATCTCGCCGGGCAGCGGGAGGGCCCTGGTGATCCGCCAGAGGAAGGAGTGCTCGCTCTCCTCCTTCGTGGGGGCCTTGAACCCCTTGATCCGGCAGCCGGACGGGTTGAGGTGGCCGATCACGTGTTTGACGGTGCCGCCCTTGCCGCTGGTGTCCATGCCCTGGAGGATCAGCAGGACCCGGCGCCGGTCCCCGGCGGTGCTGGCCGCGTAGAGCCGCTCCTGGAGCGAGGCCAGCGGCCCGGCGAGCCGGGCGGTGGCGGAGACGGCTGCGGTCTTGTCGGCGGGACCGCCGGGCACGGCGGAGGGATCGAGGGCGCCGAGGTTGACGGGCCGCCCGGGCGCCAGCCTCAGCAGCGGCCCGAGGGCCGCGTCCTCGGGAGCCTCCTCGCCGTCCGCGCGTGCCCTGCCGCCGCCGGCCCCGTCCACCGTCCCGGCCCTGCCGGCCTTGTCCTTCTTCGCCACCGCCATCCACCCCGATCCCGTCGGTTCCGTACGTTCCGGCAGGCGCCGGAGGTCACCGCCAGGGCCCGGTCACCGCGAAGGTGGTGCCCGGCGCGTAGGCGTTGACGTACATCGTCTGCCCGCCGGGCGAGAAGGTGACTCCCGCGAACTCGCCCCATTCCGGTGCCTCGGGCCCGCCGATGTCGTCCGCGTTGCGGGCCATCGGGTAGACCTCCCCGTCCGGGGTCACGCCGAGGACGTACTGGTCCCCGCCGCCGTCCTCGCACACCATCAGCCCCCCGTCGGGGGCCAGGCAGATGTTGTCGGGGGAGTCCCCGGGCAGGGCGGTGGCCGCCGCGGGGCCGAAGAGCACCTCCAGCCGGAGCCGGCCGCGCACCGGGTCGTGGAACCAGACCTGCCCGTGGTGGTCGGCGGCGGCCCCCTCGCCGCTGCGGGCGAAGCTGGAGACGAAGTACACCCCGGTGCCGCCCCAGTAGCAGCCCTCCAGCTTCTGCGCGTGGGTGATCCCGCGCGGGCCGAAGTCCTGGAACCGGACCGGCGTCCCGGCCGCCGCGGGATCCGGTACGCGCACCCACTCCACCGGGAACTCCGCCCCCGGCTCGTCCACCGCCGCCAGGTCCGCCACCCCGGGCACGCGCAGGGCCTCCAGTACGCCGCCGGCCCGCAGGGAGCCGGGACCGCCGAGCGGCCGCGCCGGCAGGAAGCGGTAGAAGAGCCCGAAGGGCCGCACGAAGGCGTCCTCCGTCTCGTAGACCACCCCGCGGTACGGGTCCACGGCGACGGCCTCGTGGGCGAAGCGGCCCAGCGCGGTCAGCGGGACGGCGCCGAGCCGGTGCGGGTCGGCGGGGTCCACCTCGAAGACGTACCCGTGGTCGCGGGCGTACCCCGACTCCCCGGCCCGCTCCTCGGTCTCCTCGCAGCTCAGCCAGGTGTTCCAGGGGGTGCGGCCCCCCGCGCAGTTGACGGCGGTCCCGGCGAGGCCGACCCGCTCGCCGCGCACCGCGCCCGCCCGGTCGAGCTCCAGCACCGTGCAGCCGCCCAGGGCCCCGGGGTCGTACGTGAGCCCCTCCACGGCCGGGACGCGCAGCGCGGCGGTGGCCCGGTTCTCGTGGTTGCGGACGAGGCGGATCCGGCCGCCGCCCGCACCGAAGGCGGCCATGCCGTCGCAGTTGGCCGGCACCGTGCCCTCGCCCGAGCGCAGCTGGTCACCGGCGCGCGAGAGCACCCGGTACGAGAACCCCGCGGGCAGGTCCAGCAGCCCGCGCGGGTCGGGCAGCAGCGGCCCGTAACCCCGCGCGGAGGCCCGGGCGGCGCCGGCGCTCCCGGCGAAGAGCGCCCCGAGGGCCCCGCTGAAGGCGATCGTGCCGGCCGCGAGCAGGCTGCGTCGGGTGACGGACATCGGCAACTCCCCGGTGGACGGCTGGAGATGTGACCGGCCCGTGGTACCACGACGCGCCGTGCCGGGGCCCGCGACGCGTGCGCCGGGGGCGGCCCGTCACCCCACCGGGCCCCGGACACGCGGGCGGGGGCCCGGCGGTGGTGCGGGGGATCAGGCGAGCTTGGCGCTCAGGGTGATCGTCGTACCCGTCAGCGCCTGGCTGACGGGGCAGTTCTTCTTGGCGTCCTCGGCGGCGGCGACGAAGGCGTCGTTGTCGATGCCCGGGACCTCGCCCTCCACCGTCAGGTGGATGCCGGTGATGCCCTCACCGGGCTGGAAGGTCACGTCGGCCTTGGTCTCCAGGCGGGTGGGCGGATTGCCCGCGCCCGCGAGCCCGTGCGACAGGGCCATCGAGAAGCAGCTGGAGTGGGCGGCGGCGATCAGCTCCTCCGGGCTGGTCTTGCCGTTCGCGGCCTCCGTACGGGCGGGCCAGGAGACGTCGAACGAACCGAGGCCCGAGGAGTCGAGGGTGGCGACTCCCTTGCCCTTGAGCAGGTCGCCTTCCCAGACGGTGTGCGCGTGACGCGTGGTGGCCATGGTGATCCCTTCGCAGAAGTGGAAACGGCCGGGCCGCGAGGAGCGCCCGGCCGTGCCAAACCTACTGCGAGACCAGGGGTTTCGCGTCGCGTGCGAGTGCGGTGAGCCGCGATATGGCTCGGAAGTACTTCTTCCGGTAACCGCCGCCCAGCATCTCGTCACTGAACAGCTTGTCGAAGGGCACGCCGGAGGCCAGCACCGGGACCTCGCGGTCGTACAGCCGGTCGGCCAGCACCACCAGGCGCAGCGCCGTCGACTGGTCCGGCACCGGGACGACGTCGGTCAGGCAGACCGCCGCTATGCCGTCCGTCAGTGCCCCGTAGCGGCTCGGGTGGACCTTCGCCAGGTGCTCCAGCAGGCCCGGGAAGTCGTCGAGGCTCGCGCCCGGGGTCGCGTACGCGGCCTTGGCGACCTGCTCGTCGGAGAACGGCGCCGGGGCTTCGGGCAGGCCGCGGTGGCGGTAGTCCTGGCCGTCGATCCGCAGCGGCCGGAAGTGGGCGGACAGCCCCTGGATCTCGCGCAGGAAGTCGGCGGCGGCGAAGCGGCCCTCGCCGAGCTTGCCGGGCAGCGTGTTGGAGGTGGCGGCCAGCGCCACGCCCTGCTCCACGAGACGGCTGAGCAGCGAGGACACCAGCACGGTGTCGCCCGGGTCGTCGAGCTCGAATTCGTCGATGCACAGCAGCCGGTGTCCGCCCAGGGTCTGCACGGTCTGCTGGAAGCCGAGCGCGCCGACCAGGTTCGTCAGCTCCACGAAGGTGCCGAAGGCCTTGAGCGCGGGCTCGGCGGGGGTGGCGTGCCAGAGGGAGGCGAGCAGGTGGGTCTTGCCGACGCCGTAGCCGCCGTCGAGGTAGACCCCGCGGGGGCCCGCGGCGGGGGCGGCCGCCTTCCTGCCGAACCACTTGCGCCGGCCGGCACCGCTGGCGTGGGCCCCGCCCAGGCCGGCGGCGAAGCCGCTCAGCACGGTGACGGCCTCGGCCTGGCTCGGCTGGGCGGGGTCGGGCTCGTAGGTGTCGAAGCGCACCGAGTCGAAGCGGGGCGGCGGGACCATCTCGGCCACCAGCCGTTCGGCGGGCACGCGCGGCGCGCGGGCGCACAGGGCGAGTGGGCCCGCATCGGCTATCGGGGGCTGCCCGGAGGCAGGACCGGAGGTGGAGAGTGATGTTGACACAGCTCTTAACTCTACGGGGCGTGTCACACTGCACCGATGCGACGCCTGTTCCCTGTGACCGATCAGACAGCCGCCACACCGCGGGACCTCGCCGACCGTGAGTGGTCGCTGGACGAGATCGCGGACGCCTACGCGTACCCCGAGCTGGAGCCCGGTGCCCACTGGCTGCGCGCGAACATGGTCTCCACCCTGGACGGGGCCGCCCAGCACGACGGCCGCTCGCATCCCATCTCCGGCGAGACGGACATGCGGATCTTCGGCACCCTGCGGGCCCTGGCCGACGTCGTGGTCGTGGGGGCCGAAACGGTTCGCCAGGAGGGCTACCGCCCGGCCCGGGCCCGGGAGGCCTTCGCCGCCCGGCGCGCGGCCGCCGGGCAGGGCCCCGCGCCCGTCATCGCGGTGGTCACCGCGAGCCTGGACCTGGACTTCGGACTGCCGCTGTTCACCGCGCCCCTCGTGCCCACCCTGGTGGTCACCGGCGCCGGCGCCCCCGCCGACCGGGTGGCGCAGGCGACCGCGGCCGGGGCCGAGGTCGTGGTGGCGGGCGAGGGGGCCGCGGTGGACCCGGCACGGGCGGTGCGCGAGCTGTCCGCGCGCGGGCTGCGCCGCCAGCTGACGGAGGGCGGGCCCCGGCTGCTGGGCCAGTTCGTGGCCGCGGACGTGCTGGACGAGCTGTGCCTGACGATCTCCCCGACGCTCACGGCGGGGGACGCCCAGCGGATCTCCGGCGGGCCCTCCGTCACGGTTCCGCACCGGCTCGCGCCGGCCTGCGTACTGGAAGAGGCCGGGTTCCTGTTCACCAGTTACCGTCGGATCTGAGAAGGGGCGGAATTTCGCGTTCCGCTTAGCTTCCGACGGGCACATACCTGGGCACAGATATCCGCGTGGCTCCGCGCGACAGCGGGGCAGGATGGTTTCCGCAGGGGCCGGCCGACCGGTCTCGGCCCATGAAGGAGAGGGCGTCCGTGTTCACGAGCGTATTGATGATCGAGCAGCCGCTGACCACGGTGGACGTGGACTTCGTCACCACCCTGCACGGAGACGACCCGGTCTCCTTCATCGTCCTCATGCAACCCAGGGGCGACCAGGACCGACTGCTCCGCGCCATCGACGACGTCGCGCTCGGCGAGCTGCCCGAAGCCCTCCGCGAGGCCGACGAACCCGAGGGCGAGGCCGCCCGGGGCCCCGCCGCGCACGCGCTCGCGCACTCGCTCAACGCCCTGCGCGCCAAGGGCGCCAGGGCCGTCGGCCAGATCATCGAGGACCACCCCCTCGACAAGCTCAAGGCCGTCGTGGACGAGACCGGCGCCGACGAGGTGATCGTCCTGACCGCCCCCCACCTGGTCGAGGAGTTCTTCCACCGCGACTGGGCCTCCCGCGCCCGGCACCGGGTGGAGGTTCCGGTGCTCAAGCTCTTCGCCCACAACGAATAGGCTGGGGCGGACACACCCCGCACTCGATCCTGGAGCGACCTGAATGAAGCCCGGCCTGCCGACCGCGATGGAACGGCCCCACTTCATCGGCATCGGCGGCGCCGGCATGTCCGGCATCGCGAAGATCCTCGCCCAGCGCGGTGCGCAGGTGGCCGGCAGCGACTCCCGCGACTCCGAGACCGCCCAGGCGCTGCGCGCCCACGGGGCCACGGTCCACATCGGGCACGCCGCCGGCCACCTCGCCACCGACGCCACCTGCGTCGTCGTCTCCAGCGCCATCCGCGCCGACAACCCCGAGCTGGCCCGCGCCGCCGAGCTCGGCATCCCGGTCGTGCACCGCTCGGACGCCCTCGCCTCCGTCATGGAGGGCCTGCGCCCCATCGCGGTCGCCGGCACCCACGGCAAGACCACCACCACCTCGATGCTGGCCGTCGCGCTCGGCGCCCTGGGCCTGGACCCCTCGTACGCCATCGGCGGCGACCTGGACGCCCCCGGCTCCAACGCGCACCACGGCGAGGGCGACGTCTTCGTGGCCGAGGCGGACGAGAGCGACCGCAGCTTCCACAAGTACACCCCGCAGGTCGCGATCATCCTCAATGCGGAGCTCGACCACCACGCGAACTACGCGTCGATGGAAGAGATCTACGAGTCCTTCGAGACCTTCGTCGGCAAGATCGTCCCCGGTGGCACCCTCGTCGTCGCCCACGGCCAGGAGGGCGCTGCCGAGATCGCCGGCCGCGTCAGCGGCAACCCCGGGCTGACCGTCACGACGTACGGTGAGGAGGAGACCGCCGACGTCTGGATCCGCAAGGTCACCCCCCGGGGCCTGACCAGCGAGGTCGCGGTCGTGATCGACGGCCGCGAGATCGTCTTCACCGTCTCCGTGCCCGGCCGCCACTACGCCCACAACGCCGTCGCCGCCCTCGCCGCCGGCGTCGCCCTCGGCATCCCGGCCGACGACCTGGCCGCCGCGCTCGGCAAGTACACCGGCGTCAAGCGCCGCCTCCAGCTCAAGGGCGAGGCCGCCGGAGTACAGGTCATCGACTCCTACGCGCACCACCCCACCGAGATGACCGCCGACCTGGAGGCCATCCGCGGCGCCGCCGGGGACTCCCGCATCCTGGTCGTCTTCCAGCCCCACCTCTTCTCCCGCACCCAGGAACTGGGCAAGGAGATGGGCCAGGCCCTCGCCCTGGCCGACGCCTCCGTGGTGCTCGACATCTACCCGGCCCGCGAGGACCCGGTCCCCGGCGTCACCAGCGAGCTGATCATCTCCGCCGCCCGGGCCGCCGGCGCCGACGTCACCCCCGAGCACGACAAGGACGCCGTCGCCGACGTCATCGCGGGAATGGCCAAGCCCGGCGATCTCGTTCTCACCATGGGCGCGGGCGACGTCACGGACCTGGGACCGCACATCCTGGACAGGATCCGTCTCGCCCACCTGTCGAACTAAGGGAGCGATGGAGTCATGGCGTACGAGGTCCAGAAGACGGACGAGCAGTGGCAGGCGGAGCTGACCCCGTCGGAATACCAGGTGCTCCGCCTCGCCGGCACCGAGCCCGCCTTCCGCGGTGAGTACACCGACACCACGACGGAGGGCGTCTACTCCTGCCGCGGCTGCGGCGCCGAGCTCTTCCGCTCCTCGGAGAAGTTCGCATCGCACTGCGGCTGGCCGTCCTTCTACGACCCGAAGGACACCGACGCGGTCGAGCTGAAGGCCGACACCTCGCACGGCATGGTCCGCACCGAGGTCCTCTGCGCCACGTGCGGCTCCCACCTCGGCCACGTCTTCGAGGGCGAGGGCTACCCGACCCCCACCGACCAGCGGTACTGCATCAACAGCATCTCCCTGCGGCTCACGCCGACCGAGGGCTGAGGTAGTCCGCCAGGGTCCGCCGCGGGGTCCAGCCCTGCGCGCGGGCCCTGGCCAGGTCCAGGACCACCGGGTGCGCCAGCTGGTCCACCGCGTAGCGGCTCAGGGCCGGCTCGGTGCCGGTCAGGCGGGCCAGGCGCTCCGCCGCACGGGCCGCCGCCCCCGCCACCGGGAGCGGGAGGTGGCGGATCCGGGCGCGGACGCCGTGGGCGCGCAGGACCGCCCCGACCGCCGCGTCCCGGGCGTACGGGGCCGCGTCCGCCACGTTGTACGCGCCCGGGGCCCAGCCGGGCGCCGCCAGGCAGGCGTCCGCCAGGTTCTCCACCGCCGTCAGGCTCAGCTCCACGTCCGGGCCCGGTAGCAGCAGGGTGCCGGCGCGCACCCGCGCCAGCAGACGGGGCAGGAGCTGGGTGTCGCCCGGGCCGTAGACCGCCCTCGGACGCAGCACCACGGCCCCCGCCTCCAGCGCCAGGGCCTCGCCCGCCGCCTTCGTACGGCCGTAGGCGTTGAGGTGGCCCGTACGCGGGTGGTCCTCCGTGACGCGGGCCCGGTCGCGGCGCGGGTCGTAGACGCTCGCGCTGCTCACCCACACCACCGGCCGGCCGGCCGCCGCGCGCAGCAGCCGCGCCGTGCCGTCCACGTTGACGGCGCGCATGGCCGCCTCCGCCCGCGAGCCGGGCGCCGGATCACCCACCGCCGCCGCGCAGTGCACCACGACGTCCACCCCCGACAGGTCCGGCCCGGCCGACGCCGCGTCCCAGAACCGGTGCACGCCCAGCGGGCCCGGCCGGCGGCCCAGGCAGACCACCGGGTGCCCGGCCGCCGCCGCCGCGCGGGCGACGTGCCCCCCGCAGAAGCCGCTCGCCCCCGTCACCGCGATCCTCACCGGCCCGCCTCCACCGTCAGCACCCGCCACCCCGGCAGGGCCGCACGCCGGTCCACCCGGGAGCGCGTCACCACCGGCCGGTACGGAGCCAGCGCCTCCAGCACGTCCTCCAGCAGGACGGTCGCCAGCCGTGCCCCCGGGCACACGTGCGGCCCCGCCCCGAACACCAGCCGCGCCGCCCCCGGCCCGGCCGGGTCCCGCCCGTCCGGATCCCGCCGGTGCGCCTCCGCCGCGTGCCGGGCCACCAGCAGCAGCCGGTCGCCGCCCCGCACCGGGCAGCCCCCGACCGTCCCCGCTCCCGCCGCGACCCGGGGCAGCACCGGCGAGGCCGCGGTCACCCGCAGCAGCTCCTGCGCCAGCCGGGGCCGCACCCCCGCGTCCGCGGCCTGCCCCCACAGCCCGGCGTCCGCGCACCAGGCGACCGCCCGGGGCACCGCCGCCACGGTGGTGTTCACCGCGGCCACCGCCACCATCGCGTCCAGGGCGTCCCCGCCGCCCAGCAGCCCCCGCAGGCGGCCCGCCGCCCGGGCCGCCGCGGCCGCCGCCCCGGGCCTCGGCGGGCCCGGCAGGTGGCTGCGCACCGAGGCCGCCGCGGCATCGGCGGCCGCCCGCGCCAGCGCCCGCGGCTCGGCCCCGCTCTCCAGCAGGGCCCCCGCCACCGTGCCGGCCAGCTCCCGCGCCAGGGCCACCACGTCCACCTCCGCGCCCCGGCCCAGCGGCGCGCAACCCCGCTCCAGCAGCGGCCGCCACCGCGCGCGCAGCCCCTCCACCCCGGCCGCGCCGAGGCCCTCCGCGAGCGAGCGCCGGCCGGCCCGGTGCCCGCCGCCCTCCTGGTCGAACAGCACCCCGCCGGCCCCGCGCAGCGCCTCCCGTGCGGCCCCGCCCGTGGTCCCGGCCGCCATGCGGTCCAGCGGGATCCGGGTCAGCGCCTCCCGGTAGGCGTCGGCGCCGTGCACCAGCACCGTGCCGCCGATCCGGCGTACGGACCGCCCGCGGGTGGCGGCGAGCAGTCCGAACAGCAGGGGGTGGCTGCGCAGGTAGACCCTGCGGTCGCGCCGGCGCGCCCGGTCGTGGCTGGTCATCGGACGTGGACCTCTTTCGTGTCGGCGGGCCGGTAACGCCGGTCCCAGTACCAGAGCAGGGTGCGCCGCGCACCCCAGGACCGCAGCCGGCGCAGGCTGTTCTCCACCACCAGGTGCTCGGCGCGCACGATCCGCGCGCTGTGCTCGCGGGCCCGGTTGAGCAGCGTGACGTCCTCCGAGCCCTCCTCCAGCCGCTCGCGCGGGGTCCCGCCGCACCGCAGGTACAGCTCGGCGGTGATGCCGAGGTTGTGCCCGTGGCACAGCACGTACGGGGCCCGGTAGCGCGGACCGCGGTGCGCCGGGCGCCACCGCCCGTACAGCGCGGACAGCCGCACCAGCGCCGGCAGCAGCCGGGCCTCGGCGAAGCCCGGCCGCTCGTCGCGGCGCGGCACGCTCCGCCCGCACAGCACCTCGGCCCCCCGGCCGAACTCCGCCCGGGCGACGGCCGTCCAGTCCGGGGCCGGCAGGCAGTCCGCGTCCGTACGCAGCAGCAGGCGCGCCCCGGCGCGTACCGCGTGCCGGAAGCCGGTGTCGGCGGCCGTCCCCGCCCCCGGCTCGGGCTCGCGGACCAACTCGACGGGGAACGGGGCCGACCGCGCGAACTCCCGTACGATCCGGGCCGTCCCGTCGGTGGAAGCGTTGTCGACCACCACCAGCGAGAAGGCGGTGTCCCGCTGCGCGGCCAGCGCTGCCAGGGTGCCCCCGACCGACGCCGCCTCGTTGTACGCCGGGACGACCACCCACAGGCTCACGGCCGCGTCCCCGACGCCGTCACCAGCCGGGCCGCCAGCGCCGACACCGCCGCCCGGTCCGGCTTGCGCGAGCGCCCCGCCAGCGGGATCCGCGCGAACAGCAGCGCGTCGGGACGGGCCGTGCCCATCCGCCGCAGCGGCTCGGACAGCGCGGCCCGCAGGGCCGGCTCGGGCACGCCCGGCTGCGGCTGCACCACCGCCACCAGGCGCTCGTCCCCGTCGCCCGCCGGGACCCCGACGAGCACCCCCAGCTCCACCCCCGGCACGTGTAGGCCCGGCTCGTACAGGCCCGGGTAGATGTTCTCCGCCCGGCGCAGCACCATGTCCTTGCAGCGCCCCTCCAGCACGACCCGGCCGGCGCCGTCCAGGTGCGCCCGGTCCCCGGTGGCCACCCACGGATCGGGCGCCTCCCCCAGGTAGCGGTCCCGGGCCGCGGGGCCGGCCAGCAGCAGCTGCCCGCCCGCGTCCACGGCGGTCCGCACCCCGGGCAGCGGGGCCCCCACCAGGTCCCCGGTCCCGTCGAAGGCGTCCTTCTCGCGGGACTCCACCGCCGCCGCCGGGAACAGCTCGGTCAGCGCGTACACCCCCCACGCCTGCTCCGCGCCCGCCTCCCGGACCCGGCCGAGCAGGCCGGCGCTCGCCGGAGCCGAACCCGTCCACACCCGGCCCCCGAACCGCGCCCCGGCGCCGAGGGCGTCCCGCAGCTGCGGCGGGGTCAGGTAGGTGTCCCGCGGCCGCAGCCGGTCCAGCTGCCGGGCCAGCGTGGCCGGGGAGCGGGCCGGCAGCGCGACCGGCGCCCCGCATGTCAACGAGGGCACCAGCACGAAGAAGGTGCCGCCCAGCACGGGTTCCCCACGGCCGGCGCCGGTGCCGGTGCCGGTGCCGAACAGCCCGGACACCGCCTCCATCCCGGCGGCCAGTCCCGCCCGGGTGTGCACCACGGCCCGGGGCCGCGAGGTGGTCCCGGAGGTGAACACGATCACCGCGTCGCCGTCCCCCTCGTACCGGGCCGGCACCCCCGCCCGCCGGGCCCCCCGCTCCAGCGCCGGCGCGCACCCCGGCAGCCGCGGCCCCACCGTGGCCACCGGCCCCAGCGCGGCCAGCTCCGGCAGTTCCAGCGCCGCCCGCCGGGCCAGCGGCCGGGCCCACCCCGCCACGGCCTGCGCGGGGGCGTCGGCCAGCACCAGCGCGGGCCGGGCCAGCGCGAGCCGGGCCCGCAGCACCTCGGCCCCGGCACCCGGGTCCAGCACGGCGCCGCGCAGCCCGAGCCGCCACAGCGCGAGCAGCACCGCGAGGGCGCGCGGCCCGGGCCGCACGGCCACCCCGACGGTGTCCCCCGCGCGCAGCCCGCGGGCGTGCAGCGCGGCGGCGAAGTCGTCGGCGAGCCCGACGAGTTCGCCCCGGGTGGCGCGGACCCGCGTGCCGCCAGAACGGGTCGCGGAGAGTACGGCGGGCTGCTCGGGCCGGGCCCGCAGCGCGTGTTCGAGTCGGTCCAGCATCAGCGGGGGTCGTCCGTTCCGTGCGTGCCGCTGCCCTGGTCGAGGTACCAGCGGGCGGTCCCGGCGAGGCCGTACGCGCGCAGCCGGCGGGTGGAGTTCTCCACGACCATGCCCCGGCAGCGGGAGATCCGGTCGGTGTGGCGGCGCACCGCGTTCAGGAAGAGCCGGTCGGTGGGCGAAGGTCGCCGGGGCATCCCGCCCACGGCCAGGTACAGCTCGGCGGTGATGGCCATGTTGTTCCCCGCGTGCATCCGGTACGGCGCCCGGAAACCGTGCCGGCGGGCGTGCGCGGGCCGCAGCCGGCCGAACAGCGCGGCCAGTCCCACCAGGGCGGCGAAACCGGCGCGGCCCAGCGGGCCGTGCTCGTCGCGCCGCGCCGTGACCCGCCCGCACACCAGCCCGGGGCGGGCCGCCAGCGCGGCCCGCGCCGCACCCGTCCACCCGGGCCGGGGCAGGCAGTCCGCGTCCGTACGGGCCAGCAGGGTGGCGCCGTGCGCGATCGCGTACCGGAAACCGGTGTCCACCGCGGAGCCGACGCCCTTCTCCGGCTCCTCGATCACCTCGACCGGGAAGGGGGCGTCCGCCGCGAACCCGCGCGCGACCCCGCCCGTGCCGTCCGCCGAGGCGTTGTCCACGACCAGCAGCGTGAAGTCCCGGTCCCGCTGCGCCGCCAGCGCCCGCAGGGTCCCGCCGAGCCGCGCCTCCTCCTCGTGCGCGGGCACCACCACCCACATGTGCCCGCTCACGCCTTCTCCCACACCATCGTCATGATGCTGATCCCGCCGCCCAGGCCGACGAACAGCACCCGCTCACCGGCGGCGAGCCCGGGGAAGACCCGCTCCAGCTGCACCCCGATACTGGCGCTCGCCACGTTGCCCAGCTCGGGCACCGTGACCACCAGCTTCCCGGCGGGCACCCCCGTCAGCTCCGCGAACCGCTCCAGGTAGGGCACCGTCACCTGGTGCACGAGCACCTTCGCGAAACCGTCCCAGTCCATGCCCGTCCGGTGCAGCGTCCGGTCGAGGACCGCCGTCCCCACCTTCTCGAAGACCCCGCGCAGCTCGTGCCCGTCGCCCTGGAAGTAGGTGTACGCGTCCCCGCGCGGGTGCCGCGACCCGCCGCCCGGGATGCCCCCGACCTCCCAGTGCTCCGAATGCGTCTCGCTGTCCACGTCCAGGATCCCGCCGCGCTCCACCTCCTCCAGCAGCACGGCCGCGCCCGCGTCGCCGAAGGTGTACCCCGCGAAACCGCTGCGGAACTCCGCGAAGTCGGCGGGGTCCATCCGCACCGCCCGGCTCGGCGTCTCCCCGGTGACCACGAGCGCCCGCCGGGCCCGCCCGGCGAGGACCGCGCTGCGGGCGAGGTCGATCCCGTTGACGAAGCTGTTGCAGGCGTTGGTGACGTCCACGGCGTGCGCCCGGGAGCCCAGCTCCGCCTGCACGATGTGGGCGGTGGCCGGCTCGACCAGGTCCCGCGAGGCGGAGGCGAAGACCAGCAGGTCCACGTCGAGCGGCGAGAGCCCGGCCGAGTCCAGCACCCGGCGGGCCGCGCCCGCCGCCAGCGTGGAGGCGTACACCCCCGGGCCCGCAACCCGCCGCGAGACGATCCCGGTGGCCTGCGTCAGGAGCCGCGCGGGCAGCGCCAGGCCACTGCGCCGGGACACCTCCCGCTGGAGGTCGTCGGAGGACAGCGCGTCCTCGGGCAGCAGGCTGGCGACGGCGGTGATGCCGACGCGCGGCCGCGGATCACATGACTGTATGGACATGCCCCCACGATGACGAGCGGACGCCGCCCGGACCTGAGTACGGATGCTCAGTTCGTGTGTGGGGGCGCTGAGTAGGACCCCGCTCTCCACCTCAGGGCGCACCTGATGGTGCGTCAGGGGCCGTTGTGCGGGCGACGGGCCGGCCGTACCGTACCGGCAGCGGAGCGCGCGGCCTTCCGTTCGCCCGCTGTACGGCCCGACGTCAGACGGGGATCTCCCTCAGGTACCCCGGGACCGCTGTCCTTGGGGCGCCCCTCGATCCCCCCTCACCCCCCAGAGGTCGTCACCCATGGCTGAACTCAACCGACGCAGGTTCCTCCGGATCGCCGGCGGGACCGCGGCCGCCGCGATGCTGAACGAGAGCATCGCGCGCGCCGCCGCCATCCCGGCGCAGGGCAGCACCGGAACCATCCAGGACATCGAGCACATCGTCGTCCTCATGCAGGAGAACCGGTCCTTCGACCAGTACTTCGGCACGATGAAGGGCGTCCGCGGCTTCGGCGACCCGCGGCCCGTGCTCCAGGACAACGGAAAGTCGGTCTTCCACCAGTCCAACGGGACGAAGGACATCCTCCCCTTCCACCCGCAGGTCAATGACCTGGGCATGCAGTTCGTCGAGGGGCTCAACCACGACTGGGCCGGCGGCCACCAGGCGTACAACAACGGCAAGTACGACAAGTGGGTCCCGGCGAAGACCGCCACCACCATGTCGTACATGACCCGGAACGACATCCCGTTCCACTACGCCCTCGCCGACGCCTTCACCGTCTGCGACGCCTACCACTGCTCCTTCATCGGGGCCACCGACCCGAACCGCTACTACCTGTGGACGGGCCACACCGGCAACGACGGCACGGGCGGCGGCCCCGTCCTCGGCAACCAGGAAGCCGGCTACGGCTGGAAGACCTACCCGGAGCGCCTGGAAGCCGCCGGGGTCTCCTGGAAGATCTACCAGGACGTGGGCGACGGCCTGAACGCCGCCGGCTCCTGGGGCTGGATCGGCGACGCCTTCCGCGGCAACTACGGCGACAACTCGCTGCTGTACTTCAACAGCTACCGGGGCGCCCAGCCCGGCAGCCCCCTGTACGAGAAGGCCCGTACGGGCACGAACGTCAAGGCGGGCGACGGCTACTTCGACCGGCTGCGCGCCGACGTGGTGGCCGGCACCCTGCCCCAGATCTCCTGGATCGCGGCGCCCGAGGCCTTCAGCGAGCACCCGAACTGGCCCGTCAACTTCGGTGCCTGGTACATCTCCCAGGTGCTGGACGCGCTGACCGCGAACCCGGCGGTGTGGGCGAAGACGGCCTTCTTCATCACCTACGACGAGAACGACGGCTTCTTCGACCACGTCGTGCCGCCGTACCCGCCCGCGTCCTCGGCGTGGGGCCTGTCCACGGCCGACGTGACCCGCGACCTCTACGCCGGTGGCGGCGGCTACGCGGCGGGCCCGTACGGCCTCGGCCCGCGCGTGCCGATGATCGTCGTCTCCCCGTGGAGCAAGGGCGGCTACGTCTGCTCGGAGACCTTCGACCACACCTCGGTGATCCGCTTCATGGAGAAGCGCTTCGGGGTGCGGGAGCCCAACATCTCGCCGTGGCGCCGGGCCGTCTGCGGCGATCTGACCTCGGCCTTCGACTTCACCCGGGCCGACGCCACCCCGGCGTCCCTGCCGTCCACCGCCGGCTACGTCCCGCCGGACCACGACGCGCACCCCTCCTACCACCCGGTCCCGCCCACCACCGGCACCCTGCCCAGGCAGGAGGCGGGCTCCAAGCCGACCCGGGCGCTCGGCTACAGCCCGTACGTGGACGGCGCCCGCACCACCTCCACCGGCACGTTCACCCTCACGTTCTCCTCCGGCCCCACGCTCGGCGCCCACTTCCACAGCACCTCGGGCAACCGCACGGACGGCCCCTGGCCCTACACGGTCGAGGCGGGCAAGACCCTCTCCGACACCTGGAGCACCAGCAGCTCCACCGGCAACCAGATCAACCTCACGGTCTGGGGCCCCAACGGCTTCCTGCGCACCTGGAAGGGCCCGGCGAAGAAGGCCGGCCCCGAGGTCACGGCCCGCCACGCGGACGCCACCGGCAACCTCGCCCTGACCCTGGCCAACGGGGGGAGCGCGGCGGTGAACCTCACGGTGACCAACACCTACGGCGGCGCCCCCCAGACCTTCAAGGTCAACCCGGGCGCCGCGGTCTCCCACACGGTGGACCTGCGCGCCTCGGGCCGCTGGTACGACGTCTCCGTGGTCTCGGACGCCGACCCCACCTTCCTGCGCCGCTTCGCGGGCCACGTGGAAACGGGCGCCCCGGGCGTCTCGGACCCGGCGATCAAGACCGTCTGACACGGTCCTCCGGCGTGCGCAGCAGCCGCCGCTCCAGGACCGCCAGGTCCGCGGGGCGGTGGCCGCGGGCGTACCGCAGCAGCAGGTCGCGGGCGGTGTCCGGGACCCGGCGGCGCTTCGGGTGGCGGGCGGTGAACTCCTCGCTCGCGAAGAACCGCACCGCCCCCTCCAGCCCCGCCCGGTCCGCCTCCCGCACCGCCCAGGCCAGTTCGGCGGTGGGTGCCGCCGCGAGCAGCCGCATCGGCGCCTCGACGGCCAGGACGGAGGCCGCGTCCGCCTCCTGCGGCGGCCCCGTGCCGAGCCAGCGGAAGACCACGGCCGGCGGCACGGCGGGGTGGTCCGGCTCCTGACCGCGTGCCAGGGCGTCGGCGTACGCGCGCAGGGGTGCGGGCGCCGCCCCCGCCCAGCGGGCGCGGTGCCGGGCCGGGATTCCCCCCACCCCGGCCGGGTCCAGCAGGTGCGCCAGCCGCTTCGCGCCGGCCAGGTGACAGGTCCGTACGGACTGTCCGCCCGCCTCGTACAGCGTCACGTGGCCGTCGTCGCCCAGGCACATGCACGCGAAGTGGCCGTCGGCCCCGGTGTCTCCAGGCCCGGGCCATGCGCCGAGCAGCTCCCGGACGTCACCGGGGTCGACGACCTCGTACTCGTCCGGGTGGTAGGGGTGCGCCGTCCGGCCGGATCTGACGACGGCGCGCACGGCGCGGGACAGGGGCTTCACGGTGTGATCGTAGATCCGGCCGGGCAGAACGTACGGCGGCAGTTCCCACCGCGCCCGTCACCGAGGGAGAACGCATGGCCATCGCCCATCGCAGGATCGGCACCGGACCCGTCCGCGTCATCGTGCTGCACGACTGGTTCGGGACCTCCGCCAACTGGGGCTCCGTGCTCGACTACCTGGACCCGCAGGGGTTCTCGTACGCCTTCCTCGACTACCGGGGCTACGGCGAGCGCCGGGACGTCCCCGGCCGCCACAGCCTCCCCGAGATCGCCGACGACGTCCTCGCCCTCGCCGACGAGCTGGGCTGGGACACCTTCTGCCTGCTCGGCCACTCCATGGGCGGCAAGGCCGCCCAGCAGGTACTGGCCCGCGCCCCCGAGCGCGTCGAGAAGCTGATCGGGCTCGCCCCGGTCCCCGCCGGGCCGTACGCCATGGACGACGCCACCCACGCCCTCTTCCACGGAGCCGCCGACGACCCCGCCAAACGGCGGATCATCCTCGACCTGGTGACCGGCAACCGCGCCAGCCGCCACTGGCTGGAGCGCATGGTCGAACACTCCCTCGCCGTCTCCCGCCCGGAGGCCTTCGCCGGCTACCTCGCGGACTGGCAGCCGCGCGACCTCTCCGCCGCGGTCAAGGGCAGCACCCTGCCGGTGCTGGTCCTGGTGGGGGAGTACGACCTCGCCCTGACGGCCGACGTCATGCGGGCCACCTGGCAGGCCTCCTACCCGAACTGCAGGATCGTCACGATCCCCGGTGCCGGCCACTACCCGCCGCACGAGACCCCGGTGGCCTTCGTCACGGAGGTCGAGTCCTTCCTGCGCGGCTGACGCCGCCCGAAGGGCCTGGCAGGGGCATGCAAAAAAGCCCGTAGGGGGTACGAGGCGAACCTTGTACCCCCTACGGGGCGAACAGGGTGAGTGACGGGACTTGAACCCGCGGCCACCTGGACCACAACCAGGTGCTCTACCAACTGAGCTACACCCACCACGAAGGGCGGCGGACCACCCGTTCGTTGTGCATGCACAGCATAGCCGATCGGACGGGTGGCCCCGCGACGGGTTATCCGGCGGTCCGGCCCCCGGCCGGCGCCCCGGACGTCCCGGCCGCCGCCCCTGCCGCGCGGCGCCCGGCGCGGGCCACGGCCGCGACGGCCAGGGCCCGGATCACCGGGTGCGGCCGCGAACCGTCCCCGGCCAGCTCCGGCTGGAAGAGGGTGGCCAGGAAGAAGGGGTGCCCGGGCAGCTCGGCCATGCGGACCCGGCCGTCCTCGTCGTGCCCCGACAGCCGCAGCCCGTGCGCCGCGAGCGTCGGCAGGTGCCGGGCCACGGGCCCGTAGTGGCAGTGGTAGCGCTCCGTCGACCGGTCCGCCCCGAGCGCCGACTCGGCCAGGGATCCGGGCTCGGCCCGTACGACCGCCTCGTGGCCGGCCAGCGAACACGCGAGCGGGGCGATCAGCGGGTCGTCCGCCCCCGGGTCGTTCTCGGCGTGCGCGGCGTCCGGCAGCGCGCAGACACCGCGGGCGTACTCCAGCAGCGCGTGCTGGAACCCGCCGCAGGTCCCGAGGAAGGGGATGCCCTCCTCCCGGGCCACCCGGATCGCCGCCAGCGCCCCCGCCTCACTGGCGTACGGGCTGCCCGGCAGCACCCACACGGCGTCGAACCCGGACAGCGTGCCCGCCGCGGCCTCCGCCTCCGCCCCGGCGGTCGGGATCCAGTAGCCGTCCAGGACGAGCCCGTCGCGCGCGGCCAGCGCCTCCAGCAGGAGCGGGATCCGGGTATGGGACTCCACGTGCGGCGAACGGTCGCCCACGAGGGCGATCCTGGCGACGGCCGGGCGGGACGGGACGGTTTCTCTCGCGGTGCTCATACGGCCATCCTGCGGCCCCGCCCCCGTTCAGCGCCAACGATCGTTCCTGAATGATCGATAAGCCGAACTGATGACATCCTGCGGTCATGGACCCGCACCTCCTGCGCACCTTCACCGCCGTCACCCGGCTCGCCTCCTTCTCCGCCGCCGCCCGCGAACTCGGCTACACCCAGTCCGCCGTCTCCCAGCACATCGCCGCCCTCGAAGCCGACCTGCGCACCGAGCTCCTCACCCGCAGGCCCGTCGCCCCCACCCCGGCCGGGGCCCGGCTGCTGGAACACGCCCGGCCGCTGCTGCTGCGGATCGACGCGGCCCGCGCCGACGTACTGCGGCTGGCCGCCGCCCCGCCCGGCCTGATCACCCTCGCCGCCTCCCCCCTCGCCGCCGCCCGCCCGGCGCTGCTCGCCGCCCTGCCCCCCACCGGCGTCACCCTGCGGGTCCTGCCCCCGGCCCGGGTGCCCGCCGCCGTCGCCGCCGGCGAGTGCGACCTCGGACTCGTCGACGGGCTCGCCGCCCCGAGCGACCCCCTGCGGCTGCCCGACGTGGCCCCGCTCCGGGTGACCGGCATCGCCGAGGAGGAGCTCGCCGTCCTCTTCCCCGCCGGGCACCCCTTCGCCGCACGGGACTCCGTCCGGCTCGACGACCTCGCCGACGCCCGCTGGCTCGACGCCCCGGACGTGGGGCTGCCGCTCACCGCCCGGCGCGGCGCCCTGCGCTACGACGGCACCGACCTGCACGCCCTGTGCGCCCTCGCCGCAGCCGGGCACGGCCTGGTGCTGCTGCCGCTCCCGGTCGCCGAGGCCGCCCGCGCCGGGGTCGCCGTACCGCTCGCCGCACCCAGCCTGGCGCACCGTACGGAGCTGCTCGCGCCCGCGAGCCTGTCCGGCGCGGCCGCTGCGCTCGCCGCACGCCTCACGGCAGGATCCCCGTATGACCACCGCCCCGACGCCTGACCCCGCCCACGCCGAACCCGAGGCCTTCACCGCCGCCGACTACGCCGCCCGCATGGCCGCGGCCGCGCGGAGCGCCGCCGACGCCGGACTGGCCGGGCTGCTCGTCGCGCCCGGCCCCGACCTCACCCACCTCACCGGCTACCGCCCGACCGCCGAGACCGAGCGGCTCACCCTGCTCGTCCTCGCCGCCGGCCAGGACCCCGTGCTGGTCGTGCCCGCCCTCGAAGCCCCCGATGCGGCCAAGGCCCCCGGCGCGGCCGCGCTGACCCTGCGCGACTGGACCGACGGCAAGGACCCCTACCGGGTCACCGCGCCGCTCCTCGACGCCGACGGCCGCTTCGGCGTGAGCGACAACACCTGGGCGCTGCACCTGCTCGGCCTGCAAAGGGAGTTGCCCGGCACCTCCTACGCCCCGCTCACCGACGCCCTGCCCATGCTCCGCGCCGTCAAGGACGAACGGGAACTGGCCCGGCTCGCGGCCGCCGCGGCCGCCGCCGACGCCGCCTACGCACAGGTCCTGCACGTCCCCTTCGCCGGCCGCACCGAGAGCGAGGTCGCCGCCGACCTGGCCGGACTGCTGCGCGTCCACGGACACTCCCAGGTCGACTTCACCGTCGTCGGCTCCGGCCCCAACGGCGCCAACCCGCACCACGAGGCGGGCGACCGCGTCATCCGCCACGGCGACATGGTCGTCCTCGACTTCGGCGGCCTCAAGCACGGCTACGGATCCGACATCTCCCGCACCGTCCACGTCGGCGAGCCCACCCCCGAGGAGCAGCGCGTCCACGACATCGTCCGCGAGGCCCAGCAGGCCGGATGCGCGGCCGTCCGCCCCGGCGCCAGCTGCCAGGACGTGGACCGGGCGGCCCGCGCCGTGATCACGGAGTTCGGCTACGGCGAACGCTTCATCCACCGCACCGGCCACGGCATCGGCGTCACCACCCACGAGCCGCCGTACATGGTCGAGGGCGAGGAGCAGCCCCTCGTCCCCGGCATGTGCTTCTCGGTGGAGCCCGGCGTCTACCTGCCCGGCCGGTTCGGCGTCCGCATCGAGGACATCGTCACGGTCACCGGGTCCGGCGGCCGCCGCCTGAACCACGCGCCGCGCGAGCTGGCGATCGTCGAATAACGGCCCCGCCCGCGGCCCTACGGCCCGAGGACCACCGCCGACTCGCCCGGTACGTGGATCCGCCCGTCCGGACCCGGATGCTCCACCGGCTCCCACGAAGCCAGCACCCGCACCCCGTTGCGGCCGAGCGCGACCGTCACCGACTCCGTCGAGAGGTTCACCACCACCCGGACCTCCCCCCGCCGGAACGTCAGCCAGCGGCGCTCCTCGTCATGGGCGACCCGGACCGCCGCCAGGTCCGGGTCGCGCAGGTCCGGATGGGTACGGCGCAGCCGGATCAGCGTCCGGTACCACTCGAGCAGCCACGCGTGCGACTCCCGCTCCGGCTCCGCCCAGTCCAGGCAGGACCGGTCGCGCGTCGCCGGATCCTGCGGGTCCGGGATCTCCTCGGCCTTCCAGCCGTGCGCCGCGAACTCCCGCCGCCGTCCGCTGCGCACCGCCTCGGCGAGCTCCGGGTCGGGATGGTCGGTGAAGTACTGCCACGGCGTCCCGGCCCCCCACTCCTCGCCCATGAACAGCATCGGTACGAACGGCCCCGTCAGCGCCAGCGCCGCCGCGCAGGCCAGCAGCCCCGGGGAGCACGAGGCGGACAGCCGGTCGCCCAGCGCCCGGTTGCCGACCTGGTCGTGGGTCTGGGTGTAGCCCAGGAAACGGTGCGCGGGGGTGCGCGGGCGGTCCACCGGCCGGCCGTGGGTGCGGCCCCGGAAGGAGGACCAGGTGCCGTCGTGGAAGAACGCCCGCGTCAGGGTCTTGGCGAGCGCGCCGAGCGGGGCCTCGGCGAAGTCGGCGTAGTAGCCCTGCGATTCACCGGTCAGCGCGCAGTGCAGGGCGTGATGGAAGTCGTCGTTCCACTGCGCGTGCAGGCCCAGGCCCCCGGCGGAGCGCGGCGTCGTGAGCCGCGGGTCGCACTGGTCGGACTCGGCGATCAGGAACAGCGGCCGCGTGGTCTCCGCCGCCAGCTCGTCCACGGCCGCCGCCAGCTCCTCCAGGAAGGACAGCGCCCGCCCGTCGGCCAGCGCGTGCACCGCGTCCAGCCGCAGGCCGTCCACGTGGTAGTCCCGCAGCCATGCCAGCGCACACCCCATCAGGTACGCGCGGACCTCGTCGGAGCCGGGCGCGTCCAGGTTCACCGCCGCGCCCCACGGGGTGTGGTGGGTGTCGGTGAAGTACGGCCCGAAGGCCGGCAGGTGGTTCCCGGAGGGGCCCAGGTGGTTGAGGACCACGTCGATCACCACGCCCAGCCCGGCCGCGTGCGCGGCCTCCACGAAGGCCGCCAGGCCCGCCGGACCCCCGTACGGCTCGTGCACCGCCCACGGCGCCACCCCGTCGTACCCCCACCCGTGCCGGCCGGGGAAGGGGCACACCGGCATCAGCTCCACGTGCGTGACGCCCAGCCCCGCCAGGTACCCCAGGCGGGTGGCCGCCGCCTCGAAGGTGCCCTCGGGGGTGAAGGTGCCGACGTGCAGCTCGTACAGGACCGCGTCCTGGAGCGGGACCCGCGGCGGAGGCACCCGGGGGGCGAGGCGGGTGAAGTCGACCACCGCGGACAGGCCCTCCGTACCGTCCGGCAGCCGCCGCCCGCGCGGATCGGGCCGGACCACCGGATCGTCGCCGAGCCGGAACCCGTACCGGTCCCCGTCGGCCGCCGGCGCCTCGGCGGTCCACCAGCCGGAACGGCCGGGGGCCGGGTCGGGGGTCATGTCGTAGGTCGTGTCGTTCAGTCGCATGGCGACCCGACCTGTCAGCGGTGCCCACACCTCGAACTGCACGGACGGTCCCCTCGTCTTGGGCGGTGTCCAGCATGCGTATCGTGCCCATCATTCCGGGCCCGGCGCGGGAGTTCTGGACACTCCGCACCCGACGGGCCGACAATCACCCTGTGACGTCCAGTTTCGAGTTCCCCGCCTACCCCGCCCCGCGGCTCTCCGACGCGGAGCGCGACCGGGCGCTGGGCCAGCTCAGGGAAGGCGCGGCGCTGGGGAAGCTGTCGCACGACACCTTCCTGCGCCGCATGGAACTCGCGCTGGTCGCCCGCCGCTCCGAGGACCTCGCGGTCCTGCTCGCCGACCTCCAGTCCAGGCAGGGGCCCGCCGGCGCCGACAGCCCCTGGACGAGCCGGCTGTTCGGCTGGGTGGGCCGAGCCTCGGCCGTGTCCGCCGGGGTGCGCCGCGCCTGGCAGGTGGAGCGCCTGCCCCGGCTGCTCTTCCCGCACCCGGCCGCCGGCCCGCTGCGCATCGGCCGCGACCCGGGCAACGGCCTGCGGCTCAGCCACGACACCGTCTCGCGGGCCCATGCCGAACTGAGCATGCGCGACGGGGTGTGGCTGCTCAGGGACCTCGGCTCGACCAACGGCACCACCGTCAACGGACTCCGGGTGACGAACGCGGCGGTGGTCCGGCCGGGGGACCAGGTCGGGTTCGGCCGGATGACCTTCCGGCTGTCGGAGAACTGACGCGAGCGGGTTCCGGCGGTCGGTGGTGCCGGTGGCGGTGCTGGGGCTGGGGCCGGGCGGGCCCTTCGTCGTGGGGCGGGCGCCCGGCAGGATGCCCTTCATGGATCACACCGGCCTCGTCCGCCCCGCCCGCCCCGCAGACCTCCCGCGCCTCACCGAGCTCATCCACGAGCACGTCGCGTACGAGAAGTCCGCTCCCCGTCCGGCGGACCTCGGCGACCGCCTCGGTCCCCTGCTGTTCGCCGAGGACGCCCGGCTGTGGGTGCTGCTCGCCGAGACCCCCGGGGGCGCGGTCGCCGGATACGCCGCCTGCTCGGAGGAGTTCGCGTTCTGGGACGCCCGCCACCACCTCCACATGGACTGCCTCTACCTCGCCGAGGAGGCCCGGGGCCACGGCCTCGGCGCCGCCCTCATGGCCGGCGTGGCCGGCCTCGCCCGCGACCTCGGCCTCGACCACGTCGAATGGCAGACCCCGGACTGGAACGAGGGCGCCATCCGCTTCTACGACCGCCTCGGTGCCACCGGCCGCCCCAAGCGCCGCTACGCCTGGCCGGTCTGAAGGCACCCGTACGCGGCCAACACCGTCCGCGACTGGTGCTCCACCTGCGTGGCCACCGGCACCCAGCGCGCCCTGAAGCGGGCCGCGAACTCCTCGCACCACCCCGTCACCAGGCGGTCCAGCCCGGGTGCCGCCGGATGCGCCTGGGCCCGCAGGACGCGCAGCAGCATCGCGGCGGCGCGCAGCGAGAGCCGCCGCCCGAACGCGTCGATACTGGCGAGGGAGGCCGTGGTGGCCTCGGGGGGCACCCCGGGAGCCGTCCACCCGGCGGCGACGTCCGGGATCAGCCCGAGCGTCCAGTCCACCGCCCGCAGCAGCGCGGCGGCGCCCGGCTCCGTGCCGAGGAGCCCCTCCCGCAGCCCGGCCACCCGGGCGGCGTCCCGGGTCAGCCGCTCCGCCAGCATCCGCAGGGCGCCCCGGGGGTCGGGGTGCGGGGCGGGATCGTCCACCAGCCCGGAGGCCCACATGGGCACCTCGACGATCGCGGTGGTCCCGCGGTGGCACCAGGTGCTGAGCCGGGTGTCCGCGCTCCCCGCCTGCGGCATCACGAAGATCCCGGGCCCGCGCGAGCCCCAGCCGGCCGCGTCCGAGGCCCCGGTCTCCACGGGGATCCGCAGCTCGGCGGCCGACTTCCCGAAGGGCTCGGCGAGCCCGGGTATGTCACGGATCAGCTGGACCCAGGACCCGCCGAGATCCGTTCCGTGCAGGGAGACCTGGAGGACCGGCCGCAGCTCCTCGAGGAGCGCGGTCAGGGCGAGGGTTTCCGGCGGGAGCCGGTCCGGGGGGAGTAAGGACGGCGCCCACTCGGGCTGCTCGGGTCCCGGCGGACGGTAGAAGTGGCGGTGGTAGTCCAGCAGCGAGTACGGGCGGGGCGTCCGGTGCAGGTCGGCGCCGTCGGGGTCGGCGCAGAGCAGGAAGTGCCAGCCCGACCCGCCGCCCCCGGCCCGGACGACCCGCCGCGCGAGGTCCAGCGCGGTCGCCCCGCCGACAGGCTCGTTGGCATGGGCCCCGGCGACGACGAGCACCTCCCGGGGCCCGCCGCGCTGCCCGTCGACGGAGAGCAGCCACAGCGGCCTCCCGCCCCGGGAGACACCGGCCTGCCGCATCCGCACCCGGCCGGGGTGCTCGTCGGCCAGCGCCCGTCCGGCCAGGGCGAGTTCGTGCGGGGTGGGGTAGCACATGTCACGGTGGAGGGTCACATGGGATGCCATGCCCGCCACACCGGCCGGCTACTGCTCCACGGGGATCGAATGTGTGTGTTGGGGGGTTGGGAGGCGGGGCGGGGGCCGGGTTTCGGTGGGGCCGCCTCACAGCTGGTTCGGGGGTTTCCCGTCAGTCCCATCGTCCTTCCGGTTCGGGCCGGTCCCTCAAGAGCGCTCCTTCGTCGCGTCGCTGCGCGATGTCGCTTCGCTCCACTCTTGACCGACCGTCCCGCCCCGGAAAGCCGAAAGACTGCCGGGAACCCCCCGAAAGAACGGTCACGGGGCAGGAGAGGCAGAAGCGGCCCCTCAGGGACCAGGCGAGGGGCCGGACCCGGCCCGCCTGCACCTAATGATGATCAGGAGCCCGGTCGGCACCGGGAGGCGCATCAGATCGCTACGTGCTCCTCATGGTTCAGCGTCCGGCGGCCGTCTGGGGCTGGTACCTGCAACAGACGACGACCGGAGCAGTGCGGGTGCCACAAAGGCGGGGTAGCCCCAGTGGGGTTGGGTGGGTAGCAGGATCGTCGGCGCCGGCGGACACGGACATGCTGGGCACATCCGACCGAGGAGTTGACTCGTGCATCAGCAGACATGGCGGAGGCTTGCCCTGTGGGCCGCCGCAGGCGTGATGACCACCGGTGTGCTCACACCGTCCGCATCGGCCACGGCCCGGCCGGACACCGTCCAGCGGGCCCTGAACGCCCTCGTGCAGACCGACGGCGTGCCCGGCGCGCTGGCCGACGTCACGGAGCGCAACGGTCGGACCCGTTCGTACACCGCAGGCCCCGACGTGCCCCGGGACGGTCAGGTACGCATCGGCAGCAACACCAAGATGTTCACCGCCGTGGTCGTGCTGCAACTGGTTGGCGAAGGCAAGGTCGGCCTCGACGCCAAGGTCGAAACCTACCTGCCGGGGCTCGTACGGGGCGAGGGCATCGACGGACGCGACATCAGCGTCCGCGAACTCCTCCAGCACACCAGCGGCCTGCCCGAATACGAAGCGGACGTGACCGACGACATCCTCCAGCACCGGTACCTCGAACCCCGCGACCTGCTCGACATCGCCTTCCGGCACAAGTCCGACTTCTCCCCGGGGACCGGTTGGGCCTACAGCAGCACCAACTACGTCCTGGCCGGCCTGATCGTCCAGAAGGTCACCGGCCGACCCCTCGGCGAGCAGATCGACAAGCGCATCATCCAGCCCCTCGGACTGCGCCACACGTACTTCCCCGCCCCCGGCGACATGACCATCCGGGAACCCCACCCCAAGGGCCACGACCAGCGGCGCGACGTCACGGATATCGACCCTTCCGCAGCCTGGGCGGCGGGCCAGATGATTTCCACCAACTCCGACCTGAACCGATTCCTCACCGCCCTCCTGGCCGGCCGTCTCCTCCCGCCGGCCCAGCTCGCGCAGATGCGCACCACCGTCCCCCTCGGCGACACGGGCGCCGGCTACGGCCTCGGCCTGATGAGCAGGCCGCTCTCCTGCGGCGGCGTCTACTGGGGCCACGGCGGCGACATCCCCGGCTTCGAAACCCGAGGCGGAGTCACCGACGACGGCCGCGCCGCCAACATCGCAGTGACCGTCAGCCCACCCGACGGGGCGATCACGAAGCACCTCGAACAGGCCGTGGACACAGCCCTGTGCCGGTGACCCCGCACGGACCGGGCTCCGGTCGTCGTCTGGTGCAGGCATCAGCCCCAGACGGCCGCCGGACGCCGGACCATGAGGAGCGCGTGGCGATCTGACGCGCCTGCCGCCACGGGCGTGGGCCGGGGAGTCGGTATGCCGGATGCGGGAGGGGGCCGGGTCCGGCCCCTCGCCTGGTCCCTGAGGGGCCGCTTCTGCCTCTCCTGCCCCGTGACCGTTCTTTCGGGGGTTCCCGGCAGTCTTTCGGCTTTCCGGGGAGGGACGGTCGGTCAAGAGTGGAGCGAAGCGACATCGCGCAGCGACGCGACGAAGGAGCGCTCTTGAGGGACCGGCCCGAACCGGAAGGACGATGGGACTGACGGGAAACCCCCGAACCAGCTGTGAGGCGGCCCCGTCGAAACCCCGCCCCCTACCCCCGCACCAGCGCCGCCACCGGCCCCTCCTCCAGCAGCTCCGCCAGTGCGACCCGCCCCTCGTACCCCGAACCCGAACCCGGCCCCGAGCCCGCGCCCGCGGGGCCGCCGGCTCCCAGGCGGTGCCAGCGGCCCTCCGGCAGGGTCAGGGTGGTGTCGCGCCAGCCGCCTGTCTCCGCCAGGCGGTGCGAGAGGCGGGTGGCCACCGCGACGAGGCCGCCCGGGCGGGTGAACGCCAGGCAGTGGTCGGCCGCCGGGCCCGCGGCCGGCAGCGGGGCGTAGCCCGTGAACAGCCCGGGCCGGTCGCGGCGCAGCCGCAGCAGGGCCGCCGTCAGCGCGAGCTTCTCCCGCGCGAGGTCCGGCGGGGCGGTGCCGGCGTCCAGGGCGGCCAGCGCTTCCCGGGGGAACTCCACCGGGCGGCGGTTGTCGGGGTCGACCAGCGCCCTGCACTCGGACTCGGTGCCCTGGTACACCTCCGGTACCCCCGGCATCGCCAGGTGCAGCAGCGTCATCCCCAGCACGTTGGCCCGGGCGGCCTCCGCGAGTTCCGGCGGCAGCTCCACCGCCTCGCGGGGCACCAGGTCCGCGATGGCCGCCTCGTACTCCTCGTCGGGGTCGGTCCAGGAGGTGCGCAGCGCCGCCTCCCGTGCGGCCTTGAGCAGGGCCGCCGCCAGCCGGGGGCCGCGTTCGGGTGCGTCGCCCAGCCCGAGCGCGCTCTGCCACGCCACCCAGGCCAGCTGCGGGTCGTCCCCGCCCGCCGCCCCCGCTCCCGGGACCTCCATCGCCTCCGGCGCCTGGGACAGCACTGCGATCCGCGCCCGTACGTCCGCGCTGCGCTTCGTGTCGTGCGTGGACAGCACCGTCCCGGAGGCGGGCCAGTCCCGTTCCCGTTCCGCGCAGTACGCGTGGAACTCCGCGGCCGACACCGCCGGGGCCCCGGGTTCCCCGCCGACCTCGGTGGCCGACAGCAGCGGGGCCCAACGGTAGAAGGCGCGGTCCTCCAGGGACTTGGCGCGCAGGGCCGCCGAGGTCTGGGCGAAGCGCGCCGCGAAGGCCGGGTCCCGCAGCAGGAGCTCCCGTACTCCCTCGACCGCGTCGGCCCCCGCCCGGGCGGCGGCGCGCTGAAGGGTCGACGCCGCCGGGCCCGGCCCGCCGGGGTAGGTCCGGTACACCGGCGTCGCGATGAGCAATTCCCGTACCGCGCCCGAGAGTTCCTTGCCGGCCCACCGTTCCAGTGTCGCCAGCTCGGCGGCGAGGTCGACGGTGAGCACCTCCCGGGCCGCGGTCGAGGCGGTCTCCTCCCAGGAGGGCAGGCCCGTCGACTCCTGGTACGCGAGGGCCAGTTGCCGCGCTCCGGCCGGGTCGGTGAACACGCCGTCGACCCGGCGCAGCGCGTCGTACCCCGTGGTGCCCGCCACCGGCCAGGACGCCGGCAGTCGTTCCCGCTCGCCGAGGATCTTCTCCACGACCACCCAGCAGTCGTTCCCCACGGCGGCCCGCAGCCGGTGCAGGTACTCCTCGGGGTCCGCCAGCCCGTCCACGTGGTCGATCCGCAGTCCGCCGACCACCCCCTCCCGCACCAGCTCCAGCACCTTCGCGTGGCTTGCGGCGAATACGGCGGGATCCTCCACCCGCACCCCGATCAGGTCCGAAATGGTGAAGAAGCGGCGGTAGTTGAGGGAGGTGCGCGCCTCGCGCCACCATGCGGCCCGGTACCACTGGGCGGCCAGCAGCTCCGGCAGCGGCAGTGCGGCGGTCCCGGCCCGCAGGGGCAGCTCCAGCTCGCCGTACCGCAGTACGCCCGCCCGGGCCTCCACCTCGCAGGGCTCGTCCCCTCCGGGGAGCACCGGCAGCAGCACCTGCCCCGCGCCCCCCTCCCAGTCGATGTCGAACCACCGGGCGTACGGCGAGTGCGGCCCCTCCCTCAGCACCTCCCACAGCGGCCGGTTGAGCCGCACCGGGACGGGTACCGCCATGTGGTTCGGCACGATGTCGAGCACCAGCCGGAGGCCGTGTCCGTGTGCGGTCGCCGCGAGCGCCCGCAGGCCCGGCTCGCCGCCCAGTTCGATCCGCACCCGGGCGTGGTCGGTGACGTCGTAGCCGTGGGCGGAGCCGGGCACCGCCTCCAGCACGGGGGACAGGTGCAGGTGTGACACGCCGAGCGAGGCGAGGTACGGTACGGCTGCCTCGGCCGCCGCGAAGGGGAACTCCGGGCACATCTGGAGCCGGTAGGTGGAGGCCGGAGCGAGCGCCGCCGGAGCGCCATTCGCCGGAGCCTCATGTTCCGATTGACTGCTTGCATACCCCTGGGTCATGAGAACGTACGTACCCAGTCGACGCGATTCCGTGCCATTACCCAATGCATCCGGGTGACTCCACCGCGTTAACGTCGATCAAGTGGTTGGAACCGTCAGTACCTATCGTCACGTCATCGCCCTGACCGGGCCCCTACTCCCGCTCCTCTCGTTCCTCGCCCGACTCCCCGTCGCGATGTCCCAGTTCGGGAGCGTCCTGCTGGTCGCCGAGACCAGCGGCTCGCTCGCCACCGCCGGCATCGTCGGAGGCACCCTCTCCGCCGGCCAGGTGGTCTGCGGACCCGTCCTCGGCCGGCTCGCCGACCGCCACGGGCAGCGGCCCGTCGTCCTCGCCGCGGCGGCCGTCAACGCCGTCGCCACCGCCGCGCTCGTCGCCGGGGCCCTCGCCGGCCTGGCGACCGCCCCGCTCGCCGCGATCGGCGCCGTCACGGGGGCCTCCGTACCGCTGATCGGGCCGCTCGCCCGCACCCGCTCCGTCGCGCTCGCGCGCCGCGCGAAGGCCGGCGAGGACGTGGTGGCCGCCGTGCACTCCCTCGAAGGCACCCTCGACGAGGTCTCCTTCGTCTTCGGCCCGGCCCTCGTCGGACTCGCCGCGCTCGGCGCGCACCCCGCCGTCGCCCTCGGCGGGGCCGCGGCCCTCGTCGCCGTCTTCGGCACCGCCTACGCCCTGCACCCGACCGCCGCCGTCACGGCCGGGACCCCCGCGCGGCCGCGCGGCAAGGGCGTCCGGGCGCCGCGCCACCCCCGCGTGGTGCACGCCGTACGCGGCTCCCTCGCGCTCCAGGGCGCCATGTTCGGCGGCTGCCAGGCGGGCATCGCCTCGCTCACCGCCCAGCTGGGGGTGCCGGGGCAGGCGGGTGTCGTGTACGCCGCCATGGGCGTCGTCAGCGCCGCCGTCGGTCTCGCGCTCGGCGCCCTGCCCGCCCGCTTCGGGCTGCGGCTGCGCTGGCGGGCGGCCACGGGCGCCGCGCTGCTCCTCTCGGTGCCGCTGCTGTTCACCGAGACCCTGTGGCCGCTGTACGCGGTCGTCACCGTCCTCGGGGCCGCGTACGCACCCCACCTGATCACCGCGTTCGCGCTCACCGAGCGCGTGGTGGAGCCGACCTGGCTCGCCGAGTCGATGGCCTTCGCCGCCAGCTCCCTGGTGGCCGGGCAGGCCGCCGCGCTCGCCGTCTCCGGACGGCTCGCCGAGTCGTACGGGCCCGCCGGCGCGTTCGCCGTGGCGGTGGGGGCGGCCGCGCTGTGCCTGACCATCGCCCTGGTGACCCGGGTACCGGCCGCCCGGCCCCCGGCCGGCGCCTTCATCCCCGCCCAGCGGACCGTCCGGCACGAGGGATCGGGGACGACCGGCCCCGGCTCCGCCTACGCCGGGCGCTGAAGCACCACCAGACACCGTCCCGTCAGGGCCACCCGGTCGCCGGCCGCGTACTGCGGCCCGGTGCCGGGTGGCAGCACTTCCGCCCGCGCCGTGTCCACGACCGTCCGCCAGTGCGATCCGTGCCCCTGCGGGACGGTGAAGTCCTGCGGGTCGGCGCCCGCGTTGAACATCAGCAGGAACGAGTCGTCGGTGATCCGCTCCCCCCGCGAACCGGGCTCGGAGATCGCCTCCCCGTTGAGGAACACGGTCAGCGCCCGCGCGTGCTGCGCCTGCCAGTCCCGGGCCCGCATCTCCTCGCCGTGCGGGGTGAACCAGGCGATGTCGGAGAGCTCGTCGTGCGTGCCCTCCACCGGCCGGCCGTGGAAGAAGCGGCGCCGCCGGAACACCGGGTGGTCGCGGCGCAGCCAGACCATCCGGCGGGTGAACTCCAGCAGGGCCGGCGGCGGTTTGCCCGGCTCGGGCCAGTTCACCCAGGACAGCTCGTTGTCCTGGCAGTAGGCGTTGTTGTTGCCCTGCTGGGTCCGGGCGAACTCGTCGCCGTGGCTGAGCATCGGCACGCCCTGCGACAGCATCAGGGTGGCCATGAAGTTGCGCATCTGCCGCTCGCGCAGCTCCTGGACCTCCGGATCCTCCGTCGGCCCCTCGACCCCGCAGTTCCACGACCGGTTGTGCGTCTCGCCGTCCCGGTTGCCCTCCCGGTTGCCCTCGTTGTGCTTCTCGTTGTACGAGACGAGGTCGTGCAGGGTGAAACCGTCGTGGCAGGTGGTGAAGTTGATCGAGGCCAGCGGCCGGCGCCCGTCGTCCTGGTAGAGGTCGGAGGAGCCCGTCAGCCGCCCCGCGAACTCCGCGAGCGTGCGCGGCTGCCCGCGCCACAAGTCGCGTACGGTGTCGCGGTACTTGCCGTTCCACTCCGTCCACAGGGGCGGGAAGTTGCCCACCTGGTAGCCGCCCTCGCCCAGGTCCCAGGGCTCCGCGATCAGCTTCACCTGGCTGACCACCGGGTCCTGCTGCACCAGGTCGAAGAACGACGACAGCCGGTCGACCTCGTGGAACTGCCGGGCCAGCGTGGCCGCGAGGTCGAAGCGGAAGCCGTCCACGTGCATCTCGGTCACCCAGTACCGCAGCGAGTCCATGATCAGCTGGAGGACGTGCGGGGAGCGCATCAGCAGCGAGTTGCCGGTCCCGGTGGTGTCCATGTAGTGCCGGGGGTCGTCCGCGAGCCGGTAGTAGGAGGCGTTGTCGAGGCCGCGGAAGGAGAGGGTGGGACCCAGGTGGTTGCCCTCGGCGGTGTGGTTGTAGACCACGTCCAGGATCACCTCGATCCCGGCCTCGTGCAGCGCCCGGACCGCCGACTTGAACTCCAGCACCTGCTGGCCCCGGTCACCGGAGGCGTAGCCGTTGTGCGGGGCGAAGAAGCCGATGGTGTTGTAGCCCCAGTAGTTGCTCAGCCCGTCGTTCACCAGCCGGTGGTCGTTGACGTACTGGTGGACGGGCATCAGCTCCAGCGCCGTCACGCCCAGCTTCGTCAGGTGCCCGATCACCGCCGGGTGCGCGAGCGCCCCGTAGGTGCCCCGCAGCTCCTCCGGCAGGTCGGGGTGGCGCATGGTCAGGCCCTTCACGTGGGCCTCGTACAGCACGGTGTGGTGGTACTCGTGGCGCGGCGGCCGGTCGTTCGCCCAGTCGAAGTACGGGTTGACCACGACGGAACTCATCGTGTGCGGGGCGGAGTCGAGGTCGTTGCGGGAGTCGGGGCGCCCGAAGTGGTAGCCGTAGACCTCCTCGCCCCAGGCCACCTGCCCGCTGATGGCCCGCGCGTACGGGTCGAGCAGCAGCTTGGCCGCGTTGCAGCGCTGTCCGCGCTCGGGCTCGTAGGGGCCGTGCACGCGGAACCCGTACCGCTGCCCGGGCATGATCCCGGGCAGGTAGGCGTGCCGCACGAAGGCGTCGGTCTCGCGCAGTTCGACGGCGGTCTCCGAGCCGTCGTCGTGCAGCAGGCACAGCTCGATGCGCCGGGCGACCTCCGAATAGACCGCGAAGTTGGTGCCCGCTCCGTCGTAGGTGGCGCCCAGCGGATACGCCTGCCCCGGCCAGACTTGCATGGCCAATGACTCATCCCATCTTGGTCCGGCTCGATCCGGCGCGGATCACGTCTCTGCCAGATCTTCCCCGAAAGAGGGTCCTCACGCGTGGACTTGGAATGCTGCCGATGGGTGAACCGGAGAGCTGATATACGGGTCAACGTACGGTCCGGGCATCACATAATGGGTCAACGGGCCGCCGGACCAGGGGACGTGAGGTCGGCGAGGACGGCTTCGGGCTGCGTCGGGCCGCGTGCGCGGAGTACCCTTCCGTGATCACTGGAGACGGGCGTCCAGACGCAGAAGGCGGTGCACGGGTGAGCTCGGGAGGTCTGGAGCTGCCCCCTGGTGACGGCGGTCACGAGGGTGGCCCGGTGGATGCGCCCGGCGGTGTGCCGGGCGCGGCGGCGGCCGGGGCGGCGGTGTCGCTGGCCCCGCAGGCGGCCGGGGACGCGCGGGCCGCGGCCGAGCTGGACTGGGGCGCGGACGCGTGGAGCGAGGTCCGTACGCGGGCCCAGCGCGCGGGCCGCGCGTACATCTGGCTGAACCTCATCGAGCAGCGGCTGAGGTCGGTGGTGGGCGCCGTGCTGCGGCCCGTCTACGAGCCGGTGCACGGCGGGGACGACTGGGTCGTCGCGGCCGCGGGCCCCGCCGGGCAGGAGTGGGTGCAGCGGGCGGTGGCCGTCCGCGAGGTCAGCCGGCGCAAGGGCTACCTCCTCGACCCGGCCGACGACAACGTGCTGAGCTTCCTGACGCTGCCGCAGCTGCGCGAGCTGATGGTCCAGCACTGGCCCTGCTTCGAGCCGTACTTCGACGACCGGCGCGAGATCGAGCTGGCCCTCGACGAGCTGGAGGTCACCCGCAACGTGGTCTCCCGCAACCGGGCGCTGTCGCGGGCCGTGCTGGAGCAGGCGGAGCGCGCCTCGGCGCGGCTGCTGGAGGTGCTGGGCGCGGGGTCGGGCAGCCCCTCGGCGGACCGGCTGCCGATCGATGCCGTCGAGGACCTGGTCGGGGACCGGTACGCGGACGTCATCTCGGTCCACCCGGACCGGGTGCGGCTGCAGCGGCAGCTGCCGGCGGAGGACCTGTTCGGGGGCGCGCGGCGCCTCGACGCCATCGGCATAGGCCTCAACCTGCTGGTGCAGAACTTCTCCGGCCGAAGACTCGTCAGGCTGACGGAGGCGGGCTGCCGGGTGCGGCTGCTGTTCCTGAACCCTGCGAGCAGCGCGGTCAAGCGGCGCGAGCGCGAGCTGGGACTGCGCAAGGGCGAGCTGAGCCGGTCGGTGGAGATGAACATCCTGCACGTGCGGCGGGTGCGGGCGGGGCTTAAGGACCCCTCGCGCTTCGACATCCACGTCTTCGACGAGACCCCCCGTTTCACGGCCTACCTGGTGGAGGGGCAGTCGTCGGGCATCGCGGTGGTCCAGTCGTACCTGCGGCGGGCCCGGGGCATGGAGGCGCCGGTGCTGGTCCTGCGCGGGGGCGGGCGGGGGGTGCCGAAGGACGCCGAGCACGGACTGTTCCAGACGTACCGGGAGGAGTTCGAGTCGGTGTGGGAGGACTCGCGGCCCGTGTCGTGACCCCGGCCGGCCGCCGGACGTATCAGGCCGGGTCCGGGCGGCGGCCGGGGGGCGGCCCGGTCCGGTGTCAGTGCCCCGTGGCAGGCTGAAACGCGTTGACCGGAAAAACGGGGGAGGGGCGCGTCATGGAGGCGTGGCACGGGGGAGCGCTGGTCGGGTTCGACCTGGAGACGACCGGTACGGAGCCGGGGGAGTCGCGGATCGTGACGGCCGCGCTGGTCGAGGTGCGGGGCGGTGAGGTGCGCACGAGGCGCGGCTGGCTCGCGGACCCGGGGATACCGATCCCGGAGCAGGCCGCGGCGATCCACGGCATCAGCACGGAGCGGGCCGTCGCCGAGGGCCGGCCGGTGCGGGAGGTCGCGGAGGAGGTGGCCGCGGCGCTGGTGGAACACTGGCGCGGCGGCGCGGTGGTCGTCGCCTACAACGCGGCCTTCGACCTGACCCTGCTCTCCGCGGAGCTGGCCCGGCACGGGCTGCCCTCGCTCGCCGAACGGCTGGGCGGGGCCGAGACCGGGCCGGTGGTGGACCCGTTGACGATAGACCGGGCCGTGGACCGCTACCGGCGGGGCAAGCGGACCCTGGAGGCGGTGTGCGGGGTGTACGGGGTCACCCTCGACGCCGCGCACGACGCGGGGGCCGACGCGCTGGCGGCGGTCGAGGTGGCCCGGGCGATAGCCGTCCGCCACCCGGCGGTGGCCGGGCTCAGCCCGGCGGAGCTGCACGACCGGCAGGGCGGCTGGCACGCCCGCTGGGCCCGTGACTTCCAGTCCTACCTGCGCCGGCAGGGCAGCCCGGACGCGGTGATCGACACGGCGTGGCCGCTGCGGGCGCTGGTCACCGCCTGACCCGCACCGGGGCGACGCCCCGCGGTACTCCCCGTGCAGGCTCCGGGAGCGGCTGGGGATGTCCGCACAGTGGTGCCGGCCGCCCGCCGGGCAGGCGGGACTGTTCGGGCACCCCCTAGAAGGGGTGCCAGCGGGCTTCCCGGTCGCCGTCGCGCAGGGAGGCGACGCGTCGTCGGAACTCGGCCAGGGCCTTCGGGTTGGCGGGGGCGTGCTGGGCGACCCAGGCGCAGCTCGCCGTCTCGCGGGCGCCGCGCAGGACCGCGCAGCCCTCCCACTCCCGTACGTCCCATCCGTAGGCGTCCGCGAAGGCCCGGTAGGCGTCGGCCGGGAGCCCGTACCGGTCGCGGGACAGGGCCATCACCACCAGGTCGTGCTCCCGCAGGTCGGCCGACACGGTCTCCAGGTCCACCAGGACCGGCCGCCCGTCCGGCCCCACGTGCACGTTGCGCGGCAGGGCGTCGCCGTGGACGGGGCCGGGCGGCAGGTGCGGGGTGAGCGCGGCCACCTCGCCGGCGTACGCGTCGCGCCGTGCGCGCAGGTACGCCGCGTCCTCGGGGTCGACGGCCCCGCCGGCCAGCCGGAGCCAGCGCTCGACCCCGCCCAGCAGGTCGCGCGGGGGCAGCGTGAACGAGGGCGCGGGCAGCGCGTGCAGGGGCCGCAGCAGGGCGGCGAGGTCCTCGGGGCCGGCCGGACGCAGGGGTTCCGGGAGCCGGTGCCACAGGGTCAGCGGGTGTCCGTCCACCAGCCGCGGCTTCGGCTCGGCGGCCCGGACCGCCGGGATCCCGGCGTCGGCGAGCCAGCCCGCCACCGCCAGCTCCCGCTCGGCCCGTTCCAGCAGTGCCGCCTCGCGGCCCACCTTGACCACGAGGGGGCCGAGCGCGAAGACGGCGTTCTCGCCGAAGGCGAGCAGTTCGGCCCGCTCCGCCCGGCCCGGGCCCGTGAGTCCCGCCTGCGCCAGTACGTCCCTGGCCCGCGCCTCGTCCATGCGTCCGTCTCGTCCTTCGCCCGGTGGTCGTGCTCGCCGTGAGTCCCCTCAGTCTCGCATCCGGTCCCACGGGATCCCTGGTGGGGAGAATGTAGTTGCACGAGACGTCTCGTCTCGTTAAGGTCGTGTCCATGACCTCAGCCAAAGCCGCACACATCGCCATGTTCTCCATCGCCGCCCCCGGCCACGTGAACCCGAGCATCGAAGTGATCCGGGAACTCGTCGCCCGGGGCCACCGCGTCAGCTACGCCATCCCCGCCTCCTTCGCCGAGACCGTCGCGGAGACCGGCGCCACTCCGGTGGTCTGGAAGTCCACCCTGCCCACCCACGACGACCCCGAGGCCTGGGGCACCGAGCTCATCGACAACGTCGAACCCTTCCTGGACGACGCCGTGCAGGCGCTCCCGCAGCTCGCGGCAGCCTTCGAGGGCGACGAACCGGACCTCGTCATCCACGACATCACCGCCTACCCGGCGCGCGTCCTCGCCCGCCGCTGGGACGTCCCGTCCATCTCGCTCTCCCCGAACCTGGTCGCCTGGACCGGCTACGAAGAGGAGGTCGGCGCCCCGATGACCGCACAACTGCGCGCCACCGAACGCGGGAAGGCCTACTACGCCCGCTTCCGCGCCTGGCTCGACGAGAACGGCATCGACGAGGACGCCGACCACTTCGTCGGCCGTCCCCGGCGCAGCATCGTCCTGATCCCGCGCGCCCTCCAGCCGCACGCCGACCGCGTCGACGCGTCCGTGCACACCTTCGTCGGGGCCTGCCAGGGCGACCGCAGCGCCACCCAGGGCACCTGGGAGCGGCCGGCCTCCGCCGAGGGGAAGAAGGTCCTGCTCGTCTCCCTCGGCTCCACCTTCACCAAGCAGCCCGCCTTCTACCGGGCGTGCATCGAAGCCTTCGGCGACCTGCCCGACTGGCACGTCGTGCTGCAGATCGGCACGTTCACCGACGAGGCCGACCTCGGGGAGATCCCCGCCAACGTCGAGGTCCACCGCTGGGTTCCCCAGCTGGACGTCCTGCGCCAAGCCGACGCCTTCATCACCCACGCGGGCGCCGGCGGCAGCCAGGAGGGCCTGGCCACCGCGACCCCGATGGTCGCCGTGCCCCAGGCGGTCGACCAGTTCGGCAACGCCGACATGCTGGCCGCCCTCGGCGTGGCCCGCCACGTCCCGATGGAGGAGGCTGACGCCACCACCCTGCGCGAGGCCGTCCTCGCACTGCTCGGCGACCCCCGGGTGAGCGAACGCCTGGAGGACATCCGCGCCGGCATGGCCTCCGAGGGCGGCACCCGCCAGGCCGCCGACCTCATCGAGGCCGCGCTGTCACAGACAACCCCTAGGGTGCGGCCATGACGAAGAAAGCCAGTACGACAGCGCGTACGAAGAAGTACGCCGCCCTCCTGCGCGGCATCAACGTCGGCGGGAACAAGAAGGTCCCCATGGCCGAGCTGCGCTCCCTGCTGGAGGGGCTCGGCCACGGCGACGTGCAGACGTACCTGCAGAGCGGCAACGCCGTCTTCAGCAGCCCGCAGACGGATCCCGCCACCCTCGCCCGGGCGCTGGAGGCGGCCATCGAGGAGCACTTCGGGTTCCGCGTGGCCTGCCTGGTCGTCGACGGGGACCACCTGGCCGCCGTCGCCGAGGCCTGCCCCTTCCCGGCGGCCGACCTGGAGGGCAGGCAGCTCCACGCCACCTTCTTCTCCGAACAGCCCGGCCCCGAGCGCTTCGCCGCCCTCGACGCCCCCGCGTACCTCCCCGAGGAGTACCGCCTGGGAGACCGCGTCCTCTACCTCTACGCCCCGAACGGCCTCGGCCGCTCCAAGCTGGCCGAAGCCCTCGCCCGGCCCGCCGTCGTCAAGGGCCTGGACGTCACCACCCGCAACTGGAACACCGTGCTCAAACTGGTGGAGCTGACCCGCTCCTAGCGTTCCGCGGGCAGGGCCCCCACCGCATCGCCCCCCGCCCCGGCCCGGCCGCGTCCGGACACGGCCGGTGTGTCAGGCTCTGGGCATGCGTTACATCATCATCGGCGCCGGTGCGGTCGGCGCGGCCATCGGCGGACGCCTCGCGGAATCCGGCCAGGAGGTCGTCCTCGCCGCGCGCGGCGCGCACGCCGAGGCCCTGAAGTCCGACGGACTGCGGCTCACCACCGCCGACGGCACCCGCGTCCACCGGCTCCCGGTGGTCACGGCCCCGGCGGAACTGGGCGAACTGCGCCCGGACGACGTACTGCTGCTGACGGTGAAGACCCAGGACGCCATCGCCGCGCTCGACGCGTGGGGCGACGCGGAGGTCGCCGGCGGCGGCACGGCCGCGCAGCGGCTGCCGCTGCTGTGCGCGCAGAACGGCGTGGAGAGCGAACGGCTCGCGCTGCGCCGCTTCGCGCGGGTGTACGGGGTCTGCGTCTGGCTGCCGTCGACCTTCCTGGAGCCCGGCGCGGTCTCGGCCCTATGCGCGCCGCTCACCGGGATCCTCCACCTCGGGCGGGCGGCCGGCGGAGCGCACTCCCGGATCAGGGCGGTCGCCGCCGACCTCGCCGGGGCGGGCTTCGGGGCGCCGGTCGTCGAGGACGTGATGCGGTGGAAGTACGCGAAGCTCCTCGGGAACCTGGGCAACGCGATCCAGGCCACCACCGGCCCCGAGCCGGACCCCGCCAAGGCGGCCCTGCTGCTGCGCGCCGTCCGCGAGGGGAAGGCGGCCTTCGAGGCGGCGGGCATCGGCTACGCCACCGAGGCCGAACAGTCGGAGGCCCGCGACGGCAAGGTCGACCAGCCGGCGGGCGTACGCGGCGGCTCCTCCTGGCAGAGCCTGGCCCGGGGCACGGGCTCCGTCGAGGCCGACTACCTCAACGGTGAGATCTCCCTGCTCGGCCGCCTCCACGGCGTCCCCACCCCGGTCAACGACGTCCTGCGCCACGCGGCGAACATCTTCGCCCGCGAGGGCCTCCCCCCGGGCGCGATGTCCATCGCCGACCTGACCGCCCTCGCCGACGAGGCCACCGCCCGCGCCGGAAGCCAAGCCTAGGCCGACAGGGCCGCGAGCCGGGCCGGAGCCGAGGCGGACGTGTCGTAGCGGTGGAGGAGGAGGCGGGCCAGTTCCGGGGTGGCGCCCAGGACGTCGGCCACCGCGTCCGCGCCCGCCGCCGCCGCGCCGGCCGCGATGCGGTCCGGGAGGCGGCCCGGGGCGATGACGTACGGGGCCACCGCGACGCGGCGGACGCCCTCCGCGCGCAGGGCGCGTACGGCGTCCTCCGTGCGGGGAAGGGCAGCGGAGGCGAACGCAGGCCGCACGGCGCACCAACCGGTGTGCCGCCACTCCCGCGCGATTTCAGCGATCACTGCGATCGCCTCCGGGTCTGAGGATCCGGCGGACGCGAGGACGACGCCGGTCGTCGCGCGGTCCGCCGGGGTGAGGCCGAGGCCGGCCTCGGCGAGGCGGCGTTCGAGGGACGCCACCAGCAGGGGGTGCGGGCCCAGGACCTCCGCCACCCGGACCGACAGGCCGGTCAGGCGCGTGGTGGACTCCGCGAGCACCGCCGGGATGTCGGCCTTCGCGTGGAAGGCGCGGGTCAGCAGCAGCGGCAGGGCCACGGCCTCCCGTACCCCCGACAGGTACAGGGAGGCCAGGGCCTGGGAGACGGTCGGCCCGTTGAAGTCCAGGAAGGCCGTCTCCACCCGCAGCCCGGGCCGCAGCGCCCGCGCCCGCCCGACGAGGGCGTGCACGGTCGCCGCGTGCCGCGGATCGCGGCTGCCGTGGGCTATGACCAGGAGTGCGCGGGACATGGCAGGCTCAGCTCTTGACCAGCAGGCCGCGGCTGCGCAGCACCCACCGCTCGACCGGGCTGAAGATCAGCAGGTCGATGGCGATGCCGACGACCAGGATCAGGATGATCGCGAGGAACACGCCCGGCAGGTCGATGTTGTTGCGGCCGTTCTCCAGCAACTGGCCGAGGCCGAGGCCCAGGTCGGGGGAGCTGGCGATGATCTCGGCGGCCATCAGGGAGCGCCAGGAGAACGCCCAGCCCTGCTTGAGGCCGGCGACGTAGCCGGGCAGCGCGGCCGGCATGACGACGTGCCAGGCGCCGCGCAGGCCGGTGGCGCCGAGCGTGCGGCCGGCCCGCAGGAACAGCGGCGGTACCTGGTCGATGCCGGAGACGAGGCCGTTGGCGATCGACGGGACCGCGCCCAGCAGGATCACCGTGTACATCATGGCGTCGTTGAGGCCGAACCAGAGCACGGCCGGCGGGACCCAGGCCACCGACGGCAGGGACTGGAGACCCTGGAGGATCGGTCCGATCGCGGCGCGGACGAACTTCACCCGGGCGACGAGCAAGCCGAGCGGGGTGCCGATGGCCAGGGCGAGGAGGAAGCCGAGCAGGCCGCGGGAGACGGAGGTCCAGATGACCTCCAGCAGCGTGCCCTTGAGCCACATCTCGGACAGGCTGTCCCACACGGCGGACAGGGCGGGCAGCTTGGTCTCCTCGGCGACCTTCGCCGAGACGAGGACCTGCCACACGACCAGCACCAGCGCGACCGCCAGGACCGGCGGCAGGACCTTCTTGGTGAGGACCTCGCGGACCGGGGTGCGGTGGGTCTGGACTGCGTCGAGGGCGTCCAGGCCGGCTTCCAGGCCGGCCAGGTCGTCGCTTTTCGCCGCGGCCTTCGGGGTGGTGTCAGTGCTGGCCATGGCGGCGGATCTCCCCACGCAGGTGTTCGGTGATCTCGAGGGACAGCTCCGCGACGTCCGCGTTCTCGATGCGGCGCGGCTGCGGGATGCCCACGGTCCACTCCTTCGCGACCCGGCCGGGGCGGGAGGAGAGGAGGACGACGCGCTGGGCGAGGCGGACGGCCTCGCGGACGTTGTGGGTGACGAAGAGGACGGACAGGCCGGTCTCTTCCCAGATGCGGGTGAGTTCGCCGTGCAGGACGTCGCGGGTGATGGCGTCGAGGGCCGCGAACGGCTCGTCCATCAGCAGCAGCCTGCTGTCCTGGGCGAGGGCGCGGGCGAGGGCGACGCGCTGGCGCATGCCGCCGGACAGTTCGTGGACGCGCTTGCCGTGGGCGCCGCCGAGGCGGACCAGCTCCAGCAGCCGTTCGGCCTCCGTCGTGCGGTCGGCCTTGGCCACCCCGCGCAGCCGCAGGGCGAGCTCGATGTTCTTGCCCGCGGTCAGCCACGGGAACAGGGCGTGCTCCTGGAACATCAGGGCCGGGCGGCCGAGGGTCTCGATCGACCCCGCGGACGGCTTGTCCAGCCCCGCTACCAGGTTCAGCAGCGTGGACTTCCCGCACCCGGAGGCCCCCAGGAGGGTGACGAACTCTCCGGGAGCGACATCGAGGCTGATGTCGTCCAGGACGAGCTGCGATCCGGCCGGACCGGAGAAGGACTTCGAGACGTGCTCGATGCGGGCGGCGTGCGTCAGCTCCGCTACCGCGCCCTCGGCAGCCTTGGCGAGTGTGGTGGCCATGGTCGTCACCTCCTGGGGTTGCTGGACTACGGACTTACTTGGCGCCGAGGCCGGCGTCGGAGACCTCGGGCTTGCCGGCGGCCTTGAGGACCTTGTTCAGGAGCGTCAGGTCGTAGATGCCGGTCAGGTCGGGCTTCTCGAGGAGCTTGGCCTTGACCGCGGAGTCGGCCTGCGCCTTGAGCGTCGTGGCCAGCGGGTCGTCGGTGACGAGGATGCTCGACCATGCCGGGTCGATGATCTTCGCGTCGAGCGGCTTGCCCCCCTCCGCCGCCAGCTTGGCGTTCGCGGAGGCCTTCGCCTTGTCGGGGTTGGTGTTGATCCACTCGTTGGTCTTCACCGTGCCCTTGAGCACGGCCTCGACGACGTCCGGGTGCTCCTTGAGGAACTTCTGCGACACGATGACGTTCG